>CP053688.1:3905445-5207261 GCA_013200995.1 Arthrobacter citreus | reverse complement strand
TTATATTCCCAATTTTTTTATAGCTATTTTATCTAAAAAATTAGACAAAATAGATGTATTCAATTATTAGACATCGGAGTTGACTTATAGCTGTGAAAAAAGCTTTTTTTATTGTCATTTTGTCACTTACATTATTTTTCTCATCAGAACTTACATACGCTACGATCGCTACGACAGACGAAACAGTCCATTGCCCAATTAGCTTCCATATAGAAATTCAAGATTGGGAAGCTGTCAACAAAATAATCCCAAAATACTCATTGTTCACTGTAATCGATGTGGAAAGTGGAAAGAGCTTTAATGTACAACGAAGAGCTGGTAGTAGACATGCAGATGTCCAGCCATTAACAAGGGAAGATACTAGGATAATGAAGGAAATATACGGTGGGGAATGGAGTTGGCGCAGGAGGGCTGTATTAATTTTAGCTCATGACAACCTAATCCCTGCATCCATGCACGGAATGCCACATGGAGCAGGTACTCTTCCTAACGGTTTCCCTGGTCACTTTTGCATTCATTTTATGGGAAGCACAACACATAAGACAGGAAAATCAGACTTATCTCATCATCTGATGGTTCTTAAAGCTGCTGGGAGGTTTGATGAATATATGAATAACCTCTCACCTTCCCAAATGCTAAATGTAATATTATTTACGATAAAAAACGGTGATAAAGGTTTGATAAAAAAAATTGCCATAAGTGATCAAAAAGATTTCAAAGAAGAACTTAAGAAAATTGAAAAAATAGATGCGATACAGTGGACTTCACCACAAACAAGGGAATCAGAAACATACTCTCTTGCATCTGAAATACCAGTTGAACTTAATCTCTTTATTAAAAATAAAGGTCGGGTTAGAACCAATATTACTTTTATATTGGTGAGAACGTCACCTCTTTCTCCATGGAAAGTGAATATTGATCCTTTGCTTTCAAGAATTAATTAGTTGTTTAGTTACCGGTTCTTGGGAATTACTTGAAAATGGTTTTTTGTGCACATTTGAAAAGAGGCAATTTTTAGTTGCCTCTTTTTAAATGCTGATGTTTCGACTAAAAAAGTTGTCTAATTAGACAACTTTAGGAAGTCTTATTGAACAATGACATGCGTTAGTTCAATAAGTAATTTATTTCATTTTAAATCTCTTTTTCTTACTGTTTACTTTTAGTGGTATCAATCCAAATTCCAAAAATTTTTATTGCAGATACTTCCATTATTTTTTTATTTGGTTTAATAAAGGTATAAGCATATCTTACATAAATAATTCTATAATTCTCTTCGCTTGAGTCCCAATCAAGTTTTTCGTTATTCGGACCAGTCCATCCTTCTGTATGGTTAGTTCGATCAGAATGAATATTTTTATTCCTAGCTAAAAAATCCTCAAAAGTTGAACCACCTACAAAAGTCGATATTAAATAAAAAATAAATAATAATACTATTAACCAACTTACACTAATTTTCTTTTTCATTTTAAGTCCCTTCAATCAGGTTAAAGATTAATCACTAACTTACGAACGCTCTAGTTAAACAGCGATAATTCATTGAGTCTTAAAGAAACTAAATATTGTATAACTGGTCCAACTACGCATATGCCAAATATAATGGCAGCAAATTTCATTTTTTTACTCAGTTTTAATGAATCATTTAGTTTAAAAATAATAAAAGCTAGAAAGGCTCCAAAAAATGAACCAACAATGCCACGCTTTAAAATTAATATTAAGTAATCAAATTTGTTTAAATAAATAATCTCATTTCCTTGAAATGATGTGTTAATTTCATAATGTTTAATAAATAAAATTGCAATTGCTATCCCAAACAAAATACCATAAATGAGACCTTTTCTAATAGCTTTTTCCAAATTAATTCCCCCAAGATGTCAATATGTATTTACCAACCTATTAATATTATATCAAAATTAAAAATGGAATCTGATTCTTTCAGTTGCCATTTTATAAAACTAGTTCATTAGTTAGTTGAATAGCTTATCATAGTGTTCCTTTGGATTTGCTATTTTGTTTTCAATAAAATATTCCGCATTATCTTTAATAATTTCTATGTAATTATGTTTTTTAAATGGTCTTGTATGTTTATGAATACGTCTAAGACTCCCTTTAACCACAGTACTTTCGTTAGGAACATCTACAATAACAGTCAAGTATATCTTTTCATTATATTTTACTTCTCCTGTAACTTGACCTTTTTCCAAGTTAACACTATATTCAGGGGCAATTCTCAAAGGGGCAAATGTTGTCCAGCCTGCATTTTTAGACTGTATCCTAAACAACCTATATAAAATATCCCAATAAAATTCTTTAAGTTTATTCATAAGTCCTCCTTATACAGTTGTGGTATTTATAATTAAAATCATATTCTTCTTAATAAGCGAATTTTCTAGCATCATCCCATTATACACTCTAAATTCTTAAGCAACTAAACAGGCATTTTGTTCAATAAAATAAAGTAGGGAAATCTCTCACGAGACTTCCCCCTTATCAAACCGTACTTGCCCAATTAAGGCATACGGCTTACCCATATGTTGTAGTGTTTATCAAGAGGATGCATTCCAGGCATTTTGCATCTTTTGGAGACGAATAGGGTTGTAATATTCTTTTCCCTTTTCTCTTTCTCTTTTAATCCTTGTATGTATGTTGCGTTTAGTTGTTTTCTTCATGTCATTTAAATATTGTTCTTTTGTGTAGCCGAAAGCTTTATTTAAGTAAAGCCAATAAGATGGGATTAGGTTAGTCTTTAGAAAGAATGAGTTATTCCATAAACTATTCATTTTATCCCCTTTTCTTTGGGTTGGATGTTTATGAATAAAGGCTACTCGCAGTCGCCTTCTTATGTATCCATCTAGATTTCGAAGTCGATTTCTCGTCCATCTGGTAATACAATGACTTGTCTGACCTAGTTCTTCATTAGCCTTAATCGCTTTGATGATTGTCACATAATAATTGACTTTTCCACGTATAATTGGATTCACACGACTAACCCATTCTTCTTTGCTCAGAGTTAAAGTCTTTCGAGTCTTTTCTTTAATTTTCAATCGAAAGTCTTTGATTGATTCTTCCTTAGGTGTCACATGAAATATAGGTTTATTAACTTTCTTATTCGGTCTCCAATGATGAAATGTAAAACCTAGGAAATCGAAATCGTCCTTCTCAAAGTTGACTACTCTAGTTTTCTCTTTTGAAATCTCTAATCCTAACTCTTTCAACTTTTCTTTAGTTAAGGACGCTGCTTTTTCGATTAATTCTTTTGATTTCGCAAATAAAAGAAAATCATCTGCGTAACGAACGAAGCGAATACCATTCAAATCCCATTCCCAATCCAATTCATTAAGATAGACATTTGCTAGTAATGGTGAAATTACTCCACCTTGAGGAGTCCCGTAGTCAGAATGAATCAGTTTTCCTTCTTCCATGTGTCCAACCTTTAACCATTGTTCTATGAGACTAAGGACCGTTCGGTCCGAGACGTATTTCTTTAATATTCCGATTAGATTCTTATGTGGAATATTATCGAAGAAGCCTTTTATATCACAATCGTATATATGATTATATCCCTGTTCTATATTCCATAAGATTATTTGAAGGGCTCTTTGAACTCCTCGATTTGGTCGATATCCTACTGACCAATTATGAAACAGTAGATCCTCAAATTTTGGTTGTAACACATTTACTAAACTCTGTTGAACAATACGGTCTTGAATTGTCGGAATTCCCAATGGTCGTTTCTTTCCATTTTTCTTAGGTATGTATACTCTTTTGACTGGTTGTGCTTTGTAGGTTTTCGTTCTTAACTTTTCAAGTAATGACAAAATATTTCCATTCAAGTTAGATTCATAACTTTCGATTGATTCTCCGTCAATTCCACCTGTACCTTTATTCGCTTTTACTTGTTCGAAGCTTTTTGTTAATTTACGGTCGAATAATAATTGACCATAAACACTGTGTAATTTAAATTTCCACTCTTGATTCATTACATATTCCATGCCTTTCCTTGATGTTCATTCAAACGGTTTTACCTCAGTAACTTGATTGTTGACATTCCATCTCGTCCATGACTTGGAGCCATAGGTCGTTCCCCTTCCGTTCATTCAATGTTATGGTCATCGAACTACTTCCGTACTATGAGAACGTCTGACTTCTCCACCCGTTCTTCATCACTTCGGATTGCCCTTATAGATTAGAACCCTGCCTGTTCGGTAAGGTGGAGACCTCACGGGGTCATCGCATTTTCCTTCAAGACATACCCTGCACCATCACGTTATAAGCCACATTTTCTCGCTCTGACTTCTAAAGAAAATGCCGTTTTAGTGGGTTTCCTCACTTTTCGCAGAGTCACCAACTTATCCCGCCGCCGTGCTTCACACTTCTTGCATTAGGGTCTATCTTTTCGTCTACGGGTCTCTCGATTTACCGCATCTCCTTCAGACAATACCTCGCGATAATGCCCTAGATTAGACTTCTCGAGCTAGGTCAGTCTCCTCGAGTATGGATTTTCACCATCTGGAATTCATAATTTTATCCTTCGTCCAGTCGTTACACCGAAGTGTCGTCTCTGTCTAGTTAAAATGATTGAAGGGTGCTGACTAGGTCAGCACCCTATGCGACTGCCCGTCGCACAAAAAGACCGACAAAATCGCCGATCGCGTTTTACGTTGTATAACTAAAGCATCATTTAGTTCAATCACCCATACGCTATTTTCATTAATTAAAAAAAGTTCCATGTAACCCAGTAATATATAAAAACTGTTAAAGGAATCAAAATTAAATGAGTTATAAATATAGACCAAGTTTGTTTATTATTTTTCTTCAATCCCATGAAATTCTTAAAATATAAATTCAATATTATAGCGCCTACAATTGTTACTAAAGCGCAAACAATATAAGAAACCACATTTGCTTTACTTTCGCTTAGACTGGCTGTTGCTAATCCTATAATAACAACTAAAGGAAAGCTACAGGGATAAACAAGTAAATAAGAAAAGAAATAAGGTAGATATTTATTAGTAGTAGTTCTTTTTTCCATTAAACATATGCTCCGTTCTACTTCCTCTTGATGTTTAAAAATATTACTAATAGTATATCATTCCTTATTGAACCAAACTGCCATTTTGTTGAATAAAAAAATCGACTAAACAGCCGATCTTGTTGTTCAACTATTGCACTGCGTAGTTGCATTAGAATGGTTAAACATATTTATTAATCTCCTAAGAATTTCACGTAATTTATTTCATTTGAACTATAAATACTTTTCAAATCTATCAATATTTTTTCATATTCATTTCTAAGTGAAACTGATATCCATTTAAAGTATTCTCCCCACTCTTCAATGAATTGTAGAAATTCGTTTTTATTCATCTTCTCCTTTAATTCTTAAAAGTCTTGTTTAACTATTGCATCAGTTAGTTGCATAAGAAATATAAACCTACCAACAACTAAGTCCTGTTCTACTATCATTCGAATCTGTGATATAGGATAGGTTTTCGTAATTATACTGTAGTGCGTTTGTATACAATTTTTCTATTAACTCTAAGTCTTTACAATAAATATCTGTATATGTGCAATCTGTTATTAATAAACATAATTGGCAATCGCTACTTAAAAATTCTTCGTATGTTCTTATTTCAACTGAATCTTTATTTTCGGGAAAGGCTTTTAAATCTGCAAATATTAAATAGTACTCATTATTTTTTAGTTTATCATCAAGTTCTGAACCGTTTATAACTTGGATGTTTTCTGGAAAAAGAGGTTTATCCAAGTTTTCATCCACCACTAAATAAGACTCTTCACCTATAATAAACCAATTAAAATCCTTAATAATCACTGGTTTTAAAATATCAGCTAAAAATTGTCCATACTGATTTGGAATCTCAAAACTAATACCTCTTTTCAAAATGTATATCTCCTTTTACACCTTTTAGAGTAACAATCTCTAATTGAACTAAAGCATTAGTTCGTATTATAAGGTCATCCAGTTTTATTTACTGGTTGACCATTTTTTATATGGTCTTATGATTAAGTAGTCGGGGCAGAACGAAGCATTAGTGGGGCTTAGACCCCGTCAACTAAACAGTTCACCCCCTACTTATAGAAACATGATTTTGGCTGGTTGGGACATAGATCCCGCATAACAAGCGAACCTATGACACTATAAGGGAGTATTAGGGGAACCGATAAATTTAATAGTTTTAGGAGGAGATAGTTTATGAATCCAGTAGTTGGTCTGGATGTCGCAAAAGGAGAAAGCCAAATACAAGCTTTTTTAGATAGAAAGACTCCTTTTAAAAAAAGTTTTAAAATTTCACATACAGTTGAAGGGTTTAAGCAGCTACATCAATTCTTACAGAGTATCGAAGAAAAAGCCAATTCAAAACCAGTATTAATAATGGAATCGACAGGACATTACCATTCTCCAGTTATGCAGTTCTTAGATAGCTTAAATTATATTTACATCGTTATTAATCCATTAATCTCTTATCGAGCTAAAAGTTCGAGTTTAAGAAAGGTTAAGACTGATGTCATCGATGCGTACCACCTCTGCGAGCTGTATTACAAAGAAGAGTTAGAGCCACATAAAAAACGTGGTGCACAGTTACTAAACCTGCGAAATTTAACCAGACAGCACGATCATTTAACAGGTATTAGTTCTCAGACAAAACTACATTTTTTAGCGATTCTAGATCAAGTGTTTCCTGAATATCGAGGTGTATTTGGAGATTTGTATTCTAATGTTTCACTCTTAACTTTACTGGAGTTTCCTTCATCTGAAGCTGTGTTACAAGCAGGTGAAGATCAACTAGCTAAACGAATCGCATCTTTATGTACTAGTCGTTCTAAACAATGGGCAAACGAAAGAGCTAAGCTTTTAATTACTGCGGCTGAAAAAAATCCGTTTCAAGTAAATCTTTATAGAAGCCTAATTATTTCGCTTGAGATGCATATTAAAATGGTTCTTCAATACAAAGAACATCTATCCAATTTAAAAGCAGAGATAGATGTCCTCGTAAAAGAAATTGAAGAATATACTATCATCCAATCGATTCCAGGTATCGGAAAAAAAATCGCGGCAACGATTATCTCTGAAATTGGTGAAATTGATCGGTTTGATAATCCTAAAAAACTTGTGGCTTTCACTGGTGTTGACCCGAGTGTCTTTGAATCTGGTAAATTCACAGCCAGTAGAAACCGTATTACAAAACGTGGTTCTAGTCGATTGAGACATGCGTTATTTATGGCTGTTCGGTGTGCAATTCGTGATAATCGTAAGAGTAAGACAACAGACGAAATCATCCCACGAAATAAGCGAATGCGACAATTTTATGATAAAAAGCGTGAAGAAGGAAAACCATTTAGAGTAACAGTTATTGCTTGTGTAAACAAACTATTACATTGGATTTATGCCCTGTTAAAAAGCAAAACGACTTTCCAAGATCTAGCTTAAAATCTGAACTAACTTCAACTACCATAATCTTCCAATTTTTGAATAAGTGGAAGATTATTTGGCATGTCAAAAATAGTATAACATGGGTCACTAAATTTTTTTATTGAAAATTATTGACAAACTATTAGCTGGTTTAGTTGTATAGCTCTTCACTGTTTTTACATATTTAAACAATGTGTAGAATTAAGAAATCTATTTTCTTTTGAAAATCCAAGGGAAGTATAAAATTTATCAGCTTGTTCTGTATTAGTATGAAGCACTAAAACTTTATAATACTTTTTTGCTTCGTTAATTATCCTTTTTAACAACAGGCTTCCAATACCGTTTCTCCTATACTCTTTACTAACATAAAACCTTCTAAGTCTACCGATATATTGTTTATTCGAAAAAGGGTCTTTATTTAATCCACCAACGGCAACTAATTCACCTTTTTCATTAAAAACACCAAATAAAACCTCGCCTAAATTGTTAAAAGTATTAGTACCATTTTTATAATCATTTACTAATCTTTCTACCATACGAAAACCCTCATCTTTGCTTTCCTTCACTAAAAATGTTAAATCAACATATAACAAATTTTTTATTTGTTTTACTTCTAACTCTTCCATATCTTCCTCCATCATACTTGATTTGATATTAAGTTTTTCTCGTAAACCTATTAAAATCCTTCTTCCACTAACCTGCCATTATGTTGAATAAGGAATTTCGCATTTGCGACTATGATCTTATTCAACATAAGCATCAGTTAGTTGCATAAGAAATATAAATCTACCAACAACTGAGCCCTGTTCTACTATCATTCGTATCTGTGATATAGGATAGGTTTTCGTAATTATTTTGTAGTGCGTTTGTATACAATTTTTCTATTAACTCTAATTCTTTACAATAAATATCTGTATATATGCAATCTGTTATTAATAAACATAATTGGCAATCGCTACTTAAAAATTCTTCGTATGTTCTTATTTCAATTGAATCTTTATTTTCGGGAAAAGCTTTTAAATCTGCAAATATTAAATAGTATTCATTTTTTTTTAGTTTATCATCAAGTTCTGGACCGTTTATAACTTGGATGTATTCTGGAAAAAGAGGTTTATCCAAGTCTCCATCCACCACTAAATAAGACTCTTCACCTATAATAAACCAGTTAAAATCCTTAATATTCACTGGTTTTAAAATATCATCTAAAAATTGTCCATACTGATTTGGTATCTCAAAACTAATACCTCTTTTCAAAATATATATCTCCTTTTACACCTTTTAGAGTAACAATCTCTAATTGAACTAAAACATTATTTAGTTGCCTAAGGGTCATAATTATTTAAGCCCAATCGAGTTTTACGGCTTCACCATAAAGTAGCTCCCAGAAATGTGTTGCTTCGTTAAAGCGATAGACCGAAAGAAGTTCGTCCTCAGTAAAGCCGTCAATGACACCTTGCTTCGTTGTTATATCACTATACTCATACTTTTTTAGCCAGTCAAAATCAAAAACTCGTTCCCAGCCATATCGTTTAGGGAGGGTGTCTTCGTACGGTTCTTCATCCGCAGATGTTAGTCTGCCTTCATTTAGTGGAACATGCCAAGCGTCAAAACAACTCCACAGCACGTCCTTTTCGCTATGCTGGAAGACAAACAAATAGTTTTCTTTATAACCTTCTTCTATGTCCCAATCTGTCCCACCGCCACGGTACCCATCAGGAATTTCTTCCCAAACCCATAACAGTGCAGGTGCACTCGTATGACGGATGCGTTTCTTGTATTGTTCGAGCATCCACTTATAGGGAGATTCCATCAATTCATCAGATATGAACGACGAATCTGCTACGTAATAACTACGTTGACGACAAGCAACCCACCAAGCTGGTTTTTGAAAAGTATACAGCTTCACTCAACGCCCTCCTTTTGTTCAACATTTCCTTAAGAATACAAGAAAAAGCTGTTTAGTTAATTTCTTATTCGACTAAACTGCCATTTACTTGAATAAAAAAACGAGCTGCAAGCAACTCGTGATTTTCAACTAAACAGTGCGTTAGTTACATAAGGACAATAAATTATAAAAGCTTCCAATTAGTGTCTTTTTTATCTCTTTCATTTGGTTTTCTGACAAATTCAATACATCTTTCTTCGCAAGCACCAAATTCAATAAAGTTTATTTGCGCTTGTCTTAAAGAAGGAATATTTGCTCCACCTTCAAAATCAGGATCTTTAAATTGAACTGGATCATCTTCCCAAAAACAAATACTACAAATATCATAGGTTCCCGGAGGCTCTTCATCAAGAATTTTATAACCACAGCAAGGACAAGTATATTTCATTCCGACTCTCCTATTCTAAATTGTTACCATATGAAATTAGGTCTTCAACTAACGCATCAGTTAGTTGAACAACATGAATTACTAATGGTAGTTCTTTTTTATTGAGATAAAATATTCAATTTTTCGTTCTTAAGTTATCCAATAAGCCATTGTCATTAATGAGTTTGATTACCGAGATTTTCCCTTTATCTTTTGAATAGAAGTAGACTTTGCCTTCTACATTTACAGATTTTTCTTCATCTTCATTTTTCTGATAGCCGACCTCTGCTATGAAGGTATAACGAGTTGAATCTTTATCACTATGCTTAATTGAAATCTTCTTAAGACTTAACTTATAGCCATCATCGTAAGCAAAATTCGAATATTGACTAAGAATTGTTGAAACGAAGGGATCGAGATAAGAATCTGCAATGTATGGTCCGTATACCTCTGCTACATATTTATCGAACGTTGGGTTTTCTTCTTTATTATTTACAACAGTCTTATATTTAGGATTCCACATTAAATCTATAAGCTTCTTATCTGGACCATTAAATAGGTTCTCAAAAACTTTTTTTATTGCTTTCTTAGATGTAACAGAAGATGTCGCTTCAGTTGATTGCTCATTTTGTTGTTTTGTTGTTTTGCTAGAATCGGAACAGGCTGTAAGCATCATTGTAGCCATAAGTATAATAGATAATTTTCTAATCATAATTTATTCTCCTTTTTACTTCGATTGTAATTCCAATATTTTACAAATATTTTAACTAATATTATTAATTCTATATTAAAGATAATAGTCCTGTTTTTATTAAACTAAACTGCCATTTATCTACATGAGAAAAACGATCCTTCGTTATTGAAGAATCTCATCAGTTAGTTCAATAAGAACAAAGTTTAAAATTTAGCTAATACCTTTTTAATATTATTCCATTCATAAGTCAGAAGATTTAAATCCTTACCCGCAATTGTTATCTTTTCAGATTTCAATAATTCAGCACCATAATACTCATAAAAAAAACGAGTTTTATTATCTTCTAATACCTCAACAAACACTCTATTAAAACCTAACTTTTCAAATTGATTAAAAAGTTGTTCCATTAGTTGCTTGCCAATTCCTGTTCCTTGATATTCTTCAAGTAGATAAATTGATGTTAAGTCTCCTGAATCATCGACTTGATTCTCTTCTCTTTTTCCACAGTCTGCAAATCCTATAATTTCTCCATTACCATTTTCTGCAACAAACACATAATGTCTCTCTTTAGTAATATTTTTGGTCCACGAACCAATTCTTTGGTCGTAAGATAACTTCTGTAAAAAAGCATCTGGCATAATGTTTTTATAAGTAGTTTTCCAACTTGCGACGTGGACTTTCGCAATTCCAGTTGCATCTGTTAAAGTTGCGTTTCTTATGTTCATTTAAACCACCTCTTATCAAAAGTTTAATATATACATTAAACTTAACATTCAAATAGTCCTTTAATTTATGTTACTAATCTGCTATTTACTTCAATATAAAAAAAAGAGCTGTAAGCAACTCGTGATCTTCAACTAAAACATTTTTTTATTGATTCTGTTATTCGTCTCTCTCTGAGGTTGAATTCCAAATGAATTACATCTAATCCATAACTTTTAATTTTAAAATGTATGTTGTTGTAATTTCAAACATTCTAAACTCCTTTCATCAATATGGAAATTAAGTCTAAGATTCTATTTTTATTAACTATGCCATTCCACTTTAATATAATCTTCGTTTAAACAATTTTTTTTAGTCTTTTAACCGACTATTAAATCATAATCTCAATTGACATCCTGCTGAACCGTTACTTATACTTGACACTAATTACAGAGTTTCTCGAATATAAAGGAGGTAAACATGCAAATTAATACACCGAAAAAAGATACTATAGCTGTTGGGTATCGTCATACTGTTGGACTTAAATCAGATGGCACTGTCATGGCGGTTGGGGAAAATAAATATGGTCAATGTGATGTAAACAACTGGGACGATATTATTGCAGTTGCAGCAGGTAATGGTCATATTGGTAACGCTCATACGATTGGACTTAAATCGGACGGAACTGTGGTGGCAGTAGGTTGGAATAAGCATGACCAATGCGATGTAAGTAACTGGAGCGATATTGTTGCGATTGCAGCGGGTTGGCGTCGATCTGTCGGGCTTAAATCGGATGGTACGGTGATGGCTGTAGGTCGAAATAATGATGGCCAATGTAATGTAAGTGACTGGCGGGATATTGTGGCAATTTCAGCGGGGGACTGGCATACTGTGGGTCTTAAGTCAGATGGCACAGTAACGAACGTAGGAAATAATCGGTATGGCCAATGTAATGTTAAAGGCTGGCAAAACATTGTAGAGGCTGATGCAGGTTATCTTCATACAGTCGGGCTTAAATCAGATGGCACGGTTGTTGCTATTGGTTTGAATAAACATGGCCAATGCGATGTCAGTGACTGGAGTGAAATTGTGGCGATCTCTGCTGGTAGTAATCATACTATCGGACTAAAATCTGATGGTACAGTGCTAGCTGTAGGTCTCGATAAGCATGGGCATGGGCAATGTAATGTAAGTGACTGGCACGATATCGTCGCGATTGCAGCGGGTTGCGCACATTCAATTGGACTTAAATCGGACGGAACCGTGGTGGCTGTGGGCGATCATGCAATGGGCCAATGCGATGTAACTAACTGGAGTGAAATCCAACTGCCTAAAGTACAAGTTTAAGAACATTTCTTCCTTACAATAACGAGGCTCAAATAAGTCTTCAAAAAATACATATTCATCTTAAAAAAAGCCTTTGTATCACTGGTTCATCAATTTGTAACATTTTATTAGTGAAATAGTTCGGAAATGCTCCGTTACAGAGGTTTTTGAATTAACTTGTTTTTTTAACGTCACATTTTCGACGGAGACTTTTTTATTTTCAAAAAAATTCTCATTAATTTTTCCAAAATCTCGCTAAGAGTATTCCATGAATTTGAGCTGATTTATATTACAAAAAAGGATCGAAATAGTAGAATTCACTTCTACTTTTCAATCCTTTTTTTACTTTGTTATTATATAAACTAAATATATGTTTTTAACTTTAATTTCTTCATTAAAATATTATCATGATTTGCTTAGCCCTATTAATAAATTAAATGTGAAATATTTGAACATTTTCTAAAACCGAATAAAGATCCCCGTTTTATCATCCGAATGTGTCTTATTTTTCAACTCTTCCTTTTCCAATTGCACCGAATATTCCTCCAACCCAATTGCATTGATTATTTTATATGCATGTATCAAATCAACCTTAGGATGAAATAATCCATCGCTGATTAATAAAATCGACTTCAAATCCCTAGAATCTATATATCCCGATTGGATATAACTTCTGACTGTTTCTTTTCCATTTGCAACAGAATAACCATTAACCGTATTAGCCATGCTTCGATTATAAATCAGTTGATTTTTAACCGAATTGAAATACGATTCTTCTGGTAAGATTATTCCTTTCTTTCGATCATTCTCACGTTTTACTTTCGCCCTGCTACTGATTCCCTTTACAGTATCTTTCGTTAAAGTTTTTATATGGCCATTATGGTACTCTGCTATAATCATACAATCACCAAGTTGAGCAAATGATATTTTTTGTTTATCGATTTTTACAACGGCAGCGCATGTTGTCCACAACTCTTCTGGGCGGGTAATATCTATATTATTTAATATCATTTCTTCCATCAGTCTTCTGTTTGCTTGAATAATTCCTTCAGCAAGAGTCAGTTTAAATTGAAAATAATTTTCGAAATACTTTCTAAATAAATTTGAAGCTAAATATGCTCCATTCTTACCTTCAGCATTTTTAAATGGACTTATTGGCGTTGCTCCATCAAAAACTCCAAATACATTTAACATTTTGTTTACTACCATTGCATCTTCGGCTACTTTTTTGGAAAGTGAAACTCTCGCACTAGTTCGAATCTCCATATTTTAGTCACCACCTAAATTTAGAACATTACTAAGTAATACGTTTAAGATAGCGTTTCATTCTAAAAAAATAAAGAAAACTCGCCGATTGGCGAAGACAGAGGGGTAGTTGCACTTATACTTATACCTAAAATTGGCATCTACGTCAACTGATCCTCACCGTTGCCAATTTACACTTTCTTAATGTGCAAAAAAATAAGCAACCATTATCTATTGGCTGCTTACTTTTTAACTTTTCTATTTATTGAAATGTTGAATTCCATGGATTAAAACTTCAATTCCCCAGTGGAAACGTTCCATTGACTTCGTATCTCCTGAGAACATTTCTTCACCTAGACCAAAAAGAATTGGAAAAAGAACTGGATCAGCATTTTGGAATGCTTCTTTCATTTTAGCTATTTGCATATCACCGTGCTTTTTCTTAGTAGTTCGTTCATATGCTACTGAAGAAACGTATAATAAAAGTAGGTCTACTCCCCATGCTGCAGATCTAGATTTGACACCACCATCCTGTAATGTTGAAAGAATATATTCTGTCAATCTAAGAAAGTTTGTGCCAACCGGAATTGAGGAGAAAGAAAGTTCAGCAAGTCCGGGTTCTTCGTATAGTAACGAGAAGTAAGCATTCAGCGCTCCAAATAAATTTTCCTTCCATGATTCTTCATTTGGCTCTGGCAATACAAGTTGCCCAAGGCCATAGTCTAATACTAATGAACTTAATTCTTGTAGATTTTTAACATATACATACAATGAAGATGGACCAGTATCCAGTGCTTTTGCAATCTTGCGCATACTCATCCCCGCAACGCCTTCTTCTTTAAGAAGTTCATAAGCAGTTCTTACAATGAGCTCATTGCTTAAAGGCTCTTTAGCTGGTCGATCTCGGCGACTGATTATTTTTCGATTCGAATTTTCCATAATTACTTTATAACATGACGGTATTAATTAGTAAATATACCATTAATTTTCATGGTCCTCATGGAAAGAACTCATTAAATCAAAGAACTTAACAGCTGCATTATCAGAGAAACTTAGTTCCAAATTTTCAAGTGATTCCTGCGCCTTTTCAGACGAAAAAGCATACATTTTTTCTTCGTATTCTTCAATTGCTTCCGCAAGATCGTTTTGATGTACAATCGCAAGAGCTAGGTTCATTGCATCAAACATTGCTAAGTTGACCCCTTCACCTGCAAAAGGTGACATCACATGAGCTGCATCACCAATAAGTGTTACACCTGGATTACGTTTCCACTTGAAATTTATTGGTAACATATAAATTCGTCTTTGCACAACTGAGTCTTCAGAAGCACGAATATAGTTCTTTAGTTGCTCATCCCAGTCACTAAATAAATCTAATAATTTAGCTTTCGCCTCAACAGGCTTCTCCATCGAATATCCATTTTTCTCTGACCAGTCTTTTTCTACTTTCAGACTAGCGTATACTTTAATTCGCCCGTCCCCATTTAGTTGGGCTAGAATACCTTTATTATCACCAAATGCAAATACTTTACCACGTCTATTGAATTCATAAAGTTCTGGATGATTCTTAGCAGCATCAAGTATATTAAGTTCAAAGAATGTTATACCTGTATACTCAATATTCGTATCCGTTAATAAAGGACGAACTCGTGAAAATGCCCCATCCGCACCCACAAGCAAGTCAACCGTATCGACAAATCCATTTTCAAAATGAAGCTCTGTCATTCCATTTTCAAGTGAAACAGCCTTTTCCAATTTATAACCATATTTAATACAGCTTTTATCAAGTGCGTTTAAAAGCAGATCACAAAGATCGCCGCGATCAATTTCAGGTCGCCCACCTTTTTCATAGTGCTCTGTTATCTCGTCGATATAGATTTTCCCATCTTTATCTAAAAGGCGGAAGTCCTCACCTTCATAACGAGCAATTTCCTGAAACTTCTCATAAAGACCCGCTTCTTTTAGTGCCATTTGCCCTGATTCTTCATGAATATCAAGTGAACCCCCTCTTTGAGTGTTCATATTAAGTTGCTCACGTTCATAAATAACTGGATTAATACCATAGCGCTGTAGGATTAATGCAAGTGTTAACCCACCTGGGCCACCTCCAATAATAGCGATGCGTTTTTGTTTTTTTGATAAAGATGACATACTTACCACTCCTTATATTTAAATTCGTTCTTTATTTGTAGTTCTAAATATTTGCTATTCCAATTCCTTACTAATTAAGTTCGTTTACTTTATTTCTCTCTTGCAAATTCACTTTAACATAACGAACAGTGTTCGTAAAGAACATTGTTCGTTGAAATAAAATTTAAAAATATCAAAAAAAGCTAGTCCTCTATTTTCAATAGAAAAACTAGCTTTCTTATACGTTCATCACAGAGGGACCTCCTATTTTTGGAGCGTGCCTCTTCATTTTGAACATGGTTCAAGCATTATATCAACGAAGTTCAGCGATATATCAACGAGGATCAACTATTTATCAACGAAGTTCAGCGATATATCAACGAGAAACATCCATTTATCAACGGAGTTCACTACTTTATCAATATTGTTCAATTAATGTTCGCGTTTCCGCGATCCCTTTTTTAGGTAGATGCCTCTTAAAATTGGTCTAAAGCAATATATCAACAAATATTGCTATTATATCAACAAAAAACACTACTTTATCAATAAAAATCAGCTGTTTATCAACAAAAAACACTACTTTATCAATAAAGTTCACACTGTGTTCGGAATACTAAACATAAACTTCATTTGTCTGACCCCATTTATAAAGCGCGATGTACTTTATGAACAAACTTCTACCCTTTACGCACAAACGCCACTTAATGTTCGCATTTCTACATATCATCCCCCCCTCAATTCCCATAATGCAACCCATACAAAAAAAAGGCACTCCCTAAAAGAAGATGCCCTCAAAATCAATATCAAACCAATTCATTAACCTCAACTTGCGCCAAATCCCCAGCAGCCTTCACTCTTACACGTGTCGCATTACCAGGCAAGTAAGCAAGTGGCACGTCCTCAATATCAACGATTACCAAATTATCAGGATCTGCCCCAGCTTTAATCGCTTCTTGTTTTGCTTCATCTTTTGCCATTTCCAATGCTTGTTCACGCGTTAATTCTACTAATTTATAAATTCGTTCAACTTGACCACTTACTTGTGAAATAGCAGCTCCAATTGCGTTGGCAACACCTGAATGTTGTGGGCGGATCACTTCTGAAGCTCCTTTTAAGTCTTCAGGAAGTAATATGCTACCTCCACCAACAAGAATAACTGGCACATCTTCAGCGCTTGTTTTCATTTTGTCGATAGCTTCTTCAACTAGCTCTACCATTTTCTCATATACTTTATTTAATATTTCTTTATCTAAATGGGCTACTTTTGATGCGTCGCCAAGTTCGACTTTTCCAAGTGCTACAGCAACGTCTGTTGTAGTTAATGTGTCCCCACCGAAAATTAAGCTTTTTTCTGGAAGGCGATAGCCGACACTGTCAGGTCCAACTGTGAATTCTCCGTTGTCTTTAATGCGAATAATTGTACCGCCGCCAAGTCCGATTGAAATTAGGTCAGGCATACGGAAGTTAGTGCGTGCACCACCAATTTCTACTGCAAGTGAAGATTCACGTGGGAAAGATTGAATTAACACACCCACATCAGATGTTGTTCCACCTACGTCTACAACGATTGCATCTGAGCTTTTAGTTAGGTAAGATGCACCACGTAATGAGTTCGTTGGACCACATGCGATTGTAAAGATTGGATATTTCACTGCGTATTCTACGGACATTAATGTACCATCGTTTTGGCCGAAAAATACTTTTGCTTCAATCCCTTCATTTTTTAATGCATTTATGAAACCATCAGCCGCTGTTTTTGCAACATCTACAACTGCGGCATTGATAATTGTAGCATTTTCTCGTTCTAGTAATCCTACTGAACCGATTTCTGATGATAAAGAAAGCGCTACATTCTCTCCAAGAACTTCCTTCATAATTTCACTTGCTCTTTCTTCATGTTCTTTCGATACAGGTGAAAATACTGAAGTAATGGCTACAGAATCAACTTTCCCTTCGATTTCATGCGCAATTTGATACAAATGTGCTTCATCTAAAGAGACAATTTCTCTTCCATCGAATTCATGTCCACCACGAACTAAATAGATATGTTTTCCGAACGCCGCGCGTAGATCATCAGGTACACCGATTAGCGGTTTTACGGCTAAAGTTGCAGGAGCACCGATACGAATTGCCGCAATTTTATTTAGTCTTTTTCTTTCTACGATTGCGTTTGTACAATGAGTAGTTCCTAGCATTGCATATTTAATTTGTTCTCTTGGTACATTCGCATCGCCGATAATTTTCTTTAGTGCTGTATAAATACCTGTCGCTACATCTTCTGTTGTAGGCGATTTTGTTTCAGACACTACTTGATTGTTTTCATCTAATAGTACTGCATCTGTGTGTGTTCCACCAACGTCGATTCCAATTCTGTATGTGCTCATTATAATGTCACTCCTTTTTTAGCAAGTTCTTCTACTGGAATATAGTCAACATCGTAGCCAAAGTATTTTGGTCCAACGGTTTCAATTCCTTTTTCCGTTCTCCATTTTGGATTACAAGGAATGCCGACTACTACGCATCTTGCACCGTATCGAATGCCTTCAGTTGTAATTGGAAGACCTGTTTCTGCATCAAGTACTGCAATTAAATCAGGCGTTACGCAAAGTAGACGTTTTTCTGTTTGTGCTAGTAAGTGCTCATTTTGGAAACGAACTTCTAAAGTTTCCCCCTTATAATCATTAATGCCTTCGAATGTAGCGATTCCTTTTGCAAATCCGCTTTCAGTTTTTCTATTAATGTCAGTTACTTTTCCTCGGAACAATTCAAAGCCGTTTGCACATTTTAATGCTTCTGATACTGGATCTGCGTTGTTTTGTTTAGCAAGTCTGATTGCTCTTCCTAAGTTTTCTTCAAGCTGAAGAATGTTTCGAATTCCACTATCTTTTAAATTTTTTCCTGTCATTGGGTAAATGGCAGTCATGACAGATCCACCCATTTCAATTGTTGCTGCACGGGCAATTCGCTCAGTCCATAGATTGTTGATTGTTGAAAGTACCGAAGTATTTCCTTTCTCATCAGCAAGAACCATTGGTGTTGCTGAAACTCCATCAAGGTAAAACGTAACCATTTGTAATTCAGGGAATGCTCTTCCCATACCATCTACATCAACGACAGGTATCCCTAACCTTGCTGCTAGTGCAAGAGGTAGCATGGAGTTCAGACCACCTGCTTCAATTGGCATCGTTGCATATATTTTTTTTCCTAAATAAGATTCGAGATTTTGAAATGCGACAATTGCCTCTTCTCCACTTGGTGCTTTTTCTAACATGACAGTTGGCGCACCCATCATAGCTGATGGAACAACTAACGCATCATCCGGTACTTCATCCACATCTAATAAAGTAATTTCACCATACTCCTCAATTGCTTGAAGAGCCATTAGCTTACCTATGTAAGGGTCTCCCCCTCCTCCTGTACCTAGTAAAGCTGCACCTACTGCAATATCTTCAATTTCTTGTTTACCTATTTTTTTCATTTTCAGAATACCCCCAAGATTCAGAATTTTTAAGCTGTAATTTTTTCATCCACAACTCGTTTATTTTTAATAGCTTTTAAAGTTAAAACACCAACGTAATAAATGATTCCACTTACTACTAGTGAATTAATAGATGGAATACCAAATTTAACAAAATAGCCAGCAGCAAATCCTGCAACCCATGCAATGAATGTCACTGGATTAAATCTCTCTGGCTCAGCAGGTAAAGTTCCCTTCTCCCTACTTTCATCCAATGCTTTTCGATGAGTTTTTAAAACAAAATAATCGATAACCATAATACCTGCAATAGGTGGGATCATGACGCCAAGGAAAACTAGAAAATCAACGAATCGATCAAGAATACCAAGAATAGATAATAAAGTTCCGATTAAACCAATTACAAGTGTTACAATTCCACGATTTACTTTCACTTTAAAAATCGTATCGATAATATTTGTAAATCCTAGAGAAGAAGAATATAAGTTCAAGTTATTGATTTTTACTGTTGAGAACACAACAACTGCTGCGCCAATCCAACCTGATGTTTGAAGCATAATACTAACAACATCACTAGTTTTTGCTGCGTGTGACATTAATACAGCAATCATACTTACGCCTAATTCTCCAACTAAAGTACCAATCGTCGTCATCCAAAAAACATCTTTACCGCTTCTAGCAAATCGACTAAAGTCTGGTGTAATAACAGCACCGATCATAAATCCTCCGGCAACCATTGTTGCACCAACTCCAATTGATAGTGCACCACCTGGAGGAGGAGTTCCTATTAAACTAACAATCGAATGATCACTAAGAACATTATAAACACCAAATCCTACTACAATTAGAAAAGCTGGAACTGCAACTTTTGCTGTTAGACTTAATAATTTAAATCCAAAAATTACTAAAGCAGTTACCGCTATTCCTGTCAGTGCAGCAGCAACGGGAAGTATCAATTTACCGTTAGTTGCCTCGACTAGTCCATTCGCAAATACAGAGTTCTGTACTCCAAACCAACCGATACAACAAATCGAAACGACAAAGCCGATAATACTGGAGCCATATCTTCCGAATCCAGTCCAACGAGATAATAGACTAGTAGAAAGACCTTCACGTGCTCCAGCGTATCCTAATAGGAAACTAACAATTTGTAACAAAACGCTACCGAACATAGTCGCCCAAAACGCCTGCCAAAATGTCATTCCAAATCCTAATGAAGCACCTAACATAAACTGTGATAATGTTGCTAGAGCACCAACTCGTACAAGCATAATATCCCACATCGGTAATCTCGCCGACTTCGGAACCCTAGATAGTGAATAATCATCTCCAATAGTTGATTTACTTGCCATTTCTCTAAACCTCCCCATTTTTTTAACCAATTTGTAGACTAATCTTTATTTTTCAATGCCATTCCAAAATTGATTAAACGTAATATCTAATCTTGCATAAATTTCTTCCTCACTGTGTCGGTGCATTTGCCAAAACAGCCCGTCCATTATGCATTGGAATGACAAAGCTAACGCATGACTATCAGACTCTTTTATTTCGCCATTCTCAATACCTTGTCTAAAAATTTCGGAAAGAATTTTATATTCATTTAATTCCATTGAACCGAATCTTTTTATAATATCTTCCTTTATAATCTCTGGTGGAGATGTCATAAGTCGTACGATAATTTTAGCTTTAAGATCCTCCTTATATTGAAAATCGATCGCTGATTTTAAAATTGAATAAAGCTGAACTTTTTTAGATTGGTTATTTTTAAACTGTGATTCAACAATTGATAAATGCCCGTTTAACGCATCCTTATAGACAGCTAGAAAAATATCATCCTTTCCTTCAAAAAAAGCATAAACAGAAGGTGGCTTAATCCCTACTTCATTAGCAATTTCTCTAATTGTCATACCCGAATATCCTTTTTTAGCAAATAACATTGTTGCTGCTTCTTTAATATTTTCTTTTGTCGATTTTGTTGGTTTAGTAGTCATAGTTAATACAGTCCCCCTATAAAACCTAACTAATGTATGTTAGGTAATGAGTTAAAAAAATAAGAATACTTTCTTTCACTCATATTTTTGTATTATCTATAGTTTACAACATTCTCATAACACTTAACTAATGCCCTTTTAGTAATATGAACTCTTTTTCTTTTGCTAGAATAATTTTAAACCATGGCTAACATCACCTACCTAACAAGCATTAGGTAATTGGGTAAAAAAAATATTCTTTTCGCAGCATGGTGTTAAATGTTATTCCAACAACATCTACCTAACATACGTTAGGTAATAGAGTAAAAAAATATTCACTTGTTAGCATTGAGTTAAGTGACACCTTACAACACTTACCTAACAAACGTTAGGTAAATAGGTAAAAAAAATGATTCCTAAACCAAGCCCTCCATTCTCTAAAAAAATGTATTGTAGCTATATTACCACCATAAAACACAGAATTCAACAATTTTTCTGATAATTTTTCAAATAAAATATTAATATAGTAAAATTAACTATTTTTAATTTATTACGAGCCATTCAAGAAACTGAAAAAGGAAACTCGATTAATCCTCGAATCTCCTTTTTCATCTACAAAAAAATTAAACTAATTTACCAATCGTCTCTTCTGTATTCTCCCCAAGCCCTGCCCCAATATGTCTATAGGTAGGAACAAATACGTTCGATTTAATTGGGCTTGCAATTTGTTTTTGATAACCACCGTTAGGCTTTGGAACATCAACGATCATATTTCGCTCAACAATTTGAGGATGCTCACTAGCTTCTTTAAGTGTAAGAACTGGTTCAACACAAGCATCTAAACGTTCAAAAATCTCTTTCCATTTATTAAATGTTTTTGTGAGAAAGGTAGTTCTTACTTCTTCTTTAAACGTAATCTGATCTTCAGTTTTTAAGCTCAAGCCAAGTTCTATTAAATCCTCCCTTTCGATTCCTACGCAAAGTAGTTTTCTAAATTGTGGTTCAATACTTCCTACAGAAAAGTAGCGTCCATCTTTTGTTTCATAGTAGTCATAAAATGTTCCACCATTGAGCATTGTACTTTCTAGCTCAGGGTTAACACCTCCCACTAAGTAATTTGGACCGGCTAATGCGTTTAATGCAAAGCTACAGTCTGTCATACTAATATCTAGCCATTGTCCTTCTCCAGTTCGGTTTCGATAAATAACGGCTGAAAGAATTCCGATTACACTATGTAATGATCCGCCAGCAACGTCTGCAATTTGAACCCCAGCTGGTGATGGTCCGGTATTTTTACGACCAGAATAACTTGCAACTCCTGAAATCGATAAATAATTATTATCGTGCCCTGCGCGATTTCGATAAGGACCCGTTTGTCCAAATCCTGTAATCGAACAGTAGATTAGTTTAGGATTAATCAGCTTTAATTCTTCATAGCTTAAACCTAATCTTTCCATTACACCAGGACGAAATTGTTCCATCACGATATCATATTCTTCAATTAATTTTTTTACGATATTAATTGATTCTTCCTTTTTTAAATCCAAAGCAATCGACTGTTTCGATCTGTTTATGTAACCGTGAGCAACTGAATCTTTCCCATCACGAGGGTATCCATCTCGTACTAAATCTGGTCTAGATGGTGACTCGACGCGCAATACTTCAGCACCAAGGTCCGCTAGCATCATCGTTGCATAAGGACCAGGTAGTAAAGTTGAAAAATCTAATATTTTTAAACCATTTAGTAAACTCATAAGTTATCTCCTTTACCACAATAAATTGACATTTCCCTTCAAATCTATGATTTACTTACTTTTATGATGATCATCACGGTCATATGTATATGAATGATATGGCAAGTAAATTTTACTTTATGACTTTAATAAATATTATTTACTATTTAAAAGAATCCCCTTCATACAGAAAACATTGGTATATTAGATTCCTTTTTCGATACAACGAAAGAAACGACTTTTAAGTTTAATAAAAATTAACAAATAATTTATTTATAGTTCCAATCAAAAAGGATATACTTAAATTATTAAATCCCTATTATAGGAGGAATGAAAAATGAACGAAACAGAATTAAAGGAATATCGTACAAATGTCATTTCATCACTAGAGGAAGAGATTGCTTACTATCAAAATCTCATTAAACTAACAAGACACAGCAGACTGAAAGAAAGCCATACATATAATCTTAAATTCATGCAAGAATTATTGGATGCTGAAAAAGCTGACCAAGGTATTTAATTATTACAGGGCGCCTTCTACTTGGAGGGTGCCTTTTTTATGTGGGGAATATTGTGTTAATTTCGAATTTCTGCGTTTATTGAGGTGGTATAAGGGTTTGATGGGGCACTTTGTTCATAATTAAGACGTTTCACTCGTTAATTGTGCAGCATTCATTGATAATTAAGCCACATCGACCGTTTTTCATGCCAGGTTTACATACTATTTGTGGCTTTATCCATTAATAAACTCCGTCAAAGTAATTTATCAACGGCTATTAGCAATATATCAACGAAGAGTAGTATTATATCAACGAAGTTCACAACTATATCAATATTGTTCAAATAGTGTTCGTATTTTTTATTCAACGTAAAAGAAAAGCACCCCCCTAAAAACGGTAGGTGCCCTCTCACATTCTACTTATTTCAAACCAAATGCCTTAATTACATCTTGATTAATACTATTACCTGCATCATCCCAGGCGCTAGCTCTTAAAGATACAGAAGTTGCCTTCTTACGTTTTTCGATTCTTGCTTTCCATCCATCTTTTTCACGATTTAAATCAACAATTTCCCAAGTCTTGCCTTCGTCATATGAAACTTCTAGCGTTGCACCTTTGATTTTACCGTTTCCTGGTGCACCTGCTACAGGGATTGCTTTTAAGTCTAAATCGATCCAACGGCCTGATTTTGCATCTCCATTCATGTCAGTATCTACATTATAATCTAAAGAGATTAATGGAAGATCTGTTTTATATTCTTCTTGTTGCTTAGACCAGAATGTCCACTCTGTATGCGTTTTAACAGATTTATCGAAACGTGCTGGGTCCCGCCAAGCATCACTAACTACTTTATACTGAGTATTTGCAGTTGGGAATTCAGTAAATGCATAAATTGCTTGTCCATCCGCTGCCTTAATCAGTTTAGAACCTTGATAAAGTTTTAGAGTTTGTGAACCTGGATAATTTGTTTCTGAACCTGTAGTTCCTACTCCAGAATCAGCCCATGCAGGAATGTTGATGACTAAGTTGTTTCCTGTACGATACGGCTTCCAGAAACCTTCACCTAAACGAGGACGAGCAACTGGCGAGAACCACTCTTCATCAAGTGTTTGTCCTGGTTTGTATGTTGCTAGTGGTTGACGTACTTCCCAAGCAGCATCTAATACGCTAGCTTGATGGTACCAAGAAGTACCTTTTTGAGCAGAAACCCATTCTGTTCGAACTGATGGTAGATTTAATTTAAATTGGAAACCAACTCCATTTGGTCGGTATGACGGAATATCCCAACGGAATTCGCCACCTGCTGTCGGACGGTCTGATTTATATTTCGCATTAATTTTTGCAAGTTCATTTGCTTTAGGCGAATAAGTTAAATCATTTGGAATAGCATTGTCATGGTTATCAACAAGATCATAAACGTATTTCGTATTAGGAGTACCTTTCACGTCTATTTTCGCTTTTTTAGATTTCGCAGCTTCAATCAGTTTTTTACCTTCTGTTTGGCTAATTGCTACAACTGAAATCGGCGCATCTGAAAGTGAGTAATCTTCATTTTCAATACCGACATATTCACTAATTTCTTTCGGCCCATCATTTACTGTAATAACTAATTTTGCACCTGCTGCATATGCTGCTGCAGAGCGCTCTGAACCAGTTACTTCATCACTTCGATCAACGATAACTGCTTTCCCTTTAACATTTAGTCCTTTATAGTTTGCTTGCGCCCCTTTCCCTACATAAACAGCGTCTAAGTTGTATTTTCCATCTAGTAACGTACTTCCAGCTTGTGGAATATCGTCTAATTCATTGCCTTTGAAATTAATTGTCATGTAAGGTTCAATCAATCTCCAGCGAGTGTTAAATGCAAATTTTCCATTTTTAACTTTCTTAGTTGGCTCAGCATACATCTTATCAACTGTAACTGGCATCACATAAATATCACCAACACTATTACCATCTACTTCACGGTAATATTCCATTTTTCTAAAGCTTGCTTCTGTTTTATTCGGTACGTTTGCTGTAATTTCATTCGCTTTACGTGCATCCAAAGTAACAGTTTGAGGACCATTCAAGTTAATTTCTGGATTTCCTACTAGAGCAACGCCAGCATGGTCTGTTTCAGTATCAACATCCATCATCGACATTGCAGAATAAGTTCCTGGTTTTAAACGTAATTCTGTTGTGCCATCAATCGCAATAAAATCTGGTACACCATCAGGGCCAAGTAGATTGATATAAGCTAGCGTAGGGTTCCCGTCGCGACCAATTGCTTTTAAAGTAAGTGGATATCTTTCCTCTTCTTTAATCATAGCCGTTTGTGTATGCACAACTGTTTTACCATCAACATTTGCAGAAATTTGACCTTGGTAACGAGAACCACTAGCACCAGCATTCGGATCAAGTGTTACTGTCACTTTTGCACTACCTTTTGCTGCAACAGTTACCTTATTTGTTGAAAGTTTAAACAAACCAGCAGGAGCATCTGCATCGTTACTATCGGTAATCTTCGCTGAAAGATCTAACGTTACTGCCTTATCGCTATCATTTGTGTACGTAATTGTTTTCTCTTTTGATGCATCATTATCATGAGGCCAAGCATAGAAACCAAAATCAAGAGAGCCTGTCGCACGTAAATCACCTAAAGTTGCTGCTGCCACATCAAGTCGGCCAGTACCACCTTCAAACGGCTTAATATAATTTAGTTTTTTAGTTGTACTCATTAAAGCATCTTTCAATTGAGATCCCGACCAATCAGGATGACGTTGTGAAAGAATTGCAGCTGCCCCTGCCACATGTGGCGTAGCCATTGACGTACCACTCATTGTAAGATAAGATCCACTACCTTGACTTGAATACTGAGAACGTGCAGCAGTTATGTCTACACCCGGTGCTGTTAAATCAGGCTTTAACCCTTCACTTCCAAAACGTGGACCTTGTGATGAGAAATAAGCAAGATTATCAGACTTATCAACTGCTCCAACCGTAAGTGCCGCATCCGCTGCTCCTGGTGCCCCTATTCCTTCACGACCTGTATTACCAGCCGCAATAACAAACAGTGAGCCTGTCTCAGCACTTAAATTATTAACAGCTTGAGACATCGGATCAGTACCATCACTCGACTGATCACTACCTAAACTCATACTTACAACCTTGGCATTATGTGCAGCCCATTCCATTCCATCAATAATCCATGAATCAAGACCATAACCATCATTACTTAACACTTTTCCTACTAGTAAGCTTGCTCCTGGAGCTACACCTTTATATTTTCCGCCTGATGCCGCACCTGTACCTAGTACAGTCGATGCAACGTGAGTTCCGTGTGCATGAAAATCGCGTACATCTTCACCAGGGACAAAGCTTTTTGTTTCTTTTATTTGACCTGCTACGTCAGGATGCTGTGCGTCTATCCCAGTGTCCAAAACGGCTACTTTTACACCTGCTCCATTGTATCCAGCATTCCAAGCAGTTGGTGCGCCAATTTGTGGAACACTTTGCTCAAGAGTAGCCTTAACACGTCCATCTAACCAAATTTTTTCAATTCCCGGTGTAACTAATGATTTTGTAGATTTCGTAGTGCTAGCAGACGGTATATTTTTCTTAACATCTTGCCAGAACTCTTTCGAATCCTTCTTATCAGCAGATAGTGCTGCTCCATTAATACTTTCAAGTTCATGAGTTTTCTTTGAAGCTTTTAATGTTGGCTTCACTGCAGAACGAGCTTTTGACTCTGAGTATTGTACAATAACAGGTAAAGTCTTTTGAGAAGCATCGTCAAAACCTTCCGTAATTAATTCAGTAATATTGAATAAATTTCGATCCAATGCACCAGAAGCTAAATAAGGCATTGCTTGTTGAGGAATTACATATGTATCCTTGTTAACCGTCATGATGTGCGAACCACCACTAGCTTTATCTGCTGGCTCAACACTAATTACACTTTTTCCATCCGCAAACTCAGTTACAGTTACAACATCACCAGTAATAAGTGTAATAACATGTTTCCCCGTACTTGCTTTTGCGTTAATCCCTTGAACATTCGTTTCAACAGAACTACTATTTGCTGAATTTAAACTCACATTGCTTGTCCCAGCAGCAAGCGCTTGAAAAGTCGGAACAGCAATAAGAGCTGTCGTCATCATCGCAGTAACATACTTATTTAACTTAGGCTTTCCTGTCATCTTACACTCTCCTATTCTGATAAAATAAAAAAAGCGACTTCTAATATGAATCTATTAAAATCGATTTTAATGTTCATATTTAAACCACTCTCAAAAAAGCACTCTACATTATCAAAATATAAAGAATATTCAATTATTGGTCAATTGGGTTATTAACGTCCCGATTTATCAACATTTCATTAAAACACTCTAACATTTTTAATCATTTTCAAATGTAATTAACCCAATTTTTTTCTCAAAAAAATTTGATAGAAATTAACTTTTCAAATTCTTATTTAGTTAAATATACCTATAACAAATCACTAAGAATACTAAAAAAGGATATACATACGACCATTTTTAAAGAAAAATAGAAAGTCTCTCAAATACCAAATCCACAAGTAAGTATCTAAAAAAAAGCGTTAGCAAATATTACTACAAATTAAAAAGCCAAGGTTCTCCCTGGCATTTAGAAATTAGACTACCTATTACAACTTCCTTTTAAAAGCAAATCCCGTAGTTATTAAGCACGTAATAAATGCAACTACCGAAACTATTATCCCAATCAATAAACCTATTGAACTCATAATCAAATCTTCACCTTCATATGAAGGTTTTAGAGTTTCCAACCAATACATAAACAAAAATGACAATATTGCATAAAAACTACTTCCTATAATACTCATTTTGAAACGGTTTCCATTTGTACCCTGATATACTTTGTTCACGATCATCCATAAAAGAAAACTTCCAACAATAGCCAAAACCATAACTAGCAAATGCATAAAAGGAATTATGTGAAACCCTAAAATGAAGAGAATAAGAAGTGTAATGAAAAACAATGCTGCATTCATAACAAATAAGAAAAATCCTGCCTTCCAATAGTTTTGAAACCAACTAGAATTTTTCAATTTTATGATCAGTTTATGATTATCGTCAATCATAACTGATAGTTGATCTTTCTTAAATAGAATTATGACCACGCAAATTAAACCTATTAATAAAAATAAAGTCAATGCCACATTACCTCCAAATTTGCGACTTCTTTTACTTAATCATAAAATGAAATATATTCCAGAAGTTAATTAAACTATGAACTTAATGTGAAAAATAAAAATAGTTAAAACCGCGGTTGTACCTTTATAACATAATTCTTTCACAAAAATATAACAAACATAAAAATTATGCTCTAATAATTCGACTATCATAAAATATAAACATAGTTGAGATTTAGAAAAGTAGAAATGAAATACAAAACACGGCTCATTTTTCACAGAGTTCTGAGCTCATTATTGATGTCTAAGCTTGTAATAATCAAAAGAAATATGATGCCCAGATCGATTATGTTATTAAACTTGAAAACATTTATCAACATAATAAAAGGGAATTAAATGATACAGAAAAAATAAAGAGATCAGAAATTGCTATTGTAGTCTATAAAAATGGAAAATATATAAATCTAATTTATGATTTAAATAAACCGGATCAAATTGATTGCTTTTACAAAAAAACAAAGGATTCAACTTATATACGCTATTTAAATACGGATAAAGAAATAAAGAAGGTAGAAAAGGATTTAAGGAAAGATGACTACATAGAAAATACTAGTAGAAAATAGTTTCAAAATAAGCTCATAGAATAGTAAAAAAGGAATGAAGATAAACTAATACTTCCCTGTCATCTTCATTCCTATAATTTTAGTATTCTATTCTTATTCTCCATCACTCAATATTACTAACTTCCAAAACAATCTCAATCTTTCGCTTCTTTTTTTCAATCATTTTGGAAATAAAATCACTAAAGTCCTCTTTATTATTCTTTTCGTTTTTTCTGGTCTCCCCACTAATTGCAGCGATTCGATAAAGAATCTTCAATTGTTCCATATGCTCATTTAGACTCATATTTGATAAGTCCTCATACTGCTCAATTAACCTTTTTCTAAAAATTATTTCTAAGTCATCACTTGTGGCAGTTTCATTTGAAGTATTTTTTCTAATATAGATTTTATCTGTAAATAATTTATCTGAACCTCTTTTTGCAATAAAAGGAATATAACGATTTTGTTCGGGGATGTAAATAATGAAAAAGGTTTTGCCACTAAAGTATCCGTACATTTCATTTTCGTCGTAATCAATTTGTTGAAGGTGATAAGTTAAAATGGAAGGTAAATAGCCATTTAATTTTCTTTGAAAATCAGTTGGATCCTTTATCTCTTCTTTGAGAATTCCTACTGGATGATTATCATCATTTACGCCAAAAATGATTGACCCTCCACCAGAGTTCGCCATTGCGATAATTAATTTAGCGATTTGATCCTCTCTAACGAATGTTTCTTTAAAGTCTAATGCATTATTTTCTCCAAATGATTGTTCAATCAGATTTTTAAGCGAAGCAATATCGAAATTCTTATCAGCATAATTAAACGTATTTAAAAATTCCTGCTTATAAATCGGCCTTTTAACCATATTTCCACCTAGTCTCATATTTTTTTAAATCTAAACTAGATCTGTTATTACATTTAATGTTCGAAAAAAAGAAATGGCAACTATTAACGCTAGAAATTTTTTTGGTAAAAAATACAAAAAAAGCCAAAGCATTCAGCCATGGCCTCTGGTACGATTATTTTAAAAGTCGCTAGGAAATATTCTTCGTTTAAAATGATATTCAACCGAGCGATTATTGAACAGATTACTATAATTTACTTTAATCTTCTTAACTTCTAACTGTTTAACTTTTTCTTCTAATGAGAGTTTATCCGCATCGGTTAATTTTCCATCCCCAGACAAACTAGAAATTTCATCTAATAATTCTTGAATTCTTTCATCACGATATTCTTTTTCTTCGTTCTGCTGATAAATTGTCATCTTAGTGTGAAGGATTGAATTGACTAATTCATCTGCTCCACCCGAAAGCCTATTTAAGATTAATAGCTGTTCATTTAATATTTCATTATCCAAGTCATATGGATACCTTAGTTGATGATCAATTTCGCTCCAGCCTTCTTCAAAAATTGTTCTTACTTGAATTTCGGCTAAATAGTTTACTTTTGTCATTTGAGATTTAATTACGTAATGCCACGAGCGGTATCCAGCATCGTGAACTAGAAACTGGAACTTTTCTTCTTCAATATGCTGCTCACTCGTCATATCACCCAAGCGGTGATAAATGGTCGCTTTTTCATGTAAATTCCAATTTTGCCTAATTGTTTTATCTATATCCGCTGCTTGATATTTATATAAATGTAATGCTCTTATTCCAATCAAATCCGTAATTTCAGATTTATAATTCGAAACATTTATTTCATATGCAGGATCGGATTTCTTACCTTTTATCGTCTTTCGAATAATTTTCTCAATTAAATGGTCAGGATATTTAATTCTCGATTTGACTGTATGTATTTCAGGATTTTTACGAAGTATTTCTGAAATAAATGTAGCCACAGTCTCAAGATTCGGTATTTCTGATATGTATTCTTTGTATATTTCAGTATATGTAGACCAATTCAAGCAATAATGTTCAAAATCTTGTTCATCTATTTTATATTTTTCAAAGAAATGTTTTTGATTATCTATTAGGCCCATTCATTATCTCCTTCTAACAATGCATAACCATATCCTACCATATTTATGACAGAAACATACTTTTTCAATTTAATTCTCTGTTAAAAAACCAAAGCCATAATCCGCCCAAATTACGCGTGAAAACAATGTAGTTTTTTGTATTATTTTGTTGTTTAAAGTCTATGAACAATGAAATCATTGATTTTATTGGTGCAAAATAACCCGGTTGACCATGACGTTGGGCTAATAGATAATATTCCTTAGATGTGGCCCATAAACATTAGAGTATACAGTATTTTTGTATCAGGAAATGCATAGTTACTTAGTTGGAAAGATAACTTTAATTTAAAAACATTTGATAAGAAAGGTGAATACAAATGAAATTTAAAAATGATGTAGAAGTTCAATAATACTTTAGAATTAACTTGTTACTATTTTAAAACTATTAACTTAGAAGAGGATTATTTTTCTATTATTTTAATCCTTTATAAGCTAATACATACTTTAGATACATAATCGACTATTTGGTCGATTTTTTTATTGTGGAAAATAGCGATACAACTCATTTTTAATCAGATTGACCATATTTAATTTATAATTTTAACTAATTAGCCAAGAAATATTAAGTCTATTTAGGCTTATTATCCAATGACTTTCTATATTCAAGCATTATATTTAGTGTAACAAGCATTTGATCATATTCATTTCGCATCTGTTCGACCTCAGCTATTTTTTGAGAAATCCATTCAATTCTTTCTTGATTAGTACGAGTATTTTCATCCTTATCCTGTAAGATTTCTTTTAATTCAATTAAAGAACAGCCCACATTTTGAAATTTTTTTATGAGTTTCAGGCGTTCAATCGCTTCGTCTGAATAATTACGATAGTTATTTTTTTCTCTTTGTACGTGACGACTATCCAACAAGCCTTCCTTTTCATAAAAGCGAATAGTGTGGACTGTTAAATCCATTTTATTAGCTAACTCATTAATCCTCAATTTATTTCCTCCTAAACGTCTTGCCTTAGAGTCAACTCTATAGTTTATACTACATTTGTTCAATCAATACTACAACTCAACATTTTAAGGAGGATTATCTTATGAAAATATTTGTAACTGGAGCAACAGGATACGTCGGTACTGCTGTTGTACAAGAACTAATTAGTGCAGGTCATAAAATTGTCGGGCTAACTCGATCTGAAAATGGTGCGGCGAAACTAAAAGAAGCCGGTGCTGAGGTGCATCGAGGTGATCTTAACGATCTTGAAAGCATTTATAGTGGTGCCGTCGCTGCTGACGGTGTAATCCATTTAGCGTTTAATAATGATTTCTCAGATTTTGCTAACTCGCTAAAAACTGATTTAAGCGTCATCGAGACAATCGGAAAAGCATTAGAAGGAACTGGAAAGCCATTTGTGACCACTGCTCACTTCAACGGAACGGCATCAGATAATGCAGTGATTGCTCTAGGAAATAGAGGTGTAAGATCTTCAGTCGTGTCACTTGCTCCTTCCGTACATGGTATTGGTGACAAGGGCTTTGTTCCTAGTTTAATCAATATAGCACGTGAAAAAGGTTTTTCTGCCTATATCGATGAGGGATCAAATCACTGGACAGCTATTCACCGACTTGATGCCGCACGTCTGTACCGCCTTGCATTAGAAAAAGCTCCTGGCGGTACACTTCTAGATGGAGTGGCAGATGAAGCAGTGCCATTTCGTGACATAGCAACAGTCATAGGTAATAAACTAAATCTACCAGTTGTCAGCATTTCACCAGAAAAAGCAATTGAGCACTTTGGGTTTCTAGGTACGATCGCTTCTGTCGACATCCCTAGATCAAGCGTACAAACTCAAGAACTTTTAGATTGGCAGCCAATTCATCCAAGTTTACTAGATGATCTTGAAAATGGTCACTATTTTAAAAATTGAACGATATAAAATAGATAAAAACTCGCTAGATTGTTAAACTTTCTAGCGGTTTTTTTGTTTTATCTTAAGCTGCACCCATGTTTCATCGAATTATTTTTGGATTTGAGATTATTTTATGTGAGGCATAAGAGGGATTGATAGATTTGGTAGTAAGCCAGTTTTAACTTTAAGTAGAGTTCACAACATTTAATGAATTTAATAGCTTTTTAAAATTAGCACTGATGCGAACAAACGACCTATAAGCTGTATATTTTTAAATAAAATTCATAAATTTTCAAAAAAAACTACTTTTAATAGAATAAATGTTCGTGTATAATAAAAATATCCAAACAAAACAGAACATACAATCTCAAGTGAAAAGCAGAACAAAAATCGAACAAAAGGAGATGTGACAAATGGAAATTATCATTTTATGTAGTGTCTTATTATCTTGGTGCATTTTAGAAGGTTTTAACAAATTTGTAGTAAATCGATGAGAACGAAGAAAGGAAATCTAACGACAATTAAGTTTGAATATTACTGCCTAAACAGAATCAATTAAAAAAGTGCTCTTCATATTTGAATAAAGAGCACTTTTAACGTTTTTTATTTAGCAATGAATTCTTGTAATTCTTTTATAAGTATTTCTGCACCATTTTTACTAACTATAATCTTGCCGCTATCAAACGAAAAATTATTTTCATCAACAACACCAGTTACCATACAAGCATTAGATGCAACAAATTGTTTAAGGATAATTTTATCTTCATCAACGAACACCTCAAAGGGTTCATATTTATTTAGGTTTAACATATTTCTTAATTCTTTTGGTAGGACAATTCTTCCTAAGTCGTCAAGTCTTCTGACGATACCACTTAGCCCTGACGTTTCATCATACTTCGTAAGAATAATCATCCCGTCTTCAAAATGAATTTCAAATGGAGCGTTATTCCCTAAATTCATTGTAATTCTCAGTTCTTTTGGTAGAACGATTCTACCTAGATCATCTAGCTTTCTAATAATTCCAGTTGATTTCATACTTGCAACTCCCCATTTATTTCTCTCTCTATTTTTATATGCTCAATATAATTATTGAGTTTAGTATAATAATACCAAATTATTTTAATTTTCTCTCTACTTATATCGACTCATTTTTTTTAATATTAATACAAAATAGAAAATATTTCATTGATTTTTTAATAATTCTGTCAAACTCTTTTGTTATTAACAAATTATGGAAAAAACTTTAGAATTAACTCATTAAATCACATAAAAAAAGAGTTAATCAATGAGCAATGAATTACCCCTAATCAACTCTTCCTTAATTTAATACTATTATCTTGAATAGCCACCGAGACTTTGTTCAGCCATTTGAACTAAACGTTTTGTAATCTCTCCACCTACTGAACCATTTGCACGAGACGTTGAATCTGGACCTAAATGTACTCCAAATTCTGTTGCAATTTCATATTTCATTTGCTCAATTGCAGATTCAGCATTTGATGAAACGTATTGATTTGAAGATCTGTTTGCCATGATATGTAGCCCCTTTAATTAATATTTTCTGATATAAAAACTATCAGATTGCTGTTAGTATTTCATATTGAATTTAAAATATTCATCAAATACTTATTTCTATAACTTTTTGAATGTTTCAACCTAAATTAAGCATCCATCTAACACTTAAGATATTAAATTACATTGCAAAGATTGTCAGTTTATTTCCCCAAAAATAAAATGATTGTTAATTGTCATCGAATCTATGATTTATCACATTAAATAAAACTTTCCATATATTATATTAAGATATTTTTAAAATTCTGAAAGGCAGGTGTAACAAAATGAAATTAGATGGCATCTTTGAAGGCGGAGGAGTTCGAGGTATTGGACATGTTGGCGCTATTTGTGCCTTAGAAGAAACAGGATATGAATGGGCACGTTTAGCTGGCACTTCTGCAGGCGCAATTGTAGCTGCTCTTCTAGCAAGTGGTTATACTGGAAAAGAATTAAAAGTAATTATGGAAAGTCTAAATTATAAGAAATTTATTACAAAAACATGGTTACACTATTTACCCTTAATAGGATTAGCTTTAAATGTCTTATTTAAAAATGGATTATATAAAAATGACTTTGAAGAAGAATGGTTGGATTCTTTATTATCTAGAAAAGGTATTCGCTTTTTCGATGATCTAGAAGAAGGAAAACTAAAAATCATTATCTCTGATATTAGTAATGGCAAAATGGTAGTTTTACCTGATGATCTACCTGAATATGGCTTAACTACGAAAGATATTACAATCGCTCAAGCAGTTAGAATGAGTGGTACAATCCCCTTTTTCTTTCAACCAATTAAATTAAAAACTCCTTACTTTAATTACCCAATTTTACTCGTCGATGGTGGTATACTAAGTAATTTTCCAATTTGGATTTTTGACGACCATCAAGATTGGCCAACATTTGGTTTTCGTTTAATAGATGATGAAATTATCGGTAAACCGCTAGAAGGCCATACCCCTATCTCTTTTTACAAATCTATCTTTATAACGATGAGACAAGCACATGATCTACGACATCTAACAGCAGAAGTAAACGAACGAACAATAAAAATCCCTACAGGTGACATCTCAAGCACTGATTTTTATTTAACTAAAAAAGAAAAAGAAGCACTTTTCACAAATGGATACCAGTCAGCTAAAAAATTTCTTACGACTTGGGATTTTGAAAAGTTTAAACACAATTATCCTTCTGAGCCCATTTGTAATAAAGTGAATAGTTTTTAATATCTAAACAACGTAATCCTTTCTAGATATTCATAGAAAGGATTACGTTTTTATTTTAGTTAATTCATTTAACTCTGATCTTAATTTCGCCTTTAATGTATGAAGGGAAAAAATTAAGTTTTATTTTAATCGGATTCGTATACTTTTGACTTGAAGAAATCTTAAAGCCCATTATTTGCTTATTATCCTCTGAAAATCCTGAATAGGATTCGTTAATTTCAATCTCTTTTCCTTTTGCATCAATGAAACTTCCGCCAAACATTGAGTAATTAAATTCCTTTTTTGTATTTAAAGTGAAAAACATAGTTTCTCCATCTTTTTTTAAGTCAGTTAAATAATTACCTTTTGGCTGTTTCAGAATTTGTTGTTTCTCAGTATCAACTACAAGATAATCATCTCCCTTATCAATAGCCTGAAGCCCATTTATGACCAAATATAATTCTTTTGGTTCCTTAAAGTAATTACTTTGAAGATAGTAAATTTTATTACTATCTCCTCCTTCAGCAGACGTACCATTTCTTATTTTAGACCATACTTCACCATTTTGATCGACAAGTCGAATGTCTGGGAAGTCTAAAATTTTCTTAGTATTTGATTGATCCATTTCAACGTTCATAGCTACTCGAAGTGGAAAAATTGTAAGTTTCTTTATTTTAATTTTTTGTCCATCAATTACGACGGTTTTATTTATTTTGTATATTTGATTCGTTTTTTCATGTTTTTTTATTGAAAATGGAATAGAAAACTCTTCTGTTTGTTCTTCAGTCTTAACTTTTAAAACTAATTTAAAATCTTTTTGCTCATAAGGCTGATTAAATTCGCATTCAACTGTGCTAGTATGTGAGCCTTTATATTCATTAGGACCTTCAAACGATACACCGTTTACAGGTAATTCTTTTCCATCTGCCGATATAAGGTTCGCTACATTTATTTCAAAATTTTGCTTTTTTGATTTATCGTTAATCGTATAAAACACCACAATTTGTTGTTCATCAGCAATAACAGAATCAATTGTAACTTTAACACCGTTCTTTTCTTGAGATACATTAATCTTTTGAGCATATTTATTTTCGACAGCTGCTAGTAATCCTTTATCATCTCTCTCACGAATCATCTCAACGATTTTCTCCATACCTGGAACTTTCGTAATATAATCAGCAAAAGTTGGAGATACACGAATACCAGCGAGAATCCCAAATATAAATATCGAAGCAGCAAGAGTATACAAAATCTTAGTCATTCGCTTCTGTTTATGTATTTTATTGCTATCTTTTCCTCTTTGAAAACCAATTTGTATTGCCTCATCAATTTCATCAATTGGTAGATCAATGTTTTCGTATTTCTGTTTCCAATCTTTTAGTTCATTTTCTTCTTTTTCAAACACGGCCATTTTCTCCTTTCTCTTCAAGGATTCCACGTAATGAACTCAATGCTTTATTTAACCAGGTCTTCACTGTACCTTCTGGGCGATTCCACATAATTGCAATATCTTTGATTTTTACATCGTGAAAATATTTTAAATGTAATAGCTGTCGCTGTGTTTCATCGAGCCTGGACATTGCTTCTTCAATCTCAATAGATTGATAGTCTTCGTTCGTTCCTTGCTGCATAATATATTCATCGTCGAAAGTTACTCTTTTATTTTTCTTAATATAATCCTGACAATAATTAATCATAATTCGAATAAGCCATGTTTTTACATAACTTGGTTCTCTCAATGTTTTAATATTTTGATAGGCGCGGAACGTTACTTCTTGAATTGCTTCAATCGCCTCATCTTTATTTTTCAAATAAGCAAGCGCAGTTTTATATAATGACAATTTATGCTCATGCATAATTGATAAAAATGCCTCTTTATCGCCTTTGATAGCCCTTTTCACTAGACTATAATCCTGCAATTTCAATCCCTCCATCTCGCTGTTCTATACATTAGACTCCTGAGAGCTAAAAAAGTTTTAATTTTTTTATAAAAATTAAAATTCCTTAAAAAAAATCAACATATCTTGTAATTATACATACTTCACTTTTTTATTGAGCGTTACTTTCTACCTATGTATGTAATTCATTCTGAAATAAAGAAAACACCCACAACTTATTTGTTGCGGGTGTTTGAGTTGAAGATTTTCCAATTTTAAATGCAGATCTTCAACTTAAAAACATTCAAATAAAAAAGACATGAGCATTATACTCATGTCTTTTTCTCAATCTATTAATCTATCTAGATCTGTTTTTTCGATTGCGTAAGAAAGCCGGAATATATGAAGTTGAGTCTTCCTTCTCTTTGTATCGGCCATATTCTTGTTGCTCGTTATAGCGATTATAGTCTTGTTGCTCCGTATAACGATTATTGTCTTGACGTTCAGAATAACGGTTGAAATCTTGCGGTTCAGAATATCGACCGTAGTCTTGTTGTTCGTTCAATCGATTATATTCTCGTTGCTCATTATTACGATTAAAGTCTTTTTGTTCATTGTATTGTCCATAATCTTGTTGTTCTGAGTATCTACCGTAGTCTTGCTGATCTGTGTATCTTCCATAATCTTGCGGTTGATCTACACGATATCTTTGTTCTTGTTGGAATCTTTGCTCTCTATTGTATAAGCTAGGTGCTTCTTCTATTGGTCTAGAAGGCGTTCTTACCATTTTATCTTCTTTATCCGCAAATCCCGTAGCAATAACAGTTACAATAATTTCATCTTTTAAGCTTTCATCGATTACCGAACCGAAAATCATATTTAATTCTTCATGGGACGCAGAAGCAACGATATCTGCAGCTTCTTGTACTTCAAATAGACTTAAATTACGTCCACCAGTGATATTCATGATTACACCGTGAGCTCCATTAATTGAAGTTTCTAGTAAAGGAGAATTTAATGCCTTCTGAGCAGCGATCGTAGCACGGTCCTTACCTTTTGCAATCCCAATTCCCATAAGGGCTGTCCCTTTATGAGACATAACTGTTTTTACATCGGCAAAGTCAAGATTGATTAATCCTGGTACTGCGATTAAGTCAGAAATACCTTGAACACCTTGTCGAAGTACATTATCCGCTTCTCGGAATGCTTCTAGCATCGGTGTTTTTTTATCAACAAGCTCTAATAATCGATCATTTGGAATAATGATTAATGTATCAACTGCTTCCCTAAGCTCTTTAATTCCACCTTCAGCATTTGTTGCACGCTTTTTCCCTTCAAATTTGAATGGACGCGTTACTACTCCAATTGTTAATGCGCCAAGCTTACGAGCAATTTTCGCAACTTCAGGTGCTGCCCCTGTACCTGTTCCGCCGCCCATTCCGGCTGTAACGAAAACCATGTCCGCACCTTTTAATACATCCTCTATTTGCGACTTACTCTCTTCTACAGCTCTTCTTCCAATTTCAGGATTTGCACCCGCTCCTAAACCACGCGTCAACGCTGCGCCGATTTGCATCGTAATTTCCGCTTTTGATTGCTTTAATGCTTGTGCGTCTGTGTTAAAGGCAATAAATTCAACACCCTCTACTCCGTCTTCAATCATGCGGTTAACGGCATTGTTCCCACCGCCGCCAACTCCAATAACTTTTATCCTTGCAAACTGTTCTATACCATCAAATTCAAACATGATCATTCCTCCTCGTCATTCCGATCACATAATTTCACGTTTTTCAAAGAACCATTTATTTTCATTCTAAGATTTATCTTTTTATGTACTGTATTATGCTTTAGTAGTTTAGAATTAAACAATTCGCTTCTAGACATAGAATTGTCCTAATTCCCCTAACCCTACTATACTAGAAAACTACTTGTTATCTTTTTGATAATTTTTCCTTAATATACCTTTAACTAAATCATGTATTTTAACATCTTAATGTAATATCTCTCTCATCTTCGTAATAAAACATCCATCAAAAGATACGTACAAATTATATAATTCTTTTCTTTTTAAGCGAAATCCTCTATGAATAGAGTGCTTAATCAAAGAATTCAAAAATGATTATGTGATATGATTCACAAATTATACATACTTCATCTCTCAAATAAAATTATGTGTTGGTAAAATATAGGTATATAGGAAATTACTTCTATATTTATTTACAAAATATGTTGCTAAAGGAGAGAGAGTATGAAAAAAATTTTTACAAGTTTAATTGTTTTAGTTTGCTTCTATACGAGTTTCTCTATCCAGATCAAAAAGTCGTATGCCTATAATACCTTCGGCCACAAACTGGTTAATGGTGTAGGTCATTATGGACAAAACAGACAATATTATTTTCTAGATAAATCAATTGGTTCAGAAAAACAAAAATTTAGGGATGCAATGGAAAAATGGATTTATTGTACTATTACAACCCCTATTTCTTTTAGAGAAACTATAACCAAATCATCTTCTGTTCTTGATGTATATAAATTTAATACAAAGGACGAAGGAGTAGCTGGTATCACATATTTTATGTATGGAAAGAAAAATGTTGATGCCTCCAAAACTGATTGGTACTGGGCATATATAGATTTACAATCTGATACTTATAGTAAATTAACAGATTGGAAAAAAAGATTGGTTCATGCGCATGAGATAAGACATGCATTCGGTTTAAACCACACAAATATTTATGGTAATTTAATGAACCCAAATGGGAACAATTCAACTACCAATATTCCTTTAAATAATCAATTTAACGGTATAAATTTTATGTATAAATAAGGAGGCATTGCTTTGAAAAAAAATATAATTATTTTTAGTTTTATAGTTACATTATCTATTTGTTCCCTATTTTACTTTTATACTTTTCCAAAACCAAATAAACAAAATAATGCCTCAATCGTCTTAGAGGATAATAAAGAGCTAAAAAAAGATTTAGGTGATAAAAATGCTAATTTAATAATTAATAATGTTAATAACAATGACCTGTCTAAAAATAAAATAGAAACTGTAGTTGCTAGTGCATCACTCTTTGGAAACTTTGATAGAGTTCAAGACTTGATGAAAGATTCCGATTTAGTCGTAAAAGGTACTGTCAAAGCTACAGAACCGTATGTTAAAAAAAATAATGAAGGAATTGGAAGACCATATACTAAATTAACTTTTAAAATCAAACATGTTATATCGGGAGACAAAAAGCTAAAAGGTAAAACAATATCGATTTTAGAGTATGGAGGAATAATTTCAAAAAAAGATTTCGGTCTAGATAAAAAGTTCGATAATATATCTAATTCCGAATTACAAGAAAAACTTCAAGTATCTATAGATGGAGTTCCCAATTCTAAAGCTGGACAGAATATGGTCGCTTTTTTGGTAGATGATAAAGATGTCTTAGATATAGAGTCAAAGCTATACGGAATAAGAGGAGCATACAAAGGCAGATTTACTCAGGAAACTAAGACGAAGAGATTCAAACGTGGTATACCTAAAAATATAAGTACAGAAGAAGAAAAAAAAGAGTTAGAAGTAAATGATGAAGTGACAGAATTAAATAATCAAATAGAAAGCTAATTTCATATCATTTCATATAAAAAGGATTTAAAATAACCAAGTTCTTTTCCCTCTAAAAACTCTACAAATATGATTTCGTTCTCTTCATATCAGTAATCAAATAAAGATTATTCTTCTTCATATTTTCTAAAAGAAGTTCTGCTTTCGTACGCTCTCCTTTCAACACTTCCAATTTTTGTTGCGACATCCCCACTAGTTATAAAAAATCCACTCTACCATGAATAGCGTCAATTCCTTGAGGCTCTGTATCATTAGCTAATAGTAAGGCAGTGATTTCTGAATTAACTCCTAGATTTATACTTTTCCGTTCCCAGAATTTATTTATCAACAAAGAGCTTGTTCACAAGGTAGTTAAACAAGCATTTTTCCTAAACAACTTATTTCCTCGAATTAATAATGCCATAAAGAACAATATCTTCAAATCTTCCATTCTTAACTATATGATCTTTCATTGTACCTTCGTAGAGCATTCCACAATTTTTCATTACTTTTCCGGATGCTGGGTTTGATGCGAAATGACGTGCATAAACTCTATGAAAATCTTTTTCCTTAAAGACAAATTCAATGACTGCTTTAGCTGCTTCGGATGCATATCCGTTTCCCCAATATGCCTCGGCAATCCAATAGCCCATTTCACCATGTTTAAATTGCTTTTGATTTGAAATACCGATTGCTCCGTATAATTGTCCAGTCACTTTGTCTGTAATTGCGAATTCATACTTACTGTTTTCTTTAAAATTTTCCTCGTGGCTTTCGATCCAAGATAAAGCACATTCTATAGTGTATGGATTTGGTAGACTTAATGTACTCTTATAAACATTGTAATTATTGCACATCAATGCTATTTCTTTTGCATCTGATTTTTTAAATAAGCGTAAACGTAATCTTTCTGTCTCGATCATTCTATCTGTTTTACTATAAATCATCGTCTCACCCCAACTAAATTAAAAATTTAGTAATTGATTCTATATAGAGGCTAAAAATCCTCTTTTTATTCAACAAAACTGAACTTCTATTTCAGGATATTGAGATGATTTCTTTATAATATGATGATTTAAAATAAAAAAAACTGGATAATCATATTGACTATCCAGCTAAAAAGTAAATTGCCGCTTTCAACGTATTCTATTTCTCAATTAAATCTGACTTCTTATGTTCTTCAGCCCAATTCTGAATCCCGTCGTCCTCATCTAATTCAATAATTACGTCAGTTACCCCATTTTCTTGCATAATTTTTTCTTCTAATCTGTCTTTTATGTCATCGGCTTGTGCAACTGTTAAACTAGGGTCAAGTTCAATTTCCAATTCAACATGTAAATCTTCGCCTTCCTTTACAACTGTTAGAGCTTGAATATCTTTTACGTCTGGATCGTTCATTACCATTTCGCCGATTTTGTCTTCCATTTCTTCGTCGGATTCTCCAATTACACCAGCAGCATTATCAAGAAATACCTTTCCAACTACTATGAACATTAAAAGACCGATGATCACGGAAGCAATACCTTCAGCTTGATGAAATGGTGTAAAGTAAGCAATGATTACCGCAATCATTGCTAGTAAACCGCCAAGCGTTGCAACAGTATCTTCTAAGAACACTAATTTTGTAGCTGGTTTAGCCTTTCCCATATTAGCCATCGCTTGGGTAACTACTGCAAAACCCGTTGGTTGAATTCCTAGTTCATGATTAATTTCCTTCATCGCTTTAAATAATACAAATGATTCAAGAACTGTTGAAGCTGCTAAAATAACAAGAGTTATGATTAATCCTGAAGAGTGTGTCGGATGGATGATATGATGAATTCCTTCGACAATCGTTTCATATGCCATAATTCCTACTATTAATACGGCTCCAAGTAAAACTAGATTAACTAGTCGGCCAAATCCATTTGGAAACCGATCCGTTGGTGCCTTTTTACTTAGTGCAGAGCCACTAAATACAAAAAGTTGGTTTGCTGTATCAGCAGCACTATGCATTGTTTCTGCGAAAAGCGCTACACTTCCTGTCATACCAAAACCAATTCCTTTAATTATGGCGATTACAGCATTAACTATGGCTGCTAATAATGCAGATTTATTCCCTTTCTTTAAAAGCAGTAAAAATTCTTTCATTATCTTCTCCTCTTATTTCGTATTTCTATATTATGTATTTTTATAACTTTTTATTAGCTAACAGCTGCAAGCTCTAATCAATTCAAAGATGTTTTCAAACTAAATTGGAAAGTTATGTAATTTAATAGTACCATAAGTTCTTCTCATTCTTCGTGTATATGCAACAAAAACTTAAACTGAATTGAGTTATTATAGTCGGAAAAATAAATAGAAATCTAATAGATAAATCGAGATAATTCCCAATGTTATTCCTAAAAACAAATAAAATATCCTACTTAATAAACGCTTTTTTTTATTAAAAATCGAAACCCACAAACAAATTAACCCTAATAACATGATTGGAACTGTTAGTAACAGAATCAACATCTACATTCACGTCCCTAATTGAGATTTCACATTTTAATCGAATTGTTTCTGTTTGTTTAGAAAACCCTTAATTTATATGAGTATTATTATATAAAGATTACTAATCGTTTCAACTGATGTAAGAACTATTTCACCAAAAATTTTAATCATCTATTTCTTCCAATGATATGAATGCATTCTATACAAAGATATATCAATTAAATTCAAATAAAATATTGACTCCAACCTTAGGTCATATCCCATAGTAAAGGTCGGAAAGGGGGAAATTATGAGACTAACAGTTAAAGATTTATCAAGTATCGCTGGTGTTTCCATTAAGACACTATACCATTATCATAAAATTGGATTACTAGTTCCTTTTGAAATCGGAGAAACAGGCTACCGTTACTATTCTTTAAATGATCTAGATCGCTTACAGGAAATTCTTTTTTATAAAGAATTAGACATTCCATTGTTAGAAATTAAAAATTTGTTAGATGAAGAATCAAATAGGTCAACTACTCTTGAAAAACAATTAGCTCTTTTTGAGAAAAAAATTAACCGATACGAACAATTAATTCAAACGGTAAAAACGTCATTAAATTATGTAAATAAGGGAGAAAAAATGGAGAAAAATTTAATGTTTAAAGGATTTGAAAGAGAAGAAGATTGGAAAAATGCGCTCGAAGAACAGAATAGTTATTTAGAGGAAACATATAATGTTTCACTGGATGTAAGTGCGATTGATGTTGAAAGAATGAATTTAATGGCAATCGAAGCACAAAATTTCCAAGTCAAAATGGCAGATTTTCTAAAAGCAGGAGTAAAGTTTAACGATCCGATTGTACAGAAAGTAACTTCTACACATATACAATTTTTAAATAAAAATGGACATGTAATTAGTAAAGAGGATTTTGTAAATCAAACAAAGTTTTTCCTGCATGAAGATTTTCATAGAGATTTATTGGAAAATCAACAGGTTGGATTATCTTATTATTTAGTAGCCGTTGCAGAAAATTTATAAAGATACTTTAGACAGCAAGAATATTACTCTTGCTGTCTTATTGTTTTCAAAGCTTCCTATTTTAGTTAAAATCACATTATTTTAACAACGCTTCATATACGGCAGTCGCTACAGCTTTGTATTGTCCTGTAGCAAAGTCATCCCCTTCAAACTTGTTCGGATTTGTTGCTGGATCAATGACTGGTGAATGTTTTTTGTTCGTCAATAAAACAATACCTAAGTCATTATCTGGATCGATAATTGTCAGAGTACCAACCCATCCAGTATGGCCAATCGCATTTGGACTTGCGTACAATCCAAATGTAGATGCCATACTAGAAGAACCATTTCTTCTCCATCCTAAACCGTAAGTTGGATTTAAATCGGAAGGTGCTGTAAACTGATCAACAGTCTTTTGATCAAATAGTTTTACTTTGCCATATCCACCTCCGTTTAGCATTACTTGTAATAGAACAGCTAAATCGTTTGTCGTAGAGAAAAGTCCCGCGTGACCAGAGACACCGCCCATAGAGTAATAAGCTTTTTCATCGTGAACTTCACCTTGTAAAGTATATGTACGAATATTTGGGAAGGAGATGACACCGTCACGAGTATTCCCTTCTAGCTCTGTTGCCGCAAAATCTTTTGGTTTAAATCCTTTTTGCAACGGATTAAACATAGTGTGCTTTAGACCTAGTGGCTTATATATCGTATTTTCAACATAATCGTCAAGTCGTTGACCAGTTACTTTTTCAATAATAAAACCAAGGATCATATAATCTACATCACTATAAATATTTTTCGTACCAGGTACATATTCAAGTGGTGTTTCAGCGATCTTCTCTAATGTTTCATTACGGTCTTGTGTATATAAAGATCCGGCTACAGATAGATTATGATATTGTGGGTCAGCAGGGAAGCCTGCAGTGTGATGTAAAATATCGATTAAGCGTAAAGTATCCTTCCCTTTAATCACATCAGTTGGTTTGTCTTTAAAATTTGGAAAATATGATTGTACAGTTGAATTTAGGTCTATTTTCCCTAAACTAACAAGATGTTGTAAAGCGAAGTTAACCGCATACATTTTTGTGTTTGACGCTAAATCAAACATTGTAGTAGTCTTCATTTTTTCAGGATGTTTCAGTGGTGTTAGTCCATCATATTTTTTCGCATAACCATATGCAGTGTTTTTTACGATTTTCCCATCTTTGATAATCATTAGAACTGCACCAGGAAAACCATGGTCTACGTCTTGTTGGATCAATTCATCTACTTGTTTTAGTTTTTCAGATGAGAATCCGACTTCTTCAGGCCGTTTAACTTTCTTTAATACAGGAAAGTTCTCACTATTTTTGGTTTGTTTCATTCCATTCACCTCCGCTTGAATTGAGGTTTTGTCTGAAATTGTTTGTGCATAGCTAGCAGAGCCTGTTGCAGTTACTAAAGCAAGAGTTAAGGTTGATGTTACAATACTTCGAGTTATTCGAGTCAAATAAATTCTCCTCCCATTAATATATTTACCAAAACTTACACTAGTCTAATTTTTGGAAAAATAGATCTTATTATTGAAAATAAATTTCAATTTTAACGAATATTCAAATGAAATAAAATTCCAACTATTTCAGTATAAATTTGAAATTTATAGTTTGTAAAGTCTTGGTAAACTACGAACTTTATATAGGATTCTAAAGTACTACATAACTAAAATAACTTCTCCACAAAACAATTTCCAAAGTACGATACAACTTCTAATAATTCAATAAATAATGTATATATGAACCTATTTTGAATTAACTCTTTTTAATACATTACAACTATTTTTTCTCTTTTTGCTATTAATGATCTGTTTGCATTTATCCTACTAAAAAAACTAGTCCTAATTATAATCTACATCTTAGGACTAGTTCTTCTTACAATTTAATTAATTTAGACTCTCAATAATACTTTGTAATGTTTTCCCATTTTCAGTTGACTTCGGTTTATTTTGATGAGGAACTGTTGGATTTTCCATAAGGAAGTTTTGCTTAATATAATTCATGTCAGTCATATCAATCTTACCATCGAAGTTAATATCTCCTTTGCGGTCATTTGTACCCCAATGATCTTGTAGATAAATTGCATCTAGTATATCGATAACATTGTCTTTGTTTACATCTCCAGCACTTGTTAGTTTCTTATCAATAAATTTCTTTTCACCAATTTTATCATCTAGCCCTATATAGAAGGATTTTTGTACTGTAAAATGGCCAGGGATATCTAATACTAACTTGAATGAGTCACTAGACGGTAATGAATCTACTTCAAAATTAGGAGTATCTAATACTTTTCCAACATACTCCTTGCCGTTATTATCAATTACCTTTACAGTAGCACCCATTTTAGAGTAATCAAACAACTTTACAGGTCCAGTTGCTACTACTTTATAGACTGCTTCTCCATTCATAGTGCCTAATATTTGAGAATTCGTAGCATTAATTTTAATTGATGGATCGATACGTCCACTAGCTGTTTTCACATCAGATAGGTTTGTAAAATTAGCTTTTGATATGGTGACTTTTGTATAATCATTAAAATACTTATCATTTTTAACTGTTGCTGTCAGTTTCATCATCGATAATACATTTTCTGGACTCCAGGATGTGTCTTTCGCCTGTAAGTTGACTTTAATTGTTCCGTTTTCATTTGTTATTGTTGAATCAAATCGATCTTTTATTTTATCAACTAAAGTCATATCATTAAATGAAAGAATATTTGGATCGTACTTGAATTCTAATTCTGCAGTTTTAAATACCCCTTGATTTACAGCATTTACATCGAATGTAATTGTGTCACCTTGAGATACTTCTTTATGATTAGCAATACTTGTCACGTAAGGAGATCCTTTTTTAACAAAATAGTATTGCAATGAATTTGTTTTATTTCCTATATAATCCATTGCATACATTTCAATTGGTAATACACTTAAGGTGCTAGGTATATTATTTCTGGCAAAAGTAAAATTCCCATTTGTATCAAGAGTTTGGGTAGTCGGATAATTAGTGTTGTATTTATAATAAAGTTTGTTATTTCCTTGCGTTATTTCAGAACCAGCCGCTATTAATTCTTTTACTCCTTGATCCATTACATTCCCTTTTATTTCAATTGGATTATTAGGATCTACTTCAATAACACCATCAGCTAAGTTCGTTGTCATTTCAGGTTTTGAATTATCAACAGAAATCGGCTTTACCATAATAATTTGTTTTCCATTTTCTTCTGTAAATACAAATTTCACATTATACGTACCAGGTTTTACTTGAGTAGGTTCAATACCTACCAACTGTTCAGTTGTTATTCCAATAGGATAATAATCTCCATCGAAGAAATTGTTTAATTTAACATCTTGATTTTCTGGTATTCCTACTCCATCATAATATCCAAGGTATCCGATATCTTCTGAGTTTGTATCCGCTAAGAAAATATCAAGAGATCGAATGTGAGAATTTAATTTAAAAGTTGCAGATGCCATACTGTTGTAATTTAAATTACCGTTGTTAATTGTTGATATTCCTGAGCTCGTATTTAGATATTCAATTCCTTCTTTTACTTTACGAGCACCAAATGGCATCTTGTATGTTTCATCTGGATTTAAAACATTTGTAAATGTGATAATTCCTTCATACATACCATATTTGGCAGATGCAGGGAACTCTATTGATGCTTCTATATTTTGCTGACTTTTTCCTTTTAGGAGTACAAAGGTCCTGCTCGTTCTTATTTTTACTCCGTTTGCTGTCGAATCAAGTGAATCTCTTACTGTTTGATAGCTTACATTAACTTCAAAGATTTTTTCCTTATTACTATTGTTTTGGATCTTTATGGTTCTCTTATCCTGTACTGCTTCTCCATTTGAATATAAACTACCAAAGCTTAATGCTCCTGTTAAATCATCGACTTGCACTTCTTCATTATTATTAATATTTGTTGTTTTATCTTGAACTTGGAAAGAGGCATCGGAATTAATCGCCTTTAGAGCATCGACACGCCCGGCACCACTTTCAAAAACGCTATAATTTCCATTCATTGTATCAGCAGTGTTCATTAAAATTGTTTTTATGTCAGCAGGTGTTGCTTTTGGATTTTCCTCAATTAGTAAGGCTGCCACCCCTGTTACTTCCGGTGTCGCCATAGAAGTTCCAGAAAGAGGGGCGTAACCATATGAATACACTCCATCATATTTTTCACCATATACATATGGCGGAACAGTTGACATGATATTTAAGCCTGGCGCAGTCACCTCTGGTTTTATATCGTATGTCATTAATGCAGGACCACGTGAACTAAAATAGGAAAGTGAATCTTCAGTGTATAGCACATTTTTTTGAAGTGTCGTAAATGTATATTTTGCTTTTTCATTCTTTAAGACTTCTTTAAAAGCTTTTCCTTGTTCCCCACTTAAAATATAAGCATATGTATTTTCAATCGCTACTGGTAGCTTGTCAGATACATAGCCATTAGAAGTACTATACATAAATACAGCCGCTGCTCCGTATTTTTTTGCTAACCTGACCTTATCCTGAAGAGAAGTTACACCAGTTGACACTAGCGCAATTTTTCCATTGACGTTTTTACTATTAAAATCGGTTTCTTGTCCTTGACCTACATCAACGATAGCGAAACTTTTTCCTTCTAATTTTCTAGGATCTTCTTCAAAACCATTTGTAGCATAATGAATCTCAGAATCTAGTACTGTATTATTACTTTTAAATGATCCTAAATAATTGTACTCAGCAACTTCAGGATTACTTGAACCAACGGTAATCCCAAGTGCCGACGCGGCTGGAGTGCCAAGCGTATACATTGCACCACCATCATTACCTGCAGCTAGAACACATGTAACACCTGACAATACTGCATTATTGATCCCAATTGCTAAAGGTGAATACGGATCATTATAACTTGCACCTAAAGATAGATTTATGACATCCATTTGGTCTTCCACTGATTTTTCAATACCAGCTAATATATCTTCTGTTGAACCAGTGCTGTATGGACCAAGCACCCGATATACGTAAAGCTGTGCGTCTGGTGCAACACCTTCCATTGCATATTTCGATGTAGACTTATTTTGACCGGCAATTATTCCTGAAACATGTGTCCCGTGATATGTAACATAGCCCGAAGCAGTCCCTCCTGGTTTCCCAGCCTTTTCCCAGTCTTTATATGTTGTCTCCATTGGATCGCTATCGTTGTCGACAAAGTCGTATCCGCCTTTGTATGCATATTTTAAATCTGGATGATTATAATCAATACCAGTATCAAGGACACCAATCTTAACGTTTTTTCCTGTGATACCTTTTTTATGAAGCTTGTCTACTCCCATTATTTCTTGGGGAGATTTTCCACTATAGCTTGCTACCCCGTTTTCTTTAAGAGGAGAAATAGGCTCAATTAACTGAACTTTTTTATTTTCATATACACTTTTTACTACATCAGATTGAAGTAAGCTTTTAACTTGATTGGCGGGCAATGTTATTGAAACACCATTAAATGCTTCTTTAAAAGTATCTTTCACTTTGTATTTAACCTTTAATTTAGATAAATCTTTCTTAAATTGATCATGTGATCCGTCTAATTTTTTATTCGCCTCTTCTTCTGATAAAGACTTACCTTTAAGTTTCTCTAACAAAATTGAAGTGTTTGCTGTTGGTTGTTTGAATTCGACAATAACTGAAATTTCTTTTGAAGTGTTCAAGTCCTTTTCTGGTGAAATGTTTAGTACTTGTTCATTAGCTGAGGTCAAATCTTGGAGTGCTTTTCTTTGCTCAGGAGATAAGTCATTTAAAAACTGATTAATCTTTACTGAAGTTTTTACGTGATGTATTGTATTTCCATCAGACTTAGTAACAAGCCCTGTATTTGCAGCATTTGCTGTCGGGGCTGCAATTAAAGATGTAGCTAGTACTGTTAAACTTAATACCTTCCATACACTTTTCATATTTATTCCCTCCGTATTTTTTAAATTTTTATGTAATTTTGCTATTACATTGTAGGGGCACGGGGGCTATTGGATATGAAATTTTTGTTAATTACAGCACTTGAATATAGATTTTGATTGCATACCATTATCTGCTCGATCAGCTCCTTTCATCAAGCATTTGATTTCCACAAAATTACAATTTTATTATACTGACAGTTGATACGAATTTTAAATTGATCAATTCTCTCAACCATCTAAATATTAATCGATAGATTTCACCAAATATTTCTAATAAAGAACAACTGTAATTCTATATTTACAAAAAAAACGCCACCATATAAAGGTGACGCTAAATAGCACAATTAAAAATAATCTTCTAGATACTCCAGTCCATATATACCTTAGTTTGTCATTACTGGAACTGCTTCACTATTTAAAACAGGTGGTTTCACGCTTGTAGGTATACCACATTTGTAAGTCAGTCCTTTTGTACTTGCATCAAATTCAACTTTCGCTCTTTCAAGAATGCCAGACTGATCCTTCAGCAATTCGTAAGCAGATAAAGCCATAATTTTTGCTGCATAGTGCATTCCTTTCATGCCGATTGTTGAACCAAAAGAGGCTGTAGCCTGCCATGTATGGAATTGAATTCCTAAAGGTGCACAAGTAGTCATGATTTGTCCCATCGGAACAATCCAAGATACATCTCCTACATCAGTGGATCCTCCCATAGTTTGCCCGAAATGCTTTCGGTTGTGATAAAAGTCTGTTTCCAGTATTTTATTTGTATCATCACTAATACTAAATATGATATCATTTGCTGCTGCTAAGACAGATGGATCGACTGTTTCACGTAATTCTTCTGCAAATTTCTTTTCTTCTGAAGAAAACTCCATTCTTCCTACTACTTCGGCTTGTGTATACATTAGCTCATTAAGCGTTTCATTTGGCAATGTATCATAGCATCCCGCTTTAATCTCCCATCTTACCGAAGTCTCTGTCATCATCGCTGCACCTTGAGCCACTTTATTTAATCTTTCTTCCAATTCCGCCACTTGATCTCGGCCTGCTCCGCGCAAGAAATAGTAGACACTTGCATTGTCTGGCACGATATTTGGTGCCATACCCCCATTAGTGATTTGATAGTGAATCCGGCTACCATCAGGTACATGCTCACGTAAATAATTAGCCCCGACATTCATTAACTCGACTGCGTCAAGGGCACTCCTTCCAAGGTGTGGAGCCCCTCCAGCATGGGAAGTTCTGCCGGAAAAGAAAAATTCAATGGCAGTTAATGCTTGAGAACGAAAATTAGAAGTCATATTATTATTCCCTGGATGCCATGTAAGAGCGCAACTCAAATCATCAAATACACCTTCCCTAGCCATAAAAGTCTTACCTGAAAGCATTTCTTCAGCTGGGCATCCATAGTAACGAATCGTTCCAGGTAGCATTTCTGCATCCATTCTTTCCTTTAACGCAATAACAGCTTCTACTCCAGCTGTTCCAAGCAGATTATGACCACAACCATGACCTGGACCATTTTGAATAACTGGTGTTTGTTTTGGATTGACTTTTTGAGATAAACCGGGAAGAGCATCAAATTCACCAAGAATACCGATTACCGGCTTTCCTTTTCCATATTCAGCAACAAATGAGGTCTGCACATCACCGATTCCAGAAGTAACTCGAAAACCAGCTTCTTCTAATTCTTTCATTTGCAATGTAGATGCGTAAATTTCAGTGTAGCCGACTTCAGGGTGGTCCCAAATATCTTTAGCCATTTTTGTAAACTTTTCCTGATTTTCTTCAATCCATTTAGCAATATTAGATTTTCCCATTCATTATCACCCTTCTTAGTATATTTTTCACTGCAGTAGTCGTTTAGCCTACGATTGGCTGATCTAATACTTCGTTTCTCTTAGTTGATGGTAATAAACATGCAATAATTGCAGCGACTAAACAACTAGCAGATAAGAACAAAAATGCACTTTTGTATGAACCATTTGAAGAAGCGATTAATGCACCCATGATGATTGGTGAAAAAATTCCAGCAGCTTGGCCACCAAAATTTAAAATACCGAATGCCGAACCTACGACCTTCTGTTCCATAATTCGATGTGGTAGTGTAAATATAAAACACATAATAAAAGACATAAAAGCACTTGCAATGCTTTGATAAATAATAACTTGAACAATATTTGATGAATACGTCATCAAATAAAGTGAACCACCTACTATAAGAATTGCAGTTATGACACCATATTTCGCGTTTGTACCAACTTTATTAATGATTCTTCCACTTATAATCATTCCAACTGCAGTGAACAAAGTAGGTATAGCACTAATGATTCCAACTGCTTTAAGATTTATGTCAAGTTCCTGCATCAAATATGAAGGCATCCATGAAGAAAGTCCCCAGCCTGTTATGTTAATAAAAAAGAATATTAATAGAACTTTCCATAAATAAGAATTACGAAATAATTGAAAATATTCCTCACGATTAGGTTTATGTACAGTATCATTATTAGAATAGTTACTTGATTTCCTAGTAGTAATTAGTAAACTAATCACAACAATTATGCCTAAAAGGGAGATTACCCAAAACACATGCCTCCATCCTAATACCGCTAGAAGTGGCGCACAAATTATAGGTGCAACAGCTGCGCCAAGTGAATTTGAGGACATCATCGTTGATTGAGCTTTCGTCCTTTTATCCGCTGGAAAATAATCAGATATCGCCTTTGTACTTGCTGCTGGATATCCACCTTCTCCTATTCCAAAAAGGAGACGAATAAATATCAATGAAGATAGTGACCATGCAAGTCCGGTCAAAGCTGTAAAAATTGACCAAAATAAAACAGCTGTCACGATAACCCTTCTTGATCCATAACGATCTGCAAGCCATCCACCTGGAATTTGCATCAGCGCATACCCCATAAAAAAGGCACTTAGTACAATCCCTAATTTGGATGCATCAAGTGATAAATCCTTTCCCATTTGTACTATGGAAAGACTCACGACCGTTCTGTCAATATACGATACCATCCATCCGAAATAAAGTACGGATAAAATCACCTTACCTTTTGAAGAATTGACCATGTCCCCCATCACAAACCTCCTTTTGGTTTTAATGTTTACAAGATTAATATTAATTAAATAAGCAGTTGAACGTCATTGTCAAAATATACAATATATTCAGAATATTATTGTATTTTTCCACAACGTATTAGATAATTTATGAATAAATGTACAATTATTAGTAAACTTCTTTTTGAGGAGAGAACGAGATGGAACAAAAGGAGAAGAAAATTTTTAAATCTCACGAATATCTGTCTTACCATATTTGGATCTTAGATTCGACTGATGACTGGGTCCATTATTATGGGGAACCACTCACTGAAAATGACCGAAAACTATTTTCAAAGGAACATACTTGGCCAAAATTAACTAGCATTGAAAATGACTATGTAACAGTCTACAATTCACTTACAAACAGCCAGCTTTTCTTGTTTGAAACTGAAGTTCCAGAATCAACCTTAATTCGTGCAAGTATTTATTCAAGCAGGACATTGACAGAATTAGAGTGTGATCATTTCGTGTTGAAAATCCGTTATTTACTACTTCAACAATCATTAGAAAGACATTGGCATGAGCATGAAACTTGGCTCGAAGGTTTGCATTCATTGACTTCTATGCTTAAATTGGAGGAACTTTTACACAATATTATGAACAACACTTTAATTGCGATTCCAGCAATTGATCGTGGATTTTTAATGCTTTACGATACTAATTTACAAAAACTTATTCCTAAAGCAAGTATTGGATTGAGCCAATCAATCTATGATTTCAAGACAAATGTAGGGGAAGGTATTGGAGGGAAAGTTTTTCAAGATGGGATAGGTCGGATCTTCAGTCCTGAACAAGGATTAGAAGCTATTTCGAATATACAACCAAATAACATGAAAAGCTTAAAGGATTCAATGGAATCCGAAGGTGAAACTAAAATAACCTCAATGGCAGTTCCTGTTAGTATGAACAATGACAAGCTTGGTGTCATGATAGTTCACCAAATTAATAAAAAACGGAAGTTAACGAAAGATGATTTACGAAGGTTGCAAGGTTTTGCCGATCAAGCAGCTATTGCTATTACCAACGCAAGACTTTTTTCTGAATTAAGGGAAAGCAACGAGTATTTGTTAAAACGCAATCAAATTCACGAAATTTTCACAAAACTATTATTAAAAGATTCCGATTTAATTATGGTTGCTAAAACAGTTGAACAAATGATTAACCTTCCTGTTTCCCTTTTTGATATGACTAAAAATGATTGGTATCCACATTATACCCCTCTTTCAAAAATGCTAAAGAATACAGATCTAATAAAGGGCGGAGAAAATCATGTAAACTCTTGGACAGCTACAATTAATGAAATTTCTGTTTACTTTTATCCTATTGTGAATGATGGAGTTCTAATCGGTTACTTTGTGGTAGAGCTTCGTGGCTCTCTCGGTCCTCTTGACACTGTAGTGTTAGAGCAAGGAAGTGCTTTGGTAGCACTAAAAATGGTTAATAAATATTCCATGACGGATTTGTACTATAAACAATGTTATGAATTCTTCAATGACCTTCTTCAATATAAGGAAATAAAATTGCTTGATTCTAAATCAAGAGATTTTGGGCTTAACCCAGAAAAACCAATTTTTGTATCAATCATAAAGGTAAATGGAAATGCTTTATCCATAAAGAAGAGAGAGACATATTTGAGAATGCTCATCGCCGCTTTACACAAAGAATTTGAGACTAACGAGTGTCTAATGTTTGGTTTTCAGGATAAGGTGACAATCATCATGAATGCTTCTAACTCTTCTAAACAGGAGTTACTGATAAAAAAGTTAAAAAATATGATACAACTTTGGACTAAACAGCACTCCCCAAACCTTTCTGGAGGAATAGGAAGACTTTATCAAGGGCTTGAACATGTTGCAAAAAGTAATGAAGAAGCGATTAAATCGTTAACCTATCTTTCAAACCGCGGAACTATAGGCATCATTAGTTATGAAAGTATAGGTATAAACCGCTTATTTCTAAATCAGCAGAACGAGGATATCCAACAATTCATTCAAGATGTGTTTGCACCGCTACAAACTCCTAAATCAAAAGCCAGTGAACTTGAGTTAACCCTAAGAACATTTATTGCAACTAATCGCTCCATTTCTGATACGGCCAAACGACTACATATCCACCAAAATACGCTTTACTATCGAATAAGAAAAATCGAGGAAACACTTATCGTTGATCTAAACGATTCTAATGTTTGGCTAAAATTGTTACTAGCTTGTCATTTAAGTGAAACGTATTAGATATACTTAGTCATTCCGTATGGGAAAGCAAAAATGAAGCCAAAAGTAGCTTCATTTACTAGAATTAACATATTTCTTATTAGCCTATCAATTCCATAAAAATACAATTGACAATGAGGATCATTAATATGATTGTTTGCTTTTAATACATTCATTTAAGCATCTAACCATTCAAAAAAACTGAAAAAATGAAATAATTTTGCAAACTATACTATTGATCCTTTTCCTTAATGGAACTTTGTTCTTATAAAGGATATAAAAAATAAACTAGCTGAAATAATGTAAAGATTTTTCTTTAATGGCTTGTCCTTTACTTTTAATCCATTCACCAAGATTACAATTCCTACTATTAAACTTAAATATGGCAATAATTCCAAAAACAGAGTCGTAAAATATCCATAAATAGTCATTACTACTAAAATTAGTAAAGTGATAATTGATAATTTTTTAAACATATTTTCATCCTCCTAATGAAAAAAAATCTACTATTTCATTTTAACGAGGATTGATCCTTTCTATATTTTGTAAAACTTCATCAATCTAAATTTTTTTTTAATTAATGTGCTGAATCCTATAAAGAAACTAAAAAAGAGTCCCAAATGTATTTACCTGGGACTCTTTATTTTTCAACTTATTAAATTATGCTTCTACAACATCCGTTTGTTGGTAGACTTCAGATTCAAATTCTCCTGTTGCTTTACTCGTTAAAATACCTGATGTCATTGCTCCACTAACGTTTAGAGCTGTACGACCCATGTCGATTAAAGGTTCGACTGAGATTAATAGTCCAACAATTGCAATTGGAAGATTCATAACTGATAGGACGATCAGAGCCGCAAAAGTTGCTCCTCCGCCGACACCAGCTACACCGAATGAACTGATTGCTACTACTAATATTAGAGAAATAATAAATGATGCACTTGTAGGATCAACACCAGCTGTTGGCGCTACCATAACCGCTAACATTGCTGGATAAATACCTGCACATCCATTTTGACCAATTGATAGTCCAAAAGAGCCAGCGAAGTTTGCTATTCCTTCTGAAACTCCAAAATCTTTTGTTTGTGTTTTGATTGTCATCGGCAATGTTCCAGCACTCGTACGTGACGTAAATGCAAATGATAGAGTTGGCAATGCTTTTTTCACATATCTTACTGGGCTTAGTTTTGCAAATGATAATAATAATAAATGCACTATAAACATTACAATTAAAGCCACATAAGATGCTATTACAAACTTACCTAATTTTACGATTGCATCATAATCACTTGTTGCTGCTACTTTTGTAATAATTGCTAAGATTCCATATGGTGTTAAACGAAGAATTAACGATACGACCCTCATCGTAACTGTGTATAGCGTATCAATTATTTTTCCAAAAAACTCTGCAGTCTCGGGTTCTTTACGTTTTACTCCAAGGTAGGCAATTCCGACAATTGCTGCAAAAATTACAACTGCAATTGTAGATGTTGCACGCGCACCAGTTAAATCTAAAAATGGATTACTTGGAATTAACTCAAGAATTTGTTTTGGAATTGTCATAGCTTCAACAGAAGGAACACGTCCCTGTAACTCTGTAATTCTAGCAGTCTCTGCGGCACCAGCAGATAACTTTACGCCATCAAGTCCGAAACCTAACGCAGAACCAATTCCAACTGCTGCTGAGATAGCAGTCGTACCAAGCAGAATTCCAATAACTAAGAAACTAATTTTCCCGATATTTTTAGTTAACTTTAATTTAGTAAACGCTCCTACAATTGAAACGAATACTAGTGGCATGACAATCATTTGTAATAGTTTTACATACCCACTACCAACAATACCAAACCAGTCAATTGTTCCAACTGTAACATCATGCTCAGTTCCATAAATTAAATGAATAATATAACCAAAAATAAGACCTAAACCTAAACCTGTGAATACACGTTTTGAAAAAGATACATGCTTCTTTTGCATAAAATACAAGCCATACATAAGTAATAATAATATAGCGACATTTACACAGATCAGAAAGTTATTCATCTTTCTCCCCCTTTTCTTTTAATAATATAATTTACGAAAATATTAATACAAGTATTCCTATAAATCAAGTAGGAATTGTTATTTTTTTGTAAAATTCTTATTTTTCTATCATTAAGATGCAATTTATCTAGAAATCTATTACTACTTAATTAATATCGCTTCTCCATACTCGTCAAATGCATGCTTGAAATCAAAAGCAGTAGAAGTTGCTCCATATTGAATGTAATAGTCATATCTTTTAAAAGCTTCTTCCCACGAAACATGACTCAACTTCTCCGTCCACCACACAACATATGAAAGGTGTTTATTTTTGTATGACTCCATCCATTTACTTCTATCTCTCAATGCTTGCTTATGGTGACCTGAGTACGTAAAACGATATAAGGATTCTAAGTTCTTCCATACTGTTAGTGTAAGAACGGGATCACCATCCCCCTTAGTATTTTCTTTAGGGAGTGAGATTCCATCGGATGAAAACGCATCAACCATATGACCTGACTTCGTGGCCTGATGAAATACATCATTTCCCACACTAAAAAAATCACGTGAGGCAGAGTGATCATATGGGTGTTTTAGCCTACCAACTGTATAGATTGCAACAAAAGCCATAATAGTCCCCCATATACAGTTTTTATTTAATTTATATTCAAGTAAGCTTTCATCTATTCAGGGTAGTGATTACCAGAAAATACGAACACTTTGTGGATTTTATTGATAAAGCTGTGAAATTTGTTGATATAATGCTGGTTTTTGTTGATATATCGCTAGTTTTTGTTGATATAATGCAAATGTTCGTTGATATAATGCAATGTTCGTTGATATATCACAAATGTTTGTTGATATATCGCTAGTTTTTGTTGATATAATGCAAATGTTCGTTGATATAATGCAAATGTTCGTTGATATATCGCTTTTCCTGCTGAAATCAAAACTTAAATCGTATTAATTACACACGATTTAATGAAAATGGCGGCACCTCCCAAAAATAACGAAAAAAAAGACAATCAATCAGGATTTCTCCCTTTTGATTGTCTCTAAAAATTTGATTCTAGTTAATGCCTAATTGAGTCTTAACAAGATCAATTGTTGTACCTTGATACTTCTTAACTGGTTTTGGCGCATCAGTTACGGTTGGATTTTTCATTAGATAATTTTGCTCAATGAGAGCAAAATCTTTTGCATCCGTCGTACCGTCGAAATTTATATCAGTTGCACGATTAGTTGTACCCCAGTTTGCTTTCATCGCAATTGCATCCTTTACATCAATAACGTCATCATTATTGACGTCTCCTGCGATTAGACTAATTCCACCAATTAATTTTGCTTCTCCAAGTACACCATTTTCGGTTGCCTTTCCAATTGTAAATATACCTTTCGTTGTAAAATGACCTGGTACAGCGACTTCAACTGTAAAAGGTTTATCAGATAAAGGAAGATTGAAAACTTCAAAGAAACCGTCAGGATGATATGTTACGTTTGTATAAACATTATTTTGAGCATCAGTTATCTTTACATTAGCACCAATTTTCGTGTAATCGATTTTTGCAATTTGTACTCCTTGAGTTGTAAAGTATGCTTCTGGAATAATTTTGGCAGCCATTTGTGAAAAAGTCGGTATTACATTGAATGACTTCATAAATCCAGGTGCACTTTCTGTAGTACCGTCTTTGTTTGTAACGTTAGCTTTTAAATCCTGAAGTTCATACCAACCTTTATTATAGTTATCACTTTTAGCCTTTACTTGAATATCAAGAAGTGGTACTTCACCAGTTACAGGCTTTGTTAACTCTACTGTTATCTTCATATGCTTTCCACTTGTCGAAGCTGATTCCTCAGTTGTCACTGAACTAATTTGACTTTTCGTTTGTGAATTTTTCAATACTCCAACGATATCAAAGTTGTATGACGCATAGTCAAATTCAAATGAAACTTTATTTGTTTTATTTAAGTTATTAGCAGATAAAGTGGCTGTAACGGTTTCTCCAGCTTTTATCGTTTCTTTATTTAAGGTACCTGTCACATATGGACTACCTTTTTTAACAAAAAGTGTCTCATTCATTCTGCCAAAATCACCATTTGATGCGGAGTCCATCGCAAATGAGTAATATCTTGTAAAATTAGCGTTTGGATTTAATTTAACCTCACCTTTGTAGTTACCATTTTCGTCAACAGTTAATTCTTCTGAAGGTGAATCGACCCATCCGTAAGGACCCATGAATGTATCATAATACCCAACAACCGAGTTAAATGACTGGTCGATATCAAATCCCATTGTTTTCATATCCTCAATATCCTTATCGAAAACTTTTCCTGAAAACGGAATTGATTGTTGTCCATCTGCGTACTCGTAAACTCCGAATGGTAAACTATGTTGAACAGTCGGATTATTGTCTTCTATATATACTTTGGTTTCAGAAGTGAAGGTTTTTCCTTGATCATTTCGACCAATAAATTTAATTTTATATAACCCTGATTTTGCCTGCACATATTTGTAAACTAGCGGACTATTTGGATCAGCAGAAAATGGTATATAAATTCCACCAAATCCATTTGCCACTCGATATAATACATTCTCGTCGGCCTGAATTCCATCCAATGTTCCAATAATACCAAGGTCTTCATTCGTTTTTGCATCTGTCAGTATTACGTCAATATAACGCATATGAGACTTCAACTGGAAGAATAGATCTGTTCGTGGTCTCGTAAATGGATGAGCGTCATATGTGTTATTTGTCAGAGCATATGGAAATGCTCCTACTTCTTCAATACCTTCTTCAACGAAACGTGCTGCAAACGGAATTTGATACGTTTCATCTGGATTTTGTTTATTTGTGTAAACAATATACCCCTCATATGTCCCTTTTTCAGCATTAGCTGGAATATCAATAAATACTGCATGTTTCTTTTGTTGACCTGCTTTTACCTTTAACTCTGAATCTACTGTTATCTTTACATTATTCGCAACAGCATCTTTTGAAATTCTAGAAGTTTGGTAAACTACTTTTACATCAAAATTTTTCGTTTCTTTACTATCGTTTCTTAAAAGTACGTTGCGGTAGTCTTCTCTATTTACTCCAGTAGAAGTAAATGTGCCAAAGCTAATCGAACCTGTTCTTTCTTTAATTGTTTTCATTTTATTGCCGATCATTGTGTCTGTAGTATCTAATACCTCTAAATTCACTCCCGCATGCACTGCTTCATAAGCATCAACACGCCCTGCTCCTACTTCGAATACACTATATTTATCATTAAGCGGATCTGCTGTATTCATTAAAGTAGCTTTTACATCTAATGGCGTGTAATCCGGATGAGCCTGTAGTAATAACGCTGCAATACCAGCTACATGTGGACTTGCCATCGATGTACCAGATAATCGTGCATAAGCGTGCTTATAATCACCAAGAGATGAACTACCAGCAAAATCTGTTGGTACAGTCGAAAGAATATCTACGCCGGGTGCCGTAACTTCAGGTTTAATGTCATACGTTACTCGCGCAGGACCACGTGAACTAAACGAAGCAAGCTTGTCACCTTCTGTTTTTACTTCACCTATTTTTTCAAAAGTGTAGGAAGTATCTCCTGCATTTAGTTTTTGTAATAAATCTAGTCCTTGAGCATTTGTTAAAGAGAAAGTAGGGATATTTACAACACCTTCACCTAAATTGTTCGGAACGTATCCTTCTGCTGGATCATTATTATAGATAAATAAAGCCGCTGCTCCTTTTAGTTTTGCAAATTTAATTTTATCGGTTAACGCTATACTACCACGTTGAACTAAAGCAATTTTCCCTTTAACATCCTTACCATTATAGTCTGCAAGGGCACCATAACCCGCTTCTACCACTGGTAAATTTTTACCAACAAAGTTTTGAATATCGTCTGTAAAACTCTTTGCCATTAAGCGAATATCCGCCGCAGTTTTTCCTGTGCTAGTTTGAACCGAACCTTTTATTTCTTCAATTGTAGCCGGTACACTGCTAGTGCCAACTGCTAGCCCTAATGGTGCATTTCCCGGAGTTCCAACCGTATACATACCACTTCCAGCATTTCCTGCTGCTAATACCGCTGTAACACCTGACAAAACAGCGTTATTAATTGCAAAAGCAAGTGGATTCATCGGGTCATTGTAATCCGATCCAAGTGATAGATTAATAACGTCCATTCCGTCACTTACAGCCTTGTCAATTCCAGCGATGATTGCATCTGATGAACCCCTACCGTATGGACCAAGTACGCGATACACATATAAATCAGCATCCGGAGCTATACCTGTAACCGAGTAGTCAGAGTCAGCTGTGCCTTGTCCAACAATAGTCCCAGAAACATGAGTTCCGTGTACAGTATAATATGTTGCTCCTGAAACAACCTCTAACTGTTTAGATTTTTTCCAGTCGTCGTAAGTTGTTTCCATTGGATCATTATCATTATCGACAAAATCATAGCCACCTTTATACGCTGCTTTAATATCAGGATGATTGTAGTCAACTCCTGTATCAATAACTCCTACTTTGATACCTTTACCTGTGTAACCTTCTTTATGAAGCTTGTCCACTCCTAAAAAGGAATTCACATCTCCTTCAGGTAAATCAGTTCCAATTCCAGTTTCAGTACTTTCTTGTTCAACCGGTGGATCGACGGTTATTTCTTTACTTTCCCACACCGCTTTAACAGCTTTTGATTGCATTAAAGCTTCAACTTTATTAGCTGGAATTTGCATAGAAACCCCGTTAAAAGCATGCCTGTACTTTCGCTTAATTGTGTAAGGCGTTTTATCTTTATCATTTTTAAAAATTGATGTTAAATCCTTTTGAAAATTTGTATGAGAATCTTCAACTTGTTGATCAGCCTGCGCCACACTTATAGACTTACCTTCAGCCTTTGCAGACAGGACAGCTGTTTTAGATGGTAATGTTTTAAACTGGACGATTACCGTGATTTTTTCATCACTGTTCAAATTTACATCAGGACTAATCTGCAGACCAGATTGATCGCTCATTTTTAATTGGGTTAAAGCTTTTCTTTGTTCTGGTGTAAGCTTTGCTAAAATCGATTCTGTATTCATGGCAGCTTGTACATTAACTGGCTTAATTCCAGATGATGATACAAAACCCCCAGCAAGTAAACTTGCTCCTAAAGCAATTGCTGTAACTGATTTTGTAATGTTTTTTTTCATTCTCTTTCTCCTTTTAAGTAAGTAATATTATTACGAATCATCTTCTATAGATTGCTATTTTATTACTGAATGTTAAGTGATTCTAGTACACTCTCTAATGTTTGACCTTTATATGTCTTTTTAGGTTTAGGAGTATTTGTAGCTGTCGGATTTTGCATTAAATAATTTTTCTTTACAAATCCCATATCTGTCGCATCCACTTTCCCATCAAAGTTAATATCTGCTTCACGCTTACTTGTACCCCAATAAGTTTGGATGTAAAGCGCATCAAGAACATCGATCGCATCATCTTTATTTACATCTCCAGCAATAGCGGGATTATAGTTAAGCTTCATGCGTTGCCCTATTAAACTACCATTATCGTTATCACTAATTATAAAAGGTTTTCTTACTGTAAAATGTCCAGGAATATCCATTACAAATGTTAATGGCTTATTCATAATTGGTAGTTTTGATAAAGTAAAAGATGGCTGTTTTGAAATGACGCCATTATAAGCGATTCCATTCACGTCAACTGCTTTAATTGTTCCACCAACTGTAGTATGATCAATTCCAAAGTACGCAGCGCCATTTCTCATTAAACCTTCTGCTAATACATCACCAAACGTTTCAGAGTAGGTTGGAATCATCGAAACATAAAAATCTGCAGACTTTACTTGTACTACATTATTTGCTGTATCAGTATAGTTTGTATTTGTACTAACAAGTGCAGTAGGTTCTTTGATGAATTTGTCATCTCGAACTTTTAACGTAATATCCACTAATGGAATATTCCCCGACACCTTAGCCTGTTCAGGTAAGGTTGCAGTGATTTTCATGTTTCTTTGTGAACCTGTTACTGTAAATTCTTGATTAATATTAACCACCCCATACTTACTTGCTTCTGGATTTGGCTTTACATCAATTAGATCAAAATAGGTCATTAAATATTTAAAAGCAAACTCGGCTTTATGGAGATCCTTTACATTATTTAGAGACAATGTATATTTAAACGTCTCACCCATTTTGACATCTTGTTTTTCCGGTTTTGATATTGCATATGGTGTTCCTTTTTTCGTAAAGAAGAATTGTTTAACGCTACGGAAATCCTTATTTGTTGCTGCATCTAGTCCATACATTTGAACCATTAAAAGAGGGTTGGATTCAATCATTGGAACATCGAACGAGAAAGACCCATCTTCGGATACTGGCATAGGCTTATATATCCCCCCATTGTAGCCGTACATCAACCGGTTAGATGATTGAGTAAGATTGATCCCATTCGCAAACATGTCAGCATACTCCCCATCAATTACTGACCCTTTTAACTGGACTGTCTGCTGGCCAGGTTCATATTCGTAAACTCCATCTGGCTTATCCAATTTGACAGTTGGCTTCTCATTATCGATATAGACCGGACTTTCAGTTACGTAAGTTGTTCCGTCATCTTCCGTTGCGATTAACTTGATTTTATATGCTCCTTGAGGTGCCATTACTTTTTCATCGGCAATTGGATTTTTCTCGTCACCAGCAATCGGGTAGTACGATCCATCAAATGCTCTTTGTAAGTAATAAGTCACATTATCCATTAAAGGGATACCGTCAATTTGACCAACATACCCTATTTCTTTATTTGTTTTTACATCCTCTAAAACTAAATCGACATATCTCATATGAGATTTAAATTCAAACATAAGGCTAGCATTATTAACTTGTGCTAAATGAAAACTATCAGTTTCCGTTGTAAAGACATTCGGTGAAACAACCATCCCGTAAATTCCTTTTTCAACTGTTCGAACTGCGAATGGTACTTGATAGACCTCATCTGGATTAGATTGATTCGTGTAAGTAATATACCCTTCATAAGTACCTAGTGAAGCGCTTTTCGGAATAAAAATAGAAACGACAGATTGCTTTTTGGAAGCTGCATTTACTTTAATCGTTTTATCCGTTACAATTCCAACTCCATTTGCATCTGCGTCGTTAGAGCCTAATCGATCCTTTTGAAACTCTACTTTTACGTTAAATGTTTTAGCCTGTTTGCTATTGTTATAGATTGTAAGAGTCCTCTTATCTCCTACATTTTGTCCACTAGGTGCCATTGTTCCAAAGCTAATTGCACCTGTCTTTTCTTTAATTTGCTTTTCCTTACCGTTTCGAATCATTGGAGTTTCATCAGAAACTTGAACTTCAACATCAGAATGAATTGCTTCATAAGGATCTACTCGACCAGACCCAACTTCATAAACACTGTATGGATCTTTTAATGGATCTGCTGTATTCATTAAAATTGTTTTAATATCAGCCGGTGTGTAATTCGGATTTTTTTGAAGTAATAAAGCAGCAATACCTGAAACATGTGGTGTTGCCATTGATGTTCCTGATAACTGTTGGTATGCGTAATTATAGTTTCCAATATAATTTGGGCCATTAACATACGATGGTACTGTAGAAAGGATTTGTACACCCGGTGCTGTAATTTCCGGTTTAATATCATACGTTACTTTTGTGGGACCTTTTGAGCTGAAAGATGCTAAATGATCTCCATCTGATGAAACCACTTCCTTAACATCATCAAAAGTAAATGATGCTTCTCCATTTTGTTTTAATTGATTATTAATTGCATTTCCTTCCTGTTTAGGTATGAAAAAGGTAGGCAGATAATTAGGATTTTTACCTAATGAACCTATAGAAGCAGAGGTTTGATCAGGATCATAAAGAATAACCGCTTTTGCACCGTATTTTTTTGCAGTCGCTATTTTCGTACTCACATTTGCATAATAAATGTCTGTCATAACAATCTTTCCGGCTACATTTTTGCCTGCATAATTTGCTTCTAGCCCTTTATCTACATCAACAATTTGTAAAGTTTGGCCTTTAAAATCAGCAATAGGATTGTCAAAATTCTCTGCGTTTATCTCCATCTGAGATGCAGGCAAATCTCCTGTACTAGTATGAAGTGTTCCTTTAGGCTGCAATACTGTTGTACGAACATCACTTGCTCCAACTGTTAAAGCAAGGGCCGCTGCTCCTGGAGAACCGACTGTATATGAATTTGGACCTGCATTTCCTGCAGCAACAACTGCTGTTACACCTTGAAGCACTGCATTGTTAATTGCAACGCTTGTTACAAAAAGAGGGTCATTATAATTTGTTCCTAACGAAAGATTAATTACATCCATTCCGTCTTGAACTGCCTTATCGATCCCTGCCAAAATGGCATCTAATGTTCCTGAACCATATGGACCTAAAGCACGATACATATATAAATCTGCATCAGGAGCTACTCCCACAAGAGCATTCGGTGAATTGTTTTCACCTCTAGCCGCAATTGTCCCAGATACGTGGGTACCATGTTCCGTATAATAAGCATTGCCACCATTTGCTGCCGGTTTCCCCGCCTTCACCCAATCATCGTAAGTAGTTTCCATTGGATCTGAATCGTTGTCTACAAAATCATAGCCGCCTTTATAAGCATCTTTTAAGTCAGGATGATTATAATCGATACCTGTATCAATTATTCCTACTTTAACTCCTTTACCTGTAAAGCCTTCTTGATGAAGTTTATCAATTCCTAAAAATGGCATACTACTTGGCATATTTAAGGAATCATTTGAAACATTGGTAGCATTAGCTTTCATTTCTACAGGCGGATCAATATGTACTTCACTGTCGCTCCAAACTGCTTTTACAGTATTTGATTTCAACAATGATTTAACTTGATTCGCTGGAAGAGTCATCGAAACACCATTAAAGGCTGTTTTGTATGTACGCTTAATTTTATATTGCTTTTGTTTTAATATCTTACTTGCATCTTTTTGAAAGTTTTCATGTGACTCCTCAACAAGTTGATTGGCACTTGAAGAAGTAAGACTTTCTCCTTGCAGCTGTGATTCAAGCGTCGCAATCTTGGATGGTTTTGTCTTAAATTCAACGATGACAGAGATTGGTTTATCGGATTCTAGATTGACATCTGATGAAATTTGTAATCCAGTTTGATCACTTGTTTGAAGTTGCTTTAAAGCTTGTCTCTGAGCTGAAGTAAGCTTTGATAGTACTTGCTCAATTGATGATGTTGTTTGAGCATGTACATTTGAAACAGCAGATATTGGTGCAAATGTACTGCAAATTAGCCCCATACTTAGCGTCAGTGGAGTGATACGTTTTTTTATCCTTTTTCTCATCCTTCTCTTCCCTTCAATTAGATAGTCTTACGCATTTAATTATAAAAAGACTTTATGGAATTTTACTATTTTGAAAATTCTGTCAAATATAAATTTTAATAAAAAAAGAACGATGACCAAAATTATCATCGTCCTCATTTTTATGATTGAAATTAGTTACCTTCCAAGTATTTGTAAATATTTACGTTCATGCTCTGAATTAATTTTATGTCTATATTTCCAAAACATCACGAAAGCCTTACTATACGCTTTAGCAACCCCTAGTTCAATCGCTGTAATAACAACATCTAAAATTTCATGCACTCCTTCTGTAATTTTATTTTTTGCACACTGATATAAAGCATGTGAATAGCGGAGTTGCAAATGCATTTGCTGCATGAAAGGTTCTTTACTAAGAGCGGTCTCCTCAAAAATATGAAAATATTGCTTTAGCAAGATTTCAACATCATCGATACGCCCAAGTTTTAAATAGACTTCTAAAATTCTAGGTAATCCAGCAAACATGTCATCTCTACCTTCCAACCAATTAAGGTAGCCATCAACATATTCATATCGCCCAAATTCTAAATAAACGACAAATCGATTACCTATCGCTAGCTCCGCATAATATTCATTTACTTTTGAATATCGATCTATTATACTCAACACTTCTTCTAATGAGCTTCCTATTCGAAGCGATGCGAAGCCTTGATAAAGGAGAGCCCTTCCATAATATTCTTCCTCTTTTGTTATTTTCTCCAAGGCCTTAGCGTAGCACATTACCTTTTTCCAATTCTGGCGGATATAATAAGTTGCCATAATCCACAAATAAGTAGCTAATTGCAATTCCTGTGGCAAATTATGAAAATGTCTTAAAACAAGTACTTCAGCATCAGGTCCTTGTTCCGTCAACCGAACTATGTAATATTTCCTATAGTAACTTTTAGCTAATTGAGATGAATGATAATCTGGTGTACTCTCAATAATACACTCATATAGTGGTAATGCCAGCCAAACTTTTTTCTCTTCAAATAGCTTTTCTGCAACTAAAAAAATATAATTTAAATTCTTCTTAAGTACTTGTTTCGACCTTTCATCTAAAATTTTATTAAACATATTTTGAAGCAAATCTTTGTATCCAAGTGATGCGCATTTATATAAAAATTCCATACTTCTCCGTTTGTCCATAATCTTGTTTTCATTAAAACATTCTTCAATATAATCTGAATAAAAAGTACCTTCCTCCAAATTGAGGCCCGCAGTAATTGAATCCAAATTACGTAATGAAAGAGATTGTTTGTGATTTAGAATTCGGCTTATTTCAGTCAAATGAATATTAGAATTTTTAGCGAGTTGAGTTATATTCCAGTTTTTTTCATGCGTATGATCCATAATCCTGTGAAACAATTTTAAGTTCAACTTACTTAACCTCCTTCTATTGTAATTTTAATATAGTTAAATTTCTTCTCTATTAATTAGAAAGCTCTAATGAAAAAGTGTCAAGGTGGCTTAAGGACTAATGTGATTTACACAAGGGACATTAATCACAGAAGCTCAAAGTCAATTAATATTTTTGAAACATACCTTAATAAAAACTAAAACGACTGTTCTACAACAGTCGTTTTATCATCTTATTATTCTTAATTTGCTTACTAATTACTTTAAAATAACACTATTAAAACAAATGCTTTACTACTAAATCTTGAGCAAAAATATAAAAAGCCCATCCAACAATACCAAGTCCGATTGAACTAATTAAATGCATTGAATGTTGAAGTGCAACTCCAATTATTAACAGCATAATGACTGTACCTGGAATCCCTAATACAACTCCATAAGCGAATTTGCTTAACGTTTGCACTTGTTCACCTTGAACATTTAGCCAAATAAGGCTTAATAGACTAACGATCGGTAAGGCCGCAATCAATCCACCTTGTGTAGGGAATCGACGTGCTACTTCGGTAATAACTCCAATGACAATGGCTGAAGTAAATATTTTAATTATCGCGTACATTTTGAGCTCTCTCTTTCAATAGATTAAAAGCATTTAGTATACTTTCTCTTTCCTGTTCAGTCATCTGTTCAAATAAAAGTTGTTGAAGTTTCTCTTCATTTAAACTTGAATTTTGAAGTAAGACTTCTTTTCCTAAATCAGAAAGTTTCAATATGACCTTTCGTTGATCATTTTCACCACGAGTTTTGTATATATACTCTTTTTCTAATAATCGCTTTACATGCTCTGAAGCTGTATTATGTGACACTTGAATACCTTCAGCAATCTCCTTTATGCCAACCTCGACTTCTTTATCAATCATTTGTAAAATCCTAACTCCTTGGTGAGTAATATTTTCTTTATGCTTATATCGTAGTACATAGTAAATATCAGTCCAAAGTTGATTCAATTGTTTAACTTCTTTACTCATGTTCATTCTCCTTATATCGTATAATACGATTATATCTTATTATACGATATAAATAAAATATTAAATCTGAGGATTAAGAAAAGACCGGAAATAAAATTTTGAGAAACTATTAAAAGGAGAACACTAATCGATATAGTCAGAGCTACAAATAAGTCTTATAGAATAGCAAATAAAATAAAAATCCCCCATACCAGTTAGGGTATTATGAACTAAAAATCGTACACTAATCTCTACTTTTAATTGAAAATCAACAAATATGCTCTAATCTTTTTCATGTTGATTGTTTGATAAAAATCTACTATTAATCTTTAAAAATGACCTAACAGATTAACTACACTTGAACGGATCTATTGAGATGCCTTCCAATTTTGAAAAAAGCGCTCCCACTTTTTATTTTCAATAAAATAGGGGAGTCCCTTTGTCAGTAAACTGACTTATGAGACATCCCCTTAAAATCATTTATTATATCTAATTAAATAGAAATCGGCGGCAAAGTACTTCCCGTTTCTAGCAAGCTCTTTAAGTTACTTAAAATTGCTGGCCAGCCATTGTTTAGTCCTTCAAATGTATCCTCACGATCCACAAAATCAGTAGGCTCAATATTTTCATGTTTCAGCGTTAATTTAACTGTGGACTCCAATTCTTTCAACTCAAAAGTGACAACTGATGGTTCCTTCCGATTCGTCGGATCATTTGTGTGATTCCATGTGAAAGAAAGTAAACGATTTAGTTCACATTTTAATATTGTTCCGTAATCTGTAATTTCTCCATTTCGTAAATATGAAACAATTGACCCTACTTGCCAGTCAGATTCAATTGCAGTTCCGAAAAAGTATTTTTCAGTAAATTGAGTACTTGTTAAAGCTTCCCATAGTTTTTCAGGTGTTGTTGCGATGTATGTAACATATACAAACTGTGGTTTATTCATTTCTTATTGCCCTCCTCAAGTTCATTTTTTAATTCACTTAGTGCTTCTAATCGCTTTTGCTCATACTTATGAATCCATCGTTTAGAAATTTTGTTAATTGGTAAAGGATTAAGATAATGTAATTTATTTCTCCCGTGCCATTCTACTACAACAAGATTTGCTTCTTCTAGTATCACTAGATGTTTTGTGACTGCTTGTCTACTCATTTCTAGAAGTTGACAGAGTTCACTTAATGATTGGCCGTTATTCATAAAAAGCTCGTCAAGGAGTTTTCTACGACTTGAATCGGCAAGTGCTTTAAAAACCTGATCGATTTCATTCAACCTCCCCGTTATTTATATATTATGCAACTTTTTAGTTGCACGTCAAGTATTCTAGGATAATAACTCGATTTCTTTCAAGAAAAGGTTTTAGCATTTATAAAAATCCTAATAAAATAGTAAAAAGGGTAAATTCATATATTATGAATTTATCCTTTTTGTTAAGACTCTTCATACTTTTACTGAAATTAAAAACAGGCTATTTGTCCTAGTTTTCTAGCTTCAGATTTTAAGATTGCAGCTCTTTTAAAACCATTTCTAACGTAATGCCTTTGTACTTTTTCTTAGGTGTCGGTGGATTATTCACACTTACATTTTGGCGTAAATAGTTTTTTTGTACAAATGCTAGATCTTTCGCATCTACAGTTCCGTCAAAATTAATATCTGCACTACGTTTATTTGTGCCCCAATAAGTCTGAATATAAATTGCATCCATGATATCGATCACGTTGTCTTTATTTACATCCCCTGCTACAACAGTTCGAACATAACCTGGACGGTTAGTTCCCACATACTTGTTACCGATATATCTTCCTGTTTGGATTTGTTTAGTAACGGTAAAGTGCCCTGGAATGTCCTCCACAAATGTGAATGGCTTGTCTGTTAATGGTAGATAATTAAATGTAACGTTTCTTTGTGCACCATTGGCATCGAATGTACCTTGATAAACTTTGCCATTAGGGTCAATTAATTTGACGGTAGCTCCAATGTTATTGTAGTTTGCTACACTTGTCTTTAGCCCCTCAGGAACTGGGTTATAAAAAGTCTGCTTTGAATAGCCTAGGTGTACAAGAAATTGCGCAGCACCCGCAGCTCCTAAGTCTCTTGTTACTGGAACTTTTTTTCCATCGCTATCCAATCCATAGGCCGCTGTTACATTGACTACGAATGGTCTAGAAAGATTACTCATAGGTATATCAGTAGGAACCTTCACTTTTATGTCTACTAAAGGAAGCTCATCATCAGACATCAATTGACTTCCATCACGCTTCGCGGTAATTGTTATATAGTTATAGCTACTGTCACTTGTCTGTGATGTTACGCTAACTTGTCCTTTATCGGCAAAGGCAGGATTTACTTTTATGTCTTCCACGTTCAATTGTTTTGGAACACGAACTGTAAACTCGCTACCAGTAAAGTTTTTCATATGTTTTGAAGTGAGTGTGACGATCGTTGAATCATTTGTATTAACTGCCTGCTTGTCAGCAGATGCTTTGATATAAGAAGTCCCCTTTGGAATAAAGGTGAATGAATTGAACCAATAGTCCCCAGTTCCTACATAATCACCTAAATATAAGGTAACCCGTTTAATAGTTTTTCCATCAATCGGTGTTTCGTACTGAAAATATCCATTATCATCTGCATAAATATATGCTCCTGGTATCCAAGGAAAAACGTCGTTTGGAGCTATCGTATTTTCTTGTATATTATACAAATATTTCCTTTGCTCTCCTAGTAAGCCAGCTGCGAACATTTCTTCCGTCTCTTTGTCATATACCTTACCAGAGAATGTATAACTCGTTTGTTCCGAATCGACTTCGATAATGCCTGGTTTTTGATTCAGACTGTATTGAAGAGGTTTATTATCGACTGAAAAATCTTTGTAAGCAGTGTACGTTTTGCCACTTTCACTAGTTGCGATGAATTTCAAATTATACTGTCCTTCATCTACTAATGTTGGTTCCGATAAGATTGGTTCATCTGGATTATTGGTAAATGGATAATAGTACCCTTTGCCATACTGACCTGGAACAGCACCCATAAAATTCGTTCCATAGAAGATATTCTCCTCAAATTTTGTGGCATCCAAGGAACCTACATAACCAAGCTCTTTCTTTGTTTTGGCATCTACAAGCACCACATCAAGGGATTTCATAGGTGATTTAAGCATAAAAAGTGCTCCAGCTCCATTAAAGGTAACTGGTGCATAAGATTCTGTAAGGCCATCAAGGGTTCTAAACATCGGATTAACTGGTTCTTTATTATCTATTTCGAGTCCTTCTTCCACATACCGAACTGCAAACGGTACTTGATATGTTTCAGATGGATTGTCTTGGTTCGTATACACAATATATCCTTCATACGGTCCTTTTTCAGCTGTTTTAGGAATGAAGAGGGATACTGGTGCTTTCTTTTGGCTGTTTCCTTTTAATTTAACAGAGGCATCTGTAAGGATTTTCACACCATTCTTTACAGCATCCTTTGAACCTCTTTCATTAGTTTGGAAATGAACATCTACTTTAAATGTTTTTTGCTGTTTTCCATTGTTTTGCAAGATTACGGAGCGAGAATCTTGTATATCCTCACCATTGTATGTATGCAGTCCAAAGCTGATCTCGCCTGTTTCTTCTTTAATTTTCTTATATTTTCCATCGATCAAAGTTGTCGTTTTATCTTCCACCTGAATTTGTGTATCAGCGTGAACCGCTTCGTAAGCATCTACTCGGCCTGCACCCACCTCATACACACTATATGAATCTGCTAATGGGTCCGCAGTATTCATAAGTGTCGTTTTTACATCTTCTGGCTGTAAGTTAGGATTCGCTTGCAACATGAGTGCGGCAACCCCGGTAACATTTGGCGTTGCCATTGATGTTCCAGAGAGTCTTGCATAGGAATATTGGTAATCACCAATATGGGACGGACCATTGTTATATGATGGGACTGTTGACATGATTGCTACACCTGGAGCAGTGACTTCCGGTTTAATATCGAATGATGGACGGGCTGGCCCACGAGAGCTGAAATCAGCAAGAAGATCACCTATAGACTGAACGCTTCCCATTTCATTAAAAGAAAAGACCGCATTGTTGCTTGCTGCTTTTGCTTTAAGTTGCAGTCCTTGTTCATTGTTCACTGAAAAGACAGGAACAAGATCGTAACTATCTGGTAAAAGGATAGGAATTTGTCCTTCTGCTGGATTATTGTTCCAAATGAAAACAGCGGCAGCTCCTTTTGCAATCGCAATTTTAATGTTTTGGGTAAGAGTCCCATCGTTACGACGCATCAGAACGATTTTTCCCGTTACATCTTGATTATTATATTCTTGTTCAAATCCATTGTTTACGTCTATAAGTGGAAGGGATTTACCTTTCAAACTTTCGATATGATCTGCGAATCCTTTTCCCATAAAACGTAAATCAGCTGTCGTAGACTCATTTCCTACTTGCAACGAACCTTTAAACGTAGGGAATGTAATAGGCGCGCTACTTGCCCCTACGGTTAATGCTAGTGCTGCCGAACCAGGAGTTCCGAGAGAATACATAGCGTTTCCGCTATTGCCAGCTGCAATTACGGCCACGACCCCAGCCATTACAGAGTTGTTAATAGCGATACTAGCGGGATCTAATGAATCGTTAATTGAACTACCTAGAGATAAATTAATGACATCCATTCCGTCAGTTACTGCCTTGTCAATTGCGGCGATGATGTTATCTGTCCTCCCTCTTCCATAGGCACCTAGCACCCGGTATGAATAGAGATCTGCCTCCGGCGCAATTCCGGTTACAGCATAGTCAGATTTATTTTTCCCTTGTCCAGCGATGATACCCGCTACATGAGTACCATGCACTGTGTAATATGTACTGCCGTTAGAAACTTCTGGTTGCCCCGATTTCTTCCAGTCATCATATGTAGTTTCCATTGGATCATTATCATTATCAACAAAATCATATCCGCCTTTATAAGCACCCTTTAAATCAGGGTGATTATAGTCGATTCCAGTATCTATCACACCTACTTTTATTCCTTTACCGTTATATCCTTCTTGATGAAGCTTGTCCACGCCCATAACTGAGCTACTTTCGGATACGTTCGTTGTGAATGTCCCGTCAGTTTCTTGGTCTTGGATCGGCGGTTCTGCTTGCATTTGCGCATTGCTCCAAACTGCTTTTACCGAGCCGGATTGAAGTAATCCTTTAACTTTATTGGCGGGAAGTGTCATTGCAACACCATTAAATACTCGTTTGTACGATTTCGTGATTTTGAACGGGGATTTCTTTTGATCCAGTTCTTTTTTAAACACATTTTTTAAATCTGCTTGAAATTGCTTATGCTCATTCTCCACATGCGTTTGCGCTTCAGAAGAAGAGAGGGTTTTCCCTTTGAGTTCTTCCATAACAACCGCGGTTTTAGCAGGCTCAGACTTGAATTGGACAATGACGGATAAATCCGAATCGCTGTCTAAATTTGTGTCAGGTGACAACATGAGCCCAGTTTCTTCCATTGTTTGTAGTTTGCTGATAGCTTGTTTTTGTTCAGGAGTCATCTTGGCTAAAATGGACTCTGCGGAAGTAGGTTCATCCGCTTTCGCTGGAATTGTACAATTTGGAAAATACAAACTGCTAGTCAGTAACCCCGCTCCAAGTGTAATTGTAGAGACTTTCTTTACAATATTTTTCTTCAATGTTCCTCTCCCTTTCCTGTGTTAAAAATAGCAAAGTTGATAATACCCCGTTTTCAAAAGAAACGCTTTTTTAGTGGCGCAACTGCTAGGATTAGCAGTTGATTCTCTTCTTAAGATGTCAATCAGCGTTTTTGATTGAAGTGTGGTGTTCCATTCTCAGAAATACTCTTTTCTAGCTTTTTTTGTTTGTACGACTTTATAAAACTCATCATTAGAAAAATTGTTTAATCATTTATCACAACCTGTCATTTTTCAATACTACAAGTTTAAGTATATTTTCAGTTTATGTAATTTTAATATTTTGAAAATTGCGTCAAGTTTTAGTTTTTATTAAATAAATTTTGTTAAAACAGGATTCTGAAACTCAGATTTATAGTAATTTGTCTACACGCTAAAAACCCCTTCTGAAGGGGGCGCTTTAGTGAAAAAAATCCTAAACAAAAAAACAGCCGTATAAACGACTGAATTATGATCCATTAACTATCTAATTTTTCATTCTTTCCTTTTTTAACTTCTTCATTTTGATCATCTTCCATATCTTCTTGATTGTCACGAATTACTTTCGCAACCATAAAGGACGAAACAATAATTCCAATTGCCCCCATTAAATAATAGCCCTTTACATACAATGGTTCTTCTAAATGATAAAGTCCAATAAAAGTTAAAACACTAAAAATAGAGAAAGATGACCAAGCCAAAAACGTAAAGTACGGAGTATTACGCCTTCTTTTTTTCAAAAATAATCCCCCCTATTTTAAGGTATTACTATTTTAATAATTTTTAAGAATTGTTAGAACATAATGTTCTTTATAGAAATTGTATTTCTCCATCCAATTTTTGGGAATTCCTTAAAAGTCTTTTCGATTTCTGATTTTTAATTGTTGTTCTAAATAAAAAAAAGAGAAATTGCCGAAACAATTTCTCTTTTTAATGAATAGTTTAAATAACTTTTACGCCTTTTTTCCAAACAGATTTTACATGGTTAACGCCAAATAAGTATTGTAACTCTTGATAGTTTTTAACATTCCATAAAACGATATCTGCCTGTTTTCCAACTTCAAGTGAGCCAATTTGATCTTGACGATTAATTGCGCACGCAGCGTTGTATGTTGCTGCTGTTAAGCTTTCAGCTGGAGTAAGTCTCATCGAAATACATGCTAAGTTCATTACAAGTGGCATTGATGTTGTCGGTGAAGAACCTGGATTGCAATCTGTTGAAATTGCTACAGCGACACCTTCATCAACCATTTTTCTACCTTTTGCAGCATCTTCACGTAAATAAAGTGCTGTTGCTGGAAGAAGACACGCAATTGTTCCTGATTTAGCCATAGCTGCAATACCTTCGTCTGAAGCTTTTAATAAATGTTCTGCTGAAATTGCTCCAACTTTTGCTGCTAATTCCGCTCCGCCATACGGTTCAATTTCATCAGCATGGATTTTGGGTATTAGATCATATTGTTTACCTGCTTCTAGAATTCGCTCTGATTGTTCTGGCGTAAATACACCTTTTTCACAGAAAACATCATTAAATTCCGCAAGTTTTTCTTCTGCAATAATTGGTAGCATATCATTAATTAAATGATCAACGAATTCATCTTCTCTACCTTTAAACTCTTTCGGCACTGCATGCGCTCCCATAAAAGTAGGAACTAATTCAACTGCATGCTTATCTTTTAATTTTTTCATCACTCGTAATTGTTTTAGTTCTGTTTCTAAATCCATGCCATAACCGCTCTTACTTTCAACAGTTGTTACACCATGTGTGATGAATGAATCTAGACGTCGCATCGTTTGTTCCATTAATTCTTCTTCAGTCGCTTCACGAGTCATGCGGGCAGTCGCGTGAATTCCACCACCCTCATTCATAATATCCATGTATGTTGCACCTTCAAGACGCATTTCAAATTCACGCTCTCGGCTCCCACCATACACAACATGTGTATGGGGATCCACTAGACCTGGAGTAACAAGATGGTTTGATGCATCTATTACTTCTGCTTCTTGAATTCTTTCTGCATAACGCTCTTGAATTTCATTTGTTGTACCAACAGCTTGGATTACTCCATTTTCAATCCACAAGCTGCCATCTTCTATTAAGCCAAGCACTGACATTGCTTCCTTCGCGCGAGGACCTTTCACTTCTGAAGCAAGTGTTGCTAATTGAGCTGCATTTTTAATCCAAATTGGTTTTGCCATTACTTATCAGTTCCTTTATCAAGCATTGGAATGTTTACTCCTCTTTCGCGAGCAGTTTGTTTAGCTAACTCGTAACCTGCATCAGCATGACGAACTACACCCATACCAGGATCAGTTGTTAATACGCGCTCAATACGTGCTTCTGCTTCTTTTGTACCATCTGCAACGATTACTACACCAGCGTGTAATGAGTAACCCATTCCTACTCCACCACCGTGGTGAACCGATACCCAAGTAGCTCCACCAACAGCGTTAATCATTGCGTTTAAGATTGGCCAGTCAGCTACTGCATCTGAACCATCCATCATGCTTTCAGTTTCACGGTTAGGAGATGCTACAGAACCTGAATCTAAGTGGTCACGTCCAATAACGATCGGTGCTTTTAATTCACCGCTTGCAACCATGTCATTTAAAATTTTACCGAAACGAGCGCGCTCACCATAACCTAGCCAGCAAATACGTGAAGGTAAACCTTGGAATTCAATTTTTTCCTGTGCCATACGAATCCAGTTGCATAAATGCTCATTATCAGCAAATTCACGTAAAATTGCTTGGTCAGTTTTGTAAATATCTTCTGGATCACCTGATAATGCTACCCAACGGAAAGGTCCTTTACCTTCACAGAATTGTGGACGGATATATGCTGGAACGAATCCTGGGAAATCAAATGCATTTTCTACGCCTTCATCCTTTGCAACTTGACGGATATTATTACCATAATCAAATGTAACAGATCCTTTTTCCATCATTTCAAGCATAGCTTTTACGTGAGTTGCCATTGAAGCTTTTGAAAGTTCAACATATAATTCTGGGTTTGAAGCTCTTAATTCTGCAGCGTCTTCTAAAGACATTCCTGATGGAGTATAACCGTTTAATGGATCGTGCGCTGATGTTTGGTCAGTTAATACATCTGGAATAAAGTTTCTAGCGATCATTTCTGGTAAAATATCAGATGCATTTCCGATTAGTCCAATTGATAATGCTTTGCCTTCTTTTTTAGCCTCTTCAGCAAGACGAATCGCCTCATCTAATGAATCTGTTTTTACATCTGTATATCTAGTTTCGATTCGGCGGTCAATTCTTGTTTCATCTACATCGATACCGATACAAACTCCGCCATTCATCGTAACAGCAAGTGGTTGAGCTCCACCCATTCCACCAAGACCAGCAGTAACTGTAATAGTACCTGTAAGTGTGCCATTGAAATGTTGTTTTGCTAATTCAGCAAATGTTTCATAAGTCCCTTGAACAATACCTTGAGAACCGATATAAATCCAGCTACCTGCTGTCATTTGACCGTACATCATTAAACCTTTTTTATCTAATTCGTGGAAAGTATCCCAGTTTGCAAAAGCAGGAACAAGATTTGAATTTGCAATTAATACACGTGGTGCATCAGTATGCGATTTGAAAATTGCTACTGGTTTACCAGATTGAACTAATAATGTTTCATCATGTTCTAAATTCTTTAATGACTCAACAATTGCATCAAAGCATTCCCAGTTACGAGCTGCTTTACCAATTCCACCATATACAACAAGGTCTTCTGGACGCTCTGCTACATCTGGATCTAAATTATTCATTAACATACGAAGAACTGCTTCTTGTTGCCAACCTTTTGTATTTAATTCTGTACCTCTATATCGAACAACTTTATCTTGTGTAACCGTATTCATCATTAATTACCCCCTAGATGTGATGTTTTCAGTCTAACACGAATTTTCCGAAATCTAATTATAAAATAATGATAATTTTATAATTTATTCCATTTTACTTATCTTTCAATTTTATTTTTATAAAATATCTCAAAATCGATTAATTAATTGGCTCTATTTGATTTTTAAACTAAAAAAGAGGCTGCCTCATTAGACAACCTTTAGGAACAAAGCAATTACAAAATTCATTGTTAATATGAGCGATTCGGTCTAAAATTTTCAGTTTCCATTTATATCTATTTAACCAAATACTTATAGAATTTTTTATCAACCTTCATAATTGGAAAATTCTCGGGTAAATCTGTGAGTTCTATACTGGTAAATCCATTTTTTTCATAAAATCGATGAGCAGCTAAAAATTGAGGGGTTGTCCCAAGATAAATTGCTTTTATTGATTTTTCTTCGGCCCATTTAATAGCATTATTTAATAAGAGACTGGCAGTTTTATATTTTGCACCTCTAAATTCTTTATCTACAAACATCTTTCTTAACGCAACCTCTTGATTCCCTATGTCTAAAAGACTAATAGTACCAATTACTTTATCGCCATATAGAGCCATCCAAAAGTTCCCGCTTCCATTCTGATAAAACTCTTCGATTATAAACAAATCAGGCTGGTCATCTTTGGTGATTTTAATATTGTATTCTTGTTGTTGAATAGCAAGAATTAAATCTACTACTTGAGCTTGATAATCATTAGAGTATTCTTTCACAATAGGATTACTGTTCATCACTTTACACCGCCTTTAAAATTTTTACACTTACTGTTTTCAATATAGAGACCGAGATGTCCTTTTTCTTATTTAACTATACTGTTTAATTTGTAAAGTTTCTAACTATACTTGTCATCTACGCCTCAATATTTTGTACTTTCTTAATTTAAAAACCTGTATCAGCGATTTATTTCAAACCGTCGATACAGGCTATTGTTAAGTATTCTTATATAATTTACGAATCATTCTTATTTGGCCACGATGATTGATTTCGTCCTCAAATACATGAAACCATTTAAAGTAGTTAGTAGCTTGTGATCTTCCAAATTCTGATTTTTCATATAACCATTCATCTGAAAGTGTATTAAATTTTGCATATGTATCTTCTCGAATCTCATCTAAAAGAGTTATATAATAGTTAGCATCATTACCTTTAATACTTTCCCTAGCCCCTTCATCTAAATCTAAACCAGGTAACCATTTTGCTTCTTCTTCTGAATTCAAATCACGATTTTCAAATGTATTAAGTTGATACCAATACTCTACCCCTGCCATATGAGTTAATAGCATTCCAATTGTATTACCTGTTGGAGAGTGCAAATAATCTAGTTCTTCAACTGTAATATATTTAATTGCTTCTAGAGTCGTATACCTTACATAATTCATCATTGAAATTAATGTATTAAAATCTCCTTTTACTCCATCTTGTTCTCCGACTAGTAATAAATTTTTCATTTCGATCATTGTTGCATCCCCTTTCGTTTTTTGACAAGTCAATTTATTTCTATTAACTCATAGATCTGATTTCACAGTCAATAGCTGTTCTTTCTCTTATATCAACGAAAGTATTAGTTTTAAGTATTTTGGATCTTCCTCTTTAAAAATCTCCCCAGCCTTCAGCAAATATGCTCTCAATAAACATTCTTTTGCTTTTTCTACATCATTTGTTTCAATTAAGACTTGTCCTAATCTCAATAGTATATATGGATTGTTCATGCCTCCAGGACAATTAAATGCATCATAAAAATAATTCTTTGCTTGGGAATAATCGTTTAAATAAAAATAAACATCTCCGATTGATGTTAGAACCCTAGTACTAGCTTCCCATGTAAATTTAGGCTCAGGTATTAATTCTAACGCCTCTTTCAATTTTTTAATGGTACCATCAATATCTTTTGCTTCAAATAAAGCATCGGCTTCCTCAGAAAGTTCTACTATATATTCATAAGTTACTTCTTTAAGTTCCATAAGCTCTCCTTTATTTTTTAATATCGTTTGATGGTAATTGATTACAGTTTTTCTAAAAGAAATACCATAACAATCAAGCGTATTCTCCCTACTTCATCTAATAAAAGACTTGCTTTAATCCTACAAACCAGATCGATAAACTAAAGGCGTACATCCTTCAAGCTGTTTAAATTTCGCATTAAAATATGATTGATGAGAATAACCAATTAATCTTGAAATTTCATCTAATGGCAGGTCTGTTTCATCTAATAATCGTTTAGCTTCCCTAATTCGTACTTCGTGAAGCGTATCCCTGAATGAATGATTTGATTCAGCTGCGAATCGGCGGCTAAGAGTACTTTTATTGATTCGAAGTGCTTCTGCGCAGTCAGTTAGACTCCAACTTGCATTCCAATAATTCGATTCAATTAGCTCCCTTGTTTTCTCCACTAATGTACGATGACCCTCTTGGGTAAAATCATTTCCATGCACTAATAGATTTGTAGTAAAATCTAGTAATTCTTGAACAATTCGATAAATAATTGGTCCATGCACAATTTTTTGGAAAATATCATAATAGATCCCTTCCCATGATGCATTTTGAAGATTATTCGATTTCATATATCTTCTAATTTGTGCAAGTACGCTTGTTAATCTTATTCGAACAATTTCTGGATCTGGATAAGGCTGTTCAAAAGTTAAAAATTCCCGTTCCATCCAATCCCGAATTGCTTTTGCATCTCTTTTTTCGAGCATTTCAATCCAATGACGTTGCTCTAAAGGTGTTAAGAATGGATCCTTTTCTTGATATGGCATTGATTCGTTTTCCGCCAAAATAATATCATAACCTTCAAAGAAGATTCTCCGTGTAAGCTGAAGTGTTTGTTCATAAATATCTTTTAATGTTTCTTCTGGCGCACCGACTTTTATGACGATTGAAAGTGGCTCGTCCATCATTTCTTTCCATTGTGTAAGAAATGCATTATATTCATCCTGCAATAACACTTCTTCATCTACCTCGTGAACACATAATATGAAATCAGATAATACGAATAAACGATTTTTCCCAGTAAAAGGATTTCGTTCCAATGCTTTATACACAAGCGGAAGTGTCCCTGAATTTGGTGTCAAAAAAGCAACCATCGTAATCGGACCATCATACTTACGTTCATTCAAAAAAAGATCAGGATAATCTATGTTAAATGAATTGATTTCTTCACTATTTTTTATATTAAAATATCGCTCTTTATTACGAATTTGATAACGTAGCTGCTGAATATGCTTAATTAAATCGGTAGGAGAAAATGGTCGAAATAATACATCCTCCGCTCGATATTGTAATGCAAGATACGCCGTTTGGAAGATTCGCTCAGATGAAATACCTAACCAACGAATTGAAAACTTTTGAATTAAATCACCAAATCTTTCACTCTCATTTTTCCAATTGTCCATATCAAATATAACAAGGTCTGGCTGTTGCTTTTGAATTGCATTTTCAAAATCCACCATTGTTTTCCATAAAACAAGGTTAATACCAGTAAAGTGCGATTCCACGACCCACCGAATCCCCGAAGCTTCTAACTCATCTTTTGCAACTAAATGAATCTCCATCTGAGTTTCACCTTCACTTCTTACTTTTTCTACAATAATAGCAAATTTATTTTGTTTTTGTAGAATAAAAACAATTCATCATTCAAATTTTTTAACTTTTTAGTCTAAGAAGTTAAAAAATTTGAAACATGAAAGCCGTATGGAGAACTTTTTTTCTGATTTTGTGCTCGTTTACTTAGTCATGAACCCTGCATTAGTTGAATAAAAAATCGAGCCTATAAAAAAAGACTACACACAAGGTATAGTCTAAAAGAATTTATAAAAACCATTTTTTACGAGGGACAGCATAATACTCCCCAGCAACACTCTGCTGTGGTACAGCTTTTTCAATGCGTACTAAATCTTCTGGACTTAAGTCTAGATTAGTCACGCCTAACATTTCTCGGAGCTGCGTTCTTTTTCTAGCACCAACTAATGGAATAACGTTTTCTTGTTTGGAAAGGACCCACCCTATTGCAAGATGGGAAACTGGTATGTGTTTCTCAAGTGCGATTTCTCGTAAGGCTTCAACAAGCATTAAGTTCTTTTCTAGATTTTCGTTTGTGAATCTAGGAGCTTTCATTCTCTTATCATTTGAACTGAATATACGATCTTTTGTCCATGCTCCACTTAATAATCCTCTTGAGAGTACTCCATAAGCTGATAGGGTTATTCCCAATTCTCGTAGAGTAGGTAAAATTTCTAACTCGATTTCCCGATTAAATAACGAGTATTCGGACTGTACCCAGCTTAGTGGATGAATCGCGTGTGCACGGCGTATTGATTTAGCTCCTACTTCAGATAGCCCTATATGGCGTACATAGCCTTCTTTTACTAAATCACTAATTGCTCCAATCGTTTCTTCAATTGGGATAGATGGATTGATCCTTGCTGGTTGGTATAAATCTATATAGTCTGTACCGAGCCTTTGCAAAGTATATTTAAGAAAATCTTTAATTGCTTCAGGTCTGTTATCTTCTACTCCAAATTTGTCACCAGGTGAGCGATGTTTACTATCAAACTTTACCGATATAAACATATTTACTCTACGAAACCCTCGAAGAGCTTCACTAATTAATACTTCATTATGACCATTACCGTAAAAATCTCCTGTATCAAGAAGTGTTATTCCACTATCTAGTGCTTCTTGAATTGTCGCTATACTCTCATTACGATCAGTTTTCCCGTAAAGCCATGACATTCCCATACAGCCGAGACCAATCTCAGAAACTAAAGGACCATTTTGTCCAACTATCCTCTCTTTTATAAAAATCCTCTCCCTTTTTTGATTTACTTCTGATTAAAAGGTGTAACTGGAGGCATAATATGGACTTTTTTATTTGGATAAATTCTTGCAATTACAGTTGATTGAGATAATCGCTTAATATCTTTTCCCGGTAATTCCATAGACACTCCATTCAGAGCAGTCTTATAAACATGCCTAATCGTATACGGTACATGTTGATCCTCTAGAAGCGTTTTTAATTCCTCTTGAAATTTTGCATGACTATCTTCAACTTGCTTAGTCGCTTCTTCTAAAGTAAGTTGCTTTCCAGCTGCCTCTGCTTCTTTAACAGCTACCACAGCAGGTTTTGTTTTAAATTCAATAATAATTGAAGTCATTTGGTTCGTTGAAAAATCAATTGATGGATCAACATAAAAAGAAGGGTTCATTGTTTCATTCTCCACCTTTGTCTCATCTTTATTTTTTGTAGTATTTATTGTATTTCCGTTACATCCGCTCATAATAAAAAGCATCGCAATAAATAAAACACTTCCTCTATAAAACTTCTTCATAATTACTCTCATCCCCTTCTAAAACAGTTTAATAAAAAAAGACAATCTATCAGGATTTTATCCTTTAGAGTGTCTTTTCAAACATTTTTCTATAGTTAGAATAAATCATCTGTATGAGTCGTTTAAAAATTCAATATGATAATTAATTGTTCTTAAATAATGTTTAGTCGTATCCTTTGAAAGACTCTTAATTCTTTTTAACATGTGAATACTTAAAACTTTTTCATTGTTATAAATTCTATATTTTTTTAAAGTTGAAAGTCTATGATTATATTGACTCGCTTTTACTTCATTTAGTTTTTTTACATTTATCAAATAATCTGTAAAGTTCATAATTGCTCCTCCTACTTGTATAGAACAACGATTTTTAGTAAAAAGAACTAGTCCTACTATTAAAAACCTTCTTAGGACTAGTTCTTTAATTCATTCTATTTAGCATGTCTACTTTTTATTCGCTTTAATGTTTTATAAATATAAAAAACCCTCTAGCAGACTACTGTTACTACCTGCTAGAAGGGTTTGGCTCATATAATAATTTAATTAATCCCTAACTCTACCTTAATATCGTCAATTGTTTTACCTTTATATTTTTTAACTGGTTTTGGCGCATCCTCAACCGTTGGATTTTGCATTAAGTAATTTTTTTCAAAGAAAGCAAAATCTTTTGCATCAACGATATTATCAAAGTTAATGTCTGCGCTTCGTTTATTCGTACCCCAATATGTTTCGATGTATATTGCATCCATTATATCGATTACATTATCTTTGTTTACGTCTCCTGCGATTGGAGTATTAAAATTTATCTCTGGATTCCAGTGTGCTGATTTCGTACCTTCATCATTTATAAAGCCCACATGGAATGGTACATACATTGTAAAATGACCAGGTAGATCAAGTGAAGCTTTCATCTCTTCAATGTTAACGGGTAGTTTTTCAACCGTTGGTGAGCCAGATGAAGAAATTACCCCTGGATAAGTATTGCCACCTTGGTCTTTTACAGAAAGAACTGCACCAATTTTTGAAGGATCTACTCTCCAAGTTGCCCTACCTTCTCTTTTCAATGATTCCGGAATTCCAATACCTCCAGTAATTTTCGAAGTGGTCGGTTTGCTCCAAATTGGCGTAACCGCTGAAAACATCGAAATCGTTTGGCTCATATCATTTACGTATGATGCTGTAGGTGTTCTGAAAGTTGATAATATATTATATGAATCATTTTTTACATTTAATGTTACTTCTGCAAACGGTACATTACCTGTAACTTTTCCGTCAATCATATCTACATTTACATTCAAATTAGTATAAGAACCTGATGGCACTGTAGTGGTTGTAAGCTTAGCAGATCCAAATTTTTCGATTGCCGGATTCAGTTTTACATCTACAATCTGTAGTTGACTACTAGTAAACCCAAAGCTAGTCGCTAGTTTTTTCGCATCTGTTAGATTACTAGCTGTTAAAGTTAATTTAACATTTTCACCTTGATTGACCATTTTTTGATCAACACTTCCATATACAATTGGAGTACCTTCTTGAATAAATGTATAGTATTTATATCGGTCACCGTTCGCCGCTGAATTATATCCACCAAGTTCAACATTGAAACTTTTTGCAGTAATTGGAATATTGTAAGAGAAGTTACCGTCCGCATCAACATAAAACGCATTTGTAAAAATTGAACTATTATTTTTTTCCAATACAAAATTACCAGATTGATCAATCGAAATGCCTTGCTTTCTATAGTCATCCTGTGTTTTATCAAATACTCTACCATTCATTTGATAAGATGTCGTACCAGGCTTGTACTCAATAACACCTTCTTCTAGATCTGTTGTAAATTTAGGACCTGTAATATCAATCATAGAATGGTCTTCCATCGTAAATGTTTTACCTTCTCGATTTGCACCAATTATTTTTACTTTATAATGTCCTGGGCCATACGGTATTTTTACTTTTGTAGATGAAATAGGTTGCTTTGGGTTTCCGGTGAACGGTAAATAATATCCAGTAAATGCTCCATCAATATAATAATCTGTGTTTTCATTGTACTGAGCTGTATTTAATGCTCCTAAATAGCCAATCTCTTTATCTGTTTCACCGTCGAGTAAAACAAAATCAATTGTTTCCATACTTGATCTTGCATTAAAAACAACACCAGTTGCTGAATTTAATAAAGGATAATAAATATTATAGTCAGAAGTCATCATCTTGTTGTAAGTCGCCATTGAATTAAAGCCTTCTTCTACATAATGAACGCCAAATGGAATTTGGTATTGTTCAGTTGGATCAGCTTTATTTGTAAAAACGATATAGCCTTCGTAAATTCCTTTTTCTGCAGTTTTTGGGATGCTTAAATTCAATTTTATTGATTTTGAGCTAATGCCATTTATTTTGACTGAAGTTGGCCCTGAGATCGTCACATTATTTTTTGATGCATCTTTTGAATCTCTAAGTCCAGTGTTAAATTTGGCCTCAATGCTAAATGTTTTCGATTTTTCACTTCTATTTTTCAATATAATATTACGCGCAGAAGTTTGATCCTTCTCATTAAAGCTAATTGAACCGAAACTCATTGCACCCGTTAACTCACTAATTGATTTTTCTTTTCCGTTAATTAATGTTGGCGTTTTATCTACAACACTAAGTTCAATATTTGAGTGAATTGCTTCATAAGCATCTACTCTTCCGCTACCAATCTCATAAACACTGTAATCTTTTGATAATGGATCTGCCGTATTCATTAAGATTGATTTTATATCTGCTGGTTGTAAATCTTTATTAGATTGCAGTAATAACGCAGAAACTCCTGCAACATATGGAGTCGCCATAGATGTACCAGATAAACGTTCATATGCTATTTTGTAGTCATCCGGTTTTGTTCCATCTCCTGTTTTATTATTGATATAAAATGGAACGGTTGAAAGGACTGCAACTCCTGGCCCAGTAATCTCTGGTTTAATATCATAATTTACTCTTGAAGGACCTCTTGAACTAAATACTGCTAATTCATCATCTGGCGTCTTTATTTTTGTAAAATCACCAAATGTAAAATCAGTATCTCCCGCTTTCATTGCTGCTAAGATTGCCAAACCGTCCTCATATGAAACTGAGAAACTAGGAATTGAGTTAATCGACTCACCCAAATATCCTTGAATAAGTCCTTCTGATTTATTTACTTCATTGTTATAAATAATAACTCCAAGTGCGCCTTTACTTTTTGCCAACTTAATTTTATCTACGAATACAGTGTCTCCACGAGAAATAAACGCAATTTTGCCATTTACATCTTTTCCGTTATAATCTGCTGCTTTACCAAGCCCAACATCAACTAATTTATATGTCTTGCCTTTTAATGATGGTAAGTTATCCGTATAATTTCTTGCCATTTCTCTTACATCATAATTTTTGCCATTTTGTAATCCAGTAAATTGATACATATTAAGGGCCGTTGATGAAGCACCAACAGTTAATGCTAAAGCAGCAGCACCTGGAGAACCTAAAGTATACATTTGATCTCCACTATTCCCTGCAGCTACTACAGTCGTTACGCCACTTAATACTGCATTGTTAACTGCCACTGATGTAGCATAAAGAGGATCATTCAAAGATGCACCTAAAGACATATTAATGACATCCATACCATCCGCTACAGCTTTGTCTAATGCAGCAATAATATTAGCAGTCGTCCCACTACCATACGGTCCTAGTACTCTATAAGAATAGATATCTGCTTCCGGAGCTGCACCTACCGTTTTATATTCACTATCAGCCACTCCTCGACCGCCGATGATTCCCGCAACATGCGTCCCGTGTTCTGTATAATATGTACTTGAGTTAACAATTTCTTGGTTCCCCGATTTTTTCCAATCTGCATATGTTGTCTCCATCGGATCATTATCATTGTCTACAAAATCATATCCACCTTTATAAGCATCCTTTAAATCTGGATGGTTATAATCAATCCCTGTATCAAGAATACCTACTTTGATTCCTTTTCCAGTATAGCCTTCAGCGTGTAAACGGTCTAAGCCGTCATACGGTGAATAATTAGCAATATTAAACTCATCAGCTTTTAATTGGTCATTATTTTCTGTTTGTTTAGGTGGATCAATCGAAAACTTTTCGTTGTTCCAAATCGTTTTAACAGCTTTTGATTTTAATAGGTTCTTAATTTGATTCGCTGGTAAACTCATCGCCACGCCATTAAACACATATTTATATGAACGATTAATTTTAAAGTTTACTTTTGATCTTTTTTCACCAACTAGAACCTTACTTACATCTGCCTGGAAATCCTCATGATTCTCATCTACTAGTTTAGAAGCTTCAGTTTCAGAAAGCTGTTTTCCTTCAATACTTGCTTCAATTTGTGCAATCTTCGCAGGTTCATTAGCAAACTCAACTATTACATTTGTTTGTTCATTCGAATTTAAATCTACATTTGATGAAATTTGCAGACCTATTGACTCATTTGTTTTTAACTCATTTAATGCTAATCTTTGTTCCGGTGTTAATTTTGCAAGCATGTCTTCTACTTTCGAGTAACTGACAGCTTTTGTGGCGTGACCTACATTGCCAAATGATGTCAAAATAACACTCGATGATAATGCAACGACTGTTATCCTCTTTAGAAAACTTTTTTTGTTTAAACTTATTTTCATCTTCTTCCCCCATACTTTTTATTCGCAGACAAAAACAACCTACCTGGTTAATTATTCAGAAAATTCACATTACGGTCAACCGGGTTATTTTATCATGACTAAATCTAAGTATTTGAGGACAATAGACTTTTTTCGACTGATTTTGACAGAAAGATTAGGAGGAATTTGCGCAACTTTGGAAATACAAGATTAAAATCCCTTCAGAATTTAGAAGGGGCTTTTCAATTTGTTGAAATGTAAATTAATTGAAATTGTTAAATTTGCGTTCACATTTTGAACTTCGATTGAATAACAGTGTAGATGGATTAATGATTGATGTTTTCCTCTTAATTTACAAAGTACTGGACTTTGGCTTAATAAGGTAAGAGAACCCCCTCCAAAAATAGAAGGGGCTTTTACTAGATAACTTATTTCAATTGATTCATTGTCACAGAAAACACATAGCTTTGATACTTATCGCAGCCTTCATATCTATATCTTTTTCCGTCCTTACTAAATTCTCTACCTTCCTCTTGGAAACCTAGATCGTGTAATACATCTTTTATTGAACCATTTTCATAATCTTTTCCAACTTGGAATTCGATACTCAAATTAATCACCCTTTGATTTGTTTTTTCTATTTATTTTGGTAATTGTTGGGCGATTTTATACTTATGAATCACATTATAGAAGAGGTATTTAATATGAAATGCGAACAAAATATGTACTATATTCATAAAACTGTGAACTTTGTTCATAAACTACTGATTTTCGTGCATAAAGGATAGAGTTTTGCTCATAAAACATTGATTTTTGTTCATAAAGGATAGAGTTTCGTTCATAAAACATTGATTTTTGTTCATAAAGGATAGAGTTTCGTTCATAAAGGATAGAGTTTCGTTCATAAAACATTGATTTTTGTTCATAAATGATAGAGCTTCGTTCATAAACAAACCGGGTTAGCTTTTATGTAATTAAAAATAGCTGATTCGTTATTGGAAAATACGAACACTACATGAACTATCTTGATAGAGTAGTAAACTTCATTTATATATTGGTGATACTCGTTGATATATCATCATATCTCGTTGATATGTGTAAAAACATTCATATTCTTCGCTATGGCTGGCTCACGTCTGATATTTGAGGTCCTGTTGAATCACTAATTTTAATTTGGGTAAGTGCCTGTCATGTTCAGGTGACAATTTAGCAAGCAAATCTTCCGTTTTCGAAACACTTACAGCTTTTGAAACAGTTACTCCTTGTCCAAGAGAACCAATTACAAAACTTGATGATAAATCAAATTTGGCCAACCCTTTTCCGATTTTCATACGCTTCCCCATTAAAACCATTCCTTCCTCATAGTCACAGTAAATTGCTCGAAAAGATCTATTTGAAATACGAACATAAACATTAAATATTTGTTATGAAAGTAATTCATTTAGCTATCTTTACAACATTAATTATTAAGACTACTATTTAGAATTATTTGAATTAGGTTAAAATCAACGCTCTATTTCAATATTTACAAACAATTTAAAGGGCCTTCGACTAAATTCTACCCTGATGTTTATAAACACTTCATGAAACTAAGTAGTGGTACAGCATTATTAAGAGGAAGTGTACTCGATTGATGTTTTAAAACCTTTTTTAAATATTATTCGTTACCATTAATTTACACAATTAGAATAGTTATCCTATGTATAGAGCACATTATATCTAGAAACAGATTCAACAAAAAAAGAGGTGAGGAACATTGAAAAAAACAATGAAACATTCGTTCACTATTCATCCAGAAGGTGACCTAGATTCAAATATCGAATTATTTCAAACTTTGTTCCCCAGCTCGGATTTAGTGAATAAAAATGTTTTATTTGGAGAGAAAAAAGGTGTCATTGTTTATTTTAATAGCTTAGTAAATGAAGATAAAATAGAGCAGTTTACAACGAACATTCTCGAATATAAAGATGGATTATTTCAATTTCTGTACAGTCATACAATTGCAGCTAAAAAAGTCGAGGATATAGAAAAGTCGATACTAGAGGGGAAATGTGTGTGTCTTATTGCTGGAGAACCTAATGCATTTCTATATTCTGTTGAAGAATTTCCTAAACGTTCTTATTCTCCACCTAGTATTGATAATTCTATCAAAGGTTCAAAAATTGCATTTGTCGAGTCAACACAAGCTAATTTGTCGTTACTACGTCGTTATCTTGAAACGAAAGATTTACTTTTTAAAGAAGTTAAAATTGGAAAAGAAATTAAAACAAATGTAACGCTAGCTTACTTAGATGGTGTCGCTAAACCTGAAACAGTTGAAGAGATCGAATCAAAGCTTAATGCTATAACGGTTGACTCTTTACTCAACGCCAATCAATTAGCTTTAATTTTAGAAAAATATCCTTTTTCTCTCTTTCCACAAATTATCACAACTGAACGAGCTGATATTGCATCACAGTCTATTGAAAAAGGAAAAGTTGTTATTTTATTAGATCGTTCATCAGAAGTCATTATCTTACCAGGATCTTTTATTTCTTTTTTTAAAAGTATTGATGACTCATCAACAAGACCTGTCATTGCATATTTTAATATATCTTTGCGAACAATCGCTCTATTTATTACTCTGTATTTACCAGGGATATATATTTCAGTTGTCTCGTTTAATTATGATGTTGTCCCATTAAAATTAATTTTATCAATCGGAGAATCACGTGCAAAAGTTCCCTTCGATCCACTTGTTGAAGCAATTATTATGGAACTAACACTTGAAATGTTGAGGGAAGCAGCAATACGACTTCCAACCCCAATCAGTACAACTGTAGGAGTTGTAGGTGGAATTGTTATTGGTCAAGCTGCTGTGTCAGCTGGTATCGTAAGCAACATCATGGTAATTGTCGTAGCTCTAACTGCCATTTCTTCTTTTATTATTCCAAATTATGACATGGCTTCAAGTTTACGCATATTACGTTTTCCTATTATGATTATGGCTTCTATATTCGGGATTATAGGAATCATTGCAAGTACTATGATTATAATTGCCCATGGTTTGAAATTATCTAGCTATAATGAATCTTATAGTCAGCCATTTTCTCCTTTTAGCTTAAAAAAATTAAAACAAAAATATCAAAATAGTGCTCTATCCGTTCTTTGGAATCATCAACTAACGAATCAAAAAAAGAGGAAATGATATGAGACATATTTCACCTAAAATTACATATGTTCAATTTGTATTATTAATATTCGGTGTACAAGTTGGGATTGGTGTCATTTCTTTGCCAAGAATATTAGAAAATAAAGCTGGAACGAGTGGTTGGATTTCCCTTTTGTTTGGGGGATTAATCTCTTTTCTTATTAGTGTTGCAATGGTGAAACTAAGAGAAAAAGACCCTTCTTGTTCATTTAATATGTATTTTACACATTGCTTTGGCAAGGTAATTGGGACATTATTTTCTCTTTTCTTTACTGTTTACTGTCTTGGAATTGGGTTCGTCATTTTATTACGTTCCATTTTATTTATTCAATCATACATTCTCCCTGATGCTTCACTCTTTATTTTGTTAGTATTGTTTTTAATTCCGACATATCAGTTCGTGACAGGTGGTATCCAAATACTTGGAAAGTATATTGAAATTATTTTTCCAATCATTATCTTTTTTTTAATTATGCTTCTCTTCACATTAAAACAAAGTAATATTCATTTTATTTTACCTTTAATAAAGGATGGATGGTTACCGATTTTTAAAGCCATTCCTGCAACGATTAGTTCCTTTTTAGGGATTGAAATAATCTTTATTATTTATCCATATTTAGATCAAAAAGAAAAGGCTTTAAAAGGTGTTTTAGTCGCGAATAGTCTTACTACATTTGTTTACGTGTACGTTTCAATTATTTGTTTTGTAATTTATAGCCCAGATGAAATCAGCGTAATTTTTGAACCAGTTTTAGATATTTTAAGTGTGATCGAATTCCAATATGTTGAAAGATTAGATTTCATTCTTTTTTCATTGTTTCTAATAGTCATTTCTAAAACATGGATTATGTACTTATGGATTGGTGTAACAAATTTAGCAGAAATGTCTCAACATAAACGAGTCGATTATTTGTTTATCGGATTATCCTGTGTATTTCTATGTTTAACTAATTTTTTCATTCCAACATTTAAGCAAAATGATCAAGATATACAATTTTTATCTATATATGGCGTAATTCTCATATTAGTTATGCTAGTTTTCATTTGGATTCGCTCATTTTGGAATAAGGTGATTAGATGAAAAGTTTAAAAATCGCTACGATTAGTGTTTTTATTTTAATTCTTTTAACAGGCTGTAAAGAAACAATAAATATTGAAGATATTACAATGGGATTAATATTTGGAATTGACACAAATAATCCACAACAAAAAAAACTCCAAATTTTTATGTCTAGTCCCGTTTTTAGTGAAGAAGCAAAAGAAAAAAATGAACAAATTATGGTTGATGCTTCAAGCATTCGAGAAGCCCGCACTTTATTTGATTCGAAAGTAAATGGTGTTACAACTGCAGGCAAGTTGCAAGCTTTATTAGTCGGAACTAAATTAACCGAACAAAAGAATTGGACGTCTATCTTAGATTTTTTATATCGAGAACCGAAACTAAGACAAAATGCAGACCTTGTTTTTTTTGATGGCAATGTTTCTGAGCTACTCAAATTAAAAGAAGAAGATAAACCAAGATTATCAATTTTTATTCCGCAACTAATTGAAACAGCTGATTTTCGAAATGTAACACTTCGTACTTCGCTTAGAATGTTTCATCAGATGTCATATGAAAAAGGAATAACACCCTATTTACCTAAAATGTCGATTAAAGATGAAGAACTTGAAGTTAGCGGAATTGTCTTATTAGACAAAAATTTTTTCGTTAAACAAACACTATCCATTGAAGAAACACAGTTATTTAGCTTGCTTCAAGGAAAATTAAAAGGTCAATTAGGCATTATGGCTCCTATTAAGGAAGTAAGGGATAAAAATCAATTGTTTAACATTCAGAGAGCTAGCTATTCTATACGAAAAATTAAAAGAAAAGTAGACTGTAATTTCAATCATAACCAATTCGATTTTGAGATTTCTTACAAAATACCCGTAACGGTTTCACAATCGCCAATTAAATTAAATAACAAAACAGTCGGCCGATTAAGAAAAGAAATCGAATCAACTTTAGAGAAAGATTTAAATGGCTTAGTCCATAAATTTCAAGCAAATGAAGTCGATCCTTTAGGCTTAGGAATTTTAGCGAGTTCATACCAACATGAACATTGGAAAAAAGTAAAATCCAACTGGCCCAAAGATTTTAAAAACTCAAAAATACATGTGAAAGCAAAAATAATAATTGTCGATAAAGGATTAACTATGTAGCAGGGTTATGAGCTCAATTGAAGGCTGAAGGAAAAGATTTAAAAGGCAGGTTCAAGTTCTCCTGCCTTTTTTCACTTTAACAAGCTGTTTTAAGCCAATAGTTCTTCACTATGTAGATCATAAATTTTGCATCGAAGACTTATAAAAGTTAAGATCTGCTAATGCTTTTTTCGTACTCCAAATTAAAACGTTCAAAAATAACTATATCAATAAAATAAATTCGTTACCTTTTCTGTACGTATGCGATGGTAAGCTGGGTTAATATTAACTAAAAATATAAATATTCTTAATAAAATTCGATTATTTTTTACCGTTTTTTAACTAAAAATGGTACATTTTTACTATTTTAAAATCTAATTGGATATTTTTCCCTCGATAAATCAGCTTATTTTTTTCTCACAAAATGCAAGAGTTGTAGATTTTTGTCGTTTGTAAAACTAGTTTAGTAGATGTTACGATGAATTCCTCAATACCACATATGTTAACCAAGGGAGGAATTTTAGTGAACAAGAAAGTTTTAGCGGTTGGATTATCTGTAGGTTTGGCAGCAAGTAGTTTATCGGTGACTAATACATACGCTGCACCAAAAAATGTATTATCGAAATACAAGTACAACAAATCAGTAGGATCACCTGAGTTTGTTTCAGGTCAGTTGACTAAGCCATCAGTTAAGAGCCCTTTAAGCGTTGTCCACAACTATGTCAATGCTAACAAAGATAAATTCAAGCTTGGATCTAAGTCATCTGAAAAATCATTTATCGTTCAATCAACTAAAAAAGATTCGTATGGTACTAATCTTCGACTACAACAAGTTTACAATGGTGTTCCTGTATGGGGTTCTACTCAAACTGCAGTAGTTGGAGACAATGGATCTCTAAACGTTTTCTCTGGTACAGTTATTCCAAACCTAGATACTAAAAAAGGACTAAAATTAGCTAAAAAAGTTAACGCATTTAAATCAATCAAAATCGCAGTCGCAGACCTCGGATACACTCCTATATATGAAAAAGACCCTACAGCTGATCTAGTAGTTTATACAAATGGTAATGATGCTACGTATGCATATCATGTAAACTTAAACTTCCTATCTCCTAAACCTGGTAACTATAATTATTTCATTGATGCATCAACAGGCAAAATCTTAAATAGCTATAATAGTATTGATACAATGGATAGCATCCATGCTGCTAGTAAAACTGTTGGAGCATCAGTTGCTAAACCATCAATTACTGGTACAAATGTCACTGCAACAGGAAAAGGTGTTCTTGGTGATACAAAAACACTAAATATGACTCAATCTGGTTCAACTTATTATTTACAAGATAATACAAGAGGCAGTGGTATTTTCACATATAATGCAAATTCTCGTACTACTCTACCTGGTACACTTTGGACAAGCACTGACACACTACTAAATAGTACAACTGAAGCTGCAGCAGTTGATGCTCATTATTATGCTGGAAAAACATACGACTATTATAAAACTGTTTTTGGACGTAATTCTTATGATGGTAATGGTGCTGCTTTAAAATCAAGTGTCCATTATAGCCGTAGTTATAACAATGCGTTTTGGAACGGTTCCCAAATGGTGTATGGTGATGGTGATGGAACAACATTCACTTATCTTTCAGGCGGACTTGATGTAGTAGCGCATGAATTAACTCACGCAGTTACGGAAAGAAGTTCAAACCTAATCTATCAAAATGAATCTGGTGCATTAAATGAAGCTATTTCAGATATTTTTGGAACTGTAATTGAGTTCTATAATAATAACAATCCAGATTACGAGATTGGTGAAGATATTTATACTCCAAAAATTGCTGGCGATTCACTTCGTTCTATGAGTGACCCAACTAAATATGGTGATCCAGATAACTATTCAAAACGTTATGTAGGAACTGCTGATAACGGTGGCGTTCATACAAATAGCGGTATCATCAATAAAGCAGCTTACTTAATTTCAGCAGGTGGAACTCATTATGGTGTATCTGTTTCAGGCATCGGTATTGATAAACTAGCTAAAATTTTCTATCGTGCAAATACAGTTTACTTAACTTCTTCTGCAACGTTTAGCCAAGCTCGTGCAGCAGCTGTACAATCTGCAGCAGACCTTTACGGTGCAAGCTCTGCTGAAGTAACAACAGTAAATAAAGCATTTGATGCGGTTGGCGTAAAATAATTTCTCTGTTAAATAAAAAGAGTGCCTCAATATATTTGAGGCTCTTTTTTTGATGATAAATTTGCGAGTGATGGTGAGAAGCAAGAAATACGAACATACAGTCATGGTTTTTGTTCATTTTACAATGGTTTTCGTGCATAAACGGCTAATGAGGGCTTCATTGTACTGAAATATAACCTACTCAATACTTAAAACACGAACTCAATGTGAACAATATTGATAAAGCTGTGAACTCGGTTGATATATCATTCATTCTCGTTGATATATTGCTACATTTCGTTGATAAACCACCTGAATTCGTTGATATATTGTTAAATGGAACAGAAATCCCCTCCATTACCTCTCTATTTATAGATTGATTCAATTAAAAACAAAGAAACCACAAGGAAAAATAATTCCTTGTAGTCTTTTGAGTTAAAACTGATTATAAACCTAGCTCACTTTTTACAATCTCTAATGTTTTTGTTTTATATTTACTTTTTGGTTTTTGTGCAGTTTGTACTGATGGATTTTGCATTAAATAGTTCTTTTCAACGAATGCAAGATCTTTAGCATCTACTTTACCATCTACATTTATATCCGCACTTCGTTTGTTTGTTCCCCAATATGTTTGGATGTATAGCGCATCCATTATATCAATTACATCGTCACCATTTACGTCTCCACCAATCAATTTAGGAAGATTGATTTTTAAAAATTGACCGCTCATTTCCCCTTGATCATTTTGCATTCCAATTTTGAAGTTATATAGACTTCTAAAATGTCCTGGCACTTTTACTGATAATTGGAGCGGTTTGTTAGTTAGAGACAAGTGTAGCGCTTCAATTTTACCAAACTTAGTAAAGATTTGATCATACTTATTTCCAATAGTATCTTGGATTGAAACATCAACCCCCACTAAGCTATAATCTCTTTTACTATCAAATGCACCACTACTAGTTAATAAGCCTTCCGCATATAAGACAGATTTCATTTTAGAATACGTTGGGATTAAATCAACATAAGGTGAATTTGTAATAAGTGACGTCGTTTTTCCTGATCTATTTACATAGGTGCTTGACACATATACGAGACTACTGTCAGGTCTAATATCAAAATTATAATCTTTTACTTTATACGTAACTTCTGCTAATGGGATATCTCCATTTAAAGTTTGCGTATTATTATCAGTAGTTTCTACGGTTATACTATTTGCTGTTTTAGTAAATTTAACTTCTCCAAGTTTACTAGAATCTGGGTGAAGGGCAATGTTTTCAATCGATAAAAAGTCTGAAGCAACGCTTAAGTTGACTGTACCCTTTTTAAAATCAGTAGCGTTTTTTATGACGATTTTTGCTTTCACAATATCATCAGGTTTCGCAGTATTTTTATCAACGATTGTAGTCAAATATGGTGTACCTTTTTTTACGATTTTAATTGTTTTAGGTATGATACTTCCGTTTCCTGCAGAATCGGTTACAACTAGGTTAACAAGCTTTGCCCCCGAACCAATCGGTACTTCATATTTAAATGTACCGTCCGTATTAACTGGAATTTCAAAAGGAATTTCCCCTTGTGCTGTATCGTAGACCTTATTAGCTGATTGATCAATTTTCATACCTGCCGCTTTATAATCTTCAATATCTTGATCAAATACGGAGCCAGTTATTGTAACTGATTTTTGCCCTTCCTCATATTCAATGATATCCCCTACTGGCACATCAAATGTATATTTAGGCTTCCTGTTATCAACTACTAAATTACGATATTCTATGAATTGTTTACCAGTATCAGATGTTGCAAGCATTTTAATTTTATAAAAGCCTTCATCCAATACGACACTTGTAGAACTTATTCCGCTCGGTAATGTACTATCAAATGGATAATACGTACCATTAACGAGATTCAGATTGACTAAATCACCTTCATTTAAGCTAAAACCATTCACTGTTCCAAGATAACCTATTTCTTGATTCGTCTTTCCATCTTCTAAAATGAAATCAATATTTCTAACATTTGATTTCATTTGAACTTGTGCGGATATCGTCTTAATCGTGTTCGGACTTGAATATGCATCTCTATAACGGTCCTCTGATAAACCTAGTGATGATGTTTCAAAAACCCCTATTCCTTCTTCAACAGTATGCACTGCAAAAGGAATTCTATATGTTTCGTTAGGATCATTCTGATTCGTATAAACAATATACCCCTCATAGTTACCTTTTTCTGCTGTTTTCGGTATAAAAATGGAAGCTTTCGTATTTTTTTGTGAATTTGCAGGTAGTTTAATAGTTGGTTCAATTAAAACTTTTACTCCGTTTTTCTCAGCATCTTTAGATTCACGTAAGCCTGTTTGATAGTGAACTGCTACATCAAAGGTTTTTGTTTCAATACCAGTATTTTTAACGATAACTTTACGCTCTTCATTCACGTCCTCACTTAGATTGACTGAACCAAAACTCAGCGCACCTGTTTCATCTTTAATGTTTTTTTCTTTGCCATTTTTTAAAATAGGTGTTTCATTTTGAACTTTCATTTCAATCGATGAATGAACTGCTTTATAAATATTCCCTCGGCCTGCCCCTGTTTCAAATACACTATAATCCTTACTTAAAGGACTCGCTGTATTCATTAGTATCGCCTTAACATCACTTGGTTGTAAGTTTGGTTTAGCTTGGAGTAAAAGTGCAGCCATGCCCGTAACATTTGGTGTTGCCATCGATGTACCTGAAAGACGTTCGTATGCGTATTGATAATCATTTGGCGTATTTTTATTGATCATATAAGCTGGAACTGTAGAGAATACGCCTACTCCTGGAGCTGTAACTTCTGGTTTTATATCGTATGTAATACGTGCTGGTCCACGGGAGCTAAAATCCGCTAACTCGTCTGCTTTAGTTTGAATTTCTCCAAGTTCATTAAATGTAATTGTGCTTGTTGAATTGACCTTTGATTTCAATGCTAATCCTTGGGTATTCGTTAAGGTGAATGTTGGAATATAGTCTAAACCATCGCCTAAGTAGGCAGGTATTAATCCCTCATCAGGATTATCATTAAAAAGTAAAGCTGCTGCTGCACCATTTTGTTTTGCAAATTTTACTTTATCACCTAATGTAATATTGTTCCCACGACTAATTAATGCAATTTTCCCCTTTAGATCTTTATTCTTATAATCCGACTGTGCGCCATAACCTACACCAATTATTGAATAAGATTGACCCTTCAATTGATCTACATGATCTGAATATCCTTTTGCCATTTCTTGTAAGTCAGTTGATATTGAATCAGTACCTGATTGAAGTACACTCTTATATGTATGTACAATATTTGGTTCATTACTTGCACCTACAGTTAAAGCAAGTGCAGCTGTACCCGGAGAACCTAAAGTATATAAATCATTTCCGCTGTTTCCAGCTGCGATTACAGCTGTAACTCCGCTTAGTACAGCTTGATTGATTGCTATACTTGTTGTATAAAGAGGATTATTAATTCCTGCACCTAAGGATAAATTAATGACATCCATTCCATCTGCTACTGCTTGATCAATCCCAGCCAAAACAGTAGAATCTGTACCAGAACCGTATTGTCCTAATACTCGATAAGCATGTAGCTCGACATCAGGGGCAATCCCTTCCATTTTAATATCACCGTCATTTTTTCCTTGTCCAGCGATAATTCCAGCAACATGAGTTCCATGTTCAGTATAATAAGACGCTCCTGTTGCCCAGAAAAATTCGGCAAAACCAGACTTTTTCCAATCTTCATATGTAGTTTCCATCGGATCATTATCATTATCGATAAAATCGTAGCCACCTTTATAAACATCTTTTAAATCTGGATGATGATAGTCTATTCCTGTATCAATGACCCCTACTTTAACTCCTTTTCCAGTAATTCCTTCTTGATGAAGTTTGTCTACTCCTAGAAAAGAAAGGGTTGATTGATTGCTCGATCCTCCAGATTGCATTTCTTCTTGTGTTGTATCAACCTCAGCATGAACTTCTTCATTACTCCAAACTGCTTTAACAGCTTTCGATTTTAGTAAGTTTTTAATTTGATTTGCTGGTAAACTCATCGAAACACCATTAAACGCATGTTTATAAGATCGATTTACTTTATATTTAACTTTATTATTATTGTCTTCTGTTAATACCCTTCCTAAATCCTTTGAAAAAGTTGTATGATCTTGATCAACTAAGCTAGTCGCTTCAGTCTTTGTTAACTGTTTGCCATTTAAAGTTGATTCGAGCTGAGCGACTTTTGCCGGTTTATTATTAAACTCAACAATTACGCTCGTTTCGGTTGCGGCATCTAAATCAATATCAGGATTAACTTGAAGCCCAGTCTCATTACTCGTTGAAAGCTGATGTAGTGCCGCCCTCTCGGCTGGTGATAGATTAGCAAGCTTATTATCTATTTTCGAGTATGTTGCAGCTTTTGATGAAATTGTTACATGACTCAAGGACCCAAGAATAAAGCTCGACGACAATGCTAACACAGAAAAGCCTTTGACAAACTTTTTTCCTAAAATGTTTTTCCCCATCTTCTACCTCCAATTATTCAAAAATAAAATTCTCTTTTATTATTTATTATTCTGAATTTTCGGTCAATTGGGTTATTCATTTCCTATAAAATCAACTTTCACATACAATTCGACGTAAACCATCAAAAAATTTATAAAAAGTTAATTAACTTCTTACCTTTTAGCACGAGGAAATACAAAAAAGAGACCTCAAAAAAATTGAAATCTCTTCTAACTTATCTATTTTTGTATTTCAGAAACCTTCGTACCATTCAAAAAGTTGAGTAATTCATTAAATGTATTTTGGGCTGCTTTCGTATTCATTTGAAACTGGTATTCATGACCGATCTTACCTTCTGATTTACGATAAAAGACTTGCTTTACGCCTGTTCTTTTTTCTAGTAAAGTGGCAAAACGCTTCCCCTGTGATTCGAATGAATCAGTATTTCCATCTGTAATAAATGTTGAAACGAAATGATCTGGTACATTTCTTAAAAGTGATGATTCCTTTGTCATCTTTTCATTTTCCCAATTATATTTTCCAAAATATGCCCAACCAACGCGTTTAAATACAAATTTCATCAGCCTTGAGGAAGCGTGTGTCTGAACTTCTTTCATATCATATGGCCCGCAAAGTAGGATTGCACCCCGTATTGTTTTCGGATCAACACTTTGACCTATTTTTGCTGTGTTAGAAAAGTTTTTATTCATTTGTATGCTAATGAATTGTGCTGCAAGTTGCGCTCCAGCAGAGTCTCCTGCTAAATAAATATTGTTCAGATCCAGTCCATATTTATGTGCATTCATTTTGACAAAGCGATAAGCTTGATCAATTTGTTGGAAAGGCATCGGATAATTTACACTAGGTGCCAAGCCGTAATTAATATTTACTACATTATATCCATGACTAGCTATATATGTAGCATATTTACGAACATCATTTTTATCTCCCGCTACAAAAGCACCCCCATGAATCCAAAAAATAGTAGGTACATATTTCAAATCATCTTTATATTTAATTAAATCAAACGTACTGTTTTTAAATTTTGAAGTATAATTGATATCTGTTTTCATTGTTGTTTTCTGCTTTGCAATCCCATAATCAGCAGCTTCAACTTCCATTCCACCTGCAAATGATTTTTTCAATAACCAAGTAACAGGTCTTGGAGATAGAAAAACTGAGCCAACTCCAATTACTATGATTAAAAGTAAACATATACCAATTATTTTGAATGTACGCTTCATTTTTTTCCTCCTGATAAAGAGCTTACTGAAGCTTATTATTCGATTTTCCAGAAAATATCATACATGTTGCAAAAGGTGCACTTTTACCTTCAAAATAAAAAAAGAACTTCTTCCAAAAAGAAAAAGCCCCTTTTATATCAGATTGCCCCGTATTATTTTGTAATCGTAACAATAACCCCATCTTTATTATTTCCCGATAGTTCGTACGAAGCTTTTTCGGGTAAATAAATATCTGTTGTTTTATTTTTAATAGGGTAATAATAAATTTCATATTTTTTTGAACCGATGTTTACTAATAAACTCTTCTTTTTTTTCAAGAAATCTAAATACTCTTCTAATGTAAAATTATTTTCTTTCATTATGGCACTATGAGGTAAGCCAACATAACGAAAATGCCATGGTTCAAATTGTATTCCTGTAATGTCTTCTTTTCCTTTCGGATAACGTAAAATAAATCCATATTTCCATGAATTTTGTTTTAACCACTTGCCCTCAGGTGCATAGTCCATTTTTGTTAAAGTTGAGCCTATATCTAAAGATAATCCTGAGTTGTGTTCACTATAACCAGCTGGTAATGCTATATCTGATCCTTTTTCCTCATAAAGTTTCTCTTGTTTACTATTATTTCGATATCCGCTCGAAATCATAAAGTGATTAATACCTTTTAATTCAGCTGCGTCGATCATTTTAGAGAGATTTAGCGCTACATCCTTTGAAAGGCTCATAGAATTATCTGATAATACCATATTATCGGGTATTTTATTTTGAAATAAATTGATGATATCTGATTTTACACCTTGTTCTCGAATTTTAAGATTTTTATTAATTAATATTAAATTCCCTTGATAAATTTCTTCTTTTGAAACTTTTAATACGTGACTATACTTTTGTGTTGGCTTATTTAAAGTTTTATAGTTAACATCTTGATTGATTTTTTCTTGGAATAGTAGATAACAAATTAAAAGTGAGATCAAAAATAAAAAAAACTTCTTCATACCATAATTCCTCCTGATTCGTAATGTAACATTAGAATAGGAAAAACTGTTTAAGAAGAAGTGGTGGAAAATCTTAAATTTTTCTTAAGTTTCGTTGGAGATTGGCAATCTTACTTCAAAAATCGTTCGTATTACACTGCTTTCTACTGAAATTGTTCCTTTATGTTGCTCAACAATATTTTTAGAAATGAACAAGCCCAGTCCTGTACTATCCTCTTGTCCCGTTCTCGATTTATCGCCGGTATAAAACATTTCAAAAATATTCGGTAAATCCTCGGGAGGAATATGATCGCCATAATTAATGACTTGTACAACAGCGATTTCATTCTCAATTAAGCAATTAATATCTATATATTGCCCATCATTTCCATAACGTGCTGCATTCATTAGTAGATTTTCAAATACACGTGCTAATAGTGCACCATCAGCTACCATTTCTAATTTTGTATTGATATTTGTTCTTGCAATTAACTCGTTATTTGCAAAAATTGGATATAACTCTTCAATCAACTGGATAAGCAGTTTACTTAAATCAATTGTTTTATAGTCAAGTGGCAGCATTCCATAATTCATTCTAGTTACTTCAAATAGTTCATTAATCAAATGCTCTAAACGTTGCGATTTCTTAAAAGCAATCGACGTAAAATGTTTGACTTGCTCCTCCGTCAGTTGATCATCTTGAAGTATAAAATCTAAATAACCTAAAACTGAAGTTAAAGGCGTTCGTAAATCATGAGCTAAATTCAAAACTAACTGATCCTTGCTACTTTCTGCAAATTCTCCACGTTCGATTGCTTGTTTAAGCTTCTCACTCGCCATGTTCATATCCTTTGCAATCAGCTTAAATTCATCATTCGATGAAATATGTACACGACCTGTAAAGTCTCCAGTTGCAAGTAAATGAATCCCTCTGGAAATCTCTTTAAAATAGGAGTCATATGGCTTAATTAGAAAATAGAAAATGATAATTGCGATTATGAAAAAAATGATTAATATGAAATAAATGTCGCCAATATTTCTTATTAATTGACGTATTTGTGCTAAAGTCGAACCGAATGTAGCAGTATTTATGTAATAGAGTTGTAAGAACCTATAAAGTATAGACGAAATCAACCCGGATATAAGCATACTTATACAGACTAAAAATATCATTTTCGTTCTGAATTTAATATTAACCATGGAATTTATACCCTACGCCCCATACTGTTTTAATCCAACTATTTTTACTTTTTTCTTCTCCTAACTTTTTTCTCAACGTACGAATGTGCACCATAACTGTATTTCCGCTTTCGTAATATTGTTCTCCCCAAACTTGTTGAAATATATTTTCTACACTGAATACTTTTTGAGGATGACTTGCTAAAAGAAATAAAATATCAAACTCTTTTGGAGTCAATTCAACGATTTGTCCATATATAGTTACTTCTCTATTATCATGATCTATTTGTAAGCCACCTGATTCAATGACAGATTTTTTACCTTTATCAGCCTGATTTAACTGCATCGATCTTCGGAGTTGAGCCTTTACTCTAGCAACTAATTCCATAGGATTGAATGGTTTTGTTAAATAATCATCTGCCCCCATAACAAGACCTGTAATTTTATCTAAATCACTTGTTTTTGCGCTCAAAAAGATGATTGGAAAATTAAAGTTTTCACGTAATTGTTTTAATACCTCATAGCCATCTAACTTTGGCATCATGATATCTAATATGGCTAAATCAATGGATTGTGAATTGATGACTTGAATAGCTTCATGTCCATCAAATACTTTAATTGCTTGGTAGCCCTCTTTTTTTATATGTAATTCAATGAGATCTGCAATCTCCCGTTCGTCATCAGCAATTAATATTCTAATAGGTTTCATCATTATTTCTCCTGTAAAAATTTAGCACTCTCATTATAGTATCAATTATTTTAATACTCAAGTTACGCCAAAATATTAGAAATAACCTTTTACAAAGTAATTTCTCAAATTAAAAAGATATTATGCGAATTATTATAGCATCTCTATCTCAACTAATCCGTGAAAGGTGCCAAAAAAACTAGAAGCCTGATTGGACTTCTAGTTTTACCTTACCATTCGCAGTGTATTATTTCTCGAGATAACTTTTTATAAATTCCTACCAATCGCTCTACCAGCTTGCCTTCCTGAAAATAAACATCCACCTAAAAATGTTCCTTCCATGGCGCGATAACCGTGTACACCACCGCCACCAAAACCTGCAACTTCACCGGCTGCATATAGCCCAGGAATTTCTTCACCTGCAGAATTTAATACATTACCATCTAAATTTGTTTGTAACCCACCAAGTGTTTTGCGACTTACAATGTTTAAACGAACTGCTATTAAAGGACCATTTTTCGGATCTAAAATTTTATGAGGAGGTGCAACTCGAATTAATTTATCGCCAATATAATTTCTAGCTCCTCTTAAAGCAGTAATTTGTAAGTCTTTCGTAAATTTATTATCCATTTCTCGATCTCGAGCAACTAATTGACGTTTAATTTCATCAAATTTTAGTAAATTTTCACCAGTTAAATGATTCATACCTTCAACAAGCTCTTCAAGAGTGTCTGCTACTATAAAATCTTCACCCTTCTCCATAAAAGCTTTAACAGGTGCTGGAACTCCTGATGTAGCCCGTTTTAAAACTTGTTTAACACTTTTTCCGGTTAAATCTGGATTTTGCTCTGAACCAGATAATGCAAACTCTTTTTGAATAATTTTTTTCGTTAAAATAAACCAAGAATAGTCAAAACCAGTTTTTTGAATCGCTTGAAGTGTTCCTAATGTATCAAAACCTGGGAAATTTGGCGCAGGAAATCGTTGTCCACGTGCATCAAACCAAATTGATGATGGACCTGGAAGGATACGGATACCATGATTACTCCACACTGGATTCCAGTTCTTGATGCCTTCAGTATAGTGCCACATTCGATCGCGGTTAACGATTCGCCCACCAGCATTTTCAGTGATAGAAAGCATTCGACCATCTACATGAGCTGGTACACCAGATATCATCTTTTTCGGTGGGGTTCCAAGTCGACTTGGCCAATTTTGGCGTATCAAATCAAAGTTCGCTCCAATACCACCACTTGATACTAATACTGCCTTTGCTCCATATTTAAATTCACCAATCATTTCGCGAGAGCTATCTTCTCCGCGTTCAACATTACTTGGCTCTAATAATGAACCACTTACCCCCACGACTTCTCCGTCTTTTGTTAATAGTTCATCAACACGATGACGAGACCGAAACTCAACTAAACCCTTTTTCATATGCTCACGTACTCTTCGTTCAAAAGGTGCAACAATCCCTGGCCCAGTACCCCAAACAACATGGAATCTTGGTACCGAGTTTCCATGTCCTTCTGCTAGATATCCACCACGCTCAGCCCAACCGACAATCGGAAAGAAACGCACTCCCATATCATATAGCCACTGCCTTTTCTCACCTGCTGCAAATTCAACATAAGCCTCTGCCCATTTCTTTCCCCAATAATCTTCATCATCTTCTCGATCAAAACCAGCTGTTCCGAGCCAATCCTGCCAAGCTAATTCCTTCGAATCTTTAATTCCTAATCGACGTTGCTCAGGAGAATCTACCAAAAACAATCCACCAAATGACCACCAAGCCTGTCCACCTAATGATGCTTTTGGTTCCTGATCTAACAACAACACACTCTTTCCTGCATCAGCAATCTCAGCAGTTGCAACTAAACCGGCCAATCCTGCGCCAACAACGATTACATCAAATTTCTCCATTATAAATTCCCCTCCTTCTTAACCTTCTAATCTATCAAATGAAAGACAAATAATTTTCTAAATTTTCAGTTATAAATTAAATAATACAGCAAAAATAAAAAGAATAAAAGGACAGAAAGCCCGGTTCCACAGAACTTCCATCCCCTTACTCTATTACTGTATATCCCCTGAACTAATGTACATTTTTCTTTTTAAATCTTCCACCACGTACTTCAGCTATATCTGAAATAGCTAAAAATGCTTTTGGGTCGATGTCATCGACAATCGTTTTAAGTTCTGCTTCTTCTAGTCGAGTAATAACACAATAAATTACTTTTGTTGTTTCTCCGGAATAAGCACCAGAACCATTAATGTATGTAACACCACGGCCCATTCTAAAAAGAATTGCTTCGCCAATATCATCACTTTTATCACTAATAATCCACGCTGATTTTGATTGTTCCAAACCTTCTACAACAATATCAATCGTTTTAAATGCGACTAAATAGGCAATTATTGAGTACATTGCCCGATCCCAGGAGAAGATAAAGCCAGCTGCTCCTAAAATAAATAAGTTGAAGACCATTATGATTTCACCAACGGAAAAAGGGATTTTACTATTAATAATGATCGCAAGAATTTCAATTCCGTCTAGTGCCCCACCAAATCGAATCGCTAATCCTACTCCTACACCTAGAACCATTCCACCGAAGATTGTTGCAAGTAGAATATCTTCAGTAAAAGCAGGGATATGATGAAACATACTTGTAAGGTATGAAAGTACCGTAATACCTAGAATCGTTGAAATTGCAAAAGTTTTCCCTATCTGTTTATACCCTAAATAGAAAAATGGTAAGTTTAGCACAAAGAGAAATACTCCAAGTGGAAGACCAGTAAGATGGGAAACCATAATTGAAATACCCGTTATTCCACCATCTATAACATCATTCGGAACTAAAAAAATTTCAAGACCAGTCGCAACAAGCAACGATCCTATAAGCATAGCGATTACTCTTTGTAAAATTTTCATTTTATGCGATTTTCCATTTGTTGTATGTACCGCTTCTGCCATCTCGAATACCGTCCTAACTTTAATGTAAAATTTTTCTACATTTTAATATTTGCTCTTTAGCCCAATTTATACTTATAAGTTTATTACTAGACATTCACAATTTGTTCAAATATAATTAGCTAGACAACTATTTTAATTAGCTAGCTAACTAATTTTTAGGGGAGACTTTTTTATGCGCAAAAAACAGCCTTTCTTTTTTTTATTAAATCAAACTACTCGTCAGTTTTCGAAATCATTTAATGAGCATCTTGTTCCTACTGGATTGTATTTAGCACAGTGGTCAGTTATTCATTATATTCATTTGCATGGGCCATGTACGCAACGAACTATATGTTCCAGTTTAAATATTGAGCCACCAACACTTACACGTACACTTCGTAGGATGGAAACATTAAACTTAATCGTACGAAAAGAAGGAACTGACAAAAGAGAAAAAATGATTCATTTAACTGAAAAAGCTATAAGTCAATTTGATGATTGGAAAGAAAAAATCATCTCTTTTGAGGATGAAGTAATTAAAGATATACCTGATGAAGAGCTTGATATTGCACTTCAAGTTTTTCAAAAAATGATGAACAATATGAAAGCTTCGGAGGTAACTAAACAGGGGGAATAAGTTTGGAAAACGAACGTTTATGGACAAAGGATTTTATTAGTGTTAGCTTAAGCGGTTTTTTTGTATTTTTAGTATTTTATACGTTAATGGCAACATTGCCGATATTTGTTATTGATAATCTAGGTCAAGAAGATAGTAAAGTCGGACTGGTCGTCACATTTTTCCTTATAGCCTCAGTCGCAATTCGCCCTTTTGCTGGGATATGGCTTGATACGATCGGCCGCAGAAAAATATTAATAATTTCATTAGTTTTCTTTACTTTAACAACATTTATCTATCCATTTATTAATAATTTTGCACTATTACTATTATTACGATTTGCCCAAGGGATTGCATTTGGTCTCGGAACTACTGCAACAGGGACAATTGTTGCTGAAATAGTACCAGTTACCCGCAGGGGCGAAGGGATGAGTTATTATAGTTCTTCAATGATACTTGCAATGGTTTTTGGTCCTTATCTTGGTATTAACTTAATGAATCAATTCACCTTCCATATTTTGTTTTTTGTTTGTGGCTTTTTTGCAATTATATCGTTGATTTTAGGCCTACTAATTGCAATTCCTAAACAAACATTAAAAGCAAAAACTCGAATTAAACCATCACAATTAATTGAGCGCTCAGCATTACCAATCTCAATTACCGCAGCAATAATCTCTTTCGGTTACAGTGGTATCATTTCATTTATCACATTATACGCAAAGAAATTAGGTTTTGTAGATGTTGCTAGTTTCTTTTTTATTGTTTATGCAATATTCATTTTAGGTTCTAGACCTTTTACAGGGAAACTATTCGATCAAAAAGGTGCAAATATTATCGTATATCCTGGTATCGTTTTATTTACGATTGGTCTAGTCGTATTGAGTTTCTCGACTGTACCAACAATCTTTTTATTTTCCGCTGCTTTAATCGGTCTAGGCTACGGTTCAATTGTACCTAGTTTTCAAACATTAGCGATTAACACAGCTGCCCCTGCAAAAAAAGGAATGGCGACTGCAACATTTTTTATGTTTTTTGATGTAGGTATGGGTATTGGCTCTTACGTACTTGGAATTATATCTGCAAAAACTTCATTCCATCTTATGTATGTAGTAACCGCAATTGCTGTAATATCGACTATTATAATTTACTATTTACTACACGATCGTAAACAAAGAAAAACTATAAATATTGAAAAAGCAGCTGCATAAAAGTATTAGACCCACCAAATTAAAACATGGTGGGTTTAATACTTTTACATCGATATTCCTTTATCTACAACAATAATTTTAACTTTTACTTTTAAATTCGATTTTTGATATGTGTCAAACCAATAATTTTCATTTTTTTTCCAATCAGAATATTGAAATGAATGAGCAAGTATGCCAAAACCAACTGGATCAACTTTATCTTTTTGAAAAGAGTGGACTAGATTATTCAATTGTTTTTGTAACTTCTTTTCTATTTCATTTTTTAATACTGTTTCCGAATGGTTCGTTAATCCAATTGGCGATTCAGTAATCATGATCGGTAAAGTCAAGTTTACAATAAAGCTATAACGACCATTCGAATATTTTTTTTCAATTTTTCGCTTAACATCTTTAATATAAAAACTAACTTCTTCATCAGTAAAAACATCATCATCGTCGCTTTTAAATTTCTTTAAATCTAATGCAACAACTAATTGCCCTTCTATATGATCTTTTAATATTTTTAACATCTGAGTTTCTTTTAATGATAAAGTTCGATTATACAAATTATTATTCGTTAACAATGTCGTTCCGTGAACTACTAAATGATTATCTTCTACTGCTAACTCGGGTGCAAAAGGAGTTATTCCCTTTTCATAATACATCTGGTGAATTTTTCGTGCAGTCGTCCGAAAGGCAACATTTCGAAAATCAGCTGTTTGTAGTAATTGTGGAATATAGATTGGTAACTCTGGTTTATCCTGTGCTTTTAAATTATAAACGCTAGAAAGAGGGCCATCTACAAAAATAATATCTGCATTCAATCTAAATTTGGGATCTCGAAAAAACATATCTAAAATCGAAAACCAATTTTTATGTTCTAGTACTTTTGATCCTATTAAAATTGCTTGAATTTTTCCACCTGCAGTTACTCCACTAGCTTTAGAATCAAAATAATTTCTAGATTCTTTAATGGATAGTGTTTGCACATTAAAATGTTCTGTTTTCACTTTCGTTTGTCCACTAAAGACTGGGCTCGCCATATATACTTCGACTTTATTTTGATCATTTACATCAATTCCTAAAATCATCGATAAAGTGACGTCTTCTATATTAACTTTTCCTCTACAACCAGAAACGCCAATTACTAAAAAGATGCTAAGTAAACATACTTGAAAATATTTCAATTGTTTTTCACCTTGCTTAATCTATTTTTTATTAGACCGCCGATTAATAAGAGTATAGGAATTCCAATTGTGATGTATAAACCGTAAATCATAATATTATGTAAATGATTAGTCGTATTTGTAAATGTTGGAACTTGTATAAATGTAAGTATGATAATTAAGATAAAAAGAATCAGAATTACAATTGGAAATAGTTTAAATTTAAATAACTCTGATATTCCATTCATTCCTGCCCAAATATACGTTACCCATGTTTTCGAAATAATCATTAAAAATAAAGAGAATAATATGAAATCTAGTCTCTCTACATATTGGAATTCTATAACACTTAAAATGTCAATTACCGGTTCAAATGTCAGTTTGATTTCATAAGGGCTGTATATAACGAAGCAAATGAGTGTTACAAAAATATAAGTAAAAGTCGTCAAAGCATTTCCAATAATAACTCCTTTTATCGCTTTCTCCTTCGACTGTAAATATGGATAAAGAACTAAAATTAATTCTATACCAAGAAATGAAGTCGTTGTTAAAGGGATTGTTTTAAAAATTGGCATCCAGCCATTCTTAACAATTGGTAAAATAAAATTAATATCGGCATCTTTAAGCGTGAATAGGAGCATGAACAAAGTAAAAATAGCAATTGGAAAAATCGCTTCGATATACTTTGCAATTAAGTGAATTCCACCCTTGATCAATTGATAGGTTGGAAATAGAAATAAAACTAATAAAACATCAACTTTTTCTTCTTGAAGTATATAGGATTGTATATACAAAATCGATCTAATTAATACGAGATAACCTGCATATAAGAAATAGATTGCCTGTAAAAAAACTACAATTGAGCCAATTACTTTCCCTAAGTAAAAAGTAAAAAAACTTACGTAATTTAAAGTAGGAGCTTTCATTCTTAATTTAATAAATAAAATGCTAATCAAAGTTGAAATTAAGCCCCCAAAAAGAATTGCAATCCAACTACTTGTCCCTGATTTGTCTGCTAGTTCTCTTGGAAGAGACAACATACCAATTCCAACTTGAATACCAAAAATCATTAAAATAAATTGAAATTGTGTAATTTTTGATTTCGTAATTATCATGTAGAATCCCTTCTAACATCCTATTCTTCATTACGTTTGCTTTGTTTTTTCCAAAGAATTCTTAATGGTACTCTTATGAATGTGTCCATAAATGCCCCACGATTAACAGGAGAGAAAGGCAAAGTATACGGTTTGTTAAAACTAGATAAGCTTAACCCATGAATTATAAGAACCATTGTACTTACGATCAAACCAATTAAACCAAAAAGTGAAGCCATAATCATAACAGGAAATCGAATGACTCTTAAACTAGATGCCATTTCATAATTCGGAATAATAAATGACGAAATTGCTGTTATGGCCACAACTATTACCATGATGTTACTAACAATACCCGCTTGAACTGCTGCTTGGCCAATTACAATTCCTCCTACAACGCCAACTGTAGTACTGATTGGGGATGGTAACCTAATAGCCGCTTCTCTTAACATTTCTAATGTAAGCTCCATCACTATCGCCTCAAATAAAGGATCAAATGGAACTTTTGCTCTAGATTCACCAATTGATAAAAGTAGTTTCAAAGGAACAATTTCATAATTAAACGAGATGATTGCAATATATATTCCTGGCAAGAAAATCGTAATAAAAAATGCAGCAATTCTAAGCATTCGATTAAATGAAGCAACAATCGCTCTTGAAGTATAATCATCAATCGTTTTAAAAAATATTGCAAAATTAATTGGTAAAATGATAACTTCAGATGAACAATCCACTACTATAACAACTTTTCCTTCAAGCAATGATAATGCAGCAACATCCGGTCGTTCAGTAGTTAAAAATTGAGGAAATGGTGAATATGGATTCCCTTCCATCAATTGTGCTAAATGATTAGCACTTAGTAAGTTATCAAGATTTAATGAAGATATTTTTTGATTAATACCTGAAAGTAAATCTTCATCAACTAAACCATCGATATATGAAATTGCAACGAGAGTTTTATTTTCTTTACCAAGTTCAGTTTGTTTAATCTGAAAATCGCGATTTTGGATAAGTCTACGAAGTAATGCTATATTTGATTGATATGTTTCAACAAAAGATATTTTAGAGCCTTTTAATGAATTATCAATACTAGGAGGCATATATGACCTTTGTGGCCAATTTTCAGTCGAATACACAAATGAAATTGGATCGCCTTCAATTAAAAGAATGCTCTTGCCTTCTAGAATGAATTTTTCAATTTCTAATATTTGATTTGTCCGTTCAGTATTATTTGTAATAAATAAATCAGTTTCATTTACATTTGAATTCGTACTAATAGTATTGATAAAATGAGCTATTTTTTTCTCATCAACTAAGCCTGACAAATGAAATAACATAGCTGATTTATCATTTATTATTAATTTTTTCTTTACGAGATCAGAGGTAGGAAAAACTTTTTGAATAATATTAATGTTTTCTATTAAATTTCCTTCAGTATGAATAACGGAAGAACGTAAATTGTATTTTCTTAAACGCTGTTTTTGTTCACTTGAATAATCCACTTAATCTTCCAGCCTTTCATAAACTTCCTTCTTACTATCAGCTATTCAGTTTTATCATAAAGAACCTATTTTATACTTGAGAAGCTGGTAAGTAGGATAGGTGGATTTAACAGATAAGATTCGTTAAAATAACTATTAATTGTTGTAATGGAGGAAAATAGATGGCGATCTTGACTACTTCAAAATTTAATCAATATAAAAAGTTAATATCTTCGTTACCTCCTTCACTTGAAACTAGTACATTAATAAATGAAAAATTTCTAGTTGATAAAGATGAGAAGAAAAATTTAGAAATTTATTATGCTCCTTTTGAGTATATAAACGATCATGCAAGAGTCATAATTGTAGGAATTACTCCCGGCTTACATCAAATGAAACAATCATATTCCACGGTGATTCGTTTAAAAGATGAACAAATTGATGATGAAGAAATTTTACATGAAGTTAAAAAGAATTCAAGCTTTCAAGGCCCGATGAGGAAAAATTTAATTACTATGTTAGATGAATTAGAATTACATAAATACCTTGGATTGAATTCAACTAGTGAACTCTTTAGTACAGCTAGTCACTTAGTTCAAACAACCTCCGTTATTAAATACCCTGTTTTCTATAAAGGGAAAAATTATAATGGTTCAACACCTGATATATTAAAAACAGAAATACTTAAAAAGTACATAATTGAAAACTTTGCACCGGAAATCGTAAGACTAAATCATCCCCTTATTATTCCGTTGGGAGTCAATGTTTCAAAAGTCCTGACCTATCTGACAGCAAATGATTATTTAAATTCGGCCTCAATTTTATCCGGCTTTCCTCACACTTCTGGCGGAAATGGGCATCGACATAAGCAGTTTGCGGAAAACAAAGAAGAAATGAAAAGAAAAATCAAATTATATTTTGAGGAGTAATACTATGATCTTACATATTATTGAAAACAAAGAGTGGCAAAATGCAATTAAAGAGGGAGAATATTCCCCTGCTAGTTTAAATACTGATGGATTTATCCATTGTTCGACTTTAAAACAAACCGTTGAAATCGCAAACTTATTCTTTAAAGGTGCAACTGATTTAAAAATACTTTGCATCGATGAAGAAAAAACGAAAGCTAAAATTGTCTATGAAGATACTGAAAACTTCGGTCAATTATTTCCTCACCTATACGGAGTGCTAAACTTAGATGCTGTTTTTAAAGTAGTTGATTTTAATTCAAACGAAAATGGGGAATTTGTTTTACCTGGTGAATTAGTGGAGTTGGGATAATTGGTAGATATTACGTAGTAGACATAAGCTCAGTGCCCCTTAGGTGCACTGAGCTTTATTTATAGTCTTCCTCATCATCATCACTCAACAAATCACTTAAAAACTTCTCCCTGTTTTGTAAAAAGTATTTTGTGATTTGATAATGATCTGTACTTTCATAATCAATTCTTGAAATCTCCCCATGATCAAAGCTTAATATATCGGCATCTGGGTATCCAAGTAGAATTGGAGAATGCGTGGCAATGATAAATTGAGAGTTTTCTATTTCTACCAAATCATGAATTATTTTTAAGAATGTTAATTGTCTAGCTGGCGAGAGCGCTGCCTCTGGTTCATCTAGTAAGTAAATTGCCGTTTCATTAAATCGATTTAGAAATAAGGATAAAAACGATTCCCCGTGTGATTGCTTATGGAGAGACTCACCTCCATATCCGCGATACTTAAGTGGATCATCTATCTGGTCCAAATATGTAGCAAAATTGTAGAATGACTCCGCTCGCAAGAAAAATCCATTCGAAATTTTTGGCAACCACGAAAGTCTTATGTAATTACCGAGCTGCGACTCAGATGCAAAAACCTCATAATTATTATTACGTCCCCCACCCGCTGTATTAAAATCACATTTATCAGCAATTGCTTCCAATAAAGTAGACTTTCCAGAACCATTTTCACCTACAAAAAAGGTAACATTGCTTCTCAAATTAATTTCATCAAATGATTTAATGGAAGGAATGGAAAACGGATATTGACTAAAGCTCGTTATTTCATCGCGTAAAAGTGTAATTTTTTTTAAAAACATTCTCATCACCTAAGAAGATTATACATCGAAAATATATGATATTTAAATGTAAAAAACGCGAACACTGAGTGAATATTATTAGTTTAGTTGTGAACTTTGTTCATAAGGTAGCGCTTTTTGTGCATAAAGCAATACTTTTTGAACATAAATAGGTTGAACTCAATTTTGGTATCATCTATGTAGTGAAAACGCGGTGGTTAAATCTAAAAACGCGAACACTGAGTGAACATTATTGATAAAGCTGTGAACTTCGTTGATATATCACTAAATCTCGTTGATATAAAGCTAAACTTCGTTGATATAACGCTGAACCTCGTTGATAATACTGAAATGTCGTTAATCTATCGCTGAATTTCGTTAATATATCGCTAAATCTATTTGAAATAGCGTTGAACTTCGTTGTTTTAACGCTATTTTCCGATGCTCCATCACTAAAACTGATTAAATGAGTTCCCTGCACCTAAGTGTTCACCCAACTCTTTCTTAAAATTGAAAAAGTCACAAGGAAAAGCAGATTCCTTGTGATTTTTCTTCATTATTATTAAAATACCGCACTAAGTGCATCTCTATAAATCACAATCGCTCTTACTACGTGAAAAATTGCTACTAGAATAATAGTTACTTCATAGGCTGATACATTAACTAATTCGAATTTCTTACGCAGTACAAATTTCCGAAAAAGTGCTGGGAATCCTTCATTTAATTTTAAGCAAATAATATAGAAAACTAGAATGACAAAGTAGAGAAAGAATCCCATGTCAGAATACTTCCAGTTAACTAGATTAGCAAATACGCTACATAACCAAATAATTAATCCATTCACAATAAAGGCAAAAATCCAATTGGAGAAAGAGGATGTTGTATAGATCGTTTTCATCAAGATCACTTCTCCTTCGTATCATCTGTAGTCAATTTTTACGCGGGTAGTCGTTGTTTTATGCGTGTATTAATTACTTTAAATTATTTTTTTTATATAAAGTTTTGTTTACGTTTTTTTCACATAATTGTACTGACTGTTAATTCCATACTCATGTTAAAATGAAAATATACTGACTAGAAAAAGGATGAACCACTATAAATCTACAAGAAAAGGTAAAAAACCTGCCGTTATCTCCTGGCGTATATTTAATGAAAGATTCAAAAGGGCAAATACTTTATGTTGGAAAAGCAAAAAGTTTAAAAAAGCGCGTGCAGTCTTATTTTCAAAATTCAAAAGGACATTCTCCAAAAGTGAAAAAGCTTGTCACTCATTTAAAGGATTTTGACTATATTTTGACTGATACAGAATTTGATGCTTTTATGCTTGAATGTCATTTAATAAAAGAAATTAAACCGATGTATAATCGAATGATGAAAAGTCCTCAATCATTTATTTACTTAGTCATCAACTTAAATAAAAAAGTTCCTTCATTTGAAATTAGCTATGAACCTATTGAAAAAGAAAACGAGTTAATATTTGGTCCTTTTACAAGTAGAGGCACTGTAGAAAGAGCAATTACTGGCATTAAAGAATGTTTTAAAATTAACTGTGGGCATTCGAGCATTAAAAATAGCGCTTGCTTAAACTATTCACTGGGAACATGTAATGGTGTTTGTTTAGGTGGTTCGGCTATTGATGAATACAATTTGGTTATTGATCGGGTTATTCGATTCCTTAGTCGAACTGACATTAATCTCCTTGAAGAGATGGAGGCAATGATGTTAGCGGCATCTGAACAATTTGATTTTGAAGCTGCTGCTAAATATAGAGATTGGATTGACATAGTTAAATCACTTCTTAATAAAGAAAAAGTGATTGAATTTACTGAAGAAAATAATCATATTATTACAATTGAAAAGCTAGAAAACAACCAATTCAAATACTTTCTGATTAACCGTACTCAAATATTGCAAAGTGAATTAGTTCAAATTCACGACAATTCATTTGATCAGCTCGTTGATCAAATACATTCCAATGCTTTAACTAACTTCAAAAGCGTTAATGACCCTTCGTCATTAGATGTGAGCCGTGACGAAATTGATGAGGCCCAAATTATATACAGTTATTTAAAAAGCAATAATTGCAAATATCTAATTGTACCTAAAAGATGGCTAAGCTCTAAAAGTACTAAATTACAAAAAGAACTTCAAAAATTAATTAATTCCTTTAAATAAAAAATAGGCTCGGGCATATTATACCCGAGCCATTTTTTATGCTTTTACCTTCTCAAACTGATTCCAGTTGATTGATTTCTCTAACAAAATTGAAAGTATAACGCCCATAATTAGTCCATTTGTTAAAAATGGTTGAATAATCATTGGAAGATTGCCAAACGTTCCAGGAGCAATATTCATCAAACTTACTCCAACTAAAACTGGTGCTGCAAGCCTAAAGATTGTATCTGATGTAAAAACTTTTCCATTCGTACTACTAAAGGCTGTTCCAAATAATTGAAGATATGCGACAAATAGTACTGCATTTCCAACAGTTACAGGCATTGTAGCTAAGAATGAAATTAAAGGTGGAACAACTCCAATTATTGCTAATAATGCTCCTCCATAAATAAATGGTTTTCTTTCATAAATTTGCGTACTTTGTAAGAATCCAAGTGATGATGTAAATGGAGTATATGGAACGATTCCAAATAATGCAGCAATAATCGTAAAACTACCAGTTATTAATAATGAAAAGCGATAATGTTTTGTTCCCGCTTCTTCCTTTAACAAATCTGATGCAGCTTTTATTGATGCAAATGTATTGCTTAAATTCATAATTCCCGCAAAAAACGAGATAGCGATTATTCCAATTTGTAAATTAGGTGCTCCTATTGGGAATAAAGAAAAATGAGCACTTGCTGAACCTACTTCTTTTACATCTGATCCAAATAAAATCGCGTAGAAAAACCATCCTACTATTATGCCAATTAATATTGAAAAATTGCTGATTATTCGTGATCCTTTTAATTTTAGAATGCTAACAAATAACACGATACATATAGAAAGTAAACTGACTGACAAAGTGATTTGACCTTTATTCGTGATTCCAAGCATGCCTTTAAAGAAAACGAATATAAGCTGAAATGAAAGTAGGAATAAATAAACTGTCATAACCATTGGAGTAAAGATTTTTTGAAGAAATGAAATCATATTAAATGCAGATAAAAGTAATGTTACAATTCCCGCTGCAATAAATCCTGTTGCCATGCCTCCCCCAATTTCGGTATAACTTAGTCCAAACGCCGAGGCAGATAATCCTAAATTCAGCATTACACCCCATAATAATCCCGAATGCCCTTCCATAACTGGATACTTATGACCAATCCATCCTTGTAAGACAGATGCAATACCAGTGAAGATTAGTGAACTTCTGATTGTGCTTTCAATAACATCTGAAGGCAAATGAAATGCAGCTCCTATCGAAATAGGGACTACAATTGTATTCGCAAAAATAAAAAATAACCATTGAACCGATGAAAAAAGAGTAGTAGAAACCCTCAGGTTTTTCATAGTTTCCTCCTCCTCTTGCTTTAAAAATTCTTTGTTTCTTTTATATAAAATGGTTCTTTAATCGCCCTTTTCCATTTTAAAGAAGTTGAAAGAAAAACTCCAATAATAATGAGCGCCCCACCTAAAAATTGAGGTCCTGTTATATTATTTTTTAAAACAATCAACCCAACTAGCATAGCAATAAATGGTTCTAAATTAAGAAACATAGCTGCTTTTGATGCCCCAACAATTTGTATTTGATGGTTCCAAATTAATGTACAAACTCCATGCATTATAATTGCTGTTACAATTAATAGTATCCAAGGTAGAGCTTGATTACTCATAGTGTGAGTTGTTCCTGAAAAGAGAGCAATCGGTAGTAGACCACCAAAACCGATTAAATTTGAATATAGTGTAATCGTTGTTGAATCATAGGTTTCAGTTAGCTTTTTAATCATAATAATTGAAATAGAAAACGTAAGCATAGTTAAAAAAATCCAAATCAAACCAATTGTAATTTCAAGCTTTTGTCCGTTTGTAATGACAAAGAATACACCTATAAAAGCTATAATTGAACCAATTACAAAACCTTTAGTTAGTCTTTCCTTTAAAAAAATTGAAGCTAAAAAAGATGTAGTAAGAGGAGCAAGAGCAAGTATTAATGCAGAAGTTGTTGGATGGGTTGTTTCTAAAGCGGAATAAAATGACCATTGATTAATACAAGTACCAATTAACCCTAGTAAAATAATCATAAACAAATCTTTTTTCTGAACCATTTTCCACTTTTTCTTCACTAGTGCATAGAAAGCGATAAAAAATAATATAAAGCATAATCTTAACGCTGACAATAAAATGGGTGAGAATTCTTTTACTAGCAATGCGCCAAAAATAAAATTACTCCCCCAACAAATTACACAAAATAGTAATAATAGATAAGAACGAACCATTTTACAGCCTGCTTTCTCGATAATATTAACGATCCGATTGGTGGAAAAAAGAGACGTAGTTGCACTTATATGTAAAATTGGAAAATACGTCGATTTTTCTTCACCATTACAAATGTATACTTTCTTAATGTAAAAATGGAAAAGGAAATCTAGAAGATTCTAGAGATCCTTTTCCCGATAGGCATTTTTCTAAATTTGTTCCAATTTTTACCGGACAGGTTATAATCTTTAAGTGTAATGTTTGGATGTTTATTTCCTTGGGGAGGCTTTTGGCATCCTTTTTCGCGTTGATAAAACTAACCTGTTTTACTTCTCCAAATTACTCTTACAATACGCAGTCTTTTTTATTTATGAATTAATTTCTCTTCGCTTAAAGAACCGCTCACAATATTTCCACTATAAATTACTGCTTTACGTTCTGCTCGTCTTGCAACAGCCTCTGCAGAACAGCTTGCTTCTACTAAAACTAGATTTGCAGAATCACCTATTTTTGGCCACACTTGATTTCCGTTTGTATCTAGCGGAGTTTTTCCACCCGTAATATATTTTAATGTTTGACCTAATGAAACTTCATCAATCCATCTAAATCGTTCAGCAAGTCTTCCCGCTCTTTCAAGAATATCACCTGTTCCTAGTGGTGACCAAACATCAAAAATATTATCATTACCAACTGCTACTTCCACACCTCGTTCATTTAATAAATCAACTGGAGGCATTTGTCTATTAATTGGTACACTTGTGACAATCGAAATTCCTGCGTCTCTAAAGCTATTTGCAAGTTCGTATGCTTCCTGTCTTGGAACATCACCTATTCCAAATGCATGGCTGATTGCTACTCTGCCTTCCCAACCTGCTTGCTTCGTAAATTCTACAATACGTTTCATCGTAAATGCACCTAGATGACCTGGATCATGTAAATGAATATCGATGTCCGCATCAGCTTCAACCGCTAAATTATAAAGTTGATATAGCGACTCTTCAATATTTTGGTCTACAACTGCAGGGTCAACTGAACCAACAATTCCTGCTCCATTTCTTAATGCTTCTCTCACATAATTGAAAGCATTGGATCTTAATAAACCATGCTGAGCAAATGCAACAACTTCGGAGCTAAGACGGTTAGAATAATTAGTTAATGCTTGTTCAACTTGTTCTAAATTTCTGATCCCAACTTCTGGATAAATATCAACATGTGTTCTCACATGTGTAGAACCAGAAGCTAAAAGGATTTCAAGTAAAGCCTCTGCGCGCTCCTTCGTACTTGACGCAATCGTCGGTAAAGCCATTTTTTCATATTCAAATCGTTCAATTACACTAGAAGTTGGAGTGCAAGCTCTCCACACATCTCCCATTAATGTCTTATCAAGATGTACATGCTTTTCAATAAAAGATGGTAAAACAAGTAATCCACCTGCATCACGAACTGTAAATTCATTTGTAATCGACGCTTCATCTTTTGTTATTTTAGTAATTTTTCCTTTTTCAATTAATAGATGAAATAATTCAGTAGCAGTACCTACTACTCTATCGTTTTCTTTTTCGTAGCCAATTTCTAATCGAGCATTCTTTAACCAATAGCTAGATATCATGAAGTTCACTCCTTCTTGTAATTCTTCTATTTACTTCAAAGCAGATTCATAATTCAGTCCACCGTAAACAATATTTCCATTCGCAATTACAGCAGCACGTTTTGCTCGTCTTGCTACAGCTTCAGCAGAACATGATGCATCTACTAAAACTAAATTTGCTTCATCTCCAACCTTTGGCCACAATTGATTTCCTTTTTCATCAAGAGTCTTTAAGCCACCAGTAATAAATTGCAATGTTTGAGATAGCCCGTACTCATCTTTCCAATTGTATCTCTCAGCTAGACGGCCAGCTTTTTCTAACATATCTCCAGTTCCATGTGGTGACCAAGAATCATAGAAACCATCACAACCTAAAGCTACATGTACACCTTTTGAATGAAGTAGATCAACTGGAGGCATTACTCTGTTAATCGGCACAGTCGACATTATCGACACACCTAAGCTTGCTAGCTTACTAGCCATTTCAGTAGATTCATTTATCGGTACATCACCAAGTGCAAATGCATGACTTACGGCTACGCGATTATGCCAACCAGCTTGTTCGATAAATGAAGTTAGTTTTTGTATTGTATAAAAACCAAGATGACCTGGGTCATGTATATGAATATCTATATCAGCATCAAACTGTACCGCAAGATCAACCATTTCAAATAATGAAAGCTCAATATTTTGATCAATGCCACCAGGATCTAGCCCACCGACAATGGTCGCTCCCTCTCTCATCGCTGTTTTCATGAATGACATACTATTTGTTCGAAGTAATCCATGTTGAGGAAATGCAACAATCTCGTGTGTCATTTTATCCTTATACGTAAAAAGTGCTTTTTGAATTTCTTCTAAATTTTTCAAGCCGATATACGGATCAACGTTTACATGTGTTCGAACATGAGTTGCTCCACCTTTTAATAGTAGATGAAGCATATGTTCAGCACGATGCTGCCCCGTCTCCGCTAATTCAACTAATTCCGCAGCTTCCAAATTTAATCTCTCAACTAAATTTGCAGCAGGAATACAAGCCTTCCAAGGTAATCCAAGATAAGTTTTATCCAAATGATTATGCATTTCTTTAAAGGCAGGTAGAGCAAGTAAATTCTTTGCATCCTGCACAGGAAGATCCGTTTGCAATGGAAAATCAGCCAATTGTAATCTTTCAATTTTCCCATCAGTAATCAGTAAATTATAAAGTGTAGTCTCAGTACTTTCGACTCTTCCATTTTCAATAACAAAACCGCTATCAAGTTTTACATTCGTAAGCCAATATGATTGATTCATCTCATCACTCTCTTTAGTCAAGCTTAAACTGTTGTTGATTCAAGATTAGAAATTGAACCACTTACAACATTACCTTTAAAAATAACAGCAGCACGTTTGGCACGTCTCGCTACAGCTTCTGCACTGCAAGTAGCTTCTACAAGTACGATGCTTGCTTCATCACCAACATTCGGCCATGCTCTTTCCCCTTCATTATTTAAAGGAGTCACGCCTCCTGTAATAAATCCAAGACTATTATGAAGTGATTTTTCTTCAATAAATCTAAAACGTTCAGCAAGTCGTCCAACTTTTTCAAGATTATCGCCTATTCCAAATGGAGACCAATGATCTGTAATGCTGTCATTTCCTAATTCTACTTTTACGCCTTTTTCACTTAGTAAAGGAATTGGAATTGTTCTAAAAATTGGTACAGTCGAAGTAATCGAAATTCCTAAATCAGCAAATCTCTCAGCAATCGCAGTAGCATCTGGAACAGAAAGGTCTGCTAAACCACTCGCATGACTCACTGTAACTCTTCCTTGCCATCCTGCTTTTTCAGTTAATGTTGCTAATCTTTGCATTGTAAATAATCCAAGATGATCTGGGTCATGTAAATGAACATCGATATCAGAATTTGATTCAACTGCTATGTCCATAATCGTCTCAAGAGAGCGCTCAATATTTTCATCGATTGAAGCGGGGTCAACTCCACCTACTAGATTTGCTCCATATTTCATCGCTTCTCTAACTAGTTCAACAGAGTTACTTCTTAAAAGTCCATGCTGTGGAAATGCAACAATTTCGTGTGTTAATTTATCTTTATATCCTTCTAAAGCCTGTAAAGTAGCTTCTAAGTTTTTTAATCCGATAACCGGGTCAATATTACAATGTGTACGAATATGCGTCGCACCGTGACTTAGTAATAAATCAAGCATCTTTTCTGCTCTATCTTTAGCAGTTGGTAATAGTTTAGGTAATAAAATTTGTTCTTCTTCAATACGTGTTCTCACACCATTAGTTGCAGGCATACACGCTTTCCAAGGTCCACCATAGTAAGTTTTATCAATATGAATATGCATCTCTTTAAATGAAGGAACCATTAGAAGGCCTTGCACATCATATTGCGGTAATTGATCAGTTATTACTTCACTAGCTAATTGAATAGCAGCGATTTTTTCATTTTCAATTTTCACATTGTACTTTCCAGTTGCCGTTCCGTTAATTACTTCATTGTCATTATAAGTAAAACCATTTTCTAGACTCACATTCGTTAACCAATATACTTTTGACAATCTACTCACCCTTCCATCCCACTTTAAATTTTGATTCTATTTCCATTATAAATCTGTTTAGAATATTTTGATTTTAGTATGTTTACATATTTTTAAAGTATTTTTACTAGTTGGTTTATATTTATTAAAATGTAGAGTAGGAACTTATTACTCAGTTGAACTAAGAATTTTCCATTAAATAAGTAAACTCAGGTTGATTTCCACTACAGGATACTCTCTTTCAGGGGAGCGAGCTTGCCTCCTCCTCAAATATATTAGGAGTGGGGTATATCTGATGGTCTTTTTATTTGCAGTTGATTTTATTGATCTTTTTCCATAGATAATTACATTGTTCTATCTATTTTTTATTCGTTTTGGCACAGATTGAAACAGATTTGCTATTTTTTCATTTAAGAATCAATAAATTTATGGAAGTTTCATTGCATTATCCCCTACCTTGTATAGGTAATACTCAATCTTATTTGCGATTATTGGAATTTTATTTGCAGTCTGTTGTTTATTTGCGATTCACCTTTTTTATTTGCAGCTCTTCCTTCCTTATTTGAATTCTCAGATATTCCTAAAACTACTGTTTCCATAAAAAAAGAGGGAATCCCATAATTTATTGGGATCCCCTCTTTTCATATAAACAAAAATTATTACTTAATCGTCACGTCATTAATCTCTAAATAACCTGAAGGACTAATTGAGAATCCTTTTACATTTTTTGAGATTGCTGCGACATTTTCGATTACTCTTACTGGAATATATGGAGCGTCATCCATTTCGATTTCTTGCGCTTTTGCATAGATTTCTTTGCGTTTTGTTTCGTCTTTTTCTTTTCGACCTTCATTAATTAGGTCATCTACTTTTGGATTGCTATAGAAGAATGTGTTTCCAGCCGCTCCGCGTGAGTCTGAGTGGAATAGGTTGTACTGATTGTAATCAGCATCTCCTGTTGCGTTTCTCCAGCTAATGATAAACATTTGTGATTGACCTTTATTTACTTTTTCAACGAATGAACCGTATTCCATCACTTGTACTTTTAAATTAATGCCGATTCCTTTTAATTGTGATTGAAGTACTTCTGCTAAATTTACTCGTTCTTTGCTATCCATTGTAAGAATTGTGGCTTCAAATCCATTTGGGTAGCCTGCTTCTGTTAATAGTTTTTTAGCTTCTTTTAAATTGTAATCATAGGCTTTTAATTGATCATCGTATCCGAATACTTTTGATCCCATTGCGGAGTTCGCTTGTTTACCGACGTTATTAAATACCCCTTTAATAATTGAATCCATTTCAACAGCATGAGCAATTGCTTTACGAACACGTACATCATTAAATGGTTTTTTCGTTACATTGAAACCGATGTATTCTGTACCGAATCCTTCACTTCGATAGACTTCCATTGCAGAAGATGATTCAACTTGGTCCATTACTGCTACTGGGAGTGGTTCAGCAATTTGAGCTTCTCCTGTTTCAATCATGGAAATTCTTGTTGAGTCTTCTGGAACTACTTTGAATTCAACTTTATCGATTTTCGGTTTAGTGCCCCAGTAATCTTCATTTTTAACTAATGTAATTTCTTGACCAGGAGACCATGATTCAAATTTAAAAGGACCGGTTCCGTTTGGCTCTTGGATAATATTTTTTCCATATTTATCAATCGTTTTAGGACTTATAATGCCACCTTCATGGTTTGCTAAAATCGAAAGAAGTGGTGAAAAAGGCTCACTTAAAATAAATTGAACTGTATATTCATCAACTACTTTCACTTCTTTTACCATTTTGAATACAACCGCTCTTGGCGATGCTACTTTTGGATCTAATAAGCGATCAAACGTCTTTTTTACTGCTTCTGCATTAAATGGAGTGCCATCGTGGAATTTTACACCATGCCTTAGTTTAAATTCCCATGTTGTATCGTCGATTTGATTCCAAGATTCTGCTAACAATGGTTGAATTTCATTGTTACTATCACGTTGTACAAGACCTTCATAAATTTTATGATGAGTAATACTCGCAGCATTTATAGTAGACATAAATTGCTGATCTAAATTTTCTGCATCAGACTGCCGAGCAATTACTAGCGTATTTCCTCCATTTGAATCATGTGCTTGTCCATTTGTTTTTGTCCCAACATCTTGATTAGATGAACATCCTGTAATTGTCACTGCAGAAAATAATACTAGAAAAAATTTACCGAATTCCGATTTTAATTTCAATGGCATTGCCTCCCAAGTATTAGTTTGTCTTACAAATATTTATCTAATTATATAAAATATTCTGATAATTATTTTTGAATATCTTTACCTGTTTTTTCAGTATCTTTACTAGTTTTTCATTTTTTTGCTTCTGCCTACTCTAGTGAATTGACTAATTTAAATGATGATGGAAATAGTTCATTTTCAGGAAGTTGCTCGTAATCTCTTTCCATATAACCTTTTCTCATCTTATTAAAATAGAATTGTGCTTTTTGCTTTAAATCTTCCATATCAAGATTAGGAATCACTTGATCTTCCATCACGATTTTTCCATTTATAATTGATAGTTTTACATCTCTGCCTGAACCACTTACAAACATTGTTCGAATTGGATCATCCATAACGCCCATGTGAAATCCATCTAAATCAATCGCAATAATATCCGCTTTTGCACCAACAGCAATTCTTCCTAAATCTTCCCGATTAAGAAATGCCGCTGCTCCTAAGGTAATAGAATTGAAGAAATCAGCGTATGTAGATCCTTCAACTTCTTTTTCAACAAATCTTGAAAGCATACTACCAGTACGTACATTTTGAAATATGTCTGGTGGGAAAGTGTCGGTACCTAATGCAATATTGATTCCTTCTTTTCTATATTTTGCAAATGATTCAAGCCCTTCTCCATGTCTTCCTATAATAAGGGGACAATGGATGACAGTAGTATTTGTTTCTTTCAGAAGCGAAATATCATTATCAATATTGTAATTGGCTCCACTATAGCCTGATACAAAATGAGCGTGTGGAATGCCTGTATTTGGACCTAAAAATCCAAGATTATATAAATATTTAATTGGTGTAACTCCGTGTTCTTTTAGAATTGTATTAAACTCAAAACTTCCTTGCGCAGCATGAAGCTTGATAGGAACATTTAATTTTTCACTGTAATATTTTGTTTTTATTAAAATTTCTTCAGTCTGTGTTTCAATTCTTTCTGGGGCTAACATCCCTCGGATTAACCCGTCAAATGCGCCATCGAAGGTTTCAAAAAACCTTATCGCTCTGTCTAATCCTTCCTCGCCCGCTTTTTCATCCCAATGCATTTTAATCTTTCCATCTGGCTCGACTACTCGAATTCCTGCTTGATAGCTTGGTCCAAGATAAATTCTCAACCCTAGTTTTCCCGCATGGTTCGCTGCGGCTTCTAACTCTTCAAAAGTTTCAGCCCAATTTTTATAAAAAACGGATGTAATCGGCATGGCCGTAGTAATTCCATTTAAGATTAGTTGAGAATAAGCATATAAAGATTTAAATGCTTCCTCCTCTTCACTCATTAGTTCATGATGTCCCTCTTTTACGTATTGTTCAGACCAAAGGAGATTTTTTTGTCTATTTGATTTCGCCTCTAAGTGCAAAATATCATGATCAATGTCACCTAGAGCGTTTAAATCAATAAAACCAGGACTAAGGATCGCATTTCCTACGTCAATTACTTGATCTACTTCATCTAAATAGTTTTTTCCAACAAATAAAATCGTGTCCTTTTCATAAACAACTTCTGCATCTTCCAATATGACATGTTCACTTCCATTAAAACCAATTACGTATCTTCCTTTTAGCTTCGTTTTCATTCTTTTCTCCCTTCAAAAAAAGATTATTTTAGTTTTCAACATATCTCATCTCGTCAACATAGGCACGAGCATGCCCCCAGAAATACTTTGTAGGCTGCATATACTTTTCTAGTCCAGCACGTTTAATTGTTTCAAATGCTTCTTCATTTGCTTCATTTAAAACTGTACTTTCATGAACTGTATGTACATTTCTACCTTCCATAATTAGCTTTCCATCAACAATCACATGATCAACATCATTTGCGACTGCTTGAAAAACCAATCGATGAACGTGCATAAACTCAGGTGTCAAATGTGGTTGGTGGAGATTAACTGTGATGACATCTGCTTTTTTACCAATTTCAAGTGAGCCAATTTCATCGTCCCAACCGATACATTTTGCTGCATCAATTGTAATCATTTCTAAAAGCTTTCCAGGCGGTAAATAATAATAGTCTCTTAGTGCAGCCTGATGGACAAACTGAGTTTTCCTCATTGCTTGGAATAAATCAAAGCTTGTTGAAGGGGAAGTACCATCAGTTGAAATTGCAACTGTTGCTCCCATTTCAATTAATTCTGTAATTGGAGTACGTGCATTTACTTGGCCAAAACCTGGAGAAGCACTAATATTCGTTCCAGTTTCAGCTAAAATTTTCGCTTCATCGAATGAAATTCCTCGACAGTGCTGAAGATGGACATCTGGGCCTAATAATGCATTTTCTTTATCTTGAATTGCTAAATGAATCATTCCTCCAAATGCATCTGAATGAATTCTTGTATTATATTTTCTAGCTATCTCTCTAATTTTTTTCGCTTGGTAAAGATCATGTTGAGTTAAACCGTAAAGTCGATCTGGAGATGTTGGATTTGAAGGGTCAACAGACGTTACAATGACAAATGGCGTTATAAAGGCTCTCGTTTTGTCTCCATTTGCATGATTCAAAGCTTCAATAACCGCTTCTGCTCCTTTTAAAACTTCTTCGTAAGTTACTTCTTTTTCAATTCTTTTCCCGTCAACCCATCTACTAAATGAATGTGGCCAAGGTGGGTTACATGGACCTGTACAAACTACTTCGCGGACTCCTACTTCGTTGTATGCTTTCGCATGGTTGATCGCAAATATTGGATCATCAGATCTTGGTACTGAACCTAACACACTAACACCTGTTGTAATACCTGCTTTTAATCGTTCAAGAGCTGATAGCTTTCCTTCGTAATACCAAAAATCATCTGTCACGAAATGTTTATACGTATTCGTCATAATTGGCATCCAAAAATCGATATTTTCCATTGCAATTGTTTTAAACATTGAATGACCGCCATGACCATGAACATCTATTAGCCCTGGTAAAATACATTGATGACTACAATCAATTACTTTATGCGCTTCATACTTAGTTTTCATGTTCTCAGTCAAATCAATGTCCACAATTCTTCCATTATGAATCGCAACAGAGCCATTTTGGATAATTCTTCTTTCTGTATCCATTGTGATTATAGTGCCATTTATTAATAACAAATCAATCATATTTTCTCCTCCTACCTACAAACTTCTCTTTAAAAACTGAAACAGCATAATTTAATTATGCTGTTTCATGGAATTACTTATTTCACTGTTACATCGTCAAGCATTAAATAACTTGCTGGGTTTAACCATAGTCCTTTAACCGAAGAGCTAGTAACTGCTAAATGCTCGTAGTTACGAATAGGAACATATGGTACATCTTCACTTTCAATTTTTTGTGCATCAGCATATAGTTGTTTACGTTTTTCGCTATCTGGCTCCTGTCTTGCTGATTCAATTAATTTATCTACTTCTGGGTTACTATAGAAAGAACTATTTCCTGCTGCACCTTGGGATTGACTATCAAATAAATTAAATTGATTATAGTCCCCATCACCAGTAGCATTACCCCATCCGCCAATTGCAACTTGATGTTCACCTTTTGCGATTGTATCAATATAAGCTCCGTACTCAAGAACTTGGATTTTAACATTGATACCAATACCTTTTAATTGTGATTGGATTACTTCAGCCATATTTATTCTTTCTTTACGATCACTAGTTGTTAGCGTAAATGTTAGTCCATCTTTAACTCCGGCTTCTTTTAATAGCTTTTTAGATTCATTAATATCGTAATCATAACCTTTAATGTCAGGATCATAACCAAATACTTTCGGACTCATCGTTGAGTTCGCTTTTGTTCCAACGTCGTTATATACACCTTTAATGATTGAATCTACTTCAATTGCATGTGCAATTGCTTTTCTAACACGCACATCATTAAACGGCTTTTTCTTAACATTGAAGCTTAAGTATTCAACAGCTAGTCCATCTGTACGATATAAGTCCATTGTGTCTGATGCTTCAATTCGATCAATTTCTGTTACTGGTACTTGGTCAGTTACTTGCGCTTCACCAGTTTCTATCATAGCTAATCTTGTAGCATCTTCAGGAACTACTTTAAAGACTACACCATCAATCTTAGGTTTATTTCCCCAGTAGTCATTATTTTTTGCAATTTTTATTTCTTCACCTGATTTCCAAGATTTAAATACATATGGACCAGTTCCTACTGGATTTTGTCCAATTTTATCACTATTATCTTTTATTGATTTTGGACTAATAATACTCCCTTCACTACTCATTAAAATTGATAAAAGTGGTGCGTATGGGTATTTCAAAATAAATTGTACAGTCGTGTCGTTAACTACTTTAACTTCTTTAATCATTGCAAACTTACCCGCTTGTGGTGATGCAGTTTTTGGATCAAGCACTCGATCAAAAGTAGTTTTTACTGCATCTGCATTAAATGGTGTACCATCATGGAATTTAACGCCTTCTCGAAGTTTAAATTCCCAAGTCACGTTATTTACTTGTTTCCATTCTGTTGCTAAAAGAGGCTTGGGCTCCATATTTTTATCTGGTTCAACTAATGTTTCATAAACCTTTTCGTACACTACATTTGCTGATGGTATATCAGTAATAAATTGTGGATCTAATGTAGTTGCATCGGATAATCTAGCGACAACTAAAGTTCCCCCTGCTTTCGCTTTTGTTCCTGTTGCACTACTGCTTGTTGTGTCAGATGTACATCCTGCTAGAACAGTTGAAATTGTAAATAATGATGCAAATAGTACTCCAGCTGTTTTTTTCTTCATTGTTTTCTTCCCCCTCTTTTTAATTGCCCTATGATTCTCTAGTTCACCATTTATTCGAGTACGTTAGGCTTAATCAAATTATAAAAAAAAATAAAATTTTATATTTTCAGAATCTTTACTCGTTTTTTAATTATCTTTACTGCTTTTCCGCATTATATTTACTTCAATTCCAATTTTGAATAAATTTAAACAAAGAAAAGGGGGAAGAAATATGAAAGCAGAGACAGTATTAAGTAATACTGAAATTAAACTAGAAAAAAGAAAATCTCAAAAACTTAAAAGATGGAAAGTATTCTATAGGAAGTTTAAAAAAAATAAATTGGCACTAGTTGGAGGATATATAGTACTTTTTTATATTTTAGTAGCCATTTTTGCACCATTAATTTCACCAAAGGATCCTTTTGCAATTGATTTAATGCACAAACTTCAGACGCCATCGATGGAACATTGGATGGGAACTGATGATAAAGGAAGAGATATTTTAAGTAGGATAATATATGGAAGCCGTCTTTCAATTTCAGTAGGTTTTGTATCTGTCTTATTTGGAGCCGTTTTCGGAATCACTCTTGGGCTGATCGCAGGTTATTACGGAAAATGGATGGATACGATCATTATGAGGGTTGTTGATGTTTTACTTGCATTCCCAGGTATTTTACTGGCACTTGCAATTATTAGTGCACTAGGTCCTAGTCTAATTAATGTTATGGTTGCTGTCGGTATCTTTTCAGTTCCAATGTTTGCACGAATCGTTAGAGGATCTACGTTATCCGTCAGAAAACTTGAATATATCGATGCAATTCGCGCTTTAGGTGCAACTGATGCAACAATTATTTTCAAACATATTTTACCGAATATTCTTTCACCAATAATTGTCCAAGCTACGTTAAAACTTGCTACAGCTATTCTATCAGCAGCAGGCTTGTCATATCTCGGACTAGGCGCACAGCCACCATCTCCAGAATGGGGAGCGATGTTAAGTAGTGGACGTGATTATTTATTTACTGCACCACATATTGCCTTATTTCCGGGTATCGCGATTTCAACACTTGTATTAGGATTTAATATTTTCGGGGATGGGCTAAGAGATGCACTTGATCCAAGGATGAAAAAATAAGGAGGAAAGTATATGTTTCTATTTATTGTCAGAAGAATTATACAAACTATTCCAGTTTTAATTGGTGTAAGTTTAGTCGTTTTTTTAATTATGCAGATGGTCCCTGGTGATCCAGCAACTCTACTTGCTGGGGAAGGTGCTACGAAACAAACAATCGAAATGATTCGTCATCAACTTGGCTTTGATCGACCGGTCATTATTCAGTATTTCGATTATATTGCTCATGTACTACAAGGTGATTTTGGTGAATCTATTCGAAATAATCGTCCAGTATTAGATGAGATTATGATTCGTTTGCCAATTACAATTGAACTTGCACTGGCTAGTATTTTCATTACAGTCGTACTTGGTATGCTAGCAGGTATTATATCAGCGACTAAACAGTATTCTGCAGCTGATATTACAATTATGATTATTGCTTTACTAGGAATCTCTTTACCAAGTTTCTGGTTTGGTTTAATGCTGATTTACTTCTTTTCAGTTAATCTTCATATATTTCCAGTTGCTGGCTGGGGAACGTTTAAACATATGGTACTACCAGCCTTAACTTTAGGTGCAGGTGGTGCTGCAATTGTAGCTAGAATGACTAGATCAAGTATGTTAGAAGTTGTTCGTCAAGACTATATGCGTACGGCAAGAGCAAAAGGTTTAAAGGAACATGTCATTATTTACAAACATGGTCTAAAAAATGCATTAATTCCAGTTATTACTGTTGTTGGTCTACAATTTGGTGCATTACTTGGTGGTACCGTTTTAACCGAGTCAGTTTTTGCAATTAATGGACTTGGTAGATTAATTGTTGATGCAATTAGAACAAGAGATTTACCTATGGTTCAAGGTGGCGTATTAATCGCTTCAATTATCTTCGTATTTATGAATCTAGCTGTTGATATTCTCTACCGTTACTTTAATAAACGAGTTGACTTGAATTAAGGAGGTCCTACTATGAAAAAACAATTTGATGAAACAATTCTTGAGGTTAAAAATCTACAAACCCACTTTTATACAGATGACGGTGTTAGTAAGGCAGTTAATGGAATAAGCTTTAACTTAAAAAAAGGTGAGACACTTGGAATTGTAGGAGAGTCTGGTAGCGGTAAGAGTATTACTTCCTTGTCCCTATTACGATTAATCCCCTCTCCTCCAGGAAAGATTGCTGGTGGTAGTATTCTTTTTAAAGGTGAAGACTTACTTGCAAAAACTGAAAAACAGATGCGTTCAATACGAGGTAATGAAATTTCAATGATCTTTCAAGAGCCAATGACATCTTTAAACCCTGTTTATTCAGCTGGCGAACAAATTGCAGAAGCGATTCGTCTTCACCAAAAATTAAACAAAAAGGAAGCTTGGGATAAAGCAGTTGAAATGCTGCGACTTGTAGGAATCCCCTCTCCTGAAAAACGTGCAAAACAAGAACCACATGAGCTTAGTGGTGGAATGCGACAAAGGGTTATGATTGCAATGGCACTTGCTTGTCACCCAGAAGTGCTAATCGCAGATGAACCGACTACAGCTCTTGATGTTACAATTCAAGCTCAGATTCTGGAATTAATTAAATCACTCCAAAAAGATTTCGGTACAGCCGTTATCTTAATCACGCATGATTTAGGTGTTGTTTATGAGACTTGTGATCGAGTGGCTGTAATGTACGCCGGAAGAATTGTTGAATATACTTCAGCAAAAGAACTATTTAATAGCCCTAAACATCCATACACAATCGGTTTATTAAACTCTCTTCCACGTCTGGATATGGATCAAGATGAATTAACTACGATACCTGGTACTGTACCGAGCCCATTCAATATGCCAAAAGGCTGTAGTTTTGCTCCCCGCTGTGCACATGCTAAAGAAATTTGCCATGCGTCAGTACCAGACTTAAACACAATTGACAAAAATTCGGAAGTTAGTTGTTGGATGTACACATCAAAATGGGAAACAGATACGCTTCAAGAGAAAGTAGGGATTGAATAATGGCATTACAACTAGTGGATAAAAAAATACTACTTAATGTAGATCATTTAAAACAATACTTTCCTATTAAGGGTGGCATTTTAGGAAGAACAATTAATCATGTAAAGGCTGTAGACGATATTAGTTTCCATATTTATGAGGGCGAAACATTAAGCATTGTAGGAGAATCCGGTTGCGGTAAATCTACTACCGGTAGAGCGATCTTAAGATTAGACGAGCCTACAAGTGGAAGCATTCATTTTAAAGAAAAAGATTTATTAAGCTTAGGAAAAAAAGAAATGCGCAAAATAAGAAAGGATTTACAAGTAATCTTTCAAGATCCATTTGCTTCTCTTAATCCTAGACAAACGATTGGACAAATTTTAGGAGAGGCATTAGCTATTCAAAATGTTGTTCCAAAAGAAGAACGTAGAGCTAGAATTGAAGAATTACTTGAACATGTTGGTTTAAGACCTGAAGCGATGGAGCGTTATCCTCATGAATTTAGTGGAGGACAGCGCCAACGTGTCGGAATTGCTCGTGCACTTGCAGTCGATCCAAAACTAATTATTTGTGATGAAGCTGTTTCTGCGTTAGACGTTTCAATCCAAGCTCAAGTACTAAACTTACTTAAATCATTACAGAAAAAATTCTCTCTTACCTTTCTTTTCATCTCGCATGATTTAGGTGTAGTAAGACATATCTCAGATCGTGTGATGGTAATGTATTTAGGAAAAATAGTCGAGATAGCCGATAAAAAATCAATATTTGACAATCCGCAACACCCATATACACGTGCACTATTATCAGCAATTCCAGTTCCAAATCCAGTGCATCAAAGAGAAAGAATTATATTAACAGGAGACGTACCTTCTCCGATTGATCCCCCAAGTGGCTGCCGTTTCCACACAAGATGCCCTTTTGCGATCGATATTTGTAAAACAAGAGTACCTGAATTAAAATTATCCGAGCAAAATCATCAGGTTGCTTGCCACATTGTAGTATAATTGAGGAATGAAATCAAAGAATCCCCATCGGGGTTCTTTGATTTTAAGAAAAAAACGGGAAGCCTCATTCCCTTATACCTGCCCTATTGGAGGTTTTCATGCTTAGCTACGAGGGATTTACTTTACTAATTATGCTATTTATTTTAGCTCCTATTATGGGAGCTATTGCTTTATTATTTTTATTTATTTTTGAAAAAAGGATCGACTTACTTGAAAATAAGAATAGAGAAATTCGTTTAGAGCACGCACTCCAAGAAGCTCAATATAACAAGTTGAATCAGCAAATTCAACCACACTTTTTGTTTAATACACTAAATGTCATACTTAGCTTAGCTCGTTTAAATCGAACATCGGAATTAATCAGGGCACTTGAAACATTCTCTCAATTTTTAAAATTTAAATATAAGTCTTCAGAGCCCTTAATTCCGCTAGCGCAAGAAATACAATATACTCAATATTATTTAGATATACAAACTCTACGGTTTGGTGAGCGACTTAAAACTCAGTTAGATTGTCCAAATGAATTATATGATGCTTTAGTTCCTCCATTTATTTTGCAAACCTTAGTAGAAAATTCTTTTAAACATGGTTTAGAAAAAAAAATTGGTGAGGCTTTACTTCATATTCGTTTTTATCAAGATTCTGAACTAGTTTGCTTAGAAGTAATCGATAATGGCTTAATGGGTATGACAAACTCATTTTCAAATAATGAAGGTCACGGGCTAGACAATATAAAAAAGAGGCTAAAACTATATTTTGGTAGCAATGGACATGTATTAATTGCCTCAAATGAATTAGGTACAAACGTTAAGGTCGTTTGGCCACTAATATATGACTCAAATGTAAAGGAGGGAGCTATAAAATGAATGTCTTATTAGTAGATGATGAACCCCTAGAGCTTGAACAAATGGAATATTTGATTAAAAATATATTTCCACTTTGGAAATTCTATAAAGCTGCTGATGCTTGCCAAGCAATTACAATTAATCAAAATCATAAAATTAACATCGCATTTCTAGACATTAATCTTCCAGGACGTTCTGGTCTTGAGTTTGGAGAAGAGCTAAGAGCACAAAATAAAGATGTCGATATTATTATGGTCACAGCATATCAAAGTTTTGATTATGCCCAACAGTCAATCCGAATCGGAGTTTTAGATTATTTAACAAAACCTGTTATTGAAAGTGAATTGTATAAAGTTCTCTCAAAATATAGTGAAACCGACACATCAAATCAGTATTCTAGTTTAATCCATCAAACGCTTTTATATATTCATGATCATTTCGCTGAAAAACTATCACTTTCAGACGTTGCTCGCGAAGTACATACAAATCATACTTATTTAAGTAGGAAATTTCATGAAGAAGTTGGTGTTTCATTTTCAGAATATTTAATAGATTTTAGAATCCAAGCAGCTAAGCGATTCTTAAAAAATAACTCAAACTGGAATATATCTGATGTTGCAGAAAACTCAGGCTTTAATAGTCAACATTATTTTAGTACTTTGTTCCGTAAAATTGAGGGCATTACTCCAAAAGAGTATCGTGAGAAAGGAAAATAAACAGTGCATTCACGTTCATTTAGAGAATACGTGCAAGGCTCTATTCAAATTGGCATGGGAATGGGAATCATTTCTCTCTTGGCACGTTGGGTAACAGGTACTACAATTTTATCTTCGCCAGAATCTATGATTAAATATGGCGTATTTGGTGGAATTGGTTATGCATTTTTAGGAGCTATTGCTTTGTTTGTATTTAGTTTTATTGGGAAAAAAGTTCGTGGAGAATTTCCTGATTGTTTAACAATAGGAGATTATTTGAAGAAAAAGCTCCATCCATTTGGTTATTGGATTATGATTGGTATATTAATCTTAACTAGCCTGCACATATTATATATTCAATCTATGTCAGCATCTACTTTATTTCATTTTTTATTTAATTTACCACTGTATACTGAAATTTTCATTTTTATTTGTTTTTGTGTCCTATTTGCTGGCTTTGGTGGATTAAAGATGATACATGGATTAGCAGGATTTCAAGTGATTACAATGTTTGCAGCTGCAATCTTAATCCCTTTATATTTTTTCGTAAAAGAAGGCGTTCAACCTGTATATGATGGAATTAAATTATATCATCCATACATGTTAGTCATGGATCATTACGATTTATGGGGATTTCTATTTTCAGGTCTGTTAGTAGGATTTGGTCAGTTTTTCTTCGACATTACTTCATGGCATCGATTATTTATGATTGAAGCTAAGAAAATTCCGCTAACATTCTCGTTATCTGGGCTAATATGGGGAATTTTCCCTCTTTCATTTTCGTGTCTTTTTATCATTGTCATTTTTACAGGTGGATTTACAGATATTCAATCAATATTAGTTGGTTTAGCAAATAAAATTACAACACCATTCTTTTTCATTCTTTTTGTTTTATGTGCATTTAATGCGATTACCTCGACATTCGGTGCAGTACTTCACTCACTTACTAGCTTAATCGTTCTTAATATAATTGAGCCATTAAAAAAAACAAAAAGTGATCAACAAAAAATAAGAATGGCCTATCTTTTGTCGGTCGTTATCGGAGTTATTATATTTTTCTCAACAGTTATTCAATCAAAAAATATTATCGAACTATTATTTTACTCAGGAAATGTCTATTCAGCATTGTTGTTTCCAATTTTGGTTATTGTCTTTAGTAAAGGAAAGACAGCTAACTACGTACCTTTAAGTATCATAATAAGTATTATACTATCTTATGTTGTTCAACCGTATGTAGGCGAATTTCAAAGTATTTGGTTAAGTTCATTATTTTCTATAATTATTATAATGATTTGTTTTTCAATCAGCTTATTTACTCATAAAAAAAACTTTACGATCTCGGAAAAATAGGGGCAGTCCTAAAAGTCAGCATAACTGGCGAATAGGAGGCCCCTTTTTCCATTTAGATTCATTTTAATTATAATTGCATTTTTACTAATATTAGCTGATTCTGAATTATATTTGTGCGCGGGCTTTTATTTTAAGTTTTTGGCTTCTTAATTGCATTCCACCCGTTATTTCGACTACTCTTCTATTAAGTATTTCCTATCAAATTAAAAATGAGGATGCACCTAAAAGTTAGACTTTTGGTTCACCCTCTTCTAATCGATTATACGATCATTGTTTCAACTATAAGCTTCTTAATTTCCACCTTTACTTGGTGGAGGATTTTCATTGCCACCTTTTTCTGGCTCAGGTTGTTCATTTCCACCTTTACCTGGTTGAGGCTGTTCCGTTCCGCCTTTACCTGGTTGAGGCTGTTCTGTTCCACCTTTTCCTGGTTGAGGTTGTTCTGTTCCGCCTTTACCTGGTTGAGGTTGCTCTGTTCCGCCACCTTGGCCGCCGCCTTCACCTGTGCCACCACCAGTTCCTCCACCTTGGCCACCGCCTTCACCTGCGCCGCCACCAGCTCCTCCGCCAGCACCGCCGCCTTCACCTGCGCCACCACCAGCTCCTCCGCCAGCACCGCCGCCTTCACCTGCGCCACCACCAGCTCCTCCGCCAGCACCGCCACCTTCACCTGCGCCACCACCAGCTCCTCCGCCAGCACCGCCGCCTTCACCTGCGCCGCCACCAGCTCCTCCGCCAGCACCGCCGCCTTCACCTGCGCCGCCACCAGCACCGCCGCCTTCACCTGCGCCGCCAGTTCCTCCGCCAGCTTTTACTGATTCATATGAGTGCATGATTGATGAAAAAGTATTCGGATCTACTGCACCAGTAACTGGTAATCCATGTGTCTTTTGATAATATTTTACACCTTTAATCGTTAAATAATTATAATGTCCAGTAATCTTACCTGAGTAACTACCTATCGATTTCAACATACCTTGTACAACATATACATCTGGACCTTCTGAACCTTTACCAAATGCATAACTAGTAGATGACATTCCTAACGCAAGCATTGATGAAAGCACAATCGTCCCTAAACTTTTTTTACCGTATTTGATAATTTTAAATTCCTTATTCTTAGCAGAATAAGACTTGTCCCACTCGAATTCATTCATAATGACACCATCCTTCTAAATAATAAGACTTTTGAAACTACAAATTTTACTATTCCCTAATTACATTCGATAATTCATCTCAATTAGATACTAACTACTTGTTTTATTAGTATTTTTTAATGTTTTTTTACATAATCTAAATACTCATTTTTCGGGTTTAACATTGACTATAAATGAATAATCATTTATTATTTGCTCATGAGACTTAGAGATGAAAATAAAACAGAAGCAATTTTTAACGCTACGATTCAACTTGTAAATGAAATTGGTTTTTCAGAAATATCTATTTCAAAAATCGCTAAAAAAGCAAATGTATCTGCTGCAACCATTTATATTTATTTCGAAAATAAGGAGGACATGTTAAAAGAGAGTTATCTAAAATCCAAACGATTAATGAGTGACTCCGTTATTAAAGGCGTTGACAATACTGAATCTACTAGACTACAATTTGAAAATTATACAAGAAACTTCGTTGAATTTATAATGAAGAATAGTGATTACTTCCTCTTTATAGAGCAAGTATCTAACTCACCTTTACTACAAAATTGGTGCCTTGATGAAAGCTCTAATCTGTTTGCACAAGTCTTTGACATGTTTGAAAACGGAAAAAAACAATTATTAATTAAACAAGAGGACGTTAACTTATTAGTTATGTATTCGATGTTACCGATCTCACAATTAGCAAAGAATCATATCAAAGGTCAATTCACCCTTGATGAAAGTACACTTAATAAAGCTATACAGATGAGCTGGGATGCTATTAAGGCATAAACCTCATCTTCTTCATTTTTAAATGAATGTTTATTTATTAATAAAATTTAGGAGGTTACGTTATGAAAGTTATACTTTTTGGAGCAACCGGAATGGTTGGTCAGAGTGTTTTAAAAGAATGCTTGCAAGATCCAACTGTCAATTCGATTTACTCAGTTGGTCGCAGTGTGACTGGAATCCAACACGATAAATTTCATGAAATTAAACACAATAATCTGTTTGATTTATCTCAAATTGAAAATCAGTTAACAGGATTTGATGCTTGTTTCTTTTGTCTTGGCGTATCATCCTTTAGGATGTCAGAGGAAGAATATCGCAAAATTACTTATGATCTTACAATCTCAATCGCACGCACATTATCGAAATTGAATCTGCAAATGACTTTTATTTACGTTACAGGTTCTGGCACTGATACCACGGAAAAAGGTCGCACTATGTGGGCAAGAGTAAAAGGAAAAACAGAAAATGACTTATTAAAATTACCGTTTAAGGGTGCATATATGTTCCGTCCCGGTGCAATTATTCCACATAAGGATATAAAATCAAAAACTAAATTATATCAAAGCATTTATGACATAACAAAACCGATTTATCCTGTCTTAAAAAAACTCTTCCCGAACTCGATAACAACTTCGCAACAAATTGGTCGAGCAATGATCAATATTGCAAAGAATGGGTACCCTAAACCATTTATTGAAGTTGAAGATATTAATAAAGCAGCATTAGATTAGGGAGCAGGGAAAGGGAAAAAAACCAAACCTTACCGTGATGGGGATGTTTGGTTTTTTTTAGTTCCTCTACCCATTGCTCAATCTGCTATTATCATGTATTCAAATATGGAGCTCCGCGTCTTGTGTTTGCTGCGGATGATGCATCATCACTTGTATCTAAGTACGGGCTACCACCTTCGTCATAATTAATTTTATTAGAATCATTCTCACTCGTATCTAAGTATGAGTTGGTAGCAACGTGGATATGGTTATCGTCAGTATCTCTTGATCGATTGTGCTTTGTCATATGAATCACCTCCGTATTTATATTTTGTATGGATGTTTGGAATACATACTAAATAGTTCGGCCATTTTTTATCAAGCCAAAATAAAAAAGGATAGATGCCCTAGATTTTTTCTAGAATATCTATCCTTTTATTTATAGTTCTTAGTTAACAGTAACGTCTTCTAAAACTCGGACAAATTCACCTTTATTTACTGGATAACCAGCTTCAGCGATTTTGACTTTTACAATTTTACCGATCATGTCTTCTGTTCCTTCGAACACGACTTTTAGATAATTGTCTGTGTAACCAATTAATTGTCCAACTGCGCCATTTTCCGCATATTTTTCTTCCGGAATAACTTCTAATACATCTCCATCAAACATTGATGCGTATTCTTTTGCAAGTTGATTTGATAATTCAATTAAACGGTGTACGCGTTGATTTTTAATTTCTTCGTCAACTTGATCTTCCATACGTGCAGCTGGTGTACCAGTACGTTTTGAATATGGGAATACGTGTAATTCTGAGAATTTATTGTCTAGAATGAAGTTGTATGTTTCCATAAACTCTTCTTCAGTTTCACCTGGGAATCCTACGATTACATCAGATGTAATTGAACAGTTTGGTAATACTTCACGTAATTTTTCAATTCTTTCAGCAAATTCTGCCATAGTATATTTACGACGCATACGTTTTAAGACAGTATCAGATCCTGATTGTAAAGGTACGTGTAAATGACGTACTACAATATTTGAATGACGAAGTACTTCGATTACTTCATCTGTAATTTGACTAGCTTCGATTGAAGAAATACGAACACGCTTTAAGCCTTCAACTGTTTGTAAATCTTTTAATAGCATTGATAAGTTATAATCCTTCATGTCTTGACCGTATCCACCTGTATGAATACCAGTTAAAACGATTTCTTTATAGCCTGATTCAACTAATTGAGTTGCTTGTTTAACAACTTCCTTTGGATCACGTGAGCGCATTAAACCACGAGCCCAAGGAATAATACAGAACGTACAGAAGTTATTACAGCCCTCTTGAATTTTTAAAGAAGCACGCGTACGATCTGTAAAAGCAGGTACGTCTAACTCTTCATAAACTCGAGCTTTCATAATATTTCCTACGCCATTAATTGGTTGACGTTCTACGCGAAATTGTTCAATATAATCAAGCATTTTAGTACGATCCTGTGTACCAACAACAATATCCACCCCAGGAATCGCCATGATTTCCGCTGGAGATGTTTGTGCATAACATCCAGTTACACAAATTACTGCATCTGGGTTTTTACGCACAGCACGTCGGATTACTTGCCTACTTTTTTTGTCACCTGTATTTGTAACTGTACACGTATTAATTACATAAACATCAGCTTTACTTTCATATTCAGTACGATCATAGCCCGCTGCTTTAAACAGCTGCCAAATTGCTTCTGTTTCGTAATGGTTAACTTTACAGCCTAATGTATGAAAAGCTACTTCTGGCATTTCTTCACCTCATTAATTCAAAATGAAAGGAGGCAGCAGCTAAAACATAAAATGGTGCAGTTTCAGTACGTAAAATTCGAGGCCCAAGCCCACATAACATAGCACCTTTTGCTTCTAGCTGATCAACTTCTTTATCAGACAGACCACCCTCTGGGCCAAACACGACTAATAATCGCGAGCCTTCTTTTAATGACTGGAATGTTTGAACAAGCCCTGCTGATTCTCCTATTTTTGCACTTTCTTCATATGCAACAATACACGCATCATAATGCTGTATTGAGTTAAGTAATTGTTGAAAAGAAACTGGTTGTTCAACAGTTGGCACTATAAATCGGTAAGATTGTTCAGCCGCTTCCTTTGCAATCTTTTGCCATCTTTCAACTTTTTTACCAGCTTTTTTATCGTCTAGTTTAACAATTGATCTAGCTGCAGCAAATGGTAAAAAACTACTTGCTCCAAGTTCTGTACTTTTTTGTATGATCAATTCTAGTTTATCACCTTTTGGTAGACCACTAGCAATCGTAATTGATATTGGTAGTTCATTAGTATTCTCAACATATTCTACAACAGCAGCAGTTATTTGTTCACTAGAAATATTTGTAAGTGAACAACGAACAGTTGAAGATCCTTGTACTATACAAATAATTTCTTGTTCTGGTTTCATTCGCATAACATTTGCGATATGATGTGCATCATCACCAGTTATTGTAACAGTATCATTCTGAAGTTGCGTTTCTTCTATAAAATATCTTTGCATATTACATTCCTTGAGCTGGTTTTTTTGCAATAATTGCAACCCAGTCATCTAAATGTAATACTTCCAACACTACAAAACCAACACGTTTCAATTCATCTTCAATATCTTGTTGCTTAGCCCCAATTATGCCTGAAGAAATAAATGTTCCACCTGGTTCTAAAACATTATATACATCGTCAACAAAACGAAGGATAATCTCAGCAAGTAAATTAGCAACTACAACTTGGAACGGTCCTTCAATACCTTGTAGTAAGTTACCTTGTCCAACTTTTACTACATCATCTACTTTGTTTAATTCAACATTTTCCCTAGCACTTCGAACTGCCACATCGTCTAAGTCATAAGCTTCAATATTTGAAGAACCAAGTTTAGCCGCTGCAATACTTAGTACTCCTGAACCTGTCCCAACATCGATTACTCTGTCTGTTGATTTTACGACTTTCTCAAGGGCACGTATACACATAACTGTTGTCGGATGTGTACCAGTACCAAATGCCATACCAGGGTCTAACTCGATAATTAACTCGTCAGATGATTTTGGTTCATACTCTTCCCAAGATGGTACAATTGTAAAACGATCTGAAATTGCGATTGGATGATAATACTTTTTCCAAGCAGTGGCCCAATCTTCTTCGTTTACTTCGTGAACAGCAAATGTATTTTTACCTAAATCAATATCAAACGCTATTAAATTATTAATAGCTTCTTTAATTCCATCGATCGTATCGTTTAAAAAACTATTCACAGGAAGGTATGCTTTAACAATTACACCTTCCTCTGGATAATCTTTTGGGTTAAGCTGGTAGATTTCACCGTAAACCTGTGCTCGCTCCTTCGTCAAATCAAACACATCCTCAATGACAACACCACTTGCACCAGCTTCGTGTAAAATATTAGAAATCGGTTCAACCGCATCCTGTGTAGTGTGAATACTTAACTCTGACCATTTCATTAACTACCAACTCCATTCATACTCTCTTCTATACTTGGCAATACCCTCTAATCATAATCAGATTTAGAGGGTGCCATTTTATAACTTCTTCTATTTAGTGTTTCCACTTTTTACCTATACTAACGTACTGAATTAATAACTTATTTTACTGTTCGCCAAAATTCTTTACTGCACGTTTTAACTTTGTAAAGAAAGAATCATGTTTATCGTCTTTTTGACCTTTTCCAATATTATAAAACTCTTCAAGCAATTCTTTTTGACGGCTTGTTAGTTTTGTTGGTGTGATAACTTTTATGATAACGTGTTGATCCCCTTGACCATATCCACGTACATCTTTAATTCCTTTACCTTTTAAACGCATTCTTGTACCAGTTTGCGTTCCAGCAGGAATTTTTGTTTTAACTTTACCATGTAATGTTGGAACCTCAACTTCATCACCTAATGCAGCTTGTGCAAAAGTTAATGGAAGTTCACAGTAAACATCATTTCCATCTCTTTCGAAGAATTCATGCTCACGAACGTGGAATGCAATATACAAGTCTCCAGCAGGACCACCATTTTTACCTGGTTCTCCTTGACCTGAAAGACGAATTTGTTGTCCGTCATCAATACCAGCTGGTACTTTTACCATGATTTTCTTACGAGTTTTCACTCGACCAGCGCCATGACAAGTATTACATTTATCTTTAATCATCTGTCCAGTACCTTGACAGTGTGAACATGTCGTACGGTTTACAATACGTCCAAATGGCGTATTTTGTTCAACACTCATTTGACCTGAACCATGACAATGATTACATGTTTCTTTTGACGTACCAGGCTTCGCACCTGAACCGCTACATGTATGACAAGTTTCTTCAGTTGGAATTTCAATTTCTCTTTCCATTCCAAATGCCGCTTCTTCAAACTGAATTGTCATTGTATATTGTAAATCAGCTCCAGCTCTTGGTGCGTTCGGATCACGACGTCGTCCACCGCCACCACCACCAAAAAACTGACTGAAAATATCTTCAAAGCCACCGAATCCGCCGCCACCACCGAATCCTTGGTTAGGATCTGTATGACCAAACTGATCATAATGAGCGCGTTTTTGATCGTCTGATAAGTTTTCGTATGCTTCTTGTACCTCTTTAAACTTTTCAGGGGCATCAGGATCCTTATTAACATCCGGATGATATGTTTTTGCTAATTTACGAAACGATTTTTTTATTTCATCTTGTGATGCACTTTTACTCACGCCAAGCACATCATAGTAATCACGTTTACTCATAGTGTTTCAATCCGCTCCTTTCACATAAAGAATATTTTAACATATCCTATGCTTTTCTTAAAGAAAATAAAGAAAACTTGTCGACTAACTTATCTTTTAGGAGAAGTCAGAGGCCTAGCTTCACTTATCCTTTATTCCTAAAATTGGCAACTAGATCGAGAGCTCATTTCGCTACCATTTTATACTTTCTTAACATGAGAAAAAGTCAAAGCCAAGGCTACCCTGACTTTGACTTCCTCATTTTTTAGATATTTATATTCTAATTTACTTATCTTCTTTAACTTCAGTAAACTCAGCGTCTACTACATCGTCTTGTTTCGCTTGGCCTTCAGCGCCACCTGCAGCTTGCTGTGCAGCAGCAGCTTGCTCATAAAGCTTCACTGTTAAAGCTTGAACAATTTCAGAAAGAGCATCTTTCTTCGTACGGATATCATCTAAGTTACCAGCTTCTAAAGCAGCTTTTAATGCATCTTTAGCTTCGTTAGCTTTCGTAACTTCAGCTTCTTCAACTTTACCTTCAAGATCTTTTAAAGTTTTCTCTACTTGGAATACTAGTTGATCCGCTTCGTTTTTAAGATCTACTTCTTCTTTACGTTTTGCATCAGCATCAGCATTTAATTCTGCTTCTTTTACCATGCGTTCTACTTCTTCGTCACTTAAACCTGAAGAAGATTGAATTACGATATTTTGTTCTTTTTGAGTACCTAAGTCTTTTGCACGTACAGTTACGATACCATTTTTGTCGATATCAAACGATACTTCAATTTGTGGAATTCCACGTGGTGCTGGTGGGATATCCGATAATTGGAAACGACCTAATGTTTTATTGTCATTAGCCATTGGACGCTCACCTTGTAGAACATGAATGTCTACAGCAGGTTGATTGTCAGCAGCAGTTGAGAATACTTGAGATTTACTAGTTGGGATTGTCGTGTTACGATCGATTAATTTCGTGAACACACCACCCATTGTTTCAATACCTAATGATAATGGAGTTACGTCTAATAATACTACGTCTTTCACATCACCAGTTAAAACTCCACCTTGAATTGCAGCACCTAATGCTACTACTTCATCAGGGTTAACACCTTTATGTGGTTCTTTTCCAGTTTCTTTCTTAATTGCTTCTTGAACAGCTGGAATACGAGTTGATCCACCAACTAAGATTACTTTATCAATTTGGCTAGCAGATAAGCCTGAATCCTTCATTGCTTGACGAGTTGGGCCTAAAGTTCTTTCTACTAGGTTGTGAGAAAGCTCTTCGAATTTTGCACGAGTTAAGTTTAACTCTAAGTGTAATGGACCAGCTGCACCCATGCTGATGAATGGTAATGAAATTTGAGTAGCAGTAATACCTGATAAGTCTTTTTTCGCTTTTTCAGCAGCATCTTTTAAACGTTGTAGAGCCATTTTGTCTTGGCTTAAGTCTACACCATTTTCTTTTTTGAACTCAGCTACTAAATGGTCGATGATTACTTGGTCAAAATCATCTCCACCTAAACGGTTGTCACCAGCTGTAGCTTTAACTTCAAAAATTCCATCTCCTAATTCAAGGATTGAAACGTCGAATGTACCGCCACCTAAGTCATAAACTAGGATTGTTTGGTCTTCATCCATTTTATCTAAACCGTATGCTAATGCAGCAGCAGTTGGTTCGTTGATGATACGCTCTACTTCTAAACCTGCGATTTTACCAGCATCTTTAGTTGCTTGACGCTCAGCATCATTGAAATATGCAGGTACTGTAATAACTGCTTTCGTTACTGCTTCACCTAAATAAGCTTCAGCAGATGCTTTTAAGTTTTGAAGAATGATTGCAGAGATTTCTTGTGGAGAGAAATCTTTACCTTCAATGTTTTCTTTATGAGTAGTACCCATATGACGTTTGATTGACATGATTGTGTTAGGGTTTGTAATAGCTTGACGTTTTGCTACTTCCCCAACTTGGCGCTCACCATTTTTAAACGCAACAACTGACGGAGTTGTACGTCCACCCTCTGGGTTCGGAATTACTTTTGGCTCTCCACCTTCTAATACTGCTACACAAGAGTTCGTTGTACCTAAGTCAATACCAATAATTTTACTCATTGCATGTTCCTCCTAAAATCTACAAAAGTTATCTTTTAGTATTTTAATTTTATATTTATATTAGCGTCTAAATAGACGCAAGTATGATTACTCGTTTACTTTAACCATTGATGCACGGATTACTCGATCCTTTAGTTTATAGCCTTTTTGAAATTCTTGTAGAACTTCATTAGATGGTTTAGAAGCATCACTTTCTTGCATAACAGCTTGATGGAAATTCGGATCGAATTGTTCACCAAGTGCTGGGATTTCTTCTACTCCTTCTTTTTTCACAGCTTCTACTAACAAACGGTACACCATTTCCATACCTTGTTTTAAAGAAGCAGTTTGCTCTTCTGTTGCTTCAACTTGTAATGCGCGTTCGAAATTATCTAGTACTGGTAATAAATCAGATACTAAGCTTTGAGCACGATAAGTCATTAAAGCTTGTTGGTCTAAAAGTGCTCGACGCTTATAATTTTCGAAGTCAGCATGTAGACGTAAGTATTTATTTTCCTTCTCATCTACTTCAGCACGAAGCTTTGAAAGCTCATCATCAGTCGAATCAACTACTTCAGATTGGTCTTCTGTTTTTTCTTCTGTAAAGATTGAAGGCTCTTCAACAGTAGTTTCTTCATTCACTACTTCATCATTTACAGCTTCATCATTTAAAAGTTCTTCCTGACGTTCTGTCATGTCACCTTCACCTCCTAATTTTTTATATGTAATCCATTGTTTCTTTTCACAATGGATTTATTCAACATCCTTAGATGAAAATAATAAATTCAATTGTCCTGTGATTAAATGCATTAATGAAATTACTCGAGAATACTCCATTCGAGTTGGGCCTAATACTGCAATTGTACCAATTTGATCTTCACCTAAAGAGTAGGTTGCGCTAATGATACTTACATTTTCTAATCCAGACTTTTCATTTTCTTTACCAATCTTGACACTTAAACCCATCTGTTCAAACGGAATAATACTTTTTAGTTCATCTTGCTTTTCGATCATGTTTAACAATATTTTCATCGTCTCAACATTATGAAATTCAGGTTGTGCTAAAATATTTGTTTTTCCACTTAAAAACAGTTTTTGTTCAATCGGTACGTCAATAGTGCCACCAAACATCTTAATAACACTTTCATAATTTGAAATGTGCGAACGCAAGATCATCGCAATTTCCTTATAAAGCTTGTCATTTATTTGATGAATTGGAACATTTACTAGTCGCTCATTTAAAATATTTACCATTTTTTCAATATCACTCATCGATACACCAGGTGGTATTGTAACTGTTCGATTTTTAACAATCCCTGTGTCAGTTACAATAATTGATACGGCTGTATTAGGTCCTATTGGAATTAACTGAATATTTTTAACCCTATTTTCAGTAACCTTTGGACCGAGTGCAATTGTTGTGTAATTTGTTAAATCAGATAATATATCAGCCGAATTTTTAACTAGCTTTTCTATTTCAAAAATACGCTCGGCAAAAATACCTTTTATCGAACGAACATCATCGTCATTAACAAGCTGTGGTGATAACAAATGGTCTACATAAAAACGATACCCTTTTTCAGAAGGGATTCGACCCGCAGAGCTATGAGGCTTTTCAATATATCCAAGTTCCTCCAAATCAGCCATCTCATTTCGTATCGTTGCTGAACTAAATGAAATACCTTCTTTTTTAGATAAACTCCTTGAACCTACAGGTTGTGCCATGCGAATAAAGTCATCGATAATAATTTGTAGTATCAATAACTGTCTTTCAGTCAACATGTTTATCACCTCTATTAGCACTCTTGTCTAGTGAGTGCTAAATATATTATTAACTTAACAAATCCTTTTTACTATGTCAAGAGAAGTGTAAAGGATTAAAAAGGAACTGAGGGAAAGTTAATTTCCTGCCTTTCCCACCATCCACCTAAATTAAAAATGCTTGAAATACTTCATTTCCTAGAAGTTTTCCTTTATGAGTTAGTCTAAGGAATTCCCCATTCATTTCAACTAATCCATCTTTGTTTAGTTTTTCTATTACATTCGGAAATACTTCATTAAAGTTTGAACCAAATTTTTCTTGGAATTTTCTTTCCGATACTCCTTGCATTTTTCGCAAACCTAAAAACATTTCTTCTTCCATTTTTTCTTGCTGAGTTACTGTATGTTCATGAACAATCGGCACACCAGTCTCATCAATCAATTGAAAATATTTCTTTAACGGACCAGCATTCGAATATCGAATTCCATTTATATATCCGTGTGCGCCAGCACCAAATCCAAAATACTCATCATTATTCCAGTAAACAAGATTATGCTTACTTTCTAGGCCATTCTTTTCAAAATTACTGATTTCATATTGATGAAAACCTTTTTCTTCTAGATACTTCATTAAAAAGTCATACATAGCTGCTTCATCTTCTTCAGGAGCAGGCTTAAGCTTGCCCCTATTCATTTCTATGTAAAAAACTGTTTTCGGTTCAATAATTAATGAATACGCTGAAATATGCTGAATCGGTAACGCCATCGCTTTATCCAATGAATCAACGAATTGTTCCATCGTTTGACCTGGCAGGGCATACATTAAATCAAGATTAATATTATCAATTCCAACCGCTTTCGCTGTTTGAATTGCTTCTTCTATTTCATTAGGTGAATGAGTTCGTCCAATTTTTTTAAGTAGACCTTCATCGAATGTTTGTGCCCCAAAGCTAATTCGATTCACTCCACCATCTTTTAAAATTTGTAGCTTCTCTTTTGAAATTTCATTAGGATTACTTTCAAAAGTTATCTCTATTCCCTTTTTTCCTTTTATAATATGGTTGTTAATCATATCAACTAACACTTGAGTTTGATCTAAAGTTAATGCAGTTGGCGTACCTCCGCCTACGAAAACTGTTTTCAAATCAGTTATCGGATTTCTATTTAAACTTTCAATAATTTCTTTCTCTAGATATTCTAAATATTGATCAACCGGCTGACGGTCCATCATAAATTTATTAAAGTCGCAGTAATAACAAATCTGCTGACAAAAGGGTATATGAATATAAACGGAAGATGCCATACCTTCTCCTCTTTTCTATGTAACGAAAAGCCCCTGATCCGATACCAACTTAGGTGCAGATTCAGGGACTTTTTCTACTTTCAACTTTTTTGATTGTATATCTTCTTAAAATATTTGTCTAATTAATAGCTTTAGTATCATTAAACAGTATTAATTGTTTTTTTGTTTTTATTCACTTCTTACGTTCTGTTAAAAAATTAAATATTATTACAAGCTGTTTGAAAAAAGAATTTGTCAATTAATCAACCATATTTTCAATTCTTCAATCGACTAAAAGATGTTACCAATTGTTTTGTAGAAGATAATATGTTAAATCCTCTCAAAATAACTCTATAAAAAGCCCAATAACCAAATTTGGTTATTGGGCTTTTTTCAAGAAATCAATGACAAATTGTTTCCTTAGTCATCCATACGTAAAACAGCCATAAACGCTTCTTGTGGAACTTCAACAGATCCAACAGCTTTCATTCGCTTTTTACCTTCTTTTTGCTTATCTAATAGCTTACGTTTACGAGAAATATCCCCACCGTAACATTTAGCTAATACGTTTTTACCCATTGATTTGATTGTTGAACGAGCAACAATTTTTTGTCCGATTGCCGCTTGAACTGGTACTTCGAACTGTTGTCTTGGGATAAGCTCTTTTAGTTTTTCAACGATAATTTTACCACGATCGTAAGCAGAATCTCTGTGAACGATAAATGATAAAGCATCTACTTGCTCACCATTTAATAAAATATCCATTTTCACAAGTTTAGACGCTTTGTAGCCAATTAATTCATAGTCAAATGACGCATAGCCTTTTGTACTTGATTTTAATTGGTCAAAGAAATCATAAACAATTTCAGATAATGGAATTTCATAAGTGATTGAAACACGATTTGCATCTAAATACTGCATATCGATAAAGTTACCACGTTTCTTTTGGCAAAGCTCCATGATTGCCCCAACATATTCATTTGGCACCATGATTTTTGCTTTAACATAAGGCTCTTCAACACGTTCAATCGATTGAGGATCTGGCATATGCGCAGGGTTATCAACCGTAATCATATCGCCTTTTGTCGTGTACACACTATAGATAACACTTGGTGCTGTTGTAATTAGGTCAATTTTAAATTCACGTTCAATACGCTCTTGAATGATTTCCATGTGTAATAATCCTAAGAATCCACAACGGAAACCAAAACCTAAAGCTTGAGAAGTTTCTGCTTCAAATTGAAGTGCTGCATCATTTAATTGAAGTTTTTCTAAAGCATCACGTAAGTCATTGTATTTAGAAGTATCAATTGGATATAAACCACAGAATACCATCGGGTTCATTTTACGGTAACCAGCAAGTGGTTCTGTTGCAGGATTATCTGCTAATGTAATCGTATCACCAACACGTGTATCTCCAACATTTTTAATTGAAGCAGTAAGGAAACCTACATCCCCAACTGTTAGTTCTTCTCTTTGAGTTGTACGTGGAGTGAACACACCAGCTTCAACAACTTCAAATTCTTTTCCAGTAGCCATCATCTTAATTTTTTGACCAACCTTAACCGTTCCTTCGATGATACGAATATACGCTACAACTCCACGGTATGGATCGAATAATGAATCAAAAATTAGTGCTTTTAATGGTGCATCTGGATCACCAGTTGGAGCTGGTACTTTTGCAACTACTTGCTCTAAAATTTCTTCAATACCGATTCCAGCTTTTGCAGAAGCTAATACCGCTTCAGAAGCATCTAAACCAATTACTTCTTCAACTTCTTGGCGTACTCGTTCTGGATCAGCACTTGGTAAGTCAATTTTATTAATAACTGGTAAGATTTCTAAATCATTATCTAATGCTAAATATACGTTTGCTAATGTTTGAGCTTCGATACCTTGTGCAGCATCTACTACTAAGACTGCCCCTTCACATGCTGCTAAACTACGAGAAACCTCATAAGTAAAGTCTACATGTCCTGGTGTATCGATTAAATGAAGAATATACTCTTCACCATTTTTCGCTTTATATTGTAACTGCACAGCATTTAATTTTATGGTAATTCCACGTTCACGCTCTAAATCCATTGAGTCTAATAGCTGAGACTTCATCTCACGCTGAGTTAATGCATTTGTTTTCTCAAGAATTCTATCTGCTAATGTAGATTTTCCATGGTCAATGTGTGCGATGATTGAAAAGTTTCTAATTCTCTTTTGTCTTTCTGACCTTGACTCTTTATTCATTTCATCACTCCTAAATTTCTCGACAGCATAGATAGTTTTGATTATATCAAAAAAACAGGGCAATATTCAATCTCTATTAGCAGTATATGTCGAATGAAGTTTAGAAGGTCTAATTAAAGCTATCAATAATTGAAGGAATTTTTTCAACAATCATTACACCTTTTTCAGTTACATACGTAACAAAACGGGAAAGTCCTTTACCAACAACTGTAAAGTAATTAAATGCTCCTAATCTTTCTAAATGATCTTCTCTAACTGCTAGTCCATCTTTTGTATAATCTTTTCCAAACAGTACTGGACCAGCCTTCCCATCTTCTTTTGAAATTTTTACCACATCATTGACATGATAGTAATCAGTCGAAGTTACTTTACTAATTCCGTCTTTTGCAATTTGCATACAAGTTATAATCAAAATTGAAAAAATAATGATTAATGAAAAATACCTAACCGCATATCTCATTTGCTTCTCCTCACTTATGAAATATTAATGAGTATATGAGCCAATATTGTCTTGATTAATTTTAGAATGTAGTGCTGCATTCATACCGCCAGCAATTATATTTGCCATATCCTCTATAAATGTATCCACTTCTTTTGGTGTAACCATTAAGTTATGACCAAGTGGTGATAGTACTTCATGAATTAATTTACGTTTTTCATTTTCTTCAAGTGTTCCAACAATCCCCATAAATGCCATTCGTTCTTTTTCATTAGGCATATCTTCCTCGGTATACTTTTTCTTTTCACCAAATGCCATTCCTGAAGGGATTAGCGCTTTCGCTGGCTTGTCTCCCTCTTTTATCTCTCGTCCAAAATGTTTTAAAATGAAGTCAATTGTGTCACTTGTAATCGCAACAGCATCAACAACCGTCGGAACACCTATAGCAATTACGGGAATACCTAATGTTTCCTTACTCAATTCCTTGCGTTTATTCCCTATTCCAGATCCTGGATGAATACCATTATCTGTTATTTGAATCGTTGTATTAACTCGTTCAATAGATCTTGCTGCAAGTGCATCAATTGCGATTACAAAATCTGGCTTAACTTTATCAATGACTCCTGATATGATATCGCTCGTTTCAATACCTGTGATCCCCATTACACCCGGAGATAAGGCACAAACTGGACGATATCCATCTTGAACACTTTCTGGCTGCAACTCAAAAAGATGTTTTGTAACAACTAAATTTTCTACAACCATTGGCCCGAGTGCATCAGGTGTTACATTCCAGTTTCCTAACCCAACAACTAAACATGTTTGATCTTCTGTAATACCTAAATTTTTAATAAAAGCCGAAAACTCGTTTGCAAAAACTTTTTCAACCTTGTCTTGAAGATCAGTATCTTGCTCACGAATACCTTGAACTTGTAATGTTAAATAATTCCCTGGTTTCTTACCGATTCTTTCAGATGCAGATTCTTTAATATGAACATGAGAAATACTCACACCATCAACTTCTCGTTCTTTAACGATTAAGCCGGTAATTTCTTCCTTTGTCTGTTCACGCTCCTCTAGCATCTCTTTTGCTTCTACTGCTAAATCTGTTCGAACACTATATTGACTTAAATCTAACTCGCTCATCTATCCAGCCTCCACAATACTCATCGAAATTTAACAAGTCTTTTCTTAACTAGTTTAGCTAGATGTTACCATTTCTAAACGAGTAGTTTAATTTTCTTTTAAAAAGGCGAAAATAGCTTTATGAATTTCTATTGCCAAATGGGACTTGTTTTGATAAAATAAGTTTTGTTCTATTTGTATTCGAGGGCAAATTTCTCGACTGCATTCGGGAGGTGAAAGGTATGCCAAATATTAAATCAGCTATTAAACGTGTAAAAACAGCTGAGGCTCATCGTGCTCACAACGCATCTCTTAAATCAGAAATGCGTACTGCTGTGAAAACTGTTGAAGCTTTAGTTACTAATAACGAAACTGAAAAAGCGCAAGAAGCTTTATTAACTGCTTCTAAAAAATTAGACAAAGCTGCTAACAGCAATCTAATCCATAAAAACGCTGCTTCACGTCAAAAGTCTCGTTTAGCTAAAAAAGTTAACGCTATGAACGCGTAATGAATTAAATGGTGTCTCATTTGAGACACCATTTTTTCGTACAATTTTTAATTTAAAATAGCTTGTTACATTCTTCAATCATAAACTCCATATAACCTATTGCATCTTTTCTTCTTTTTAAAATCGATTTGTAAAAAGATTTTTTATTGTCATTTCGTAATCTCATTGCCTCTTTAATAATCTTATGCCATCTATGTGGCACAATCTTCAAAGCATATTCACCCGCTCCGACTTTCGAGGTGATATCTTTTTCTTTAAATGTATAATAAAGACGAGACACTCCTAAAACGCCCCATTCAATACTTCTAACGCTAACAAACAAACTTAAATAGTTTAAATTAAAGAACTTCTTACTGTTTTTTACCCAGTTAAGCCAATAAGAATTAAGATTATATCTCATATCAGATTGTAAGATTTCCCAGTTTATCGAAAGATCTAAATCTTCAACATTTATTCCTTTTACTGTAATGCCGTATTTTTTTAATTGAAAAACATCTATGGAGTTCTTTTCAAACTTTTTAAACCCATGACACTTCCCATCATTGAATCGAATACATAAAACTCTATCTTCATTTAAGGAAAGAAAATCTTTTGTACTTATATACCATCCACCCAGAATGGTTTTAGAGTACTTTCTTTGCATATCCCGATGAATTTTTTTTAGGATTTTCAAATCATTTTCAGTTACTTAACGATTTACAACAGCAATAAAATCGATATCGCTAATCCCATTCTTAAATGCACCTAATGCAGACGACCATGAAGATAATAAGAATGAAGAAAATTAGGTAATTTCAATCCAACGGTATCTAAGTATGTATTTAATACTTTATTTATATCATTAGGAATTCCCTTCATTCACACTACCCTCCATAGATCTTAATTATTTTTAAGTATTTGTTCACTATATAAAAAGGCAGTCCAAATTTATTTAAAAATGGTCTGCCAGATTTTGCTATATATTTTTATAAATGATTAACAATTTTTATTCCGAATTTATTTATTTAACTGAAGAATCAACATTTCAAGGATCATAATTTTATCACCTTGACCAGTCTTCATTTTATAATCAACTTCAGCAATTAATCTAATTGCTTCTTTCAACTCACTAACTTGAAAGTTATTTGCTTGCTTTTGTCCATAAAATACTCTTCCAGGTGATACGCCAACTGATGAAGCAATTTGATTATTAGAATATCCGCTACTTGATAATTGTTTTATTCCGTACAACAATCTAAATTGACTAGCTAATAATGCTACAATTTTTATTGGCTCTTCACCTATATACAATAATTCATGAAGGATTTTTAGTGCATCAGTCGTCTGTCTAACTGCTGTTTTTTCTATAAGTGAAAAAACATTTTGCTCAATCGTTTTTGCAACCATCATTTCTACAAGGTCTTCGGTAACTTCGCCTTCGTTTCCTATAAATAATTGAAGCTTCTCACATTCAAGTTTTAAAATTGATAAATTATTTCCAACTAGTAGCTTTAATTTTTCAATAGCCTCTTTAGTAATTGTTACATTTCCAATGAATTGTTCTTTAATCCAACCATCTAAATTGTTTACTTCAACCGGGTGGCATTCAACTAACTCAACTTGTTTTTTAAATGCTTTTGTGACCTTTTTTCGCTCGTCCAACTTTTCATAAGGAGCAATAAAAACAACAGTTGTAAAGGGAGATGGATTATCAATATAATTAAATAACGGCTCGATATCTTGTACAATTTTTTCTTTTTGAGCTGTTAAAAAAACACATGATTTTATAACAATGACTTTATTCCCACCAAAAAATGACGGTGTTTGAGCGTCCTCTAGAGCCTCATTTAAATAAGCCTCTTTTAAATCATATGTTTGATAGTTAAAGTCATCAATCTCACCTTGTAAAGCCGCTTTCACGATTAAGTTTTCTGCTTCTTGAAGTAAAAAATCTTCAGTACCAACCAACAAATACATTGGGGACACATCTTTTTTCAATTTTTTATGTAAATCATTAATCATGTTTTGCTCCCCTACACTAATTTTCTTTATACAGTATAACATGTCCTACATGAGAAGGAAGAGATTAGTAAATACTAATCTCTAATTTATATTAACGTTTTAAATAAAGATCCGGTTTCTTTATTTAAAACGGTATAACTAAAACAAACATACTATGGATTTTTTAGTTATATTGATTTATACTAAAATTGTGAATTAGGAGGGGTTATTTGTGAATACATTTGAAAAAAACGTTCAAAGTAAGCGTAATGATTCTACAGATTCAGGCGTTGGCTTTGCTGTTTCATTTGGTTTCTTCGCTATTCTCTTTATCATTGCAACAATTGTGGAGTATGTTGCACGATAATACATAGAATCAAATGATGAGACTGCCTTGGCAGTCTTTTTATTTTTTTGTTAATTTCTGTTCTTTGCTTTACGGTATGCTTTAAACACATAAAAGGTACCTTGACCACTTTTAAATTCATAAGTTATTGCACCATTTTCATCAGTTCGAAGGATTTTAACATTATATTTCTGTAATCGACTCAGTACTTCTTGCTTTGGATGACCATAACGATTTTTTGTACCAACTGAGATAATACCAACTTTAGGCGAAACTGCCTTTAAAAGCTCGTTAGAAGTCGATGTATTACTGCCATGATGCCCTATTTTTAAAACATCTGCCTTTACATTTTTGTATTTAGAGATAAGCTCAATTTCACCACTTTCATCTAAATCACCCGTAAACAACCAACTCTTCCCACCTATGTTTGATTTAATAACAATTGATCCATGGTTTTCCTCTCCTTTATAGTTTTTAATTGGAGAAATAATCTCAAAATAATTACTACCTACTTTCCACTTATTTCCTTCACTTATTTTCTTCACCTCAATCCCTTTATTCATTGCTAAAGTAATTCTTTCTTTTTCTGCTTCTGTAAATGTATGTTTGTCACCGACGATTAATTGATTTACATGGAAAGATTGTAATACCTCTAGCCCTCCACCAACATGATCAATATCACCATGTGTGAAGATTAATCTATCTATTTTACTTATTCCCTCTCCTTTTAATATTGGTATTAAAATATCACTACCAGTAGAAAAAGGCTTTTTACGCTTCATCCAATCTTCTTCATTAATAATTAGTTTGCCACCGGTATCAATTACATAGTTCCCCTTATTAAATGGCAGTTTAATAAGAATACAATCACCTTGTCCTACATCAATGAACATTACTTTTCCGATTGGATTGATAAAAGAAAAAAATAAATGCCCAATGATAAGAATGAAAAATCCGATTACACAATTAATAACTACTTTCTTTTCTTTTTCAGATTCCATGAAATATAAAATTAAAAATATAAGGATTATATAGAGAAACAGAATCTCCCTTGACGGGTGTGTAAAAATTAATTTAATAAATGGTAATTGCATACAAAGACTAAGTAATTCATCTGACAAATTAATGAAAAACGTTAAAAGAAATGTAAAATAAACACTTAAAGCTGGTGTTATTAAACTAAGACTAAAACAAATAATACAGAGTGGCATAACGATAAAACTGATAAATGGGATGAAAATTAAGTTGATAAAAATGCTATAAGGCGACAATTCGTGAAAATTGTAAAGTAATATAGGTATGGAAACTAATTGAGTAATACTCGAAGTAAATAAGGCTTTGGCATACCATGTTTTATAATTCGAGATCTGCTTACTCGTTAAAATAAGCACAAAACTTGTCACAAAGGAAAATTGAAAGCCTAGATCATCTATATAATTTGGTCTTATCAATAACATCACTATACAAGAAAGATATAAGAGCGAAGTTAGGTCCACTTTTATTTTTGCTAGTCTAAATATGCAAACTAAAGCCCCAATAATAACTGCCCTTACAACTGACGCTGATGCGCCTGCTAAAAAGCCATAGGAAATAATACAAACAATGGTTATAAATAAACTAGTTTCTTTCGTTACACCTACTCTAATTAATAAAAAATAAATGCAAAGACTCAATAAACTAATGTGTGAACCACTAATTGCAAGTAAATGAACAATTCCTACAATCTGATATTGCGATTCTGTGTCTACGTTCATTTTTGAGCGATCACCAAATAATAGAGCATTTATATACCCTTCTGTAATGGAATCAAAATGATCTTCAACATAGTTAGTTAAAGCTTGTCGGTTATAAACTAAAGATTGAAGTAATGTTCGAGTTCCATTTTTACATTTCATTAAACTTTTTGGATTAGTTGTAATAGTCCACTGAATCCCTTGGTTTAATAAATATTTTTGATAATTAAATAAGTATGGGTTCGAATTTTTTTGAGGTAGATCAACATCACCTGTTACATCGCAAATCTCACCAATTTGTCGGTTTTGAAATACTTTTAATTGGTCCTTAGAATTAGCAAAGCTATTAAGTAAGACTTTTTGATTATTAAGTTTAAATGTAAAAGAAATTTTATTTCCATCTATTATAGGGGACGAAATAATTACACCTCGAACACTTTGAGCAGGTTTTGGGTTAGGGGAATTAATTATATTATTTTGTAAAAAACATATTAACGAGGTAAATAGGATTGAAATTAGACAAGCAAATAGAATTGACCATTTTCTTTTCATAACTAAAAATAAACTTAGAATAAGTAAAATCAATAAATAAATCAAATTATAATCTTTAAAAAGGACTGTTGTAATGATTTGTACAATAACTATATAGGCTAGAAAAATACTCATTATAATTTATCGAATTAAAATAAATGGAGTCATTTGTTCAAGAGATTTTTTGCCAATTCCATTTACTGCATCTAATTGTTCAATCGAAGTTAACGGCCCATTAGATTCAATATAATCTAATATATTTTTTGCTTTTGTTGGACCAATTCCAGGTATTTTTTCTAATTCTGATTGTGTTGCATGATTAATATCAATTGCTTCATTTTTTTCAGTATTATTATTAGTCGAAGACGGAACAACCTCTATTTCTTCACCAATCAATGGTACATAGATTACCATCTCATCAAAAACTTTTTCAGCTAAATTTACTTTATTCACATCCGCTTTCTTTTGAAATCCTCCTGCTAATTTGATTACATCAATGACTCGATCTCCTTCCTTGCATTCAATGACACTTGGTTTTTGAATTGCACCTTTTACATCAACCATGAAAACTTTTGATTGAGCTGGCGCACTAATTTCTTTGTTAGACACGGTTTTCTTTTCTTCATCGTCCCTTTCTTCATGAGATTGATTTGCAAAAACAACATCATTTTTACGCTCAGTTTGATAATAATTTACTATTAGAACTACTACAATTAATAGACATAACCAAACTAGTTTATTGTGAATTAACTTTTTCATTTTCGTCCTCCGTTTTAACTTATATCATTATTTTCGACTTTTCATCATATAGTGTAGGAGAGAATGTATGCAAAGGAAGGGATGTACTCATGAACGTAGGCATCATAGGTACAGGAAATATGGGAACTATCTTGCTTAATGGATTTATAAAGTCGATTGCCTTGAAGCCCTCCGAGTTAACAATTACAAACCGTTCAATGTATAAAGCTTATGAGCTAAAAAATATATATCCTGATTTAAATGTTGTTGAGACAGCAAAAGAAGTCATCACCTCTTCAGAAATTGTAATCGTATGCGTAAAACCATTAGAAATACAACCATTACTTTCATCTTTACAAAAATATTTCACAAAAAAACATTGTGTTATATCGATTACAAGTCCAATAAATGTCGATCAATTAGAAGCCATTTTACCTTGTCAAGTTGCAAGAGTTATTCCTAGCATAACTAACCAAGCATTGAGTGGTGTTACTTTAGTTAATTTCGGAAAAAGGTGTACAGCCAAAAATAAGGAGCAAATTATCGAGCTATTTTCGAAAGTCTCTAAACCTGTTATGATTTCAGAGGATATTACAAGAGTCTCGTCTGATATCGCAAGCTGTGGACCGGCATTTTTTAGTTATTTACTCCAAAAATTTATTGATGCAGCTGTATATCAAACATCCATTTCAAAAGAGCAAGCAACGATTTTAGCAGAAGAAATGATTATTGGGTTTGGAAAACTCATTGAACAAAAACATTTTACGCTTGAAACACTTCAAGAAAAGGTATGTGTAAAAGGCGGAATTACTGGTGAAGGAATCAAAGTACTTGAAGCCCGAGTTGGGGACTTATTTGAAGAAATCTTTGAAAAAACACATAATAAATTTGATCAAGAAATCGAACGGGTTAAGGAGCAGTTTTGATTAACTTGTTGTTAATTGTACTTGTTTATTCAATTGCACACAAAAATACAAAATTTAATTTTATATGGTTAATAAAGCAAAAAACCCTTTAAGAAAAAGAGTTTTCTTATAAGGGTTTTTTATTTTTTCATTGCTATAAAAAAGATTCGCTCAGACATTTCTTCTACCGACTCATCAAAATCAGCAATGATTTCTTTTATTTCAAATCCATTTTCATTCAACCATGTTTTATACGTATTGATTGGATATGTTCGTTGATTGTGATATTCCTCAAAACGTTCATATAGATCACGATGTTCATCTTTCATAAAAAAAACTAAATCATGTTCAACACTTAAAGGTTGCACGCCTTGTGTACAAGACCAAACTAAGCTTAACTCTGCATCATCAATAAAAAATGTCTCTTCAGCAAATATTTCTTCAATTTTATAAGGCGAATGTACATCAAATAAAAACAAACCATTTTCTTTTAAACTTTCATGTACATTACGAAATGTTTGTTTTACTTGATCTTCCGTTTCTAAATAATTAAGTGAATCACAGAAAATCGTTACACAATCTAATTCATTAAATCCTTCTAGTTCAACCATATTTTGTTGAAAAAAAGGTATATTCACTTTTTCCTGTTCGGCTTTTGCCATCGCAACACTTAACATTTCCTCAGATAAATCGACCCCACTAACTGAATAGTTCAATTTTGATAAAAGAATCGGTAAAGTTCCTGTACCACATCCGATATCTAAAATTTCAGGTTGATTTACATCATACTTTTGAAACACATTTTTTAAGAATTCGACCCATCTTTCATAAGGGACGTCATTCATTAATTGATCATACAAGTACGCGAAGCGATTGTATGTCATGAAAGAATTTCTCCGTATACATCAAGAGATGGCGCATCTCCCCAAAGCTTTTCTAAGTTATAATAGTTTCTTTCGTCACGATGGAAAATATGAACGACAACATCACCGATATCGACTAATACCCAACGAGCTTCGTCAAATCCTTCTAGACGTTTTACATCTTTACCATGTTGATACGCTTGATCTTTTACTTCTCTAGCAATTGCCTGAACTTGCTTATCTGAATTCCCTTGGCAAATAATGAAATAATCTGCAATTGAAGAGATTCCCTTCATATCTAATACAACTAAATCTTCAGCTTTCTTGTCGTCTGCTGCTTTTACTGCTAATATCATTAATTCTTTTTCATTCATTTTTTTGTTCCCCCTGGCTTTGAACTTGCTTTAAAATTGAGTTATATGTTTTAACCGTTAATGGGTAGACTGTCTGTTCTTTATTGATCAAAAATGTAATCGTATTTTTTAATGCGAATAATAATGCTCTATCCAAATTTTGTTCGGCTAATTCACGAGCTTCTTCCACACCAGGAAAGTTACGATTAGGTTCAATATAGTCTGCTACATATATTATTTTATCTAATAAATTCATCTCTTTATGACCACTTGTATGGTATTTGATTGCTCGTAAAATTTCTTTATCATCAATTCCATATTCATGTTTTGTAAGAAATGCACCAACAGGAGCATGCCAAAGTTCTTTATTATACTTTAAAAGCTTTAGTGAAAGTTCATTTTCTTCCATAATTGCTTTTAACTCTTTAATCGGCATGCATTTTGCGACATCATGGAAAATTGCAGCTAACTCTGCTTTTTTTACATCCGCACCATATTTTTCGGCAAGTCTAACTGAAGTTTCCATCACACCAATAGTATGTGTAAAACGCCCGTTCGTTAGTTTTTCTTTTACAAATGAAAGTGCTTTTTGTTTATCCATTAATCCGCTTCTCCTCTAATTAACGGTATTTAACTTATTAAGGTAATACGATTGTTTTATTTTCTTCTGACTCTTTATATAAAACGACTGTATGTCCAATTACTTGTACTAGTTCAGCGTCTGTACCTTCAACTAGTTGATCTGCTATTTCATAACGGTCCTCATCGCAGTTTTGAAGTATACTTACTTTTAAAAGTTCTCTTACTTCAAGTGCTTCTGAAATTTGCTTAACCATATTTTCATTTACTCCACCTTTACCTACTTGAAAAATAGGGTTTAAGTGATGAGCTTTTGAGCGTAAAAATCTTTTTTGTTTACCTGTTAACATTTTGTTCCTCCAAGTTTTCTTTCTAATAATGAATAAGCATCAATAGTATTAGGAAAAATTCCTGTCCACTCTTGAAATGCTAATGCTCCTTGATAAATAAACATCGGTAATCCGTTTTGTATAGCTACATTTCTGTCTTCAGCTTCTTTTAAAAATACTGTTTTAAACGGGCTATAAATTAGATCCGATACAATTGCATTTGGTGATAAATTAGTTAGTGCTAAAGGAGTGCTATTTTCGTTTGGCTTCATTCCAACCGAAGTCGTTTGAATAATCAGCGAAAATCTTCCAAGTTGTTCTTCAGCCTCTTGAATTGAAATAATATTAACCTCATTCATCAACTTACCATCTAAGAGCTCTTTTGCTTTTTCCACCGTTCGATTTGTAACGGTAATATGCTTAACTCCTAAGTGTAGTAGGCTATAAAGAATTGCTCTAGCAGCACCGCCTGCACCAATAATTAAAATAGTTTCTTCTTCAATCGGTTTTTCCAAAACATAAGATAGACCTCTAATATATCCAATACCATCAGTATTTTTACCAAATAATTTTCCATCTTTATTGATAACCGTATTAACAGCTCCAATTGCTTTTGCTAATGGATCAATTTCATCTAAATACTGCATTACTTCTACTTTAAGTGGTGCTGTTACATTAAATCCTTTAACAGTTGAACGAAACTCTGTCATAACTGATTTTAATTCTGTTATCCCAACTTCTTTTGCAGAATAGTGACCTGAAATATGATTAGAGAGAAACCATTCATTATGCATAGTTGGTGACATTGAATGACCAATCGGCTGACCGATTACATAGTATTGGTCTTTCATTTCTCTTTAGCCCCCAAAATTATTCTTATATAATAGAATTACGAAGAGTTACAGCTACACCTTTTGGTACATAAGCAACGATTTTAGCACCTGGGTCATTCACTGTAATCCATCCTAACCCTGAATAAACTATATCAGTTTTAGCATCTTTTATCATAAATTCATGCCTTACTAATTTAGGTAACTCATTAATTTGTTCTCCATATGGTGGAACTAATAATTCACCAGCTTGTCTTTCGTATAATTCATCGGCATTTTCTTGTTTTGTACGATGAATTGATAATTCGTTTGAGAAATGACAAGTAAAAGAACGTCTTCCACCTTCTAAATAATCAAAGCGAGCTAAGCCACCAAAGAATAATGTTTGACCTTCATTTAATTGATAAACCATCGGCTTAATTTCTTTTTTCGGTGTAATGATTTTCAAACCTTTTTTATCAACAAAATGAGCCATTTGATGATGATTAATGATTCCAGGAGTATCGATTAAATCACTATGTTCATCAAGTGGTATTTGAATTAGGTCAAGTGTTGTACCCGGAAAGTGAGATGTTGTAATGATATTACTGCTCTCTTCACTATAACGTTTAATCATCGTATTTATAAATGTTGATTTTCCAACATTTGTACACCCTACTACATATACATCCTTGCCTTCACGATACTTCTCAATACTTTCTGCTAATTCATCAATACCAGTGCCTTTAACTGCACTAACTAAATGAATACCTACTGGCCTTAGCCCCCAGCGTTTTGCAGTTCCACTCATCCATTGAGTAAGCTTATTTTTCTTAACTGATTTCGGAATTAAATCTGCTTTATTTCCAACTAATAAAATTTTATTGTTTCCAACAAATCGATTGATCCCATTTAACCAACTACCAGAAAAATCAAAAACATCAACTACTTTTATGACTAGACAGTCCTTTGAACCAATTCCATTTAAAATACGAATGAAGTCAGAATCAGTTAACTCCACATCCTGAATCTCATTATAGTTTTTTAAACGGAAACAACGTTGACAAATAATTTCATCTTTTTCTAATGAAGATGGAGGTGCATATCCAAGCTTTTCTTTATCCTCAGATTGAATTTCAACCCCACAACCAATACATCTTATTTCTGTATGACTCACTTTTTATCCTCCCACTGTAGCAATCCTTGCTTTCTTAAAGAAGAAAGAATTCTACGTTCTACCATTCGATTAAATCTTGTCCAAATACCATCCGTACTCGCAACTGGAACTACTAAAATCGTGTGAATTCCTTGACGATTACCACCAAATACGTCCGTAAGTAATTGATCACCAATCATTACAACTTCAGTCGGTTTTAAATTCATTTGTTTATAAGCCTTCTTATATGAAGTAGCTAGTGGCTTACGTGCTCGATGAATAAATGGAATGCCTAGAGGGTCGCAAAATTTCCCAACACGTTCAGCATTGTTATTTGATACAACTGTTATTTTAATCCCAGCATCATCCATACCTTTAAACCATTTTGTTAATTCAGGGGTTGCTAGTGGTCTATGCCATTCTACTAACGTATTATCTAGATCCGTAATGATCCCCTTTATTCCTAAGCCTTTCAGATGCTCAGGCGTAATTGCATAAACATTATTAACAGTTTCACTCGGTAAAAATTTATTAAACATTATTACACCTCGATATATTCTATAAATCGTTCGACAAATAACTACAACCATTTAAACTGTGGATAAATCTATACACATTATCCTTAGTCCTATAACATACTTTTTCAGAAAATATAAACAATTTACCCACAAGTTATCCACCTATTTCTGTGGATAAACGAACGGTTGTTCTCTTTTTAAAAATTTGATACATTAAGTTTACAAAGAAATTAAAAAAATTCTAATCACTCGGAGGTGAACGCCCAACCGGGCAAAAAATATGTACAAATTAAATGATGAGTTGTTACTTGAGTCATACAAAAAAGCTCTTGGTTTACAGCTAGATCCGGCCTTCATTTATTTAATTGAAAAAGAAATTAAACGAAGAGGACTAGATTTCTATATAAAAAAAACATCTTAATCATTTTTATTATTTTCAATATACGCAAATAATACAAGTGAAATTAAAATACAAGCACTCTTTACAATAACAGAAAAAGAACCATCTTTCTATACGATGGCTCCCATTTCGTGAAAAAAAGTGCATACTTTTATTATTTTTAAACTAATTTCCCAAGATTTTGACCAACTCTTATCGCTTGTCCAGACTGTAGTTTCTCATCCGGTGTAAAACTATTTGCTTCAAAAAGTAACACAACCGTAGACCCAAAAGAAAAATAACCTACCTCTTCACCTTTTTTTAATTGTTTTTCTTTTTTAGTTACGACGATTGTATTAACAAACATAGCACCAACTTTAATCATCGCAATATGTTTATTATTATCATTGCATAATACTTCTGAAACAATGCGATAATTTTTTGAAAGTGGATCTTTACCGTACGTTAAACCTGCTTTATTAACAGGATAAGATTTTGAACCTAATTCAAATTGAGAAACAACTTCGCCTTCAATTGGACTATGCATACGATGATAATGGCTAGGACTTAAATACAACACCATATAATAACCCTCATCATACTTATCTGCCATTTCCTTTGAACCTAACATATCAATAATGCTATATGTTTTTCCTTTAACGACAAATTTAATATCCATTTCAATTTTCCCACATGACTCTAACACACCATCTACCGGACAAGCTAATTCACTTTCACCAGCATGGATCGGTCTAGCATTTTGCTTTAATTCCCTAGTGAACAATGCATGTAATGAAGAAAAAGAAGATTCTTTACTCTCATCCATATTTAAATTAAACGCTTTAATATACGGCTTAATAAATAGCTTACTCAATCTAGAAGTAGAAAACCTACGCAAAAGACCTGAAGTAAAACGATTATTAGTTAATTCAATAAACAAACGATAAAAACTCTGTTTCATCTATGTACCCCTAACTCAAAATATATATATAATTTATAACACATTATTTCAAAACTAACAAAACCCAAAATAAAACCCACAGTAGTTTATTTTAACTTTAATCTAGCACTAATTTAATGAATTTAAACTCAAGATTGAAGCTTTTGAATCGAATATTTTAAAACAATCTATTCTATGCACCTACTGAACCCTAAACCCATGATCTTGTATAATTGTCTCTCTGCACTTCCTATACTCTAAGTCTAGAACTAATCTCCTTGTTACAAATAATTCACACTAAGTTCACATTGGACTGATAGAATACTTACGTAATATACATTAGGAGGTTGCCTATCTTGAAAGAACTAAGCTTAGGTGAATGGACTAACACACTTTTAATATATAAATTTGCGTTAGATGAAATCAATACTAAAATTAAAATATTAAATGAAGAATTTACTTTAACTCATAATCATAATCCAATTGAACACGTAAAGTCTCGATTAAAAAAACCTGAAAGTATAATGGAAAAGCTTGAGCGTAAGGGATTAGAATTAACAAACGATAATCTAGAAAAATATATTAATGATATAGCTGGGGTTCGTATTAGCTGTTCATTTATTAGTGATATTTATATGATCTATGAACTTTTAAAACAGCAAGATGACATTTATATAATAGAAGTAAAAGATTATATTAAAAAGCCTAAATCAAATGGATATAAAAGTTTTCATATGATTATTGAAATCCCAATTTTCCTTGCATCTGAAACAAAAAGGGTAAAAGTAGAGATTCAAATTAGAACTGTTGCGATGGACTTTTGGGCAAGCCTTGAACATAAGATTTTTTATAAATACAATAAAAAGGTTCCAAAAGAAATAATAGATAGTTTGAATGAAGCTTCTGCAACCGTAAATTCATTAGACTTTAAAATGGAGCGGATTAGGGATCAAGTTGAGCAATTGAATTGAATCGAGCAGGATTAAAGAAAACAAGGTATATCAGTATACCTTGTTTTCTTCATGTTTTTATCTGTACTTTCCGATAGCAACTAGCAAAAACCAATCATTTTATAAATAAAACGGAGAACATAAATACAATTAGAAAATAGCAAAATAAATATGATGATAAGAACAATACTTGTGCAAAAATAAACTTAAAAATATTGTTCGTAAAGCGATCTGATCGCAAAAAATTTATGCATCCAAAGATTAAAATAATTAGAAAGAAAATAAGTATACTATCTGATACAAAAAAGCTTTTGAAGTAATAAATCCCTGTGTAATTAGAAATGACCTCAGCAACCCGATCTAAGTTCATGCGATTACAAAAAGATTAATATGATTTAACAATCATCTAACAAAATGAAAGTTACAATAATTAGAACATTCTGTGTACTTTTGCACATAATTAAAGTTCTCTTTTCTATCACAAGCTAGATTGAATCTTAAATGGTTTGAAAATAATTAGTTTTATTTAATTTAATTTTGGTTCTTTCAGCTTTATATTTAAGATAAAATAGGATATGTTAGTATAAATATAAATTAGATTGTTAGAAAGTTTGAGATCATAGATCAAAAAATTGGAGGAGCCGATTTGGATAATGAATTAAACTATAAAACACTCATACCAGAAAATATACCGAATGAACGTAAGTCTGCCATAAAAACACTTGTCTTCTATTTTTTAATATTTATAGTTGGTTTGAACTTACTTCTAGTGATTGCAACGATATGGGGTGCGATTTTTGTTAAAACCGCGCATATTAGTCTAACTAGAGAACAATTTTATAATCTTTTAAATACTGTTTCGATTTATGCGGATTCAATCTTTGGTGTCCTCAGTTTATTTTGGCTATATTATTATACGAAGAAAAAAGGTCTTCTAACTTTAAGACGAATAAACATTACTGTAATTGATATTGTAATTGTTTTAGGCGCATATGTGGTTCTTATTGTTTCTTCACAACTTCTTGATGTAATTTTCCAACATTTCAATTATTCGATAGCAACTCCAGATAATCAAAAAGAAGTTGAAGGCTTGCTGCGTACCAATCCGGCCCTTATGATTATTTCTGCTGTAATATTAGCACCGATTAAAGAAGAATGGATTACACGAAAATTAATCATTGGTTCTATTTTTAAACATTCTCCGATTATTGGATTGATCGTAAGTTCATTTGGATTTGGTTTATTGCATATGCTTGCTGGTTTTTCTATCTATGCATTACTGTCGTACTCTTTAGCTGGGTTAATTTTTGGTATTATTTATATCAAAACAAAAAAAATTGAGGTTACGATTTTTGCCCACTTTTTGAATAATTTAGTTTCGATTATTCTTTTTTATGCTACAAACTAACAAAAACGCTCCTAGTGAGCGTTTTTATCATGTATTAATGAGGTGATTTATGAACTATTTACTTATATTTGTTGGAGGTTTTTTTGGAGCAATTCTACGATACTTATTTGGGACAGCAATTCATCCACTAACTAATGGTTTTCCAATTCATACATTTTTAATCAATATAATTGGATGCTTCTTTTTAGGATTTTTCTTACCGATGGCTAAAGTTAATCTAAAACCTGAATACACTTTATTAATTGGAACAGGTTTTACTGGAGCGTTTACAACATTTTCAACCTTTTCACTTGAAAATGTGGTTCTAATTGATGAAAAAAAGATGCTAGTAAGTTTTGCCTATATACTACTAAGTTTAGTAATTGGAATAAGTTTGTCATATCTTGGTGTGAAAACGGTTGAGAAATTTAATAAAGCAAAAGGAGTAACCTCATCATGATCATTATTGGAATAGGTGGGGGAATTGGAGCAATTTGTCGTTATGCTCTTGGTAATTATGTTAATAAAAAGCATACAACAATTTTTCCTTTTGGCACCTTCGTTATAAACATACTCGGGTCGTTTATTTTAGGTTTAACTAACCATCTTTATCTAGATCAGTCCATCTCTACAACTATGTGGTTGTTTATTGGTGTAGGAATATTAGGGGGTTTTACTACCTTTTCTACATTTGGCTATGAAGCCATTCAATTAATCATCTCAAAAAAATTCAAAACCGCTTTATCTTACATCATTTTATCTACAATTATAAGTATTTTTTGTGCATATATTGGTTTTCATCTATTCCGATAAACTAAAAACCTCTGACAAAATCTCAGAGGTTTTTAGTTTTATATTTACCAGCCAAAATCTAATGTTTTACCTGATTCTGCATATGTTTTTACATTACTTAATATCATCGGCCAACTAGATTTTGTACTTTCATATGAAGGGTGATTTTCTGGCCATTGATCGTTAACTAATGTTAGCTTTGTACACTCTCCCACTTCTTCAAGTGTAAGAGTAATTTTTGTTTCTAATTCAGCATGATTTTCACGGTAAACTGGACCAGGATGTTCTGTATAACTCATCATTTTGTAAGGCTCAAATGCTAATATTTTTCCATAAACATGTACTGTATGATCTCCATCTTCACCTGGTCCAATATATTCATATTGCGCCCCAACTTCAAATGTTGACTTCAATATACAACCGAAAAAAATTGCCTTAGTTCCTTCTGGTGTTACAAATATCTTCCAAACTTCCTCTGGTTTAGCACCAATATAAAACTCATAATTTAGATCTTCCATTTTTTCATCCTCCATTTGGTTTATGTTTAGGTGATGAATTTTGATTCTAGTTGACCCTTCCATTATATACCAAAAATGATTCAACTTATAAATTCATTTGTTTTCATAAATTTATATATTAAAATTAAATCATATGAAATTAGTTAATGCTAAAAATCTCGATTTTAATGAGGAGTGACAAGATGAATTTAACTTATGAAGCGATCGACGAAGATCAAATTGAATTATGTAGAGATTTATGTAATGAATTAATGACTTTTCAAAAGGCAAAAGCGACAATCAAACAAGAGTTGTTTGATCATATGAATTTTGATACACGAATGGTTCCTTCAGTAAAAAAAGCCATACATAATTATATTGTTATCGTAAAAGATGAAGACAAAGTCGTTGGTTATGTTTATTCAAATATTTCTCCAAAAGAGGCATATTCAAATGAATTTGCAACATTTTTCGATCTATCCTCAGTTCATATAAAGAATGTTGGTTGTTTGTCTCAATTTTACATAAAAGAAGAATATCGAAAATATGGCGTTGGTTCTGTACTATTCAAAATGTCTATGAAGTGGCTGAAACAGTTTGATGATGTAGAGGATTATTTTATTTTTGTTTCTAATGGAAATGAAGACGCGCTTGAATTTTATAAACGTAAAGGATTTTCAGTTAGCCATACAATTTTAGATGGTTTTATTACCGTATTAAGAAGTAATGAAGTGTTCCAAGAACTTGCTTAATCCTCAGTCTGAAAATCAGATATTTAAGACTTTGTCTAAACAAAAAAGGTATCTCAAAATAATGAGATACCCTCTTTTTTTATGTTCTATTAAAATGCCCAGTTACCATTTCTCATAATTGGTTCAACTGTTCCATCTTCTTTAATACCATCGATGTTTAATTCTGGAGAACCGATCATGAAATCAACGTGAGTTAAGCTTTGGTTGATTCCTAATTTTTCTTGTTCTTCAGAAGGTAATTTTTCTCCATCCTTCATATTGTTTGGATATGCTTTACCTAATGCTAAGTGGCAAGAAGCATTTTCATCATATAATGTGTTGAAGAAAATTAAACCTGTATTAGAAATAGGTGAATCATGTGGTACTAATGCAACTTCACCTAAACGGCGAGCACCTTCATCAGTATCTAATAAGTGTTGCAGTGTATCATAGCCTTTTTCAGCTGTGAAATCGACAACTTTACCATCTTTAAATGTTAAAGAGAAGTTCTCGATTAAATTTCCACCGTAATTTAATGGTAAAGTAGCTTGAACTGTACCGTTTACACCGTGGCTATGTGGCATAGAGAAAACTTCTTCAGTTGGAATGTTTGGATTAAACCATTTGCCATCCTCACTGTTTGCTCCGCCACCTTTCCATACATGATTATCTACTAAATCTAGTTTTAAATCAGTACCAGGTGCAGTATAATGTAATGTTTTGTAGCGCTTGTCATTTAATTGAACAACTTTTTCTTGTAAGAAATCGTTATGTTTAACCCAAGCTTCTACTGGATTTTCATTGTCAACTCGGCAAATTTTGAAAACTGAATCCCATAGTAATTCCATAGCTTTGTCAATTTGCTCATTTGGATACACTTTTTCTGCCCATTCCACGCATGGAATCGCTACGATTGACCAACGAATACGGTCAGCCATCATGTATTCACGATATTTATGTAATGCTGAGCTAGCAGTCTTATTAAAAGTAGCAATACGCTTTGGATCGATTCCTTTTAATAATTCAGGGTTTGGTGAGATTACTGATAACACAGCTCCACCGTTTTCAGCTAATTCTTCTAAAGCAGTAACTTTCCAACCTGGAAATTCTGAGAATACTTCTTCTGGTGCTAATTCGTATTTTGTACGAGTAATTACATCATCGTTCCATTCGATATTTACATTTTTTGCTCCTGCTTCGTAAGCGTATTTTACAACTTTACGAACGAATTCTGCAGCTCCGATTGGTGCATTTATTTGTAGTGTTTGTCCTTCTACGATATTAACTCCACTTTTTACAGCAAGTTCAGCATATTTTTCTAAAGATTTTTCAAACTGAGACATTGATATCCCTCCATGTTTAACTTTTTAATAACCTAACCTACTAAATTATAATATAAAGTTCAGAAAATTGGTACTTAAAAGAGACTGACTATTCATTTTTATTTGAAATGTCAGAGGCTTTAGCAAATAGGACATAACTATATCAAGTAATCGAACTTTCCAACCAAAAAAAAGCACTATTAAAAGTGCTTTCTTATGAAACAATATACGTCTCATATCCATTTACATTTAAGAAGTTTTCTGCTTTCACTCTGTCATTTTCAGTTTGAAGACTTATTCGAAGTACACCTGGTAAGCCTTCGCGTGACTCAATAATTCTCAGATTAGTAATACTAACTTGATGAATAGATAGGATTGTTGTGATATTAGCAAGCTCACCAACACGATCTAAGACGTCAACATATAAATCAAAATAACTTGGAATGGCACCATTTGCTTTTACTGGCATATTGTCACGATAGTCTTTTGAGTCCTTAAAATATTGAAAGATTTCATCTTTATTCTGATTATCTACAAGCTGATACATTTGCTTCATATCATCTATCCAGTTGGAAATTAGAGAAAGCAAAATATCTTTATTTTGAATCACAATATCAGTCCACATTTTTGGACTACTTGATGCGATTCTTGTAATGTCTCTAAATCCACCTGCAGCAAGAGAAGTTACTAAGGGCTCGTCTTTTGAGTAGTTCTTAACTTGTTTTACAAGATTAGAAGCGATTAGATGTGGAAAGTGACTTACCACTCCTGTAATTTGATCATGTGTTGCTTCATCAATCACAACAAAATGTGAGCCTGTTCCTTTAAGCCATTCTTTCAATTCATCAATTTGACCATCTACAGTATTTTCACTCGGTGTCAAAATATAATATGCATTTTCGAATAAATGAACTTTCGCACTCTCAACACCAGTTTTGTGTGAACCCGCCATCGGATGACCACCAATGAAGCAATATCCTTTATCTGTAAGTGTCCTAGAGTGTCTCATAATTTCACTTTTCGTACTACCTACATCTGTTAATATGACATCATTCTTTAGTTCATATTCACTTAACATATGTATATATTTTATTGACTCCTCAACAGGACAAGAAAAGATAATTAGATGAGCCTTCTCGGCACAGGTTTTAAGCTGTACCGAGGTTTCATCTAAAACTTGAATTTTTTTTCCTATTTCAAGTTGTTTTTCGTTTATATCATAGCCAATGATATTCACATCATGCACTTTTTTTATTGCCAAGGCAATTGAGCCTCCAATTAAACCAGTGCCAATTAAAAGGACGTTCTTTTTCAAGGCTTTCACCGCCTATCTTTCATTAAGTTTAATTACCCTTGAAGCTTTGAACGGAAGTCTTTTAACTCAAACATGAACTCTTCAAATTGCGGAATATTCATTTGTTGAGCTGAATCTGATAAAGCAACTGCTGGGTCTGGATGTACTTCAGCCATTACTGCATCCGCTCCAATTGCTAGAGCCGCTTTTGCAGTTGGTAATAGTAAGTCTTTACGTCCTGTAGAATGAGTAACATCGACAACAACTGGTAAATGTGTTTCTTTCTTAAGAATAGGTACAGCTGAGATATCTAATGTATTTCTTGTAGCTTTCTCATAAGTACGAATTCCTCTTTCACAAAGAATAATTTGGTCATTTCCTTGAGAAATAATGTATTCTGCTGCATTAATAAATTCTTCAATTGTTGCTGACAATCCACGTTTTAATAAAACAGGTTTATTTACTTGACCAACTGTTTTCAGTAAATCGAAGTTTTGCATATTACGTGCACCAATTTGAATGACATCAACATATTCTAATGATCTTTCAACATCATTTGGATTTAGTATTTCACTAATAACCGCTAAATCAAACTCATTTGCCACTTCTCTTAAAATTTGAAGACCTTCGTATCCAAGTCCTTGGAAATCGTATGGAGAAGTTCTAGGTTTAAATGCACCGCCTCGCATCATTGTTAAACCTTGTTGTTTCATTGCTTGTGCAACTGCACGTACTTGCTCATAGCTTTCAACTGCACATGGTCCCATAATAAATGATTGTGAACCGTCACCAAGAACAATATCGTTTTTCACTGTGACAATTGTATTTTCAGGCTTTTTCTTTCTAGATACTAAAAGAGCTTTTCTGTGGTCATCTTCTTGTAACTCTAAACTTGCTTGGAAAATTGTTTTAAAAATATGTTGTAATGTTGAAGTTTCAAATGGCCCTTCATTCACATTTGCAATCATATCTAAAACTTCACGCTCACGAACTGGATCGAAACGCTTAATACCATGTTTAATCTTCTGTTTACCTATCTCTTGAACAACTGCCCCACGCTCGTTTAATAATTCCACGATTTTCAAATTAATTTCATCAACCTTATCACGTAATTGCACTAATTCATTTGTACTCATTTCTTTTTCCTCCTCAAATTTTAAAATTCTATTCCAATACCACTTCTTTGAAGTAAGTATGTAAAATTGAAAACAAAAAGTCCCTACTGAATAAACAGTAGGGACGAATTATTTAATCGCGGTACCACCCTAGTTGTGAACAAAAATTCTGCTCACCACCTTCATTTTGTTAACGATCAAATAATGACCGTTTCTAATTTCGTATAACGAAATAGAAATTGCTCCAAGAATGTAATTCACCATAGCCTATGTACTGACTCGCAGCCTTCGTCAGCTCTCTTAAACAGGGAAGCTATGCTTACTTTGCCCTTTTCAGCGCAATGTATTTAATTGTCAAAAGATTCATTAAAAAAGTTATTAATGAGGATTATAAAGCACTTTTAAATATGATGTCAATGCATATTTTTTTTAGAATATGTAACGATTTTTAAAAAGATACATCATTACTGAATTGGTAGCGCTTACTATTTTCAACATTTTTTTTATACCCACTACATTTTTTTTATGGTACAGACACAATGAATTTGTACAATACATAAACATATAAATAACAACTTACCTTACCTTCCTTAGGAGTGATCATATGCCTGGTTTATTTACAGCTTTAAGTCTGTTCTTAAAAGAAGTGTTCGTGTTTGTTTCGTATGTAAAAAATAATGCCTTCCCTCAGCCTCTTTCTTCAGCAGAAGAAACGCTCTATTTAAATCGTATGGCAAACGGTGATGGCGAAGCACGAAATTTATTGATTGAACATAATTTAAGGCTTGTTGCTCACATCGTCAAAAAATTTGAAAACACTGGTGAAGATGCTGAAGATTTAATTTCAATCGGGACTATTGGCTTAATTAAAGCAATCGAAAGCTTTGTCCAAGGTAAAGGAACGAAATTAGCAACATATGCGGCTAGATGTATTGAAAACGAGATACTTATGCATTTACGTGCGCTAAAGAAAACAAAAAAAGATGTCTCCCTTCATGACCCGATTGGGCAAGACAAAGAAGGAAACGAAATTTCACTTTTAGACATTTTAAAAACGGAAACAGAAGATGTAGTTGATCAAATTCAACTAAATATGGAGCTTGAAAAAATCAAACAATACATTAAGATTCTAGATGATCGTGAAAAGGATGTTATTATTCAACGATTTGGAATTGATATGGATAAAGAATTAACTCAACGCGAAATTGCAAAGAAATTAGGCATTTCAAGAAGCTATGTTTCAAGAATTGAAAAACGTGCCTTAATGAAAATGTACCATGAGTTTTTAAGGGCTGAAAAAGAAAAGAAAAAGGATAAAAAATAAACCACTGATGATGGTTCCGACTCCAATTGTTAGTCAAATCTAACGATTGGAGTCAATTCATTTTCAGTGGTTTTATGCTTGTTCTTCTTTTTGAAGTTTTCGTTTAAAATAATTTGATGTAAGGAAAAAGCCTAATGCAAAGATCAACATTGCAAAAACGATACTCTCAATCGTCAATATTTTTGTTTGAGTTAATCCGTCCTTTGGAAGAAGAGTCCCGAAATAGAAAAAAGTAGCCAATGCTGTTGTTATTGCACCGAATGTTTTAAAATCATTTACCTTTGCTTGTAGATTTTTAATATTCACGATTACTGCACCTTCCCTTCTCTTCTTTGACTTATTAACTTTAACATATTTTATACCCGAAAAGAGAAGGTAATTAAAGGCAAGAAATACAGGTATTAGGAAGAAAAAGTAGGCTGAATTCCCCACTTTCTTAATTACTCTATCATTAAAAAAAGGGACGCTACCGAGTCAGTTTCCCTGACTTTTTAGCCATCCCTTTCACAAAAAGAACCTAGTCTTTTTAACTATTCTTTAGCATTTAACCCTGCCTTAATAAACTCGATAGTGCGTTGTGTTTCTTGCTCTTCATTCCATAACGGAATATTTTCAAGCACGATTGACGATACTACAAGGCCAATAACAGATGAAATAATCAATCTTAGTACGGTTGGAATCGGTATGTCTTTTATTTGACCTTTATCAATAAACGATTGTAAAACAAGCGCAATTTTAGGATACATTTTCTCTTTAAAAAGTTTTTTTAATTCTTCTTGCATATCATCTTGAAATGGCATTTCTTGTATGATTATTTTTATTACTGACTTGTTTTTTTTCACAAATTCCATTCGATTTTTAATTAGTGCATGTAAAAAATCTTCAAATGTTTTGTGTTCTAAATGAAACACTGCTTTAGAAAAACGATCCATTTCAAAAGGAGCAATTGTTTTTACTAAAGTGGGCTTTATGATGCTTTTTAATAATTCTTTTTTAGTTTTGAAATAACGAAAAATTGTACCTTCAGCAACATTTGCTTTTTTTGCTATTTCATTTGTTGATGTACTAACAAAGCCTTTTTCAGCAAATATTTCGATTGCTGCTTCAAGAATTTTTATTTCTTTTTCATTCATTTCCTGTAATTTTTCTTCTGGTAAAAACTCTTCTAATTTAATTGGAAACACTCCTTAAATTGAACGCTGTTTCTTTAAAGCAATTATGTTTAAAGAAATAAACAGTATCGAAAATCCTAGTAAAATTAATAGCTGGAAGCCAACATCTACAAGGGACTGACCTTTAATCATAATTCCTCTTAGTGCCTCTGCTCCATATGTCAGTGGTAAAATGCCTCCAATAACTTTAAACCAATTTGGTAAGAATGCTGTTGAAAAAATACCTGAAAATAGTATTTGAGGAACAGCAATCACTGGAATAAATTGCACGACTTGAAATTCATTATTTGCATATGCAGATAATAACATTCCGAGTGTTAATGCAGTAAGAGATAGCAAAATATTAACTACACAAACTTCCCAAGCGCTTCCTACATTATACATATCCAATACTGTGATTGAAAAGATTGTGATAATAATTGATTGTATAAGAGCAAAAAATCCAAATCCTAGAATATAACCTACTACAATTTCCCATCTTTTTACAGGTGTAACTAGTAATCGTTCTAAAGTTGTCGTTAATCTTTCTCGCACAAATGAAATACCTGATAAGATAAAAACAAATAAAAACGAGAAGAATCCAATAAAAATAGGTCCAATCGAATCAAACGATTCCATATTTTTACTACCGTAAATTGGATCCATTACAATTTTAAGATTAGACGGTGTGATTTCCTTCACTGCTGATTGAATCGCATCCATAACTGCAGTAGTTCTTGCTTTATCAGTCCCTTCAATCTGTACCACTATTTCTCCTGACTTAAATAAGACAGCACCATCAAGCTTCATATTTTTCAATTTAACTTTTATATTTGAAGGATTAACATTTTTTACTTTCGCATAGTCTTTCATTACATGTTCAAATGCTGGCGGGGCATCTACAAGAGCTAATGTAGGCTTTGTATCATCTTGTTTTAAGATATAAGAAAATAAAAATAATAACACAATAGGTGCTACGAAAATCATTGCAAGAGATCTTCTATCTTTTAAAAATTGTTTAATGATTCGTTTTGAAATAGCAAAGATTCTCATGAACTCACCTCATTATTAAAATATAGGTCTTCAATCTTGCCAGTTTTTGATTTCGAGATTAAATTTTCAGTCGTGTCTAATGCGATTAGTTCACCTTCTCTAATTAATCCAATACGCTCGCACTTTTCAGCTTCTTCCATGATATGGGTTGTAATAATGATCGTAGTGCCTTGTTTTTTCATGTCAAAAAACTGATTCCATATTTGCTTTCTAAGTACAGGATCAATTCCAACTGTTGGTTCATCCAGAATTAGTAATGTAGGTTTATGCAGAATTGAAATTGCTAGAGAAAGTCGCTTTTTCATTCCCCCAGAGTATTGATTAACTTGTTTGCTTAATGCATCCTCTAAACCAACAATTTCAGCTACTTCCTGAATTCTCGCCTTTAGTTCTTTACCTTTTAAATTATATAGCGCACCAAAGAAACTTAAATTATCAGCACCAGTTAAATCACTATACAATGCATCAGATTGACCCATGTATCCTATCGACGGCAGGACGGAGAAATCAGGCATCTGTTTGTTATAAACAAGTACCTCTCCTTTTGAACTTTTATCAATTCCAGCAATCAATTTAATTAAAGTTGTTTTTCCAGAGCCTGATGGGCCTAATATTCCAAAAATTTCCCCTTCTTGAATAGTCATAGAAATATTTTTTAGCACAGCTCTTTTTCCAAATAAACGATCGACCTGTTGGATTTGAACAACATTGCTCATCTTAATCCTCCGTTCAAATATATTTACTTTCATATTTTTCACAATGAGTGAGTACTCACTCTTCAACTTCATCTTAAATCACTTTTTATTACTAGTCAATAAAAAGTGAGTACTCACTCATTATATTTGGATAAAAAAAGAAAGATGCCTATAAAGACATCTTTCCCTAACGTCATGAACGTATCACGCGATAGTAAAATACTGTGAATATGAAAAATTGTTACTCATAAAGAGTTCATGAGTAAATAATCAGGCAGAAATCTGTAATATTGTTACTCATAAGCGGTTCAAGAGTAAGTAAAAAGCAAAAGTATGAATAACAGAATGCTCATATCAAGACGTAGTGAAGTCTACTACAACCAACTTTATCAAGAATGATCATGTTGAAATATAAAATAGTCAATAATTAAAATGTTATTAGGCGAACTATTTGAAGGTAGATTTGTAATTTTTTAATGATGTTATTTATTTGTTTTAATAGTTAATTTGTATGTGCAATACTAATAAACTTAGTCATGGATCTTTTTCAGAATAAAAAATATAGATATGTTAATTGTTTGAAGAAGAAATTCCATTACTAGTTTATAAATAGACGATTTACCGATATTAGCAATATAATCGAGTATTTAATTTTTATTTTTCTCTAAGTAAATGTAATCAATAAGGTTTTTGCTTTTTTATTTTGAAGAAGTTGTTTGGAACGGAGGGGTTCTCGACTCCAATGGGAGATGCGGGAAGCCTGAGCGCAGGCTTGCCGAGGAGGCTCAGGTCTCGCCCAATGAAAAGCGAGAATCCTGTAGTGGAAATCAACTAGAGACAGCTTCCTTTACATTGAAAAATATTACGCCTTAATTGACAAACTCATTTTTCAACAACATAAAGAAAGATGCCTATAAAGACATCTTTCCCAACAGAATTATAATGCTTTAATCATTTCCTCAACCATTAATGTTGAATTTACTGCTGCAGTATGAATGAATTGATCAAATGAAATATCTGATTCTTTACCCGCAATATCTGATAATGCACGCGTTACAACAAACGGTACTTTAAAGGCAAAACAAACTTGAGCAATTGCAGCTGCTTCCATTTCTACAGCATAAAGATCCCCAAATTTTCCTTTTACGAACTCAACTCTAACAGGATCATTCATAAATGAGTCCCCAGTTACAATTAGTCCTTCAACTACTTGAATTCCATTAATCTTTTCAGCACATTTTTTAGCAATAGACTTTAATTTGTCATCTGAAGGGAATGCTGCTGGCATACCTGGTACTTGGCCGTATTCATAATTGAATGCAGTTACGTCTACGTCATGGTGACGCACTTCTGTTGAAATCACTACATCACCAACATTTAAATCTGTGTGTAAGCCACCTGCAGAACCTGTATTAATAACAACGTCTGGCTGATATTTTTCTAATAGAATTGCAGTTGCCATTGCTGCATTAACTTTACCAATCCCAGACTTTAATAAAATTACTTGTTTACCTTCATATGTACCAATATTATATTCTGAACCTGCAATTTCTTCTTTTTTCAGGTTATCTAATTTATCACGTAATACATGTACTTCTTCTTCCATTGCTCCAATAATAGCTATTTTCATTCTTTTATTCCCTACTTTCTATCAAACTTTAATCATTTTAACATATACAGACATACCTTTCATCTTTCAGAATGCAACCCGCATTTAATACTTTAAAGCCTTTACTTCCTGGACTAGTATCGGGAGCCACCCTTCTTTTTCAACCCAGTGTAAGTAAACGACATATTTATAGCTTAAGTCATTTGTGGCTATATATACTTTTATACTTTGAAGATCGTATCCTTTACCGAGATGCCACACGGAGAAATCTTCTTTTGTTAAAGAAGTAGCTTTTGAAACTGCTTCTTCCATTTCGTAGAAGTCTTGAGATTTATAACTATACCGAACGATATGCGGTTCAATTTGCTTCGTTATATTAGGCTTCCATTCTTTCACAGTTGACTCGATTATATTTTCATCATTTACTGAATCTCGAATAATCTCATTTACTCTTTCACGATATTTGGCTTGGTATGGATTCGGTATATCCGTCATTTGCTTTGGTTCTTGGACTGATGTAGTTAGCTCAGCTTTTGCAGTTTTAGGCTCCATTTTTTCTTGCTTAATGATTGGTAGCGCAATTTTTATCCCTAAATAGATAATTCCAAAAAGAAGTGGAATAAGTAGTAAACGGTAAAAATAATTCCCTCTTCGTACACTTCTTAACTTTTGGACCCTTCTGTTTGTTTCAATCGAAGACATTGACAAAATCCTCCAAAAACAACTAATTTTCCCTATTTTATCATAGAGTTAATTAAGAAAAAAAGTTATTTAGTGTGGCTTTTATCAAAGTTATAAATAGATTTTACTAAATTTGTAACAGTATCAGACGTAGATGTGACTTCGTTAGAAACATTTAAACTAACTACTGCAAATGCATATCTTGGTTTGTCATATGGGAAATATCCTGCGAACCATTTGTTTTGTTCAACTATTTTACCATCGACTACTTTTGTTTCTGCAGTACCACTTTTACCAGTTAATGTATACGGTAAACTAGCATATCTACTTCCAGTTCCTTTAGCATCCGTTACTACTCCTCTTAATAGCTCTCTTAATTTTCCCATTGAATCTGGAGCTAAATAATCATCTGCCAATGTTTGATCTGGAAATTTAAACATTTCTGTACCGTTTTTATATAATACAGAATCTACAACCTTTACTTGTTTTGGGCTTCCTCCACGCGCTATTGTCGCCATCATATTGGCTACTGCAAGAGGTGAAACTTTTACATCCTGCTGTCCAATGGATGAATTTAAGAGTTTATCACTTAAATTGTTTCCTACAAAATAAGTTGGTTTTCCCTCATTTTGAAATTGACTAAAACTAGCCTCGTGATAAACCGAACCTGTCCAACCTACGGGACCATCTAAACCTAGCTTTTTAGCATAAGTTTGAAACATATCTTTATTTTTTAAAGTTAATTGCTTTCCTAATTGTCCAAATGTGTAATTACAGCTTTCATAGAAGCTTTGTTGGAAGTTTAAATTACCTTTTCGTTTTTTCTCTTCGTCTTCGTATTTACCAACTAGATTATTATTACAATTAAACATTTGATTATCTTTCACAATTCCTTGATCAATCGCAGCAGCCGCTACTACTGTTTTAAAAACAGACCCAGGAGTACTAGCTAATAATGCATAATTCGTTGCTGTATTGTCATTTTGAGAAAATAAATTTTGGAAATCCATAGTAGGTCGACTTACCATAGCTAATAATTTGTTCGTCTTCACGTCAATTAGTACCGCTGCGCCTTTTTTAAGTTTAGCTTGGTCAACTGATTGTTCTAGTATTTGCTGTAAATTCTTATCCAGTGTTGTAGAAAGGGAAACTGGATAAAAGGGATTACTTGGCTTGGCATACTTTACTTCATTTCCGAACATTGGTTTACCTAAATTGTCTACATGAAGCATTAGATTAGATGTACCATCAGATTTTAGGAAATCTTCAAACTGAGCTTCTAATCCGATTACTCCAAATTCCTTAGGTTTATAGTCTCGATCACTCTCATACTGCTTTTCATATTGTTCTTTATTTTCTCTTGCAATTCCTATTAAATGTTCTGCTAATTGTTTATCATCTTTATCTTGTGACAGCATTGAAATTAAACCAGAAACATGTAAATTATTAATTTCGTCAATTTCTTCAGATGTTAATGTCTTCTTAATCCCATCCAATGTAAAAGGTTCTTTTTTATTATTAAACTGATTTTTTATATTTGTAACCGATACTCCTGTGATTTGAGATAATTTTTCAATCGGCCAATTAATAGTTTTTAAAAAGGGAAATAAAATAACTTTTGGGGTATAGGCTGCGCTTAATAGTTTTCCATTACGGTCAAGTATTTTTCCACGACCATTATCAATACGAAATTGAAAAGTCCTTTGAGCAACGCTTCGTTCAATTAAGTTTACCTTCTGTGGCCCAAAATCCTTTTGATTAAGTACACCTATATCTAAACATCTGTATAGGATTAAAGAAAATAATAACGTAAATATAATTAAAATGGCTTTTATCCGTCTATGCATAAAAAAACACCTCATCTACAGTGTAGACGGGGTGTTCTCTTTTCAAACTATTAAATTGTTAAACAAATCAAATTATTTAACAGCAGTAATTCTCACTTGCATATCTCCACCTGGAGTACTAACAGTTACTTCTTCACCAACTGTTTTACCTAATAAGCTTCTAGCGATTGGAGAATCATTTGAAATTTTACCTTCAAATGGGTCAGCCTCAGCACTACCTACGATTGTGTAAGTTTCTTCGTCACCTGCAGGTAATTCTAAGAAAGTAACAGATTTACCTAAAGTTACTGTATCTGATGCTTCGTTGCTTTCAGTAATAATTTCTGCATTACGAATCATATTTTCTAAAGTAGTAATACGACCCTCTACAAACGCTTGCTCATCTTTAGCTGCATCGTATTCAGAGTTCTCTGAAAGGTCACCGAAGCTACGAGCAATTTTAATACGCTCTACAACTTCTGCACGTTTTACAGTTTTTAAGTTTTCTAATTCTTGTTCTAATTTTTGTTTCCCTGCTAAAGTCATAGGGAATTTTTTTTCGTTAGCCATTTTTGTACACTCCTTTTAGTATCCACCGTTTCTTTATGTAGAACTTCTAAATATATGTTTATACAATGGTTGTACAAACAGTGTATGAGAATAATTAATGAAACATTCAATTTTTGAAAACGCATTCTTTTATATAGAAAGATGAAGAAGTTTTTGCTTCTCCATCTTTCCAAAATTATTTTAAGGAATTATTCTCTCATATGAAGGTATTATAATACACTTACTCTTTCAAGTATAGTCTGAATTTTTGTAGCCATTAAATCAATAGCAACAAAGTTCTGACCGCCTTCAGGTATAATAATATCAGCGAATTTTTTAGATGGTTCACAGAATTGATTATGCATAGGTCGTACAACATTTACATATTGATCTACTACAGAATCAACTGTTCTTCCACGTTCTTTTATATCTCGCTGTATTCTACGAAGAATTCGTAAGTCAGCATCCGTATCTACAAATATTTTTATATCCATTAAGTCACGTAAACGCTCGTCTTCTAAAACTAGAATACCTTCTAAAATGATAACTTCTTTTGGTTCTACAGGGATTGTTTCTGAAGATCTTGTATGAATTGTATAGTCATATACAGGTTTCTCAATTGCTTTGTATTGCAATAATTCTTTGATATGCTCAATAAACAAATCATTATCAAATGCTAATGGATGGTCATAATTTGTTTTCAATCTTTCTTCCATTGGCAAATGAGTTTGATCTCTATAATAAGAATCTTGCTGTATCATTAAAATTGAATGACCTTTAAATTGATCATAGATTGCTTTTGTTACAGAAGTTTTACCAGAGCCAGTCCCTCCAGCAATTCCAATTACAATGGGCTTATTCCCCATACTTCAATCCCTCTTTCTTATCAAACTAACTTTTTTCTCATCATGTTGTAAGGATATACTTTTTGATCTACTTTAATTTTTATAATTTCTAATGGATGTCTTGCTGCATCTACTTCTGTACCTTCTTCATTCACAATTACACCAACTGTTTGTTTGAAGTTTTCGATTTCTGGACCAAAGAATTCAATTTGATCACCTGGTTTAAAGTAGTTACGTTGTTGGATTGTTGCGATTCCTGTTTGCTCATCATAGTCTAATACAAGACCTGCAAAATCATACGTTGTTTTTTTGCTATGATTTCCATACATTTGCTCTTTCATTCCTGGGAATCCTTCAAAGAATGAAGAAGCAGTGTCACGATTAGCACATTTATCTAGTTCTTCAACCCACTCTTCTTTAAATTCAAAGTTTTCTGGGTCAGCACAATATGCATCAATTATTTTACGGTAAACAGATACAACTGTTGCAACATAATGAATTGATTTCATACGACCTTCAATTTTTAAACTATCTACACCAATTTCAATAAATTTAGGAATTGAACGTAATAAATTTAAATCTTTAGGGCTCATTGCAAATGGTGAATCTTCTGCATCAAATAGAGCATTTTCCGCTGAATCTGGATTTTGAGACTCAGTTTGAACTAAATCATAGTCCCAACGACAAGATTGACAGCATCCACCACGGTTTGAATCACGTGCAGTCATATGATTACTTAATGTACAACGACCAGAGTATGCAATACACATTGCTCCATGAATAAATGTTTCAATTTCAACGTCAACTTTTTCTTTAATCTCTTTAATTTCCTCATAGCTTGTCTCACGTGCTAATACTAATCTGTGTAAACCTTCTTCTTTCCAGTATTGTGCAGCACGATAGTTTGATAAAGATTGTTGTGTACTTAAATGTACTTCTAATTTAGGAGCAGCCTCTTTACATGTTTCAATAATATAAGGGTCAGCTACGATAATACCTGTAACTCCTGCTGCTTCAATTCCTTGCAAATACTCAACTAATCCGTCCATGTTTTCGTTATGAGCAAAAATATTTGTTGTTACATAAATTTTCGCATTAAATTTATTTGCAAATTCTACCCCTTCAGCCATATCTTCTAAAGAGAAGTTATCTGCATTCGAACGTAAACCAAATTCTCTACCACCAATAAATACAGCATCAGCGCCATATCTTACTGCAATTTTTAATTTCTCTAAATTACCAGCTGGTGCTAATAGCTCAGGTTTTTTCACGATCACACGTTTGCCATCAACTATTTTATCTAATTGTCCAATTGCCATCATTTATCCTCCTCTTTAATACAGGATTGTGAGCCCAGAATTCTAAAACTCTTACAAATCCAGTTTTCTCTGCCTTACCTGTTTGTCCTCTTTTAAAAGCTCTATTAATAAACTGTTTCTTTGAAGAAGAATCCTGCGTCCAGTGGTCTGTTTACTGGTTGGATTGCTTCGATTTTATCGAAAAGTTCGTCTTTGATTTCTTCATATGCTTCACGGTCATCTACACATAAGTCAATTGCTTGTCTGTATAGTTTAGTTGCTTCAACGATATATTCTGAAGATTTTAAGACACCGTCAATTTTGAATGAATCTATACCTGCATCAACTAATTCTTCTAGCTCATTAATAATACAAATATCGTTTGGACTCATAATATGAGTTCCGTTTTGATCTTCAAAAATCGGATATTTGTTATTACGTTCATGGTCAACTAAGAACATATTTTCTTCATATTTCTTTTGTTGAATAATCTCTAAGTTTTTACCTTGGTATTCAAAATAATTACCTACTAGAGAACGTTTAGATTGGAACATACACGTCATTCCATGTACTTGTACTTCGATTTCTACATTCGCATTTTCTTTAATTTCAGCAACAGCTTCAAAGCTTAGCTCTCTAGCTAATACAGCACGTTTTGAGCCTCGTTTACCCCAGTAATTACATGTAAACCAGTTTGTTGCTGTTGTTTCTGTGTTCCAATGTAACTGCATGTTTGGTGCAATCTGACGTACCGACATAAGGACTGCTGGGTCACCAAAAACAATCGCATCAACATTTGCATCTCTTAAAAACGCAATGTAGTCTTCTATTTCATCAAGAATTTCATTATGGTATACGCCATTCATAGCTACATATACTTTTACATTTTTTTTATGTGCAATTTCTACTGCCTCTTTTACAGCTTCACGATTAAATTCACCCGCTAAGCGTAATCCAAAGCGTTGTTCACCAATAATAACTGCGTCTGCTCCAGCATCAGCTAATTTATCTATATCATTTAGGTTAGTTGGCGTAACTAATAATTCAGGCTTCATCATTATTAACTCCCCTTCTCTTACTAATAGCAACTCCATCACCAATCGGCATAATTGTTGAATCATACTTTGGGTGGTTCATTAGCCATTCATTGTAGTTTTGAATCCTTTTTATTAAAGCTTTCTTGCGTCGATTATCAACTAAATCCGCACTTTCAGCAACCTGACCTTTAAATAGTACATTATCCGATATAATAACACCTCTATCTGATAATAACGGCTCATATAATTCAAAGAATCGCTGATACTGAGCTTTAGCTGCGTCGATAAAAATAACATCAAATTGTCGATTGTCAGGCAATTTTTCTTTTAAAAGTAGAGCGTCCCCTTCTAAAAGTAAAATTCGATCACCGTAATCACTTCGACCTATAAACTCTTTTGCTTTTCGAATTCTTTCTGCATTTCGCTCCATTGTAACAATCTTTACATTTGGAAACTCTTTTGCCATTCGAATACTCGAGTAGCCAATTGCACTTCCAATTTCAAGTATTGAAGTTGGCTGAATTAAATAAAGTAAACCAAGCATAAATTCCATGCCTGCTTTATCCATGATTGGTACATGATGCTCCAATGCATATGTTTCCATTTCTTCTATAAAAGGTTCTCTATGTTTATAAAAATTCGCCAAGTATTGACGAACTAAAACGTCATTCATTGCTTATAAAGCCTCCAATAGAAATACAACCTTGTTTAAAACAAGGTGTAAGTAAAATTTCTGTGTATCTGAATTTTTTAGACCCGTAATATTCTAACATAAAAAAAAGACCCTTGGCTAGTACCAAGAATTGTTGCAACGCTTACACTATTTTTTGATTTACAAAATTCCTCAGTAGACTATTTGTTCTACTGAGGAATTTAATATTTTGTATACAAGTATTTCCAATTTTTTATTTTATATGCTTTTCTTTTTCAGTATTGTGCTCTGCTAATGATTTAGTGAAGATTACTTTACCTGTTTTATCAGCTAGGAAATATAGATAATCTGATTTAGCAGGCTCTAGCGCAGCAACAATACTATCCACACCAGCACTTGCGATTGGGCCAACCGGTAATCCTTTTACATAGTAAGTGTTATAAGGAGATTTAACTTCTAAATCTTTATATAATACACGTTCTTTATGTTTACCTAAAGCATATAAAACAGTTGGATCTGTTTGTAAAGGCATATTTACTTTCAGTCGATTGTAAAACACACTTGAAATCAACTTTCGGTCTGTAGTACCTGTAGCTTCTTCCTCAATTAACGAAGCCATTGTTAAAGTTTGATGTGGTGTAAGCTTTTTATTAGCCATTTCCACTTTATATTGATCTAAAATTTTTACTGTTTCATTTAACATTGGCGTAATAATTTGCTCTAAGCTTGGTGTGAAATCTCCATACATATAAGTCGAAGGGTATAAATATCCTTCTAGTGGATATCTAATTCCTTTTTTAAAGATTTCATTTGTTAATAATTGAGGAAACTTTTTTTGTAAACCTTGGATAAATGCTTTATCATTTAACTGCTTTAATACTTTCGCTTCATCTAATTTAAATTCTTTTGCAATAATCGCAGCGATTTCCTTTAATTGAGATCCTTCTGGAATCATTAAATCCTTAACCGCTACTTGGTATTTTCCCCCTACTTGTAGGTGGTTTACAATTGTTGAGATTCCTTGATTTTCACTAAAATGATAGTTGCCTGATTTAAGACTAGCGTTGTTATGCAATTTCACATATAGTTTAAAAATTGTTGTATTTTTTATTAAGTTTTTCTTTTTGAAAATTGCTGCAATATTATCAACTGAGCTTCCTTCAGGAATTGTTACTAATTTAATTTGTTTATCGGATGCATTAACAGGTTTTAACATATATTTATATGTAGCAAAGCCTGCTCCAACTAAGACAATTAAAGCAATGATAAGATATGTAAAAATACGCATAACTCTGCCTTTTTTATTTGAATTATTGAATCCATTTTGATTAAATTCATTATAAGTCAAGTTACCAACCTCCTTTTCCACGTTATAGTATACTACAAATAAGTCGTGAATCGGCAATTTTCTACATAAAAAAAAATGCTAAACACCTTATAAGTGATTAGCATTTTTTAAATTCGAGAATATTATTCTCCTTCTTCTTCATCAAAGAAAGTATTTAATACTTCTTCAACCATTTCCCATTCTTCGTCAGATTCGATTGGATATAACTCTCCATCTTCACCGTCTTCTGCAGGAATGAAGCTAGAAGCATGATAGATTGGATCTCCATCTTCATCAAACTCTTGTCCTACTGGGCTGTAAATTACGTATGATTTACCATAGTCATCTGATTCAAAAGTCATAATAATATTACAAAGAATCTCATTACCTTCCTCATCGATGATTGTAATTTGTCTGTCTTCACCGTGTTCCATTTATATCACCTCTATTTTTTAATCCTTTTATGTACAAGTATAAAAGTGAATATGTGGAGTTTGCCCTCTATTCGGCCAAGCTCCACTCTTCTTTATCACTTTATACTATCTAGGTAGTTTTGTAAAATAACTACTGCTGCCATTTTATCGATTACTTGTTTTCTTTTCTTACGACTTACGTCAGCAGAAATTAGTAAACGCTCAGCAGCCATCGTTGAAAGTCTTTCATCCCATAGTATAACCGGAAGATTGAATTCTTCTTCAACCATTTTTCCAAAACGCTTGCAAGCTTCACCGCGTTCTCCAATGCTTCCGTTCATATTTTTAGGTAAACCTACTATTATTTTTTCAATTTCGTAGCTGTCGATGATTTCTTTCAGTCGGTCTAGTCCAAATTTCTGACGTTCTTCGTCAATTCGAACTGTCTCAATACCTTGAGCAGTCCAACCTAGAGCATCACTTACAGCTACACCAATTGTTTTAGTTCCTACATCTAATCCAAGTGCCCTCATTAATTATTCTCCACGATGTTGTTGTAAGTAAGATTTAACTAGTTCTTCGATTATTTCATCGCGCTCTAGCTTTTTCATCATACTTCTTGCGTCATTATGACGAGGAATGTATGCAGGATCACCTGATAGTAAATATCCTACTATTTGATTGATTGGATTATAGCCTTTTTCTTGTAACGCGTCATGAACCTTTAACAAAACTTCATTAACTCGTATATCTTGACCTTCATCTTGCAAACTAAACTTCATCGTTTTATCAAATGAATCCATACAAAGCACCCCACTTATCCGTATATTTTTAGCTAATTACATTGTACCATTTTTATTGAACAGTTACGAATCAGCTAAAAATTTTTATTTTTCGTTATTGTACACGATTTTTCTTTTATTTTGAAATCGTGTTCATCCATTGTTCAACAAAAGCAACCGCTTCGTCTAATTTTGAAGGATCTTTACCACCAGCTTGAGCCATATCTGGACGGCCTCCGCCTCCGCCGCCACAAATTGTAGCAGCTTCTTTTATTAGATTTCCTGCATGATATCCTTGGCCAACTAAATCTTTTGTAACACCAGCAATTAAGTTTACTTTTCCTTCATTAGCAGAACCAAGTAAAACAACAACAGATCCAATTTTATTTTTAAGATCATCAACCATCGTACGAAGACTATTCATATCTGCTCCGTTTACTTTAGCAGCAACGAATTTCACTCCATTTACTTCTTTCACACTATTACTAATATTTCCTGCTTCAATATTGCTTAATTTTGAAGAAAGTGATTCATTTTCTTTTTGTGATTGTTTTAAATCTGATTGTAAAGTTTCAATACGAGAAACAACGTCTTTTGTATTCGATTTTAATAGACTAGCTGCATCTTTTAATTGACCAATTTGTTCCTGCATATACTCATAAGCTGATTTTCCTGTCACTGCCTCAATACGACGAGTACCAGCTCCAATACCTGATTCAGATACAATTTTAAACGTACCGATTGATGCTGTGTTATCAACATGGCAACCACCGCATAGCTCTAAACTATAGTCTCCAACTTGTACCACTCGTACTACATCACCATATTTTTCTCCGAATAATGCCATTGCACCCATTGCTTTTGCTTCAGCAATTGCTTTTTCAGAAATTTGAACTGGGATACTTTCCCAAATTTTTTCGTTCACAATTTTTTCAATTGTTTCTAGTTCATCTGCAGTTACTTGACCAAAATGCGAGAAGTCAAAACGAAGACGCTCTTGGTTTACTAATGATCCAGCTTGGTTTACATGAGTTCCAAGTACATCTTTTAATGCTTGATGTAATAAGTGAGTAGCTGTATGGTTCTTTACGATACTTGAACGATTAGCTTTATTAATAGTTGAAGTAACTTTAGAACCTACTGATAGTGCACCTTCAACAACCTTTACACGATGTATATTTTGTCCGTTAGGTGCCTTTTGTGTATCAAGAACCTCAACTTTTAAACCAGGAGCTGTTATCGTTCCACGGTCTGCAATTTGACCTCCACTTTCAGCGTAGAAAGGCGTTACATCAAGAATTAAATGAGCTTCCTCACCATTTGCTACATCTTCAACTCTTTCACCGTCTTGAACTAGAACAAGAACTGTAGATTCAACTGAGCCTTCGCTATACCCTACAAATGATGAAGCTTCCTTAATTTCACGTAGTACCTCACTTTGTACTTGCATTGAGTCTACATCTTGTCTTGCAGAACGAGCGCGTTCACGTTGTTTTTCCATTTCAACTTCGAAACCATCATGATCAACAGTTAATCCTTCTTCTTCTGCATATTCTTCTGTTAATTCAATAGGGAATCCGTATGTGTCATAAAGACGGAAAACATCTTCACCATTAATGACTGTAATTCCATTAGCTTTCGCATCCTTCATTACATTTGTAAGAAGTGATAAGCCTTCATGTAAAGTTTCATGGAAACGCTCTTCTTCGTTTTTAATTACTTTTTGAATAAATGGCACCTTATCCATCACGTTTGGATAATAGCTTTCCATAATTTCTGCAACAACTGGTACAAGCTCAAACATGAATGGACGTTCAACGCCTAGTTTTTTAGCAAAACGTACAGCACGTCGAATTAATCGACGTAATACATATCCACGCCCTTCATTTGAAGGAAGTGCACCATCTGCAACAGCAAACGATACAGTACGAATATGGTCAGCAATTACTTTAAAAGCAGTATCTTTATCTAAATCACCATTGCGGTATTTTTCATTAGAGATTGTTTCAACTACATTGATAATAGGCATAAATAAATCAGTGTCAAAGTTTGTATCAACTTCTTGTAGTACACTTGCCATACGCTCTAAGCCCATTCCAGTATCAATGTTCTTGTTCGGTAATTCAGGATATTCTTTACGGTCTAAACCATCTTTTGAATTAAATTGAGATAATACAATATTCCAAATTTCTAAATATCGATCATTCTCTAAATCTTCTTTTAATAATTTAATTCCAATGTTTTCAGGATCGTATTTTGTTCCACGATCATAGAAAATCTCTGTACATGGTCCGCATGGTCCTTCACCGATTTCCCAGAAGTTTCCTTCTAACAGAATAATATGCTCTGGATCTAGCCCTAATTTAATCCATAAATCATAAGTTTCTTTATCTTCTGGGTAGACAGTAACGTATAATTTTTCTTTTTCAAAACCAAACCAGTTAGATGAAGTTAATAACTCCCATCCCCATGTTACAGCGTCTTCACGGAAATAATCCCCGATTGAGAAGTTACCTAACATTTCAAAAAATGTATGGTGACGAGCTGTTATACCTACATTCTCAATATCATTCGTACGAATTGATTTTTGTGAATTTGTTATTCTTGGATTCTCTGGAATTACACGACCATCAAAATATTTTTTTAATGTCGCTACACCACTATTAATCCACAATAAAGTTGGATCTTCTACTGGTACTAAAGATGCACTTGGCTCTATAGAGTGACCTTTTTCTTTAAAGAAATCTAAGTACATTTGGCGAATTTGAGCAGCCGTTAGCTTTTTCATTATATTAACCTCCATTTAGTAAATTTATCATGTTATAAAATGACTTAAAAAAACAAAAAAATCCCGTCCCTAAAACAGGGACGAGATGTACTCGCGATACCACCCTGATTATGAATAGAAAGCAAATTGCTTAGGCATTTGCTGCCTCGATGTCTATTCATCACCTCAAGTGACCGTAACGTGGCCTGACGTCAGTGATTAGCTGCATTCAGGAGTAGCTTTTCTGTCACCCTTCATTAAAGTTTCTTTCAGCCTAGGAAACTTCTCTCTTTAGTAAATGCTTAAATGGTCTGTGACATACTTTTTCCTTCAAAATTTTGCAAATATAATTGTATGAAAAAATAGTATCATTGTAAAAAATGAAAGTCAAGTTGAGAGTCGCTCTTTTCTATTACTGAAATACCGTATAACGGAAATGACGACAACAAGCAATGGAACAGCAAGTAGTAATCCTACAAACCCGGCTACTTCACCTGCAACTAGGAGAGAAAACATGATGATTACCGGGTGAGTATGAATCGATTTCCCAATAATAAGTGGAGAAAGAACATTCCCTTCGATTAATTGTAAAATAATTAATATAATACCTACTCTAATTAGTAAACTTGTACCTTCTGAAGCAGCTAAAAATAAAGTTGGTACAGCTCCAATTACTGGACCAAAATAAGGAATTATATCTGTTATGCCAATGATTACCCCTAACACTAGAGCATATTTCATTCGAACAATCCAAAGAAAAATTGTTGCTAAAACAAAAAGCAAAAAGCAAACTAATATTTGACCGCGTATATATTTTCCAAATGTATTGTCAAGTTCCTTTGCCATACCCTTTGTTTCATAACGCCATTTATAAGGTATTATTTTCCATAACATTTTCGTTAAGACCTTATAATCTTTTAAAAAGTAAAACACGATAAATGGAATAATAAAGAGCGAAATAATATTGTTTACTAATTGTTTCATCCATACCCCTGATTTATTCAATAATGATAAACCAGATTTTTCAGCCCCATTAATCATTAAATCAATTCGATTGTGAAGAAAAATTGGCATTCTTGAAGTTTTCTTCTCAATTTTAGATAAAAACTGATCATATAATGCCATTACTTTTGGGAAAGATCGCAATATATCTTCCCATTGTTGTTTGAAGATTGGTAATAGCAAATATAATCCTAGTACACATCCACCAAAAAATAAAAAATAAATAAGTAAAATCGCATATACTCGTTTTAACCCTTTTCTATGAATGTATTCAATTGCTGGGTGCAATAAATAAGCAATAACTAGTCCAATCAAAAACGGCACCATCGACTTCAAAATACCAATCACAATATGTAAGTAAACTGGTTTTAAATAATAAAATACAATACCAACTAATCCAATTAATAGAATTAAACATAATCGATAAATCCACTTTAATTTTAACCCGTCCATAAAAAACCTCCATACTGATAATAGTATGGAGAATTTCAATCAATTTATGTGACTTTCAATAAAATTTGAAAAGTCTTCTCGCTTCCACCTGGATCTGAAATCATAATTTTTTTCAAGTAAGGGAAGCTATATGTTGTTGATTTCCACTACAGGATTCTCGCTTTCCATGGGGCGAGACCTGAGTCTCCTCGGCTAGCCTGCGGGGTCTCAGCCTTCCCGCATTTCCCATAGGAGTCGAGAACCCCTCCGTTCCAATCAACTTCTTCGAAATAAAAAAAGTATGAAATAAGAACCTTACTAATCCCCTTTGGTTAGAAAAAAGAGATTAAAATACTCGGTTATTTTGCTCATATCTGTAAATCGTCACTTATAAACTAATCATTGAATTTGTTCAAACAATTAACATCAATAATTTATATTCTGAAAAAAAACCATTACTAAAAAATGTTGATATTTCAAAAACAAATTATCTATTAAAACAAATAAATAACATCATCAAAAAAAGATTTACCATCAGATAAATCACTTAGTAACATTTTAACTATTGACTAATTTATACTTCAACAACAAAAAAGCACATGCCTATATAGACATGTGCCTCAAAAATTAAAGCATTTTTTTCAATGACTTTCTCATGCGTTTCATGTTTTTTGAAGAAAGCCATTTATTGTCGTACGCCAATTTCATCGCAAGTGCACCTGCACCTAAACCTAAACCTAATAAAGAGCTTTTTCTAGCCATTAATTAACCACTCCTACATACTAAGTTTTCGATCCTCATCGTCAAATAAATCATCTAACGAACTTAACGTACCATCTTCTTCAACTTGGTGGGTATAAATCATGCCTTTATTAATTGTTAGTTCAATATAACAACCCCAACAGTAATATTGATTTACACCGATTTTCCCTAAGTCTTTACTATGACAATTTGGACAAATCACAACGCACGCTCCCTTAGCCTAAAAAAGGCAATGTTTCTAAGCATTGTGACCAAATTTTCATAAAAATATACGTTAGTACAGGAATCGTCTTGCACTATATATTCTTAGTCAATTACATGAAATCATAAGGTGAAAGATTTGGTAATTCATCTGAAAGCTGAAATGGCAAATCATTATCTAACTGTACTTCACCATTTTCGATCCCTTTTAATTTCATACATAGTGTAGTTTGTCTTTGTCCATCATCCGTTCGACCGATCCCTTGAATAAATGCGTCTTGTTCACCACATATAATTAAGAACTTCTTACTTCTTGTCACTGCCGTGTAAATTAAATTTCTTCGTAGCATTCGATAATAACTTTTTACAATCGGAAGCACAATAATATCAAATTCACTACCTTGTGACTTATGGATTGAGCAACAATAAGCAAGTGTTAATTGAGAAAAATCTGGTCTAGTATAGGTCACTTCATTTCCATCAAATGAAACGATTATGATGTCCTGTTGTTCTACATTTTCTTTAGCGAAAAATATATTAACGATCTCACCCATATCACCGTTAAAAACATTGTTTTCAGGGACATTTACGAGTTGGAGTACTTTATCACCTGTACGGTAAGTTGTATCTCCAAAATGCATTTCACGCTGCTTTTCTTTTTTAGGGTTAAACACCTCTTGCAACCCAACATTTAGTGCATCAATTCCTGCTGGACCGCGATACATCGGTGCTAGCACTTGAATATCTCTTACAGGAAAACCTTTTTTATTGGCATTTTCACACACCTTTTTGACGACTTCAACAACTTGTTGACTTGAACAACCGATAAACGAACGATCTTTTCTTTGCTCAAATAAATCCTCGGAAATTGTTCCATCTTTTATATAATGTGCAAGTGTAATAATCGAGGAATCTTCTGATTGACGGTAAATGTCTTTTAATCTCACTGTTGGAACTGTCCCAGAGTTTAATAAATCCTTTAATACTTGACCTGGACCAACTGACGGTAATTGATCCTCATCCCCTACAAAGATCACTTGGCAGCCTTCTGGGATACTTTTCAACAGTTGATTCCCTAACCAAACATCAACCATTGAAAACTCATCAATGATCAGTAATTTTCCATTTAAAGGATTGTCCTCGTGATGGCTAAACTCGCCCTCTCTTGTCCAACCAAGCAAACGATGAATTGTAACTGCTGGTAATCCTGTTGCTTCGCTCATGCGTTTTGCAGCTCTTCCAGTAGGCGCAGCCAGCAAATATGGGAATGGATCATCTTTTGGGTAAGAATGTTGATCTAATGATAGTTCATGAATTTTCGAGAAAAGATTTACAATGCCTTTTATTACTGTCGTTTTCCCTGTCCCAGGCCCACCTGTTAAAACCATCATCGCTGACTCCATCGCCTTTTTAATTGCTTCTGCTTGCGAAGGTGCATATTTCACTTTCATCTTTGCTTCAAGTTCTTCTAGCTCTTTTACAAATCTCGATTCAGTCATTTCACCTAAATCTGGAGCACTGCTTAATAATTTTTGGATTGCATTCACAATCCCTTTTTCTGCGTAATAAAGCGCAGCTAAATAAATCCGCTCGTCTTCCATTACTAGCTTGCCGTCTGCTACTAAACGTTTCATTTCCCGAGAAATGTCGAGTGCTTCGACAAGCTCTTTATCTTGTTTCATTAATAATTGTCTAGTTTCGTCAATAAACTGGTCTTGTGTAATATAAACATGTCCTTCTTGCATCGATAAATGCTCTAATATATAAATACAACCCGCTCGTATTCGATCAGGATGATTTCCAGTAATTCCGATTGCTCGACCAATTTCATCTGCTCTTCCAAAACCAATTCCATCTACATCTTCAATCAACTTAAATGGATTTGTTCGTATAACATCTAGAGTTGATTCATTATAAGTCTTATAAATTTTAATCGATAAGCCTGTACCTATACCGTAGCTACTTAGAAAGCTTATTACTTTTTCAAGACCTTGATGAGATAAAATGGTCTCATAAATTTCTTTAGCCTTTGCTTTTGCTAGCCCTGGAACCCCTTCTAAGCTATCAGATTTATCTAAAATTTTATTAATTGCACCTTCACCTAGATGATCAACAATTTTTTCGGCCGTTTTCTTTCCAATTCCTTTAAACAAATCTGATGATAAATATTGGATAACACCTTTTTTAGTAGATGGAAGCTCTTTTTCAAACGAAGAAATTTGAAATTGTTTACCATACCTTGGATGGTCTTTTAGAATCCCTTTAAATGTATATGACTCATCTTCATTCATTCTTGGAATATTCCCAGTAATGGTCATTTCCTGTTCACAATTTGATAAATTTGTATCGACCACTTTTACCTTTGCAACAGTATAAAAATTTTCTGCATTATAAAAGATGATTGTTGTGACATTTCCTTTAATATAAGGTGTTTCATCAACAAACAATTCCATTTCACTTTGCGTTTGCATTTCTCCACCTCCCAAGCTTTAAAACTAAAGTAACTTATTCTTCTTCTTTATTTTCAATCACTTTTAATGCATGCATAGCAAGCATGTGATCATTTTGATTTTCAATCGCATTATTAAAATGAGCTTTAGCAATTTCAACTTGATCATCAAACATCGCAATAATACCTAAATTATAGTGTGCATCAGCATGATGTTCATCTAATTGTAATACTTTTTCTAAATTTACTTTTGCTTCTTCTAACATTTCTAATTTTGCTAAAGTAAGACCATATTGGAATAATGCATCTACGTCTTTTTCGTCTAGCTCAATCGCTCGTTGAAAAAATGGAAGTGCAAAACGATCATCTCCATTATTTACACAGCATAATCCAATCATAAAATGTACATCGCTATCATTCATACCAAGTTTCACACAATGTTGAAAATGATTTTTTGCTAAATCAAACTTTCCATCCTCAAAATACACTGTTCCGACAGCGTAGTGTGCAGCTGCTAGTTCTGGATCAAGTTCTAAAGCTTTTTCAAAAAAGCGACAAGCTCGTTCTACATCGCCCATTGATAGTAAAAGCTGACCAAAATTAACATATGCTAATGAGTTAGTAGGATTTTCTTCTATTTCTTTCGTTAAGAAATTAGCTGCAACTTCTAAGTTTCCTTCTTGAAGGGCTGCAACTCCGCGTTCAAAATTATTCATGTATAACACCTCTATGTATTTTCTTTCAATTAATTTATCTTTTAATCATAACTACTAAGTTTATGAAATAACCAAATCTTTCTATTTAACACTATCACACCAATGAATACATTTCAAAGGAACGTTTCTTCAATTTTGTTTCAGTATTTTATTTACTTTTCCCTAAAAAAAAACAACCCCAACCATCCTTGGCTGGGGTAAATAGATTATCTTAAGTAAGTTAATTCCTCACCATCGATAAATGCACGATCAATCGTACCTCCACCTAAACAGTCTGTTCCATCATAGAATACAACTGCTTGTCCTGGAGTGATTGCACGAATTTTTTCATGGCAAAGAATTCTTACTGAGTTATCGTCTAAAATATGAACTGTTACTTCGTTATCTTCAGAACGATAACGGAATTTAGCAGTACATGTAAATGGACCTTCTTTTGGCATTTCGGAAGTCCAACTAATATCAGAAGCAAGTACTTCATTACTATAAAGTAACTCATTGTGAAAACCTTGTTCAACTAATAAAACATTATTTTCTAAGTCTTTTCCTACTACGAACCAAGGATCGCCATTCCCACCAATTCCAAGGCCGTGACGTTGACCAATTGTATAATACATTAGTCCATCATGTTTCCCTTTAACTTCCCCGCTCATCGTTCTCATTTCACCAGGTTGAGCAGGTAAATAATTACTTAGAAATTCTTTAAAGTTGCGCTCACCAATAAAGCAAATTCCAGTGCTGTCTTTTTTCTTAGCTGTCGCTAAATCTGCTTCCTCAGCAATTTTACGAATTTCAGGCTTTAAATACCCTCCAAGTGGAAACATAACTTTAGAAAGTTGTTCTTGGCCAAGCTGATTTAGGAAATATGTTTGATCTTTATTGCTATCAATTCCTCGTAACATTTTAAATTCACCGTCACGATATTCAACGCCAGCATAGTGACCAGTTGCTACATAATCCGCTCCAAGTTCCATTGCATGTTCAAGAAAGGCTTTAAATTTAATTTCTTTATTACACATTACATCAGGGTTTGGTGTTCTACCTTTTTTATATTCATCTAAAAAATAAGTAAACACTTTATCCCAATATTGCTTTTCAAAGTTCACTGCATAATACGGAATTCCGATTTGATTACAAACTGCAATTACATCTTCATAATCTTCAGTTGCTGTACAAACGCCAAATTCATCTGTGTCATCCCAGTTTTTCATGAATATCCCGATGACATCATACCCTTGTTGTTTCAATAAATATGCCGTCACAGATGAATCTACACCACCTGACATTCCAACTACTACGCGAGTGTCTTTTGGATCTTTTTTATTCATCAATATTATCCTCTCGCATTTAAAAAATTTATATTTTAACTAATCGTTTTACAATTGAAGATACGCGTTCTCCAACTAAACGAATTTGTTCGTCTGTGTTACCATAACCAAAGCTAAAACGCACCGAAGAACGTATTTTTGGTGAATCAATTCCAAACATTTCAACTAAAACATGTGATGGATCAATACTACCAGCAGTACAAGCAGATCCACTTGATGCTGCTACACCTGATAAATCAAGATTTACCAAAAATGATTCAATTGAAATATCATCAAAGGATAAGTTTAACACATGCGGTGCAAAAAACGTCTCATTTCCATTTTTTTCAAAACGAATGCCATTTTCTTTTAGAACATTCATTAAGATTTCTTGAAAACGCAAATAGCTTTCTACACGTTCTTCTCTTTCAATATGAATTAATTCAACAGCTTTAGCTAGTCCAACTATTCCGGGAACATTTTCTGTACCAGCACGACGTTTTCGCTCCTGCTGTCCACCAAATTGTAATTGTGTAAAGATTGCATTTTCGCTTACATATAAAAATCCTACACCTTTAGGACCATTTATTTTATGTGAAGAAATTGATAAAAAGTCTACACCAAGTTCTTCAACATTTATTGGAATCAAGCCATAAGCTTGGACTGCATCAGTATGAAAATGAGCTTTATGATTTCTAAGAAGTTCACCTATTTCCTTGATTGGCTGTACTGTTCCGACTTCATTATTAACCATCATAATTGATACTAAAATAGTATCCTCACGTAGGGCCGCCTTTACAGATTCGATCTTCACACGACCTGTTTCATCAACTGGTAAATACGTTACCTCAAAGCCTTCCTTTTCAAGAGCCTGGCATGTATGTAATATAGCATGATGCTCAATACTTGAGGTAATAATGTGCTTACCATATTTTTGATTTGCATATGCAACTCCACGCACAGCAAGATTATCACTTTCTGTTCCACCGCTTGTAAAAATAATTTCGTTAGCTTTTGCTCCTATACTATTAGCACAAACCATGCGTGCGGTATCAATTTTTTGACGAGCTTGTCGTCCAAAAGAATGAATACTCGATGGGTTTCCAAAAGTTACTTGCATTTCTACAACCATCTTTTCGATTACTTCTGGATGCATCGGAGAAGTCGCAGCATGATCTACATAAATACGTTCCATTTTTATTAAATCCTTTCTTTATGAAGCATTCAGTACATGGATTGAGAAATCTAAGAAAAACGGGATTAGAATTTAACCCATTTCCGATCCCTACTAATTCATCAACCCTGTTTTTTAATAAGCACTTGCCGCCTCAAACACTTCTTTCTTAAAAGTTACATTTCTTAACATGCAACAATACAATAAAACGAGCTTAAATATAAAACATATATCCATTCAAATCATCAGATTCTAACTTAGCTAAATCTTCAAGAGTAGTATGGTCTAAAACTTCATTGATCGCTTTTTGAACACGAGACCATAGCTCTCTTTGGGCAGGATTTTCATCTTCAATATTTTCGATCGGTGATAATGAGCCTTCAAGCGCAGTAATCACTTCTCCCGCTGAGATTTCATTTGGTTCTTTTGTTAAAATATACCCGCCATATGCACCTCGAATACTCTTAACTAATCCCGCATTACGTAATAATGAAATAATTTGCTCTAAATAATGCTCAGAAAGATTCTGTGCTTTCGCAATACTCTTAAGCGAAATTGGTTTATCACAATATCTTTTCGCTAATTCAATCATAACTGTTAGTCCATATCTTCCCTTAGTTGAAATCTTCATGAATTCACTCCGTTCAATTAACTGTATCTCTTATTTTAATAGATTTATCCTATTTTTAAACTGTAGTAATACAATTATTGTACACTATTTGTCCAATAAATTCACATTAGGGAGGAAAAATCCACTAATCCAATTGGAAAAGTGCATTATGTAACATAATAATGTATGCAAATAATATTTAGTTTTTCTGTTTACCAAAGAACAATTTTTGAAATTTACTCCTCCATTGTCTTAAATAATCTGCAGATCCTAAAAATCCGCCCAACTTATTTCTATAAAAAATGTTATAAAATCAAGATTTCAGTTTATTTCCTTAGAACTGCATTAATAAAATTGATAAAAATTCATTAAAAATAACCCGACTTCAATTCAATGAATATTCTGTAAAATAAATATATTAGTTATTTATTCATTCAGAAAGAAGTTGAGAAAAATGCGAAAAACAAGCAAAAGAAAAATGAAACACCTTGCATCCATCGGACTAAGTACAAGTTTACTGTTTGGAACCCTTGCACCTATTACTTATCACGCTAATGCACAAACAATTTCATCAAGTGAAGTCTTATTAGCTAAGTTGACCCCTGAACAAAGAGAAGCATTACAAGCATTAAATTCAAACAAATTTAAAACAGGTTTACATCTATCTTCAGATATAAACTTAAGTAGTCCGAAAGAAGTATCCGTAATTGTTGAATTTAAAGTCCTTCCTGCTAAAACTGAACAGCTAACAGAAGCTGCAGAAGGAAAAAGCATTTCACTTGCAACAGCAATGGCCAAGGTAGAACAATCACATGTTCAATTTAAAAAAGATTTACAAGAACAAGTAGGTAATAATGCAAAATCTAAACAAGACTCGTATCAAATAAAACATACTTATAAACATTCATTTAATGGTGTCGCTTTAACTCTACCCGCTAATCAGATTAAACAATTAATGCAATTAGATGGGGTAAAAGCAGTTTACAGTGATGCACAAGTACAATTACAACCCCCAAAACAAACTGATGAAAAGAACGATCAAACAAATGTTGATAGCATCCCATTTTTAAAAGTAGACGAATTACATAAAGAAGGATTTACTGGAAAAGGAGTTAAAATTGGGGTAATTGATACCGGAATTGATTATAATCATCCGGATTTAAAGGGTGCATATAAAGGCGGATATGACTTTGTAGACAATGACAATGATCCAATGGAAACTACATATGATAATTGGAAGAAGTCTGGAAATCCAGAATTCTATAATGGTAGTTCCTATTATACTGAACACGGTACGCACGTTTCAGGAACAATCGCAGGGCAAGCTAAAAACGACTCAAATTTCAAAGTAACGGGCATAGCTCCTGATGCTGATTTATATGTCTATCGAGTTTTAGGTCCATATGGTAGTGGAGCTAACTCTTCGGTAATTGCTGGAATCGACAAGTCTGTTGAAGATGGTATGGATGTGATAAATCTTTCATTAGGAAGTGATTATAATGATCCATTAGATCCTACAAGCCTAGCAATTGATAATGCTGTCTTAAACGGTGTCACTGCAGTTGTTGCAGCAGGAAATTCAGGAGATTATGGAATGTCTACATTAGGCTCACCTGGAGCTGCTGCACTAGCATTAACTGTTGGAGCTAGCTCAGCTTCTACTAAAGTAACAACCTTTAAAAGTAGCTTCAAAGTAGGCAAACGAAAAATAAACGGAACTTTACAGTTGATGACTAAAAAGTGGACGGATGACTTTAGTAACCTATCTAGTAAATCATTTGATATTGTCAATGTTGGTGAAGGTGGTCCAAATGATTATGCTGGAAAAGATGTAAAGGGAAAAATAGCATTAGTTGTACGTGGTACATATGCTTTGATCGATAAAATGCAATATGCTAAACAAAACGGTGCAGCAGGAATAATTATTTACAACAATAATTTCGCTGAAGGACAAATTCCATATTACTTAGGTGAAAGTAATGATTATATACCAGTTTTCTCATTAGATAATAATACTGGATCAGCAGTTAGGGATTTATTACAAACTGGTACTATGGCTGTTTCATTTGGTACATTAGGTGAAAGTGAAATTTCTGGTGACGTATTAGCAGACTTTAGCTCAAGAGGTCCGTCAGGTACTTTATACGATATAAAACCTGAAGTAACAGCACCTGGCGTCAATGTATTATCGACAGTTCCTTCTTATATTAGAAATAAAAATGATCAGAGTGATTACTCATCTGCTTATGAAAGAATGTCAGGGACATCTATGGCAACTCCTCATGTGGCAGGTATAGCAGCTTTATTGCTGCAGGCAAATCCAAATTATACACCAGCTATCATTAAAACCATTTTAATGAATACAGCAGATCCTTTAAAAGATAAGTATAGTGTATTTGAAGTAGGTGCTGGCAGAGTTGATCCGTATGAAGCTATCCATTCAGACACAGAAATCTCAGTTTCAGATGAAACTCCGTATATCGATAATGGACAAGAACAAATCATTCAGGAGCAAACAGGTGGTCTAAGCTACGGAATTATCCCTATGGATGATGATACTTCATATAACAATTCAAAAAAAATTATAATCTCTAACTCAAGCAAAAAAACGAAAAAATATACTGTTTCTGTTGAATATAATATAGGCGCACAAGGTTCTTTAGATGCACAGAAAAACGGTGTAAATTTAATCGTATCTGAGAACTCTTTAAAGTTAAAATCCGATAGTCAAAAAGAGATTTCTGTTTTATTATCAATTCCAAAAACAGCTGAGAAAGGAACCTATGAAGGATATATTCATATTGAAAATGAAAAAAATCCTGAAGAGAATTATCAAATTCCTTTTGGAACACGAGTTGTTGAAGAAGGTTTTAAATATTTCAAAGTCCACTCCCCTTCGATCTCAACTAATCGTGTAATAGCTCCATTCAGTGTTAAAGATTCAGATTTAGATTTCAACTTTAATTCGCCTATGAAAACGATCGATTTTGTATTAGTTGATCCAAAAACAAATAAAGATTTAGGTTTAATCACCTCAATTAATACTACCGGTGCTACTGTAGACTATGAATATTATCTTCAAGACGGATTTACAGGAAGATACTTCCCTTTTACCGGAAACGCTAAAAAGCCAATTGGGTTTACTTCGATTTTAGCTCCAGAAGGCGTTTATAAAATTAAAGCAATTGGAACAAATCAGGTTGGAAAGCAATTTGTACAAACTGATAAAGTATACATCGATAATTCCGGTGCAAAGCTTTCCCTAGATCAAACAAATGCTACGCCTAAAGGAAATCTTCCATTTGTTGAATTAGCACCAGATCAAAAAACAGTCACTTTATCGGGTACTGTAATTGATAACGAAGTCACTGAAATGCAAAATAATGGGATTAATGTAACGCAAGCTAATAACAAGGTATATTACGGTTCTAATGGACCTGCTTTAAGTATTAACGTTGATGAAAATGGTAAATTCTCTAAAGAAATCTCTGTAACTGGTTCTTCAACTGCTACAATGCTTCAATTTGTAGGCGCTGATCGAGCTGGAAATACATCTAATGCTCCAAGGGTTATTTACTATGTCAAAGCAGGAACGCAGTATATTTATGCTAAACCTAATAAAGAATCAATTACAATGGGTGATAAAGTAACGTATACTCTGTATAGCCATGGATTAAAGAATGCAAAAGAAATGAGCTTCTCATTAAATTATTTAAGTAAATATTTTGATTCAGCAGAGATTGTAAAAAACATAGCATTACCAGAAGGAACCGAACTAACTTCGACTACTAATGGTACAACTAGTTTAACAACAAACATTACATTGAAAATGCCTAACGAGGGGATTTCAGGCGATGTACCTTTACTTGATCTCGTATTTGATACAAAAGCAGATGAGTACGTAAATGTGCTTAGTCAACTCTTTAATATTTATGGTGGTGCATACAAAGATGTGAATGGAGCAACTGTAAGACCGCTAATCCAAACAGGTCTACTTCCAATTTATGCATCGTATTCAAAAGTACAAGCACAGCTTGGAGCACAAGGCTTATATAAGGAAGATGGTACGTACAATTATTCAACTGATTACACAACTGTAGGTGCAACTGTTAAAGCACAAGATTCTAAAGGTAATTTATACGCTGGGGAAATACAAAAGAACGGTCAAATTTTTATAAATAACTTACCAGCAAACGAACCTTTATTCACGGTAATCGTAGATGTTCCAGGACACTTTACAACTTATACTCCGCTTGAAGTTGGAAGACAAGACGGGAATATAAGCATTGGAGAAAGCATTTTTTATTACACTGCAAAGTCTAAAGCTGGAGACATAAATAAAGACAACGTAGTAGATCTAAATGATGTACTATTACTTGAAGCGAATTGGAATAAAAACAACCGAAACACAGACATAAACTTTGACGGTATTACAGATGCTAAAGACTTTAAATTACTAGAATCAAATTACTTAAAAGAAAATGACTATGTGTTAAATACACCAAGCCCAGTCCAAGTGCTGAATGGACAAACAATCCAAACAATTAAAGCAAAACTTGGTGTTAACTAAAAAAACTGGAACTCTTTTTATAGAGTTCCAGTTTTTTCATGGCTAATGTTTTACTAAGCTGTGCGCTTTTTATCCCTGCTATTATAGATCCATTCCACAATGAAACCAATAGCAAAACCAAATATAATTGGGTTCAATGAACCACCAATAGTAAATCCGCCATTCGTGGTTTCCTCAAAATTAAACCATTTTAAAGATTCTATGTTAAACAAATCACCGCACACGTTAAATGTAGAAATGGTAATGATAAATACAATTATTGGAATCCAGAAAATTTTCCTTTTCGCTCAAATACCTCTTTTAATTAGAATTTAATATAAATTAATAGAAAGGCAATTCATTTTTTATTATAATTATAGCGATAATATATACGAGACTATTTCTTATAACGTTTTTCTTAACTTTTCAACTTTCCAGCCCGAACGAACTGAGCTGTTGCCGCTTTTTCATCGAAATCTTCAACATTTTTTCTAGAATCTTTTATGTTATTTAAAAAATTTAAGATGTTGAATTCGATGCTTTTTATTTCGTATTCAGTATCAGCATTTAATAAGTCCTCTAGTAAATCTAAATAAATCGCTTTCTCTTCAGGTGTTAGCACTAACCTCATTACATGCCTCCTTCATTTTTAGCTAAGAATATTATCGAAACTACTATACTATTTGCTTCGAAATATTATGCAGCGAACTTACCCTTTCCCGTTCAGTGTTAAGTGCCCTACTTAAAAGAAAGCTCTGTGATGAGAGGCCAGCTAATATACAATATCCAATTACCATACGCATATCTTTTAACATGTTCTCTGGTATAAATAAAGAAACAAATAATGTCGAGGCTGTTGCTCCAAATAAAATATCCGCAAGAAATCCTAAATAAAAGCCTTTCTTTCGTCTCACCGGGAGCATAATCGTACCTTTGTTAAACAGGATGTGAAAAATAAATCCGGTCACTCCACCAATGACGATCGCCAAGACATAGAGCTTAACCATGTTCATCCTCCGTTCTTAATTTTAGGTACAAAAAAAATTCCTACTTTCGTTTCGAATATAAATTAATCGAAATGATCGCTAGGATTGGACAAGTTCTATATTAAAGTATGAACAGCTTGTACTTATTATTATAAAAGCTAAAAAAAAAATTATCAAAACAATCTTGTAAAAATTATCCAATTGTGACAAAAAACACGTTAATAGTCCTGCAATAATATTTGACCTAAAAAACTATAAGTCTAATTAACTATTTCCCAATAACCTTATTATGATATATTTGAATTACAAAGCCGCTATAGGAGGTAATAAGTTGGCCGTACAAAGAAAATTCAAGACTATCGTAAAACAACTACACCATCAAGATTTATATCAGCGGGCAAAAGGAATAGACCAACTTAGGAAGTCTCTAGGTTCTGGTGCTTCAATCGAATCTTTAATTTATTTATTAGAGGAAGCCGGTGGTAACTTCCCAAAATCAAAAGAGGATTGGGATGATGGAAGCTATCATCTAGTTGGATTTTGTTCAGAGTTCGAAATACAAGAATTGATCATTCCAATCGAACAAAATTTTGAGGCATACAGTGAACGAGCAAAACTTCAATCACTGTATTTATTAATAAATCTTAAATCAGACTTAGCTAGAGATGTTTATATACGAATAATCGATAAATATATTTTACAATTTTCACTAGATATTGATGTACAGTTCATTTTTGAAGAGACAAATTGGACTCCTCATTTAGTAAAAAAATTACTACATTTAATTGAAAACAATGAAACTGCTGTATCAATATTCCATTTAATTCTATTGTGTCATAGAAATTCAAAATCTCTTTCTTTTACATCTGAAGAAGCCGATTATGTAAAAGAACAAATTAAACATTATTACAAGTTTAAACGCGATTCATATTTAAATTATGATGACGATTATGACTTAAAATACGTTTACCAAGCTTGGAAGGAATCATACTTATTTGTTCGTACTGAAATGGGTATTTGTCTTCAATTAATGCAATTTTATTATGATGATTTTATGCATGGCTATTTAGAAGAGGCAATTGATTTTAAAGACCCGTATTTAAAAGTTGATGCCGTTATCTCATTAATGGAGCAAGACGTTCAGATTGAAATGGAAATACTCGACTATTGTGCTCACAATATTGAATCTGCCAATTGGTTTTATACAAAGCTAAATGAAGGGTCAAAAAATAAGTTGTATTCGTTTACCGAAGACCATCAATATAGTTTTGTAAAAAACAGATTGTTTCTTTATTTAATTTCACATGAGGATTTTGGGGTCATCCCTGATGATATTGAAGTCGTTAAACGAATTGATACTGCAAACTATTATGAAGAAGAAGTAACTTTTTATTTAACTAGATTTCGTAGTAACCAAGAAAACTGGGATGAAAATGATTGGATGGCAGCATATGTCGGAGCCTATATTACTGAACAAATCCCAAGTCCTAGATTTATTGATGAGACAATTACAGCGTTTACGAGTTGGGACAAATATACGCTGGATGAACATAAGAAACAACTTGAGTTATTAAATAAAACCGAAAACGATAAATTAGGTCAAGAAGTCATATTAGAATCAAAGCCAAGTTGGCACTTTGGCACGTACTTCTTAGGTTTTTTAACAGCCATTCGTACAGGTACTGCTTTCGGAAATCACGATCCATTTTATTTCGTACTACTATCTGTACTATGGATTGTTTTCTTGTTTAAAGTGTATGCAACAATCCAGCTACGAAAAGAGTCAAAAGTGATTTTAACAACTAGACAATTAACCTTTAAAAAAGGAAATGAAATAAAGTCAATCGAGCTTCATAAAATAAATCGGATGAAAATCGAGCTTCGAAAATGGGGTAAAAATGAAGGGAAAATGGCAGCTTATCAAAGAAAAGTAAATTATATTGTTTTCTATGATAAGGAAGACAAAGAAATTCTTTCTATTCCTTCAACTTTTATTAAACCAGAGCTACTTTTCTTTGAAATAAAATTATTAACAAATCATTTAGTTGAAACTCCAATTGTTGAAGTTTTTGAAAATGATGTCAGTGCCTAAAGCCGAGATAAAATCTCGGCTTTAGACTGTTGACAAACGCTCGCTTTCTTCGTTGCTTCGCCTGTCTGCGGTGCTCATTACCGTTTAGGTAACTCCGCTCCTCACCAGACTTCGCGCCTCGAAAGACAAGCGCTTGCAATCAGTCTGAAAATCAAGCTTTTGTATTTTGTCTAAACAATGAAGCCGAGATAAAATCTCGGCTTTTTTATTCATGCTCGGTTCATATTAGGGTGTTATGATGATGCTAGATTTTATAATGGAGGCAGATTTGATGTATTCAAAAAAAACTTGGTGGATTTTATTTATTCTCTCACTTTGTGTCATGATTCCATTTATAGTTCCTTATTTTCTATTTAATCCAGAAAATAGTCGTATTCAAATATCTTCTACTTCAATACAGTACCCTGCTTTAATAGCACATATCTTTTTTGCATTGATAGCTCTAATTACTGGTTTCTTACAATTTGTTAAAAGTATTAGGATTCGTAATCCGCAAATCCACAGAATGATTGGAAAAGTTTACTTTATAAGTGTCTACATAAGTGGACTTTTAGCGTTGATTGTCATTTTTTATGTTGAAGATTTTACGCGGGCAACGTCTTTTCTTACTTTAACATTACTTTGGATCTTTACTACATTTCAAGGTGTGTATAGCATTAAGAAGAAAAATTATATGGATCACAAAATCTGGATGATTCGAAGTATGGGGATTACTTTAGTTGCCGTTAGTGCTAGAATTTTAGTACCTATTTTATTTTTAGCTTACTTCTTGCTGAATGGAATGCATATACCTGGTGGTAGAGAGAAAATGGTCGAAGTAGCCTTAAACGTGAATATATGGGTAGGCTTATTACTTAATTTTATCATTATTGAGTGGATCATTTTAAAGAAACATATTAAAAGGAAGCTCGATTAAGCGAATACACTCGCTTAAATCGAACTTCCTTTTTATTTTCGATCCTTCTTAAATTGCTGTAGTTTTTCAAATATAGCCCCATAACGTTTTTCGTTACCAGCGTCTTTTGGTTTATAGTAAATTTGATTGACAAGACGATCTGGAAGATATTGCTGATTTACCCATCCACCAAAATTACCTAATGGATGATCATGTGGATAAATATAGCCAATTCCATGACCCATATCTTTTGCCCCGGCATAATGACTATCCTTTAAATGTGCCGGAATATCATCATGTAGCCCACTTCTTACATCATTTAATGCGCGATCAATTGATGTAACACTTGAATTAGATTTCGATGATAAACAAAGTTCAATTACCGCATTTGAGAGTATAATTCTCGCTTCAGGAAAACCAACTTGTTTTGCTGCTTCACAAGCTAGTACAACCTTCCATGGATCACCAGCTAATCCGATATCCTCATAAGCAATAACTAATAATCTACGGATAATACTAGTTATATCACCCGCTTCAATTAACCTTGCTAAATAATAAAGCGCTCCATTTACGTCACTTCCACGAATACTTTTTTGAAATCCAGACAATGTATCGTAGTGAAAATCTCCATTTTTATCATGATTAAATCCTTTCGAACGAAGGAATTCATCGATGATTTCATCTTGTACTACAATTGTACCGTCTGATTCTTTTGGTGAACCATAAACAATTGATTCTAATATATTTAAGGATGATCTTGCATCCCCATTCACTCCATGAGCTATTTTTAATATTTGTTCCTCAGAAATTTGAACTTGTAAATTTCCTAATCCTCTATCTTCATCTCTTAAGGCCTTATCTAATAGTTTATAAATATGCTTTGGCAAGAGAGGCTCTAATTTTAATATATGGTTACACCGACTTCTAATCGCACTGTTTACATCGTGGTATGGATTCTCAGTTGTCGCACCAATTAAAGTAATAAATCCACTTTCTACATACGATAATAAATAATCCTGCTGTAGCTTCGACCAACGATGAATTTCATCAGCAAAAAGAATGATCTCACCGAACATTTTTGCTTCATGTACGATATCCTCAAGTTCCTTTTTCCCAGAAGTAGTAGCATTTACAGTGACAAATCGTTTATCAACTGTACCAGCAATAGCATGGGCAAATGAAGTCTTGCCTATTCCTGGTTCTCCATGTATTAACATTGAAGGCACTCGCCCATTATGTATTAATCGATATAACGCTGATTCTTTTCCGATTATTTTTTCTTGACCGATCAATTCATCAATTGTCCTAGGTCTCATACGGTATGCTAGAGGTTCATGACTCATTTTTCACCCTCCTTTTAACAAACTCTTTTTTCTATTGTAAATGAATTGGAAACATTTTTCATCTGCACTAGAAAATATTTCTCATTACTAAACAAATTAATTGGTGATGATAATAATAGATGAATTCAAGAAGGTGAAAAAATGAATATTCCTAAATCTAAATGGTCCATAGAGGATGAAAATACATTAATCGAACTAGTAAACAATTATGAAAGCAAAGGTAAATCGAAGCAAGAAGCATTTGAAATGGTCGCAAATATTGTCAATCGGACAAAAGCCGCATGCGCGTCTAGATACCGAAAACTATCAACAAATCAAAGCAATGAATTAAAAGAGAAAAACCAAATCGTCGAAACACCTATAAATAATCATTCATTAAATTTAGATTTAGTCATTCAATTTTTAACGAATTTACAACCAAATTCTCAAATCATTGAACAAAATTTCATTTTAAAAGAAAACGTCATGAAAATAAAAATAGAAAATGAGGAATTGTACAAGAAAATAATCAATTTAAAAATGCTGATCCAAAAGAAACAAGATGTATTGATCAATTTAGCTGATTAATTTAGACAAAATACTGTAAAACATTTACCGTATTTTCTAACTTGTACTATTGTATAATGAAGTAATAAAACGAATGCGGGTAGTAAGGAGTATAATAAAATGAATTGGAAAAAGGGCGGTTTATGGATTATTATATTTTTTATTATTAAAGGTACATTCTCTACACTTTTGATTGTAACTGGCGCAAAATATTTTAACTTATCAACAATTCAAATATTCCTACTTGTTATTTTGCTTGTAGTGATTTCTTTAATTGGTCGAAGATTTGTTCGCAGGCATAAAAGTAAAAATAAAAATGAAAAAGACATAAATATGTAACAGGTTTAAGATAATTCCACAGATTCTTTTTGAGCATCACAAAACAGCGAAACAAAAGAAAGCGAGCAGTTTAAAACCCCCAATTTCTTGAGGGTTTCTTTTTTTACTTATTAGGTTTTCGTTTATTCATTTCAATTGATTCCATATCGTTAACAACACCGTCTTTGCCAACTTTACCTTTCTTCTTGACGACATTATCTTTCTTTTTATATAAAACATTTAACCGATTGGATAAATTATCTACATTATGCTGAGTTCGATCTTTTTCCATGTTATTCGTACTACTACAGGCAGATAAAATTGTTAATGATAATCCGAAAGCACAACATACTTTCAATGTTCTATTCAACATCAAACACCTCCTACTTTAAGGTTAGTTTTTGCAATTATAAATAAAAAAACTGTAGGAAATTAATTCCTACAGTCTGACTACCACTAATTTTTTTATTCTTTACCTACACGTTTAATTTCAATATCTTTTATTAATTCACGTACAGCATGACTTGCCGCGATTAAGCCAGCAACTGAAGGGACAAATGCGTTTGAAGATGGCGGCATTTTTGCTTTACGAATTTTTGTATTTTCATCTGGTACGATTTCTTTACGTACATCTTCACGAATGACAATAGGGCTTTCATCTGAAAAGACCACTGTTACCCCTTTTTGAATACCTTCCTTGCGCAGCTTTGTTCGAATAACCTTTGCAATTGGATCATGTGTTGTTTTAGAAATATCTGCAATTTTAAATCGTGTTGGATCCATCTTGTTAGCAGCACCCATACTTGAAATAAGTGGAATTCCTCGACGGCGACACTCTTTAATTAAATGAATTTTATATGTAATCGTATCAGAAGCATCAATTACATAATCTAATGGAATTTCGAAAAACTTTTCAAATGTTTCTTCTGTATAAAACATTCTATGTGTAATTACTTCGCATTCAGGATTAATTTCAAGAATACGTTGCTTCATCATTTCTACTTTAGGCTCACCGACAGTCGATAATAAAGCATGAATTTGTCTATTCACGTTTGTTATATCGATTACATCTTTATCAACTAGTATTAAACGACCGACTCCAGAACGAGCTAAAGCCTCTGCGGAGAATGAGCCAACTCCTCCAATACCTAAAATAGCAACCGTACTGTTTTGTAAACGCTCTAAACCTGCTTTACCAAAAGCAAGCTCATTACGAGAAAATTGGTGTAACATTTGTTCAACTCCCACTATCTTAATCAGATTACAATGATTTAAATATACATGATACAAGCTATTTACATCAAGCTTGAATTTTAGAAATAAAGAATTTTAATAATCTTACAACAATAAAAAGGAAAGGATTAAGAAAATAAATTCCTTTCCCCTTCCTTTTTATTTTACTCTTCTACAGTTGTTTTTAACGCTAATTCTTCTAATTGTGCAGAAGAAACTGGGCTTGGTGCTTCTGTTAATAAGCAACTTGCTGACGCCGTTTTAGGGAATGCAATTGTGTCACGTAAGTTTGTACGACCTGCAAGTAACATGACAATACGATCTAAACCTAACGCAATTCCGCCGTGTGGTGGAGTTCCATATTCAAATGCTTCCATTAAGAAACCAAATTGAGCTTGCGCTTCTTCTTCAGAGAATCCTAAGCATTTGAACATTTTTTCTTGTATGTCTCTTTCATAAATACGTACAGATCCACCACCAAGCTCGTAACCATTTAGAACTAAGTCATAAGCTTGTGCTTTTACACTACCAGGATCAGTATCTAATTTCGCAATATCTTCACGAACAGGTGATGTGAATGGATGGTGTGCAGCAAAATATCGGTTTAAATCTGCATCGTACTCAAGTAAAGGCCATTCAGTAACCCATAAGAAATTGAATTTCGATTGATCGATTAAATCTAAGTCTTTTCCTAGTTTTAAACGAAGTGCTCCTAAGCTGTTTGCAACTACTGAAGCATCTGATGCTACGAATAAAATTAAGTCACCAGCTTCAGCTTCTACAGCTAATTTTAAAGTAGCAAACTCTTCTTCACTAAAGAATTTTGCTATTGGTCCTTTAAAACCATCTTCTTCTAGTTTTAACCAAGCGAGGCCTTTTGCTCCATAACGACCAGCATATTCTTGAAGTCCATCGATGTCTTTACGAGAATATTTTGCCGCTTGACCTTTCACGTTTAAACACTTTACTTGGCCACCATTTTCTACAGCTGAAGTAAATACTTTAAATCCACTTTCTTTTGCGAAAGAAGAAACATCGATTAGCTCTAATCCAAAACGAGTATCTGGTTTATCAGAACCATAACGATTCATTGCTTCATCATAACTCATTCGAGGAAGTGGTGTAACTAATTCTACACCTTTTGTTTCCTTCATCATTTTAACCATCATTCTTTCAGTCATCTCCATAATTTCCTCTTGAGAAAGGAAGCTAGTTTCGATGTCTATTTGAGTAAATTCTGGTTGACGGTCAGCACGTAAATCTTCGTCACGGAAGCAACGAGCAATTTGGAAGTAACGCTCAAAACCTGAAACCATTAATAATTGTTTAAAGATTTGAGGTGATTGTGGTAAAGCATAAAACTCACCTGGATGTACACGGCTAGGTACTAAATAGTCACGAGCTCCTTCAGGTGTACTCTTCGTTAAAATTGGTGTTTCAACTTCTAAGAAGTCTTCACCGTCTAAGAAATCACGAACTGATTTTGTAATTTTCGAACGTAATTTAAATGTGTCATACATAACCGGACGACGTAAATCTAAATAACGATATTTTAAACGAAGGTCTTCTGCAACATCTGATTTATTTTCAATCGCAAATGGAGGATTTTTAGCTTTGTTAATAATCTCAAGCTTTTCTGCAGAAACTTCAATTGCTCCTGTAGCAAGATTTGTATTAACAGTACCTTCACCACGAGAAACTACATTCCCGTGAACATGAAGAATAAATTCATTACGCACAGTTTCCGCTAAAGCTAAAGCTTCACCTGAAGTTTCAGGATTAAAAACGATTTGTACAAGTCCAGAACGGTCACGTAGATCAATGAAAATTAATCCACCTAAATCACGTCTTTTTTGTACCCATCCTTTAAGTGTTACACTTTGACCTATATGTGATTCTCTTAGTTCTCCACATAAATGCGTTCGTTGTTCCATTTTCAATTCCCCCACTTGATTATTTAGAGCTTACGTATTTTACAAAGATGTCTAATGCGACTTCCTCTTGTACACCAGTTTCTTGGTCCTTTAAATTAATAACTCCTCGTGATAATTCATCTTCACCTAGAACTGCTACAAATTTTGATTTATAACGTTCAGCTGCTTTGAACTGAGCTTTTATTTTACGGTCTTGATAATCTTTTTCACAAACAAGACCAGCTTTACGTAATTGATATAAAATAGCTGTTGCTTCTTTTTTCACTTCGTCTCCAAGTGCAATTAGGAATACATCCATCTCTTGTTGAATAGGAAGGTCAATTTCTTCAGTTTCAAGAGCTAATAATAAACGCTCAATACTTAATGCGAAGCCAATACCTGGAGTATTTGGACCGCCGATTTCTTCAACTAAACCATTATAGCGACCACCGCCACTTAATGTTGAAATTGAACCGAATCCTTTACCTTCTAACATGATTTCAAATACCGTGTGATTATAGTAATCTAAACCACGCACTAAGTTTGCATCAATTTCAAATGGAATCTTCATAGCAGTTAAGTAAGATTGAACAGCTTCAAAGTACTTTACAGATTCCTCATTTAAATAATCTAAAATTGAAGGTGCGGTCTTCATTGAAGGATGATTATGATCCTTTTTACAATCTAAAACTCGTAATGGATTTGACTTTAAACGAGTATTACAATCGCCACATAACTCATGTGCCACCGGTTTAAAATGATTCACAAGCGCTTCACGATGTGCTTTACGGCTTTCTAAATCACCTAAACTATTAATTACTAACTTAACATTTTTCAATCCAAGTCCACGATATAAATCCATTGAAAGTGCTAATACTTCCGCATCGATTGAAGGATCATTACTACCTAAAGCTTCGATACCAAACTGTACGAATTGACGATAACGACCTGCTTGTGGACGCTCATAACGGAACATAGGACCAATATAATATAATTTTGTAGGTTGGCTACTATTTCCGTACATTTTATGTTCAACATAAGAACGAGCAATTGATGCCGTTCCTTCTGGACGTAATGTTAATTGACGATCTCCACGATCCGTAAAAGTATACATTTCTTTTTGAACGATATCCGTTGTATCACCAACACCACGTAGGAATAACTCAGTATGCTCAAACATTGGCGTACGAATTTCACTATAGTTGTATCGATTACATAAATCTTTTGCAAATTTTTCAATATACTGCCACTTTTCAACAGTACCAGGTAAAATATCCTGAGTACCTCTTGGAATATTAATTGACATTGTAAATCCTCCTAAATAAAAAACCTCATTATAAATACAAAAAACTCCCGTGCCTACTGAAATAAATATCAGTAGGGACGAGAGTTATAAGCCCGTGGTGCCACCCTAATTGAAGAACAATAATGTTCTCCCACTTTCATCGTTAACGCCGATTCACGTTTATTCTTACTAGAAATCGTTCAGAATAAAGCCTCGGGAGTGTCTTTCAAATAGTCTACTTGTGGAAATGCTCTCAGCCGCGGCACTCCCTCTCTCTCCAAGAGATCCTATCCTACTTTTCTCCGTCTTTGGATTGTTATTATGTATCAATATGTTATTTTATATCTTACGTTCGGATACAATAAATGTCAAGGACAGTTAAATTTTTTTTACGAACGCTCTAGCTGTCTTTTCAATTCACGCACTTCTCTTAAAGTAAGGCCAAACTCACTCGCCATCTCTAGTGAATTAGTTTCTTGCCCCCTATTTTGAAACTCATGAAAATCCATATTAAAGACACCTTTTCTACCTGATCCTAGACTATTACGATTATTTATTCTCATGATGCAGTCTCCTTCCAAGTATGTTGTTATATAGGATGTCCAAATATTTATTGGATTAAACAATTAAAGTAGCTTCAGTTCTATCGGCTTAGGTGAAAATGAGTAAAATTTTATAAAAATTGAGTATTTCTTAATATATCGTTTCAAAAATGAATCAAATAATTAGTATAATTGGATGAAATTAGTGGTTATTAAGTTTTATTTGCAGTTTTGGACCGACTTATTAGCAGATTTGATGATTTTATTTGCAGTTTCGGTAATTTTATTTGCAGTTTCATTATTTTTATTTGTACTTTAGAAATTTATTTGCAGTTTCATTATTTTTATTTGTACTTTAGAAATTTATTTGCAGTTTCATTATTTTTATTTGCTGCTAATTCTTTTATTTCCTCTCCCCCATTTTTATTTATGATTCTCTATTTTTTGTTCCACATTCCCACACCAACAAAAAAAACCATGGCACACACCATGGTCTAATAAAAAGCTCTTATAGTAGATTGTATGCTCTCAACTGAGCCGTCTATGAAGTACATTAATCCGTAATATACTAGAATGATTAAAATAACAAATAAGAGTGCTTTAAAGAAGCTTTTGAGGATTGTAAACAAAATTACACCAGCGATGAGGATCAAGACGATTGTAATTATGTCCATATAGTACCCTCCTGTGAATTCTTTATCAGAACCCGTGTACTTTTAGTATATTCGCAATAAGAAGTTATTATTTTAAAAATTAATTTGTACAAAAAAAATCCCCCTTTTTAATGAAAAAGGAGGTAATAAATTTTATTTACTTTCAATCATTATTGTAATTGGTCCCCAGTTTGTAAATGTTACGTCCATATCTGCACCAAAAATACCAGTCTGTACTTCGTATCCTTGCTCGCGTAAATATGAATTAAAAAATTCGTATAGTTCGTTTGCAATTTCTGGCTTAGCTGCATCCGTGAAGCTTGGACGTCTTCCTTTTCTCGTATCACCATATAACGTGAATTGAGAAACTGATAGGATCTGGCCTCCAACATCTTTTAATGATAAATTCATTTTTCCAAGTTCATCTTCAAAGATTCTCAGGTTAACTGCTTTGTCAGCACAATATTTAACGTCTTCAACTGTGTCTTCATGTGTAATACCAACAAGCAATAATAATCCTTTAGGTATTTCCCCGACCACACGTCCATCAACTACTACTTTTGCTTCTTTTGTACGTTGTAATAATACTTTCAAGAGGCACCTCCTATTAGTGGAAAATTCGTCTCACAGAGTATATGTCTGGAATTTGTTTAACCTTATCCACTACTTTTTGAAGGTGGTTTATATTTCGAATGGACAGACTCATTGTAATGGTTGCCATTTTATTTCGATCATTCTTTCCTGTAACTGAAGAGATATTCGTTTTTGTTTCGTTGACAACAGAAAGAACCTCATTTAATAGTCCGCGACGATCATAACCGAATATTTCTATATCGACATTATAATCACGTTCAAATGTTGGACTTTCTTCCCAGTCTACTTCAATAAAACGATCTTCTTCGCTGTCGTTTAACATATTTACACAGTCACTTCTGTGAACTGAAATCCCTCTACCTTTTGTGATATAACCAACAATATCATCTCCAGGTACTGGATTACAGCATTTAGATAGACGAATTAATAGATTGTCTACACCTTTTACAGAAATACCAGCGTCTTTACGACGTGAAGGAGCTTTTTTAAGATCCGAAGAAAGTTCTTTTAGACGGTCTTCCAATTCTACTTCAGTTCGCTTACGGAATTTATCTGTTAAACGGTGAGCAATCTGCGTTGCAGTAATTCCATTATATCCAACTGCCGCATACATATCTTCTGCATTTGAGAAGTTGAATTTCTCAGCTACACGTTTTAAATTTTCTGACGTTAAAACTTCTTTTAAATCACATTCTAACGCTTTAATTTCTTTTTCAACTAGTTCTTTGCCTTTTTCAACATTCTCTTCTCTTCTTTGCTTTTTAAAATATTGGCGTATTTTATTTTTTGCGTGTGAAGACTGAGCGACCTTCAACCAGTCTTGGCTTGGCCCATATGAATGTTTTGATGTCATGATTTCAACGATATCACCTGTTTTAAGCTTATAATCAAGTGGTACCATTTTACCATTTACTTTTGAACCAATTGTTTTATTTCCGATTTCGGAGTGAATTCGGTAAGCAAAATCGATTGGTACAGATCCAAGTGGTAATTCATAAACATCACCTTTTGGCGTAAATACGAAAACCATATCTGAGAATAAATCCATTTTAACTGATTCCATGAATTCTTCCGCATTTGTAGAATTATCTTGCCATTCGATAATTTCACGGAACCAACTTAATTTATTTTCTAATGTTTTTTGTGTTGGAAAATTTGCGTTATCATCTTTGTATGCCCAGTGGGCTGCAACCCCGTATTCAGCAATCTGGTGCATTTCTGTTGTTCGAATTTGAACTTCTAGTGGTTCACCTTTTGGCCCAATAACAGTCGTATGAAGCGATTGATATAAGTTTGCTTTAGGCATTGCAATATAATCTTTAAAACGACCTGGCATTGGTTTCCAACATGTATGAATAACGCCTAAAACAGCGTAACAATCTTTAATACTATTAACGATTACACGTACAGCTAATAAGTCATAGATCTCGTTAAATTGTTTATTTTGCTTAGCCATTTTATGATAAATGCTATATATATGCTTTGGACGTCCAGAAATGTCTGTTTTAATTTCGACATCTTCAAGTTGTGTTGAGATTTCGTTAATAACCTCTTCTAAATATTGCTCACGCTCTGCTCTTTTGCGCTTCATCAAGTTAACAATTCGATAGTATTGTTGTGGGTTTAAGTAGCGTAGGGCTGTATCTTCAAGCTCCCATTTTACTTTACTAATCCCTAATCGATGTGCTAAAGGTGCAAATATTTCTAAAGTTTCATTTGCAATTCGCATGCGTTTTTCTTGAGGTAAATGCTTTAACGTTCTCATATTATGAAGGCGATCGGCTAATTTGATTAATATTACTCTCAAGTCCTGTGCCATCGCTACAAACATTTTACGATGGTTTTCAGCTTGCTGTTCTTCCTTCGATTTAAACTTAATTTTACCTAATTTTGTAACACCATCTACAAGCATAGAAACTTCTTTGCCGAATTGGTTCTCTAAGTCTTCTTTGGATACTTCAGTATCCTCTACTACATCATGCAGAAACCCAGCACTAATGGTTGTAGCATCCATCTCCAAGCCAACGAGGATACCTGCTACTTGAACCGGGTGGATGATATAGGGTTCTCCAGACTTACGAAATTGCTCACTATGTGCGTCACGAGCATATTCATAAGCACGTTTAATAAACGCCACATCATCTTCTTTTAAATAATGGGTCGCTTGCTCTAAAACCTGTTCTGCTGTCAAAACTTGCTCAGTAGCCATTTAATCACCTTAAATCATTATTTCTTTTATTATCATGAAAATTTCGTTTTTTGTAAAGCAGGAGTCGTCAAATTTCATTTTTTTTTGCAGATTCGTTATAGAAAAAGAGCACTCTGATGATTCAGAGTACCCTATAGGTTAACATTATAATATGTTAAAAATTAATAAGTCATTAGTGTAAATATATCATAACCATCTAATTTTTTACGACCTTCTAAGTAAGAAAGCTCAATTAAGAAAGCAATACCAACAACAATTCCACCTAGTTCTTCAACTAGATTAATTGTCGCTTCAATCGTACCACCAGTAGCTAATAAGTCATCAGTGATTAGTATACGTTGACCTGGTTTAATCGCATCTTTGTGCATTGTTAACGTGTTTGTACCATATTCTAAATCGTAGTTATAGCTAATTACTTCACGAGGTAATTTACCTGGTTTACGTACAGGAGCAAAACCGATTTCTAAAGCGTAAGAAATTGGACAACCAACAATAAATCCACGAGCTTCTGGTCCAACTACTAAATCTACGTCTTTTTCTTTCGCATAAGCTACGATTTGATCAGTTGCTTCTTTATAAGCTTTACCATCATTCATTAATGATGAAATATCTTTAAACTGAACGCCTTCTTTTGGCCAGTCCGGTACAATCGTAATATAATCTTTTAAATTCATTAAATAAGTGCCTCCCCATTTTCGGAAAAATGACTTTTCATATTTTGAAAAAATGTAGTTAATTCATCACATTTTGAGTACAGAAATAAACGTTCTAGTTCAATACTAACTAATTTTTTTGCGTACGTATTCGATAAAGATAGATCTTTCTTCTCAGTTTGTGGCAACAAACGAATTTTTCCATCCTCTATTGTAACAAATTCTAAATCAAAAAACACCTTTGTCATAAAATCGACTTGTTCTTTTTTCCATCCCATCTTACGACATAATGCCACTTCATACATGTTCATGTCAAATGGATTGGTGTTTGCTAAGATTGAATAGAATTTTTTAAAGCTTTCTCTACTAGGAATTGGAGAGAAGAAATGTAGTTCTTCTTGATTAAATACTAAGTAGATGCGCTCCGACAAACCATTTTGAAAAACCTCTTTTAAATGATTTTCAGAACTAGGCAAATCAAGTAAGATAATATAATTATTTTGTATATTAGTATTTAAGTTTAGTACATCTTCATAAGAAATAAACGTCGAAACAGGATATTTCGTCTTTAAGTTTTCATAATCACTTGATGCTTGATGTAAAAATATTAATTTTTCTTCGTTTGAAGGTAGAGTTAATCGATGTGGCTCTTGACCTCTTAAGTCAAATAACTGCCAATGATTTACTTTAATATCCTGAATCATTAGTTGTGGCTTACGTTTGCCATTCCATTCATTAATAGAAGCCATTCCTAAGCAAGACACTTTTGATCCAGTAGCAATTTCATTTGCAACATGTCCAAATCCAAACCCTACAGCGTCGAGGGACGTTACGTCATCTTTTAATTGAAATTTAAGATGTGCACCTTCATTACCGATTTGTTTAATATTTAAAGCATCTACTTCGCTTATTTCTAAAACAGGTTTTGGATTATGCATACCAAAAGGCGCTAACATATTTAATTCATTAATAAATGAGATTGAAACTTCGCTAGCTTGGCAGATTAAATCAACTTCTTTTAATGGAATAAAATCTTCATCCGTCATAGTTTGGTCAGCAAATTCATTTAAACGATGTCTTAATTGTTCAACATCCTCAATCGCTAGTGTCATCCCAGCAGCAAGAGTATGACCTCCAAAATGAGGTAAAATATCTTTACACTTTGATAAATTTTCAAAGAGAGAAAAACCTTCAATACTTCTTGCTGAACCTTTGGCAATTCCTTTTTCACGATCTATGCTTAGAACAATTACAGGCTTGTAAAAACGATCTACTAATTTTGAAGCAACAATTCCAACTACACCTGCATTCCAGCCTTCTTTTGCTACAATAATCACTTTATTTGAACATGAGGAATCAAGCCCATTTACTTGTTTAATCGCCTCTTCAGTCATTCTTGAAACTAACTCTTGCCGTTCTTTATTTAAAACTTCAATTTGTTCAGCTCTAGTTTTAGCTAGTTCTCTATTTGTTTCTAGAACTAGATCTACTGCAGGCTTAGCATCACCAAGTCGGCCAACTGCATTAATTCTTGGTCCAATTGCGAAACCAATTGTTTCTTCATTAATTGAGTCATTAGAAGTACCACTAATTTCTAAAAGTGCTCTTAAGCCTTCACGTCTAGTTTGCTTTAATTGTCTTACACCTTTTTTTACAATTAGTCGATTTTCATCAACTAATGGCACTAAATCGGCTACTGTACCGATTGAAACAAGTTCTAAATACTCTTCCGGTTCTCTTCCTAATAATGCAGAAGCGAATTTAAATACAACTCCTACACCAGCTAATTCTTTAAAAGGATAGCTTGGACTAAGTTTTGGATGAATGATCGCGATAGCCTTTGGAAGGTCCTCTGGTGGTTCATGGTGGTCAGTGATAATGACATCTATTCCAAGTTCATTTGCAAAACTAACTTCCTCAGCTGCAGATATACCTGTATCTACGGTAATAATTAATGAGTAGCCTTGTTCTTTCGCCCATTTAAATGCATTCTTATTAGGGCCATACCCTTCAGTAAAACGATTTGGTATATAGAAATCTACTTTTGCTTCTAGTTCAATTAATGTTAAATACAATACTGATGTACTACTAACACCATCTGCGTCATAATCACCAAAAATTAATATTTTTTCATTTTCTTCAATTGCTTGAAATACTCTGTCTATTGCAATATCCATACCCTCTAATAAAAACGGGTCATGAAAGCTCATTTGATCTTCATATAAAAACTTACTTGCTGTTTCAACTGTATTAAACCCGCGAGTAACAAGTAGTTTAGTTAATAGAGGGGAAATCTGTAATTCTTTACTTAAAATTTGCTCTTCTTGTTGATTCGATAATTTCGGTTTCCAACGTGCTTTTGACTTTAACAATACTCTCACCCCTAACTGTACTATTATACTAAAGTAAACTTATTGGATGAAAGAGTTATTTTTATCATTATATGGATTAATATGGACAAATACGTTTTCAACATCTTTGTCTTCCATTAGTTTTTCTTTAACATTTTTGCCGATTCTATGCCCTTCCTCAACGGTTATATATGGATCTACAGATACTTTTATATCGATAATGACATAATAGCCGTGCTCTCTTGCATAAAGAGTATTTATTTCTCTAACCCCTTCTACTTTTCTCACAATTTCTTTATATGGTTCTATGTCTTCCTCATGAAGTACATGATCCATCGTAGTATGTATTGACTCTGCCCCAATATCCCATGCCATTTTCAGGATCATTATTGCCACAACAAGCCCGGCCGCTGGATCTGCATACAAAAGGATTGGCATATTAATTTTAGTGCCAAGAATTGCAATTCCGATTCCAACCATAGCAGCAGCGGATGAATATACGTCTGATCGATGTTCATAAGCATTCGCAATAATCGCAGCACTATTCAATCTTTTTCCTAAAGCATATTTATAGCGAAACATCCATTCTTTTAAGAATATCGAGATAAATGCAGCTACTAAAGCGATTAGTTCAGGAGAATGGACAGGTTTAAAAAAAGCTGTAATTGAGGATTTCGTTATTTCGATTCCAACGATAAATAAAAGAACAGCTACAATAATTGCAGCGATTGATTCAGCTTTTCCATGTCCATAGGGATGGTCCTCATCTGGTGGCATCTTAGCTGCTCTTAATCCAAATAAAACCGCTATTGAACCTGCTACATCGGATGCAGAGTGAACTGCATCAGCCAATAATGCTTTACTATTTCCGATATACCCAATGATCAGTTTAACAATTGCCAGAAGTAAATTTCCATATATTCCAATATAAGCTCCTTTCTTGGCTTCCTTATAACGCTCATCTTGTTCCATATACTTTACCTACTTCCTTTGTTCTAGATCTAGTCGATTACTCGCAAAACAAATTAATTTTTTATTACACACATTCTATTAGTATCTTCAATTCGGAATGAAACTAATACAAAAATAACTTCAATATTTACTTCATTTTATTTTGTTAGGATGAAAAAAAGAGCTATCGCTAATTAAGAAGTTCAAATTGAAAAATGGTTGATTTTATTGTGAATATGCGAAGGCATTATGTAATCAATTTATGCTTCAGTCTAGAAGCTATTATTCGGGGGATTTTATTGTTGTTTTATTATCATAGTAAAAATCTACTTCATTCGTTGATTTCTAATTCACACATTCCACTCGCTTATTTCATATGCCAAAGCATTATTTGAACTTCACCTTATAACTTCCTCCTCTTTCTAACACAAATAAAAAGGGATGTCCCAAATTTTACTTTTGGGACACCCTCTAGTTAGAAATTATTTAGCTTCTTCAACATCAATAACTTGATTTTTATCAAGTTGACGACCTTTAATACCTAGCCAAATTTGTGATGCGATAAAAATTGAAGAATATGTTCCTACTACTAAACCTACAAGTAATGCAATTGAGAAGTTAAGAATTGCATGACTTCCGAATAAAAGTAGTGCAAGAACAGCTAATACTACTGTAAGAACTGTTTTTACTGAACGGCCTAAAGTTTGACGAATTGATTCATTTACAATATCTTTCAATTCTTCTCTAGTACGAATTTTCTTCTTAAGCTTCATATTTTCACGAACTCGGTCAAATGTAACAATTGAGTCATTTATTGAATAACCAACAATTGTCAGTACTGCAGCGATGAAAGTTATATCTACTTCTAATCTAAACACGCTAAATATTACTACAATGAAGAACGCATCATGTAATAAGGCAATTACTGAAGCAATTGCATAAGAGAATTGGAAACGTAATGATACATAAAGAATAATACCTGCAGAAGCAATGATTAGTGCTTTAATTGCATTAGCTGCTAATTCTCGTCCAACGACTGGATCAACTGTACTTACGTTTGGTTCAATTCCAAATTTAGTCGTAAAATCTTTTTTCAAATCGTTAATTTGATCTTTAGTTAATACGCCTTTAAATACAACTGAACCAGTTTTTGCATCATTTGTAGAAACTGTAATACTTTCAGGTTTTAAGTTCATTTTTGATAATTCAGTATTTACAACTTGTTTTGTAACAGCTGATTTTGATTCAAATGTTACTCGTGTACCACTTGCAAAATCAATTCCTAAATTTAATCGGAATACAGAAAGGATAATTACGCCGACAATTACTGTAACAATTGAAAAATAAACGAATTTACGACCGATACTAACAAAATCGACTTTATCATATTTTGTTGGTGGATGTGCCAAGTTATGATTTAAACCAAGAATTTCACTTTGTTTAATACCAAACCAAGTTTTCTTATTATTTAAGTAACGACTTTGAACTAGTAAAGAAAGTAATAAGCGAGTTCCGAATACTGCAGTTAAGAAACTTACTAAAATACTGACAATTAAACTTGTTGCGAACCCTTTTACTGAGCTTGTACCAAAAATGAATAATACAACAGCTGCAAGTAGAGTTGTAATGTTAGCATCAAAAATAGTACCAAATGAACGCTGGTTACCAGCTCGATATGCTGATGCAACTGATTTCCCTAGTTTAAGCTCGTCTTTCAATCTCTCAAAGGTAATAATGTTGTTGTCAACCGCAATACCAACACCAAGTATTAATGCAGCAATACCCGGCAGTGTTAATACCGCATTCATGCCATCAAATACAAGTAATGTTACGTAAGTGTACGCCATTAACATGATGCTTGCGATTAAGCCTGGTAAGCGATAGAAGAATAGCATAAATAAGAAAATTACTGCTACACCAATAACTCCAGCAAAAATTGTTTCATGCAATGCATCTGTTCCAAATTTTGCACCGATTGATGTTGAATACATTTCTTCAAGATGTACTGGAAGAGCACCAGCATTTAATAAATCTGAAAGTTCTTTTGCACTTTCAACTGTAAAAGTTGATCCTACAATAGAAAGTGAATCATCAGTAAATACTTGATTTACACTTGCTGCAGATAAGAACTTAGGTTTTGCTTTTGCTGATTCCTTTTTGAAAGAGTCTTTTCCTTCATTGAAATCTAGCCAAATAACCATCATATTATTTGGAGAACCCATTTTTAGCACTTTACTTGTAACATCTTTAACCTTACTTGCATCTTTAAATGTTATCGATACACTAGGTTTACCCATTTGGTCAAATGTTTGCTTTGAAGCGCCTTCTTTTAAATCTGCTCCAGTCATAAGAACCTTATCATTTACGTCACGAATTGTTAAATTCGCTTCTGTCGAAAGAATATCACGTGCTTTAGCTTGATTTTTGACACCTGCCAATTGTACACGAATACGATCTTTTCCTTCGATTTGGATGTTTGGTTCACTTACCCCTAATACGTTTACACGCTTCTCAAGGGCTTTTGCTGTACTTACTAAAACATTTTTGTTAATTTTGTCACCCTTTTTAATTGGCTTAACTTTGTATAGTACTTCGAAGCCGCCCTGTAAATCCAGACCAAGCTTGATATTTTTCGCAGTACCAAACACAGTTGTTCCGATTACTGCTGCTAATACAGCAATAATTAAGAAAAAGGCAACAATTCTGTTACGCTTAACCATGTTGTGAATTTCCTCCTCTAACGAGTTCAAGTTCTAGTACGAAAATGGTATGTTTTCATTCTTTTATTATACAAATGCAATTTTTTCATTGTCAATTAATGGCTAAACTGACTCCCCAAACTGCCATGTAGGAGATTTAAATGCTTCGATTCGAACATAATTCATATAATCGTTAACAGTTAAAGAGAGTATGTCTTCCACCAGTTGAAAAAGCTTTGGTTCTTCCTCTTTTTTTCGCCATAAGGTTTTTTCGAGGCATTCCCATAATTCATCCTCACTGACAGTATCAAATCCAAGCATTCTAAATTCATCCAATTTACTTTCAATTACTACCTGAAGCGTAGGTTTAAATTCTGCAGCTTGTTGATGAAATGTCGACATACTCTTCCCCCCTAATTTTCTGTATTTTTAGAAAAATGATGTTAGACCTTGATATTCATTTCCTAGTTGTTGAACTAACTTGTCATGCTTGCCTATATTTCTAGCATATATATAATTGTAAATCATTCTAGGCTGTTTGAGAAGGTGGTAAAAATAATGACAAAGCAAACGTTTTTAAGAGGAACGTTTTTTTTACTTATTGCAGGGCTCATCACAAGAATATTAGGATTTTTTAATCGAATTGTTGTCGCAAGAATCATGGGTGAAGAGGGCGTAGGATTATTTATGATGGCAGTCCCGACACTATTTTTAGTTATGACACTTACGCAGCTTGGATTACCAATTGCCATCTCTAAATTAATTGCAGAAGCAGTTGCCCAAAATAGACAAGATAAGATAAAAAAGATTTTAGCTGTTTCAATGACAATCACTGGCATATTAAGTATTATTTTTACAACAGCTATGATCTTCTTAGCTCCTTTTATTGCAAAAAATCTATTAACCGACTCAAGGACTATGTACCCATTAATTGCCATCGCACCAGTTGTACCTATTATCGCAATTTCTTCCGTTTTACGTGGTTATTTTCAAGGTGTACAAAACATGCGTCCTTCTTCCTTTTCTCAAGTTATTGAACAAGTTGTACGTATCGTACTAGTTGCTGTTTGTACTAAAACTTTTTTACCATATGGTGTTGAATTTGCTGCAAGTGGCGCGATCATATCTTCAGTTTTAGGGGAATTGGCATCCTTAATTTATATGCTTTATGTATTTAAAAAGGAAAAAAATGCAAAGTTCATTACAGGATTTAAAAACAATATTAAAGACGGAAGAAAAACCCTAAGTGACTTATTAAGTATTGCACTCCCTACAACTGGAAGTCGACTAATCGGCTCTATATCAATGTTTTTGGAACCAATTGTAGTTTCACAAAGTTTAGCGATTGCTGGTGTAACAGCAGTAGTTGCTACAAAACAATATGGATTACTCTCTGGATACGCATTACCTTTATTACTTTTACCAGCGTTTATTACTTATGCACTATCTACTTCACTAGTACCTGCAATTAGTGAAGCAATGGCTAAAAAGGATCGCGTAACTGTTGAAAGAAGACTACAGCAAGCTCTGCGTTACTCAATGATTGCCGGTGGATGGTCAGTCGTTGTTTTATATGTCTTTGCTTCACCAATTTTAACGCTAATGTATAAAAGTGACCAAGCCACACATTTCATCTTACTTTTAGCACCATGCTTTATTTTTTATTATTTTCAAGGTCCACTGCAAGCAGTATTACAAGCTCTAAATCTTGCTAATTCAGCTATGATCAATAGCTTTGTAGGTTCAGTCGTAAAGATCGCTAGTATTTTATTCCTAGCTACAAATCCTAAGTTCGGTATTAATGGAGTTGCCTTAGCAATGAATATTAGTATTGTAACAATAACAGTTCTTCATTATTTTACTGTTTTAAAAGCAATTAACTTTTCAATTTTCGTTAAAGACTATCTTTATTGTTTAATTATTTTAGGAGTCTGTATTTATATCGGCAAATTCATCAAAGAATATGTAGTCTTTTCATCCTCTCTATTAGTACAAACATTGGCAAGCATCTCAATTGTGACATTAATGTATATCCTATTAATATTTTTATTTAATCTTGTCAAAAAAGACGAAATCATTCGAATCCCATTCTTTAAAAAGCTAATCACTAGATAGATATTAAAGGGAAAGAACGGAAGTTACAGGGAATAGGAATACTACTCCCCTCACTTCCTTTTTTTCACTCTATCCATCCTTCTTATCAAGGAATATTTCATCTCTCCTTAAACTGCAATACGATACTTGGTTAAAGTCTTCAATACCTTGTTTTTTTAGCTCCTGAAGCAACCAAAGCTTATTTTTATTGTAAAGTTTTAAATTATCATCTTGGACAATACCATCTAATATTAGTGGAAATGTAAGTGTACTATCATAGCCATCTCCATTTAATTCCTTTTTAAAGATGGACAACTTCCCTGTTGGTTCAAGGATTGCATAATCGACATCTCTTACATCTCCAATATCTTTTTCTCTTAGTTGAAGTAATAAATCATCAAATGTGTACCTTTGCTTTTTCATTTCTTTTTCTAATACTTTTCCTTTACTGATAATCAATACAGGATTTCCATCCAAAATTTTTCTAAATAAAACACTTTTTAGTGATATGAGCGAAAAAATTATTTGTATCGCAACAATTAAAAACATCGGATAAATCACTTTTATAATTGGATCATTATGGTTTTCAATTCCAATTGCAGCTATTTCAGTTAATAAAATATAAACAACTAAATCTAATAAACTTAGCTCTCCAATTTCTCTCTTACCCATTATTCGAAAGAAAAACGCAATAATTAAATAGATTAAAATGGTACGAATCGTCATAGAACCTAATTCCATTTTACTAACCCTCACATCCAAAACTTTGCTGAATTTTAATTATTTATCTTTTTACATTCTTGCTTATTTAGAAATAGTAAAGACTTTACATATAAAAAATAGTAGAAATTTGTTCATAATTTTACTATTTGTAATTGCTCTATAAGTATTCTAAAAATTCATCTTATGAATATGCTTGTATAAAAGAGTGTACAAGGGGGAATATCAATGAAAAAAACAGCAACGGCTGTCTCTTTTGGCTTTTTAACTATTTTATTATTAGTATTATCAATTAGCTTAATTTTATCATTATTACTTAGACTAACTTCACTTACAGAAACAAGTGTCAATACAACAACTCTTGTCTTATCATTTATCGTAATGCTAATAGGTGGTTTTGTTACAGGAGCAAAAGGGAAAGAAAAAGGTTGGATTCTTGGGTTTCTAACAAGTGGAGCATACTCTGTATTTGTATTTTTTGTACAATTTCTTGGTTATGATCGAACTTTTTCTAAAGAGCAATTGATGTACCATGCCATTTTCATTGCGATCTGCATGTTAGGGTCAATTTTTGGTGTAAATGCTGCAAGTAATAAATCCTATAATAAATAAAACTCGACGATTAGTAAGCATTCTTGCTACTTCCTCGTATAAAAAACAAAACGCTAGTTTCCAAAATGGAACTAGCGTTTCTTACGATACAATTATTTAGCGGCTTGTGCACGAGTTTCACGAATTGCATTTTTTTCAAATACCATGCGTGAACCATCAGTAGTCTTTAATGTAATTGTATTATTTTCTTCGTTAACAGCATCAACTAAACCGTGTAATCCACCGATTGTTACAACCATATCGCCTTTAGCAATTCCAGCTTGCATAGAAGCTGTTTGTTTTTGACGCTTTTGTTGTGGACGAATTAGTAAGAAGTAGAAAATTACGAACATTAATATTAATGGTAAAATTCCACCTAAAGATCCTAAGTTCATTAATATCTTCCTTTCAATATGTAAATTTTAGAAGTTCCTAGCGTTCGGCTTATTAAAACCGTATTGTTCAAAAAATTCTTCTCGGAAATCACCTAAACGGTCTTCGCGAATTGCTTGACGAACTTGTTCCATTAATTGTAACAGAAAATGTAAGTTATGATAAGTAGTCAATCGCATTCCAAACGTTTCTTCACATCGAATTAAGTGACGAATATATGATCTTGTATAGTTTTTACAAGTATAACAATCACAATTTGGATCAAGTGGTGAATAGTCTTCTGCATATTTTGCATTTTTAATAACTAATCTTCCTTCACTAGTCATACATGTGCCATTACGTGCTATACGTGTTGGTAGTACGCAGTCGAACATATCTACGCCTCGAATTGCACCATCAATTAAAGAGTCAGGTGAGCCAACGCCCATTAAATATCTTGGTTTATTCGTTGGTAGTAAAGGAGTTGTAAACTCTAGTACTCGATTCATTACATCCTTTGGCTCTCCAACTGATAATCCACCAATTGCATAGCCTGGGAAATCTAATGAAACTAAATCTCTTGCAGATTGCTTACGAAGTTCTTCATATTCTCCACCTTGTACAATACCAAATAATCCTTGATCTTCTGGTCTTTGGTGAGAATTTAAACAACGCTCTGCCCATCTACTAGTTCTTTCAACAGAACGCTTCATATAATCATACTCAGCAGGGTATGGTGGACATTCATCGAACGCCATCATAATATCTGAACCTAAAGCATTTTGGATTTCCATCGCTTTTTCAGGAGAAAGGAATAATTTATCACCATTTAAGTGATTTCTAAAATGTACTCCCTCTTCTTCAATTTTTCGGAATTGACTTAAGCTAAATACTTGGAAGCCACCAGAATCCGTTAAAATTGCTCGATCCCAGTTCATAAATTTATGTAGGCCACCAGCTTTTTTAATAATTTCATGACCTGGTCTTAACCATAAATGGTAAGTATTACTTAAAATAATTCCTGCCCCCATAGCTTTTAAATCTTCAGGTGACATTGTTTTAACTGTAGCTAAAGTACCAACAGGCATAAAAGTCGGTGTTTCAAAAGAACCATGTGGTGTGTGAACGATTCCTAATCGCGCACCTGTTTGCTTACAAGTTTTAATATGTTCATAACGAATTGCTGTCATTTTTCGATTCCTTTCACGTCTTAAAGTATTAACATTGCATCGCCAAAACTAAAAAAGCGATACTTTTGGTCTACTGCTTCATTATAAGCAGATAAAACTGCTTCTCTACCAGCTAAAGCACTAATTAGCATAATAAGAGTTGATTTTGGTAAATGGAAGTTCGTAATCATTCCATCAATCCCCATAAACTTATATCCAGGGTAAATGAAGATAGACGTCCAACCACTGCTTCCTTCAAACTTGCCTTCATTTGCTGTTGCAATGGTCTCAACTGTACGGGTAGAAGTTGTCCCAACAGTAATGATTCTACCACCGTTTGCTTTTGTATCATTTAATAGTTTAGCCGTTTCATCAGACATATAGTAATATTCTGAATGCATATCATGTTCTTCAATTGATTCTACACTTACAGGTCTAAATGTACCTAAACCTACATGCAAAGTAATAAATGCTAATTTTACGCCTTTTTCTTGAACTTTTGCTAAAAGCTCTTTCGTAAAATGTAAACCTGCTGTTGGAGCTGCAGCTGAACCAATTTCTTTTGCAAAAACTGTTTGGTAGCGGTCTTTATCTTCTAACTTTTCTTTAATATAAGGAGGTAGTGGCATTTCGCCTAATTGATCTAGAATTTCATAAAAAATTCCATCGTATTGGAATTTTAACTTTCTTCCACCTTGATCACTACTGCCTACACATTCTGCTTTTAATCTGCCATCTCCAAATAAAATGATTGTACCTTCTTTTACTCTTTTAGCAGGCTTTACTAGTGTTTCCCACACATCTTGCTCTTCTTGCTGAAGTAATAATACTTCTATTTGAGCTCCTGTATCTTCTTTTACACCAAATAATCTAGCAGGCATTACTTTCGTTTCATTTAAAACTAAGCAATCTCCCTCTTGTAAATAATCTAACACATCAGGAAATTGTTTATGCTCTACATTCCCCGAGTCTTTATGTAATACCATTAGTCTTGATGCTTCTCGATCTAATAAAGGAGTTTGAGCAATCAGCTCCTCAGGCAAATCAAAATCAAATAAATTTACATCCATTTCTAAACACCTCGTATATTTCAAGGACAAGGGTGTAAGGGAGAATCTTTAAAATTCTCCCTTTCTAATTCTTGCCCTTCGTATTTCCTTTTCCCTTAAACCCTATCTTTTCCAAAATCATGTATTATCATTTTTTCCCAAAAAATGAAAAAATAAGTGATAGTAATACACTTATGATAATACAAGTAACAATTGGGAAATAAAATGATACATTTCCTTTTTTAATAAAGATATCACCTGGAAGTTTACCTACAAATTTCATAAACAATCCAACTAATAACAATATAACACCTAGCGTTATTAACACTTTTGATAAATCAGTCATTGCTCAGGTACCTGCAAACCAAAATGTTTATACGTTAAATCAGTTACAATTCTTCCTCTAGGAGTTCGTTGAAGGAATCCAATTTGAAGCAAATAAGGTTCGTACACATCTTCAATTGTTTGTGATTCTTCTCCGATCGAAGCCGCAATCGTATCAACTCCAACAGGACCACCTCGGAATCTTTCAATAATCGCAAGTAACAGTTTATGGTCGATATGATCTAGACCCGCTTCATCTACTTGCATTTGAATTAAAGAATCTTTAGCTATTTCAAATGTAATAATTCCACTGCCCTGGACTTGAGCAAAGTCTCTAACTCTTCGCAATAAACGGTTTGCAATTCGAGGTGTACCTCTAGACCTTCTAGCGATTTCTAAAGCAGCTTCCTTCTCGATTTCCATTCCAAATAACTCAGCCGTTCTTCTAACGATTAATGCAAGCTGTTCAACTGTATAAAACTCTAATCGATTTAATACACCAAAACGATCTCTAAGTGGTGAAGAAAGCAAACCTGCTCTAGTTGTTGCACCGATTAGTGTAAAAGGTGGTAAATCAATCCTTACTGACCTTGCAGTTGCATCCTTACCAATAACGATATCAAAGAAAAAATCTTCCATCGCTGGATAAAGTACTTCTTCCACTGTACGAGGTAATCGGTGTATTTCATCAATAAATAACACATCACCAGGTTGTAGTGACGTCAAAATTGCTGCTAAATCTCCAGGACGCTCAATCGCTGGTCCAGAAGTAGTTTTAAAGCCCACACCTAATTCATTCGCAATAATTGCTGCTAAAGTAGTTTTACCTAAACCAGGAGGACCGTATAATAAAACGTGATCTAAAGATTCGTTACGCATTTTTGCAGCTTCAATAAAGACTTGCAAATTCTTTTTAACTTTATCTTGCCCTATATATTCTTTTAATGTTTGAGGCCTAAGTGATAGTTCTTGATCAAAATCTTCACGATTACTTTCACTTGATAAAATTCGATCATCCATTTTCATCACCTCTTAGCTTGCAATAGTAATTGAAGAGCTTTTTTAATATATTCATCAGTAGAAAGTGGTTCATTTTTCAATAATGGTACGATCTTTTTAACTTCTTTCTCTGCATACCCTAATGCTTTTAAAGCTTCAATGGCATCATCTAATGAAGATGCTGCATTTTCTTTTTCTTCCATCGCATCTATATCAGTAAATAAATCTACTTGTACCGTTCCAAAAACTTTCTCAAGCTTTCCTTTTAGGTCTAGAATCATTTGTCTTGCTGTCTTTTTACCAACGCCTGGGAATTTTGTTAAAAATGCTTCGTCCTCTTCTTCAATTGCTTGAACAATTTGATTTGGCTCACCTGTTGCTACAATCGCCAAAGCACCTTTTGGTCCGATTCCAGACACACTTAATAATTTTTGAAATAAAGTTCGTTCATCAAGCGTTTTAAAACCATATAACATCATAACATCTTCTCTTACGTAAAGATGTGTATAAACTTTTAAGATTTCATTTGAAGGTCTAAAAACATATGGATTAGGTGTAAATAATTGATAACCCATTCCATTATGATCAATTACTATATATTCCGGTCCAACCCATTCTATCTTTCCAATTACGTATTCGTACATGGTTTTCTCCCCTTTTTACATGTATTCCATTGTACCATATATAGAAGAAGGAAAAAAATAGTCGGGTGTCGAAAATAAAAATTTTATACATAGGAATTTACGATCGAAATAGTTAAAGTGATTATCCATATAAATTGCCATTTCATAAGAATAAGATAAGGAGGCAACTATTTGAACTTATTTCCGAACATTTTAACTGAGCGACTTTATTTAAGAGAAGTTAACATTACTGATACAAATCGATTGTTTACAATTTTATCTAGAGAAGATGTTACGAAATATTATGGATTAGATGCACTAACAAATAGTAGTCAAGTTATTGACCTAATTCATTTTTTTAGAGAAATGTATGAAACACGTAGTGGCATCCGCTGGGGGATTATTGAAAAAGAGACAAACAAATTAATCGGAACATGTGGATTTAATGCTTATCAAGAACGTAACAAAAGAGCTGAAGTTGGCTATGAGATCCACCCAGATTATTGGCGAAAAGGGTATGCAACTGAAGCTGTAAAAGCTTTATTAAATTATGGATTTGATATGCTACAACTAAATCGAATAGGAGCTATCGTCTATCCAGAAAATCTACCTTCACAAAAGCTTCTTGAAAAAATTGGATTCACTAATGAAGGTTTATTAAGAGAGTATTTAATTCAAGGTACCTCAGTTCATGATACATATGCTTATTCAATCTTACGGAAAGAATGGGTCGTTTAAGTTCTCCTTTTCAACAGCGTCAAAGAACCACAAGAAAAATCTCTTGTGGTTCTTTTATGACTTACCAAATTTTAATTTATAATTCTTTCATACTCTTTTAAGTAATGTAATAGATAAACGTAATGATTTTTAGTCGAAATTTTTATCCCTTTTTCAAGTTCCTTTTGTTTATTTACTTCTAATTTATTCGTATCAATTTGAAAAAAAGATTCAATAATATTATTCCCACTTGGCGTTCCAATATATAAGTTTAACATCCCACTTGAATTGATTCCTAAATAACCTTTCGACTTCAACGTAGGAGAAAGATCATTTATTTTTTTCATCAATACAATTTGATCATCATTTTCTTCTATGACTTTCCAACCTTTAAATTCTTTTTTTACTTGTCCCAGTGTTTTATGTTGATTAATATAAATTTCTTCAATCACTTCACCGTTTATATACACCTTATGTAAAATGATTGTAATTCCCTTGTTAGTCGTACTTTGACGATGAATACTATGATGTGCTGCCAATGTTTCAGTTTGTGCCGGAAATAGTAGTAGTGCTATTAAACAAACAAACATTAAAATAAACTTTTTCACAAACATCCACTCCTTTAGACAAAATCATACAAGCTTTTTTAGTTTGACCATTCATTTTTACTTTATCCAAGTGTTTTATATTTTTTTCTTACTAAAAGGCTCGGTTAAATTTAAATGTTGATTTCTGAACTAAAAAAAGGCTGTCTAACGAGACAACCTTTGGGTAAACTTTTTTAACTAAAGCATGCGTTTGTTACATAAGAAACTCTATATTTCTAAAATATCAATGATGCTATATTAATAAATTGATAAGATCAAAACACTGAAAACAAATTATCGAGGGAATAAAAATAGCATTAGTATAACGCTATTTATTCGCCTACTAAACCATCACCATCTCGATCATCCATATATTTATAGAGCCATGAATCGCGCGTAATAGGCATTTTAAAGCCAGCAGCTTTGGCTTCAGCGATCGTAACTCTTCCATTATGATTTGTATCCACTTTACTAATATCTTCATTACTATTTTTTGTTTTGTTTGCAGGCACATTGTTTGTTTTCGGTGGCGTACTGCTCGTACCTGTCGTTTTCCCTAAATTTTTGTTCACTTTATCTGGGTTCACATTGTCAAATTCATCTTTAATGGATCTGCCCTGAATTTTGTATGTGAATTTATAATGGTTAGGAATTTGCGTTTTATTATTTGGATATTGAATTACTGCTACAAAATCAGTACAACCTCCTGCATCTCGAATCACTTTTTCCATATAAGCTTGATCGCCATGCCTATTCAGATTGCTATCCTGAGGTGTAATGTTATATGCGTTTGATACTCCCCCAAGCGAGTCAGCAATTACATGCCCTTTATCCAAGATTGGACTCTCTGTACCAGGAACATCTGCTTCATCAGAGTAATATCTACCTGATGACAAAACATGATCAGTATTCGAATTTTGAAGTGTTATCTTTTTCGCCTCAACACGAATTAACTGACCGTATTCATTTGTATACGCCCAATATTCCCTTTTTCCATATCCGACATCTACTTTGACATTCGGCTGTCTATATCCTGACATATCCCCGCCATTTACTACAATTAGGGTATATTTGCTATAATCAAATCCGTTCGTTTTACTTGTTGCCTTTGAAGTGCTAGAAGCAGGAACACTTTTGTTCGGTTCACTATCACTCTTTGGTTTCTCTGTGTCATCGGCAGATGTATTCTTATTCGCTTCAACAGTCTTAGAAGCCGTGCTCGTTATTGATTGCACTTTTTTTGCCGAAGTCTGTTCAGTGATTTTTCCGCAACCTGCAAATACAGATAGTAAAATCACTGTAAATAAAATCAAAATTAATCTTTTGCTCACACTTCGCACACCTTTCTCATGTTTCTACTCTAAAAAATCATATTTTAACGATAACACATTTTGGCCTTTTGTTGGAAAATACCTATTATTGGTATTGAATCCTTAAGCAACTATCTCGCCATTTAGCTGGATAAAAAAACGATCCCAATTGAGATTGGATATAATGGTCAATTAGTAGCCCTTCCGATGGATATCTCAGAATTGAAAGCTGTCACACAAATGATTTGGCATAAAGATAAGTGGATTTCCCCTGCACTTGATTCATTTCTAGCTACTGTACGTGAGTTGTTCTCTCACCAGATTTAAGCTGAGATTAAAAACTAAAACAGTTAAAAAATAAAAAAGTAAACAAAAATAACTTAATAAGACGAATCCATATTTATTGGTTCGTCTCTATCAACTTCAAATTATATTTTAACTCTCTATTTTTACATTTATATATGTTTGGTTCTTATGTTACCTATAGGTACCTAAGGTACCTATAGGTTTCTATCGTACTTAAAAGTACGTTCTTTTTTTTATTTTTACTTTATTTAATAATAGCAATTGTAGAGAAGAGGTTACTTATAAACATCAAATTATAAGCGAGGCTCTTTTCTTTAAAAAAATTAATTACTTATCTTCATGTTATTCATGAAGACCTGTATATATAGGAGGATTTTCATGAAAGAGAAAAACTTGTTTCAAGGAAAATTAGGTTTTGGTACTGCTCCATTAGGAAATATGTTTCGTAACATCCCAGAAGAAGAAGCAATCGCAACGGTTGATGCTGCATGGAATAATGGCATACGTTACTTTGACTCTGCTCCATTTTATGGTGCTGGTCTTGCTGAAATCCGTTTAGGAGAAGCATTATCAAAATACAATCGTGATGAATTTGTACTAAGTACGAAAATTGGTCGTTTAATTCTTGATGAACTAGAAGATCCTACTGCACGTGACTTAGGAGAAAAAGGCGGTCTATTTGAATTCGGACGTAAGAATAAGCTCGTGAACGATTATAGTGCTGACGCAACATTACGATCAATCGAAGATAGTTTAAATCGTTTGAAAACTGATCGTTTAGACATTGTCTATGTTCATGATATTGCTCAAGACTTTTATGGTGACGAGTGGTTAGCGCAGTTTGAAATTGCTCGTACTGGAGCATTCCGCGTCCTTTCTCAATTACGAGAAGAAGGTGTTATTAAAGCTTGGGGACTTGGCGTAAATAAAGTAGAACCTATCGAAATTGCATTAGAATTAGGTGAACACAAACCTGATGTTAGTTTATTGGCTGGACGTTATACACTTCTTGATCATGATCGTGCACTTCATCGATTAATGCCAGAAGCTGCTAAACAAAATGTTGATATTATCGTTGGTGGTCCTTACAGCTCAGGTATTTTAGCTGGTGGAACTCACTTCGAATATCAAAAAGCATCTCCTGAAATTATCGCAAAGGTTGAGAAAATTAAAGGCATTGCACAACGACATGGTATTAGTATAAAAGCTGCAGCCCTTCAATTTTCACTAGCAAATCCAGCAGTTGCATCAGTAATCCCAGGTGCAAGTAAACCAGAACGTATAGCTGAAGACAAAGCTGCATTCAATGAAGTAATTCCAGCTGCATTCTGGCATGAAATGCGCGAACAAAAATTAGTGGCTGAAAATGCTCCACTACCAATTGACGTTAAATAACGCAAGAATTAACACTTAAATAACTACAACAGGAGTGATTACAATGACAAATACAAAAGTTACTATGGAAATCCCTGCTTCAGCAACACAAGTTTGGAATTTAATTGGCGGATTTAATGCATTACCAGATTGGTTACCATATATCCCAACTAGTGAACTAAGTGAAGGTGGTCGTGTTCGTAGTTTAGCGAACCCAGATGGCAATGCAATTATTGAACGCCTAGAAGCATTCAATGAAAAAGAGCGTTTATATACCTACTCGATTATGAAGGCACCATTCCCAGTGACTAACTATCTATCAACTATACAAGTTTTTGAACACTCAGATAAAAATAAATCAATTGTTGAGTGGTCAGGTAGTTTTACACCTGTGAGTGTAAGTGATGAAGAGGTCATCGATTTATTCCATGGTATATATAAAGATGGATTGGAAGCATTGAATAAAGCTTTTAATGCATAAGTATAGAAGTTAGTTCAAATATTTTTAAAAAAGCAAAGGGAAGTTCTAGACTGCACCCCTTATTTAAGAATATTTTATTAGGTTTATTTACTCTGGTTTTTTAGAATTAATTAGGTAATTATGTGTACGTTAAGCTTATTCGACTATACAGCAATTTAAATAAAATAGAGGATGATCCTGTGATCATCCTCTATTTGTTGTTTAACTAGACCAGCTAATAGTTGTATAAGAAAATTCTATTTTATTAGTTGATTTTTTAATTCTTCTAACTTGATTTTGATAAATGGATTTGTATCTTCAGGCAGTTCGTTTAAAGCAAAAAATTGTGCTTCGATTCCTTGATTTTGGTCAGGGGTTATATGTCCTTCAAATTCCGTACACAAATAACCAATCGCAACAGTTTGATACTCATCTCCACTTTCCTCTACACGATTAATTAATTCTGTTCCCGAATAAACACCAAATAAAGTTAACTTCTTAATTGTTAGCCCAATATCACGAAGGACGTTGCGTTTAAGACATTCTTCAACTGATTCGTTTAACTGTAAGATATCACCTGGAATATTCCAAATTCCTCCTATGTATCGATAAAGTAAAATCTCTCCGTTTTGATTCAGAATTGCTACACTTGGTCGGACAATAATTAAAGGATCATTCCCAATCTTCTCTCTCATCGCATCACAATAATTCATATTAGCCTCCAATTTGGGTAATAAACTTCGTAACGTTCGCTAAACAACAACTACCTTGAGGATTATTGACTTCACAACCACAACGATTTGCCTTTATATTTTCTCGAATGTGCTCAATTGGATTCTGTGTTTCTTTGTTTTCAACAAATTGTTGAATTTTTTCTTTTGTCCAATCAAAACAGTAGCAAACAGGAGCTTCAGATGAAGACTCTTTTTGAAAAACAGGAACCTTTATTTCAGATGTAGCGTATGATTTTTGTTCCGAATCATAATAAACGATTTCACAATAAGCAGTTGGACAAAAATAATGATCTAAATCTGCATTTAATAACTCTAAGGATGATGGTTTTAACAGTGATTTTAGTGTAATTGTTTTAATCTTTTTACCAGCTACACCACAAGCCGAACAAGTTTGAATCTTCTCAGATACCGTATTATTTGTTATACAACAATCGCTCATAATTTATTTCTCCTTAGAAGCAATTTCATATCAAAATTATATCATTTCTTATTCAACTATACTGCCATTTAGTCCAATAAAAACGAACGTTGAAGCAGTCGATCATTATTCAGCTAATTACATAAGACTAACTAATTTATAAGATCAATCTAAAAATTTAATTAGAAATATTAATGAGGTTAGTATCAACAAAAAAACAGCTAATACTTTTAGTGGAAATAGAGATTGTGGCAGAAAAATATCACCTATAAATTTAAAAACAAAGCCAAGTTTATTATTATAATAATTACTTTTATATTCCTTCCATAAATTAATAGTTATTAAACAAAATATAAAACAACCAAAAATAAAAAATACTAATGCAAGAATTAAGTTAATATAAGAATGATGCAACATATTTTACCTCTAAGAATCTATTTAGATTTTTTTTACTCGATATACAACTACTTATTCCCCAAAGAAATAGAAAAACAAAGCTAAAGGATATATACATATGTATACCCAAGTTCCTATTATCAAAAGAAATTAAAACATACTTTATCTTTTCTATTCAGTATTACATTTAAAATAGCCATAATTACCACTACTATAAATAAAGGTGCCACTGCTAATTTAGAGAAAAGTTCTGGAAAGGAAATTTTCATTAATTCATCATCCATACTTCTCCCCTAACTTAAGCCTAATATAGCATAACTATCTAATTTTTTGTTCAACTAAACTGCCATTTTGTTGATTAAAAAAATCGACTAAATAGCCGATTAAGTTGTTCAACTAATGCATGCGTTAGTTGAACAAAACGTAGGAGCTGATGGAACAACCCCTATTTAATTATTCGTTACCTAAAATGTTATATTAGTCAATAAATTGTATCAATAGCTGGTTAAACTTGTCACGTTCTTCCCAAAATGAACCATGACCGCTGTATTGAAATGGTACAAGTTGTGAATTTTTTATTAAATTATTTGTTTCCTGTGCTTTAGTAAACGGAACGATTTTATCATGTATGCCATGAATAATTAGTGTAGGCACTAATATTTTATCAAGATCATTGTACACGTTCTCATCTCTTAATGTACTCATGATTGCAGTGGTCGACCAACTAGCTGCTTGTAATCCCAACTGAAATATCCAGTCCGAGAATGGGCCGGATATTTTCTGGAAGAAAAAGAGATCTGTTACCCCCTGCAACATTTTAGGGCGATCATTAAGGGATTCTGTAATGAAATTATTTGCAATTTCTTTCTCAACACTAGTCGGAGATGCAGCGCCTATAAGAACAAGTTTGGAAACTCCATAACCTTGATACCGAGCCATATATCGAATCGAAATTGCTCCTCCAGTTGAGTGTCCTGCTAATGTGAAATCTTTTAACTGCAACGACGATATTACTATACTTATATCATCTGCCAATCTGTCAAAATTGTAGCCACCAAAAGGTTTATCCGAATTACCGTATCCCCTCCAGTCAACGCCTATACATCGATATCCCATTGCTGGAAGAACATTAAACTGATATTCAAACTGCTTATGGTTTAAAGGCCACCCATGTATAAAGAGAATTGTTTTATTCCCCTTCGGATTTACATCCTCTACATAAATATTTACACCTGGTTCTACAGTAATATAGTATCCCACACAGATTCCTCCGATTAGTAAAGTTGGTCTCTGCAATAAGATACTCACATAGGAAAACATATATTACTAGTTGAAAATCCTTTTAATTCAAAAAAGATTGTTAAACTAGAGCATGCGTTCGCATTATAAGGTCATCCAGTTTTTAAAATGTACCCTTTATAAAGGACGATAAAAAAGGTTATGCCACACAAAGAAGATGATTTCTGTATTCTACAGGGCTCATCTTCTTTAAATTCCATTGATATCTACAATTGTTATAGTAGGTCATATAACTTCTTATTTCCTTCTTTAGTTCTTCTAAAGTATTACACCGTTTTATATTTACCTCATCTTTGAAATGACCAAAAAAAGACTCTTGAAGAGTGTTATCCCAACGATTTCCTCTCCTAGACATTGATTGTTTTAACCCTAATTTTTTAACTTTTTTCTGAAAAGTAGGGCTGGTATAATGTAAGCCTTGATTTATCATATTTTTAAACTTAAATTTTTCGATCACTGAGCGAATTAAAAGAAATTTTTGTTCAGCAGGTACTTTTACTCTATTACCTTCATCCCCCTTTCCAGCATGTCTAGCTTTTTTAGTAATTCATTTTCAGCTTTTAACAGTTGGATTTGAGCTTCTAATTTAGCGTTTTTTTCTTCTAAAGTGAGCTCTTTATTAGTTGGTCTCTCAGAGTTGTCTTTACGTGAATCACGAAGTCCAAGAACTCCCGAATCATTATAAGATGTACGCCATCTATTGGCAGCCCTATTAATTCTAGTAATACCACTGATTTCAACGTCAAATCCATTTTCCTTAAAGATCTGTCTCGGCAATTTTCCATTTTTATTTTCAGTTACAAAAATCCTTTTAAACTCATCTGAGTATGTAATACTTTTTGAACTTACAGCTTTAACGTTTGGAGTTTTACTTAATATATTTATTTCCTTATTAGAAAAGAGCTTTTTTGACATATGATATTTTCCCCGATTTTCTATTTTTCTTCATTATATAAAAAGTACCCCATAGAAGTGACCTTTTTCAAGTGTCTACTCTATAGGGTACTTTTTAACTTAGAATCTGACTTTTTTGATGATATTTTCATTTTATTAGTATAAAACCTTTGATATTTTTTGGGATAAATATTCGATTCTAGGCATTATAAGGGAATCATCTACGGTTGAAAGTCTTTCCGAATTAAACAGTTGTAATTTCCTTAGTTCATAAAAATCGAAAAGAACTTGTTTAATCGTTAATTGGTTTTTCATTAAATATTTAAGATCAAGTATTGAAAACAACATCTGATCCTGTAATATCAAAAGTCTACCATTGATTTGATTAAAGACACCCTTTGCCATTCCTTCGTTATAAAAACTAAGTAATTGTTTTTCACGGAATTGTATCATCTCCCATAGTTTATCGTACATTAAGGGATATGTGTTCTGAAGTTCTTTTAGAAAATCATCAGTGATAAAAAGTGCAAGTGAAACAGACTGCTCAAAAATTTCTTGAAATTTTGAGGCAAATAAATTTACCTCTTTCGGCATATCTGTTGTCATATCTTTAATGTACTGCACGAAACCGTCAGAAACTCTATGGAATAAATCTTCCTTTGTAGGAAAATATTTATACAATGTTGCTCTGCTAATCCCAACGACTTTCGCAATTTCATCCATTTTTAATGTCTGAAACCCATTAGTTCGAATAGTAGGCATCAGCTTTAAGATAATGTCTCCTTGTTTTTGTTTGAATTTATCAGTTACTTTATTTTCATCGGTCACCTTGTTTCCACCTCGTTGTGAGTATTATATCAAAAATCATATACAAGTAATACGATAAAGATAAAATAGACAAAAAACATATTTTTTGTATACTTTGTAAATAGGGTGTGATACTCTTACATAGAAGTTAATCTCATTTGAAAGAGAGGATACAAAAATGAAAACTAGAAAATTAGGAAATAGTGATTTAGAGGTTTCATCGATTGGACTTGGTCTAATGGGAATGTCTCCAGGAATTTACGGTACGATAAATGACGATGAGTCAATTAAAACGATTCATCGTGCGATGGATCTTGGTGTCACTTTATTTGACAGTGCCGACACTTATGGAAATGGACATAATGAAGAATTGCTTGGTAAAGCATTAGTAGGTCGACGTGATAAGGCAATTGTCGCAACCAAATTTACGTTCGGACCTAATTGGGAGTTCATTGGTGGTCATCCAGATTACGTAAAAAAAGCAATTGATGAGAGCCTTCGACGTTTGGGTCTTGACTATATTGACTTGTATTATCAACACCGAGTTGATCCGAATGTACCAATTGAAGAAACAGTTGGCGCAATGGCTGATTTAGTCAAGGCAGGAAAAGTTCGTTATCTTGGTCTTTCTGAAGCAGGAGCAGACATCATTCGTCGTGCAAATGCAGTTCATCCAATTGCTGCATTACAAACGGAATACTCGCTTTGGAGCCGTGATATTGAAGATGAGATACTTCCAACTGTTAGAGAACTTGGGATAACTCACGTTGCATACAGTCCTTTAAGCAGAGGTTTTATTTCAGGAGAATTAAGAAAATTTGAGGATCTTGAACCTAATGATATCCGCAGAAATTTACCTCGATTCCAGGGAGAAAACTTCCAAAAAAACGTTGATATCGTTGATAAACTTCGTGAGGTTGCAAGCGAAAAGAACGTAACAGTTTCCCAACTAGCAATCGCTTGGACAATTACAAAAGGTGCGTTGCCAATTCCAGGTACTAAACGAGTAAAATATCTGGAAGAAAATGTTGAGGCACTTAATATAGAGCTTACTGAAGAGGATTTAAACCACCTTGAAGAAGTTAGCCCTGAGAACTCGGTTCAAGGTGGACGTTACTGACTTTGATCTGATCAAGCTAAAACAATATTTTTAATAATAATAACGCCTCGTATCTTTGTATATACGAGGCGTTCATTGTATATAGGGGTATTGTGATTAATCCCTTGTTCAACTAATCTGCCATTAAGTGCAATAAAAAAGACCGCCGAAGCAGCCCAAGATATTGAACTAAAGCAAACGATGGTTCTATATATTTTCGTATTAGGCGAAATAAATATACATTGGTTTTTTAATTTAATATATTGTACTAAGTTATCTTTTTTGCCAAATGCCACCTAAGAGAAACTCTTTTCCTAGAGTTCTCTCTTTTTTTATTTTTAAAGACTATGCAACTAACGCACTGCTTTAGTTGAATAAGGAAAAAGTTATCTCAACTTATCAGAATGCCAATAATCTGGCTTTCCAAAAAGCAATGAACTTTCAATAGTTTCTTTATACTGGTCCCAATCAAAATAAAAAGGTCCTATTCCGTAATAATTTTCTAATTTACTACTCCAATCTTCAAGAGTATTTTCATATCCTAATTTATACCAAATAATTATATTGTCATCTTTCGAACTCCGTTTAATTTTTAACGAAACAGCACCGCAGCCTAAGTCAGAACAAGGACAAATATATATTGAATTTCGATTATTCTTATCAAAATCTGATTTTGCTTTTAATAATAATCTATCTATTTGTTTTTGTTGAAACTCTTTTGGACCCCATCCTAAGCAAGAAACATATTCCTTATCTTTAAATTCCTTGAAATTAATTAATGGTATTCCATCAATTAAAAAATTAGCAAAAACTATTTTACCAGGATAACCCTCATGTATTTTTTTTTCGATACTTAACTTAGATATCTTTGACACATAATCATCCCCAAATAATTACTATTACTTAAATCCTCTTTTAAATTAGAGTAGCAAAGGTAACTTTAAATTTACAGTCCTTATGCAATTAAATTGCCAATTGGCTGCATAAGAAAATCAACAATATATCTAACAGACCTAATAAAAAAAACCTAAAAATTCTTTAGGATAGTTAAAAATATATGAAAATTAAATAGCTACTCAAATTTCAAAAAGAGTGATAAAGAAATCTGGGGCAACTTCAATTTTGTTTTTATATTTAAAGCCAAAATTTTTATATAAGTTAATTGCTGGATAATTCTCTGATCCCGTTGAAACGATTACTTTTTTTGTTTTGGCAATATTATTTAAAAAATTACCTACTAATTTTTTAGCAATACCTTGCTTAAAGTAATTAGGATGTACGACCAATCTGCATATTTGATATTCATCCTCGTTTTCTGAATAAGCTAAGAATCCCATTAATTCATTCTGATCCATATAACCAATAAAGATCTCGTTTGAGTCTATAATGCTCAGTGCATTATCTTTTAATTGAGGGATTCCTTCAAAATTAATTAACTTTGCCTCTACTTTATATGCCGGTAGTTGTACATTTAAAATTAAATTTGCTATCTTACTGTCTTTATTATTTAATTTAGTGATCAAAAAATTTCTCCCCCAATGCGTTCTATTACAGCCCTTTTGACAAACCATTTAAAATATAAAAATTAAATAGTTCAGTGATTTTTTTAGGAGTAAGTGCATCATGTTCCTTCTCCCAATCAATTTTTAATGTTGTATAAAGTCGAAACATTACCATAGCAGTTATTTCAGGATCACATTCAACGATTTCTTTCTTGGTGATTGCTTCTTCAATTTTCTTTTGTATGTATAATATAATTGAATTATTCAAGCGTTTTAAAGCGTCATACACAGCAATTGTTCCAAATTCTCTTTGTTCTTGAAGTAATTTTATTGTTAATTCATGTTCATTATGAAATGCAATGAAAACTTCAATTCCTTTATGAGCCTTTTCAATGAATGAATCTTCATCACGAATTGATTGTTCAGCTAAAAATTTCATTTCATTAATCAAGTTATTGATGATTTCATCAAACAATTCTTCTTTATTTTTGAAAAAAGTATAGATCGTTCCTTTTCCTACATTTGCTTGTTTTGCAATCTGACTCATTGTCGTTGCTTTATACCCAAATATGGTAAATGACTTTGTGGCAGCTTCTAAAATATTTTGCTTTTTCAAAAAAACTCACCTCAAATTCTATTTTAAACCAAAGGCCAATACGGTTTTTTGGTCAATATAAAAATCACTTTATCATAATGTTTATTCTATATCAATCGAGTTGTTAAACAATTCAAAATAGAACTAAAAAGAAGAAGCAAAAGCTTCTTCCTTTTAGTAAGTAGATTAACGGTTAGGTTTTGTCGCATCTTTTACATCATTTTTTACATTACGATACATATGTTTAACATTTTCTTTTGTATCGTATAATACATTCTTTGTAGCATTCGGGACGTTATTTAAATTGTTTCTAATTGTCCCATCGAAAGTTATATAGACTTTTTTACCACTTGTATATGGTGATAATGCGTCTTTAATTTTTGAGCGAGTTGCGCTCTCATCAACATTTTCATTTACTAAATCTACTGCGACAAGTACCTGGTCACCAACAGCAACCGTGTTTGCGTCGGCTACATTTGACATTTGTTCTACTCGTTTAGAAATCTGGTCTGCAAACTTTCGCTCACCAGTTGTCATATTAGCGTTTGTACTAATATTTGTATAAGGTACAACAGGAGCTGTATTTAAATCGTTATTATAACGTACTTGATCCATATTGTAGTTTCTATTCGTATAATTGACATTTCTTCCATAAGTTCCATTATGGATTAAACCATCATTCGAATATTCACTACTTAAGCCTTCATTTATTCGATCATTTCCATAGTGAACGTTTTTCTTATTGAAATAATCTTTGTTATTTGGATAGTTAACGTTTTCATAACGATAATTAACCGCATAAGGGTTAGTCGGTCTATTGAAATCAACTTTTTCATAACCAACGTTTCTTTTGTGGTCATTCATGGCATTATTGTTTGTTCCACAAGCAGCTAATGATAAAGCTGTTAACACGGTACCTGTAGCAACGATAAGACCCTTTTTATTCAATATAAAACCCTCCCTTTAATTACAGCTAATTGTAATACTAAAATTGTATTACAAATTTAGGATGACCTTTTTAGGGAGTTTTTAAATTGTTAATTGATGGGATGAAACTCATAATAAGTAAAAAACTGCTTCATTGTATTTAGCTACTGAATTATTGGGAAAATAAAAAAAGAGGCATATCCTACTACCATGATTCTTCTTAATATGTAAAAAAAGACGATTAAAAATAAATCGTCTTTTCAAGGTAACTTTTTTAATTTTCATCTTCCTCAAAATATGGAACTCCGTATGAAGACTGATTATGAGCATAAGGAGTAAATAATTGCGAATTTGGATCAAAATAAGGCTCTGATGAATCACGATACATAGGTGTATTTGGTCCAGTAGCATACGGTGAAACAACTGGCCCATTACCTTGGAATTTTGGATAGTCCATAGCTGGTAGTGTTGCTGGGAAGTTCGAGTTTGGTCCCATATATGCTGGCATTGTTGCTGGGAAGTTTGCGTTTGGTCCCATATATGCTGGCATTGTTGCTGGGAAGTTTGCGTTTGGTCCCATATACGCTGGCATTGTCGCTGGGAAGTTTGCGTTTGGTCCCATATATGCTGGCATTGTTGCTGGGAAGTTTTCATTTGGTCCCATATACGCTGGCATTGTTGCTGGGAAGTTTGCGTTTGGTCCCATATATGCTGGCATTGTTGCTGGGAAGTTTTCATTTGGTCCCATATACGCTGGCATTGTTGCTGGGAAGTTTGCGTTTGGTCCCATATATGCTGGCATTGTTGCTGGGAAGTTTTCATTCGGTCCCATGTATGCTGGCATTGTTGCTGGGAAGTTTTCATTCGGTCCCATATATGCTGGCATTGTTTGTGGGAAATTCGGATTCGGTCCCATATATGCTGGCATTGTTTGCGCATTATTTACTGGGAACGGTGCAGGCATTGGCATTGGCGCTGGTAGTGGTGTAGGAACTGGTGCTGGTAATGGCATTGGCATAGCTGTTGGTGGAACTGGTACCCCACCTGTTGCGCCAGGAGCTTCTCCAGTCACTCCTGTCAACATCGGCATAGAACCAAAGCTCGGCAATGTTGGTAATGCTCCTCCTTCTCCTCTACCTGGATAATATGGATAGTTTGAATTTGGCCCCATGTATGCTGGTAATGTTTGCGGTGCATTTGGTCCCATGTACGCTGGTAATGTTTGCGGCGCATTTGGTCCCATGTATGCTGGTAGTGTTTGCGGGAAATTTTCATTTGGTCCCATATATGCTGGCATTGTTTGTGGGAAATTTTCGTTCGGTCCCATATATGCCGGTAATGTTTGTGGTGCATTTGGTCCCATATACGCTGGTAATGTTTGTGCTGCGTTTGGATTTGGTCCCATATACGCCGGTAATGTTTGTGCCGCATTTGGATTTGGTCCCATATATGCCGGTAATGTTTGTGCCGCATTTGGTCCCATATATGCTGGCAATGTTTGTGGTGCATTTGGTCCCATATACGCTGGTAATGTTTGTGCTGCGTTTGGATTTGGTCCCATATATGCTGGCAATGTTTGCGGTGCATTTGGTCCCATATATGCTGGCAATGTTTGAGCTTTATTCGTAGCTACCGGTGAAACTTGCGCATTCGGCTTTCCTGTTGCTACTGGTGATACTTGCATATTTGGTTTTCCTGTTGCCACTGGCGATACTTGCATATTTGGTTTTCCTGTTGCCACTGGCGATACTTGAACATTTGGCTTTCCTGTTGCCGCTGGTGATACTTGCATATTCGGTTTTCCTGTTGCTGCTGGTGATACTTGCATATTCGGTTTTCCAGTCGCTATTGGTGATACTTGTTGGTTAGGCTTTCCTGTGGCTACTGGTGATACTTGAACATTAGGTTTTCCTGTTGCTACTGGTGATACTTGTTGATTCGGCTTCCCAATTGTTACAGGCGATACTTGTTGATTTGGTTTTCCTGTTGCTACTGGTGACACTTGTTGATTTGGTTTTCCTGTTTCCACAGGCGATACTTGCGAATTCGGATTTGGTGTTGTTGGAGAAACCAATGATCCTGGGAAGTAGTTCTTTTTCTCTGACATGCTTTGTCCTCCCTTGGTATTCACATTTGATTTATTTACATTTATAGGATTTTTAACTGCCACTGGCGAAACAACTTGCGGTATGTTCGCATTTGGTTTCCCAGTTTGAACAGGAGATACTTGTTGATTCGCATTATTTGTCACAGGTGATACAGTCGGTTTTGCAGGTGGAATCGGTACCTGAATGACAGGTTTTACTGCCTTTGATACCTCTACATTAATATTATAATTATTTTCAGCTGGCTTAGCATTCGGTTGGACAGCAGGTTTTGGTTGTTCAACTGTAGGTTGCACAACAGCAGGCTGAGTTACATTTTGAGTTTGTTCTGCTTCTACCTCCAAATTAACACTTTGTTTAGGTTCTTTAGAAAGCTTTACCTCCTTTTGAGAACCTAAAGGAGCTGGTTTTTCGCTCCTTTCTGGCACTTTTATTTTCATGCCAGGATAGATCATATCTGGATTACTTAGTTGGGCATTTAATTTAACTAACTCTTCATAGTCAATATTATATTTTTGAGCAATGCTCTTAAGGGTATCGCCCTTTAGAACTATGTGAATTCTCACCTTTTCCCCTCCTGACCAATTGCCTCTACGTTGGATTGTACATTAGTACCTCACAACAATGTATGTCTGAATATTTATATTTATGATAGGAGGAAATGTAAATTGCATGAGTATGCTCGTATAAATATTTACTTTTTTCTTGCTTTTTTTATAAAGAAAAATCGCCAATTGGCGAGCCTTTAGGCGAAGATAGCGGTTTAGTTGCCCAAATACTTAAGCATACAATTGGTAAAACGTCGATTTTTCTTTACCGCTATTTATTTAACTTTTTTAATTTGCAAAAAAAGATCATTTAGCTCAAATGAACTAAATGATCTTTACTTGATTGAAACTAATTATTATTTAAGCAAGCTCAAGCATTTTATCTAATGCTTTAATTGCATCTTTAGCAGTTTGTTTATCTACTTTAATAATATTTTGAATCGTACCTTTTTCGATATTTTCTAATGACCATAATAAATGTGGTAAGTCAATTCGATTCATCGTTAAGCAAGGACACATAAATGGATTTAAAGAAATAATTTCTTTATCTGGATGATTTTTTATTATTCTTTGTACTAAATTCATTTCAGTTCCAATCGCCCATTTACTTCCAGCAGGAGCTGCCTCAATTTGGTCAATAATATATTTTGTTGATCCATTATCATCACTTGCTGCTACTACTTCTCTAGAGCACTCAGGATGCACAATAATTCTCATATCAGGATGATTCTTTCGCACATTCTCAATATTTTTAACGGTAAAGTTCTCATGAACCGAGCAGTGACCTTTCCATAAGATAACTTTGATGTTATTAATATCACCCTCATATTCTAAAGTGTCATTTATCGGATTCCAAATCGCCATATGCTCTAATGGTATGCCTAATTCAAACGCAGTATTTCGGCCTAAATGTTGATCAGGTAAAAATAATATACGCTCTTTTTGAGTAAATGCCCAAGAAACAACCTTTTTAGCATTAGAAGATGTTACAGTTGCACCATCATTTCGGCCAACAAACGCTTTAATTGCAGCAGTTGAATTAACATATGTTAGCGGTAAAATTGTGTCTCCGAACTGCTTTTGTAATTCTACCCATGCACGATCAGTTTGATGATGATCGGCCATATCTGCCATTGAACAGCCCGCTCTCATATCCGGTAAGATAACAACTTGTTCTTCTTCAGTTAAAATATCTGCTGTCTCTGCCATAAAATGAACACCACAGAAAACAATATATTTTGCTTTTTTATTATTAGCTGCCACTTGTGCTAATTGAAGAGAGTCACCAGTTGAATCTGAAAAAACGACAACTTCTTCTTTTTGATAATGATGACCAGGAATGAAAAGTTCTTCACCTAATCTCTCTTTAATTGCTCTTACTCTTTTTTCCATTTCCTCTGTTGATAATTTATAGTACTCATCAGGAATTTGATATCCCTCATTTTTTTGAATCATATCTAAAACGTTCATTATCCCCACTCCAATCCCTTTTCTATTATAAATAGAAGCTTATATCTAATGCTTTTGCTGAATGTGTTAAACAACCTAAAGAAATAACATTTACACCACAATTTTGAAAACTAGCTAAATTTTCTAACGTTATTCCACCTGATGCTTCTGTTACAATTGACTCTGGTACAAGCTTAACAAATTCTTTAATTTCATCAGGAGTTCGATTATCAAACATAATTACATCCGCGCCAGCTTCAATTGCTTGAAGTACTTGATCTTTATTTTCAGTCTCAACTTCAATTTTGACCATGTGACCTAATTTATTTCGCAATGCGTCAACTGCATTTTTTATAGAACCTGCATACGCAATATGATTATCTTTTAGCATTACAGCATCGTAAAGACCGAATCGGTGATTTGCTCCTCCACCACAAGTAACTGCATATTTATCAAATAAACGTAAACCAGGCATCGTTTTTCTTGTATCTACTAATTTTATTTTATCATCGTTGAGTGTTTCTACAGCTTGGGAAGTAAGTGTTGCAATTCCGCTCATTCTTTGTAAAAGATTTAGCATAACTCGTTCCCCAGATAATAAAACTTGAACTGGTCCTTCTACTTCAGCAAGCAATTGGCCTGCTTTAACTAACTCACCATCTTGTACATGTAGATTAACTGAAACATTATCATGAAGTAGTTTATAAGTAATCTCGATTAATTCTGTTCCAGCAATTACCCCATCTGCTTTTGCAAGAATTTTCCCAGTTGTTCGTTCATGCATAGGAAAAATATGAATGGAAGATAAATCTCCTTCTCCGATATCTTCTAATAAAAATTGCTCAATCATTTTTTTAGCTTTTAATGTATTCATTATATTCTCTCCTCAAATAGTAGCTGGTTGATCTATATATTCTATAAAATGTGAGCCGATGCTTTCTTTTCTCCCCAAAGCCGCTTCTGCAATTAATTTTCCAGTAGTTAACATATTGTATCTTTCTAACTCATCTTTGCTCATTGGTCGAGAATCTAATGTTTCAGATTCTAAGTAATAAGAAAAGTACGAGATTGCCTTCTCTAAATCTACTTCATTTCTTACTATACCGATGTATTTCATCATTTTTTCTTTAATTTCGTCCTTTGTTGGTAAGGATCTATGTCGTGGAATCATGTATTTTTGTTCATTCGCATTAGTAGAAGTAGTAGGAAGGTTAGCAATAAACTTAGCAACTTTTTTCCCAAACACAATCCCTTCTAATAAGGAGTTACTAGCAAGTCGATTTGCACCGTGTACACCGGTACAAGCCACCTCACCCACCGCATACAATCCAGGAATTGTTGTTTCTCCGTTTGTAGATGTCTTTACTCCACCCATATGGAAATGTGCACCTGGAACAACGGGAATTAAACCTTTTCTCAAATCAATTCCATTATTAATAAGATTTGATGTAATTGTCGGGAAACGTTTTTCAAATCCATTAATCATTTCGATTGATAAATAAATTTCTTCTCCATTTTGCATTTCGTTAAATATCGCCCTACTAACAACATCTCTAGGTGCTAAATCTTCAAAAGGATGTAATCCTTTCATAATGCGACGACCAGATTTAGTGACTAAGTAAGCTCCTTCTCCTCTAACAGCTTCTGACACAAGTCCTTTACATGCCCCGTGAATATAAAGCATCGTAGGGTGGAATTGAATAAATTCAAGATCTGCCATCTCGCATCCAGCTCGATAAGCCATCGCAATTCCATCCCCTGTTATGGACTTATTATTAGAACTAAATTGATACATTGCCCCAATACCACCTGTAGCAAGTAAAGTCGTGCTAGCAACGTAAGAAATTATTTCACCAGCTTCGTTAAGAGTAAAGACGCCTTTACATTTTCCATCTTGAATCATTAAATCAATTGCCATTTCATCTTCAATGATCGTTATTTTATCTTTTATCCGCTCATAAACCGTTTCTACTAGGTGCTTTCCTGTAGCATCTCCACCAGCATGTAAAATTCTATTTTTACGATGCGCTCCTTCTCTACCGAGATGAAACTGGCCAGTCTCATCTTTATCAAATTCCATACCAATAGAAACAAGATCTTTCATAGACATTGTTCCATTTTTAACAAGCTCTTCTACAGCTTCTATATTATTTACATTACAACCAGCAATGAGTGTATCTTGTTTATGAATTTCCCATGAATCGTCTTCTGACATGACTGCAGCAATTCCACCTTGTGCAAGCATAGAATTACTGTCCCAAACTTTCTTCTTTGTGAATAGAATCACATTTTTAGACTGACAAATTTCCTCAGCAGCCATTAAAGCAGCTATTCCACTGCCAATAATGACAACATCTGCATTTCGCATAGTTGCCCTCCTCCATTTTCAGTACATCAATTTAACTTTTTATCATACAGATTAAAAAGCTGTCTTGACACCTATATTTACATATATTTAAACTAATGACAAGAAATATTTTTTTAATGTAAATAAAAGGAGGCTTCAAATTGATTTATTTAGACTATGCTGCTACAACTCCAATGAGTGATGAAGCACTGGAGACATTTGTAACTGCCTCTAAAAATTACTTTGGAAATGAGCGAAGCTTGCATGATATTGGCTCAAATGCATCACTACTACTCGAAGCTTGCCGCAAACAATTAGCGGAATTTATAAAGGCTAGCCCTGCATCAATATACTTCACAAGTGGCGGAACTGAATCAAATTTAATTGCAATCCAAACACTGCTCAAAAGTACAAAAAAAGTCGGAAAACATATTTTAACAACAACATTAGAGCATTCTTCAATTAGTAATTATTTACAAGTTTTGAAAGAACAAGGATATGAAATAACTTATTTACCTGTTACAAATAATGGTAATATTTCATTAGAACAAATTTCAGACGCAATTCGTGAAGATACTATCCTAGGCATTTTCCAACATGTAAATTCTGAAATAGGTGCAATTCAACCTATAGACGAAATCGCTAATTTATTTAAACGCTCAAATATTTTACTTCATTGTGACTGTGTACAATCATTTGGAAAACTAGAAATTGATGTATCAAATTCAGAAATTTCTAGTATAAGTATTTCAAGCCATAAATTATATGGCCCAAAAGGTGTAGGAGCTCTTTATTTAAATCCTAAACTTACGTGCCAACCAATTTATCCTGGTACATCTCATGAGAGCGGAATCCGTCCAGGTACAGTTAACGTGCCGGCGATCGCTTCATTTGTTACTGCAGCCGGTCATTTAATAAAAAATCGTTCAGAAGAGCAAGCGAGATATCACCAATTAAAGAAATTATTAAAATCTCAATTGCAAGACGTTCAACATCTTGTAAAATTTGAAGGCTCAGATGAAGAATGTATCCCAAATATAATTGGAATGAGGATCATTGGACTTGAAGGACAATTTGTTATGTTAGAATGTAATCGACATCAATTTGCCATTTCAACAGGAAGTGCTTGTGCAATAGGTATGCAAAAACCTTCAGAAACAATGCTTGCTATAGGAAGAAATCAACATGAGGCTAAACAATTTTTCAGAATTTCAATCGGAAAACTCACAACAGAAGAAGATTTAAAGCAATTTTCGTCTGTATTAAAATTAATTATTAACCAAAATCTTTAATCGAGGAATTTAAAAATGAATAAGAAACTTTTAGGAGAAGAAAGAAGAAACAAAGTACTACAATGGCTAAAGGAATCTGAGGCACCCTTATCAGGCAATTCTTTAGCTAAAAGAGCCAATGTCAGCCGGCAAGTAGTTGTAGGTGATATTACACTATTAAAAGCGAAAAATGAGCCTATATTAGCAACTGCTCAAGGATATATTTATATTCATCCTAATAAAGAAACTGACAAAATTACAAAAGTGATTATTTGTCACCATACATCTGAAGATACCCAAAGAGAACTAGAAATTTTAGTCGATCACGGCGTAACTGTTAAAGACGTAATGGTTGAACATCCTGTCTACGGATACATCACAGCCCAATTACAAATTACAAATCGCTATGATATTAACTTATTTCTTCAAAAAATGGCAGAGACTAGGTCCGTCCCTCTGTCTAACTTAACAAACGGAACGCATCTTCATACAATTGAGGCAGATAGTGAAAATCAGATAGAAAGTGCGATCTTACAATTGAAAAATGCAGGTTTTTTGGTAGATATGCCTTAGAGGCATTTAGGAGTAGTTGTACTGAGTAGCAGGTTCTTAGGAAATTCTGCTTCTTATTGCCTAGCTGCTACTTAGCACGACGAGTTCTGATCAATTTAGGAATTTTAGTTCATTTAAAATAGGGCGTCTTGTAAGTCAGAGTCATTGACTACGAGCGTCCTTTTTTAATTGTAATAGTAGATTGGGTGGGGGTATTTCTGCTTGGCATTTTAATTTAAAGTTAATATTATTGATTTTTTTGATTACAAGGCAGATTTTCATGCGAATTAGAATCAAATAAAGCGAATTTGCTAGTTTTCCATATGGATGGCTCTATCATTGCACAATTTACACGTCATAATACCCTAACCGGTATAAGTATTATTTCAATTTATTTGCGATTATGCCTATTTTAATTGCGATTTTCCAATTTTATTTGCAGTTCACAGTTTATTTGCGATTGATCATCATTTAATTGCACCAAATCCACAATTATTTGCAGTCCACTTCCTCATATTTCATGCTCGATTTTCTATTCCACTATACTTCACTTTTCTATGTTACTAAAAATTCCATTTGCAGTTTCTTATTTGTAACTAAAAAAAAGAAGGTATCTTTTAAGACACCCTCTTTAATATTGAAATAATTAATCGATAAACTCGAATTCATATTCAGAAATTTTAACGATATCTCCATTTTTCGCACCGCGCTCACGTAATGCTTCATCGATACCCATACCACGCATTTGACGAGCAAATCGACGAATCGATTCTTCACGTTCAAAGTTAGTCATTTTGAATACCTTCTCAAGTTCTTCACCTTTAACGACAAACGTTCCATCACTTTCACGAGTAATTTCGAAAGATGGTGCTTCTTTTTGGTATTTATAAAGAACACGTAATGGTTTGTCTTCCTCTTCATCATGAAGTGGGAATTCTGGAGTTGTTTCAACTAAATCTGCAACAGTAAATAATAAGTCACGTAATCCTTGGCGTGTTACTGCTGAAATTGGGAAAATTTGAACCTCATCCCCAACTTGTTCTTTAAATTTAGCTAAGTTTTCTTCAGATTCTGGAATATCCATTTTATTTGCAACGACTACTTGAGGTCGTTCAGTTAAACGTAGATTGTATTCTTTAAGCTCTTGATTGATTGTTAAGTAATCTTCATAAGGATCTCTACCTTCAAGACCTGACATATCAATAACATGAACAATTACACGCGTTCTTTCGATATGACGTAGGAATTGATGTCCAAGTCCTACACCTTGATGGGCCCCTTCGATTAATCCTGGTAAATCAGCCATTACGAAACTGCGGCTATCTTCAGTTTCGACTACACCTAAGTTCGGAACAATTGTCGTAAAATGATATTCAGCGATTTTTGGTCTAGCCGAACTTACAACAGATAATAATGTTGATTTACCAACGCTTGGGAAGCCAACTAATCCAACATCAGCTAAAACTTTAAGTTCTAGTTGAATGTTTCTTTCTTTACCTGGCTCACCATTTTCAGCAATTTCTGGAGCTGGATTTGCAGGAGTAGCAAATCGACTATTCCCACGGCCTCCACGGCCTCCTCTTGCAATAATAGCTGTTTGACCATCCATTGTAAGGTCGGCTATTAATTCGCCAGTATCAGCGTCTGTAACGATTGTTCCAGGTGGTACCTTTACAATCATATCATCTGCGCCTTTACCATGTTGACTTTTTGACATACCGTGTTGACCACGGTCTGCTTTAAAATGACGTTTATAACGGAAATCCATTAATGTTCTTAATCCTTCATCTACTCTAAAAACAACATTAGCACCTTTACCACCGTCACCACCAGCTGGGCCACCTTTTGGAACATACTTCTCACGACGGAAGGCTACCATACCATTTCCGCCGTCACCACCTTTTACATATATCTTGACTTGATCAATAAACATAAATCCACCACTCTTTATTTTTCCATTTTAAATTCGATACTGCACTCATCTGTTTCACAAAAATATGACATCATTCTAATTTTCGAGCAGTCATTTGATGATGAAACAATCCACTTCAACATATCTTCTTTCTTTGTTAGTTTACCTCTGAAGTCAAAAAAGAAACTAACTGTTTTATCATTTATTTCAATTGTTAAACTAACAAAATTTTCCTCATAAATATGTACCCAAGATTCTAACTTTTCTAAAAAAATTTGAATCCATTCTGTCATCACTTGATCCAAATTTTTTAGCGAACATGGTTCACCTAAAATTTCATAATCTAGCACAATTGTACGAGGCTTCCAGTTATACGTAATAATAAATTCTGCAAACTCTGGAATTTGTAACGAACAAATTTTTGCTTCATTTAAAGAATCAGCGACTATTTTCGTCATCGTTTCTTCTAATTGTTCGGCTTGACCAGTGGCCATATATCCTTTTATTAATTGAATTCGATTTAACCAATCATGACGTGAATGTCTTAATACCTCTAGAACGTCCCATTTCTCCTGCATTGTATTTCTCCTATAGGTTTACATTTTTGGTATTTATGAAGGTAAAATAATTAAATAGACTCGGCATTTTGGTAAATCATTTTGAACGTCCCAAACTAGTGTTTAACCAGTAAAATGCCGAGTCTCGGAGCATATTGTTTGAGAGGTTGCTGTGATCAACTCTTTTTGAAGTTGAAAAGCAATTTATTAGAAATTAAGAAATTAAAATTTCTTGTGTAAAGAAAAACTCTAACCTAAAAGGTTAGAGTTTCTAAGTTAGTTTCTTAAGCTTCTTGAGCTACAGGGTATACACTTACTTGTTTGCGGTCACGGCCTAAACGTTCGAATTTAACTACGCCATCAACCTTCGCAAATAATGTGTCATCTCCACCACGACCAACGTTTACACCTGGATAAATCTTAGTGCCGCGTTGACGGTAAAGAATTGAACCACCAGTTACGAATTGTCCATCAGCACGTTTAGCGCCAAGACGTTTTGACATTGAGTCACGACCGTTTTTTGTAGAACCTACTCCCTTTTTAGAAGCAAATAACTGAAGATTTAATTTTAACATGGTTACACCTCCTGTTTTACTCGTTTATAGTGACAAAGTCACCGTAACTTGCAGCGATAGTTTGTAAAGATACGATCATCGCTTCAAGGATAAGCTGCGCTTTTTGCATATTTTCATCTTTTAAATCAATTGGTAACTGATACTTCAAGATTGCTCTCTTTTCATCAATAACCGTATTTAATTCAGAAGCTATATGACAAATTGCTTCCAATGCATTAATCGTTCCGATTGAAACTGCTGAAATACCCGCACAGACAATGTCAGTACCAGAATCAGCAAAAAATGCATGTCCACTTATTTTAAAGGACCCTATACGTCCATCTTTTAAACGTTCAATTGTTATTTTAGTCATCACTTAAAATTAAGCGTTGATTTTTTCGATAACAACTTTAGTGTAAGGTTGACGATGACCTTGCTTACGACGGTAGTTCTTTTTAGATTTGTATTTGAATACAAGAATCTTTTTAGCTTTACCGTTCTTTTCAACTTTTGCAGTTACAGTAGCTCCTTCAACAGTTGGGCTACCAACTTTGATGTTTTCGCCACCTACGAATAAAACTTTGTCGAATGTTACAGTTTCACCTGCGTTAGTATCAAGTTTCTCAATGTAGATTACTTGACCTTCTTCAACTTTGATTTGTTTACCACCAGTTTCAATAATTGCGTACATAATTGCACCTCCTCAATAGTCTAAGACTCGCCAAAAGTAGGCATGCTATAAAGCAATTTAATACCCACAATGAGCGGTTGTAGCACGGGTGCGCTACAAACAATAACATTATGATGTTACCATGATGAATATCGAATGTCAATAACTTCTTTAACTATTAGTTGCTTCTAAATAAAGCTTCATTTCATTGGTCGTACCTGTTCTAACAATTTCGTAAAATGGTGTTTTTGAAGAACTAATCTTTAAAAATATCTTTAGAAACATTGCTTTTTCTAGTCTTTGAATATGATTATTTTGCTCTCCATTCAACGCATTTGCAACTTCTTCGTTACATTCAACAAGTATTGCCTCTACATCGTTTGCTGAAAGTTCCCAAAGTGCTCTTTCTAATTCAAAAACAGTCTGTACTGTATTTTTCACAAGTCCACTTCCGTTACACACAGGACATTTCTGATGTGTTGCTTCAATATGTGAATGTGCCGTTCTCTTTCGAGTCAACTCAAATAAGCCAAGGTCAGTAAATCCAAATAACTTCGTATATGCTCGATCACTTTTGAACGATTCCTTTAGTAGATCAAAAATACTTTTTTGTTTCTCGGTAGTTTTCATATTTATAAAATCAATAATAATCATTCCGCCGATATCGCGAAGTCTTAATTGGCGGGCAATTTCAATCGCAGCAAGCTGATTCGTTTTGTATACAGTATCTTCCCGATCATTTTTCCCACCAAACTTACCAGTATTAACATCAATAACTGTCATTGCTTCTGTTTGTTCTATTATTAGAAATGAGCCATTCTTTAACCAGACTATTTGTTTAAAGGATTTTTCGATTTGATCCTCAATTTTGAATGCCTCGAATATATTTTCGACCCCTCTATAACTTGTAACTTGTATTTCGGCTGGCAAATAATTTTGGTAAGAGACTAGATCATCTATTATCAATTCACTTATCGTATCTTTAGGATGCAGTTTAAAAAATTTTGTAAATAGCGAATTTGCTTCCCATACACAAGAAATTTTTTTATAATCTTGGCTTTTTAGTGACTCATATAATGATTGAAAAGCTTTCAGTTCGCTTATTATTTCATCCGTAATTACATTTTCACAAGATGATCTAAAAATCACTCCGTCATGTTCATTTGTATACTCTCTACCTAACGAATATAATTTATTTCGTTTTGATTCTTTTTTGATCTTATTTGAAACTGCTACTTGTTTTGTAAGTGGAAAATAAACTACATAATCACCTGAAATCTCTATATTATTAGTTAACTTTGGACCCTTCTCATCAAATGCATCCTTAATGACTTGAACTAAAATATATTGACCTTTGTGGAATTTTTGTCTAATAACAGATTCGATCTTTATGTCAGATTCCTTACCTTCAATTGTATCTTCAAATCGCAAAAAACCGTTTTTATTTAAGCCTATATTTACAAAAATGGCATTCAATTTTGGCATTACTTCCTGAACTTGTCCTACATATATATTTCCTACATGCGTATTTTTATCTGCTGATGAAAACCATTCTACTAGCTGGTCATCTTCAATTACAGCAATTCTCTTCTCTGAATGTTTAACATTCATAATAACTTTCTTCAAACTCATCTTCCTAACTATGTATAGTATCTATCATTTTATTCATTTAAATAGAAAAAAGCTAGTTAATATATTCCAAATTGTCTACTCACATGAATAGTAAAAATTGAATATTATATTTTTATATAACTGAAGACATATTTTAATTTTGAATTCCTAAAATTAACAAGAATTGGAGTGATTAAATGGATATTGTTCTTTCAATTCTTATTCCAACTGTACCTGAAAGAATGGACTATTTGAAGCGTATTGTTAACGAATTGGAAAATCAGTGTAAAGCATATCCTGTTGAAATATTAGTTCTTTTAGAAAATAAAAAAAGAACTACTGGAGAAAAAAGAAATGTTTTAATCGAGCAGGCAAAAGGAGAATACGTAGTATTTATCGATGACGATGATCGTATTACATCAAATTATATAGAATTATTATGCCAAGCAATTCGTGAAACACCAAAGGTAGATTGTATAGTTTTTGATGTTTTAGTAAATTTTAACAACCAATATTCAAAGATTTGTAAATATGGGAAAGAGTTTGAACATGGGGAAGATGACAATTATTATTACCGGAAACCTAATCATTTAATGTGCTATTCTAAACAGATTGCCTCTTCACATAAGTTTCTCAATATCAGCTTTGGAGAAGACGATGAATGGGGAAGAAGAGTTTCAAATGATATTAAAAATCAAAAAAGAATAGATTCTATACTGTATTATTATGATTATATTCCAAAAGACCCTTCTTGGTATGTTTAGCTATAAAAAAAATGGCCTCATGTAGAGACCATCTTTTTTGTTTAAACTTATCTTTTAGGAAATAGTTATTGTGCCAAGAGTCTGCAACTAACTGATCAGTTCTTCAAGCGAATAAGTTGCTTTCTTCTCGGTAAAGTACGCATGTAATAATTCATTTTCATCTAGCATTTGTTGGTTCTTTCTATCTAATGTAAAAACCACATTGTATTTATAGCCTTTTTGAAAATTAGAAAAGACTTGAAATAATTTTGTTTCTTTATTTAAAGAAATTGATTTAATTTTTTGGATATATGGTTTGTTTCCATAAAATCGTTCCATTAAAAAACGAATAACAACAAAATGCCTATTTTTCCATTCCCCCCATAAAGAAACAATTAAAAATAATAGACAAACCCATATTGTAATATTCATTGGTTGTATTAAAATCGTAATGATTGAACTTAAAACTAAAAAGACAAATGAAGAGTATAAACTATATAGATGAGCTTTTACGAATGGAAAAATTAAAGAAAATAACTGATTGATTAATTTTCCACCGTCCAAAGGCCAAATTGGTAATAAATTAAAACAAAGAATACTAACGTTAAAATTAATAAAAAGATTATATAAATTTTCAGGCAGAAAGTTCATTTGAAACAGTATGTTAGCAATAATATATAACGTTAAATGTTGAATAGGTCCAGCTATTGTAACAATAAATTCCTCGTAGGTTGGTCTATTTCCGTGTTCATCTAGATCGACAACACCTCCAAAGGGAAGAAGTGTAATTTTGTTAATTCGCCAATTAAATGAAGTAGCTGCTATTGCGTGTCCTAATTCGTGACAGAAAATAATAATCGAAACAAACAATACGGACCAAAAGTTTGCGGTCAAAATTCCAATACATGCTATTAATAAATAGAGTGGATGAACTGAAATTTTAGATGGAAGAGCAAGCCATTTATTCAAATGGAATCACCTGTTTCGGATCAATAAATTTTTCCCCCATTTTAATTGCAAAGTAATAAGTTCCTAGATTCCCATCATCATTAGTAGATACCGTTCCGATCACTTTTTTACTATCTACTTCATCATAAACTTTTACATTTGTGCTACCTAACTTTCCGTACCATGATTCTGAGCCATCAGCATGTTGAATGATCACTGTATTTCCTAAATTATCTTTCTTTCCTACAAATATAACCCGACCTTTTTTAATTGAATCTACCTTTTGATTTGCTTCTGTTTGTATTAATATTCCTTGACCATCCGTTTTAAAACTTTGAAGTACTTTCCCACTAGCGGGAACAGCGTAATTATCGTTACCAACATTTCCTTTTTTATCATTTAATTGGGGTAAAAAAGCTAGTGGCGTTCCAAAACGATCTTCGTACCACTTTTGTAGTGAAGCAAATTGAAATTCACTATTATAAACTTGTGAAAGACCTTGCCGAACCTGAGAGGCAATAGGTGAGCTACTTTTTAAAATGATTGCTAAAGCAAGTACAATAATCGCAGATAACAAACTCCTAAACATAAAGTTAGAGTTAGTTATTATCTTTTTCCCCTGCTCTTCTACCAAATCATCATAAGTGTAAGTGTATCCGCCCTCAGCATTTTGTACTTCCTTTACCGGAAATTTGTTCATCATTTGATTCTGATTTCCCCATTTTTCCTCTTGTTCTCGCCGTTTAGCGATCCGCTTTCTTATATCGTCTACGCGCTTACTCAAAGTGTGTGTCACCTCTCCTCGTAATCTTATTAATTCATTTATATGAGTCGATAGGACAACTTATGAGTAGATAATTTGAAAAGTCATCCAAGGCGTAAAAGCATAATTTCTTAGTCGGTAAAGGCTAAAAAAAGAAAAACACTTCGCATGTTTACGAAGTGTTATCGAATACCAAATAATTTTTTCACTTTAAAGAAAATACTCTTATCTGTTTCTAATGATTGCAATGGTACCGATTCCCCTAGCACTCTTCTTGCAATATTTCTATATGCAATTGAAGCTTTTGAATTTGGATTCAATGCAACAGGTTCACCACTATTAGTTGCCTTAAGAACGTTCTCATCATCTTGGACAATACCGATTAAATCGACAGCTAACATTGATGTAATATCATCAACATCTAAACTATCTTTATTTTCCATCATGTGGCTTCTAATACGGTTGATTACTAGTTTTGGAGGTTCAATATCCTCTTGATCTAATAATCCTATAATACGATCTGCATCACGAATTGAAGAAACTTCTGGCGTTGTGACAACAATCGCTTTATCCGCACCTGCTACTGCATTTTTATATCCTTGTTCAATACCAGCAGGGCAGTCTATTAATATATAATCATAGTCTTTTTTCAATTCATCAACTAGCTCTTTCATTTGTTCAGGAGAAACAGCAGTTTTATCACTTGTTTGAGCAGCAGGTAATAAGTATAAGCATTCAAAGCGCTTATCTTTTATTAGTGCCTGGTGCGTTTTACAGCGGCCTTCAACAACGTCTACTAAATCATAGACAATACGATTTTCTAAACCCATTACAACATCTAAGTTACGTAGGCCTATATCAGTGTCAATTAAACACACTTTTTTACCAAACATCGCTAAAGCTGTTCCCAAATTTGCTGATGTTGTTGTTTTACCAACTCCACCTTTACCAGATGTAATTACTATAGCCTCTCCCACAGTTACATCATGCCCCTTTCTAACCTTGTCAAACTAGGTCTAAGATGAGTCAGAAATTGAATGCGATCGACAATGATTTGGCCGTCTTCATTTATATAAGCACATTCCATTTCATTGCCTTCATCACCATAATGATCCGGTGCTCTGTTCATTATGCTGCAAATTCTCAACTGCATTGGTCTCATTATTGATGCCGCAATAACTGCCTCCTTATTACCATTAAAACCGGCATGAGCAGTACCTCTTAGAGCACCCATAATAAAGATATTTCCACCCGCAATAACAGTTCCACCTGGGTTAACATCACCGATTAACAGTAAATCACCTTTCACTTGGAGAATCTGACCGGATCTTACCATTCTACAAATAGGTACAATTTCCTCCCTTTTCATCCATTCAATAGCGTCTTGCTTCGAAATAACATTACTTTCGATTGTCTCGACAACAAGATTATTCTTTTTACGAACAATTGAACGAATTATTTCATCTTGTTCGGGAGATAAAAAACGATTTCCTATTTTTAAACGAACTGCAAGTAAGGGACGATCATTGCTCTCAAACAAGTGGGTAGACAGTCTTTCTTCAATTTCATCTACTAAAATCTGAAAAGAACATGTATCATCGAGGTGCAGTGTTAGACCATCTTTCGTTCCTTTAATTGTAACATATTGTTGCCTCTGTTCCATGATAAGTGTTCACCCCGATTGTATAATTCGACATGCACCAGAAAAATCCTTTATTTTTCCTCATTATTTTCACGAATCGTTCTTAATAATGATGAGAAAGGATATGCAAAAATTAATATAAATAGTGCATTCAGTAATAATGTCGGAAATAATCGATGATTCATAAAGTATGTATTATTCATATTTGTAAATCCGAATAAAGCATTTAATCCGTATACTAAATATTCTAATGCTGCAGTCCATATTAAAACAAGGATACTTCGAACGAATAAATTCGCGTATAGTATTTTCATCGCTTGACTTATTAAGAAAATAAATAAAGGAAAAGCAGCCAAATAAATACCAATAACCTCAGTATAAACAATATCATAAACAAATCCAAAGATAACACCATAAATCAGTGCTTTTCTCGGATTATAATATAGCGTCATAAATAATAATCCAAAAAATAAAAAATGTGGAACAACTGTCACATCGTGCCCAAGAATATTTGGCGATACAGTTGAAACATAAATATTTTCTAATATAAAAAGAAGTGATAAAAGCAGAGGTAAACCATACTTACTCATTTACTCCCTACTCTCCTTTCTTTGGCTGGTCGATTAAACGTTTAACAGCAAGCACGTGATCAATATCATTAAAATCCGCTTGTGGCTTGATATACGCTGTTTGTGTTAGCCCATGTTCATCAGGAACAACCTCTTCAACTTTTCCTATTACTAAATTAGCAGGAAAAACACCACCTAGACCCGAAGTCACGACTGTTTGTCCTTTTTTTACTTTTGCAGTTGAAGGAATTCGTTTGAATAATAAAGCCTGTTTCTCAACATCATAACCTTCTATCAAACCAAAAACCGTGTGTTTGTCTTGGATTTTAGCAGAAATTCGATTTGTTCGATCTGAAGAACTTAATAATTGTACAGTTGATGAAAATTTAGAAACATTCTTTACTTTTCCTATTAAGCCTTTAGCAGTAATAACAGCCATTTCTTTTTCTATTCCGCTTAACGATCCTTTATCAATTGTTATAATTTGTTGCCATTTATCAGGATCTCTAATCGTTACAGTAGCTTGAAATGTATCATAATCACTTAGACTTTTGTCAATTCCCATCATGTCTTTTAATTCTTTATTTTCTTTTTCTAAAGCCTTCTCATGTACAGATAATTCAACATACTTATCAAGTTTACTTTTCAACACTTTATTTTCATCGTATGTATCTTTTAAATCCGCAATATTATTAAAGAAACCCGCAATAAGTTGTGCGGGTTTATTAAATACTTTTTCAGTCAAACTTACTGTATCTTTAATAAACTGCTCGGGAATTGAAAGGTTTCTGTTACTTCTTAAAGAATAGCCTAAAAGTGCCACTAGTAAGATAATAGCAGCTAGGACAATCATTAAACGTTTATTTTGAAAAAATTGTGGCATTCTTACACCCTCTTATAACATTTCAACTTTTATTCCAATGTATTCATGCGTGTAATCCTCACTAATACTAGTGAGGATTACACATTTTTTGCTAATCTTCTTATTAAAGAACTTTCTTTAGGAGCTATTTCTTTTAGAAAACTAGCGAGTTTTTTAACACTGCCACTAAAATTTTATCGATATGAATTTGAAGTATAATTCTTTTTGAATATATCGATATTGTCTAATGCTTTACCTGTACCCATTGCTACACAATCAAGAGGGTCTTCCGCAACAATTACAGGCATATTTGTTTCTTGTGCAATTACTTTATCAAGATTACGAAGAAGTGCTCCGCCACCTGTTAAAACAATTCCACGATCAATAATATCAGCTGCTAGTTCAGGTGGAGTTTTCTCTAAAGTATTTTTCACAGATTCAACAATTGCATCAACTGTATCACTTAATGCAGCCGCAACTTCTTCTCCATGAATCGTAATTGTTTTAGGTAAACCTGAAATTAAGTCTCGACCACGAATATCCATTTTTTCATCTGTATCAGTATTGAAAGCTGAACCAATTTCAAGCTTTAATTGCTCGGCAGTTCGTTCACCGATTGATAAGTTATAGTTCTTTTTAATATATTGAATGATCGCTTCGTCCATATCATCACCGGCAGTACGGATTGACTGACTTGTAACAATTCCACCAAGTGAAATAATTGCAACTTCAGTTGTTCCTCCACCAATATCAACAACCATACTTCCAGTCGGTTCCATAACTGGTAAATTAGCTCCAATTGCAGCAGCAAAAGGTTCTTCGATTAAGAATGCATCACGTGCACCAGCTTGTCTAGTCGCATCAATAACAGCTCTTTTTTCAACAGCAGTAATACCTGAAGGTACACAAACCATTACATAAGGTTTACGTGAGAAAAATCCGTTACTCTTTTGAGCTTGATCAATATAGTGTTTCATCATCGTTGCTGTTGTTTCAAAATCAGCAATTACCCCATCTTTCATTGGTCTAGTTGCAACAACATTTCCTGGAGTACGACCAATCATAAGTTTTGCTGAATTACCTACAGCAACAATTTGCTTTGTATCTGTCTTTAAAGCAACAACAGATGGTTCTCTAACCACAATTCCTTTTCCTTTTACAAAGACTAAAGTATTTGCCGTACCTAAGTCTATTCCTAAATCTCGAGTAAATCCGCCTAATCCAAACATATGTATCTTCCTTTCTAAAACGTACAACTTAAATTCATATTTAAAGTATCTATACTATATTTTCTTATCGTTAGTAAATAACAGGTTTTTATCCATAACTTACATTATAAAACAATTAGCCACTAATGAACACCCTTAAAAGCAACCTTTTTCTTTTAAACTGACATACTTATGTTCACCAATTATGATGTGGTCTAGTAATTCAATTCCAATTATTTTTCCACATTCGACTAATCGTTTGGTCACTTCAATATCTTCTCTACTTGGAGTTGGATCCCCACTTGGATGATTGTGTAGACAAATAATCGAGCTTGCTGATCTTCGGAATGCTTCTTTAAATATTTCGCGTGGATGAACAATTGAAGCATTTAAACTCCCCTTAAAAATTGTTTCGCGGGCAATAACTTGATTTTTCGTATTTAAGTATAAACATACAAAATGCTCTTGTTCAAGAAATCTCATTTCATCCATCATAAATTTAGCACAATCATCTGGACTTTTTATCATAAATCTTTCGTCGTATTGAAGTCTATTTATTCTTTTTCCTAACTCAAAGGCAGCAATTAATTGAACAGCTTTCGCTTCACCAATTCCTTTAATGTTTGAAATTTCTTCTACAGACGCGTTCATTAATAATCTTAGTCCATCAAATTTTAATAAAAGTTCGTTCGAAACATTTAAAACCGATTCATTTTTTGTTCCAGTTCTTAACAAAATTGCTAATAAATCTTGGTTTGTCAAACTACCTGGACCAAATTTCAACAATCTCTCTCTAGGCCGCTCATCTTTCGGAAAATCTCTAATGAGAAGCGAATTTGACATGGTACCACCTCAAATCAATAGTTAAAAATTTAATTCCTTAAGTTTTTTCTTAACCTTATTGATCGGAAGTCCTACAACAGAGTAATAGTCGCCGTCTATTTTCTCTACGAATGTACCACCATATCCTTGAATGCCGTAAGCGCCAGCTTTATCCATCGGTTCATTTGTATTGATATAATCAATTATTTCTTGATCACTAAGCTCACTGAAGGTAATTTTTGTACATTGATAAAAACTACTACTTATACCTTCATTTATAATTGAAACACCAGTATAAACCTCATGTGTATTACCTGATAGCATTTTTAACATCGCAAAAGCATCTTCTTTTAACGTAGGCTTACCTAGTTTTTTATCTTTATAAGTAACGATTGTATCAGCACCGATTATAACAGCATTTGGAAATTTAGTTGATACATCTGTTGCCTTTTCTTCCGCCAATTTTAATACAATCTCTGAAGACGACAAGTTCTGCTCCATTACTTCTTCAACATCACTAGTTTCAATGATAAAAGGGATATTTAACATACTAAGAAGTTCTTTTCGTCGAGGAGATGCAGAGGCCAATATAAGTTTTTTCATTTCATTCACCTATTATTTAATTTTAAAAGGAAGGATACAAGACTATCCTACCCAGATAATCACTATAACACAAATTAGCAAAAAACACTTTCCGTTGCCTATTCGTTACTAAAATGTAATATTAATGAAAGTTTTGTTATGTATTAAAATACCCTAATATTAAAATTTCATTTTTAAAAATTTCATTGCATAATTCCTATGTTTTCTATGTAAAATTAGCATTAAATTTAATTAAAATTATATTGCAGTAAGAAGTTTTTAACTAAAATAGTATTTCTTTTAATTCAGCTTGTAATAAAAAATACACTAACAAAAATTAATTTGTCAGTGTACTCAGGCTCTTGAAAAAAAGAACTTATCAATTACAAAACAAAATTTTTCAATGCAATGTAAAGGAAGTTGTATGATGTTGATTTCCACTACAGGATTCTCGCTTTCCATGGGGCGAGACCTGAGCCTCCTCGACTTCGCCTGTGGGGTCTCAGGCTTCCCGCACTTCCCATAGGAGTCGAGCCTCCTTTCGTTCCAATCAACTTCTTCAAAATAAAAAAGCATTCATAAAAACTCTTATTAATTCTCTTTGAGAAAAATTGAAATTAAATACTCAATTATTTTGCAATATCGATTAATCGCCTACTTATAAATTAATTATTTAATTCTTCTTCAAACAATTTACAACTCAATTTTTCAACCTGAAAAAGAGTATTACTATAGTTTGTTAGTATTCCACAAACAAATTATCTATTAAAATAAATAAATAATAACACCCTCAAAAGAAATAATTTGATCGCTTAATAACATTTTAACGATTGGCTGTTATATTTCAACAATCTAAATACACTAACAAAAATTAATTTGTCAGTGTATTTTTTTGTTCTTTTAATATTTTAAATAATGATAATAGATTATCTTGAACTGCTTCAGTCGTCTTATTTAAACTTTGCTTGTTATTTGAGGACAAGACTTTTTCGATATTTTGTAGATATTTAAGCCCCTTTAATAATGGCTTATTTTTGATATAGTCTTTTTGCTTGCTCAAAATTAGCATCGTTGAAGTTATTTGTTCTAGTTGCTTCGCATTATTAAAATTCTGATCTGTTAAATATGATAGCATAAAATTAAATGTTTCAACTTCTGCCTTATACATATCAACTGATTGTTTAGGACCTTTATAAGTTTGCCCAGCAATTGTTTCTTCTTTTAAATACGCGCTATTAAGTTTTGTCTTTACCTCATCAGCTAAAAATGTGCTTTCTTTCCCACTCAATGCAATAACAACAAATAAAGCATTATTCTTTTCATAAATTACAGGTTTATAGCCTAATTTTGAAACTTCTTTTACATTTTTCTTTGCAGCTGCCATCGTTTTATACATCCCTACTTGTGCCAAATCAAATTTCACAGTTGGGATACTTGTTTCCACCTGAGTAGTTGTACCGGCAACTTTTTCAATAATGCTTGTTGGAGTAGTTGCATCTGGTTTTGCTTGTTTAAAAATACCTAAAAAAACAAATCCAAAGCATAATCCTATTAAACTTGCACCAATAATTGAAATAATAATACTTTTTGAAGGTGATTTTTTCACGAAAAAAGAAGCCTTCTTTTTCGACTTTTTCGTCTTGACCTTCTCCACTGGTTTCATCTTCTTCTTCTTTTTAACATCATCCAAAACAATTACTTTTTTACCTAATCCATCTGGAGTTGGTAAAACCCAACCGAATTCTCCATCTTTTTCCACCTGATTTTCGTTAGGGGTCACAGCGCCTTCCGCAAACTTTTTTTCCTCACCATTGATTTTAATCGATATCTTTGAGGACTTGTCCATATGAATCCTCCTAATACTTTATTTTAAAACGTAAAAAAATACTAACATATAATTCCAAAAAAACTCGCCGACATTTGTCGAGGACAACCATGTATCGTGCAACAAAAAATTACAAAAAGCCTGCAATTCCTTCCTTTTCTATAAAAATAAATAAACCACCGAAGTCTACTTCTCGGTGGTCATTTACGATAGATTGCTACTTTATTTCTTCCAGCATTTTTTGCTTTTGAATACATAGCTCTGTCTGCGCAACGAATTAAGTCAGCTGGTTCTTCTGCTACAAATGGTGCAACTGCTGCTCCAATACTCGCCGTGACAGTTAATTTAATTTGTTGATGATCATTGGTCAGATAGTTTGTCATACTAAATGGAATATTTTGAAGTGATTTTCTTATATTCTCGGCTAAATCATATGTTTCATATTCGTTATTATTAACCGTCAATACTGAAAATTCTTCACCACCAAAACGCGCAACTAATCCATTATGGCCTACTATCTTTTTAATTCTTTGTGCAACTTCGAATAGCACTTCATTTCCCGCTTGATGACCGTATTGGTCATTTATTCTTTTAAAATAATCTAGATCTATTAAAAGTAATGAAATGGACTTAATTTTGGAAGAATTCAAACGGACAAATTCATCTTTTATTTTAGATTCGAGATATTCAAAATTATAAATGCCAGTTAAAGAGTCTGTTTCGCTTCTAGTTTTTGTTTCTAAGTAATACCTCGCATTCTCGATCGCAATTGCAAGATATAGAGCTAAAATTTCGATCATTACGACTTGGTATTTTTTATAAGCATTTTTTTGTTCTGATGCAATTGTTAGTACACCAACTACTTCTTGATTCTTTATAATTGGAATTGATAATAAGCTTTCAGCATCAGTACATTTTAAATGATCATTTGTTATCCATTGTGTTCGCCTATTAAAATTATATCTTCTTTTTTCATAATACACTTTCTCAGTTATCGAGCCTTCAAGTGTATCAAAGTAAGGACAACTAAATCTTTTTTCATCAAACTTATTTTGAAAATACCTTTTTAATTTGAGTGAAGAATCTTCAACTAAAAATAAATTCCCATTAGAAATAGGAATTATTTTGCTTAATTGTTCAAAAAACTCGTCTATTACATCTTCTTCTTCCATTTTTTGAGATAGTTTTTGACTTATTCTCATCGTCTTCTTTAAATATTTATTCATATTTAAGGTTGATGACAAAGTATTTAATATAATCATTAAGATTATATAGTAAATAGAAATATAAAATAGAGTGATATATCCCCTAGTTTCAAGCATTAAGTATAGACTAATTCCAATTGGGAACATTAATAGATTTATAAATAAATCCCACTTAAATTCTCTATTAAATAATTTAGTGTCTATTTTATATAAATTAATTGTTACAAAATAAATAACGATTTGATTAATCCAAAATGATGCAATCGTGTATATGAAAACTGGAAAAATACAACTTACAATTTCATTCGTACCGGTAGGAGTAATTTTTCCTCCTGCTAAATTATAAAATAATGCACTTCCAATTGAACATAGTGCAAACATCATCGAATTTAGTGGCATACGATAAAGAGTTTTTTTAGTAATACTCAATCTAATATATAAAAAGGCATAAGCTAACTGACTTATTAATAGCTCTGCAAATAATCCATACGATAAAAAAACTAAAATCGAGATTCCGAAAATAAATGAGAAAGTAGCATCATTTATTTTTATCGGCATATTTGAAACAATTAAAAATAGAGCTATTATAATCAAAAAATTAGAACGATCGATGTGTTTAAGAGGGCTAACCATATAAGCATAAAAAAAAATGATAGGCATAATTACAATCCATGTAATCCATATAAACCTATTACTTTGCTTACTAAGCATGAATGATGGCCCTCCTTTACTAATCTAGACGTATTTTTTTATTAAATAACTTCTTACGACTGAGATAAAATATAACGATCCTGTTATTAGTAATATTTCGTTTTCTCGAGTTTTCTTTACATTCTCGTCTATTGCGGTCTGTAAATTGCTTTCGTAATTTATATTTAAACTATTAGCATTAGCGATTAATTCGTCTCTATTCATCGCTCTAGGAAAATCAAAAGTTGTCATTACAATATTATTTGTCATTTCTCGTAATTCTTTTACCATTTCCTCAACATTTTTATCTTTTAAAGCTGAAAATAAAATTTTTATTTCCTTATCTTTAAAATGCTCATTCATCGTTTCCACTAAGCTTTTTATTCCTTCAACATTATGAGCACCATCAATATAAATAACCGGACTAGAAACTATTTTTTCAAATCTTCCGGCTTTTTGAGCTATTTTTAATCCATGTTTGATAGTACGTTCACTAATTTTCATTCCATAATGTTTTTGTAATAACTGAATGGCTGTAATAGCACATGAAGCATTCCTAATTTGGTGTTGACCAAGCATTGATAACTCGATATTTTCAATTGCATTGCTAAACCCTTCGTAACAAAATTGTTCATTTTGTTGATCCTTTATTGAGGAAGCAAAGAAATGTTTTCCATATTCGAAATAATCAGCTTCACTTGTTATCGCTTTATCACGGATAATTTTTAACGCTTCTTCTTTTAACTCTGCAGTAACAATTGGAATCCCTTTTTTAATAATTCCGGCTTTATGCTTGGTAATTTCTTCTATTGTTTCACCGAGAATTTGTTGATGATCGTGACCGATACTCGTAATGATACTAATTAAAGGGGTTACTACATTTGTACAATCCTCTAATCCACCTAAGCCTGCCTCAACGATAAAGATATCGTTTTCTTTTACCTTACCAAAAAAGTAAAATGCCATTGTAGTAATAATCTCAAATTCAGTTGGAGCACCACATGGCAATTGTTCAACTTCCTCAACTACAGGAATCATGCAATTTACTAAATGAATAAACTCATTTTCACTAATCATTTCTCCACAGAACATAATTTGTTCACGATAATCTAATATATATGGTGATGTAAAAGCTCCTACAGTATACCCTGCTTCTAATAATATACTTTGCAAAAATGTGATTGTGGAACCTTTCCCGTTTGTACCTGCTACATGAATTGCTTTTACGTTAAGATGCGGATTACCTAGTCGAACGAGCATTTCTTCCATTCGCTGTAACCCAGGTACAATTCCAAACTTTGTTCTGTTATTCATCCATTTCAGTGCTTCTTCATATGTACTAACCATCTTACCCCCACCTTTATAGTAAAAAACGACGAATCATTAAACTCAATTCGTCGTTTTATCTTTCTAATTTTTATAACAGCCTATTACACTGTTATTATTTGCTTAATTCTGCAATTCGAGCTCTTACAGATTCTTGTTTCTCAAGATAATCTTTTTCTTTACGACGCTCTTCTTCAATTACTGATGCAGGAGCTTTCGCTACGAATCCTTGGTTACTTAATTTCTTTTGAACTCGTTCAACTTCACTAGTCCATTTTTCTAATTCTTTTTCTAAACGTTTTTTCTCTTCATCTAGATTGATTAATCCTTCAAGAGGAAGATAAAGCTCAGCTCCACTAATAACCGCTGACATGCTTTTTTCTGGAGCTGTTAAATTAGTAGAAATTGTTAACTCTTCAGGATTACAGAAGCGTTCAATATAAGAACGATTTGCTTCTAATGCCGCTGCAATTGTTTCATCCTTAGCAGAAATCATTAGTTGAACTTTTTTGCTCATTGGCGTGTTTACTTCTGCACGGATGTTACGAACTGAACGAATTAGTTCAACTAATATTTTCATCGTTTCAGAAGCTTCTTTATTCGTTAATTCCTCTTTAACTGTCGGCCAAGCAGATACTGTAATAGATTCTCCTTGGTGAGGTAGAGATTGCCAAATTTCTTCTGTTACGAATGGCATAAATGGATGTAAAAGTTTCATCGTACTTTCTAACACATGTGCTAGAACTGAACGAGTCATATTTTTTGCATCTTCATTGTCACCGTATAAAGGAATTTTTGCCATTTCAATATACCAGTCACAAACATCATCCCAAATGAAGTTATAAAGTACACGGCCAACTTCACCAAATTCATAGCGATCGATTAATGATGTCACACTTTCAATTGTTTCATTTAAGCGAGTTAAAATCCATTCATCAGCAACAGACTTTTCTTTCGTTAAATCAATATTTTCATATGTGAAGCCTTCCATATTCATTAATGCAAAACGAGAGGCATTCCAAATTTTGTTTACAAAGTTCCAAGTAGCTTCAACTTTTTCAATACTGAAACGTAAATCTTGACCTGGAGAACTTCCTGTTGTTAAGAAATAACGTAATGAGTCTGCCCCGTATTTCTCGATAACATCCATTGGGTCAACACCATTACCAAGAGATTTACTCATCTTACGTCCTTGTTCGTCACGTACTAATCCATGAATTAATACATCGTTAAATGGGCGTTTACCAGTAAATTCAATCCCTTGGAAGATCATGCGTGAAACCCAGAAGAAAATAATATCATAACCTGTTACTAATACATTTGTTGGGAAGTAAGCTTGGAAATCCTTACTTTCTTCGTTTGGCCAACCTAATGTTGAGAATGGCCATAATGCTGAACTGAACCAAGTATCTAATACGTCATTATCTTGATTCCAATTTTCAAGATCAGCTGGTGGCTCTTGGTTTACATAAATTTCACCAGTTTCTTTATGGTACCAAGCTGGAATACGATGTCCCCACCATAATTGACGAGAGATACACCAGTCACGGATATTTTCCATCCAACGTAGGTAAGTTTTTTCAAAACGATCTGGTACAAATTTTACGCTGTCATCAGAGTTTTGTAATGCTACTGCAGCATCTGCTAGTGGTTGCATTTTAACGAACCATTGAGTTGATAAATAAGGCTCAACAACTGCGCCACTACGCTCACTATGACCTACAGAATGCATATGCTCTTCGATTTCAACAAGAACACCCATCTCTTGTAAATCTTTAACGATTTGTTTACGGCATTCAAAACGATCCATACCATTGTATTTTCCAGCTTTTTCATTCATCGTACCATCTTCATTCATTACAAGAATGCGAGGTAGGTCATGGCGGTTACCAACTTCAAAATCATTTGGATCATGTGCAGGCGTAATTTTTACTACCCCAGTACCAAATTCCATATCTACATAATCATCGGCGATAATTGGAATCTCTCTATTTACGATTGGTAGCATTACTGTTTTACCAATCATTGATTTGTAACGTTCATCTTCCGGATGTACAGCAATTGCAGTATCACCAAGCATTGTTTCAGGTCGAGTAGTTGCAATTTGAATTTTTCCTGAACCATCAGTTAATGGATATTGCATGTGATAGAATGCACCTTGAACATCCTTATAAATTACTTCGATATCTGATAACGCTGTTTTTGTCGCAGGATCCCAGTTGATGATGTATTCACCGCGATAGATTAATCCTTTGTTATAAAGTTTAACGAATACTTCTTTTACCGCATCTGATAGACCCTCATCTAGTGTGAAGCGTTCGCGTGAGTAATCTAAGCCTAAACCAATTTTTTCCCATTGTGAACGAATGTGTGAAGCATATTCTTCTTTCCACTCCCAAGCTTTTTCTAGGAATTTTTCACGTCCTAAATCATATCTTGATAAGCCTTCTTCACGTAATTTGCCTTCAACTTTTGCTTGAGTAGCAATACCAGCATGGTCCATACCAGGTAAGTATAATACGTCATATCCTTGCATACGTTTTGTACGAGTTAAAATATCTTGTAAAGTTGTATCCCAAGCATGACCTAAGTGTAATTTTCCAGTTACGTTTGGTGGAGGAATTACGATTGTATATTTCGGCTTTTCCGATTCTACTTGTGCTTCAAAGAATTTCCCATCTAACCAAAATTGGTAACGATCTTTTTCAACTAAATTCGGATCATACTTTGTTGGTAATGATTTTTGTGTTGTTTCCATTCGGAATCATCTCCTCTAAAATTATTGAAAAATAAAAAAACTCCACTCATCCTTGAAAAGGACGAATGGAGTTGGATTCGCGGTACCACCTTTTTTTGTCAGTAAAAACTTGTGTTTCTCTGACACACTTAAAAAAGATAACGGATCATCCGGTAACTTCTAATCACAAAAAAGTTTTCGAAGCCACTGCTCAAGGGCGACATTCCAACTCTATTTTCTAGAAACCTCCCACCAAATGGTTTCCTCTCTGAAGAATTAGTTCGTTGTACTCTTCCCTATCATTGCATTTCATTATGAATATATGTAATAGTCTACAAAATTTCCTTAAGCTTAGTCAACAGTATTTCTAATTTCTTTCTAGAATATTCAGTAGTTGTCAATAAAGTACCTCATTTTTTAATACATAAAAAAAATACGAAAAATAATTGTAATGATTATTTAACATTCTGGTATACTAGTACTTATTTAATTATGCGATAATGATATAGTATGTAGATATAACTTTTTAGGGGGATATTCATGGGTTTATTTAAAAATACATTAGCTCGTGTACTCGGAATTGGAGGAACGAGAATAGATACAAAGCTTGAAAAAACAGAATATCAAGCTGGAGAAAGAGTAAAAGGTGAATTACACATAAAAGGTGGGAGAGTAAAACAAGAATTAGATTCCGTCTTTTTACATGTAATGACTGAATATAAAGTTGAATCCAATGATAAAACAGTTAGTAAGAATGGTACTTTACAAAAATTCATCGTATCAGTTGATCGTATAATAAATGCAAATGAAGAAGTGACTATTCCTTTCTTTTTCACCTTATCTGAAAATACTCCAGTATCACTACACAAATCCCATATTTGGATTAAAACTCATTTAGAAATAGAAAAAGCTGTTGACCAATACGATGCAGATGGCGTTCAAGTTATCCCTTCAATTGGTTTAAAAACAGTAATCCAAGCACTTCAAGAAGAAGGATTTGTATTAAGAGATAGTGAAAACAAAAAGAAATACGGAAAGATCATTCAAGAGTTTGAATTTTATCCGATGAATGGCGAATTTCGTGGTAAATTAGAAGAGATTGAAGTTAATTATTTAAGTTTTGACAAAACAGTAGACTTAATTGTTCAACTTGATCAAAATCAAAAAGTAACTCAAGGCAAGTTTTCAAAGTTATTTGGATCTGAAGAAAATAATGTTAGAATTTCTTTCTCAAAAGACCATATTACGGACAAGGATTTTGTTCGCAAAAGTTTAGTAAATGCAATTAAACGTCATGTAAAATAAATAGCTTTAATAAGAGGGTTTCCAAAAAAGTTGCATCACTTTTTTGGGAACCCCTCTTTTTTATCATAATTGGTAAGTTACTTCTTTCCCTGCCTCACAAATCTTCAATTGCCCTCGCTGCTTCTACATCTTCTTGTATTTTGGACACAAAGTATTCAATATTTATCATATGCCAGTATGCACTTAATAAATCTCTTACATTATCTTTTTCAGTACTTCCATCAGAACGCTTCAAGTAACTATTAATTTTAGTAGAAAACTGAGTTGGATATGCCATATAACTTAAAAACAACAATCTTTCTTCTTCTCTTAAGGAAAAATTCTTTTCATACATTTTAAGCCAATTATTACGATCGGGCTGTTGAATTGGATACGTTTTAAATGAACCTTTATAGTAGTTTGTTAGATCTTGTATTGGTGTTGTTTCTTGTGCATTTTCTAGATTGATAAAAACCCCTTCTCCTCTTTTATTAACAAGATAATGTGAGATGGACAAGTTTCCATGGTTCATTACAACCCTAGTATTTTCAGTATCCTTCATTTTTTTAAACCACTCATCTAATTGACCTCTTGCGAATTGATGTGCACTTAATATTTTATGAAAGTACGTGCAGTAGCTTAGTTCGTAAGGTGACATATACCAATTTCCTTCAGCAGCTTCAATAAAATTTTCTAGCACATCTTTATCCTTGCTCCACCTTTTGGTTAATGTATCATAGTGTACTTGTAATTGATCTTTATCAACTTTTTTTTCCTTTTGTGTACTACCATGCATTTTGCCTAAAGAAGTAAACATTCTTTGAAAATGTAGATTTTCATCTGATCTTGCATCAACACTTTCGATCCAGGGCATGAGGTAGTAATGCTTTGTATTAAATTCAACAATATATTCTCCATTTTGGGTATGATAAATTGGTACAACACTACGAAAGCCCTTATCTTGTAAGGAACGAACATTTTCAACCAAATTATTCCGATAAACTCGATCTACATTTGCTTCTTTTAGCGCAAAGACACCTTGGTTTGTATAAACTTTTACTACTTTTCCAACCGTTTCAAAATAGTTTGGTACTATATGGTACTGTGCTAAAATGACGCTTATTTCATCTTTTGGTTTTGAATACAAGATGCGTCACTCTCACTTTCTAAATGCGTAAAAGCCTTGTATTAGTAGACAAGTATCTAACTAATACAAAGCTCTTACCATATTATTATTGTTTTATAGCAGCTACAGGGATATAAATAATTTGCCCTTCCGATAAGAATTCATCGTTCAAATTATTAACGCGATTTAACTGTTGGGTTTGTAAATTATATTTTTTAGCGACGGATTCGATTGTATCTCCATTTTGAGCTAAATATAATTTTAATTTAGAATAAGATTCTTCTCTTCCTTCACCAGTAAATAAGCTTGAAAGAAGATTATCACTTTTAACACTTCTTACTTCCTTCACTTCTTCTGCTTCAGCCTTTACCTCAACTTTAGGTAACTCTGGTGGTGGCGCAGCCTCTACTTGGGCTTGATAATATTCTGCGTAATAAGGAGGTGTTTGACGAACATCATTTGGATTTGCGTAAGAATTTTCTTGATTTGCTTGAGGATATGGATTTTGATAGAATGGCTGCTGATTTTGATTATATGCAAATGGTGCTTGTTGGTATTGCTGGTTAACATATGGTTGATAACTTTGCTCCAACGTCCGTTTGTATTCTTCTTCATATTTTTCTATTTCTTTTTGCGCATTATTTTCATTATTGCTTTGGCTTTGCAAATTACTATAATCATTATTTAAGAAGTTAGGTTGACTATTTAAAGTATTATTTAAATAATTGTGCACATTAAAATCATTGTTTAAAAAGCTAGGTCGTTCATTATAGGCAGTATTTAATTGATTAGATTGCTGGATATTATTTTCACTTTGAACTGTTTGCTCATGATTTTGTTCGTTCATTAGGAAGTCAGGTTTAACATATTCAGTTTGCGGCTCGATTGCTTCTGCTGATATATTAAAGCCTCTAAATACTTCCTCATACTGTTCTTCCTCTTGAACTTCTTCTTGAGCTTGCATTTGAACTTCTTCTTCAAATTCTTCTTGATCTACTTGTTGTTCATTAGACTGAACTTGAATTTCAAAATCAGATTCTTCTTCTGCATAATAGTGTTCAGCATCATTTTCATTCTGTTCAATTCCACCTTCAGCTACTTCTTCGGGGCGGAAAACCTCTAAGTAAGTTGGCTGCCCTGGATATGTGCTGTCTTGTTCTTCTTGCTCCTCTTCCTCTTCAAGAGATTGAATCCAATCACTGCCATATAGATTATCTTGTTCATTCGTTTGTTGCTCAGCCACTGGTTCATTAAAGAACTGGAATTGTTCATTTTGTTCTCTTTCTTCTTGATGTTCATATGCTTCGTTACTTGCACGATAGCCATTGTCGTATGCTGCTTCGTTATTTGAGCGATATTCATTGTCATATGCTGCTTCATTATTTGAGCGATAGTCATTGCCGTATGCTTCGTTACCTGCACGATATTCATTGTCGTATGCATAGTTATTGTACTGTTCATAGGCTCTTTGTTCATGATAAGTATCTACTGCCCTATTATTATCATGTAGACCAGAAATACATAAATCAGCAGCAATTTGAATGCTACCTTTTTCTGCTAATTGATAATCAAAAGTCTCTACAGTAACACATAGATTCTCTAAATCAGTAATTCTTGTTAAAGGAATCGAAATATCTACAGGGAACTGATGATTTAATTCACAGCTTCCATCCTCAAGAACGATTACATTTTCAACTAATCTAGAAGGAGCTAATTCTCTTAATGAATAATAATCACCTTGATTCGCCAAATCAGGAGCGTAATTACCTTCTAAAGTTAAGACACCCTTCACTTGAACATATTCATCAAATTGCTGTATAGTAATGTCTGGATTTAACGAGAGTGATCTTACCTCTTTAACTTCCTGTCCTTTTTGGAACCAGACAGTTTCTTTCAATGAAAAGCGAATATTTGTTTGATTTTCTGAAGACACCTTAATGTCCTCCTCTCATCGTCCAATTTGGTCTATGACATTACATTTTTATGAAAGAAACGAAAAATTTATGAAGAAAAGATTGTTAATTTCTCTTAAGAATGGTTTTAAAATGTGTGGGACTAGAGAAATGAATGGGTTTAAGGAATAAGAAAACTTAAATGTAAAGTTTAAGAAATTTAGAAATAAAGAGTTAAAACAGTATATATTATTACGTTTTGTCACTTTACTTTCCAACTAAAAAAAGAATCGGTGCCCCTATAAAATAGGGACACCAATTCTTTTTATACTAATTGCGAAAATGCGTATTCTGCAGCCGCAATCGTTTTTTGAATATCTTCATCTGTATGTGATGTTGATAGGAATAATCCTTCAAATTGTGAAGGTGGTAAGAATACACCTTGTTCAGCCATTAGTTGATAGTACTTAGCAAACATTTCTAAGTTAGACGTTTTTGCTACTTCGTAATTTTCAACTTTTTCGTTTGTGAAGAAGAATCCAACCATTGAACCTGCACGATTAATACAATGTGGAATATTGTACTTTTCAGCCGCAGCTTTATAACCAGCTTCTAACAAATCCGCTTTACGATTAAATTCTACATAGTCTTCTTCAGTTAACTGACTTAATGTTTCGTATCCTGCCGTCATTGCTAAAGGATTTCCTGAAAGTGTTCCCGCTTGGTAAATTGGGCCACTTGGGGCAATTTGATTCATGATTTCAGCCTTACCACCATATGCACCTACTGGTAGACCTCCACCAATAACTTTTCCTAGACAAGTTAGATCAGGTGTTACACCAAAATGACCTTGTGCACAATTGTATCCTACACGGAATCCAGTCATAACTTCATCAAAAATTAATAATGTACCATATTGAGTAGTAATTTCTCTTAAGCCTTCTAAGAAGCCTTCAACTGGTGGAACAACACCCATGTTTCCTGCAACAGGTTCAACAATAACTGCAGCTAGGTCATCTCCATATTGTTCAAAAGCATATCTTATACTTTCTAAATCGTTATAAGGTACCGTGATTGTATTAGCTGCAACGCCTTCTGGTACACCAGGGCTATCTGGTAATCCAAGTGTAGCAACACCAGATCCAGCTTTAATTAATAAAGAATCACCATGACCATGGTAGCAACCTTCAAATTTTAAAATTTTGTTTCGACCAGTAAAACCACGTGCAAGACGTAAAGCACTCATTGTAGCTTCTGTTCCTGAGTTTACCATTCGAACAACTTCAATCGAAGGTACTCTTTCAATCACAAGTTTAGCTAATTCTGTTTCTTTTAAAGTTGGTGCTCCAAAGCTAGTACCAGTTTCAGCAGTACGTTTTAAACCTTCTACAACTCGCTCATTTGAGTGACCTAAAATAAGTGGTCCCCATGATAACACATAATCAATATATTCATTACCGTCAATATCATAAATTTTTGAGCCTTTTCCATGGCTCATAAAAATAGGTGACATATTAACACTTTTAAATGCACGTACTGGACTGTTTACTCCACCAGGAAGTACTTGTTTCGCTTCTTCAAAAGCTTCAATAGACTTATTATATGATCTCATAAATTCTTACTTCCCTTCTGATAACCATCTGCAAGCATCTTTAGCATGGTAAGTCATAATCATATCCGCACCAGCGCGCTTCATACTGATTAATTTTTCCATTACAACTTTTTCTTCCTCGATCCAACCATTTATTGCAGCAGCTTTAACCATTGCATATTCTCCGCTAACATTATATGCAACGATTGGTTGGTGATAGTTATTTCGGATGTCACGAATGATGTCCAAATATGAAAGAGCTGGTTTAATAATTAAGAAATCTGCGCCTTCAACTGTATCTGATTCTGCTTCACGGAATGCTTCTAAACGATTTGCAGGATCCATTTGATAAGCTTTACGATCCCCTTGTCCCGGAGCACTTTGAGCTGCTTCACGGAAAGGGCCATAGAATCCAGAAGCGTATTTCACTGCATAAGACATAATAGGAATATTATCAAATCCAGCTTCATCTAATGCATGACGAATTGTAGCTACGAATCCATCCATCATGTTTGAAGGAGCGATAATATCTGCACCAGCTTGTGCTTGACTTACCGCTGTTTTTGCTAATAGTATTAACGATTCATCATTATTAACATACCCATCTTCTAATACTCCACAATGTCCATGGTCTGTATACTCACATAAACATGTATCTGCAATAACAATCATTTCAGGATATTGTTCTTTTGTTTGAGAAATTGCTCTTTGGACGATACCCGTTGCACAGTATGCTTCTGAACCTACTGCGTCTTTTACATCAGGAATTCCAAAGAAAATAACAGATTTTATACCTAATGATACAATTTCATCCATTTCTTTTCTTAATTCATCTAAAGAAAATTGAAATACACCTGGCATTGAACTTATAGGATTTTTTACGCCTTGTCCTTCAACAACAAAAAGTGGGTAAATAAAATCTTCTTTATGCAAATGATTTTCTCTAACCATTGAGCGTAATGCTGGTGTACTTCTTAAACGACGGTGACGATCAAACGGAATTGAATAAGTCATTTTTTTCTCCTTCTTTTCTATAGGACGATATTATTTTTATATATCATCAGCTATTTTTTTTAATAAAGATTCAATTGTATATTTATCAGGAACAATCATATTATTAAACCCTTTTTCCTTAGCTTTTTGTGCAGTGACCTCACCAATACAAGCAATTTTAATATTCTTTAAATCTTCCATACAAATGATATTTTCAATTAAAAAACAAAACTGCTCTACACTAAAAGGATTCAAAAAAGTAATCACATCTAGCTCTTCATTCTTTAGTAACTTAATTAGATCATCTTTTATCGTTACATTGGCAATCGTTTCATAAACAGTTAGTAAGTTAACTAGATTGCCATTTTTTTCAAGTATGTTTGGTACATTATCACTCGCTAAAGAACCTCGTATAAATAAAAATTTTGTTCCTTTTTCTACTATGTAACTTAACTCAGAAGCAAATGTTTTGCCAGTAAATTGACTCGGAAGAAAATTCACTTCAAGTCCTTCTTCATTTAATCGACTTTTAGTTTTCTCTCCAACAGCACCAATTTTTTTTTGATTAATTTTCAATTTCAATTCATATGTAATATATTGCACAAAGTAATTTACAGAATTAACGCTAGTAAATAAGATCCAATCTGTTTCATCAATTAAGTTTTCTAATTCATTGATTGAAATATTACTTTTAACAATTTTTTGAAGTGGAAGATTAATAGGACATCCACCAAGCTGATGAATCAAATGATTAAGTTCATCAGCTTGATGCTCTGCCCTTGTCACTAAAATGTTTATTCCATTTAAGGAATTATTCATCCGCTGCCTCTTTTACAGAATCAATAATATCCTTTGCTCCACGTTCAGTTAATAGTTTTGCAGCTTTTTCACCAATTTCTGTTGGATCAGTACCTTTAACTGTCTCTTTTAAAATGATTGATCCATCTGGTTTTGCTACTAAAGCTGTTAACGAGATTTCATTTTGTTCGTTGATTGTTGCAAATCCTGCTATCGGAACTTGGCAACCACCTTCCATTTTATGAAGAAATACACGTTCAGCTTCTACTGTTGTATATGTTAAATCATCATTTAGTCTATTTAATAGCTCACGGATTTCGGCATCATTTTCACGACATTCGATCGAAAGAGAACCTTGACCTACTGCTGGCACACAAACTGTTTCATCGATATACTCTGTAATGCTTTCTTCAGCCCATCCCATTCTTTTTAAGCCCGCCGCTGCTAAAATAATCGCGTCGTATTCATTGTCTTTAAGCTTTTGAATACGCGTATCGATATTTCCACGAATCCATTTAATTTGTATATCCGGACGAACTGCCTTAATTTGAGCACTTCTTCTTAAACTACTTGTCCCAACTATTGCTCCTTCTTCTAGCTCCATTAATCCTTTTCCACTATTTGAAAGTAAAGCATCTCGAGGATCAACTCGCTTAGGAGTACAGCCTATCATTAAACCTTCTGGTAAAATTGCAGGCATATCCTTCATACTATGTACAGCTAAATCAATTTCATTCGTAAGCATTGCATGCTCGATTTCTTTTACGAATAAACCTTTCCCGCCAACTTTTGAAAGAGTTACATCAAGTATTACATCACCTTTTGTAACAATTTCTTTTAACTCAAATTCATAATCAGGTGCAACTTCCTTAAGCTTCTCAACAAACCATTTCGTTTGTGTTAATGCTAGTTTACTTCTTCTTGTACCTACTACTATTTTTCGCATAGTTTACAGCTCCTTACGTACTCCATAAATGAAACGTTGAATATAGATTTGAAACAACATAATTTCCGAACAATACTAAAAAGCAACAGATGTTAAATATGCAAAGAGATTTGCCATAGAAACGGTTGCTTACTTTTAAATACATAAATGTGCTATACATGATTAAAACGAAAACTGAGCCTATTACTTTCATATCATACCAAACAAATGTGTGTAATCGAATACTTGCCCCTAAAATAAGGGAAGTTAGCATAAGAGGGACACCAAATAAGTTAAATGTAATAAACATTTTTTCCAACTTACCTAAACTCCCCAATTTCTTTAAATGCGTTGACCATTTCTTCTTTTTTAATAAAACGTATTGAAAAATGTACATTCCTGAAAAAATAAAGGACAGTGTAAAAGCACCGTACGCTAAAAAAGCTAGCCCAATATGGGTATATAATAATTCCGATTTTAAGTGTTCGACTGATGTAGCCGTTTTCCCAGCCTTTGGAATTAAAATTGATAATGAAAATACTAAAAATGAAACAACATTTGTAAAGAAAACTAAATACTCTAGTTTTACTAACCAATTAATAATCATTGATAATGAAATAATGATCCATACATAAATGTATAGCCCTTCTCTAGAAGTGATAAAGGAATATAAACTATAATGGCTAATCGTATAAATCATTAAAATTGTAGAAAACACCCAAACAATTGCAAGCAAATAAAATGCCACTTTACTTGCCATTCTGTTTGAATCTATAAAATCTATAAAAGAAAAAACGATACTCCATGCAAACAATAAGATTAATAAGTGGTAAATAAAACTACTTTCCAAAAGCGCCATTATCTAAACCTCATAAATACCCTAAGCTTTGTTTTAAAGAAATCGTCTCTTTTTCTTGTTTAGTTTGCATGTATTTTTCATCATTAGCTTCTTCTAATATTTCATCTAAATTAAATATTTCTTTAAAAAGTGAAATTTGTGCTTCTGAGTGTTTAGATGTACCCATTTCTTTTGCTTTCATAATTGGATCACGTAAAAGTTGATTCACAATACTCTTCGTGTGCTTTTGGATAATTTTTAAGTCTCGATCAGATAAATGAGGTAATTTTCGTTCAAGACTGCACATAGTATCTGCCTGAATATCCAATGCTTTTTCACGTAAAGCAGAGATAACTGGAACTACACCTAACATTGATAACCAACATTGGAAATTATCAATTTCTTCATTGATTGCCTTTTTAACTTCTACTGCCTCTCGCTCACGTTCGGCTAAATTCTCTGCAACAATCCCTTGAAGATCATCGATATCGTATAAAAACGCACTATCAATATTATGAATTGATGGCTCAATATCTCTTGGTACTGCGATATCTACTAAGAATAATGGTTTACCTTTTCTTGCTTTTTCAATACGGTGTATCATTTTCTCGGTAATCACATATTCTTTTGAGCCAGTTGAACTAATAACGATATCTGCTTCTTTTAAGGAGTTTTCTAGTGATTCTAATCCTTTTCCGATTCCATTAAATTGATCAGCAAGCTTAATCGCATTCTCAACAGTTCGATTAATTACAGTAACTTTCCCTACACCTTGAGAATATAAGTTTTGCAAAGCTAAGTTACTCATTTTCCCTGCGCCAACGATTAGCACGTTACAGCCTTTTAAATTACTAAAAATCTTTTTAGAAAGTTCAACAGCAGCATAACTTACAGAAACTGCATTTTCACCGATACCAGTTTCAGAATGAACTTTTTTTGCAAATGTAATTGCTTGTTTAAATAGCTGATTAAAAATAGTACCAATTACATTATTCTCTTGAGCAAGTAAATAACTATCTTTTACTTGTCCAAGAATTTGAGTTTCACCAATTACCATTGAATCTAAGCCACAAACTACGTTAAATAGATGGCTAATTGCATCATTTCCAGTTCTAATGATTAAATATGGTGATAATTCCTCATCTTTTAATCCAAATCGTTGTAATAGAAAACGTTTCATATAATATTGACCGGTATGAATTTGGTCAACAACTGCATAAATCTCTGTACGATTACAAGTAGAAACAATAATGTTTTCCAAAATGCTCTTTTCATTTTTTAATGAGTCCATTGCATCTTGAAGTTCATTTGGAGAAAACGCTACCCTTTCCCGCACTTCAACCGGGGCAGTCTTATAATTTATCCCTATTGTAATGATGTGCATCCCTAAAGCCCCCCTAAAAAAAACTTGTACAAACGATGTTTTATATCTATATTTACTTAGCAAAATATCATAACTATGTTCCACTTCAATATGCTATCATAAATGTAATAATTTGTAGAATTTTTAATCCGAATTATAATATGAACTATATCCAAAGTTTATTATACAATAATTTTTAAATAAAAGTGATTACAAATAATGTTAAACGGGAGTTGCTATGAAAAAAAATCGATTATTTATTGGAATCCTATTAATTGGCTTTGGCATTTATTATCTTATTTCAAAATGGAAAGTCCCTGCTCTACATTTTTTTACTTATTGGACTACACCGATCGTCATAACAGGTATTGCACTTCTAGTTCAAGCCTTTAAAGGACGTGAATTCCAATATGTATTCCCAGGGGTTGTAGTTCTTGGTTTTGGAATTCATTTTTATGCAATTGAACATTTTCAAAGTTGGCCTAACCATTGGTCCATTCTTACACTCATCATCTCGTTAGGTATGTTATTGCAATCCCAAAAAGGCAAAGGTGACCTATTACCTGGTTTACTATTATTTATTATGTCTTTATTTTTCCTTTTTAATGATAAGCTTTCATCAATGCTTAGTTCAATTCAGTCACAAGTTTCTTATTTTCAACAATACTGGCCAATTTTTATTGCAGTAGTCGGATTATATCTTTTATTCTCTAAAAAATAAGATGCTAAGAGTGTCCTTGTTATACTTCCTTACGTTTTGGAGAAAATTTTTATTTTTTAATTATATTTCCATATTAATTTTATCTATTCTAATTGTTTCATTCGGTTCAATAACTATACATATTACTAAAAAAATTTATCATCTTTTTTACATAATAAAAAAAATGCTGGTGGCAATTTAGCCACCAGCATTTTTTATTTACACGCACGCTCTATTGCAGACCATGCTTTTTCTTTACCAAGACCAATTTCAGATGAGAATAAAATTAATTCATCCCCTTCTTCAATCTGTAACGTTTCACGTACAACTTTCGCATGTTTCTCCCATTTACCCTTAGGGATTTTATCTGCTTTTGTTGCTACAACAATTACTGGAATACCGTAATGCTTTAAGAAATTATACATCATTACATCATCTTGGGTTGGTGAATGACGTAAATCTACTAATAAAATTACAGCTCTTAATTGTTCACGAGTTGTAATATATGTTTCAATCATTTTGCCCCATGCTTCTCGTTCCTTTTTAGAAACTTTAGCATAACCATAACCTGGAACGTCAACGTAAAAAAGCTGTTCATTAATTAAGAAGAAATTTAATGTTTGCGTTTTTCCTGGCTTTGATGATGTACGAGCTAATGCTTTACGATTTAACATTTTATTTATAAACGAAGATTTCCCAACATTTGAACGACCTGCTAAAGCGATTTCGGGAAATTGAGTATCTGGATATTGATTTGGTCGAACTGCACTAATGACAATATCCGCTGTTGTTACTTTCATTTTTTCACTCCTACTATTGCATGTGCCAGCACTTCATCTAAATGGGAAACAGGTATAACTGTTAAACCTTCTTTCACCATTGGCGGCACATCTTCTAAATCTTTTTCATTTTCTTTTGGTATGATTACTGTCGTTAACCCTGCACGATGCGCACTAAGCATTTTTTCTTTTAATCCACCGATTGGTAATACGCGACCACGTAATGTGATTTCTCCCGTCATCCCTACTTCTTTTCGGATTGGTTTATTTGTTAATGCTGAAATCAATGCAGTTGCCATCGTAATACCTGCTGAAGGACCGTCTTTTGGTACAGCACCTTCTGGAACATGGATATGGATATCATATTTCTCATGGAAATTTTGTTCAATATTTAGTTCTTCAGCTTTAGAGCGAATATAACTAAACGCAGCCTGTGCTGACTCTTTCATTACATCCCCTAGCTTACCAGTTAAGGTTAGCTTACCCTTTCCAGGATATAGTGATACTTCAATAGAAAGTGTGTCTCCACCAAATGCAGTATACGCTAGACCTGTAGCTACACCGATTTGATCTTCACTTTCCATTTGACCGTATGAGAATGTTTTCTTACCTAAGAATTCTTCAATATTCTTGTCAGTAAAAATTATTTTTTGTCTTTCATTTGAAACAATCAATTTAGCAGCTTTTCTACATAATGTTGCAAGAACTCGTTCTAAAGACCTTACTCCTGCTTCACGCGTATAATGGCGAATAATTGAGCTCAATGCACTTTCGCGAATTTGAACAGTTGATTTATTTAGGCCATGCTCGGCTAATTTTTTAGGGAATAAGTGCTTTTTGGCAATATTAACTTTTTCAAGCTCAGTATAACCAGATAAAGTAATAATTTCCATTCGATCTCTTAATGGCCCTGGAATAGTTGATAAATCATTTGCAGTTGCAACAAATAAAACTTGAGACAAATCAAATGGCTCTTCAATATAGTGATCACTAAAAGTATTATTTTGTTCTGGGTCAAGTACTTCTAGCATCGCTGAAGATGGATCACCTCTAAAGTCACTAGACATTTTATCAATTTCATCAAGTAAGAATACAGGATTTTTTGTCCCAGCTTTCTTCATCCCTTGAATAATGCGACCTGGCATTGCCCCGATATACGTTCTTCTATGTCCTCTTACTTCTGATTCATCTCTAACGCCACCAAGTGAAACGCGTACAAAATTTCTAGACAATGCGTTTGCAATTGATTTAGCTAAAGAAGTTTTACCAACCCCTGGAGGTCCAGCTAAACATAAAATTGGGCCACGTAATGAATTTGTAAGTTGTTGTACAGCTAAATACTCCAATATTCGCTCTTTAACTTTATCAAGACCTTCGTGCTCGTTATTTAGTATCTTTTCTGAACGATGGATATCTAGTGTGTCCTCTGTTTGTTTAGACCATGGTATAGCTACCATCCATTCTAAATATGTACGAACTACTCCTGCTTCTGCAGCATTTGGAGGTAATTTTTCATATCTAGCTAATTCTTTTAAGACAACTTCTTTTGTTTCTTCAGGCATATTTGCTTCTTCAATTTTCGTTAAAAACTTATCAACTTCTTCAGTTTTACCTTCACGATCGCCTAGTTCACGTTGAATAACTTTTAATTGCTCTCTTAAAAAATATTCTTTTTGTGTTTTATCAATATTTTTCTTTACTTGAAGACCAATTTTCTCTTCAAGCTTTAATAATTCCTTTTCATCCTGAAGGAAATTTAAGATAATATGTATTCTTTCGGTAACGTCAATTGTTGCTAATATTTTTTGTTTTTCTTCTTCTCTTAATGGAATTGAATCAATCATTGCATCCGCAAGATTACCCGGGCGCTCTTGTTTAACAATAGAAGCGATTGTCTCAGGCAAAATTCGCTTAGATAATTTGCTATATTGTTTAAAATGCTGCAATAAAGTTCTCATTAAAGCACGTAACTCTTTAGATTCATCTTCTACATCTGGGTATTCTTCTACCTTCGCAGTTAAGAAATCATTTTGATCAATAATTGATTTAATCTTTCCTCTGTGTAATCCTTCGACTGTAATTCGAACCGTGCCATTTGGAAGCGTAATTTTTTGCGTTAATTTAGCTAGTGTTCCAAATTGGTACAATTCGTCGATCATTGGATTTTCAGTATCTGCATCTATTTGAGTAACAACAAAAATTAAATGATCTAACTCATCAGCTTCTTGTATTGCTTTAATCGACTTCATTCTTCCTACATCTAGATGTGCAATAGTGGCAGGAAATACACTAATTCCTCTTAAAGGTAGGAGGGGTACAACTTTTTCTTTTGTAACATTCATTTACGTTACACCTCCAAGTTTTTCATTCTATCTAGTTATTTTACCTTAACACTCATATCATTTACAATGATATGCATTAAAAGAAATGTGGAAAAGAAATAAACAATCAATATCGGCCTAGGAACACAACCTATTAATATGATTTCATAACGATTATCTTCTCTTAACTAAAAAAACGAGTGAAAACCAAATAAAAAGTGCTCGCACCACTTCATTGATAAAAAGAATGCAAAAAGAGTTTGTATTCTTTATTTATTCAAAATGAAATGATTCGAACACTTATTTTTATCTACATAGATTGCGATTGATTCTCTTCAAACAATGTTAATTGCTGGAAGTCATTTTTAGTTTGAGTTGGTATATCAAATTTCCAATTATCTTTAAAGACCTCATGAAGAACTTTTTCGATGCGATCAACAGCTAAAATTTCTACATCTTTAAATTGATGTAATGAAGCTTGATCGTTCTCTTTAGGAACAATAATTTTTGTAGCTCCTGCTTTAATAGCCGCCTTAACTTTTTCTGGAACGCCACCAACAGGTTTCACATCACCTTGTATACTCATTTCTCCAGTCAAAGCAATCGTATTTAATACTGGAACATTATTAACTGCTGAAAATATGCCGACTACCATCGCAATCCCTGCAGATGGTCCATCAATTAGAGCACCGCTTGGAAAATTGATGTGAATTGTATAATCATCGATCGGTACACCAATTTTACGTAAAATTGTTGTAACATTTTCTAAAGAGCCTTTTGCCATACTTTTTCTACGAATTGATTTAGATTGATTACCTAAGCTTTCTTCTTCAACAATTCCAGTTATCGTAATTGAGCCTTTACCAATTTCTTTTGCCTTCATTGCACTTACTTCTATTGGTAATAAAGCACCAATATTTGCTCCATAAACCGCTAAACCGTTTACTAAACCAACTGTTGGAGCTTCCGGAATTTTGTTTACTAATCTAGGTGATAATCTACTTACAGAAACTACCCACTGAATATCATCCTCTATTAATTCTTTTCTTCCAGAAGTTAAAACCATTCCACCTGCTAATTGGATTAGATTAATAGCTTCTCGACCATTTTTAGCATATGTACCAACTAATTCTAGAGCTTTTTCTGAAATACTTATTTCAATTTTTTCTGCTGAGCGTTTAGCAACAGCTTGAATTTCATCCTGTTCTAACTCTCTGAAAAATATTTCTAAACAACGTGAACGTATTGCTGGAGGTATTTCATCAGGTGATCTTGTAGTAGCACCAACTAATCTGAAATCCGCCGGTAAACCATGTTTAAAAATTTCATGAATATGTGCTGGAATCGAAGGATTTTCTTCTTGATAGTAAGCACTTTCAAATTTAACTTTACGGTCTTCAAGAACTTTTAGCATTTTATTCATTTGAATTGGATGAAGCTCCCCAATCTCATCTATAAATAAAATACCTCCATGCGCATCCGTTACAGCACCTTTTTTAGGCTGCGGAACTCCTGCTTGCCCCATTGCACCTGCACCTTGATAAATCGGATCATGTACTGAACCAATTAAAGGATCAGCAATCCCTCTTTCATCAAAACGAGCTGTTGTTGCGTCTAATTCTATAAAGACTGCATCTGGTTTAAATGGAGTATTCGGACTCTTTTTAGCTTCCTCTAATACAAGTCTAGCTGCTGCCGTTTTCCCTATACCAGGTGGTCCATAAATGATTACATGTTGAGGATTTGCACTGCATAATGAAGCTTTTAAAGCCTTAATTCCATCCTCTTGGCCAACAATATCATCAAAAGAACTCGGTCTAACTCTTTCTGCTAATGGTACAGTTAAAGATATTGATTTTAACTTACGTAATTGTTCCATTTCTTTTTTTGATTCTCTGTCGATTGAAACTTTTGTTGTCCGTTGACCTTTTAATAAATGAATAAAATACAATGCAACGATTGTACCTAATGCAAGTTGAGCTAATAATATAATTGTTGTAAAACTCATTTTTTACCCCTCCACTGAAGTAGAAATTACTTTTAGTATCGCCCGTGAAATGGAAGGATAAACCATAATTTAAAATTAACTTATCTTTAGTCTAATGTTTTAAAGACACTACAACGCGAAAGGTTACTCAATACTCTTTAGGAGAGTCAATATTTTTACATAACTCCAAAATAAAAAACCAAATGCAAAAGTGCATTTGGCTTTTTCATTTACGCTAATTTATTTTTCTTTTCTTTATTTTTTAAATCTAACTCTGTTCCATCTTCTAATACAAGCTTTGGAGCTGCACCAGATTTAACAGTTTCTGCAGAGATAATACATTTTTGAATATCTTCACGAGAAGGTAATTCAAACATAATATCTAACATAATACCTTCAATAATAGAACGTAGTCCACGAGCCCCAGTTTTACGCTCAATTGCCTTTTTAGCAATTTCAGTAAGAGCGTTTTCCTCAAACTCAAGATCAACTTGGTCTAGTTCTAGTAATTTTTGGTATTGCTTAATTAAAGCATTTTTTGGTTTCGTTAAAATTTCAACCAATGATGCTTCATCAAGTTGCTCTAAATTAGCTAAAACTGGTAAACGACCAATAAATTCAGGGATTAACCCAAAACGTAATAAGTCTTCTGGTAATACGTGGTTTAAGATTTCTTTTGAGCTTAAATCGCTCTTTTCAGAATCGCCACTAAAACCAATTACCTTTTTACCTAAACGACGTTTGATGATCTGTTCAATTCCATCAAATGCTCCACCACAAATAAATAAGATATTTGTTGTGTCAATTTGAATGAATTCTTGATGTGGATGCTTACGACCACCTTGTGGAGGTACGCTTGCAACAGTTCCTTCAAGAATTTTTAAAAGTGCTTGCTGAACACCTTCACCTGACACGTCACGTGTAATTGAAGGATTTTCAGACTTACGTGCAACTTTATCAATTTCATCGATATAAATAATACCTTTTTCAGCTCGTTCAACATCATAATCAGCTGCTTGGATTAATTTAAGGAGAATGTTTTCAACATCTTCCCCAACATATCCCGCTTCTGTTAATGAAGTTGCATCAGCAATCGCAAATGGTACATTTAAAATACGCGCTAAAGTTTGAGCTAATAATGTTTTACCACTACCAGTTGGCCCAATCATCGCAATATTACTTTTTGATAGTTCAACCTCATCGATTTTGCTGTTTGAATTAATACGTTTGTAATGATTGTACACAGCTACAGATAACGCTTTTTTGGCATTGTCCTGGCCGATTACGTATTCATCAAGAATTTCACAAATTTCTTTCGGTTTTGGAACATCTTTAAACTCTACTTCTTCTTCTTTTGCTAATTCTTCTTGAACAATTTCAGTACAAAGCTCAATACACTCGTCACAAATATAAACACCAGGTCCAGCAACTAATTTTCTAACCTGAGACTGTGACTTTCCACAGAACGAACATTTTAGCTGTCCTTTTTCTTCATTAAACTTGAACATATGTTCACTCCCTCTAAAATTTCTAAAACCACTCAATATGTATGTAATCCAAAAAATATGTATCTTGTAGCTATATGATAGCACACAAAATAAACAATGCAATTATTTACTGCTCTAAAATTATTTAAATTTTTAGAATATATATATTCTAATGTAAAGTAGATAATCCTTCTTTTAAAGAATTATTTTTAGTATAGCCACAAAAAATTTTAAAAATCTGTATAACAGATTCTAACATATGTATATGTGTATTTTAAAGGAAACAGTTCATATTACCAAATATTTCATTTTATTTAAAAACAAGGCACGAAAAATTTCGCGCCTTGTTTGAATCATTATATATTTATATAACGCTTATTTTTTTCTGCTATCTACTAATAACTCAACAGCTTTACGGATTTGGATATCATCACGTACTGCGTCAGTTCCACCAAGCATAGTTACTAATTGCTCAGAAGGAATGTTGTACATTGCAGATAAACGAGCTAATTCTTCGTTCATTTCTTCTTCAGTTGCATCAATTTTTTCAGCTTCGATGATTGCATCGATTGTTAAGTCGATTCTTACACGAGCTTCAGCATCTTGACGCATTTGAGTGCGAAGATCTTCTTCTTTAGTACCAGTGAATTGGTAGTAAAGCTCTAAGTTTAATCCTTGTCCAGAAATGCGTTGTTCAAAATCTTTAACCATACGGTCAACTTGGCTTTCGAACATTACTTCTGGGATTTCAACTTCAGCATTTTCAGCCGCTTTTTGAACTAAAGCATCACGTAAGCTACCTTCAGCTTGAGCTTTTTTAGACTCTTCTAAGTCAGCTTTGATTTTAGCTTTAAGAGCTTCTAAAGTTTCAACTTCATCGTTTACGTCTTTAGCAAACTCATCATTTAACTCAGGAAGTTCTTTCGCTTTAATTTCATGAACAGTTACTTTGAAAGTAGCAGATTTTCCTGCTAACTCAGCACTGTGGTATTCTTCTGGGAATGTTACATTAACATCAGTTTCTACACCTGATTTTGCGCCGATTAAAGCTTCTTCAAATCCAGGAATGAAAGAACCAGAACCGATTTCTAGTGGATAGTTTTCACCTTTACCACCTTCGAAAGCTACGCCATCAACGAAACCTTCGAAATCAATTACAGCTGTATTGCCGTTTTCAACAGTACCATCTTCTTTAACTACTAACTCAGCTTGTTTCTCTTGTAATGCAGTTAATTCAGCTTGTACGTCTTCTTCAGATACAGTTGCATCCATTTCTTCAACTTCTAAGCCTTTGTATTCGCCTAATTTTACTTCAGGTTTTACAGTAACTTTTGCTTTAAAGATTAAAGTTTTACCTTTTTCCATTTGCTCAACGTCAACTTCTGGACGGTCAACTGGCTCAATACCAACTTCTTCAATAGCTTTGCTGTAAGCTTCTGGTAAGATTACATCTAAAGCATCATTGTAAAGTGCTTCAACACCAAATTTTTGTTCGAACATTGGACGTGGTAATTTCCCTTTACGGAATCCAGGTACGTTCATTGTTTTTACAACTTTTTTGAAAGCTGCATCTAAACCTTTATCTACTTCAGAAGCTTCAACTTCTACAGTTAATAGACCAACGTTAGCTTCTAATTTTTCCCATTTAGCAGTCATTGTTAGTTCCCTCCAAAATTATCTAAAAATATATATGTGTTTACGTATTTTCGTACTATACATGCCTGTCCGATTTCCCAAGATCATGCAGGTATAATTAAGTAAATAGTCGCTACAACCATTCTATTATAACACATTACTTTTTTGTTTCAATATTTCCTATTTTGATATTTCAAATCTAAAGCAAAAATATTAGGATTTTTTAATCTCAGTCTTAAGATCAATGGTTACTGTATCATCGAAAATACTACAACTCATAGTCAAAGACCTATTTAAGCTTTAACTAATTCGTTATGTTAAAATAGCCTTCGTCTTCGAATCGCTTCACTAAAGCAATTGCACTTTGTACCGGAAAGTATTCTACATTAAACAAGTCTTTGATTTCTTCTTCTTCTACATCGTAATCAAAAAATTGTTGAACAATGCAATAAAAACACGCTGCCCATGTGTTTACTTCTGCTGGCATTGGTACGAAAGGAAAGTAGATCGTCATAAAATGTCGAAAGTGTTGTTTTGCAAATTCAAATGCTGAAGGGTTTTCGCTTTCTAATATATCACTTAATTTTTTTAAAATTGCATCTACAAAAGAGTTGTGTTCATCTACTGAAATTGTTACATTCCAAGTCATTCGTTGATTTACTTTGTTGATTTCAAAGTCTTTTTCAATGGATTGTTCTTGTAATATAAATAAAATAAAACTTTGAATTAAAGGGTTAGCTTTAGAACTTTTTAAAATATCACCAATTTGATTTAAAACAAGCGTACAATCCGTTGCTCGTAATTCATTAATTAGTTCCAGTTGTTTATTAATCGGCTCTGAATTTTCGACTAAATTATGTAAATCAAGCGTTTGGATCTTTCCGCCTTCACGATCTGAAATTACTTTTTTAGACAATGTTAGCATCGCTTGAAATTTATCCATTTGATTTTCATCAATACGATTTTGAGTAAGCAGTCTTTTTATACTTTTTTGTAATTCTTCGTATTCTTTTATTTGAAACAAAATACTTATGTATATTTCAATCGCTTCATCACTTTCAAATGGACCGAAAACTAATTCCTCGCATCTTTCTCTAGCTTCCTTAGCCCGATTACCTTCTAATAAGCATGCAACTGCAGCTAATTCTGTTTGTGAATTATGCTCATTCATTTCCTTTAGTTGATCACATAACTTTAGCGCTTTAATAAAATCTTTTTCTTCTAACGCTTTCTTGCCTAGATTTATTATCCGATCCTTTAGTTTAGGAAAAAAGACAATATTGTCTTCCATGCTACTCTCCCCCTAACATTTGTTATTCTCTGCACAATCTAGTTATGAAAAAGTGTATCATGAATTAATTTTATTTAAAATATGAAAGATACTTATATTAACAGTCTATTTAAATTCTTTATTCAATCCATTTTCTGACTGAATCTATTTTACCCACATATTAATGTCCTAATGGCTTTTGACCAAATCGTTTCCACAAATTTGGAAACTTACTTTTTAATTCGTCATTCGACTTCCAATCCATTGTTAATTGTTGTTCTGGGTAATGATAACCATTACTTTCTATTAGTGAATTAAACTCATTCCACAACTGATCATCCCAATCCTCATCACCTTTACGCTTTATCGTAAATGCTTGTAATGCCAAATCTAGCATCTCCTCTAATTCTGGAGTAAGTCCCTCTTCTTCATAAATTGGGAAGATATATTCAGCTAAATAATCAGGTTCATTTAATGTTTTCTTATATACTTGTTCACCCTGACCAATTAACCAAGCTCTAAATTGAGCAAATGAATCTTCAGAACAACCTCCCATAATAACCCATGCAGCTCCTAGTAACTTTGAATTATACGCATTAGAAAACGCGGTTTCAAACTGAATTTCAAAACCAGCTATTTCATCATCTGACTGTTTTGCTAAATGACTTATTACCCACTCATAAGGTTCTTCAACAATATGCATTTTTGAAATTAAACCCCAAAACTCTTTTTCGTTCATTTATATCACTCCACACTTTATTTATTTTAGAATATCATATCTAAATACTATTAGAGTCTATTTACAAATCATTACACTCCTGTTGTAGATCTCTAATACTTTTTGTTTTATGTAGTATTATTGTTACACTTTTTTTAAAATAATTCGTCATTCTTCAATAATTTGGAAATTGGTTAAAATACAAAAAAAAGACACTTATTTTACGTAACGTAAAACAAGTGTCTTTTGGACGTCCTGGGAGGGATTCGAACCCCCGACCGACGGCTTAGAAGGCCGTTGCTCTATCCTGCTGAGCTACCAGGACATATGGAGCGGGTGATGGGAATCGAACCCACGACCGAAGCTTGGAAGGCTTCTATTTTACCATTAAACTACACCCGCATATTTTTTATTTCTTTGCGACATCCCCTGTCGACATAACTTAGTATAGTCGCTAGGTAAAATAAAGTCAACACTATTTTTAAACTTTTTTCCAAAATAAAGGAAATTTTTTAAATCACCTAGAATTACCTTATTTTATTAAGGCTTAATGGCTTTTAGTACTTACAAATTTTTTCTCTTTTAAATAAGGTTAGCAGCTAATTGCTACTAACCTCCATTTTTTATTAAATTTCAAACGAAGTAGCGATAAGTTCCGTGCCATCAGTATTATAAAATGTAACATTAGCTCTCTTATCTATTGTTTCAAGAATTGCATATGTCTTTTCTTTCCTCATTCTAGGTAAAAGAATGCTACCAGGATTGATAAAAAGTACCCCTTCAATTACCTCGGCTCCTAATACATGTGAGTGACCGAAACATGCGATTGTCGCTCCAACTTCTTTACAACGATAATATAGCTTTTGTAATGACTGCTTTATTCCATGTAAATGGCCATGGGTAGCAAAGATTGTATGTTCATTTCCACGATGAATAAATTCTTCAGGGAATTCTCCTCGAAAATCACAATTACCTCGAACTACATTGTAATCTTTTAATTCTTTAGCATTTAACTCTAATTCCGAATCTCCACAGTGGATCATTAAATCTACACTGTCACGATATCGGTCAGCGATTTCTTGCAACGGTTTCGTCAATCCATGACTGTCACTTACAATTAATACTTTCATTAATTTGTTCCTCTAAATAAAAATTCTTTACCTTCTTTATTTATCACATTCATTAATGATTTAATTGCATTTGCTCGATGGCTTAAGCCACCTTTTTCTTCTGTTGTTAATTCAGCCATTGTTTTATCTAATTCGGGCAAAAAGAATATCGGATCGTAGCCAAAACCGTTTGTTCCTCTTTTTTCATTGGCAATATACCCCTCAACTGTTCCATTTACAGTGATTGTTTCTTTACCAGGAACTGCTAAAGCTAAGGCACAATAAAATCGCGCAGTTCTTTTACCAGGGAAAACTCCATTTAGCTCGCTTACTACTTTTTGTAAGTTATCTTCATCACTCTTATGTAATCCAGCATATCGAGCAGAATAAACACCTGGTCTACCTTCAAGTGCATCAACTATTAAACCAGAGTCATCCGCAATAACAGGTGTTTTTAGCTCATTAGCTAAATACTCAGCTTTTAAAATCGCATTCTCTTCAAATGTAGTTCCTGTCTCCTCAACTTCTTGAATTCCAGGAAAGTCTTTTAAAGATTTAATTTGAAATCCCATTGGGTTAAAAAGAGCCTCAAAGTCCTTCACTTTACCCTTGTTATTAGTCGCAATAATGATCGTATCCATCCTTAAAGTCTCTCCTCGAAATTATGATTGGAACTTAATGCCTTCTTGTAATAATACTTCTTTTTGTTTTTCAATTAGAGAATTAACACCTAACTCCCCTAATGATAGTAATTCATTTAATTCTTCTCTAGAAAAAGTCGCTTCTTCACCAGTACCTTGTAGTTCAACAAACTGACCTTTCCCAGTCATTATAATATTCATATCGACACTTGCAGCTGAATCTTCTACATAATACAAATCTAGTACTGGTCCAATTTCTTCTAATATACCAACAGAAGTTGCAGCCAAATAATCTTTTACTGGATAAGATTTTAATTTATCCATTTTAACTAATTTATCAAAGGCAAGCATCATTGCAACAAACGCTCCAGTAATAGAAGCAGTCCTAGTTCCCCCATCTGCTTGTATTACATCACAATCAATCCAAATTGTCTTTTCACCAAGTGCTTCTAAATCGACTACTGCTCTTAAAGCTCTACCGATTAAACGTTGAATTTCCATCGTACGACCAGTAACTTTCCCTTTAGATGACTCGCGAATTGTACGGTCTTGCGTAGCCCTAGGTAACATAGAATATTCCGCTGAAATCCAACCTTTTCCACTATTTCTTAAAAATGGAGGTACACGGTCCTCAACAGTAGCATTACAAATTACTTTCGTATCACCAACGCTAATAAGCACAGAGCCTTCAGCATGCTTCGTATAATGAGTAATAATCTCAATTGGTCTTAGTTCATTATTTAATCTTCCATCTGTTCTTGTCATGTTCGTTCCTCCTACAAAATCTTCCAATTACTAGTATAGACAAAAATACGATTTCATTTCTACTAATTAAATGTAATTAATAAGATAAATGTAAAGAAACCTCGCTTAATATGAAAAAACCTTGAACAAAATGTTCAAGGCTTTAAATGCATGTAAATAGATCTTAAAGGAATAAGGAATACGCACAGATGCAGTAAAAAACTGTCTTTTACTTATTCTCTAAATCCTATTAATCGATTTATTTTGCTTTATAGTTTTTTCGTATTTACGTCTTTAGGTCTAGATACTGGTTGGCTTAATGGTTTGCCTTGTTGGTCTAGTGCAGTTAGCTTGCCATTAATTTGAATCTCAATGGATTTAACTCCTTTTTGCTCTGTTAAAGAAAGAACGAGTGGCTGTAATACGTCATTATTGATCATACTTTTTGCAATATTGCCATAGATTCCTTCGTTAAAGTTAAGCACTAGCTTGCCACCTTTAAAGACAGGTTGACTGACTAATTTCGTATCTGCACCAAAATCTGAAATTAAATTTGAATATTCTGACGGCCCTTGTATTAGTTCACTTACTATTGCTGAATAAGAATCTGATTCAGCATTTGATATTCTTGTTGTAACAGGAACATAATAAGTGTCTCCCATTTCACCTTGAGAAACATAGTATAAAGTAACTGGGCGAGAGTTCATAATATCCACGATGTTGCCTTTATCAAAATTAATCCCATCATCTCTTGTCATCCCATCGCCAATTTGTGCTTTATTTACTGGCATAGAAGTGAGTTCTTTCCCATTTACTCGAATCTTTACTTTTGTAACATTATCAAACTGAGTTAACGTCCAAGTGACTGCTTGGAACACTTTTAATTCATCTTCAGCACGATATTGCTTAAACTCCGGAGAAAAATCAGCAATAATAGTTCCATCTTTTTGCGTAACCCCCAACACTTCCGTATTAGGAGGTAAAACTGCTTGGAAGCCATTCGGTAATTCATCAGTAACAGGACCATCTTTTACTAAATACTCTAACGCTTGCTTCGCCAGGCTTGTAGATTTTGGTAATTGGAAGGTTTGCGGTACGACATATCCATTACGGTCAATTAAATACAATTCCCTTTTTACCATTTCCTCTTTCTTTGCTTGTACTTGTTTTGAAGGCTCATCACTTTTATAAACTACAGTTTTTGGCGGATCAATATCTGTAGAAGATTTAGTCGGAAGTAAACTACATCCGCTCATTGTCGCAATTCCACAAACTGCAGCAGCTGTTACTAACAATCTTTTTTTCATCACCATACTCCCCCCACGCTTTTTTATTATTTATACGAGCATGTACATTTTTTAGAACAAGCTAAAAAGAAAAAAATAAATAATTTAAATCTAGTTCTAAATTTACTGGAAATATTCACCTAATACGCACATCGTTCATATGATAAAAAGACTAAATGAATACCCATCCGAAGAACAGCTCGGTCAAGCAAGGAGGGTTAGCACAGTTGAAGGATAGAGACTATCAAACAAAGCACACACTCACAAAGCGTGAAAAAGAAGTATTTGAGCTTCTTGTTCAAGATAAGACTACAAGAGAAATTGCTGAAGAACTTTTTATAAGTGAAAAAACTGTGAGAAATCATATTTCAAATGCAATGCAGAAGCTTGGGGTTAAGGGGCGATCACAAGCAGTTATTGAGCTTCTTCGTATGGGAGAGCTTGAACTGTAGTTACTTGTAGAATTCTTCTACAAACCAACATACTGCCGGCATTCTAACCGACATGCCGGTTTTGGTATTTACATTGAAATTAATGTTTACGTTTCACTATTTTCTTGCTCGTAAAATATCTGATTATCTTAAAATAAAAAGCTTACATTTATATCCCTGCTTATAGTAGTTTAAAAAGCCTATCTTAAAAACAGGATAGATTTACTACTAAAGGGGGATTTTATTTTGACTTTTTTCATCCCTCGTTCATTAAACTCCCAAGTTTTGAGTGAATTTTAGTGATTATGGCTCGGTTTGACGATCGAATCACAATATATCAATCTGTTTTCGTAATATATCAACGAGAAATTACTACATATCAACGAGAAACTGCAATATATCAACGGAGTTCACAGCTTTATCAATATAGTTCACATAGTGTTCGTGTTTTTCTATTATTATGTTAAACCACATACTCTTATAAAAATGGACAAACAATGTTCGTCGCTCACCTAAATAAAAAAGGTTACCCCATAAGAACACTTACGAGACAACCTCTTTCATGCGATCAATACTGGCCTAAATTTCTATTCCATAAAACCTTCTAGTATTTTCATACAAAATTTTATAAACACTTATTAAATCTAAATTTTTCAACTCTGCAATCTTTACAATCGATTGATGCATAAATTTAGGATGTGTCCACTCATTTTCAAAAGGTCCTTCAAATGGCCACGGTCCATCTGTTTCAACCATCATCAACTCAATCGGATACTTATTTACTAGATCCTGTATTTCTTTCTCATATAATACATCCGGTGTAATTGAGATAAAGTACCCATTTTTTATCATCCGGCTAATTGTAAGATCATCACCCTTAAACCAGTGAAAATGAGCTTTTTGAATAAAATATTTTTCTAATAAATTACATACGATTTCGGCGTCTTCGTATACTGCATGTAATACAATCGGCTTATTTAACTCTTTTGCAAGTGAGATAAATTTTTCTAGTAATTGAATATAAGGTTCATAGTCAATTTGTTCTTCTAAATTCTTATAATAAGGTAATCCAACTTCCCCGATCGCGACCATTTCATGTTGATGTTCTTTCATCCATTCGATCAATTCTTCAACCTCATCATCAGAAGGGAGCTGTTGTTCAGGATGAAATCCGAATGCTGGATAGACATTATTATTTTGTTTTTTAAAATCTAAATTTTTCATACTAGATTTTAAGTCCATTGAAACAGAAATGATTGCTTCGATTTCGTGACTTTCTGTACTATTTACTATTTCTTCTCTTTGACTAGCATCATAAGAATCTAAATGAATATGAGCATCTATCATTTTCATCGTACTACTCCTTTTCTAAAGCCAAATAGATTTTTCTTTTCCACGCCGTAAATTCGTCGCTTAATAATAATTCTTTTTTTCGTGGTCTTGGAAATGGCACAATGATTTCTTCTTTGATTTTGGCGGGCTTGTCAGAAAATATATAAATTCGATCAGACAATAGCAGCGCTTCATCAATATTATGTGTGACTAATAAAATAGATCGTCGTTGCTTTTCCCAAATGGATAAAAGCCATTGTTGCATTTCAAGTCTAGTAAATTCATCTAAGGCTGAAAAAGGCTCGTCCATACACATAAAAGATTGCGGTGCTAGTAGCGATCTTAAAAATGAAACTCTTTGTTTCATCCCACCAGATAGTTCATGAGGGTAAGCATTTTCATAGTTTTCTAACCCTGTCTTTTTAAGCCAATCTCTCGCTAACGTTTCGTCAGGTTTATGCTTTAATTCCTGCGATAAAACAATATTTTTCAATACCGTTCTCCAAGGTAGAAGTGCATGATCCTGTGGCATAAAACTAATGTGACCAAGTTCACCATTTATGATTGATCCATTTAACTTTATTTCTCCAGAGTCCGGTTTTAATAAACCACCTATTAGATGGAACAATGTACTTTTCCCACTACCAGATGGACCTAAAATGGATACAAATTCTCCTTCATTTACATAAAGAGAAATATTGTCTAGTACTTGTTGATTACTACCATAACCCTTTGATAGTTGTTCCACTTGTAATGTCATTTCTGTTTCTCTCCTTTAATTTTCCATTTAACAGTAAATCGCTCAATCATTACAATAAGGAAGAAGAACAGCATACTTAAAAGCATAATGACAAAAATGGAAACAAATACTCGATCTGTTCTAAATGACGATGAAGCTAGCGTCATATATACTCCAATTCCTGATTTTGCTCCAAGCCATTCTGATATTACTGCTCCCATTACACTATAGGTAGCTGAAATCTTTAAGCCTGAAAAGATTGAAGGTAGAGAAAACGGAAATTCAACTTTCCAAAAAATTTGTGCTTTGGATGCTCCTGCCATTTTCATATAATTTATTAACTCACTTGGTGTTTGTCGAAATCCATCCAATGCTGAAACAGTTATGGGGAAAAAACACACGAGCGATATAATGATTAATTTTGGCAGTACACCAAACCCGAACCAAATAATTAAAAGTGGTGCTAATACAATAATTGGTACATTTTGCGAAAGAATTAATAATGGATAAAAAGCTTTCTTTACACCTGGTATTAAATGCAATAGAAATGCTATTAAAGGTCCAAGCAAGCTACCTATTAACAATCCGATAATCGTTAATTGAATTGAAGATGTTATATGCGGAAGTAAAGAATCCAAAGAATGAATTCCTTCTTTAAAGATTGCAATTGGTCCTGGCAATAGCCAAGGCTCTATTTTCCAAATTTTAATACTGAGCTGCCAACAGATTAAAAAAAGCAGGATGACAACAAATGGCTGCCATCCTTTCATATTTTTTCGTTTCATTAACGGTACTTCTCCGTTAACACATCCATTGTAATCCCTTGTGGTTGATAAAGGATTTTCATTTGAGTTATAACATTATGGCAACCTATTTCGATCATTCTTTCATTCATTTTTTGAACAACTTGTAATAATTCATTCAAATCACCTTCCATTGTTGTTTCCAATGGCTGTACTTGATATTTCACACCTGATTCATCAATAATTTTAATCGCTTCATCGACTGCGGGAATGACATCCTCAATATTATTTGTTTTTGGTATTATTTGAACACTCATTAATGTAGTTTTCATTTTTACTCCTCCTTATTTTGGTAAGAATTCATTTGTAAAAGCTTCTTCTGGCTTAAATTTACCTTCTAATAATTTATTTTCAGCTAAAAAATCTGCATAGTTTTTCCAAACCGTTAACTTTTGCTCACCCCAACGATTTGCATCGTCTTTATATTTAGATGCTAACCACTCTTGGCTTTTTTCTACTAAATTTTTATCTAGATCTGGATTATCTTTAAGTAAAATCGCTGCAGCTTCCTTCGGGTTATCAATCGCAAAATTATATCCTTTTGATGCAGCGGCAACAAACGCTTTTACTACTTTCGGGTTTTTACTAATCATTTTTTCGTTTGTAGCTAATACTGGCGTATAGTAATCTAGTTTTTTACTATAATCTGTTAAATAAATCATATTTAACTTCTCTCCACGAAGCTCAGCTTCAATACCTGTCCATCCTTGATAAATCCAAGCAAAGTCGATATCTCTTTTTACAGCTGTAAAGAAATCAGCATCGCCCATATTAACGATATTTAACTTATTAACATTCGCATGTTCTTCTGACATAAGTGATTTTAAAACGGCTTTTTCAACCGGTGAACCCCATCCACCATATGTTTTTCCAACGAAATCTTTTGGAGACGTAATTTCTTTTTTCGCAGGCGATGCAAAACCAGAAGTATTATGTTGAATAACTGCTGCAATTGAAACAATCGGTACATTTTGAACTCTAGCCTGTGTAATTGACTCTTGATAAGAAACGCCAAAATCCGCTTTACCTGAAGCAACTAATTGATCTGCTCCTGTTTCTCCTGGACTAATAATATCTACATCAAGGCCTTGTTCCTTAAAATATCCTTTTTCTTTCGCAACAAATAGCCCCGTATGATTTGTATTTGGTGTCCAATCTAGTACGACTGTCACCTTTTTTAATTGCTTGCCCTTTCCACTAGTCGTGGTTTTACTTTGACCACACCCAGTTAACATTAAACAAATAGCTACTAAAAAAACTACTAATCTTTTCATTTACTAATACTCCCTTTTGTTTTTGGTTTATACAAAAAGAAAACGCCCGGATAGTAACCCGGACGTTAATGCGCTGTAAAAAACATATCTAAAAAGAGATACTGTTCCCTACGCTGGCATCACCCAGATCAGGTTCTAAGAGTCAACATCTTAAGGATGCTATCTCAGCCAGCAACACTGGCACCTCCACATTTTTCTCATATAAACTTTTCATCATAAATATAACAGATAATGATTGAATTTACGAACTATTTTTAACTTGAGTTTAATTGTTTTAATAGTCTGTTAATACAAGCTATTTAACGAGAAGATTTTGTCATATTTTAAATGAGATTATTAAACAAAAATATCATTTCTTATAGTAAAATCTTACTTGAATATCGAATATACTACATCATCAAATTATGATTAAAATGAGGGGATTTTTTGAATAAACCAATCGGAGTCATTGACTCAGGAGTTGGGGGCTTAACAGTTGCCAAACAAATTATAAGACAATTACCTAAGGAAGATATAGTATACCTAGGCGATACTGCTAGATGTCCATATGGATCACGACCATATGAGGAGATCAGGGAATTCACTTGGGAAATGACTAATTTTCTTTTAGAAAAAGACATAAAAATGTTAGTCATCGCCTGCAATACTGCCACTTCAGTAGTATTAAGTGAAATGAGAGAAAAACTTCAAATCCCAGTAATAGGTGTTGTGCACCCTGGTGCCAGAGCTGCAATAAAATTAACACAAAACGATCAAATCGGTGTAATTGGTACGAATGCTACTATAAATAGTAAAGCCTATCATGGCGCACTAAAACGAATTAATGACAAAGTGATAATTAAAGGTTTGGCTTGTCCAGAGTTTGCTGGAATCGTCGAAAATGGGGACTACAATAAACCTGAAATATTTGAGATTGTTAAACAAACTCTTACCCCACTTTTAGATTCAACTATTGATACACTAATACTTGGATGTACGCACTACCCTTTATTAAGCCCAATCATTCAAAAGGTGATGGGTCCTTCTATTCAACTCATCAGCTCAGGCGATGAAACAGCATTAGAAGTCAGTGCAATACTCGATCAACAAAATATTTTATCTAATTCCGAAAACACTATACATGAATTTTATACAACTGGAGATCCAATCGTTTTTAGTAAAATAGCTTCCTCTTTGTTCCAAGAGCCTTTGGAAAATGTAAAACATATAAAACTATAAGAGTTCTAAAGTGAACTCAATAAAAAAGAAAACCAACAAAGTAAACATTTGTTGGTTTTTGTATTTTTAAATTGCAAACGCTCATCAATTTAATAAAATTTAATCTTTTGTATTACTTGAAAAATAATCTTTCAGCATCGCATTATTCTTTACAATATCATCTAATGTATATTGATCTAAAACTTGTAAAAATTGATCCAATGCGTTATTAAATATATGTTTTAAAGAACAAACAGGCGTAATAACACAAGTACCGCCATGCTCAAAACATTCTACAATATTAAAGTCTTCTTCGGTTTTACGGATTATTTCTCCGATATTTATTTCCGCTGGCAATTTAGCTAAACGAATTCCACCATTTCTGCCACGTATAGTCTCGATATAGCCCATCTTACCTAAATTATAGATTATTTTCATTAAATGGTTTTTAGATATACCATAGGCTTCAGCGATGTCTTTTATATTAACTAATTTTTCACGCGGTTCAGAGGATAGAAATATTAGTACACGAAGAGAGTAATCCGAATAAGTTGTTAAACGCATAACTTGTCCTCACTAATTTATTTTGATTAATCATAGCATAATTGTGAACATTTTTTAAACTTTTATGTATTTTTTCGAAAAAAGTTCAAAAAGATGTATTTAACATATTGCTTTAACCGATATCAAGGACTAAGATAAAGATGTATTTATTATACTACTTTAAAATGTATATAGGGGGATTTTCCATGCTTTCTCAAAAAACAATCGATATTATTAAATCAACTGTTCCTGTTTTAGAGGTAACAGGTACAGAGATCACTTCCGTATTCTATAAAAATTTATTTACAAATCATCCTGAATTATTAAATGTATTCAATCATACGAATCAACAAAAAGGTAGACAACAAACCGCTCTTGCTAATACTGTTTTAGCTGCAGCTCAAAATATTGATAAACTAGAAACAATTATACCTGTTGTAAAACAAATAGCACAAAAACACCGTAGTCTTTTAGTTAAAGCTGAGCATTATCCAATCGTTGGGCAACACTTACTTGGTGCAATTAAAGAAGTACTTGGTGATGCTGCAACTGAAGAAATACTTGGTGCTTGGGGCGAAGCTTATGGAATTATAGCTCAAGTGTTTATTGATATTGAAAAGGAAATGTATAATGAAGCTGCCACTCAAGAAGGCGGTTGGTCAGAATTTAAAGAGTTTACAGTAATTAATAAAGTAGAAGAAAGTGATGTAATTACATCATTCCACTTAAAACCTAAAGATGGATCTTCAGTTCCTACTTTCCTATCTGGACAATATATTACTGTTCGTTCACAAATTCCTGGTGAAGAGTACTTATCAAATAGACAATATAGTTTATCTGATGCGCCTGGTAAAGAATACTTTAGAATTTCAGTTAAAAGAGAAGCTGAAGAAAATCAACCTTTAGGAAAATTCTCAAATTATCTACACAATCAAGTTAATGTTGGTGACACATTAGAACTTACTGCTCCAGCTGGAGACTTCACAATAAACACTGAAAATGCTTCAGATGTTGTTTTCCTTAGCGGTGGAGTTGGAATTACACCATTAATTAGCATGGCTAAATCAATTGCAGCTAGTCAACCAAATCTTCAAGTTAGCTTCATAAGCGCTTCAAGAAACGGAAAATTACAAGCATTTGAAAATGAACTAAACGAATTAAAAGAACAATTAGCAAATTACAATTTAACATTTGTTTACGAGAACCCTTCTGAGGAAGACCTTAAAAATAGCAACTTTAAAAAGCAAGGTTATATTGATACAGAATGGTTAAAAAACAATATTAAATCAAACAATGCAGATTATTATGTATGTGGTCCAGTACCATTCTTAAAATCTATTATTACAAGCTTAAAAGAATTAGGCATCAAGGATACTCAAATTCATTATGAATTCTTTGGACCATCAATGAGCTTGGACACTGAACCAAAAAGCCCTGAAACTCAAGGCTAATATTTAAAAAGGGATGCTCAAAAGCTTGAGCATCCCTTTTTACCTGCGTTCTAATACTATAGCAACTCTTTTTAAAATCGTAGGAATCGTAAAACTACCAAAGAATGCGATTAGATCACTTGAGTAGTATTTTTTTAGCGATCCATATACTAAGCCACTAATCATCATATCGTACAAAAAGAATCGACCGAAATCACGTTTCGTTATAACCAAAAAGACGATTGGTGCATTTCTTGTTGTAAGAATAAGCCCACCTTCTTTTATGAAAATTAATCATTTAACAAAAATAAAAACTACTATTTTATTTACGTGGTAAATACCAATAATATTTTTCAATCTCTTCTTTTAATTTACGCATTCCCATTTTTTCTAAAACTCTAATTGAGGCATAATTGTAAACAGAACAAATAGCGATTATTTTTGTGACATTAGCTTTCTGTAGTCCCCACTTGCAAAAAGCCTTGCCCATTTCAGTAGCATAACCTTCCCCTTGATAATTAGGCGCAATACTATAGCCGATTTCCATTACCCCATTTTCGTCAGGACCGCCTTTAAATCCCATGTCTCCAATAATTAACTTATCTCTTTTATGGATGATCATTCCTTCATACTCTTCTTCTTTAGGATGCGTTTGAAAACGTGAAATTTTATAAGGAAATAGATTTTTATATACCGGAATTGGCCATCCACTGGCAAATCGATAATTCTGCTTTTCAATTTCTAATTCATTTTCACCATTTAAAACAGAAACCATAGCGTCTGCGGTAAATGTCATTAATATTAAATTTTTAGTTTCAGTGATTAACATTAAATTACTCCTGTTTACTTGATTTTATTGATTACGGACTACTGCTTTCCTTTAAAAAATATTCTAGAAATTACTAATCCAATTAGACCAAGCAAAATAAATAAACCAGCTCTTACTAATAAAGTAATATTTGGTAAATCTATTAAAACAAGTTTCCCTAATGTGAGTAATAATAAACCTATACCAATATAAGTCCACACTTTAAACTTTTTAAGGTTTCCTAGACTCATAGCTACGATCGAAAGCAAGATCCAACTTATATTAATTGATAGCCGAATTGTATTATCAGACTGATTTAGCATAATTATTTGTACAATCTGTGTTACAAATGCAATGAGAATAATTGTAATTACTAATGAACCACTTATTAAAGTAGACTGCTTTTCTTCTCCATTCTTATAAGTCAAAATGACAATCGCAATAAGGGCAATGATTAATACAAACCAGTTCATTGTTTCAAATGACCATAAAGATTCGATTGGAACGGTTAAGATAGATATTCCCACTGGTATGAATGTCATGGCTGCTATGATTAATTTCAACAAATCACGATATTTTATATAGAATAAATAAGTGAGTAATGCCTGAATAATTAATACCGTCTTTAATAAATCACCTGATATGCTGTCTAAGCAAAAGAATGCAAAAGCTAAAAGAAAATTCGTTGAAAATGCAAAGAAAAGATCTGATTTCTTCTTATATAAAATACTTAACAATAAATATCCTACACAAAATAAAATCAATATTGTTGTTCTTGTCTGGTCTTCATAAGCGCTAAAAACCCATCCTATTGTTAAAATAAAACTAGTGTGAAGTATTAATATTTGTTTTCTAATTGCAATCTTAGATTGTAACAATAAAACTAGCAAACTAATATGTTGAACGATTATACTAATTGCAAAATAATTAAAACCATTCATACTCAAATTAAATAGAGCCACAATTAAGTAAGATAGATGTAGTAAAATAACGGATGAGAAATAGATAAATTTATACTTCTTAACTGTCGCATAAAACATGAAGCATAAATAAATTGCTGTTTCATAGATTGAAAAAAATAAATAGTTTGGTGAATTACTTTTAACTAAGTAAGGTACGAATACAGCCCCTATTATACTGATCATTCCAATTACTTCTGATTTGTATTTATCCATTGAATAAAACCCAACGCATACCCAAACAATTAATAATGTTAAAGCCATTGTTGAACCAATCATTTGATATAAATGATGCATAGCAAACGTCGTTAAAAACAGTACTGGCAATACACCACCAATTAACGATTGACCAAGTGTTACACGTTTTTTAATCATTTGTCTATTTCCATACCAGTATAAAGCGATTGCAATAATAAATCCTATTCCAACTTTAGCGTACTTATTTAAAACACCATAATCCGATGCTGCCTTAAATCCCCACATCACCCCAAGAATAAAAATAAATATAAAAAATCTTGGTAACCATTTTTGAAAAATAAGTGCCTCATAATCAACCTTTTCAATTTCGACTCTTTTTTCAGGTTGCTTATATACCGGTGTTTTTTGTGGTCTAGCACTACTTACTTTATGTTGATTTACTTGTTTAGCCATATTTGAAGATTCATTTGAATGTAAAAGAAATTCAATTTGCTTCTTCATTTCTTTAACTTCTTCTTCAAGTTTTTCTACTTTTGTTTGTAGATCCTGATTCGAGTTATCCACCTGCACCACCTCTTATCATAATTATGAATTTAATTTAAACTAAATAACTTAAAAGACATACATCATATAAGTTCAATATTTTTAAAGCAAATCCTATTAAAAAAGCCTAATTTTGCAAATTTCGTCATATTTCCCAGAAAATAAGATCACTTACTCAATCTCATACTTATTATCGGACATAAAAAAAATCCTCTATTATAAAAATAGAGGATTTAGTGAATTAAAACATAATTCTTTCTAGTTTTTGTTGCTTAACCATTTCTAAGAAGCTTTCAAATGATTGAGTACCAATATCTCCTTCGCCACGTTTGCGAATAGCTACTGCATTGTTTTCAACTTCTTGATCACCAACTACTAACATATATGGTAGTTTTTGAAGTTGTGCTTCACGGATTTTGTATCCAATTTTTTCACCACGTAAGTCAGCTTCTACACGGATACCTGCAGCTTTTAATTGATCAGCAAGTTTTTGTGCATATTCATTGTGTACACTTGAAATTGGTAATACAGCTACTTGAACTGGCGCTAACCATAATGGGAATGCTCCAGCAAAATGTTCAGTTAAGATTCCTAGGAAACGGTCAATTGAACCATAGATTGCACGGTGGATAACAACTGGACGTTCTTTTTGGTTATCTTCATTAACATAAGTTAAATCAAATTTCTCAGGCATTTGGAAATCTAACTGAATTGTAGCACATTGCCAGCTACGCTTTAATGCATCTTGAATATGGAAATCGATTTTCGGACCATAGAATGCACCGTCGCCTGGGTTTAATTTAAAGTCTAAGTTCTCAGATTTAAGAACATTTTCTAAAGCTTGCTCTGCTGAGTTCCATAACTCTTCTGATCCCATTGAATCTTCTGGACGAGTTGATAATTCTACTTTGTAAGTGAATCCGAATACGCCATAAATTTCTTTAATTAAGTTAATTACTTCAATAATTTCGCCTTCAATTTGGTCTGGACGACAGAAGATATGTGCATCATCTTGAGTGAAAGTACGAACACGCATCATACCATTTAAAGCACCAGAATATTCATGGCGGTGAACTTGACCGTTTTCACACATACGAACTGGTAGATCACGGTAAGAATGTAATTTATTTTTATAAACTAACATATGACCTGGGCAGTTCATCGGTTTTAACGCAAACTTAGTTTCATCTACTTCAGTAAAGTACATATTTTCATGGTAGTGGTGCCAGTGACCTGATTGCTCCCATAATCTTTGATTCATAATGAACGGTGTACGAACTTCTTTATAATCTTTTGAAGTTTGTAATCCGCGCTCATATTGCTCTAATTCATTACGGATAATTGTACCTTTTGGTAAGAAGAATGGCATACCAGGTGCTTCTTCAGAGAACATGAATAATTCAAGCTCTTTACCTAATTTACGGTGATCACGTTTTTTAGCTTCTTCTAATAAATGTAAATGCTCTTCTAATTCTTTCTTGCTCGGGAAAGCAGTACCATAAACTCGTTGTAGCATTTTATTATTAGCATCGCCTCTCCAATACGCACCCGCAACTGATAATAACTTAATTGCTTTTACACGGCCAGTTGTTGGGACATGTGGTCCACGGCAAAGGTCTACGAATTCACCTTGAGTATACATTGAAATAACAGCATCTTCAGGTAAATCACGGATTAACTCTAATTTAAATTCATCATCTAACTCAGTAAAGAATTTAATCGCTTCATCACGGCTAACTTCTGAACGAGTTATTGGTAAATTTTCTTTAATAATTTTTTCCATTTCTTTTTCAATTTTCGGTAGATCTTCTACTTTAATTGAAACTGGCAGATCAATATCATAGTAGAAACCATCTGCAGTTACAGGACCAACGCCAAATGCAGCTTTTTGATCTTTGTATAAACGTTTTACTGCTTGAGCTAAAATATGCGCTGAACTATGACGCATCATTTCTACGCCATCTTTATCATCTTGTGTAATGATTTGAACTTCGCAATCTTCAGTAATAGCTGTATTTAAATCAACTAATTTTCCATTAATTTTTCCACCAAGTGCTTTTTTCTTTAAGCTAATGGAGATTGAACCCGCGAAATCTTCAACTGTTGTGTTTTGTTCCACCTCGCGAATTGATCCATCTGGTAATTTAATTGAAATCATTTAAGTTCACTCCTTTTTCATATTAATTTTGACAATAAAAAAAGAGCACACTCGTAGGGACGAATGTGCTCGTGGTTCCACCCTAATTTAATGTACACAAAAATAAGTATACAAAATCTCAACGTTTTAACGGTCTACACCGATAGTAGTTACTTGTAATAAAATTACGTTCCCCACTATAGCTACAAGGTGGTAAGTCATTCAACGTATAGAGAATTCTCGCACCAAATGAATTCCTCTCTTACTATCGTCTTGAACGCTCTTGTCCTTGATTATTGCTTATCCTTATTCTTATAAAAGTATTATATAGAATGTCATTAAATACTTCAAGTACTCAAATTAATTTAATTGTTTTATCATTCTATGCCATCTTTAAACAGTATGTGATAAATTCACTAAGTTTAAACACTAACTGAATATTTTAATTCACTTAAAAATTTTTCTTTCCAATCATTCTTCCATTTTTCACTTCGCCCTGTACGACGATTAATATTTACTAAAGCATTACGGCCAGTAAAGCAAATTTCACCATTAGGATTAATTCCCATATAGTGGAGATCAATAGATGAGTTTCCAACGTTAGCAATTTTTACAAATACATTTATTTTTTCACCAAAATATACTTGTTGCAAGAAATCGCATTGTAAATCAGCGACAACTGGAATAATCTCACTATGATTTGCCACCCATTCTTGCATTAGTCCTAAGTAATTCAAGTACTCTATACGTGCTTCTTCAAAATAAACAAACGGCACTGTATTATTCATATGTCCAAACAGATCCGTCTCACTAAATCGAACTGTTATTGTAATATTAAAAGTAAATTCAGATTGCCATTCTTTTAAATTTGAAACATAATCCATTTTCCCCATGCTGTCCGCCCCCTAACTTACTATATTATAGCACTATTCGATTTAAAAGAATGAATATTCATTCAATTTTTAGGGGGGGGCAGGGTTAAGATGAATTCTTATCCCCTCTTACAACTGTCTTAAAAATTTCGGTGGATATAATTTCCATATTTATACGTAATTCGTTTAAAATGATTGTTTCGCATCCAAGCATCTACCCTTTTCTCAAAAAGTTCCCCACCATAAATTGGATATCTTTCGGAAACGGCATTTTTTTCGTTATAAATTTTATTTTTAAAATCCTTCGTCCTAATAAAGTAACATTGATCTGAAAAACCGTGACCGATATAAAAATTTACATCTTCATCGATCGATTCCTGTATCGCTTCAATTATATTTCCATTCCAAATAGGATTCGCCACTTTAATTCTCTCATCCTCTTGAAATTTTAAAATAGATGATTCAATCCAATTAAATGGCCTTTCTAAAATTGAATCACTAGAAAAGTGCAACAAATATTCTGTATTACAAAGATAAATACTGACTAGTTCAGAGATTGAATAATAATAACCTCCTTTAAAGCTATCCTTATCAATCTCAAAAAAATTTAGAGCCTCTCTTGAAAAATCTTCAACGACTACATAAGATGTTAAAACATCTCTTGCAACAAGTATGTCCGCATACTTACTAACTTCATTTACATTTTCAACATTATTTATATAAAGGATTTTTTCTTTAAATTGAAATTGATTATAATCAATCATCTTTTCTAACCGATCCGTTTTTAGAAGTATTCTCCAATCTTTTTCGTAACACTTCGTTTCAAAAGTTACTTGATTAGGTTGCACTTAATTCACCTCCACAAAAGAGAACAGGCTTAAAGAAGAAATAGGTAAAGTTCATAAAAATGCTAATTTCTGCCTTTTAAATATTGATATGATTTCGATACGGTGTTTATTAAAAATATTTTTTAGAGCATAGGCTCTGTTAATTTATACTGTTGATTTTTAAACAAGGCTCTGTTATAAAAAATTGTTGATTTTCTTATACAACTGATGGCAGCTTAGTTGAAGAAGGTGTTAACACCTAAGAATCGAAATTGTATAGTAAAACTGATGTGAAGTAGGTGGAAGGATGTATATATCTATTTGTCTTAGTAAAATAAATTTCTCAACATTTTTGGGACAAAAGGTTAATGAGGTTATCCAACAAGTTGGGGCAGAGTTTATAAAGGTTATATTTGAAAATGGAAATATAAATGTTGAATGTTCTTGGAGATTAAGAAATCAGAACGGCATTCTAGTGGGTTTTAATGAACAAAGTGAATGATTTTCTTACAATTTTAAAGAATCATTTATTAAATACTTCAATAACAAATATATATCACTTTGAACAAACTGAAGATTTAATAATTGAATTTGATAAGAATTTATTTTTAGACTTATTTGCTGATTCAACCTCTTTTGAACAGTATCAACTGTATCAAGGAGAGAGATTATTTTTGATTGGTAAATAATGTGCTTTTTCAACTAAAGCATGCGTTAGCCGACCATGTATCCTTAGATTCACCACAGTGAATGGAAGTTTATGCCGCACTCCCATAGTAGTTGAAGATGAATACAAAATATACTATTAAATTGAATTCATTGTTAATTAAGAAATTCATCTTGGTACCACTTTCGTTTTTATTGATTTATAGTATTGTGGTGGATGGAACAGTTTCCTTACCAGATTCAAAAAAGTCGATTCCTACAACACGAAATCGACTGGACATCTTATATCTAATGAATAATCTATCCGATTCTTAAAATCGTTATTGCTGCTGATATTGAATCATTGGATCCAATAGAGTCGGAAACAATTGGCATAGGGAAACCATCTGCTGCCTTTAATCTCAAAAATGCACCTGCGGGAATACTTAGGATAACTGCCATTGTAGTACCATCATTTTGTGAATAAAGAGTTGATGGTGTAACTTCAGTACCATTTACTTCAAGTACAAAAGCTCCAGTTCCATTATAATTAGTAAATGCTTCTATTAAATAAAATCCAGCAGGCGTAATGTCAATTTTTGTTGCGTCTATTCCATCAATTACAATCCCACCGGAAGTTGTAATACTCTCCCATATAACATATGGTGATAGCACAGTCAAAGTTTGGTCTGAATTTCGACGAACATACGCAAACGGGGAATTATTTGCTGTTCCAGTAGCACCCGTTGATCCTGTTGCCCCAGTCGATCCTGTTGCTCCTGTTGCTCCTGTTGCCCCAGTCGATCCCGTTGCTCCTGTTGCTCCTGTTGCCCCCGTTGGTCCTGTTGCTCCTGTTGCTCCTGTTGCCCCTGTTGCCCCTGTTGCTCCTGTTGCTCCTGTTGCTCCTGTTGGTCCTGTCGCTCCTGTTGCTCCTGTTGCTCCTGTTGCTCCTGTTGCTCCTGTTGCTCCTGTTGCTCCTGTTGCTCCTGTTGCTCCTGTTGCTCCTGTTGCTCCTGTTGCTCCCGTTGCCCCCGTTGCCCCTGTTGTTCCTGTTAACCCTGTTGCTCCTGTTGTTCCAGTTAACCCTGTTGCTCCTGTTGTTCCAGTTAACCCTGTTGCTCCTGTTAACCCTGTTGCTCCTGTTACTCCTGTTGCTCCAGTTGCTCCAGTTAACCCTGTTGCTCCTGTTGTTCCAGTTAACCCTGTTGCTCCTGTTACTCCTGTTTTACCTCTTTTTCCTCTTTCGCCTTCTTTACCCCGAGGTCCTCTAGGGCCCGGACAACAACAGCACTTTTGGCAACTATGGCAATCTCGACAATGGCAATCACATTTAAAACCGCAATGTCTTGAGTCTTTGCAGTTACAATTTTTTTTGCTATCTTCTTTCCCCAAAAAATCACCCATTTCTATTAATAATTGGGCTTGTCCTTAAATGAATTATTTCTTTCTATTTATTGATACAATCTATTAATATGTAATTTTTAAAAGTTTGATTGGTATGTTAGACTAATAATTATCTGGAAATAATTTACATTTAACTACTAATACTTTAAGAGATTATCTTAATAGCTTATTGTACTAACCTGCCAGTTAGTACAATAAGAAAATCAACACACTACTTTAAAATAGCCAAAGCAAAAAAAAAAAAAAAAAAGCATGTTCATAAGAACATGCTTTTTTAGAGAATTAAATTTCATCGCTTCCAAAGAAGTCTTTGAAAGATTGAATTGTAGTTGCACGGTTTAACGCTGCAATTGAAGTTGTTAAAGGAATACCTTTTGGACAAGATTGTACGCAGTTTTGAGAGTTACCACAGTTTGAAAGTCCACCGTCTCCCATGATTGCGTGTAAACGTTCTTCCTTATTCATTTCTCCAGTTGGATGAGCGTTAAATAAACGAACTTGTGAAAGTGGTGCAGGTCCAATAAAGTTCGATTTACTATTAACATTTGGACAAGCTTCTAAACATACACCACAAGTCATACATTTTGATAATTCGTAAGCCCATTGACGTTTTCTTTCTGGCATTCTTGGTCCAGGACCTAAGTCATGCGTTCCATCAATTGGAATCCATGCTTTAACGCGTTTTAAAGAGTCGAACATACGACTACGATCAACTTGTAAGTCACGTACTACAGGGAATGTGCTCATTGGCTCAAGACGAATTGGTTGTTCCAATTTATCGATCAGTGCAGAACATGATTGTCTTGGTTTTCCATTGATAACCATTGAACATGCTCCACAAACTTCTTCAAGACAGTTCATATCCCAAGAAATTGCAGTCGTTTCTTTCCCATTTGAGTTAACTGGATTTTTACGAATTTCCATTAATGCTGAGATTACGTTCATATTCGGACGATAAGGGACAGTAAATGTTTCTTCATATGGTGCAGTATTTGGTGAATCTTGACGTTTAACGATTACCGTAATTGTCTTTTCAGCAGTCATTGTTCCATTATGCATTTGCTTTGTCCTCCTTCTTCTTAGAATAATCACGTTTTCTTGGTTCAATTAATGAAGTATCTACATCTTCGTAATGGAATAATGGTGAATTTGTCTTCTCATCAAATTTAGCCATTGTAGTTTTTAAGAAATCCTCATCATTACGGTCTGGGAATTCTGGTTTATAGTGAGCTCCACGGCTTTCATTACGGTTATAAGCACCTAAAGTGATAACACGTGATAAGTGAAGCATGTTTTCAAGTTGACGAGTAAATGAAGCACCTTGGTTACTCCATTTAGCTGTATCATTGATATTAATGTTTTGATAACGCTCATAAAGCTCTTGAATTTTCTCATCAGTTTTTAATAAGCGATCATTGAATCGAACTACAGTAACGTTATCTGTCATCCATTCTCCAAGTTCCTTATGAAGAAGGTATGCATTTTCTTTACCGTCCATTTTATAAATGCGATTCATTTTTTCTTTTTCTTCATTAGCATTTGCTTCATATACAGAAGAAGAAACATCATCTGAAGATTTCGCTAAACCATTTACGTATCTTACAGCATTTGGTCCAGCAACCATTCCTCCATAAATAGCAGAAAGTAATGAGTTAGCTCCTAAACGGTTTGCTCCGTGCATTGAGTAATCACACTCACCAGCTGCAAATAATCCAGGGATTGTAGTCATTTGATCATAATCAACCCATAATCCACCCATAGAGTAGTGAACTGCTGGGAAAATTTTCATTGGAACTTTTTTCGGATCATCACCTGTGAATTTTTCATAAATCTCGATGATTCCACCAAGTTTTACATCAAGTTCATGTGGATCTTTATGTGAAAGATCTAAATACACCATGTTTTCGCCATTGATACCAAGTTTGTGGTCAACACATACAGAGAAAATTTCACGTGTAGCAATGTCCCTTGGTACAAGGTTACCGTATGCAGGATATTTCTCTTCTAAGAAATACCATGGTTTACCATCTTTATAAGTCCATACTCGTCCACCTTCACCACGAGCACTTTCACTCATTAAACGGTTTTTATCATCTCCAGGAATTGCAGTTGGATGGATTTGAATAAACTCACCATTTGAGTAAATCGCACCTTGGCGGTATACAGCTGCAGCAGCTGAACCAGTATTGATAATTGAGTTTGTAGTTTTACCAAAAATAATTCCAGGGCCACCAGATGCCATAATTACAGCATCTGCAGGGAAGCTTACGATTTCCATTGATGTTAAGTTTTGTCCAACGATACCACGACAAACGCCTTCATCATCAACAGCAACTCTTAAAAATTCCCAACCTTCATACTTTTGAACAAGACCTTCAGATTCGTAACGACGAACTTGCTCATCTAATGCGTATAATAATTGTTGCCCAGTCGTAGCACCAGCAAATGCTGTACGGTGATGTTGCGTTCCACCGAAACGACGGAAGTCTAATAGTCCTTCAGGCGTACGGTTGAACATTACACCCATACGGTCCATCATATGAATGATACCAGGTGCTGCTTCTGCCATCGCTTTTACTGGTGGTTGGTTTGCTAAGAAATCCCCACCATAAATTGTATCATCAAAATGCTCCCATGGAGAGTCACCTTCACCTTTTGTATTAACAGCCCCATTAATTCCACCTTGAGCACATACAGAATGTGAACGTTTTACAGGAACTAATGAGAATAAATCTACTTTTGTACCAGCTTCAGCGGCTTTAATTGTTGCCATAAGACCAGCTAGTCCGCCACCGACGATAATTATTTTCCCACTCATGACTATATCTCTCCTTACAAGTTCGCTAGTGTTGGATCAATGAATGCAAAGATAGCACGTAATCCAACGAATGTTAATAAAACGAAAACACCTAATGTAACATATGTTGAAATACGTTGTGATCTAGGTGTTACAGTGATTCCCCAAGATACGAAGAACGACCATAATCCATTAGCAAAGTGGAAAATTGTTGAAATTACACCTACTATATAGAAAACTAACATAAATTTTGAAGTGAAAATATCAGCCATCATATTATAGTCAACTGTTGCTCCCATTTGAGCAGCAATACGTGTTTGCCACACGTGCCAAGTAATAAAAATTAGAGTAACTACGCCAGAAATACGTTGGAATAAATATAACCAGTTACGTAAATATCCATAATTTTTAACATTGCTAGTACCTGTGAATGCGATGTAAAGTCCATAAACCGCATGGTATAAAATTGGTAAGAAAATTACAAAAATTTCTAAAAAATAGCGGAATGGTAAATTCGCCATAAATTCTGCAGCTTTGTTGAATGATGATGCTCCATTTGTCGCAAAATGATTGACAACTAAGTGCTGTGTTAAAAAGATTCCAACTGGAATAACTCCTAGCAATGAATGAAGTTTTCTAAAGAAAAACTCCCTTCCATTCTTGTTGCTCATGTAAACCCCTGCCCCCTTTAGTTTGTACACATGAAAATTTAATTCTTCTATTACTCTTAAAAAATAATAAAAAGTAATACTGCATAAAAAGTCGAAATTTTTATGACATTTATCTACAAACCATTTTACTCCTGATAATATAGCAGGTCAAGAAAACGCGTACATTTTTCTTTACTGAAAAAACTTCTCATTTAGTTTGTTTATCTGTACTGTATAGAGCCTTCCAATTATTGCTATCAACGTTTCCAAATATTGTTTTTCTTATTGAATTTTGTATATAATAAAAACATGTTTTTTAGGAAGAGGAGTTGTTATCCGACTATGACGAACGACATTAATATTGAAGATATAAATATTCCGGGAAATATTTCTGGTTTTGGCTATGAACTTATACGCGATGATCTATTAAACGATTTACTAGGAAAAGATCAACATGATATTTTATATTGGGCGGGTAAAATGATTGCCAGAAAATATCCCTTAGCGACATTTGAAGAAATTATCGAGTTCTTTGAAAGAGCAGGATGGGGTACTCTTACTGTTGAAGAAGAAAAGAAGCAAGAAGTTCATTTAACATTATCGTCTGAGTTAATTACATACAGAAATGAGCATAAAAAGAACGTTTCTTACCAATTAGAAGCAGGATTCCTAGCGATGCAAATTGAACAGCAAATAGACGTCATTGCTGAAACATATGAAGAACATAGTAAAAGAGGCCACAAAGTAAAATTCCAAGTAAAATGGGATTTAAAAGATCCAATTACAAAAAAATAAAAATAACCACAAGGCATTTTTCCTTGTGGTTATTTTTTTTACAAAAAAACACAAAATCCCCCTCATCTACCCTTACAAACCTTTTCACTCATTATTACACTACCTTTATTCTGAATTCCCTATTCCCTGGCCCTCCTCACTTTTCCTGCACATAATCTCTTCCTCGATACTTACTTCGTTTTTGCGTTTAACTCCTTTAATAATAGAATTAATGAAAAATAAACAAATAAAAACAAAAAACAAAATGGTGAGTATTAATAGCACAAGCTGTAGCACAATTTCTCCATATCCGTACAAAATTAAACTATGCATCATTATTAATACCTCCTACTATTCAATTCGACCATTCGACACCCTTTCTTAATTTACAGAATATTTACTTAATTTATTCGATTAAGTCACAAAAAAACCCTTTTATGCGTCCTCTTAATACTCTATGGCTTTAAATGATTATAGTGATTATTTTGTTAAATTCACTATTTAGCCGTTTTATAGAAAGATTGGTTTGCCTAAAAGGGTTTTTATTTACTATTTAATTTTCTACTGCTACTTCTTCATTGATACGATTTAATTCATATCCTTCATGAAGCGCATGTACTGCTTCTTGTAATTTTGATTTAGGTATAACAGTTGACACTTTAATCTCAGATGTACTAACCATTTTTACTGGAATATCACTGTCAGCTAAAAATTTAAACATTTTCGCAGCTACACCTGGATTTGAAACCATTCCACTACCAACAATTGAAACTTTAGCAAGTTCGCTTTCAAAATCAAATGAACGATAACCTAAAAATTCTTTCTTTGACTCTAGGACTGTAATTGCTTCCAACATATTTTCTGATTTAATTGAAAATGAAAGATTTACTAAATTATCAGATGTTACACTTTGAATAATAATATCAACATCAATACCTTCAGTTGCTAATAAAGTAAAGATTTTAGGTAATAAATCTACATGATTATTTAAACCGTTTAAAGTCATTCTTGTTACATTAGACTCGAATGCGATTCCTCTTACGACTGATTGTTGTTCCATTTCTTGTTCCTCCCCAATAAATGTACCGATTTCATCATGTTGACTTGATCGTACTTGAATGACTAAATTATAATTTTTTGCGAATTCAACTGCTCTTGGATGTAAAACAGCTGCTCCTAAAGCTGCAAGCTCTAACATTTCATCATACGAGACATGGCTTAATTTCGACGCATTTGGCTCAACTCTAGGATCCGTCGTATAAACTCCTAATACATCAGTATAGATATCACAACGTTCTGCGTTTAAAGCTGCAGCTAAAGCTACTGCAGTAGTATCTGAACCACCGCGGCCAAGCGTTGTAATTTCATTATTTTCACTTAAGCCTTGGAAACCAGCTACGATTACGATATAACCTTCATCAAGCAATTGTTGAATTTTTTCAGTATGAATAGTTTCTATTCGAGCATTACCATGAACAGATTCAGTCTGAATACCTGCTTGCCAACCTGTTAGTGAAATGGCTTTAAACCCTTTAGCTTGGATTGCCATTGCAAGTAATGAAATAGTAACTTGTTCACCTGTTGTAAGTAGCATATCTAATTCGCGCTTATTGTTTTGTGGACTAATTTGTGTTGCTAGACTAACAAGTTCGTCAGTATGATGTCCCATAGCTGAAACAACTGTAACGACTTGATTTCCTTCTTTGTACGATTTGGTTACTGTTTCAGCAACATGCTGTATTCGTTCAATTGAGCCTACTGAAGTACCACCGAATTTCTGAACAATAATTCCCATTTTTCTCATCCTCACTTTTTAACTTAAAAAAGAATACAAAAAAGCGCGTGAAGCAATGTTCACGCGCCTAATTTACAATAAATAAAATAGACAAATCATCAACATCTCTTCAATAGCTCCCCGCATAATTATTAATTATTATGCGACAGTACTACATTTCTTAAATGCAGTCCCAACAAAATGAATTGTGGATTCATTTTATTTCGGCAAAACGTCCTTTCAACTGTCCATCACAACGCCACACGTCTATGACAGCATACTCTTAGGTTTTGCACCTCTATTACGAGAGAAAATCATTTAATTTTAACTAAAATATAAATTATTTTGAAAATAGTGTCAAGATAAAAATATTGGAAGAAACTAAATATCACTCATTATGGAAAAATTGATAGATTCCTTCTGCAACATTTTTTGGTATTTTCGCTGCTATTAACTCATCAATTGTTGCTTCTTTTATTTTTTTAACAGATCCAAAATATTTTAGTAAGGCTTTCTTTCTAGTACCACCGACACCTGGAATGCCATCTAATGCAGATTGAACCATCGATTTACTATGCAACTGACGGTAAAATTCAATCGCAAATCTATGCACCTCGTCTTGAATTCTTTGGAGTAAAAAGAATTCTTGGCTTTGTCTTCCTAATTGTACAATTTGTGGTGGCTGTCCAATTAACAACTCTGAGGTTCGGTGTTTTTCGTCCTTAACAAGTCCTGCGGTTGGAATGAATAAACCTAATTCATTTTGAAGTACATCCTCTACTGCAGCTAAATGCCCTTTACCTCCATCGACGATAATTAAGTTGGGTAAAGGTAGATTTTCTTTTAATGCTCTAGAATATCTTCTCCTTACAACTTCACGCATTGAATCATAATCATCTGGTCCTACTACAGTTTTAATTTTATATTTTCGATAATCTTTTTTTGACGGTTTTCCATCTATAAATACTATCATTGCTGAAACAGGATTCGTACCTTGAATATTTGAATTATCGAATGCCTCGATTCGATAAGGAGTTTCAATATTTAATATTTCACCTAGTTTTTCAATTGCTTTAACTGTTCTTTCTTCGTCACGCTCGATTAATTTAAATTTTTCACCGAGACCAATTTTGGCATTTTTATTTGCTAATACAACTAATTCCTTTTTTTGTCCTCTTTTTGGTTGTAGAACAGGAACTTTCAGTAATTCTTTTAAAATTTCAGTATCAACTTTGTCCGGTACGAATAATTCTTTCGGCTTTATATTATGAGGTTTTTCATAAAATTGTCCTATAAATGATAGGAACTCTTCCTCTGGCTCATCGTAAATTGGAAAATAAGACACATCTCGTTCAATTAATTTTCCACTTCGAACAAAGAAAACTTGAACACACATCCATCCTTTGTCCACTGCATATCCAAACACATCTCGGTCGACCAAATCACTATTCATCATTTTCTGCTTTTCCATCGTTGCTTCAATTGACACAATTTGATCTCGGTATTCCTTCGCCCGCTCAAAATCTAATTGCTCAGATGCCGCTAACATTTTTGCCTCTAGCTCTTTTCGAATTTGATCTTCTCCACCATTTAGAAAACGAACAATTTCATTTACTATTTCTTGGTTCATTTGATCTGTTACTTCTTTTACACAAGGCGCAAGACATTGACCAATATGATAATACAAACAAACCTTATCAGGTAATGAAGTACATTTTCGCAATGGATATAAACGATCTAATAATTTTTTCGTCTCATTTGCAGCAGTAGCATTAGGAAAAGGTCCAAAATATTTTCCTTTATCCTTCTTCACATTACGCGTAATTAATAAACGCGGATGTTTTTCAGCAGTAATTTTAATAAAGGGGTATGATTTATCATCCTTTAGCATGATGTTATATTTGGGATCATATTTCTTAATCAAATTCATTTCAAGAATTAATGCTTCCATATTTGAAGAAGTGACAATATATTCAAAATCAGTGATTTCTTGAACTAAACGATACGTTTTACCATCATGAGATCCTGTAAAATATGACCTAACTCTATTTTTTAATACTTTGGCTTTTCCTACATATATAATTGTCCCCTGAACGTCTTTCATTAAATAGCATCCAGGTTGATCTGGTAATAGCGCCAACTTTTCTTTTAAATGATTATTCAATGTCAAACCCCCTTCCGTGCATTTGTACACTTAATATTATAATCTCCATCGTTAAAAACTGAAAATACTTTAATGTAATTAAGAAAAAATTAAGCTTTCTATTATAACTTTAATCTCAATAATAATTAAGAAGAGGAGAATACTAAATGAAAAAAGTTCGAGCGATTCATTTTTGGATTGGTGTTATTGTTTCGGTTTTCTTACTAATCGAATCAACAACTGGAATAATCCTATACTTTAATAAAGGAGGCGAGGAAAGAGGTAGATTTTCTATGCAAGATGGTCAATTCCCTTCAAGTGGCCAGTTTAATGGAAATCAACAATCTAATTCACAAAACGGTGACAACACAACTTCTCAAAATGGACAAACTGGAAACAATACTCAATTCCCAAATTTTCAAAATAGACCTGAGCAATCAGCCTTTTCAGTAAAAAGCTTACATACCGGTATTATTGGTTTAATAAGTGGAATCGGTCTTTTTATTCTTACTGGAACTGGACTGACTTTATCTTGGATTTTGTGGCGAAATAAAAGAAAAACGAAAAAGCGAAGAGAAAAAGTTTCAATGGCTATTTAATGTTTGGTTCGTGCCTTAAATATAGATTTTATGCTCTATAAAACAAAAACCATCTAGATTGTAGCGCACCACAATCTAGATGGTTTTTTATTTTATTTAGCTTGAGAAATTAAGAAGTCGCAGTTTCAACTTTAACTTGTTCTTCTTTATTTTCATTATCTCCAGCTTTTCTATTCGTTAATTTAATTGGTTTTAGGAATAAAGTTACTACTGCACCAATTAAAATGAATCCTAAACCTACAAAGAATACTTGGTGTAAAGAATCCATTAAAGATGTTTTAATGATTGGTAACATTCCTTCTAGGATTGGTTTAGGAATTAATTTTTTAGCATCCGCATTAAATAACATTGTAAATACAGATTGAGGTGTTGTATTAATCATGTCTTTAAATTTGTCTACTAATGGAGCAGCTTGTGCTGGTAATTTATTTAAAAATGGAACTAAATCATGATTTAAAAGTGTTCCTGATTTACTGTTCATTACAGCACCTAAAACAGTAGCTCCAAATGTTCCACCGATTGAACGGAAGAATTGACTTGAAGATGTAACGATCCCTAATTCTTTCTTATCGAAAACTTCTTGTAGAGCTAGTGTAATTGTCGGCATTACTAAACCAATTCCAAGACCCATAACTCCCATAAAAATTGTTGCAATTGTTTTACTTGAATCCATATCTAAAGTTGTTAGCAGATATAAACCTAATGCGATTACGAACATACCTGTAATAATTTGTGGTTTTATCCCAACTTTAAATACAACCTGACCACCGATAATACTTGCAATAATCATTGTTACCATCATCGGCGTCATAATAGTACCCGATTGAGTTGCACTTGTTCCAACAATACCTTGCATGAAGAATGGTACGAACATGATTGCGCCAAACATCGCGATTGTCATAAAGAAACCAATTAAGTTTAATGTTACGAAAGTTCTATTTTTGAATAAATGCATTGGTAAAATTGGCTCTTTAGCTTTATTTTCGACAATAACGAAGCTAACGATTCCAACCACTGCTAAAACAAATAAACCAATGATTTGCCAAGAATTCCAATCATATTTAACTCCGCCTAAGCTTAAAGCAAGTAGTAAGCTTACAACACCAATAATCATCGTAACCATACCAGCAATATCGAAATTGATTGGACCAGAATTTTTACGACCTTTTAATCCTAAAGCAATAAAAATTGTTGCAATAATCCCAACAGGAAGGTTAATGTAGAAAACCCATTTCCAGTTTAATGAATCAACAATCCAACCACCAATTTGTGGACCAATTACTGACGCTAAACCGTAAATACCACCGAAAACCCCTTGGAATTTCGCACGTTCTTTACCTGTAAATAAATCCCCGATAACAATCATCGCCATCGGCATCATTACACCGCCACCGATACCTTGAATACCACGGTAAATGATTAATTCTGTCATATTATGTGCAATACCACATAAAGCAGAAGCTGCCATGAATATAACTAAACCTGCAATGTATACACTTCTACGACCTAATAAGTCGGCTAATTTACCAGCAATCGGCACAACAGTAGTTGAAGTTAATAAGTATGCTGTTGTCAGCCAAGTCATCATACTTAAACCACCAAGGTCTCCTACAATTTTAGGCATTGCAGTACCAACAATCGTACCATCTAATGCCGAGAAAAACATTGCTATAATAAGACCAATTAGCAATAGTTTACGATTATTATCTTTTTGAACAACTGTATTTGTACTCAAAATATATTTCTCCCTTCTCTCCACTATCTTTTTTCTTTTTATAATAACTAATACAAAAAAGTATTTTGTAAAAATTTTCTATATATCAGCCGCTGCGTTAGCAAGCTTTTCTGTAATCTTTGCAAATTGTAAAAGCTCTTCGTCTGAAAGGTTAAACAGAAAGCTTTCAAAGATTTCTTTTCGATCTTTAATTACTGCTTCTAATTTTTTTATTCCTTCCTCGCTTAACAATATATTTACAACTCGACGGTCTTTTTTATCATGCTCTCTATAAACAAAATTATTATGTTCAAGTCGATCAATCATAAAGGATACCGCACTTGGTTTTACACCCATCATTTCCGCGATTTCAGATATTTTACAGCTCTCATTTTTTCTTAAGTACATCAATACAAAAAATTGAGTAGCTGTTACTCCATGACTATTCATACTTTCTGTCACCTTTGGTTGCATTTTGTGAATAGCAGAATGAAGCGCGGTCTGAATCCGTTCAATGTACTCATTTTTGTTCCCCAAGAATATTAACCTCCTTTAACAATTAATCCAAATAAATATTTAATGCCTGTTAAATATTAATGCTTATTAAATATAAAACGTGACAGAAAAATAGTCAATCCTATTTACATTAGAAATTTTTAACATTATCTAAAGGTTAAACTTGCTCTTATTAATGAAAACCATTTCATTTCAGTAATAAATAAACTCCATCGTATTTTGCCAAATGTCTCTTTTTTTAATTAAATATAATAAAGAAGAAAAACTGTGCAAAAAAAAAGAAATGCACTCATATTATGAGTGCATTTCTTACAAATTATTATTAACCGATATGTGGAGTAATTAATTCTTCTAAAGCTTCTTTTGGTTTAAAACCTAAAGTTTTATCAACTACTTCGCCATCTTTAAGAACGAATAATGATGGAATGCTCATAACTTCAAATTTAGCAGCTGTTTCTTGATTTTCATCAACATCAACTTTTACAATTTTAACTTTATCACCATATTCAGAAGCTAATTCTTCTAATACAGGAGCGATCATTTTACAAGGCCCACACCAAGTTGCCCAAAAATCAACTAGTACTACACCTTCTTTTGTTTCTTCTGCGAACGTTGCGTTTGTTGCGTTAACAATTGCCATTTATATTTCCTCCTATTGCCAATCTATAAAGTAAAATATGATGATTGACATAATTTGTTATAATTTTAAAGAAAGTATACCATATGAGAATTAGCATTTTCTATTAATTTGCTCAAACTTACTTTAACCAAACAAATTGTCGATATACCAGTGAAAGGACTAAAAAAAATGATAACATTTGAAAAAATTACACAAGACTTATTAGATGTAATCGAAGAAATTACAAATTCTAATCAAAGTTACAATTTAATGGAAAACAGTCGACTAACTAGAACGAAAGAAGAACTGCTGAATGAGTATTTTGATTCCTCAAAACAAACAGAAACTTATTTTATAAAGCTAGATGATACATATATAGGATTGGTTGATTTTTTAAAACTTAATCCTAAAGATGGTTTTCCTTGGCTAGGGCTATTAATGATACATAATGATTACCAAGGTTATGGATTCGGAACAAACGCATTTTTATTATTTGAAGAACTACAATTAAAAAGAAGTATTCACGGATTACGTTTAGGTGTATTGCTGAGTAACCAGCAAGCTAAAACATTTTGGGAATCTCAAGGATTTACATATGTTGAAAATAGAACAAATGCAGATGGAATTGAAGTTGAAGTATATGAAAAACTTTATTCGTAAATGTTAAAAAATGACTACCACTACCATATAACTCATTAAGATTATTGAACTAGTCCATAAGTAATTGAATAACTCATTACATTTGTCACAATTTTGTAAAATCTTAATTGGGAAATGTCAGATTTTTATGTTAATATATTTTTAAATATAATAATAATATTCAAAAAATTTAACGTTAGGAGTGGCAGTCATGAGAAAACCTTTTCGTAAAACGTTTAACCAATTAGTTAATGAGAATAAACAATCATTATTGCACAACAAAGAAGAAATTGAGAAGATTGAAAGTAAAATTGAAAAACGCCACGAATTACTATACGAAAAAAACAAAATAGACAAAGCTATTTCTTAATTTACTAAGTAATCCTTTAAAGGGGGTTACTTTTTTTGTTCACCCATGTTCTCATAGATAGCAAGTACCCCATTTTTTAAAATCCACTCACTTCTTTCCTATATATTAATTCGCAATAAATCCTGAACTATTTAAAATAGGCGAACTCTTACAATAAATTAGACGTACTATATAGTACATTGGTCTAGAAATTGGAGGTTAAAATATGCATCATCCATTTTGGAATTCACCCCCTCACCACCACCCGCAACATCCTATGAGAAATGGCGTTCAAGGTCACGTTCAAACTGATCATCAAACGGTTATGCAAATGTTTATGAATCTTGAAAATCAAATTACTAACCTTGTAAAAGCAATCGAAGCAAATAATGAATTACTTAGACAACTTGAGCAAAAACAAAATCAAGTAGTAACATCTGGCGGTGGATCAGTCATTGTTAGGATGTAGTGGCAATGGCTTGTAAAATAGAAGAACTATAAAAGGAGGTGTTCAAAAAGTCAGAGTAACTGACAACTGAATCCTCTTTTTTTTATTGGAAAAAAACCAAAATACACGGTTGAAATAGAAAGAAATTGTTAACCTTTTGATGATTAACGTCACGCGAAAAACATATCAGAGGGTATATTAGCGAAGTTTTTCATTTGTAGTTGAAAATATTTTTCTTTGGATAGCGATATACAACTATTTATCCACTTTTTAAACTAATTCGAAGGAAATCTAAGGATATCTCCTAGTTTTTCATTCGAAAGTATCTGCTTATAAACGAAAATAGGCTGTAATCCCCTAACCAGTATGGGTAATTTCTTATTTTAATTGCGATTCTCCTTTTTTATTTACGTTATGCCGTTTTATTTGGATTCTACCTTTTTAATTGCGTTGCCTCATTTTTATTTACCGATCCACCTCTTTATTCCCATGCTCTACTTCTAATTCCCCTAACCAATCTAACTCCCGATTCCCAACAATAAAAAAGAAGGCCCCCTAAAAAATTAGGGACACCTTCATTTTACAGCCATATTAAGAGTTAACTAATACCGCTTTAAATTCTTCAGTTAATAATGGTAAAACATCGAATAAGTCACCAACGATTCCATAATCAGCTACTTTAAAGATATTAGCTTCTGGATCTTTGTTAATTGCAACGATTACTTTAGAGTTAGACATACCAGCTAAATGTTGAATTGCTCCTGAGATACCACATGCGATGTATAAATCAGGCGTTACAACTTTACCAGTTTGGCCAATTTGTAAAGAGTAATCACAGTAGTTAGCATCACATGCACCACGAGATGCACCTACAGCAGCTCCTAATACTGTTGCTAATTCTTTTAATGGGTTAAATCCATCTTCACTCTTAACTCCACGACCACCAGCAACAATAATTTTAGCTTCAGAAAGGTCTACACCTTCACTTGCTTTGCGTACAACGTCTTTTACGATTGAACGTAAGTCTTTAATTTCAACTGAAACAGTTGCCACATCACCACTACGTGTAGCGTCTTTTTCTAATACTGTAATATTGTTTGGACGAATTGTCGCAAAAATAAATGGATCTACCATAACTTTTTTCTCGAATGCTTTACCTGAATAAATTGGACGAGTGAAAACGATATTTCCACCTGCTACTTCAATTGTTGTAACATCTGAAATTAGTCCGCTTTGTAAGCGAGCAGCAAGCTTTGGTGATAAATCTTTTCCTAAAGCTGTATGGCCAAATACAAGACCTTCTGGCTTTTCTTGGTCAATAACAGCTAATAATGCTTGAGAATATCCGTCAGAAGTATATGATGCTAATTTTTCATCTTCTACAACGATCGCACGGTCTGCACCGTATTGAATCATTTCAGTAGCTAATGCACTTACTGATTTACCTACTAATACAGCAACTACTTCTCCGCCCTCAGCAACTGTTTTAGCAGCACCTACTGCCTCAAATGAAACATTTCGTAATGATCCTTCACGAACTTCGCCTAATACTAATACTTTACGTGACATGTTATTTCCCTCCAAAATTTTCGATTACGATATTAATCTATTAGTCTGTTCCAATATTCAATTCAATTAAATTAAATTACTTTTGCCTCAGAACGTAATAATGAAACTAGTTCTTTCACTTGGTCTTGTAATTCACCAGCTAAAACTTTACCGCCTTCTTTTTTCGCAGGAAGGTAAATTTCAATCGTTTTTGTTTTTGCTTCAACATCATCTTCTTCTAGATCTAAATCATCTAATTCTAACTCGTCTAAAGGTTTTTTCTTAGCTTTCATGATCCCTGGTAAAGATGGGTATCTTGGCTCGTTTAAACCTTGTTGAGCAGTAATTAATAATGGTAAAGATGTTTCAATGATTTCTGTGTCGCCTTCTACATCACGTTCGATTGTAGCTGTTGTACCATTAATTTCGATTTTTGTAATTGTCGTTACGTAAGGAATGTTTAATAATTCGGAAACGCGTGGACCTACTTGACCAGTACCACCATCAATTGCTACATTACCAGCTAAGATAATTGAAGGGTCTTTATCCTCTAAGTATTTTGCAATTAGTTTAGATGTTGTATATTGATCAGCATTTGTAACATCATCTTCAACGTTAATTAACACGGCTTTATCAGCACCCATTGCTAGTGCTGTACGTAGTTCTTTTTCGCTATCTTCGTTACCAACTGTTACTACTGTTACTTCGCCGCCATGAGCATCACGGATTTGAATTGCTTCTTCAACTGCATACTCATCATAAGGATTTATAATAAATTCAGCGCCATCCTCTTGGATTACACCATTTGAAATTGTAATTTTCTCTTCAGTATCGAATGTTCTTTTTAATAGTACATAAATGTTCATTGTTATGCCCTCCTAGGAATTGTAACTACATCTATTTTTTTAAAATATTAAACTACTTATTTATTAAACACTGGTTTCCTTTTTTCTAAAAATGCCGATATACCCTCTTTTGCATTTTCAGATGTAAAAATTTCTCCAAATAATTTAGACTCTTCTTCAACCGCTTCATGATATGATTCAGTTCTTGTTGAAGATAGTAGTTGTAGAACATATTCAATTGATTGCATACTTTTTCTTGCTATTTTAGCAGCCAAGGCTGTCGCTTCTTCTAATAAACTATCTTCTGGAACTACAATTGTAGCTAATCCAATTTTACCAGCTTCAACACCAGAAATTGGTTCAGAAGTAGCAAGCATTACTAATGCTTTATCTTTTCCAATATAACGAGGTAATCGTTGTGTCCCAGCGAAACCAGGAATGATTCCTAAGTTTAATTCAGGTAAACCAAGTTTTGCATTTTCTGCAACAACTCGGATATGGCAGCTCATAGCAAATTCTAATCCGCCACCTAATGCAGCTCCATGAATTGCTGCGATAATTGGCTTAGAATAATTTTCAACACGATCAAATACTAATTGACCCCTTCTAGCAACAGCAGCTGCATCTTCTGCATTTTTGAATGAAGTAAACTCTTTTATATCTGCACCTGCAGAGAAAAATTTACCTTCTCCATGGACAACTAAAACGCTTACATCATTGTTATTTTCTAATTCATCTAAACGCTTAACTAAATCAGCAAATACTACCGAAGACATAGCATTTGCTGGTGGATGTTGAATTGTTAGAAATGCAATACCGTCGGATATTTTACATTGAATTAAACTCACAACTATTCCTCCTTATTTTTGAAGTGCACTAGAACGTTAATTTTGGTACCCGCATCCTCTTATTAATAATTGGTGAACTTTTTCGGCTTTTGACTCTAGATCTTGCTTTTGACCTGTCATTACCCAATGAGTCATCACTTCATCAATCGTCCCAAAAATCATTTGTCTAGCTGTACGTATATCTAATTGCTTGTCAAACAAACCGCTATTTACCCCATCAATTAAAATAGAATCTATAATATGGAGATACTCTTTCAGTACCTCGTTTATTTTTAATCTAAGGTCAATATTTGTTTGTCTTACTTCCAATTGCATAACGATTGCTAAATGTGAATCTTTAGACATTTCATAAAAGTGAGTTTTCACCAACATTAATAATTTCGATATCGAATCGGGTTTACCTTCAATTTTTTCACGAATTTTTTCAGTAAAATTTCCCATCTTCTCTTCGAACAACGAAATTAGGATTGATTCTTTATTTTTAAAATATAAATAGATCGTTCCATCAGCTACTCCAGCCTGCTTTGCAATTTTAGAAACTTGCGCTTGGTGGTAACCATTTTCAGCAATTACAACAACTGCAGCATCAATTATTTGTTTATATTTTGGTTTATCTCTTTTCATCTTTATATACCCCTTCATACAGTGAATGAACAATCATTCATATTCTCATAATACAAATTTATCAGAAAATTGTCAATTGTCCTTTAATAATTTATTCCTTAAAAATCAAAGGTATTTATAAATAAATTCAATTGAGGGATGTTCTGTTGATCATCCCTCAATTGAATTTATATTAAATTTTCATCAGAATCTTCTGTTTTATTATTCTTTTGCTCTTCTTCTTCAAGCAATGTTCTTCTTAATATTTTACCAATCATCGTCTTCGGTAATTCTGTTCTAAATTCATAAACTCGCGGAACTTTGTATGCTGCTAAATATTTTCGGCAAAAATCATCTAATTCATCCTCAGTTACCGATTTACCATCTTTTAATACAACATACGCTTTAACTGTTTCTCCACGATAGTCATCTGGAATTCCAACTACGACTGCTTCTTTAATAGCCTCATGTTCATACAATACTTCCTCTATATCTCTAGGATAAACATTAAATCCTCCTGCGTTAATCATATCTTTCTTACGGTCAACAATATAAAAGAAGCCTTCCTCATCCATATAACCTAAATCACCTGTATATAACCATCCATCTTTTAAAGTGGCAGCAGTTTCTTCAGGACGATTCCAATAGCCTTTCATAACTTGTGGTCCTGAAACGATTAATTCACCAATTTCACGTGGAGGTAGCTCTTCTCCTGTTTCTAGGGAAACGATTTTAGCATCTGTACTTGGCCAAGGAACGCCAATACTCCCAGTCACTCGTTTATCCCAAAGGAAATTACTATGTGTCACTGGAGAAGCCTCTGATAATCCGTAGCCCTCAACTAATTTCCCACCTGTCACCTTTTCAAACTGCTCTTGAACTTCTACAGGTAATGCTGCAGATCCGCTTAAGCACGCATGAATACATGAAATATCATTCTTCTTTAATTCTGGATGATTTAATAGTGCAATATACATGGTTGGTGCACCTGGAAACAATGTAGGACGATACTTATTTATCGCTTCAAGCATTTGAGTTGCATCAAATCTTGGAACGATTATCATTTCATATGCACACATTATCGATAAATTCATACAAGTAGTCATTCCATATACGTGGAAGAATGGCAAGACAGTTAAAATTTTCTCTTGGCCCTTCTTGCTTTTATATAACCATTTTTCGGCCATTAATGTATTAGATGCTAAGTTTTTATGCGTAAGCATTACACCTTTTGGAAAGCCGGTCGTTCCACCTGTATATTGTAGTATTGCTATATCTTCTACATTACTATTTGTAGGTACATGTTCAATTGGTGCAGATATGTTCATTATAAAATTAAATTGATGAATTGAATGATCTTTAGGTATCTCCGGAGCCTTTGGTTGTTTTGAAAAAGGATATAATATCCTTTTAATAAACGGTAAATAGTCTTTAATCCCAGTAACAAAAATATGTTGAAGCTTTGTAGTTTTTTTTACTTCGCACACTCTATTAATCAATAAATCTAAACAAATAATAGCAGTTGCACCACTATCATTCATTTGATATTCAAGCTCACGTTCAGTATAGAGCGGATTTGTTTGGACAATTATTGCTTCAGCAAATAGAATTCCATAATAAGCAATCACTGCTTGTGGACAATTTGGAAGCATGATTGCAACTCGATCACCTTTTTTAATTCCTAAATTCCTTAAAAAATTTGCAAATCTTAAAGACTGAATATAAATTTCGTTAAAAGTCATCGATTTTCCGAGAAAATTAAGCGCTTTCTTAGTTGGATATTTCGAAGCTGTCTGCTTTAAATAGTTTGGTAGTATTTCAAAGTGATCATCTAATGCTGTTGGTATTTGCTCTGGATACTGACTCACCCAAGGCTTTACACTTAGTTCCTCCATACCATTCACCACCAGTATTTTAAAAGTATGTTCATACTAAAATTAGTATATGTTACAAATTTCAGCTATACAATCAAAATATTAAGAATATTTAATCACTAGTTTTTTCTTATTTTTTATTAAATTATTTAACTAGTTGGTCAAGCAGTGTTTCATTATCATAGTAAAAACCTGATTCTAGATCAGTGCGATTAATTAATAACCCAAAATTATAATTGTCATAATTCTCAAGTGTTAACGATTTAACTTTTCCCTCTGGCGATAAGCCTTTTACAAGTTTCCAAACAAATGCATATTGCGAGTCAATATCAGTAGTCGCTAAATGAAAAATCCCTTTTAGATCATTTGCGATAATTTGTCTTACTTGGCTTGCTATTCCTGTATCAATTGCATGATTTAAATATATATTGTCGTAGGCTTCAATCTCTTGCCCATTTTCTATTTTATTCTTTATTTCTTTTAACCTCGGAGATTGTTTTCCCCAAACCATTGGTAATCTTAAAATTACTCCACGCATTCCAAGCTCGTTCTTAATAAGCTCTTCACACTTTATTTTAAATTGCCCATAATCCGACTCGGCAATAGGAGGATCAGTCTCAGCATGATGCCTTGTTACGTCTCCATCAAAAACATTCGTTGTAGAACAAAATAAAAATCTAGTCGATGTTGATTTTATCTTTTCTACAATTCTAGCATGAGCTTCGAATTGAACAGTAAAATCACCTCGTAAACAAGAAACGATTATATCCGGGCAAATACGATCAATCCAATTCAAAATCTTCTCTGAATCATTGATATCCCATTGTATTTGATGATTAGCTGTTAATTCTAATTCCGTTTGATTAAATGTTCCATACACATCATGATCAGGAGATAATTCTTTTATTAAAGCCTTCCCAACTAGTCCACTAGCACCTAAAATTAATATTTTCATTGTCTCTCTCCTTTTTACAAAATATTTAATAAACTTATGCTATATTGAATGTATCACAAAAAAACTCATTATTAAAAATGTTTATTAGTAAAATGACTTTTATGATAACGGGGAGTGAAGAATAGATGAAAACAAAGGTTCTTTTAAACAACCGTATTGTTGATTTAAAGTCTGCAAATGTAAATATATTAGATCGAGGTTATCAATTTGGAGATGGTGTATACGAAGTCATTCGTTTTTTCAATAAGTCTTATTTTGAACTCGATGCCCATTTAATTCGTTTAAAGGATAGCTGTGAAAAAATACTAATCCCCTTTAAAATGCATCTAAAAAAGCTTGAAAGTGATTTAGTTTATTTAATGAACACTTGTGATTATGATAATGGCTATGTTTATATTCAAATTAGTAGAGGTGTAATGAACCGTAATCATATTTATCAAGAAGAAGCTAATTTAAAACCTCAATTAATTGCCTATACAGTTAGAGAAGATCAAAGACCATTACAACAAATGGAAAAAGGAATTACTGCTTATGTAACTAATGACATTAGGTGGCTCCGCTGTGATATTAAAAGTTTAAATTTATTAGGCAGCGTTTTAGTAAAAAATGAAGCTTATTCTAAGGGAGCAAAAGAAGCTATATTGCATAGAGATGGAATAATTACTGAGGGTTCAGCAACAAATGTCTTTATCGTAAAAAACTCAACTCTTTATACACATCCTGCAAATCATTTAATTCTTAATGGTATTACCCGAAAAGTAGTACTTGAAATTGCAAAAAAAGAAAATATAGAAATAAAAGAAGATCCATTTTCAATCGATGATCTCTTAAATGCAGATGAGGCTTTTACAACTGCATCCGTTTCCGATATTTTACCTGTTACTTCAGTTTTAATCGATGAAAAGTCTTATTCTATTGGTTTAGGTAAGCGTGGAGAAATTACTAAGAGAATACAAGACTCCTATACTAATTTAATTGAGAAAATACCACAGGATCAGTCAACTAACTAGTAGATAATCTAATCGTCCCCTATTGTTTATTTTAGATAACAATAGAGGGGCGTTTTCTTTTAGTTGTAAACTTTAAATAGAATTCGATTAATGTAATATATAGTAATGTTCACATATAAACTGTTAATACTATATGGTCATTGTTGCAAAATTACATGAGTAAAAAAACGATTTACATGTTTAGAAAGTAAATGTGTAAAAAGGGTGATATCTATGAATAGATTATCATGGAATGTAAAACGAATTTGTAATAAATTGTTCGCAAATATGCCGGATGTAAAAGGTAAAATGATAACTAAAAACAAATCAATAGAATGGATTAGCTATGGGGATAGTATAACTTCGTCTAACGGATGGCAACCTGCAGTAGCAGAAAAATTAGGTTTGACACATGTGAATAGAGGGATTGGCGGAACAACTATAGCTGAAAATGGGTCGATTGCTTGGATCGATAAAAATGGAAATTATAAAGGTCACCCACCTGATCCCCAGCCAAAAGGAACGACAGAAATTTTGTCTAGTATGTGTAACAGTCAAAGAATCGATGCTACGATCCCACTTACTACTCAGTTATTAACAATAATGGGTGGGACAAATGACTTTGGAAGAAATATTCCTTTAGGTAATGGGTTGCCAACAAATAAACAACCTAACTTAGACGAATCTACATTTACTGGTGCTTTGTGTTCAATGGTTGAAAAAATACAATTAAGGCTACCAGACTGCAGAATTATTCTTATGACGCCTGTACCTAGATATCACGACGGAAAATATGAAGATAAAAATAAAGCCGGATTTTTAACATCTGATTACGCTCGCGCTGTAAAAGATGTAGCATCTTTTTACTCATTGCCTTGTATTGACCTATACTCTAATGTTGGCTGGAATCGAATGAACGGTGAATATTATTTAATTGATAGTATGCATCCGAATAACACAAAAGGATATAAACGTGTTTCGGAGATTGTAATTGGAGAGTTGGAAGTTTTACAGCAGGATGTGAAGTCAAAAATCCAAGACTAGTTCTTTGAAAGATTTAAAGTTAAAACTAAGTTGAGTAATCAGCTTCTATTTCATTTCGAAACATAAAATCAATTTTAAAAAACAGAGTTTGATAAAGGCGAATTTACACTTATACTTAAACCTAAAATTGAAAACTACGCCGAATTTTCTTCAGATTTACTGTGTGATGATGAAATAAAAATAGATCTCCAAAGTCAGCAATATGACTTTGGAGATCTATTTTTTTATTGTCTTTTCAATAATCGAGCGATATCTTTCAACTTTACTTTTTCACTGTAATACATGACTCCATTAACATAAATGCGGCTAGCAACACGTGTTAAAATCAAAATTGAAACGAGTAAAATTAATACACTAGCACTTATTTCTATAAAATTCATTTCTCCGCTTACAAATCTAGAAAATGCTACGAGTGGTGCAAAGAATGGAATGTATGAGCTAATTTGGATAAATGTACCGTTTGGATTTATTAATGCATTAATACTAACAAAGAATGCAGCTACAACTAATATTGTAAGTGGCATCAGAACCATTTGAAGCTCCTCTGTTCTAGAAACGACTGATCCAATTGCAGCGTAAAGTAAACCGTATAATAAATAACCTAGTAAGAAATAAACAACAAAAGCTATGATGGTTGAACTATCTAATGCCTCTAAATCTATTTTCATTCCAAAAAAAGATATCGCATTTGAATTCGCCCAGCCTAATAAATTGGCAAATAGAAATCCTAATCCTAGTACAACTAATTGTGCACAGGCTACAAAAAATACTGCAACGACTCTTCCGTATAGAGTAACGACAGGACTTACTTTAGGTAATAATACTTCCATTACTCTAGAAGACTTTTCAGCAACAATACCAGTAGCGATTGAGTTTCCATATATTAATAAAAACATATATAGTAAGAAGCCAAAAAAGTAAGCAATTCCGAATGTAGCCATAGGGTTTTTTAGAACTTCTTCTTTAACCTCCACTTTTTGCAATAACTTTGTTACAGAATCGGGTGATAACTTTAAGTTTTGAGCAGTTTTCGTTAAGTAATTTTGTTGCAATGTCATATTTAATACTGAAAGTACATCACTATTTGAGAACTTTTTATAAGTATATTGAATTGACGGGACATTGTTCTTTTCAGTGATGATAATTAATCCGTCTTTTGAGCCATCCTCAACTTGTTTTTTTACATCTATTTCATTACCTGGATTTCCATGCTCTATTTTAGCCGATTTAAGTGTTTTGTTTAAACTAGCAGGATCTAAAGGATAATTTACCGTCTGATTAATTAAAACAATTTTATCTTTATCCTTATTATTCTTTTCTGTACCAGCAATATAATTCTGTACTCCTAATACCCCAACGACTAATATAAATAAAACTACACTCATAATCATCGTTGCTTTTGCCATTAAACCTTCACGTAAATGAAATAAAAAGACCGTGCTAAATTTTCTCATTTATCTCGCCCTCTCTATAAAGATATCATTTAGTGTCGGCTCTAATAATTGAAATTTCCTTATAGAACCGATTTCCGACTTTATATGATCTAAAATCGTAAATGCTTCCTCATCACTTTTCACTTTTACGTAAATTCCCGAATGCTTTTGTTCATAACTTACATTTTTAGAAGCTAATAATTGTTTAATAGGCTCTATATCTTCTAAAATTAAATTTCTATAACCATATTCCTCTTTTAATCTACTTAAACTGCCTTCTGCGACTACATTTCCGTTCTTTAAAATACAAACATGTTCACAAAATGCTTCCACTTGATCCATGCGGTGACTCGATAATATTACTGTTTTCCCTTTTTCAATTTCTTCGGTAATAATTGATGCCATTAAATCCGCATTAACTGGATCTAGTCCACTAAAAGGCTCATCTAAAATAATTAACTCAGGATTATGTAATAAAGTTACAATTAGTTGAATTTTTTGTTGGTTACCTTTGGAAAGCTCTCCAGCCTTTTTATTTCGATAATGCGGTATTTCCAAACGATCTAACCAGTATGTAATTTCTTTATCGACTTCCTTGTTAGACATTCCTTCTAGTTTTCCAAAGTACTTTAGTTGATCAACAACCTTACTTTTTGTAAATAAACCTCTTTCCTCCGGTAAATAGCCGACCTTAACTTTAGTCGTTTTAAAGGGAATTCCTTCCCAATTTATTTCCCCATTAGTAGGTGTAAGTAGTCCTATTAACATTTTAATAGTAGTCGTTTTTCCTGCTCCATTTCTACCTAATAATCCTAGTACTCTTCCTTTAGGCAAAGTTAATGACAATTGATTAACTGCAATAGCATCTCCAAATTTTTTAGAAAGCTGTTTAATTTCTAAAGTCAACGCTTTTCCTCCTTCTAAAGTGAAAGTAAAGTACACTTAAACTTATTATCATAATATTTTTTAAATCGCTTATAAGATAAGCATACCGTTAAAAGAAATTTAATAAAAGTTAAATTTCTTTGTTAGTGTTTCTAGCTAGACTAATTTAAAAAAGAGAATGCCAATCTAGCATTCTCTTTCATGTCATCAATATGAAATACTACCTGATATAAGTAATCCTACCGTTACACTTAAAGTAAATAATAATGCTGCAACGGCAACATTACCCTCTTCAACTTTTTTAGCAAACGATATTTTCGGAAATAATACAAATTCAGCAATCCAATATGTAACCATTTGAGCTATAATGCCAACTAGGCTCCATATAATAAAGTCACCATAGTTAACTGAGTATTTTGCTGCAGACATAATGACGATTGCTAATCCGACTAATTTACCTGCTAATTTTAATGCGACGGCTATATTGCCATCATCTAATATTAATTTTTGCTCACTCATCTTAGTTGTAAAAGTAAACGCTAAAAATCCAATAAATAAAAGAATAAGTCCTGATCCTAAATATTGCAATGTACTAACAATACTATCCATTTAATATCTCATCCCCTTTATTTAAATTTCTTCTTCAACAAGCCCTACAGGCAAAAAACAACTTTCGTTTCCAGTAATGATATTTCCAGCACGCACGCCGATTGCACCATATTCTTCCTTAATTAAAAAACTACCTACTAATACATGTAAATCTAACATCCCGTCAGGAGTCATAACCTTACGCTTAGGTAAAGGCGAGTATTGTTGGTAGACCATCACTTGATTAGAGTAGTTATTCTGATTACTTTGCTGACTATGTTCACCATCATAAATCTTAATTGAATCTCCCTCACGTCCAAATGCAGGTTTCTCAATATATGGAAGTTTATGTTCGATAAAATAATCTGGCTCTAAAAAAGTTGGTAAAAAATAATTGCTAATGACTTCATGTTCTTCCACTGTAAAAACATCTGATTGTTCTATATGTAAGTTCCAAATCAATGCTTGAACAGCTTTAGACTGTAATAAAAACGAAGAGATAGGATTGAACATAATTAATTTCCCATCTATTACAAGCTGTAATAATGCCAACCCAATTTTTGTCCCATCTGAAGATTGATCAAGCTCTAGATGTTCAATTGGATAGGTTTGTCGGTAAAGAATATGTATTCTTTCCCCTTTAGGTGTATATAGTCCATCATTTTCAATAATTTGTAAGTCTTCTAGTGAAATCAATTGACTCTTACCTTTGTATAGAGATTGAATATACTTAACTGTCTTCCAGTCTTCCTCATGGTCTCCGTGAGCCGTAAAAACAATCATCGGTTCATCTAAACCTTTAATACTTTTGTTTATGACGTGATTTATGGCACTAGATAATTTCATTTCACTTTCAACATTAGGATTTTTCACATTGAAGTAATCTGTAATATAGCCATTAACATGATGTGTTTCCATAATAAAAGTTGGCGTGTCACTATTACATTCATAATGTTTCCAACCATCCTTTGTGAGGGTAAGATCAATTCTTCTTATGATTCCTTCACTTTCAATCGTTTTATGACGTAAAAACGGAAGAATTTCCTTTGAATAACCAAGCATATAAAAAATATCATCTGGAAGTTGTCTCATTAAACGAGCCGTCTTATCATAAATTTTTCCAATTTGCTCAGTAATTGAATGAATTTCATCGACTTCACTTTTTGTAAAAGGATAATAATCTAATAAAGCATAATATGAATCTTGTAAATCTGCCCAAAAGTCTGGTAATCTTTTATATACTTCTTTTCGCTTTTGCTGATAATCATGTAAATTGACATTTTCCATTATTAACCACCAAATCCCCCAGATGAACCCTTACCAAACCCGCTCTTCGAGGAAGACGAAGTATGTCCTGAAAAGCTACTAGAAGATTTATAGCTCTTATAAGATTTACTTCCATGTAACGCAGTTCTTGTTGGATAAAATATTCCTCCGTGATAATAACTATGGTAGTAATGACTAGAACTGTCATCACAAACCCAAACACCTTCGTCATCATCAAAATCCCAATCACGACAATCGTCATTTTTCGGTTTTTCTGGTCGATCCGCACTTTGAGAACTACAACCAGCTAGTGCACCTACTGCTAATCCACTCGTTAAAGCGATACTAACTTTTTTCATTAATAATGATGTTTTTGACATTTGGATCTCCTTTCCAGAATTAAATTAGTCTACTCTATACTAAACTACACTCAGTCCAACTGTATATAAAAACTAGTTTACGGTGAAAAATGAGAAACAAATTAAATATATTCATAAGTAAAGCTGTCTTATTCTATTCTTAATGAAATAAATACATACATTTCTAACCCAATCTTTGTTATATACTAATAGATATACAATTAATAAAGGAGTCCGTACAATGTTTAATACCGATAACATTTTTGTTCTTGAATACCGATTACTGGACGGCGAATTTACGCGTCCAATTTACCATTTTCCATTTTTATCAAAGGTCCAAATCTTTACTAGAAGATACTGCGACTATTTTATTTTAAATGGTTTCGTTTATGAGAACAAAGGCTCTTATATTGAAGAAGATCGTTATGTAATTGAAGTAGTTGAATCCGAATTAGAAAATACTCCTTATTATCATTTAAATAGACCATTAGGAATTGAAATTAGAGATGTTGATTCTTTTGAGGAAATTCATTTCTATGAAAGCGGAGATGAGTTAGATTTACTAACTTGGCTTCAATCAACCTATATTACAATCAATCAACAAATTTATGAGCAAACATCAAACGAAGTCGATCAAGACCGAAATACTTACGTTATGTATGTTAAACCGTTTAATGATTGAAAAACGAGGCCGTACTATTAGTCAGCATTACAGACAAATAGACGGTCCCTTTTTTATATTTAAGAAAAGCAAAATGGCGGTATCCTGGTAACTTTTTTCAATTAGAGTTGATACTATGCTCTCCATTTATAGATATTTAGTAGATTTCTTCACTTTTTTAGGCTATTTAAATGGTATTAGAGCATATTTATTAATTTTCCATTTCTGTGCATCTACCTTTGAACAATAATTTAGGCGAAATACCTTAACCGGTATAGGTAATTCCCTATCTAATTTGGCATTCTAGGAAATTTAATTGCACTTTTACTGATTTTATTTGCAGATTCTCTATTTTTATTTGCAGTTCGTACTTTATTTGCAGTTTCGGATTTCTTATTTGCACATTTCACAGTTTTATTTGCATGTTCAACCATCTCATTTGCACTTCGACTGTTATTTCAACTACTCTTCTTTAAATACTTCCTATAAATATAAAAAGTAGGATGCCCTTTTGGGACACCCTACTTTTTTTTTTCTATTAATTGTTCAAGCTTTATTAAATCTTTACACTGAATTCCATTTTCCCAAATTTCTTCTTCATAATTTTGAATAAAGAAATCACGGGAAATGGTACTTATTCGAAAGCCACAATTTTTATATAACGCTAATTGATGTGTACTTGAATTACCTGTACATATCGAAATTTTAGAATAGCCAAGTTTTTTAGATTCACGGATACCAAAGCGAATTAAACTTTTACCATAACCATTACCTTGAAAGGCTGGATCAATTGCAATATTTTTAATTTCAATCTCTTCGTTGGAAATTTCCATTAATACGATTATACCAACGAGCAAATGACGATCTACTATTTCATAAATATGACTCTTTTGAATATACTTATCTACCATTTCTTTCGATGGATCAGCAAGTAACAATAGACTCCAATGCTCTTTTGTAAGAAATTGAATTTTATTAATATGACTCATTGAATCACCTTACTTTTTTAGTCTCGCCTTTAAATAGTTAATCGTATCATTCGTAGACTTTTGTATCGATAGATTTGTAAATCCATGATTTCCATTCTTTAGAGGAATCAACGTAACCATTTTCGGATTTTTCTTAGCAAATCGTTTAGATTGACTAAATGGAACAAGCTTATCCCCTGTACCATGTACGATAAAGATTGGAACTTTTGTCTTTGCTACATATTGTATAGGACTCATCCGATTATATTCAGCAGTCATTTGATCGACGGTACTATTCATATATTTATCTACAATTTCCGAACTTCTTGAAGTAGGAGATTGATTCATAGTCGTTAAGTCCGAAATAGGATACCAAGCGATCATGTATTTAATTTTACTTTGTATATCAGGTTGAAGACCAGTTAATAAGGCTAAATGACCACCAGCAGAAGCACCTGCTAAACCAATTTGATTTCGATTAATTCCTAATTCAGTAGAATTATCGTAAATAAAATTAATCGCTGTTTTCACATCATTAACAGGAAAATTATACGAATAATTTTCTTTAGAATAAAGTGTATAGTTTATACTAATTGCGGTATATCCGTCATTCACAATTTCATTAAAAATCGTTTGCCATCTTTTGTTTAACTCTTTACTACCATATCTCCAAGAACCTCCATGTACAAATATTAACGTCGGTGCTGGACCATGAGCGTTTTTAGAGCGATATAAATCAAAAGTTTGTGGAACCTGAGCAGGATTTGTATAGCGAACATCTCTTTGCACAATAATATTTTTATTTACAATTACCTTCTTTTTGTGTTTATGAGGAAAACCATTAAATCCAACAAAGACAATAACAAAGATGACTACCGCTAAGATGATTTTCTTCAAACCAATTCACCTTTCTAATTAAAAAAGAGACTAACTCAATTATTTTCTCAATTCATTATTATGTGGTTTTACCTACATAAATAACAGAATTACGATAATGATGCTAGCCTCCATTATTTTATTTAATAACCGTCACGTATAAAATTCCCCAAACTAAAAATACTGCACAAACTGCAAATAATATTTTTGCCAACTTTTCCATCATTGAACCCCTACTACCTTATTTTAAATCCACTACTGTAACACCGATTCCGCCTTCTGAGGCTGCACCATATCGATAAGTTTTAACAGCTCTGTGTTTTTTTAAGTATTCTTGTACGCCTTGTCTTAGAGCACCTGTGCCCTTTCCATGAATGATATTAATTCGTGGATAACCAGCCAACAAAGCATCGTCAATATATTTTTCAACACGAATTAACGCATCTTCATATCTTTCACCTCTAAGATCAAGCTCAAGATTAACATGAAAATCCTTACCTTTTACTGAAGTAACCGTTCGTTCTTTTACTTCTTTAGGTGAACTAATATATTCGATATCACTTTCTTTAACCTTCATCTTAATAATACCGAGCTGAACTTGCCATTCACCTTCACTAATTTTATCAAGCAATGTCCCTTTTTGGTTAAAGCTAATTACTTTTACTTCGTCACCTTCACGAAGCTTCTTTTGTTTCTTTGGAGCCGCTTGAGGAATCGCCTTCTTAGGTGCATAAGGAATTGCCCCTTCTAAACGAGTCCTCGCCTCAATTAATTCATGATCTTTAATTGAAGACAGTTGGCTATTTTTAAGCTCTCTCAACTCTTTAATAATATCCTCAGCTTCTTGCTGTGCTACTTTAACACGCTTTTTCGCTTCTTCTTGAGCTCCGCGATATAATTCATCACGATGATCATAGAATTCCATCATTTGTTTTTGTAAATCTTTGAAAATACGTTCAGATTCTTTACGGAAGTCTTCTGCTTCTTTCCATTCTGTCTCTGCACCTTTTCGACTCGTTTCTAAAGATGCGATCATATTTTCAACTTCATTACTTTCTTCGCTTACATGATTTCTTGCTTTTTCGATAACACGATTTGAAAGTCCTAGTCTTCTAGAAATCTCAAACGCATTACTTCTACCAGGCACACCAATTAATAATCGATAAGTCGGACTTAATGTCTCAACATCAAACTCAACACTTGCATTCATAACTTGCTCTCGATTGTAGCTATATGCTTTTAATTCAGGATAATGTGTAGTTGCTACAACTCTTGCTCCATAATCGCTAACTTCATCCAAAATTGAGATTGCTAATGCTGCGCCTTCACCTGGATCAGTTCCAGCTCCTAATTCATCAAATAATACAAGACTATTATGATTTACATGTTTTAAAATATCGACAATATTAACCATATGCGAAGAAAATGTACTTAAGCTTTGTTCAATTGACTGCTCATCACCAATATCGGCAAACACTTGTTCAAACACACAGATTTCCGAACCATCTAATGCAGGAATTTGTAGACCCGATTGTGCCATTAAAACGCAAATACCAATCGTTTTTAAAGTAACTGTCTTACCACCAGTATTAGGACCAGTAATAACAATTGTTGTGTACTCTTTACCTAATTCAATATCATTAGCGACAACAACATCTCTTGGAATTAGCGGATGGCGTGCTTTTTTCAATTTAAAATATCGCTCGTTATTTAAAATTGGTTTACTCGCTTTAATAGCATGAGAGTAGTTTGCTTTTGCAAATAAGAAATCCATTTCAGCTAAAATCTTAACATTTTGCAATAAGTCTTCTGAAGCTTCAGCCACTTGACCTGTTAATGCCATTAAAATTTTCTCTATTTCTTGCTCTTCTTTTACTTTAGCCTCTTGTAAACTATTGTTTAACGTTACAATAGCTTGAGGTTCAATAAATAATGTTTGACCAGAAGAAGACTGATCGTGAACAATTCCGCCATATACATGTCTATATTCCTGTTTTACCGGAATAACGAATCGATCGTTACGGATTGTTACGATTGAATCAGATAACATTTTCTGAGCATTTGAGCCTCTAGTTAGACTTTCTAATTTTTCACGAATACGCGCTTCAGCAGTACGTACTTGTCCACGAATCATTCGAAGTGCCACACTAGCGTCATCTAAAACTTCACCATTATCACCAATAGCAGCTTTAATATTTTTATCTAGTTCTAATAAAGGAATGATTTGCTCACTTAATGATTCTAAGTATGGAATCTCTACTTCACTTTCTATTAATCCTTCAATAAAACGAATCATTTGGCGTCCAGCATATGTAACACCTGAAATCGCTATTAACTCAGAAGGTGAAAGCATTCCACCAATATCCGCTCTTTTAACTTGCATTCTTATATCAGTTAATCCACCAAGTGGAACATTTCCGCGTAGACGGATCACTTTTACTGCTTCGTCAGTTGATTCATGTAGTTCGACAACTTCATCATAATCCGTACTTGGTAAAAGGTTTTTAATTCGTTCTTTACCAAGTGATGATGAAGCATGTTTAAGTAATTGTTCTTTTATTTTTTCGTACTCTAAAACTCTTAACGTACGATTCATACCCCGTACCTCCTTACACTCAATTACGTTTCCTTTCAATTAAACTTAAAAGTTCGTGTAATTCAAATGTATTTACAATATTTTCTCTTTTTAACCAAGCCTTCTTGGCCGCACTTACCCCTACAGACATATGCTCTAGCATTTCAATATTATGTGCGTCTGTATTAATTGATAGCAACACACCAGCTTCACTGGCCATCATTAACATTTCTTTATTTAAATCTAGTCGATTAGGATTCGCATTTAATTCTAAAATTGTACCAGTTTCTTTTGCCACTGAAATTAATTCCTCGGCATTTACTTTGTATCCAGCTCGTCTACCAATTTTTCTCCCTGTCGGATGTCCAATCATGTTAACATATGGATTTCTCATTGCATTTTTTAAACGCATCATAATTGTATCTTCATCTTGACTAAAGCTCGAATGAATTGATGCAATAACAAAATCTAGTGAACGCAAAACATCATCCTCATAATCTAATGAACCATCAGGCAAAATATCCATTTCTACTCCATGTAGAATTGTAAAATCAGAGTATTTTGCATTAACACGCTGAATTTCTTCCTTTTGCTTCCATAAGCGTTCAGGAGTTAAACCATTAGCGACTTTTAAATATTGAGAGTGGTCTGTTATAACAATATATTTATAGCCCTTTGCACGGCAAACATCTGCCATTTCTTCAATTGAATAGCCACCGTCACTCCATGTAGAATGCATATGTAAATCAGACTTAATATCTTCTAAACGAATTAATGGATATTCATTCGTAAATGTTGAAACTTCTTTCCCATCCTCTCGAATCTCAGGCGGAAAACAAGGCAAATTAAAGTGAGCATAAAAGTCTTCTTCATTATCAAACGTTAAAACTTCACCAGTATTAACATTCTCAACACCATACTCACTAATTTTTTCATCACGCTCTTTAGCTAATTGACGCATTGCTACATTATGATCCTTTGATCCAGTAAAGTGATGTAATGTAGTCGCAAACTCCTTTGGCCAAATAATACGGAAGTCAACTGAAATTTCATATTCAGCACCTTTTAAAACTAGAGAAACCTTTGTATCCCCCTGTGCAATTACTCGTATGATTTCCGGAATAGAAAGTAATTGTTGTTTAATACTTTCCGGTTTATTAGAAGCTATAATAAAATCTAAATCCTTAACAGTTTCACGGACTCTTCGTAAGCTTCCTGCTCTAGAATATTTGTCAACATCTTTCATTCCTGCTAAATAAGCTTCAATTTTATCAGCAATTGGTAATACATCAGCCAAAGGCAAACGCTCAGGCTGCTTACCAAATTCCTCAATTGACTCTAAAATATTTTTCTCTGTTTTTTTACCAAAACCAGCTAATCCTTGTAATTTACCATTTAAACATGCTTCTTTTAACTGCTCCATGCTCTCAATTTGTAATTCTTGATAAAGCTTGGCTACTTTTTTACCACCTAATCCAGGTAATCGAAGTAAAGGAAGTAAGGTTTTTGGTAAAGATTCTTGCAGTTCTTCTAAAACCGTACTTTTACCAGTTTCAATATACTCTAAAATTACCGCAGAAGTCCCTTTTCCAATCCCTTTAATTGCAGTAAAGTCATCGATTTGTTCAAGACTTCTTTCATCAGCTTCAAGTGCATTAGCTGCTTTACGAAATGCCGATATTTTAAAGGCATTCTCACCTTTAAGCTCCAAATATGTTGCAATTTGTTCTAATAGTTTAATTAATTCCTTTTTATGCATCTTAAGTCACCTACTTAATTTACGAATTTGAACTCATTAAAGTATTTCAGAACTTGAAATTCCATTCCAAAGTTCCATCAATTGATTTGATATAAAAGGTGTATGTTGCACCATAAAATAAGCGATATTGGACTTGTGTAATAAATCATGAACTGTATCGATTGGAACAATTAATGCTATAAATAAAGCTAAAATCGAAAATAAATAAACTTCGATAAAGCCTAAAATACCACCTAAAAAAGCATTCATTTGCTTTAAGACAGGTAACTGGAATATTCCATTTACTAATGAACCAATAAATGTGATTACAAGTCTTGTCCCAATAAATAACAGGGCAAAAGCAATAATTTCATAAGCAAATCCTTGCACATTTACGACCTGACTTCCATTTATGTGCATTGGAAATAATTTTTTAAGTGAAGTAGCGGTCTGCTCATAATAATGATAAGCTAAGTATAAGGATAGTAAAAAACCTAGTAATCGAACAAGGCTGCTAACAAATCCTCTTCTCCAACCTGTCAAAATTCCTAATACAAAAATAATAAGTATTATTAAATCAATCATTGTCATTCTGCTCACTTTTCAATTGTTTTTCTACTAATTTTTCGAGCATTTTAGCTCTTTCTTTTAATTTTACATAATCACTCACAATATTGATTGCTGTCAAAACGGCTAATTTATTTGTATCCAAAAATGGATTTTTTTGATTTATTTCTTTCATTTTATCATCTACAATTGAGGCAACATGACGAATATGATCTGTGGACTCGTTACCAGTAATTGCATAATGTTGCCCATAGATAGTCACATTTAGTTTTTGTTTTGATGAAGAATTGGACAACTTCATACCTCCAATCAGCTATAAACATTCTAACCTTAACTATAACATGAAATTCAGTACAATCAAAAGTATTGGAAATTATCTGTAACAAAGGAGAAATTTATGTCAAACACTGTATTAACAGTTTCCGAAGATACACTCTTAAAAATGAAATCACATTACCAAAATAGTCTTCAATCAAAAGTGCCACAAGGTGGAATTTTTATGGCCAAGCCAACGGGTTGTACAATCACAGCTTATAAATCAGGCAAAGTAATGTTCCAAGGCTCAAATTGTGATGCTGAGGTAAGTAAATGGCAAGGGAAATCGGCTAGCCAAACTCCTAAAAAGGTAAATCCTACAAATTCGAATTCAACTTTACCAAAAAACTTTTCAAGTCTCGCAGTTATTGGGAGTGATGAAGTTGGTACTGGGGATTATTTTGGACCAATGGCAGTAGTTGCTTCCTTTGTAGATCCGAGTCAATTCGAATTACTGAAAGAATTAGGGGTTAAAGATTCCAAAGAATTAACTGACGATGCCATAAGTAGCATCGCAAAAAAGATTATGCATGTCGTAACTTACAGTCTGTTAGTACTACACAATGAAAAGTACAACGATATGCAAGAAAAAGGCTATAATATGAACAAATTAAAGGCCTTATTACACAATCAAGCAATTCGAAATACCATTTCAAAATTAGAAGGAAAAACGTATGACGCAATTTTAATTGACCAATTCACTCCTCCAAATCTGTATTACGGATATTTAAAAGGCACAAAAGAAGTGATTCGTGATAAAGTACAATTTGCAACAAAAGCTGAAGGTCTACATCTTTCGGTTGCAGTTTCTTCAATTCTAGCTCGCTATGCATTTCTTCAACAAATGGACAAATTAAGTGAAAAGGCTGGCATGACCTTACCAAAGGGAGCCGGAGCAAAAGTTGACCAAGCCGCTGCAAAACTAATAAAATTAAAAGGTTTTGAAGCTTTAAGAAGTCTAACAAAATTACACTTTGCTAATACAGAAAAAGCATTAAAGATTGCAAAGAAATAAATAAAGAAAACTCGCCGATTGGCGAGCCTTTAGGCGAAGACAGAGGGGTAGTTGCACTTATACTTATACCTAAAATTGGCATCTACGTCGACTGATCTTCACCGTAGCCAATTTATACTTTCTTAATGTGTAAAAAAAGCTTTATTCTAAATGAAAAATTCATTTAGAATAAAGCATCTACTATAAATACAAGGAAACCTAATAGGCTAGCAACTTGTTTTTGTTTTTTATATCGAAGCATTGGTTTAGATAATAGAAATAAACAAATTAAAAAACCAAAAGGTACCGGCAACCAAAATAATCGAAAAGGCAGAGAAGCTAGTACATAATAACCGATCATTTGAAAACCAAGATTATTAACATCCCGCTTAATGGCATCTTTATAAACTGCTAACACTCCAACTAACAATCCAACATAAAGTAAAAAGACTAACATCAAGCCACCTCCAAGATTGTCCTACTAATAACCTATTCACCAAAGGCTTGTCTAAAGACACATAAAGAAAAATGTTTGTTCATATTCATAACATAGTAGAAACGAAGGAGGAGTTTTTAGATGAATAATTTATTAAACGAATTTAGTAGTCTAATCCAAACCGTCCCAAAAATCATCATATCTTTATCGAATACAAATTTTAAAACGAGCCCTACAAAATGGTCGAAAAAAGAAATCCTTGGCCATCTTTGTGACTCAGCGACAATGAACCATAAAAGATTTATAGACAGATTATCCTCAAACGATGAACTCACTCTAGAACTTTATAAACAAAATTCATGGGTAGAACTAAATGATTATCAAAATGGCTATACAATTGAAGAAATTCTTACTTTATGGACTGCGCTAAATAACCGTTTCATAAATGTACTCTCAACTATTTCAGAAGATCAATGGAAACTACAATATAAAACTCAAAATGACGAAACAGTTACTCTAAGTTGGATATTTACAGATTATATTGATCATATGAAGCATCATCTAAATCAAATTTTAGGATAGGAAAAGATATTGTCATGAAATTTAAAGTGAAGAAAAATCCACTACTAGTCGTTTTAATTCTGAGCTTAATCCCAATTATTATTTCAGTTCCAATTATTAGCATACTTGAAGGCGATAGCGCTGGAATCATCATAAGTCTAGTTGTCTTTGTCTTTTTATTGCCAATATTGATTGTTCTAGCTTGGGCATTATTTCACACGTACCACGAATTAACAGAAACCGAATTCAAATCAAAATTTGGTTTTATTAAAATTAACATCCCATATAGCGAAATTAGGACCGTTTGCTTTTCAAATAATCCCGTTTCATCACCAGCCTGGACTTTTAAACGATTAAAAATCGAATACAAAAGATACGAATTTGCATTGCTTTCACTACCAAAAGATGAAGAGATTTTTCTACGTGAAATAAAAAAGCATTGCCCAGACGCGACTATTTTAAATCGCCAAAAAACAGAGGTATTTAGTTAATTAAATAAGAAAACTCACAAGGTATTCTCTTCCTTGCGAGTTTTCTTTGTTTTTTGTACTCGTACTCCTTTAAAAAGATTGGTCCATTAAAGGTCACAGTGTTTTATGAACAAATTTAAGCAATTTATGCACAAAAAACACTACTTTAAGAACAAAGTTCACAGGTTTATGAACATTGTTCAAATTTTGTTCGTATATCTCTACTCAAACGGAAATCACCCCACAAAAAAAGAAGTCCCATAAGTACAATGACTTACGAGACCTCTATTTACTAATTTAGTTATTAATATACTTCTCAAATACGTATCCGAAATCTTTAACTTTATATTGCTCTCTAGAATTCATTAACCACTCAAAAGCAGCTTCGTTAATTTCTTTGAAACTATTTACTAAACTATTCTCAGCTGTAGTAACACGACCTAATGTTGTAGAAGCAATTTCAATACTTTCCTTAGCATATCCAAGTGCTTTTTCATTTTCATGGCTAATCTCGGCGATTGTAAGTAAGGCTTTATATAAATCCTTTAGGGCTTCAATATGTTTTTTATGAACATCAATTGAGAACTCTTTACCACCGATATGAAACTTAATTTCAACATCTAAATCAATTGTACCAGCAGTTTCAAGCACTACGTGTGAAATTTTATGTGTGTGATAATTATAACGGTGCAGCGTACGCTTCTTGCTAATTGCACTCGTACCATCTAAATGAATTAAAGCCTTATTTGTAAAGCAGTACTCATCTGATTTAGATTTTATTAAAAAATAAATTTTTTCATTATCTTCATGCATTACATAATCGTCAGAATCAACTTTGTCATAATTCTTAGGTTCAATAACACTACCAACATCACTTAAACCAAGCATATCTGCAGCAACTTTACCAAACATATATTACTCCTCCTCTTTTTAGTCTATGCATGGAATATCAATACTAAAGGAAATGAATAGCTGTTTCCTTCTCCATTTTATCACCCATTTATCTATTTCACTTCTAGACATAATAAGTATACATATTTATTTTCAAATAGTCTTTCATTATCTTTAATGTCAGGAAAAACTTCGACAGTTTCCATCTTGTCAACTGCATCTACAAATGCTCCAAGAATCATTTCCTTATCCTTTTTGATTTCTTGCTTCTTAAATATGGTTCCAATTGTAGAAATATTTGTCTCATGAGGCTGCTTGTACACCGTTTGAACCGTACTACTATTTTTAGCGCCTGTTGAAATAGTAGTATTCCATTCATAATTTCGTTCTGTTTCTGATTGAAGTTTTCGTTTAAATGAAAGATAAAATGATTTCCCTTTATCATTTTTAGAGATATACATGCCTGAATCTAAAATTGTCTTAGTTAGTTTTCCATCTTCATACACTTTCACTTTCATTTTAATCTCTTTTAACTGATTAACATTTCCAAATTTCAATTTATATAGTGCTATTTGATCAGGATTTTCCCCTATTCTCTTGACTACGTTTTTCTCATAATTAGTCATCTTATACGATTCAACAACATTATTTCCACTTGCAGTTAAATGGTTACTTATTACTTCCCGATTACAACTAACCAAAAAAACACATATGGCTAGTATTAAAAATATTTTTTTCAATCAAAATTATCCTCCTTAATCTCATACTCCTAAAATTCTTACTATCACTGTATTCCCTGTTTTTCCGTTTTTTCCCTTTTTTGATATTTTAATTTTATCATTGAACACTCCACCTGTTGCAGACTATAATTAGATGGTGACTGTTTAAATTCCGTTCTAAAAAGAACATAATTATATAAAAATGAAAATATAGAAAAGGTGTCGATCAATGAGTATTTTAACTGTAAAAAACTTAAGTCATGGTTTCGGTGATCGTGCGATTTTTAACGATGTATCATTCCGTTTATTAAAAGGAGAACATATCGGGCTGATCGGTGCGAATGGTGAAGGTAAATCAACTTTCATGAATATCGTTACTGGAAAATTACAGCCAGATGAAGGTAAGGTTGAGTGGTCTAAAAAAGTACGTGTAGGTTATTTAGACCAACATGCTGTTTTACAACCAGGAATGACAATTCGCGACGTATTAAAAAGTGCGTTCCAATATATGTTTGATATGGAAAATGAAATTAATGAGTTATATATGAAAATGGGAGACGCAACTCCAGAAGAAATGGAGAAAATGCTTGAAGATGTAGGAGTACTTCAAGATACTTTAACAAATAATGATTTCTATATTATTGATGCTAAAGTTGAAGAAATTGGTCGTGGTTTAGGATTAGAAGATATCGGACTTGATCGTGATGTAACTGAATTATCTGGTGGTCAACGTTCAAAGGTTCTTCTATCAAAACTTCTTTTAGAAAAACCAGACATCCTATTACTAGATGAGCCTACTAACTATTTAGATGAGCAACATATTGAGTGGTTAAAACGTTATTTACAAGAGTATGAAAATGCATTTATTTTGATTTCACATGATATTCCATTTTTAAATAGCGTTATAAACTTAATTTATCATATGGAAAATCAAGAATTAAACCGCTATGTTGGTGATTATGATAATTTCAGAGCAATTCATGAGATGAAAAAATCACAATTAGAATCAGCATATAAACGTCAACAACAAGAAATCTCTGAACTGAAGGATTTCGTTGCTCGTAATAAAGCTCGTGTTTCTACTCGTAATATGGCAATGTCTCGCCAAAAGAAACTTGATAAAATGGACGTAATTGAGCTTGCACGTGAAAAGCCAAAACCTGAATTCCAGTTTAAACCGGCCCGTACTTCAGGTAAATTAATATTTGAAGCAAAAGATTTAGTGATTGGTTATGACGAGCCTCTATCTCAACCTTTAAATCTACGTATGGAACGTGGTCAAAAAATTGCTTTAGTTGGAGCAAATGGTATTGGTAAAACGACCTTAATGCGTAGTTTATTAGGTGATATTAAACCAATTTCCGGTGAAGTTGAACGAGGCGAATTCCTTCACATTGGATATTTTGAACAAGAAGTTAAAGGTGATCATAATAAATCTTGTATTGATGAAGTTTGGGACGAATTCCCTTCTATGACACAATATGAAGTACGTTCTGCACTTGCAAAATGTGGATTAACAACTAAACATATTGAAAGTAAAGTTGCTGTATTAAGTGGTGGGGAAAAAGCAAAGGTTCGTTTATGTAAGCTAATTAATCAAGAAACAAACTTACTTGTACTCGATGAGCCTACAAACCATTTAGATGTAGACGCAAAAGAAGAACTAAAACGTGCATTAAAAGAGTACAAAGGAAGCATTTTAGTAATCTGTCACGAGCCTGAATTCTATGAAGGTTTAGTTACGGATGTATGGAATGGTGAAAATTGGACTACTAAAGTATTTTAATCTAGATAAAGAAAGAGTCCGAAATAATTTTCGGACTCTTTTTTTATTTCGAATCTATATTCTAAAGTGAAATTTTTTGACTAAGCTGAGTAGTCCACTCACTAGGATGTTTTCTTTTCTTTGTTCCTTTTGGCATTGTATTTATATAACCGATATGAAGAGCACCTAATATTTTTCGGTTTTCTGGAATCTCCATCTCTTTATAAAATTGCTTATCAAAAATATAAGGATTAGTTCGCCATACCATTCCAATATTCTTTTCCCAAGCCGCTAATTGTAAATTTTGAACAAACGCACAAGTTGCTCCGATTGCTTCTAAATTTCTCTTTTCATTGTCTGAATGATCTGTCGTTATGATTAAATGCATTGGTGTATCTATAATATATGACTTGAAAAATTCAGTCGATTTTTTAATTTTCTCAACTGTGTATGTTTCAGTTAATTCCATTCTTTCATAACTATCTACAATTTTCGAAGCATAATATTCTCTTTCTTTTTGCTCTGAAATCATAATGAATTGCCAAGGCTCTTCTTTACTATGGAAAGGAGCATAAGATGCTGCTTCAAGTAACTCCATCAAAACTTCCGTATTAATTGGATCTTTTTTTGTATCTCTAATTGTTCTTCTATTTTTAATAAAATCTAATATCGACATTGAACGTTATTCTCCTTAGTTTCTAAATAATATTTATATTTATTATAAATGTAAATGATAATCATTTTCAATAATCTTTTCGTTTTTTAACTATTTTCTTAGACTTTGTTTTTTATGATCGTGAGTTTGTTAAATAATTACTACATAATTCCATAAGTATTTATATGTAGTAAAGTTTGGAAGGACTGTGTTTAAGTTCCGATCAAAAAAGAAAACAGGTATTGAAGGATAATTTCTCCAATACCTGTTTTTATTACATTTCTTTTGGAGCACGAATGCCTAATAATCTTAATCCTTCTTCTAATATAACGGAAACAACTTTAATTAATGCCAATCTACTTTCAAGTTGATCATCATTAGTAAGAATATGTGTATTTCCATAATATTTATTAAAGCTTTGAGCTAAGTCAATTGTATATTTTGCGATTACTGACGGTTCAAATTGTTCAAAGCTACGTGAAACTTTATTTGGAAATTCAAGGATTTGCTTGATGATATCCCAACTATAAGAATCGTCAAGTCCCTCTTGTTTATTTACATCATACGATGTTGCTTTTTCTAAAATTGAATTTGTTCTAGCAATTGAATACTGAACGTAAGGGCCGGTTTCCCCTTCAAATTTTAACATCTGTTCAAGTGAGAATTCGATATTGTTCATACGATCATTTTTTAAATCTTGGAAAATGATTGCGCCAACACCCACCATTCTTGCAACTTCTTCTTTATTTTTTAATGTAGGATTTTTATCTGCAATATTTTGACTTGCTAAACTGATTGCTTCCTCAATTACCTCTTCTAAAAGAACAATTTTCCCTTTTCGTGTAGACATTTTTTTACCATTTTGTAGGATTAAACCAAATGGTACGTGAACCATGTCTTTAGACCATTCGTACCCCATTTTGTTCAAAACTGTAAATACTTGCTCAAAATGTAGCGCTTGTTCTCCACCAACTACATAGACAGCCTTATCGAAATCGTAAGTTTCTTTACGATAAAGTGCTGCAGCTAAGTCCCGAGTAGCATATAAAGTTGCTCCGTCAGATTTTCTAATTAAGCATGGTGGTAAATCTTTTTCAGTTAATTCAACAACATCGGCACCTTCTGATTCGACCAATAGATTTTTCTGTTCTAGAAGATCAATTATTCGGTCCATTTTATCATTGTAGAATGCTTCTCCGTTAAAGTTATCAAAATTAACACCTAATAAATCGTATACTAACATAAATTCTTTAAGTGATTCTTCACGGAACCATTTCCATAAATGTAATGCTTCTTCGTTTTTCTCCTCTAATTGCTTAAACCAGCTTCTAGCATCTTCTTCAAGTTGAGGCTCTTTTTCAACTTCTTCATGAAATTTAATATATAATTTTAAAAGCTCTTTAATTGGATTTTCTTTTACAGCGTCTTGATTACCCCACAGTTTATAAGCTACGATCAATTTTCCAAACTGTGTTCCCCAGTCCCCAAGGTGATTAATTTTTACTGCTTTATAGCCATTTTTTTCTGCAATTTTAGCAATTGAATTTCCAATCATTGTAGAGCGTAAATGCCCCATTGAAAATGGCTTTGCAATATTAGGAGAGGAACAATCAATCGCAACTGTTTTCTCATTTCCATCTATTTGGTTGCCATATTCCTTACCTTGACTGAGAACTAAATCAATGACTTGTTTACTGACTAGTTTTTTATTCAAAAAACAGTTTACATACGGACCGTTCGCTTCAACCTTTTCAATAAGCTCGTGTTTAATCAATGGTGCAACTTCATTGGCGATCATTACAGGAGATTTTCTTAATGCCTTTGCTAATTGGAAACAAGGAAATGCCAAATCACCTTGATCTGCATAATTCGGTTTTTCAATCAGTGCGTTGATTTCAGTTATGGTTAATGCTCCATTTAAAGCTTTTTCGATTTGTTCACTATACAAATTTACATAATTCATTTTTATCAGTCCTCTCTCAAAATAAAAAACCCGTCTCTATCATAAGAGACGGGTTTAAATAATCCGCGGTACCACTCTAATTGTTCAAATATATTGAACCAACTTTAAAATTTGTTAACGAGGTCTTCCCCGGCAAAGTCCTACTACTATTTCAGACCGCTTTTCCGAAGTGCGTTTCATCTTATTTGTCTATTAGGCTTTCACCATCCCTAACTCGCTTAAAGAATAAAAATAAGATTACTCTCTTCATCTAAAAATTTTCAATATTCATTTTTATCATTTAACCATATTCACTCTAGAATTTCAATATTAATCTTAATTTTGAACTCGTTGAATAGCACCTTTTGTTGACAACCTTAATAACATAGAAATTGAGGTGGAATTCATGAATAAAAAACCAATAACGTTAAGCCTTTGTATGATTGTAAAAAATGAAGAAGCTGTGCTTTCAAGATGTTTATCTTCTGTATCTACTATAGTAGACGAAATCATAATTATTGATACAGGTTCGACAGATAAAACAAAAGAAATTGCTAAAAAATTTACAAATTTAATTTATGATTTTACTTGGATAAATGATTTTTCAGCAGCTAGAAATTTTGCTTTTTCAAAAGCTACGAAGGACTATATAATGTGGCTTGATGCAGATGATATTGTTAATGAAGAAAATGCAAAAAAATTACTTAAATTAAAAAAGACATTGACTAAAAATGTCGATGCTGTTGGAATGAAATATCATCTTGCATTTGATGAAAACGGAAATCCAAGTTTTAGTTCTGTACGAAATCGAATCGTTAAGCGTGAAAGAAAATTTAAATGGGTTGGATTCGTGCATGAATATTTAGAAGTTTATGGAGAAATTATTCATTCAGATGCTGCAATCATTCACCATAAAGACAAAGAATACTCAGACCGAAACCTAAAAATATATGAAAATGCAATTGCTTCAGGTAAAGATTTAAGTCCCCGTGACAAATACTACTATGCAAATGAATGCGTTGATCACCAGCTATATGAAAAGGCAATTGAATGGTATGAATTGTTTCTATCTGAAGGAAAAGGTTGGTACGAGGATAATATTCAGGCTTGTGGAAAAATGGCAGACAGCTATCTGTTTATAAACGAATTGGAAAAAGCGATAAGTAGTTGTCTAAGATCTTTTTCATATGATGGACCACGAGGAGAAAACTGCTGTCGATTAGGATTTATGTATCTTCAACAAAGTGATTTTACACGCGCAATTACATGGTATAAGCTTGCTACTCTTGTTGATGTACCAACAACTAGTCCTTTTATAAACCAAGCATGCTACACTTGGTTACCAAACCTACAATTATGCCTCTGCTATAGTCGATTAGGAGATCAAGAGACCGCTAAAAAATATAATGATATCGCTGCAACCTACGTTCCTAATAATCCTTCTGTTTTGCACAATCAAGAATATTTCCGTACTTACTTTAAAAATAAATAAAACACCCCTAAAATTCATTCTTCCTCTTACTCCTTTACGAATAGCTTTATTTGGATATTATTTTACTACTAACTAATGAGACGAATGAAGGACTTTATATTGTTAAATGAATAGTCGATTGCTGTTAGTATGTAGAATTAATTATTCAAGCCTATTCGATAGTTATAAATTTATCCAAATGAAATAGAAAAGGGTGATAATTTGATTACAGTTAGCTTATGTATGGTTGTACAAAACAACGAAGCTATAATTGAAAGATGTCTTAATTCTGTTACGAATATAGTTGACGAAATTATCATTGTTGATATGATGTCAAACGATCGAACAAATGAAATCGTAAGAAAATTTACTGACCAGATTCATCTTTTTGATGATGACGATGAAGTAGCTGCATTAAATTTTTCAAAATCATTGGCTACTAAAGACTATATTCTTTTACTAAATCCTAGCGAAGTTTTGCTTGAAAATGATCGTTTAAATCTCATCCATTTAAAACAGTCACTACGAAATGAGATTTATAATATAGTTGTCGATTATCAAGTTGGATGGGATGAAAAAAATAGACAAAAGATTAGTAGGGTATTTAAAAGATTAGATTCAAATACTCCAACTATGAATTCAACAAATGAATATACTCCTGAATCTGTACAACTTACTAAACTCGTTATTACTGATCTACCTCTAACCCAAAGTACAAAAGAAAATATTCAAATGTATGAACAAATGTTAAGTAACAACTTAAATTTTACTCCTATGGATTTGTTTTATTATGCAAAAGAGTTAAGTTCAAATGCTCAGTATGATCAATCAATTAAGTATTTCTTAAAGTTCTTAAGATCAAACTATGAATTTGAAGAACATAATATACTAACATGTAACTATATAGCTAATTGTTACCATGAACTCAATCTAAGTGAACTAGAAACTACTTGGTTATTAAGAGCACTTAAATATGGTAATACTCATCCTGAAACTTGTTGTAGATTAGCCTATTTATTTATGAATAAAAATAAAATGGATTCAGCAATTTATTGGTATAAAGAAGCAACACTAAACAAAGTAAACGAAAAATTAATTAATCACAATCCATCATGCACTTCTTGGCTTCCACATTTACAATTGGCTGTTTGCTATGACAGAATCGGTGAGTATTTCCTTGCAAACCATCACAATGAATTAGCTTATCAATTTTATCCAACTCATCCAAGTATTCTTTCAAATCGAGAGTATTTTTCAACACTCATAAATAAAGGCAGCTGAAGTTAACTCAGCTGCTTTTTATCATTTTTTCCTGATTAACATTAACATATAATATATTTCAAGATTAGTAGTTAATTGATTAAGATTAAACCCAAAACTATGGGCTAAGTGGACAACTTCTTCAAAAAACAACTTGATATTTACATCAACATTTATATTTTCATTCTTTTTCGAAATCATTTCAAATTGTTCAGGTGGGAATAGTGTATTTATTGTTAGCGGTGTAAAAAATCTAATCTGATCTTTTTTTAGGATCCCAGCGTGAATATAGTTCCATTGACCTTGTAGTAATTGAAAGAGCACTTCTCCATGTGAGACGTTCGGGACTCTACAAATAATTGAGCCCTTTGGTTTTAATAGTTTAGTGATTTCTTTTATATAATTCCAAGGATCTACAACTTGATTAATAATATTATCAATTATTACTAGATCAAAAAACTCTTCAGGATAGCTATCTGGCACTTCGTTGATAGCGATTGAATCCACCCTATTATAAAATTGCAATGCAATTGAGGATAATGCCGCATCAGTTTCTGTACCATATAAGTCGCACTTATATAGATTTTTTATTTCGAGACCTGTTGCTCCAGCTGTACAGCCTAGCTCTAATATATTTTTAACACCATTTGGTACCAAATCAATAATATCATTTTTTGGATACCCTATATCAATTAAATTATTTCCCCATTTTTCAATATATTTCATTCTATTTTCTATATATAGTTGTGTAATATTTATATCACTATTTCCATTAAATGTCATATGCCCGTAATGATGAACAAATGAATCTAATGCAATATGCATTTCAAATCCTTCTAAAATAGTTCTTAAACAAATATCATCATCTTCAAACGAACCTAACTTAAACCTTTCATCAAATCCAATTAATTTTTCTATTAATTCCCTTCTTACTAATAAACAAAAACCTACTAATCGTAGCGCTTGCTTAGACATACCTTTTACGCTTGCACAATACCTTAATGAAAATTCATTAATTTCCTGATCGTTTTGATAATCAACATTGATTCGTTGCAAACCACTTACATAATTACTAACCGGTCCAACCATTCCAATCTTTTCATTACTGTACAAAAGTTTAAGCATTGCTTCTAGCCAATTTTCTGTAACAATCGTGTCATTATTTAAAAATAAAATATTTTCACCGGTTGCAACTTCAATTCCTTGATTACAGCCTTTAGCAAACCCCATATTTATCTCATTAAAGATTGTAATAAAGGAAGGTTTACTTTTTAAATATTCTCGTGTTCCATCTGTCGATCCATTATCAATAACTATAATTTCAACTTCATCTTCTTTTGTATACTTTGCAAGGCTTTCAAAGCATTTTTTCGATACTTCGAGTTGATTATAAGTTAAAATAATTATACTAGTTTTCATTGTAAGCACCTTCTTAAAATCTCACTCTTTCAATTTATGCCTCTTAATTTTCCAAATGACACATACATTAATTAACATATTCAAAAGTAGATTATTTGGTTAGTACAAATTCAATACTAAAGCTAATAAAAAAAGTCCTCATTCACTATTCGAATAGATTACTATTGAATAATTAATGAGGACGGTCGTTATCTCATGATAGACCAATTATCACTAAGTGTGATTGTTAAACAATACGGTGAACTGACCAACTTATACCTGCTGTATTGTTCCCACCTAAAGTAAGCGGAATTGTTAATCCGTCTGCATTGTAGAATAGACCAATCACATCTCCCGCAGTTAATTGTAAGTCTCCAGCAATTGTGACAGTTCCATCACCAAGAATAGCTCTTAGAGTAAGGACTAATGCAACATTTACATCTAAGATTGGTATTAATCCACTTAACAAATCAGCTGTTGTAGGTGATGTTCTACGGAACACAAATGAAGGATTGACTCCTGCTCCAAGTGATACTGATATAGTTGCAGTTGTAGAGTAGCTAATTGTTGCTTCAAAAGTATAACGTCCAGTTGTTGGAACAGTGAAATTGCCATTCGTTGGGTTAAACGTTGTACCATTGAAAAATGGATTTGCAACACTCCATCCTGTTAACTGAGTAGAAGTAGAAGTACTAACCGTCGGTAAAAATGCCGAAAAGCCGTCAGAAAGTACATTTGGACCTGTTGCTCCCGTTGAACCTGTCACGCCTGTTGAACCTGTTACGCCTGTTGAACCTGTTGCTCCTGTTGAACCTGTTGCTCCTGCTGGACCTGTTGCTCCTGTTGAACCTGTTGCTCCTGCTGGACCTGTTGCTCCGTCTGCTCCTGTTGCTCCTGTTGAACCTGTTGCTCCTGCTGGACCTGTTGCTCCGTCTGCTCCTGTTGCTCCTGCTGGACCCGTTGCTCCCGCTGGACCTGTCGCTCCATCTGCTCCTGTTGCTCCCGCTGGGCCTGTTGCTCCCGCTGGGCCTGTCGCTCCGTCTGCTCCTGTTGCTCCTGTTGCTCCCGCTGGACCTGTTGCTCCCGCTGCGCCTGTCGCTCCGTCTGCTCCTGTTGCTCCCGCTGGACCTGTTGCTCCCGCTGCGCCTGTCGCTCCGTCTGCTCCTGTTGCTCCCGCTGGACCTGTTGCTCCCGCTGCGCCTGTCGCTCCGTCTGCTCCTGTTGCTCCTGCTGGACCTGTCGCTCCATCTGCTCCTGTTGCTCCGTCTGCTCCTGTTGGACCTGTTGGGCCTCCCGAAGGACCTGTTGCTCCCGCTGGACCCGTTGCTCCCGCTGGACCTGTCGCTCCATCTGCTCCTGTTGCTCCTGCTGGGCCTGTCGCTCCGTCTGCTCCTGTTGCTCCCGCTGGGCCTGTCGCTCCGTCTGCTCCTGTTGCTCCCGCTGGGCCTGTCGCTCCGTCTGCTCCTGTTGCTCCCGCTGGGCCTGTCGCTCCGTCTGCTCCTGTTGCTCCCGCTGGGCCTGTCGCTCCGTCTGCTCCTGTTGCTCCCGCTGGGCCTGTCGCTCCGTCTGCTCCTGTTGCTCCTGCTGGACCTGTCGCTCCGTCTGCTCCTGTTGCTCCTGCTGGGCCTGTCGCTCCGTCTGCTCCTGTTGCTCCTGCTGGGCCTGTTACTCCGTCTGCTCCTGTTGCTCCGTCTGCTCCTGTTGCTCCGTCTGCTCCTGTTGCTCCGTCTGCTCCTGTTGCTCCCGCTGGACCCGTTGCTCCGTCTGCTCCTGTTGCTCCCGCTGGACCCGTTGCTCCGTCTGCTCCTGTTGCTCCCGCTGGACCTGTTGCTCCGTCTGCTCCTGTTGCTCCCGCTGGACCCGTTGCTCCGTCTGCTCCTGTTGCTCCGTCTGCTCCTGTTGCTCCGTCTGCTCCTGTTGCTCCCGCTGGACCCGTTGCTCCGTCTGCTCCTGTTGCTCCCGCTGGACCTGTTGCTCCGTCTGCTCCCGTTGCTCCGGCTGGACCTGTTGCTCCGGCTGGGCCTGTTGCTCCTGCTGGACCTGTTGGACCTTGTGGACCTTGTGGACCTACTGGGCCTTGTGGACCTGTTGCCCCTGTAGCTCCTGTTGGGCCTGTAATTCCTGATGGGCCTGGAGGAGCTGGTGGTACTCCTGGACCTGGTGGTAATGGTGCTCCTGTTGGACCTGTTGGACTTGGTGGAATTGGGAAGAATGGTGGACTTGGTGGGCCTGGTGGCCCTGGTGGTATTGGCAAATAGATACACCTCCAAAAATATTTTGACGTACACTTTATATTATTTTGAAATAATTAATAGGATTGGATTTTATCATTAATTTGTTAATATATTTACAAAAAAATAATAGAATATAGGTATTCAGGTTAAATCTATGAATCAAATTTACTAGATTTAAGTCCTATCTACTAAATAAAATTTTATCGGTATACTTTCCAAAGCATTTCACAAAATAATTCCACTCATATTTCCGAGGCCTTTTTATTAATCATGAAAGCTATGTATTTTTTATTTATGCTCTGTTAAGTTTAAATGTTGATTTCTGAATAAAAAAAAACCACATTTTAATTGTGGTCAAATCTTTACTTTATGCGACTAACTCCCTGCATTAATTGCACAATATCACTTATCAAATGCAGCTTCTGTTATTTTAATATTAAATCTTTCTTAAATACTTTTTGTAATTTAGTGTTTTCGAAACCAATCTTTTTATAAAAAATAAGGGTCTCTAATCTAGTTTCATTTGTCCTTACTCTTATTTCTTTATACCCTAATGATTTTGACCATTCTTCACATCTTCCCACTAGAAACTTACCAATTTTCTGTCCTCTATAATTACTGTCAACAATCAAACCACCAATCTCAATATAAGGTGGAGACTCAATCAAATAACGTCCGTGAGCATGAATCCACCCAATAAGTTTACCTTCAAATTCTGCTACAATTACCACATGATCTTCCTGTTCTAATATTTTATCTAATCTTTCAATGACTTGATTTTTTTGGACATTGTAACCTAATTGACATGATAATCTAGCAATTTCTGCACTATCATTCTTTGATGCAATTCTATAAATAATCTCCATATTACACCTCAATTTTTACGAGTATTTACAAATCTTTTTAATATAATAGCTGTTCTTCTTTAACTAAACCAGCTAATTTGTTGAACAAGCATACTTACTAATTCAAAGTAAAATTTACTTTTCTAAAGAAGACCCAAGTTCAAAAAAATTACATAAACTAATGCAGTAAAAATAAATGCTAACAATGCAGTTTTAAAAGTGCTCTTATTTCTCACACTATCTCCGTAAAATGAATCATCTTGCTCCATAAGTGCTCCTAATATTAGATAGAATACTGATGATACGGGTACGAATACAATTACCAATCTCACAATAATGGACGAAATCAAAAGAGCTTAAGCACCTCCACATACACCTAAAAATATATAATTCGAATATGAAGTCATCAGCCTATTCCTCTTCATTATTTTCTCCTCTTTTTTGGGGATGGGATTTAATTGCCATTTAATTTTTTAAGATAAGTTTTCTATTAAAATCAAAGTATCTTTATTTTTAATATAATTTGGATCCGGATTTTTTACAAATGCATTAATTCTTGTCAACACCTTACTCTCCGATCTAGAGATGCTTGTCCATCCATGATTTTTCAATCCATAATCAATTATAGATCGAAGTGTCTTTGACATAATTTTCGTTACCTTGGAAGTTTTCTCCTAGCTAGAAGCAAATTGTTCCAATTTTATTTGGCTTTTTTATGTCATTAAAACTATTTGTGTCAGCAATAGTGGATTTATAAATAATAGCAAATGACCATGGGTAACAACCCTTTCCAGCTTGAACTTACCAGTCTTTTAACTGAATAAGAATATCCAATCTACTTAAACTGAGCCTTTCTATAATAAAAAAACCCTACTCACATAAATTCATTCATCCATAAAGAGACGATAAATTATCTGTAAAGTAGGGCAAAAGAATCAATCTTTGATTCTATTTTTATAAACTATTTCAATTAGTTAATTGATAATCCGCCGCTAGCATAGCCCGCAATTACTGTTGCAAGATCTAAGCCGCTTGAGTCAGCAGTAAATACTAGCAATACTCTAGTTCCTGCTGTTACAGGAATATTTGGTAATGCGACTGTTACAGAGCTAATAGCGCCTAAAGCTAAAACACCTGTTAAGCTAGGAGTCAATGGAGCGCTTGCTACTTGCGTAAATGTGTTATTAGGTGTAGGAGAAGTATAAACTCTCGCAGTAATTGTAACTGATCCTAATAAAGTTAATGCTACTGTAGTACTAAAGTACGCTGACACTGAAGTAAGAATACCAGCACGTGGCATAGAAAATGCTAGGTTTTGTAATAAGCCTGGTCCTCCGGCAATACTGATTGGTGCTCCTAGTACACTAACTACTGTTCCGTTGTCACCAAATCCGATTAAACCTTGTGTTCCTGCTGTATTAAATAAAGCTGATACTAATGCTACTGGAAGTCCAGATGCAAATGGGATAATAGCCGATGCCCCAGGTATACCTGTTGCTCCTACTGAACCTGTTGCTCCTGTTGCTCCTGGTGTTCCTGCTGCCCCTGTTGCTCCTGTTGCTCCTGGTGTTCCTGCTGCTCCTGTTGCTCCTGTTGCTCCTGGTGTTCCTGCTGCTCCTGTTGCTCCTGTTGCTCCTGGTGTTCCTGGTGTTCCCGCTGCTCCTGTTGGGCCTGTTGCTCCAGGTGCTCCCGGTGTTCCTGCTGCTCCTGTTGCTCCTGTTGCTCCTGCAGTACCTGGTGTTCCTGCTGCCCCTGTTGGGCCTGTTGCTCCAGCTGCTCCTGGTGTTCCTGCTGCCCCTGTTGCTCCTGTTGCTCCAGCTGCTCCTGGTGTTCCTGCTGCTCCTGTTGCTCCTGTTGCTCCTGGTGTTCCTGCTGCTCCTGTTGCTCCTGTTGCTCCAGCTGCTCCTGGTGTTCCTGCTGCTCCTGTTGCTCCTGTTGCTCCAGCTGCTCCTGGTGTTCCTGCTGCCCCTGTTGCTCCTGGTGCCCCTGGTGTTCCTGCTGCTCCTGTTGGGCCTGTTGCTCCCGGTGCTCCTGGTGTTCCAGGCGTTCCTGCTGGGCCTGTTGCTCCTTGTGGACCAGGTGAGCCTTGTGGACCTGCTGGACCTGTTGCTCCTGGAATTCCTGCTGGGCCTGCTGGACCTGTTGCTCCTGCTGGACCTGCTGGACCTGCTACTCCTTGTGGACCTGTTGCTCCTGCTGGACCTGTTGCTCCCGCTGGACCTGTTGCTCCTGTTGCTCCTGATTCTCCTGTTGGACCTGCTGGGCCTCCTGAAGGGCCTGTTACTCCCGCTGGACCTGTTGCTCCTGTTGCTCCTACAGTACCTGGTGTTCCTGCTGCTCCTGTTGCTCCTGTTGCTCCTGCAGTACCTGGTGTTCCTGCTGGACCCATTGGACCAATTGGACCTCTTCTTCCTCTTTCTCCTTCTTCACCTTCTTTTCCTCGTTTACCTCTTTCTCCTTGTGGTCCTTGTGGACCATGTGGACCTCGTGGACCCGTTGCTCCTGTTGGACCTGTTGGACCAGTCGGAGGAAACGGTGGAAATGGCGGAATTGGTGGAATTTGTTCTGATTGATTAGGATTGATTTCTGGTTCTTCTGATGGCTGTTGTGGTAGTGGTGGAATTGGTGGTAGTGGCAAAAAAATACACCTCTCATAAAAATTTTAATTGTACAATTTATTGTATAAAAAAAGGACAAATTGGTTCATTCACACCATAAAAATGAGTCAAAAAATAGGTGAATACTCTATTAAAATAATCTAATAGAATATTCACCTATTAAAAAAACCGGAAAGTTGATTTCCGGTTTTTTACTAATATAAATTAATTTAATACATGTTTGTTCCATTAATAAAACTTAATTGCCTACTAACTAGACAATTTGAAGAGTGGTCTAATTTAGCCTCTTAATTGAGCATTATGTGTTTCTTCTACTGCTTTTAATACTTTAGAGTGAGATTTTGTTACTTCTTCATCCGTTAAAGTACGTTCTGGATCGAAATACGTTAATGAGAAGGCAACTGATTTTTTACCAGCTTCCATCTTATCACCTTCGTATAAATCAAAGATTGTAGCATCTTTTAGAAGTCTTCCACCAGTTGAACGAATTGTAGAAAGAATATCACCCGCAAATACTTTCGAATCAACAACTAATGCCATATCTCGGCTCATTGATGGGAATCGAGGAATTGCATTGTATAAAATATCATCAAATTCAGTATTTAATAGCTTTTCAAGAGATAATTGGAAAACATAAGTTTCTTTAATATCCCATTCTTTTTGAGTAATAGGATGAACTTGACCAATAAATCCAATTTCTTCACCGTTTAATATAATACTAGCAGTACGTCCTGGGTGTAATTCTTCTTTTTTAGCAGCAGTATAGGCTATTTTATTTGATAAACCTAGTTCACTAAATAATCCATCTAAAATACCTTTTACAACGTAGAAATCTACTGCTTTTTTCTCACCTTGCCATGCATGTTGTAACCATAAACCAGTTAAAGCACCTGCTAAATATTCTTCTTCATGTGGAAGATCGTTCTTTTCCTTTGTTAAGAATACAGAGCCTGCTTCAAATAGTTGAACATTTTCTTCTTTACGTGCAACATTATATGCTACAGCGTCTAATAAATGAGGTACTAAGCTGAAACGTAGCTCACTACGCTCTTCACTCATAGGTAATGCTAAGCGTACAGGTTCTGCATCTACAGTTTCTAGTGCAAAGCGTTTTACTTTATTATTACTTGTTAAAGAGTAAGTAACTGCTTCGTAAAGACCTGCATGTTGTAAATATTTACGAATTTTTCTACGTTTCGCTTGATATGGTGTTAATTGTCCACGACTAGCAACACCAGTTGGTAATGTAGCAGGAATATGGTCATAGCCATATAATCTACCTACCTCTTCAACTAAATCTTCTTCTATTGAAAGATCACCACGACGGCTAGGAACAGTAACAGTAAATACTTCACCATTTTGAGTAGCTTCTAATCTTAAGCGACGGAAAATATCTTTAACAGTTTCTGCATCAATTGATGTACCAAGTACACCATTAATTTTACTTACAGATACTGATACTGATTTAGCGTCATCAACTAAATTGTCAGCAATGACAGTGCCTTCTTCTAATGTTCCACCAGCAAGTTCAGCCATTAACTGAGCAGCACGTTCCGAAGCAGGGAATGTACGTGAAACATCAATTCCTTTTTCAAAACGAGCACTTGAATCGCTTCGTAAGCCTAGATCTTTTGAAGTTTGACGAACACTTTGGCCTCTGAAAACAGCGGATTCGATTAAAACATCTACAGTATTCTCATCAACTTCTGTACTTTGACCACCCATTACACCTGCAACTGCAACTGCTTCTTTATCTGTTGCAATAACTAAATTATGTGGTTGTAATGTACGTTCTTCACCATCAAGTGTAACGATTTTTTCGTTTTCCTTCGCGTGACGAACAATAATTTGACTACTATTTAATTTATTAAAATCAAATGCGTGTAAAGGTTGACCGTACTCAATTAAAATATAGTTCGTAATATCAACTACATTGTTAATAGGACGAATACCCGCGCTCATTAATCGAGCTTGCATCCATAACGGAGAAGGTCCAATTTTTACACCTTTAACTAATTTAGCACTGTAGTATGGAACATCTTCTTTCGCTTCAATTGTAACGGAAACATAATCAGCATTTGCAGCTGAGTCAGCACAAATTGATGGAAGTTTCACATCACGGTCTAAAATCGCTGCAACTTCGTATGCTACACCAATCATATTTAAGCAATCTGCACGATTTGGTGTTAATCCAAGTTCTAATACTGCATCATCACGGTAAAGTACTTCTAATGCATCAGCACCTACTTCAGCATCGCTTGGTAAAACAAAGATTCCGTTTGAGAATTCTTTTGCAACTACCTTCCCTTCAATTCCTAACTCTTGAAGAGAACAAATCATACCTTCTGAAACTTCACCACGTAACTTTGCTTTTTTAATTTTAAAATTACCAGGTAAAACTGCGCCTACTTTTGCAACGATTACTTTTTGACCTTTTGCAACATTCGGTGCACCACAAATAATTTGGACTGGTTGCTCTTCTCCAACATCAACAGTACATTTTGATAATTTATCAGCCTCTGGATGTTGTTCACGTTCCATTACATAACCTACAACAACATTTTTAATTCCTTCAGAAAGAATATTAACTCCTTCAACTTCAATACCTGCTTTTGTAATTAACTTAGCAAGTTCGTCTGGTGTAACACCACTTAAATCAACGTATTCTTGTAACCATTTAGTCGATACAAACATGTTTTTCCCCTCCTACCTTACATTTGTTGGAATTGCTTTAAGAATCTTATATCGTTCGTATAGAAATGACGAATATCATCAATACCATATTTCAATAATGCAATACGTTCTGGACCCATTCCGAATGCAAATCCTTGAACTTCTTTTGGATTATATCCAGCCATCTCAAGTACGTTTGGATGTACCATACCTGCACCTAAAATTTCAATCCATCCAGTTTGCTTACACATGTTACAACCTTTTCCGCCACATTTCATACAAGAAATATCCATCTCTACTGAAGGCTCAGTGAATGGGAAGAAACTTGGACGTAAGCGAATTTCACGATCTTCACCAAACATTTTTTTCGCAAAAAGTTGTAAAGTACCTTTTAAGTCACTCATTGAAATGTTTTCGCCAATTACAAGACCTTCAATTTGCATAAATTGATGAGAATGTGTAGCATCGTCGTCATCACGGCGATAAACTTTACCTGGACAAATAATTTTGATTGGTCCTTTTTCGGTATTTGCTTCCATTGTTCTTGCTTGAACAGGTGAAGTATGAGTTCTCATTAATGTTTCTTCTGAAATATAGAAAGAATCTTGCATATCACGTGCTGGGTGACCTTTAGGTAAATTTAATGCTTCGAAATTATAATAGTCCTTTTCAACTTCTGGACCCTCTGCAATTTCGTATCCCATTCCAATAAATAAATCTTCAATTTCTTGAATAACCGCTCTAAGTGGATGTGCGCCACCTGCATGAACTGGTCTTCCAGGAAGTGTTACGTCAATTGATTCGCTTTCTAACTTTTCATTGATTGCATTTTGTTCTAAGACAACTTGTTTTGCTTCAAGTTTCTCTTGAATAGCTGCACGTACTTCATTAGCAACAGCTCCCATTTTTGGGCGCTCTTCAGGAGATAAATCCTTCATTGCTTTCATCGCCTCAGTAATCGGACCTTTTTTTCCAAGATAGGCAATTCTCACTTCATTTAATGCTTTTAAATCTTTTGCTTCTTCTATTTGCTTAATCGCATCTGCTTGTAAAGAAACTAAACGCTCTTGCATGAATAATCCTCCTATTCAAATTCAAATTTTATATTTTTAAACATAAAAAAACCTCGCTCCCAAAAAAGGGACGAGGATTGATCGCGGTACCACCCTAATTAACAGTTATTATTCAAACACAAACTAACTGCTCACTTCATTCATTTAACGATCTACTTAGATAGACCGAGTCGCCTTTACATTCAAAATGGTCCCGGCGCTAGCTCAAGAGGTGAATTCAATTTGGTCTACTATAAAAGTGCTCACAGTCTACGACACTTTTTCCCTGAAATAGAGATTCAAATTTACTCTTCTCTGTCAAAGCTTTTATGTATTAAATTTTTCTTAATTAATTATATTGATTTTTTTTCATTTATGCAACTACTCATTTGAGTAAGAACTATGAAAATTCAATAATTAGTCGCCCTTTTTATCTCACGTCTTTCCGGCCTCACAAGCTATACATTAGAATTCCTGCTGCAATACCAACATTTAACGATTCAGCTTTACCATAAATAGGTATATATAGATTTTCATCCGTTAATGAAAGTAAGGTTGAATTTACACCTTTCCCTTCATTTCCTACAATAATGGCAAAACGATTTGAAGTTTTTACTTCATTAAATGGTTTTGCATTTTGAAGAGAAGTTCCATAAACAGTTATTCCCTTTTCTTTCAAATTTGAAACTACTTCGGTTAAATCTCCTCGTAAAATCGGTAAATGGAATATTGATCCTTGGGTTGATCGAATCGTTTTAGCATTATATAGATCACTTGTACCTGAACCTAATATAACGCCATCAAATCCAGCAGCATCCGCAGTTCGAATCATCGTTCCAACATTACCTGGATCTTGAACCTCATCAATTAATAATAATTTTGACACTTTCTCAAAATCAATTCTCACAAATGAAAATTCAATAATTGCAAAGATGCCTTGCGTCGTTTCTGTTTCACTTAATTCCTTACAAACCTCTTTAGATATATACGTAATATCCATTGACCCTGTTGAAAAATTAGAAGGCAGATCAATTTCTTCACTGATTAATAAATGAAGAATCGGTGCATCCTGCTTTATTGCTTCCTCAACTAAATGAAAACCTTCAACCATATATTGTTTAGCCTTATCTCTTCCTTTTTTTGTATGTAGTTTTTTCCAAGCCTTTACAGAATTATTTTGAATGGAATCAATTTGTTTCATAAAATTTCCTTTACCTTTCATCGTGTATCATATCGTTTATCATACATAAAATCGTTTCCGTTTACAAATACTACATAAAGCTTAATATGAAAGGAGAATTCAAAATGAATTTTAATATTCGCGGTGCAGTTCTTCACAATATTTCAGGTAATAAAAGTGATCAATTAGAAGCAACAATTGTAGATGCTATTCAAAGTGGTGAGGAAAAAGTATTGCCAGGTTTAGGTGTACTTCTCGAAGTTTTTTGGAGTCACGCTACTGAAGACCAAAAGCATGATCTTCTCTCAGTATTAGAAAATGGAGTAAGTCAATAATTTAATCTGTAAAAACATAGAAAAGGACTAACCAAAGTTAGTCCTCTTCATTTTTTTAGTATGATTTTACTTCGTTTTACCTTTCAAATCATCTATTGAATTAATCTTCATATATTGTGGTACGACTAAGCCTAATTTTGTCCCTTTTAAATTCGGTCCCAAGTCAACCAATTGTTTTTTGTACTCATTCATATAATCTTTATGAGTTGTCGGAAGCCATGCTGCAACCATCGCATCTGCACTTCCATCTGAGACACCAGCAAACATCGGGCCTGCCTCAACTTGTTTTAATGTAACGTCATAGCCTTGGTTTTCAAGTACTTTTCCAATCACATTTGTACTGGCAACTTCAGATTCCCATGAAACATAAACGAGACTAATTTTTTCACCATTTCCTTTTGAAGCATCTTTCGTCCAATCATTTACTTGATCTTGATGTTTTTTGATCCAATGCGCCGCTGCATTTTCAGGTTTTGCACCATCTTGAACATCCTTCATAACTTCTTCCATATCATTCGGTTTCCATGAAAAGTTATCTAGAATCTTGTACGCTCCAGGAGCGTCTTCTTTTAATCCTTTTCTGACCACTGTATGAATTTCTTCATCCTTACCAAATGAGCCTTTTGGATCTTCTAAATACTTTAATTTATATTTTGAAAACATCCAGTGAGGTGTCCAACCAGTTACAATAATAGGTTCTTTATTTTCATAAGCTTTTTTTAATTCAGCAGTCATCGCTGCTGAAGATCCTTCATTTAAAGTCCAATCCTTTAAATCGTAATCCTTCATTGCTTTTTGTGTTGCTTTCATTAATCCAGCACCAGGGTCAATTCCCGTAATTTCAAAATTTACTTGTGCCCCTATTTTATTAGAAGATTTTTTATGATCATTACCGCCTGTTAATGCTACTGAAATAGCGGAAATACAAAAGATTATTGCAATTAAACAATAAACATATTTTTTGGCAAACCTTTTTCCATAAGCAGGTTGACGAAGATTTTGAGAAATTCGATCCAGAATAATTGCAACTATAACAATTGAAATACCTGCTTCGAATCCTTCACCTACTTTGATTTGGGTGACAGCACGATAAACCTCTGCACCTAAACCTGGTGCACCTACTAGTGATGAAATAACAACCATTGATAATGCAAGCATTATACTTTGATTAATACCAGCTAAAATTGTAGGTGCTGCTAATGGGAGTTGCACTTTAAAAAGTCTTTGCCATGTAGTAGAACCAAAAGCATTTGATGCTTCTATTAAATCGTTTGGAACCTCTCGAATACCTAAATTCGTTAAACGAATTGTTGGCGGTATTGCGAATATAACAGATGCTAAAATACCAGGTACTACACCAATTCCGAAAAAGAGAATTGCAGGAATTAAATAGACGAATGCTGGCATTGTTTGCATAAAGTCTAGTATTGGAGTGATTATTTGTTTCACTCGATTGTTTTGCGACGTCCAGATCCCGAGTGGAATACCGATTACAACCGTAATAACGATAGCTGATAAAATTAACGCTAACGATTGAACTGTAGCATCCCAAAGACCAAGATTATCAATTAATAACAATCCGAGTAATGTAAACAGTCCGACTGTCCACCTACTCGTATAAAAAGCAATTAATGAAATGATTAAAATTAGAATAATTGATGGGCCAAGTTCTAAAACTTTAACTAGGTTATTTAAAAGGGCTTCTGTGATGTGTGTAATTGAATTAAATAGTGGATGGAAAGTTTTTATTATCACGTCTACAATTTTATCAATCCACTCAGCTAATGGAATTTTTGGAATACCCATATATTTAACCTCCCTTAATATTTAAATCGTCTGTTTTACCCGCTAAAGCTCCGATAACTGCCCCGCGAATAATAACACCTTTTAATCGATTATTTTCATCTACAACAGCTAATGGAAGAGTAGATGTTGCAAGCGCACCAATTACATCTGTTAATAAAGTATCTTCTTTAACAGACACAATGTCCTTTTGCATAACTTCCTCTACCGATTTATTTTTAATAAGGGCATTTGAAGCATCATCAGCAGTAATTGCACCAAGTAGCTTTTGTCGACGATCAATAACAAAAATACTAGAATACCCTTGATCTCTCATTATTTGTAGGGCTACTCGTGGTCCACGGTCCGGCGTAATTCTTTCAGCACGCTTCTGAACATGAGCTGCAGTTAGTACTTTTGAAAGATCGACATCTTCTACAAATCGCTCTACATATTCATTGGCTGGATTTACCATAATCTCTTCTGGTGTACCAATTTGCATTATATTACCATCTTTCATTAGAGCAATTCTGTCACCAATTCGTAATGCCTCATCAAGGTCATGTGTTATAAAAATAATCGTTTTTTTCATTGTCTCTTGTAGCTCTAATAATTCATCCTGCATATCTTTACGAATTAATGGATCGAGCGCACTGAAGGCTTCATCCATTAATAAAATGTCTGTATCACTTGTTAGCGCCCTTGCAAGGCCAACACGTTGTTGCATACCACCACTTAACTGTGAAGGGTATTGATGCTCATAACCTTTTAGACCAACGATTTCTAGTGATTTCAGAGCTTTTTCTGTTCTTTCAAGCTGCGAAATATTTTGTATTTCAAGTCCATATTCCGTATTTTCTAGAATCGTTTTGTGCGGAAACAAAGCGAAATTTTGGAAAACCATACTGATTTTTTTACGACGAACATTCCTTAATTGCTGTGGATTCATCTTTACGATATCTTCATCATCAATCAATATTTGTCCGGCCGTAGGCTCAATTAATCGATTGAGCATTCTAATCAACGTTGATTTACCACTTCCCGATAATCCCATCACAACGAAGATTTCACCTGGATAAATTTCAAAGCTCGCGTTATTCACACCAATAGTAGAGTTTGTTTGCTCTAATATTTGCTTTTTTGAATATCCTTTTTCAAGTAACTTTATGGCGTTCTTTGGAGACTTACCGAAAACCTTTGTTACGTTTTTCACTTTAACTTTTGCTTTCATTAACTCACCTCAAAACTAAATTTATTTCGCTTTTCATTGTCTAAATAAAGACTCTCCAATAATAAAATTAGCCAAGTACTTTAAAAGTCTTGGCTCCTTCAGTAACTCAATCTACAAATTGAATTACTTGTATAAATAGCTGAAAAAACAATATTCCAATTCATTTCCGAGTAACCTTATTTGAAAAGCATGTAATAATCATAACAATAGAATATGACAAAATTATTTCAAACTAATTATAGGAACAATACAATTTATTTCAGTTCGATAACATAGGTTGGGCTGTGTGAAGTGTGAGAAAGGCAAGAAAAGTTGGCAGAATGGGAGACGAGAGTATGTGGATTAGGTGTTTGAGAGTGGCGATTAAGAGTAGGTCATATTAGTTAAAAATGGGCTTCTAATTAATTTTGATTTCCTCAAATAAAATTGACAGAATTACAAATACAATTCGAAAAATCGTAATTAAGAAGTGTATTGCAAATAAATTTCGGGAGTCGTAAATAAGATGTAGATCACTGCAATTTCCGAAGAATCGCAAATAAACTAAGAAAATACCCCTACCAGTATAGGTATTAAACCTTATATAGCGATATAAGTATGAAATTTTCAGGTGGATACTATGCAAAACTGCTTTAAAATTTTCTTATATCGAATAAAAACGAATAGAAATTTGCTAAATTTCTAAAGAATGGATTGCTACAACGCAACGATACCCCCATTTTAGGTTTCCGGCTATTTTAATTAACTGTTAGTGATGCTTTAACTTAGCGTATAGTCGGCATTTTTCACAGTTTAAAAAGTATTTGTAGCAATAAAAAAAGGACGTCCACTTGTCAGTTAATCTGACTTATGGGACGCCCTCTTTTTATTAGTTATATGTTAATCGGTCAACTGTTTGACGGTCTAAGCGTTTAATTACTTCTACGATTAATTTAACTGTGTTTTCATAATCATCGCGATGAAGGATACCAGAATGAGAATGAATATATCTAGTTGGGATTGTGATTGCAATTGCAGGCACACCATTCATTGTAATGTGCATTGAACCTGCATCTGTTCCACCACCAGGCATTGCTTCATATTGATATGGTATTCCTACTTCATCTGCAACACTTACAACGAACTCTCTTAGATCTTTGTGAGATACCATTGAAGCATCGTATAAAACAATTTGTGGTCCTTTTCCTAATTTTCCTTGTGCTTCTCTGTCAGATACACCAGGCATATCACCAGCAACGCCAACATCTAGTGCAAAACCAATGTCAGGTTGGATTTTGTATGTAGATGTTTTTGCACCACGTAGTCCTACTTCTTCTTGTACAGTACCAACACCAAATACGACATTAGGATGTGCTTGACCTTGTAATTGCTCTAATACGTCAATTGCAATAGCACAGCCGATGCGGTTATCCCAAGCTTTTGCTAGTAATAATTTTTCGTTCTTCATCGTTTGGAATTCAAAATATGGCACTACTTGATCGCCAGGACGCACGCCGAACTCTAATGCCTCTTCTTTACTTGAAGCACCGATATCTATGAACATATCTTTAATATCTACAACTTTTCGTCTTGCTTCTGCACTCATAATATGAGGTGGCTTTGAACCGATAATTCCTGTAATATTTCCTTCTTTTGTAGTAATGGTAACACGTTGTGCAAGCATAACTTGAGACCACCAGCCGCCAATTGTTTGGAAACGTAAAAATCCTTTATCATCAATTTGAGTTACCATAAAGCCAACTTCATCAAGATGTCCAGCAACTTCAATTCTTGGTCCGTTTGGGTCACCAGTTTTAACTGCTATTAAACTACCTAAGTTATCAGTTACTACCTCATCAGCCAGTGGGGTAATATATTTTCTCATTACTTCACGTGGTTCATGTTCAAATCCAGCTACACCGTTTGCATCTGTTAGTTCTTTTAACATTTGTAACTTTGCATCTAAAGTAGACAAACTCATCCATCCTTTTTTTAATTAAAATTATGTACCATTACATTATACAGTTTGGTATTCCTTTTGACAAAATCTTTAGACTTTTCTTCAATTTCTACTTAAAACATATATATTTTATATTAATTTTCTCCTAATTATTTGTGGGGTATAATAAATAACTAATAATCAATTTTTAATTTACCCTACTGGAGATTACTATGATAACAACATCAGCTTTATATAAAGAAGCATCACAATTTATTTCACAATGTTATAAGGAGCTTAATCAATCTGGTCAAATAGAAGCTCGATTAAAATGTATTGAAACCGAAATTCAAGAGACTGGGTTTTACACTCATACATATGAAGAATTAGAACACGGTGCAAAAATGGCGTGGCGCAATAGTAACCGTTGCATTGGTAGATTGTTTTGGGATAAACTCCATGTTTTAGATGCTCGCCATATTAATGATGATGATAGTATTGAACAGGAAATCTTACATCATATAAAATATGCTACAAATTCGGGTAAGATTTTGCCTACAATTACAGTATTTAAAGCGAATCTAGGAACAAACAATTCTCTAACGATCCATAATCACCAATTAATACGATATGCTGGCTATGAAACTGAAAATGGAATAATTGGTGACCCAAAATCAATCAATTTTACAAAGGAATGTGAAAGACTAGGTTGGAGGGGGAATCATACTAACTTCGATGTTTTGCCCATTGTTTATTCTTTAGACAATAACGAACCAAAGTATTTCAAGATTCCTAATGAAATCATTCTTGAAGTATCGATTGAACATCCCGAATACGACTTTTCTTCCTTAAATGCTAAATGGTATGCAGTTCCGATGATTTCGGAGATGAATTTAGAAATAGGTGGAATATCATATAGTGCTGCTCCGTTTAATGGATGGTATATGGGAACAGAAATAGGCGCGAGAAATTTTGCTGATGAGTTTCGTTATAACATGTTACCGAAAGTAGCTACTCTTATCGGTTTAGATACAAAAAGAAATAGCACACTTTGGAAAGATCGAGCACTTGTTGAATTAAATATTGCCGTTTTACATTCCTATAAAAAAAATGGGGTAAGTATTGTTGATCATCATTCTGCAGCACAACAATTTCTTCAGTTTGAAAAACAAGAAGAAGCATGTGGCCGAGAACTAACCGGGAATTGGAAGTGGTTAATCCCACCAATGTCACCTGCTACAACTCATGTATTTCATAAACGATATGATGATACTATGATTAAGCCAAATTTCTTCCCAAAATAGATAAATAAAACCTTATGAATTAACTTAGCTAATTCATTAAGGTTTTTTCTTTTATTTGTTACAATATTATGTATCAGTTTAATTTTCTAATAATTTATAAAGGAGTATTTCAATGATCTTATTTCAAAATGACAATGTCACAGTATTTCAAAGTGTATTATTTCAAACAAACTCAACTGTCGTAGCAACTGACGACTGTATAATTATAGTTGATCCGACTTGGTTACCTCATGAAATAAATGAGATAAAAGAGTATGTTGAATCAATTAAGAATAATCGCCCAATTTATTTATATTTTACTCATGGAGATTTTGATCATATCATTGGCTATAATGCATTTCCAAATGCTCAAACAATTGGAAGTGAAAACTTACATAACCATCCCGAAAAAGAAATTAAAGTATCAAAAATTCGTCAATTCTATAATGATAATTATATTAATCATGTGGAACCAATTGAATTTCCAAGAGTTGATTTGATTATTAGTGAAGAAGGTCAGGAAATCAAAATCGGGCAGACTACGTTAAGATTTTATAATGCTCCGGGGCACACTCAAGATGGTTTATTTCTCTATATTGAAAATTTAGGTATATGGATTACAGGAGATTATTTATCTGACTTTGAGTTACCGATCGTATTTGATAGCGTGAAGAGTTACTACAATACATTAGATAAGGCAGAGGAACTAATTAGTACTTTTGAACTTACATTATTAATTCCAGGTCATGGTCAAGTTTCATCAAATAAAAAAGAAATAAACAGAAGGATTGAACTAGGTAGAAATTACTTAAAAAGACTTCAAAATGCTGTACAGGAAATGAATGAAGCAGAAATAGATTCATTAGAAAAAGAATTTTTATTTCCTTCTGGCTTCACAAAATATTGTCATGAATCAAATGTTAATAACATGAAAAAAGAATTCGGCTTAGTTTAAAAATAAATCAAATAAAAAAAATCCTTAACAATTGTTAAGGATTTTTTAAATAATTATTTTAAGTTAGCTTTAGCAGCGTTTGCTAATTCAGCAAATGCTTTTTCGTCAGCTACAGCTAGATCTGCTAACATTTTACGGTTAACTTCGATACCAGCTAATTTTAAACCGTGCATTAAACGGCTGTAAGAAAGTCCGTTCATACGAGCAGCCGCGTTGATACGAGTGATCCATAATTTACGGAAATCACGTTTCTTTTGACGACGGTCACGGTAAGCATACATTAATGATTTCATAACTTGTTGGTTTGCAACTTTGAATAATGTATGTTTAGAACCGTAATAACCTTTTGCTAATTTAATAACCTTTTTACGACGAGCGCGTGTAACTGTACCGCCTTTAACTCTTGGCATATTGTTTCCCTCCTAGATATCTATCTAATACGTTTATCGTTCTTATTTCATGTTTGTAAGCATAAAGCGGATACGTTTGAAATCGCCTTTACTTACTAATGAAGCTTTACGTAATTTACGTTTTGCTTTTGTAGATTTGTTAGCGAATAAGTGGCTTGTGTAAGCACGACCACGTTTTAATTTACCAGATCCAGTCTTTTTAAAACGTTTTGCTGAACCACGGTGAGTTTTCATTTTAGGCATATCGTGTTTCCTCCTCAAATAAATTACTTTTCGTTTTTAGGTGCTAAGACTAAGAACATACTACGACCGTCCATTTTAGGGTGTGACTCAACAGTTGCAACTTCTGCACAAGCAGTTGAGAAACGATCAAGTACTCGTTGTCCAATTTCCTTATGCGTAATAGCGCGTCCTTTGAAACGAATAGACGCTTTAACTTTATCGCCTTTTTCTAAGAACTTAATTGCATTACGAAGCTTTGTGTTAAAGTCATGTTCATCAATTGTAGGACTTAAACGAACTTCTTTCATGCTAATAATTTTTTGGTTTTTACGACTCTCTTTGTCTTTCTTTTGTTGCTCGAAACGGAATTTACCGTAGTCCATAATACGACATACAGGTGGTTTAGCCGTTGGTGCTACCATCACTAGATCAAGATTAACATTCGAAGCTAACTCAAGAGCCTCTTGTTTAGTCTTGATTCCAAGTTGATCTCCGTTAGGACCAATTAATCGAACTTCACGAGCACGAATTCCATCGTTTACCATCATGTCTTTGCTAATAGTAAAACACCTCCAAGGTATTGTAAGAATGAGCTTAATTTGTATCGTTGAAGCAATTACGACCCAACAAAAAAGTGTGGGTATATAAATACACCCACACTGACAGTATCAAAGTAATTAATGATTCTGTTACCTGATAACAACTTGTAGCGTCATCCAGGTGAGAAGCGGGTGCTTCTTCTTCAACAAATAAGTATTCTTTTCTTTCGTTACTATAACATAGCGACATGATGTTGTCAATCTTCGTATGCTTTGTTCGCAACGAAATTTATTATATCAAAGAAACTTATTTATGACAATGCTTTTTTTTAATGTATATTTTCATTTCAATTTTTCCTGCGAAAACTCTTGTAATGTATGTATTAGGACTCGTTCTTGAAATATATTTTGTAATGTAATAATTAATGAGATATCAACTGATGAAGTGTATAAATGGATTCTTTTAGGAGCTATCGCAGTTAAAGGCAATATTAATTCATTATCTATATAATCCCTATTTCCTACTTGCTTACCATATCCTTTTAACACCTCTTTAGAGAGTGGTAAAAAAAGATGATCATATACACAAAACTTCCCGTCATAAACGATATGCACATGAGGAATGAGCGCATCTGTTTTAAGAACCTGCTGTCTTAAGCTTTCAATAAGATTTTGATACTCATTTTCTAATTTGTATTCGTCGATCGCAATTTCACAAACATAAGCTAACTGTTTATAATATTCTTTCAAACGAAATGTAATAAATGAATCAAAACTGAAGTTTACTCCATCTTTTAAATAGGTAGAAAGCGCATGTGATACTAAATGCTTACTCCTACGAATTTTTTTCTGATTTGGAATGCTCCGTCTAGTTCCTCTTAATAATGATTGTGCGATTGGAATGATTTGACTTTGCTCGTCTTCCTCATAGAAAAAAGATGTATGTAAAATGGACTGAATCCATTTATCTTCTTTTTGAAGTAAAATAAATTGTACTAGTGTCGGAACTAAAATACTTTTTATTAAATCTTCAGTGTTTTGAGGAAATGTGATTAAAATTGTATTGATTTTGTGTCTTCTTAAAAAGTATGGTCTCGATTGCTTTTTTAAGCGTTTTTGTAATCGTTCGTAGACATAAGCTGCATCAATGGGTTCATTGAAAAAAATTTCAATCACCCTGTTCCCCCCTTTCTAGCACCACCTAGTCCTATATATATTAAAGTAATAATTAAAAAATGACGCAAAATCACATTGTTATTTGTGATTTTACGCCATTTTTTGTTTTTTTTATGAATGTCTTAAATTAGTTCCTGAAATCTTAACTGGTTTTGCTAAAAATTTTACTCGATCGACAATACGGGCAGCTTTCACTCTTTCTTCCTCTCCACGCTGAGAGTATGTCAAATGATGTTCTAATTGACTTAAATCGGCGTTAGATGTAAAGAATGTAGGCAGTTTTTCTAACATACGATATTGAAGAATCGTACCTAATATTTCGTCTCTTGCCCAACTAGACATTTGTTCGGCGCCAATATCATCTAACATAAGAATTTCTACTTTTTTTACAGCTTCAATTTTTTCTTCTAATGTCCCATCGCTAATAGAGCTTTTTATTTCACGTAAAAATTCAGGTAAATAAACGAGCATCGAAGCAATTTCTTCCTCTGCTAATTCATTTGCAATAGCCCCAAGGATAAAAGTTTTCCCAACACCAAATGGACCATGTAAATATAAACCTTGCGTCATTTTTCCCTTTTCATAATTCATAATAAACTGTCTTGCTGCTGAAATTGCTTCAAAACGGCCAGGGTCTTCTAATGACAAATTAAACATAGAAGCTTGCAGTACATCTTTTGGTAAATACATACATTTAATCAATGACTCGTGTTTTTTGCGTTTGTCATTTTTAATACCGTTTGGGCAACGATCGTATTGAACATCGATTCGCTTCCCTTGAATAATCAAATGAGGATGATATCCATGCACCATATTTTTGCATTCGCTAAAAGATGGACAGTCTTCACAATTTACACTTTGGCCAATGTACTCATAAAGTTTGATTAAGCTACTATCAATCATTTTATCCGTAATTTCAGTTCTATGCTCATTTAAAAACGAAACAATTTTTGGGTGACTACGGACTTCTTGTTGCATTTTTTGAAATGTGTCCTGGAATTGTTTATTCTTCATTAATGCACTAAATGCGTTTTGAATTGGTTCCACTTATGTCCCCCCATTTACCGTTTCTTTTTATTTTTAAACATTTCTAGTTCTTTTTCTAGTCGTTTTCGTTCTTCATCTATCGAAGAATCATTTGTGCTATTCATTGCTACTGAATCTTTTGGTACTTCAGTCGTTGTATTCGGTTGAAGCCAATCAGGTACAATTTCAGTTCGAATTGCTTTATTACGTCTATTATTTGTTCGCGTTTTAGCAGCAGTTGCACTTTGTTTAGTTTCTTCAAACTCTTTGCGAGCAAGATCCATTGCTTGTTTAACTGTTGTTACACCTTTTCGTGCCCAGTGACTGGCTATCTTAATAACGTAATTTCTAGAAAGTTTTTTATCTAAACGAATCATTACGTAATCGATTAACACATTCGCTACGCCAGGTAGAAGTTTTTGTTCGATCATAATTTCTTCAATTATCTTCAAATCAGCTTCACTTGGTTCAGCTCCACCAGATATCTCCTTTAAATATTGACGGGGAGATATTGTTTCAAAGCAATGAATTAATTTTTCTTCTTGAGTTGTTGGCTGTTCATTCCCCATTTGTCTATGTTGAATTGGCTGAACCTTTTCAACAATCGTAGGTAAAGCTTCGTGATGCTGGAATTGGTACCAATCTCTTGCTTCTAAACGAAGTGTCTCTATATTAATTTTATTTTCTTCATTCAGTGAACGCATTACAATTGTTTTCATTTGAATAGGATTTATTCCATATAAAAATGCAAGTTTTAAAATGGTTTCTTTTACGTCTGAAGTAAATGAACGTTTCGGAACAAACGAATCTGAGAGACCGTCTAAAAATAAATCATAATCAAACTCTTCCATTTTCACAGAAATTTTAACAGACTGACTGTCTTGTAATATTTTCGTATCATTTGAAGTGGAAAGATCGTTACTTTGCTGAATTTCATTTAATTGCTCTACCGTAATGGTTTGAAATACTGAATCAAACGATCTAGATATCTCACGAAAGCCATCTTTCGAAAATGCTTGTCTACTAAAAAAGTTTTTTGTTCGTTGATATTGTGTTTTCCCAATTGTTTTAAACAGAAAGATATTTAGAATAGGATCTTCGAAAAAAGAATGAGGATCTAGCGGAGATTGAAGCTCATAAAGAAGCTTTTTCGTACTGTTTTCAAACCCTTCATAAACTTTAAGTAAGCCAATTCCTTCAAGGATTAATCTTTGTTCATAAATTGATTTTAAATTATTTTTCATTCCAAGCATTAGTGAATGATGTGTTAATGTATTAGGGTGGAGGTCCGTTTGCTCACATTCACCCCAAAGTGTCATATATAAACTTAAAGCTTGACTACCAATAATCGGCTGATACAACATCGTCAAAACTTGTCTATGAAAATTATGTAAATAGCCTGCTGCCGTTACAGTATAAGGATCCGCAGGAAGAACATCCATCCAATGTTGCTTATCAATAGACATTCAAAACTTCCTTTCTTGTATCAAAAGAGCGAAGTATTATTCGTCTTTACCTCGCTCTTTGCTAATTAAATCTTTTAATTCATCAATGAATACATTAATATCTTTAAATTGACGATAAACAGACGCAAATCGTACGTATGCAACTTCATCAACCTTTGATAAATGCTCCATGACCATTTCTCCTAGAACTTCACTTGGAACTTCAGATGTTCCACTATTTTTCAGTTCTTTTTCAATGCTATGAATAATGTCCTCTAGCTGAGATAAAGAGACAGGGCGTTTCTCACATGCTTTAATCAGTCCCCTTAACATCTTATCTTTACTAAATTCTTCACGAGCTCCCTCTTTTTTTACAACTAAAATAGGATTATCTTCAACTCGCTCAAAAGTTGTAAAACGATGCTGACATTCTTCACATTCACGTCTTCTTCTAATTGAACGACCTTCATCAACTGGTCTACTATCAAGTACTCTTGTCCCATTAAAGTTACACGTTGGACATCTCATCGTTATAGTTCAACTCCAAACACTAAATTGTTTAAACGTATTATTATAACTCTATACTATAACAAATTCAAAATAAACTAAAGTTTATTTCTAAAATGTCACAAAGACTTAGTTCTTGCAAATATTTTTCACTATGCAAAGCTAGTTCATTCCATAAACGTCTATATAAATACAATATTAATTAAATTAGTTAGAAAGAAAACAAAAAAGAGAGATGAAAAATCACCTCTCTCAATTCTTTTTAGTTACCGTTTACAACTTTTACATTATTAACTTGAATGGGACCCATTCCTCTTGGTAGCTCAACGTTTTCGCGAGTATCAGCTTCTAAAGCCTCTGCGATAAAGTTTGCAGCTACATTTGGATCAATTCTATCACCGCAAGTGTAAACATCAATACTTGCATAACCATGCTCAGGAAAACTGTGAATAGTTAAGTGTGATTCTGAAATGATTACGACACCACTAACGCCATGAGGAGCGAACTTGTGAAAAGCAACTTCACGAACTTCTGCACCAGAGCGTAACGCAGCATCAACAAAAGTTTCCTCAATAAATTTCATATCATTTAATTTTTCTGTATTGCATCCCCATAATTCTGAAATGACGTGACGACCCATAGTATCCATATTCATTTCCCCCTTAAATAATTTGTCATGACTTCTATTGCGAAAGTATGATCAACTACCACGGGGGAAAGTTAGTCCAAAGAGGTCCTAACCCTTTAAGTAATTAGTTATACTTTTAGAAGTTCACGAAAGTTAGTATACTTTCTTTAAATTTGAATTGCAAGATAAATTTTATTTTTTTGTTATTTACTTGATTAATTGTAATGAAATTGGGTCAGGGAAATATAGAAGTTCTATTGGCGCTACTATTATTTCAAAGCAACAAAAGGAAACCATAAAGGATTTAAGAGAAGAAGATTGGTGCATTTTTAAAACTTCCATCTTCTTTATAAACTCCTTTTTTAAATATATTATGTCGCACTAATCTTTAGTCAAATTATGGATAAAAAGTGTTTAAAATAAGACTTGTTGATTGGAACGAAAGGCACTCGACTCCCTAGAGAAATGCAAGAAGCCTAAATACCCCGCAGACGTTTTTTCTTACATATAAAGTCACAAATATCTTCTGTAAAACAGAGAATTAGTATGACATTTTTATTTATCATGCAACTTCAAAAAGACTAACCAGATTAACTAGTTAGCCTTTTGTATTCGTTTACATAATTTTATAAGTTCAGTTCTATCTTTTAATTTTTAAACCGTTTCAAGCTTTTTTATTTTTGATGCAACGATTGACACTAAGTCAACTACACGTCTTGAATAGCCCCACTCATTATCGTACCAAGCTAATACTTTTACTTTTGTACCATCGATTACCATAGTAGAAAGAGCATCAATAATTGCAGAATGTGTATTTGTATTAAAATCAATTGATACTAATGGCTCATTGCAGTATTCAATAATTCCGCTCATTGAACCTTTTGATGCTGTTTCAAATACTTCATTAATATCGTCAACTGTTACTTCTCTCTTTAAATCAACAACTAAGTCAACAAGAGAAACGTTTGGAGTAGGAACACGTAAAGCCATACCATGTAATTTTCCATTTAAGTGTGGAAGTACTTTAGATAATGCTTTAGCTGCCCCTGTAGTTGTTGGAATAATTGACTGACTACAAGCACGTGCACGTCGTAAATCCTTATGAGGATTATCGATATTTTTTTGATCATTTGTAAATGAATGAACTGTTGTCATTAAGCCGTTTACAATACCGAATTGCTCATCAAGTACTTTTACAACTGGCGCTAAACAGTTAGTAGTACATGATGCATTTGAAATAATATGATGTTTTTCTAAATCTAATTGATCATCATTTACTCCAATTACTACTGTAATATCTTCTTTTTTACCAGGTGCAGTTAAAATTACTTTTTGCGCTCCAGCAGTAATGTGCATTTTTGCTTTTTCAGCATCATTAAATTTACCTGTTGCTTCTATAACTATATCAACATTTAGCTCGTTCCATGGAAGTAACTCAGGATTTCTTTCGCTAATTAGTTCCACACGCTTTCCATCAACGATTAAATGATCTGCGTTTGCAATAACTTCACCATCAAATTTACCGTGAACTGTGTCATACTTAATTAAGTGCGCTAAAGTTTCAGAAGGATAGCTTGCATTAATCGCTACTATATTATAATCACCATTTTTAATTGCTTGACGGAAAACCATGCGTCCGATTCGACCAAATCCATTTATTGCTACATTTACCATAAGTAAACCCCCAATTAAGTTATACTGTTTATTATCTCCCTGCAATTAGTATAACACATAAGTCGGATTTTGGTTAAACTATTTACATTATTTTCTTAAATAATTTTATTTAATAGGTCTTTTACTTGTCTTTTTGTATCCTCAAGGTCACCATTATTATCAATTACATAGTCAGCCCTATCAGCTTTTTCCTTTACAGGTATTTGTGACCCTATACGTAATAGTGCATCCTCTTTCGATAATCCATTACGTTCCATCAACCGTTTTAGTTGATTTTCTTCAGACACAGTTACCACGATTACCTTCTCCACCAATTCAATTGAGTTACCTTCATATAAAAGTGGTATATCTAAAATAACAAGTGGTTCACCTTGATTTATGTACCTGTCTGCTTGTTTCTTCATTTCTCGTCTGACTTCGGGATGTACAATTCCATTAAGTTGTAAGCGCTTTTCTTTATTATTAAAAATAATACTTCCAAGAAGTGGTCTGTTAATTTCTCCAGACTCTAATAGAATCTCACTTCCGAAAGCTTCTTTGATCATTTCATATGCAGGTTGTCCAATTTCAACTACTTCTTTAGCAATTACATCTGCATCTACAATTGGAACATTTAATTGTTTTAAAAAATTAGAAACAGTACTTTTGCCACTTGCAATACTACCAGTCAGTCCAAAAATTTTACCCATGTTATAATTCTCCTCACTAAATAAAGAGGCCCAAATGGAAAAAATCCATTCGGATACACTCTTTCAGTATATTTATTACATCTTCAATAATCCAATTAATATTAAAAATATGCCTGGTAAAAAAGTTAATTTTTGAAGCCATAATGTTTTCGATAACACATTTCCTAATTTCATACCAAATAATAAAAATAATGCACTAGCAGTTGATGTTACAAATGCTGTCAATAATGGAGAAAATCCAAGTAATGATGCACCGATCCCAGCACCAAATGCATCAAGTGAAAGTGCAAAACCAAGTAACAACGCTTCCAATCCATTAATACTTCCAGAACGATCTATATCTGCAGTTGTAGGCTTCTTTAATATTTTTACGACCACACCTAAAATTTCAAATTCCCAGTCAATCCCTTTATCTTCAATCTCATTTTTTTCTTCCGCTGCTGAACTAGCGTTTTTATTCGATCGGTAAAATTGAAAAAGTACCCACAAACCTATACCTACAAGTACAATTCCTCCGATTCTTTTAGCGATTACTGGTGAGAAAAAGTCTGTAATTGCATGCCCAATGCCCATTGATGTCATTAGTATAATCCCTGAACAAGATGCAATTGTAATAATTGATTTTAAAGGAATTCTTACTTTTCGAAGTCCATAAGTAAATCCAACACTGCAGCTATCTAAACTTAGCGCGCATGCTAGTAGTATTAATGATAGCATATTTACCATAAAAATAGGCTCCTCTCTTTCGTACTCTTGTTATAGTATGAAAGAAAGGAACCTTATGTTAATTTTTTTTAGGCTGACAAACCGGACAAAAAGAAGTACCCCTGCCACCCACTGTTATCTTCTCGATCGGTTGGCCACAATTATGACATTCCAATCCTTTTCGGCCATACACTTTAATAATATCTTGAAAGGTTCCTATTTTCCCTTGCGAATTTACATAAGAACGAATTGTACTTCCACCTAAATTTACAGCTTCTTTTAATGTTTCTGTTATTGTTTCGGCAAGTAATTTTATTTGTTTTGGTTTTAAAGATGATGCAGGTGTTTCCGGGTGAATCATAGCCCTAAATAAAACCTCATCAACGTAAATATTGCCTAAACCGACCACCAATTCCTGATCTAATAACACGACTTTAATTTTTCGATTTGTATTTTTAAGTTTTTCTTTCATGTACTCCGGAGTAAACTCATCCGAAAATGGCTCTGGCCCTAACTTAGCAAGTGGGGGCCCTTCACTTTCTTCACCTTTATTAAACAAATGCATCGTCCCGAATTTGCGTACATCTTGATATCGAAGTTCCGTGCCATCATCAAATAGAAAACGCACATGAGTATGAGGTGCTACAGGTTCTTCGGTAGGGAAAACTCGAAATTTCCCTTCCATTCTTAAATGAGAAACAAGTGTGAAATCACTTAATTGAAAAAGAAGAAACTTACCTCGACGATTAATATTTTCTACAGTTTGACCTTTTAGTAAAATCTGAAACTCTTCAACTTCACTAGGTTTCTTAATGATTTTTCCCCATGAGACGATTACTGCCGAGATTGTTTTTCCTACTACTAAGTCCAATAAAGTTCGTCTAACGGTTTCGACTTCCGGTAACTCAGGCATACAATTTTCATCCTATCTATTAATTTAACTGTATAAGTACTATTGGTATTGATTTCATTATCCTTACTAGAAAATTGCACTTACTTTTTCTATTCATGCATTTCCTAATCTAGATTGTAAACACGCTCGATATTATTTTGCTTCGAACCAAGATTCTCCAGAATTATAGTCAACCTTTAGTGGTACTAATAATTCGACTGCATGCTCCATTACTTCTGGAACTAATTTTTCTAAGGTTGCTAATTCTTCTTTAGGTGCTTCTAAAATTAATTCATCGTGTACTTGTAAAATTAATTTTGCTTGAAGTTTTTCTGCTTTAAGTCGTTCATCTAGTAAAATCATTGCCTTTTTAATAATATCCGCAGCACTTCCTTGAATAGGCGTATTCATCGCTGTTCTTTCAGCAAATCCACGGACATTAAAATTAGAGCTTGTAATTTCAGGAATATAACGACGTCTATTTAAAATTGTACTTACAAATCCATCTAACTTAGCTTTTTGAACGATATCTGACATATAATCTTTTACTTTTGGAAAACTAGCAAAGTATTTTTCAATAAATATACCTGCTTCTTTTCTTGTAATACCTAATCCTTGTGATAAACCATAATCACTAATTCCGTACACGATCCCGAAGTTAACAGCTTTTGCTTGTCTTCTCATATTGCTTGTCACTTCATCTGCATTTACATGAAAAACATCCATTGCAGTTTTTGTATGAACATCAAAATCGTTTTTAAATGCTTCCATTAAATTATCATCTTGCGCTATATGAGCCAATACCCTTAACTCAATCTGTGAATAATCAGCTGCAAAAATCACCCAATCTTTTTTTGATGCTACAAAAGCTTTCCTAATTTTTCTACCTTCTTCTAATCGAATCGGGATGTTTTGAAGGTTAGGATCAATTGAGCTTAAACGACCTGTTTGTGCCAATACTTGATTAAAGCGAGTATGAACCTTCGAATCTGTCTGATTGATTACTTTTAATAATCCCTCGACGTATGTGGAATTCAATTTTCCAACTTGTCGATAATGAAGAATTAATCGAATAATTTCATGTTCTGATTCTAATTTTTCAAGGACATCAGCAGAAGTCGAATAACCTGTTTTTGTTTTTTTACCAGACGGCAAATTTAATTTCTCAAATAATATAACACCTAATTGTTTAGGCGAATTAATATTGAACTTCTCACCAGCTAGCTCATAAATATTTTCTTCAAGTACTTTTAATGTATTAGCTAGCTCTGAACCCATCGTACGAAGAGTCTCTTCTCTAACTGTTACTCCTTCAAATTCCATATCACCTAAAATAAACGTTAATGGTAATTCTAACTCAGTTAATAGTTCATATTGACTATTTTTTCGTAATGACTCTTCAAGTGTTTCTTCTAACTTACTAATAGCAATCGATTTGCGAACGATATACTCGGCTAAAACTTCTTGAGATGGCTGCGCTTGTTTTGCCCCTTTACCGTAAATTGATTCTGCGGTTTGAATTGAAAAATCAATTTTACCATTTACGATATCAGCAAATTCTTTATTAGACTGTGCTGGGTCATATATATATGAAGCAAGTAACGGATCGAAATTAACTCCCTTTAAATCGATTCCTCTCCACTTTAGTGCAACATATGCACCTTTCGCATCATATACATTCTTTTCAACACGCTCATCCTCAAGCCACTTTTTAAACAAATCTGACTCTAATCCAACAGATGTCGGAATGAAGAAATGGCCATTTTCATTTGAAAGTCCAAAGCCTTGAATTTGTTCCGAGTGATAATTTTCACCAATCATTTCCACGATTAAACTTGAATGATTTGCTAAGTGTTTTTCTTCGATTGAATCAAGTACATCATACTTTATCTCTTCTAGTTCTTCGACTGATTCCGTTAGATCCAATTTAGCTAATAAAGAAGTAAAACCGAGAGATTTAAAAAACTCTGCCACCTTATTCACATCTGCTTCAGGAAGCATAGTATCATTTACAGTCAGTTCGATTGGCGAGTTTTTATTGATTGTTGCTAATTGTTTACTCATTAGAGCTTGTTCTTTATTCTCACTTAAATTTTGAAGAAGCTTAGCCCCACTTACTTCATCCAAATGTTCATATAGGCCCTCTACAGTTTGATACTGCTTTAAGAGCTTAATTGCAGTTTTTTCACCAATCCCTGGAACACCAGGTATATTATCTGATTTATCACCCATTAAACCTTTCATATCAATAATTTGCTCAGGTGAAATCTCATACTTTTCATGTATTGCAGCCGGATTATATTCCTCTACTTCAGTAATTCCCTTTTTAGTCATACTTACTGTAATACGGTCATCAACTAACTGTAATAAATCTCGATCTCCAGAGATGACTTTTACTTCATATTCATCTTTTGACGCTTGTCCTGCAAGTGTTCCAATAATATCATCCGCTTCGTAATTATCTAATTCATAACGTGCAATTCCATAAGTATCTAATAGTTGACGAACAAGTGGAAACTGTTCGCTTAACTCTGGTGGAGTCTTCTGTCTTCCACCTTTATACTCTTTAAATGTACTATGTCTAAATGTAGTTTTCCCAGCATCAAATGCAACAAGCATATGACTCGGTTTTTCATCCTCAAGAATTTTCAACAACATCATTGTAAAACCATAAATCGCATTCGTATGAACACCTTTATCATTACTCAATAAAGGCAATGCAAAGAAAGCCCTATAGGCAATACTATTCCCATCAATCAAAACCAACTTATTCTTCAAAAATAAATCCCCTTTCTTAACTTCAGGGTAATCATCCCAGCTCTTGATATGTTATTAATACCCACCTTGCCTAAATTCCCTTATCCTTCTCTTAATAAAAGTTCAACTTTTTATGTAAATTCTTTTTCATGAAATCTTTAATCTAATAACGAAAACAAATAACTTATTTGAAATTGAACTTTGGTATTTATTTCCTTCCCAAAGCCCTGCCCTACTATTTTAACATGAACTACACATAAAAGAAAAAGAGGTCGTCTTTGATTTACCATTTAAAAGTATTTATTCACTCAGATGAAAGTTGAATAATATATGACTTTTAGAATGAATCAAAAACTACCTCTGTATTTATTCGAAATCGAGTATTTCTCTTTCAAAAATCAGTTCAACACTAGCTCCTTCAATCGCTTGTTGGCTGTCGACAACTTGGTGAAGACGCCAACCACTTTTAGCATAGTTTCCAACTACATCATAATAATGACGATTTGAAGACTTAGTGTTTACTTTTACAAATTCATATTCGTACATCAATAATCAACCTCCGATGTATGATTCTACTACACATAATTTCCCCAAAAATTATAAAAGTAACATAATCTCATAAAGAAAACTTTGTCGACTGACAAGCCTTTTTTTGACGAAGGTAGGAGCTTAGTTGTACTTATACTTTATTCTTAAAATTGGCTACCACATCGAGTACGATCCAATTTATACTTTCTGAATATGCAATAAAAAAAGGTATCCTCTAGTATGGACAGGTTGATAAAAATATAAAACTGATCTACCAAAGAAAATCCGCTGACTGGCTAGGCCATTAGAAGAATATTGAGGCGTATCTGTAATTACACTTATTTTGATTTTTCTTTTCAAATAAAAAATCCCGGAAGTATCAATACTTCCGGTTTGAAGACAACACCTTGGATGAAGGGGTTTTCATCATTACTATAACAAGTTTTTATTAATGATTATTAAATCTACTGTAAAATATGTGTAAATTATCAAATTGAAGTATTTTTATTTAACGTTACAATAAATGATGTCCCATGACCTAGTTTACTTTCTACTTCGACTTTACCTTTATGAGCTTCAACGAGATGCTTCACAATAGCTAGTCCTAAACCAGTTCCACCGGAGTTTCTACTTCTTGCTTTATCTACCCGGTAAAAACGTTCGAAAATACGAGAAATCTCTTCTTTCCCTATTCCTACTCCTGTGTCATTAACTTTTATTACAATATGATCATCAGCCTCAACAGCAGTAACAAATACTTTGCCACCAGCTGGAGTGTAATGAATCGCATTATCCACTAAATTGATAAATACTTGTTTTAATCTTAACGCATCGGCATTAACCACTAATGGACTATTCAAATATAATTTAAATTCTATATTTTTCTCTAATGCCTTTTGATTCATCATTTGATGAACATCTTCAATGACTTGTTTTACCGAAACTTCTGCAAGGTCTAATTTAAAATTCTGCTGCTCTATTTTAGATAAGTCTAATAAATCTTGAATCAGTGTTTGCATACGGTCACTTTCCGTTAATATAATCGATAAGAAGTTTTTACATAACTCTTCACTTTCCATTGCACCATCTAGAAGAGTTTCAGTAAAACCTTTAATAGACGTAATCGGTGTTTTCAGTTCATGAGAAACATTTGCAAAGAAATCTTTACGAACTTGCTCTAGTTTCTTTAATTCACTTATGTCATGAAAAACAAGAACAATACCTTTCCATTCATGATTAATCCCAATAATTGGAGCACCATAAATTTCAAAATGTTTTCTTTCAATTGATAATGGTAGAATAATTTGCTTCCTAACTTTTATTTCTTTTAAGAAGATTTCTTCTACGATTTCGATTACTTCTTTATGTTTAAATGCATCATAATAAAGTTCACCTAAAATACTTCTCGAGTCCACTTTAAATGTCTCTCGATACGTTTTATTAATTAAATTAACGTGGCCTCTACTATTAATTAAAACGACACCACTACCAATATTATGGATCAGCGTGTTTAATCGATCTTGCTGCATCTCTTGTTGCATGGTCATTTCCTGCAAATTTTTTGCTAGTACATTCATTGCCTGACTTAAAACAGTTGTTGATTCATTACTTTCAGTCAATGTTCTAGCTTTATAATTCCCTTTAGATAATTCAATGGCAACTTGGGTGATATCCTCAATCGGTTTTGAAAATTGATGGGAATATCGTATTAATAAAATAATAATGGCAAATAACACAAAACCTAATAAAGAAAATAGCAGCACCCAAATACTACTATATACTTCTTTGATTGACTTCGTTGAATAATCAACTATTAAAAATTGCTTATTCCCATTTGGATTTGTAATTTTCTTTCCATAAAACTTAACTCCAGATTCTTTTTCGCTAAATTTAGCTGCTTTCTTTACTTTATCAAGCTGTTCAAAATAAGAATTTAAACTTTCTGATGCAATAGTTAAATCTGCATTGCTAGATTTAGCAATAAGATTGTGCTTGTCATCAAATAACAAAACATCTATATTTAAGTCCTTTGCTATTTTCTTTAACGTTTGATCAGAAATATTACTAGTTAATGGTGTATTTGACTCCATTATCGAAGCAATTAAGTTTGTTTCGCGCGCAATCCTTTGATCAAAGTTTGTTAAATAAAACGATTTAAATATTTGCCCTAATATGATTCCTAAAATTGCAAGGATCACAATAATAATTGCGGAAAATCCATAGAGCAATTTTCGATTTAGCTTACTCATTCAGTCTAGGTTCCTCTAATTTATAACCTAATCCACGAATCGTTTTAATATAAACTGGTTTTTTAGAGTCTAGTTCTATTTTTTCTCTTAAATGACTTATATGAACGTCGACTATTCTAGTATCACCTGCAAAATCATAATTCCAAACTGCGCTTAATAATTGATCTCGAGTTAATACCCTACCTTTATTTTTGGTTAAATATAATAATAACTCGAATTCTTTAGGCGTTAACTCCAGTTTTTCACCTTGGAAATACGCTTCATAGTACTCGGGTAAAATTTTCAAATCTCCAATTATTAGCGTATCAGTATCGTCGTTAGACTGTACCGGTGTTTCCGTAATTTTACTTCTTCGTAAAATAGCCTTTACGCGTGCTACAACTTCTCTTGGGCTAAATGGTTTTGTCATATAATCATCTGCGCCAAGCTCAAGTCCTAAAACTTTATCAAATTCGTCATCTTTTGCGGTTACCATTAAAATAGGCGTCGTATTTCTTTGTAATCGTAATTCTTTACATACTTCCATGCCATCTTTTTTTGGTAGCATTAAATCTAGAACAATTAATTCTGGCTTCTCTTCAATCGCTTTTTGTAAACCTGCATCACCATCAGTTGCCGTAACGACTTGAAATCCAGCTTGTTCTAAGTTGAATTTGATTAAGGTTAAGATATGCTCTTCATCGTCTACTACAAGAATTTTATTGTTCATTTGTTTATATTCCTCCAGGTTAATGTTAAACCCTCATCCATTTTGTATCTTATTTTTTTATATTTATCTATTTTTAATCATACTAGAAATTTATTCAGACGTAAAACTTTAAAAGTAAGTCGGGCAGTTTAATGCTTAGTAGTAAAAACTGCGGATATGAAAATTAGATACTCAAGTAAGGATTGGAGTATGCTATTGAACATGGAGACGTTGTTAGCATAATCATGGAGGGGTCATGAGTTAATAAGTGAGTGGGATTTTAATCTTTTTAACTCATGAGGCTGTATTGGTAATAAAGCTAGCTTCACAGAAAGAAAAAAAGAATGTCTTTTGACATTCTTTTTAAAAGTTTTCATATAGTAGTGCATTTGATTGATTTACTGTAGGTGGAATAACTGTAAGTTTTCCTGTTGCAATTTCAGTTTGCGTTTTATTTAAAACGCTTACATTAATTTCTACTTCATTTTTTTCTATATTAATATCGACTACTTCAAAATGAATTGAGATTGTTTCATTGTGGTATATATGTTGATCAAATTGAAGTTCTTTTTTTACAACGTGACTTCCAGGTCCAGGTAAGTGCTTTGTAACTGCTGCAGAAACTAATCCGCTAATAATAAAGCTTGGTACGATTGGTTTATTATATTTTGTTTGTGAAGCATAGTTATATTGAGTATATAAAGGATTTGTATCGCCTGTTAAAGCCAGGTATAAGTAAATATGTTTTTCTTCAATATGTTCTGTTACAATTAATTTTTCTCCAATTGAAATGTCTTCAAGTTTTCGTCCGATCTTTGCTTTTTTAGTTAACATATTAAACCCCCTGTTTATCTTAATATTTTAAAAATTCGATAAACAACAGCAAAATTCCTTCTTAATCGGCAAATTTTTTATCAAAAAAATAATAAAAATTGTCAATTTAATCTATTTGTATTTTCTCCCTATATAGTAGATAAAATTCTCGGCTCCACATTTAATTTCTCCCCCTCCAATTTGCTTAATCATAATAAGCCAAAGGAATTTGAAACAAACATATCGAAAATATAATAAGAGCTTATGAAAGGAAGAGTCAAATTTGAATAATATCATTTTTCCAGGAATTATCTTAATTATATTAATAGCAGTTTTTATTCTAATCAATAAATTATTGAGAAAGTCTAGAAGGTTATAATTCAAGCTGGCCCTTCCATCATCATGTATTTTAGATCTAGGGTTTGTTGGTAAGTTAACTTGTACATACTTATATCGTGAAATACCATACCGAATTATTTAGATATTAACTGTAATTTAGCTAAGAGAAAAGGAGAGTTGGGAATGTCTTATATCGTTGATTTTAAAAATGTGTCTACAGTCGGTTTAGAGTCTTCACCTGTTGCCGAAGCTCTTGCCGGTTTACGTGCAAATGAAGCACGCTACTTTATGAACAAATATAAACATGAATTCACAGTATTACCAGCAAGCGAAAGTCAGGATGCTCTTGATTATGCAAATCGTATTTTGAAAGAAGAGCGAGATATTGAGTTTGCAGCCAAACCATTAGAAACGTCGAGTTTTCAAGTAGAAAATATTAAATTTACTTACGTATTTTATGAAGATGGTCTCTCGATAAATGTTATGTATACATTTGATGATCCTAAGAAGCGAGCAGTTGGTTTTAAGCTATCTGATGGTATGGAAGTACCAATGGAATTAGTAGAGAAATTTAAGTTCGCTAGACAGAAGTCTAAGCTAGCTGGAACTATTCGTGGCTCATATTTTGTTATTAAAGGCGAATATTAATCAGCAATAGAGTAATCATTTTAACATTGAATCGACTTGGAAGTTTTTAAATGAGGATGTCCTAAGAGTTAACTTTTAGGGGCATCCTCATTTTACATTTATAGGAAAAATTAAAAAGAAGAGTAATCGAAATATAAGTCGAAGTGCAAATAAGATCGTGAATCTTGCAAATAAAAATCCGGAAACTGCAATTAAATGTCAAAGTGCAATTAAAAATGGAGAATCTGCAATTAAAATTAGTGAAACTGCAATTAAATTCAGTGAATCTGCAATTAAATTCAGTGAATCTACAATTAAAATCAGCAAAACCGCAATTAAATTAGCTAGAATCCTTTTTAAGATAAGATATTACCTCTACCGGTTAGGGTATTTCTCCTGAAAATGATCAAAATTAGTTGAACAAATACTGAATTTACTCTAATTCTTACTAGACCGACTAAAAAAGTGAAGAATTAAACTAAATATCCGAAAATGGGGATCACAAAATCAGCACTAATTGCAAAACACCACTAAAACACCCCTTCTTTGCTCCAAGAGGGACATAGCCCAAAATTTCTCTAATTAAAATAAGGGTCGCCCTAAGTGTCAGTTATTGACATCTAGGACAACCCCTTCTTCAAACTCTGTTATTTAAGCTAATACATTCATAACGTTTTTAACAGCTGCAACTGAACGATCTAATGCTGTTTTTTCATCAGCAGTTAAATCTAATTCAATAATTTGTTCAATACCGTTACCGCCAATTATTGTAGGTACTCCTAAGTATATTCCACTGTAACCGTATTCGCCTTCTAAGTAAGCAATTGTAGGTAACACGCGACGTTGATCTTTAAGAATAGCTTCAACCATTTCTACTAAAGAAGCTGCAGGTGCATAATACGCACTGCCGTTACCTAGTAGATTAACAATTTCTCCGCCACCCTTACGAGTACGTTCAACAATAGCATCTAAACGATCTTTTGGAATTAGTTTTTCTAATGGAATACCACCTGCATATGAATAACGCACTAATGGTACCATATCATCTCCGTGACCACCTAAAACAAATCCAGTTATATCTTTAACAGATAAGTTTAGTTCTTGAGCAACAAACGTTCTAAAACGAGCTGTATCAAGTACTCCAGATTGTCCGATGACACGGTGTTTTGGAAATCCAGCTTCTTTGTATACTGTATAAGTCATTGCATCAACCGGGTTTGTTAAAACTACGATTGTACAGTTAGGAGAGTATTTTACGATTTCACGAGTAACTGCTTTCATGATGTTTGAGTTAGTTGATACTAGATCATCACGACTCATACCCGGTTTACGGGCAATTCCTGCTGTGATGACTACTACATCTGAGTCAGCAGTGTCAGCATAATCACTAGTACCAATAATGTTCGCATCAAATCCTTGGACAGGACTTGCTTCAAGCATATCTAAGGCTTTACCTTTTGTAGGGTTCTCTAGTTGCGGAATATCAACTATAACAACATCCCCTAATTCCTTTTGTGCAAGCAAGAAAGCTGTTGTAGCACCAGTAAATCCAGCACCTACTACGGAAATTTTACGTCTACGAATTGACATACAAATACCTCCCTTTTGTTTACAAACACAATTTAATTATACAAGAACTGATTCCATATTAGAAATTAATTCGCTTGCAAATTCTGAACATTTCACTTCAGTAGCCCCATCCATTAGACGAGCAAAGTCATAAGTAACAACTTTTGAAGCAATTGTTTTTTCCATTGAACTTAAAATCATAGAAGCTGCTTCATTCCAGCCCATATGCTCAAGCATTAATACTCCAGAAAGAACAACTGAAGATGGGTTAACTTTATCTAATCCAGCGTATTTAGGTGCTGTACCATGAGTAGCTTCAAAAATAGCATGTCCAGTTTCGTAGTTGATATTTGCTCCAGGAGCGATACCAATTCCACCAACTTGAGCAGCAAGTGCATCAGAAATATAGTCACCATTTAAGTTCATTGTAGCTACTACATCAAACTCACGTGGTCTAGTTAAGATTTGTTGTAAGAAGATATCAGCAATGCTGTCTTTTACTAAGATTTTGCCAGCTTTTTCAGCATCATCCATTGCTTTATCAGCAGCATCTTTACCGCTTGTTTCTACAATGCGATCGTATTCTGACCAAGTAAATACTTTATCACCGAACTCTTGTTCAGCAACTTCATATCCCCAGTTCTTAAATGCACCTTCAGTGAATTTCATGATGTTACCTTTATGAACTAAAGTTAATGATTTACGGTTTTCTTGGATTGCATAATTAATAGCAGCGCGCACAAGACGTTTTGTACCTTCTTCAGAAATTGGTTTAATACCGATACCAGATGTTTCTGGGAAGCGGATTTTATTTACTCCCATTTCTTTTTGTAAGAATTCTAATACTTTTTGTACTGCTTCAGAACCTTTTTCATACTCGATACCAGCATAGATATCTTCAGTGTTTTCACGGAAGATTACCATGTCTGTATCTTCTGGACGTTTAACTGGTGAAGGTACACCTTCAAAGTAACGTACTGGACGTAAGCATACGAATAAATCTAATTCTTGACGTAATGCTACGTTTAAAGAACGAATTCCGCCACCAACTGGTGTTGTTAAAGGTCCTTTGATTGCGATCATGTATTCTTCAATTACATTTAAAGTTTCTTGAGGTAACCACTCACCAGTTGCGTTAAATGCTTTTTCTCCAGCAAGAACTTCTTTCCATTCAATTTTACGAGTACCATTATATGCTTTTTCTACAGCTGCATCTAATACACGTGAAGATGCTGCCCAAATATCTGGACCTGTTCCGTCGCCTTCAATAAAAGGAATGATTGGATTGTTTGGCACGTTTAATTTGCCGTCTAATAAAGTAATTTTTTCAGCTTGCATTACATGCTCCCCCTTGTATAAATAATTAAATACATTTAAATACATGCTTTTGAGAGGAAGATGGCTCTTCCTCTCTTTACTATACCACTATTATTCGGATATTAAATACTATTTTAAGTATTCAATCTCTTCCTTATGCACGCTCTTCAATTGGAATGTAAGAGTTTTTCTCTGGTCCTGTATAATCTGCGCGTGGACGAATAATACGATTATTTTCGTATTGCTCTAAAATGTGCGCAGTCCAACCAGACATACGGCTAATAGCAAAGATTGGTGTAAATAAATCATGTTCAATTCCTAAGCTGTGATATACAGATGCAGAGTAGAAATCAACATTTGGCGGAATATTTTTTTGAGTTGTAACAATCTCTTCAATTTTTTCAGACATTGTGTACCATTTTAATTCTCCAGTAATTGCACCTAATTGACGAGACATTTCTTTTAAATGTTTCGCACGTGGGTCCCCACCACGGTAAACGCGATGTCCGAATCCCATAATTTTAGATTTAGCATCCATCTTCTCTTGAATGTAAGCTTCAACATTTTCAATCTCACCGATTTCGGCTAGCATTTTCATAACGCTTTCATTTGCACCACCGTGTAACGGACCTTTTAAAGCACCGATCGCAGCTGTAATTCCTGAGTAAATATCAGATAATGTAGCTACGCAAACGCGTGCAGTAAAAGTTGATGCATTTAATTCATGGTCAGCATGTAGTACTAAAGCCTTATTAATTGCTTCTTCTGCAATTGCATTCGGTTTATCACCTGTCAGCATGTATAAGAAGTTAGCTGAGAATGATAAATCTTTATTAGGAGCAACTGGCTCAAGCCCCTGACGAATACGAGAAAACGCTGCCACAAAAGTCGAAATTTTAGCTTGAAGCTGGATTGCTTTTAGATAATTTGAATCAGAGTCCATTGCTTCCGCATTTTTATCGTACAATGCAAGCATTGAAATAACTGTGCGAAGGACCGTCATAGGATGTACATTTTTTAAGTTAGTTGATTTTAAGTAAGTAATAACTTCTTCTGGTAATTCAGCATTTTCTGCTAATTGAGAAGATAGTTCTTTAAGTTGATCCTTATTTGGTAATTTGCGTTGCCATAATAAATATACTACTTCTTCAAAACTCGCATATTCTGCTAATTCATCAATCCCAATACCTACATACGTTAATGTATCATCAATAATAGAACTTATAGAAGTCGTAGCTGCTACAACACCCTCTAAACCACTTTTAACTGTCATATTGCCCTCTCTCCTTTACGCAAAAATTTCCCCTAGTATTTATTAACATATATATACTGGTATAACTCTTTTATAATACCGAGTATACATAGAAAGGAACCCTACTATCATTTATTATAAACAATAATCTGACTTTTGTGAATGAAAACAATTTACTAAAATATAATTATTATGCAATTACTTAACTAATTCTACAATCCAAATGAATAGATATGCGATTCCAGCGCCTATTAACGGGCCTACTGCAACCCCTTTAAACACGGCTACAGACAACACAGTACCTAGCACTAACGCAGCTGTTATTTGTGGACTAGTTGCTAGTAAATGAACTCCTCCTTTTGCAAGTAATGCGACAGCGATACCAGAAAGCAATGCAATCCATGCAACAGGAGTTTTTAATGCTTCGATCAATTGTTTAAAACCGATTTCACCAGTTGCAATCGGCACTAAAACAGCAATCGTAATAATCGTTACTCCTAAATTAATACCTTTTGATTGCATATAAGGAAATACTCGTGCCCCTAAAGGAGTATATTTTAGTACTAACAATACTATAATTGAAATAATTAAAGAGTTATTTTTAGCTATCACACCAATTAATAATAAAACCAAAAGAAAAATTGTTGATTCACTCATTTGTTAGTATCCCCTTAATGAATATTTTATTAATAAATACTACCAAAATTTACTATTATAAAAAAATAATTCTTGATAAAATAAACTAGAGGACTATTTTACATTGGAAGGAGGTAAAAATTTGAGTAGAACTTTAGTTTTTCAAATCATTCGTTTTTTATTTGTGATCGCATGTATTATTTTAGGCCTTTACGTTGCTTTATTCATATCTAAACTTACATATCCTTTTATTATCGCAATCATCGTCGCATACATTTTAAATCCACTAGTTAATTTATTAAACGAAAAAGCACGTATTCCAAGAGGAATAGCTGCATTTTTATCAATTATTTTACTTTTAGCAGTAGTTGCAGGATTGTTTACACTATTAATTACTGAAATTATTTCAGGGTCAACGTATTTAATTCAAGTTGTTCCAGATAGCTTCGAACGATTAATTTATTTTGCTGAAAATATTGTCTCAGATAAAGTTATTCCTTTATACGACTTAATTATGAGCAAATATAGCCAACTCGGTGCTGGACAGCAACAGACAATTCGAACTAATATTCAATCGATTGGTGATTCTGCAATTAATCTAGGAAAAGAAGGATTAAATGGGATTATTTCCGGGATCAAATTAGTAATCGCTCTACTTCCAAACACAGCTACAGTAATTTTCGTTTCTTTCTTAGCTACATTCTTTATTAGTAAAGATTGGTACAAAATTAAAAATTTATTCGCAAAATATACTCCAAATCGCATCCAACACTACAGCAAAACAATCTTTATTGACCTACGAAAAGCTTTGTTTGGTTTCATCAAAGCACATATCACTCTTATATCTATGACAACAGTGCTAGTCTTAATCGGTTTATTAATCCTTAGAATCCCTTTCGCAATCACTATAGCTATTTTAATTGGCTTCATTGACTTACTACCATACTTAGGAACAGGCTTAATTTTTGTACCATGGATTTTATATACTTTCCTTTCTAGCGACTATAAATTAACGATTGGTCTCGCGATTTTATATGGTGTTGTAATCGTACAACGTCAACTTGCCGAGCCAAAAGTTCTATCTTCAAATATAGGCCTAGATCCACTTCCTACTTTAATCTCGTTATACGTTGGTTTTAAATTTTTTGGTTTTCTAGGTTTAATTGCCGGACCTGTTACACTAGTAGTACTATCAACGTTATATCGTGCAAAAGTCTTCCATGAGCTTTGGAAATATGTAAAAGGTTCACAATAAAAAATGTCCTATAAATCATTACATGAAATATTTATGAAACAAAAAAGCCCATGTGAACGATTATTCCATGGGCTTCTTTTAGTTAATCTATATCTATTGATTAATAGACTGTAATTGATCTTGGTGCACTACTTTTAGCTTTCGTGTCCTTTGCTGTAATCGTCAGTTTCGTTCCCTTTTTTTGCTTCGGAATGCTAACCTTAAAGTCTCCATTACTGTTTGATTTTGCACTATATGAATGTGTTCCAATCTTTACAATAACAAGCGCATACTTTTCAGCTTTTCCTGTAACAGTTGTGGATGTATAACGAACAGCATTAACAATCGGAATATTCGGCGCTGCCCTTAATACAATAACCGTAGTTTTCGCACTAAGATTCCCACTCAAATCCTTTGCAGTAACATTTATTTTCCCTCCAATATTTTGAACAGGAATAGTAATTTTATAGTTTCCGTTGATATCTGCTTTTGAATTATATATTTTCGATCCAATTGTTACAGACACTAACGCATACTTTTCTGTTTTACCTGCAAGATATGAAACGTTGTTGTAGACTTTATTAACGCTAGGTGGCTTAGGTGGCGTTACATCCTTTACTTTAATTATCACTTGTTTACTTGCTTCGCTACCATCCATGGACATAATTTTTATTTCTGTTCCGGCAGTCTGTTTTGGTATCGTGATTGAAAAAATTCCTTTCTCTGAAACGATTCCATTTCCTAGTATTGTGCCATTTTTATAAAGTACAACATTCGTTCCTGGTTTCGCACTTCCTGTGACCGTCGTAGACTGATCAGTTATTTCATGAGGAACAGGAGTTGGTACTAGATTTTTCACATTTACTATTCGCTCAAAAGACGTGTTATTACCTGTTTCATCCTCTGCATCAACTTTTAGTTTGTACGCACCGTTTAAAAGTTTAGTTGTATCCCATTCTCCAAAATCAACGTTCGAACCTATGCCGCTTTTAATTGTGATCCATTTAGAAGGTGATTCACCAACACCAAAAGAAACACTATATGTTTTTAGTTGAAAGTCATTGATTGACCCCTTTAGAAGTACCGTTCCACTTATCAGTTGATTGTCAACCGGCGAAATAAGTGTGATTTGAGGTGACGTTCGATCTTCAATATTGATGGGAGTTGAAGCATAATCTCCAAAGTACCCATCATTTACATTGAACATTCGCCATTTCATAATAGAAGTTCCAATCGGCAGATCAGCTGGGAGGCGAAAATCAAAAGTTTTCGTATCTCCAGTGTTGATGAGATCCTTATCGTCTAATTCATTCACATATGTATCCGTTTTTAAAAGGAATCCTGCTGATTGACTCCATGGCTCTGTTCCAATATTTTTGAATACATACTGGACATAAGGGCTACTTCCCGCCTCCTGAACTTGAGGAGGGGAAGATAATCTGATTAGTTGAGCGTCAAACTTCTTTCGGGCTGTCACTGTAACTGGATTGGAATATGAAGAATAGTTATCTCCAAGATCCTCTACAGCCTTGACTGACACTTTATACGTAGCCCTTGGTGATAAATAACTTTCTGGGATGACAATACTGTTCGTTTGAGTGCTACCCACATAAACTGTACTACCTGTTTCCGTTGTTAGTTTCACATTATATTTTAGGGACCTTCGATCAGTTGACGGATTCCATGATAATGAAAAATTTGAAAATAGTTCATCAGTTGCGCTTATTCCATCAGGGATAGTTGGTGCCGTCGCATCAGGCATTATAACAGGTAAAATTTCAGTTGGCCGAGATTCTCCATATTCATTATAAGCCGTAACTTTAAAGTAATATGTATTTTCTTGGTGCTCTTTATCACCTTGCTTTTCATACAAATAACCCGGGGTATCAGATAAGTCAGTTCCTGAACCGTCTGTATGTAAACTAAAATCTCCACTGACTATTTGTTCGGCTGTTGGCCAGACCTTTCGATCAATTGATTTCCAATTAGTTGAAGGTCCATCATAAATCATTTCAAAATCTTTTCCATTAAAAAGATAGAGCCTATACCCCTTTGCTCCTGTGACTTGGTACCAATTTAAATCTACTCTTACTTTTTTTGAGTTAGCCCCTAATGTACCTCTATTAGCTATATTTCCGAATCTTGGTTTTGGTGAATAACGAATTTTTAATACAGGCATTAGTGCTCTATTATCAGTTGCTTTTACAAAAGTATGAACACTTGATCCATCTGCAGCTAACGCTGTTTTCAGAGCTAAACCGTAATTCGCATCCGGATGTTCATACCAATCAAGCACAAGTTTCGAAACATCCCAATTATAAGTGCTTCCGCCAACTTGCATTGGTAAAGTTGTATTTGTAATTGAATCATTTTCTATAGTAGGTTTATTTTCCCATGTTACATCATTTGCTGACCAATCTTTTTGAATTTTATGGATCGAAAATTCTTTATTTGAATATAACCCACAGCTAGTACAAACTTCACTATTCATTACTTTTAGGCTTAGTGTTGCACTGATAAATAATGCACCATTTAAAGATGGAAGACCATCACCGAATTTAATAAAAGTTTCATATTGACCGTTTTCATCTCTACCTACTTTTACTTCATTCGAGAGAGAAGTATTTTTTGTTGGCTCTGCTTCTGATACATATGAAATAGTACCTTGACTAGTGTCAGCAGTTGACTGCTTCATTACCCATTTTAAAGTGATAGGATCTTGTTCGTATAGCGAATACGGATGCATTTCAATCGTCTTAGAAAGATCCGTGTTCAAGAAAACTTGAGAAAATTCATCACCTGAGAAATCAGATGAGTCCGCCTCAATTTTTGACGGTAGTAGCGAAAAAAGAATACTAGATACTATACATGCTGAAATTATTTTTTTAAACATCGTTACCTCCGCTCTAAATGATACTTTTAATCACACGATTCAAATTTTATCATAAATTGAAGGAAAAAATTGGTTTAAATTACGTTTTCCTAATAAAAGGATTCTATTTAAATTTAAAAAAATGTTTTAAACACAAAAAAAGATAGGGAATCTTTATGATCCCTATCTTTCGCTTATGGTTAATATTTACTATTTTTTTATAAATCCAGTCCAAACAACATTACCTTTAAACTTCTTCATTACAAAATAAAGAAGTCGTTGAACAAATATAATTCTAATTGGTTTAATTAACAATATTATTGCCAATAAATCTGTGATTGGTCCCGGAATAAAAAATAGGAGACCGATTAGAAAAAAGGATAATCCTTCTATCATGAGTAAATCTGGCATTTTGCCTGCCCGAAGCTGTTCCCCGGCTTGTTGTTTCACTGTAACCCAAACGCTTCGCATGATATAAATACCAATTAAAAATGTACCGATCAACCATAGGAATACTGTTAAGGAACCAATAAATCTCCCAAGTATTGTTAAAAAGAATAAATCTATTATTGGGATTAACAATAGCCATCCAACCAATTTCTTCATGATAGTTCACCTCTTACTAAGAATATAAATAAACCGTTTAACTAAATTATGTTAAAACTACAGGCTTTTTTAAACAAAATCAAAAAATAAAGAGAAGGTAACTTCGTCCTTCTCTTTATTATATATTAAAATATGCTCTTATGTCCTGTACTAACAATTCCTCTTGAAGCATCTACTGTAACAGCTTGACCGTTTACTAAGATGTTTGTTGCATTATCAACTCCAACAATTACTGGAATTCCTAAGCTTACACCAACTACTGCAGCATGACTAGTTAATCCGCCTTCTTCAGTAATGATCGCTGCCGCTCTTTCAATTGCTGGCATCATGTCTTTATCTGTGCTATTTGTTACAAGGATACTTCCTGGTGTAACTTTAGAAACAGCTTCTTCACCTGATTTTGCGATAACAACTTTTCCTGCAGCAGTTTTACGACCAATTCCTTGACCTTGAGCTATTACAGCTCCCACTACATGTATTTTCATCATATTTGTCATTCCTGTTTCACCAACTGGTAATCCAGCAGTAATGATGACAGTGTCACCGTTTGAAACGAATTTAGCGTCTTGAGCTGCTTCCATTGCATGTTGTAACATTTCGTCAGTAGAATTTGCTCTTTCTCTATATTCAGTTTGAACACCCCAAACTAAAGTTAAGCGACGGCAAATACGAATATCAGAAGTAATTGCTAAGATTGGAGCCTTTGGACGATATTTCGAAATCATTTTCGCAGTATGTCCACTCTCTGTTGGAGCAATAATTGCAGCAACTTTTAAGTTTAATGCCGTTGCAGCAACAGATTGGCCAATTGCATCTGTGATTGTTCCTTTATTTTCTCTTTGGCGCTTTTTAAATAATTCTTCGTATTGTAAGCTTTTTTCAATTCGAAGTGCAATAGAGTTCATCATTGAAACAGACTCAACTGGGTACGTACCTGCAGCAGTTTCACCTGATAACATAATTGCATCCGTTCCATCAAGAATTGCATTCGCTACGTCACTTGCTTCCGCTCGTGTAGGACGTGGATTACGTTGCATTGAATCTAACATTTGAGTAGCAGTAATAACTGGTTTGCCTAAATTATTACATTTTTTAATTAATAGCTTTTGAACGATCGGTACTTCTTCTGGTGGAATCTCTACGCCCATATCACCACGTGCAACCATTAAACCATCAGATACATCAAGAATTTCATCGATATTATCAATACCTTCTTGGTTTTCGATTTTTGGGATAATTTGAATATAATCAGCATTATGTTTTCCTAAAAGCTCACGAATTTCAAGTACATCAGAAGCTTTACGTACAAATGATGCTGCAATAAAATCAACCTTTTGCTCAATACCGAATTCAATATCACTAATATCTTTTTCCGTAATACCTGGTAGGTTAACACGTACATTTGGTACGTTTACACCTTTTTTATTTTTTACTAAACCGCTATTTAAAATTTTAGTACGAATATCTTTTCCTTCAATACCGATTACTTCTAATCCTATTAAGCCATCATCGATTAAAATTCTTGATCCAATACGTACGTCGTCAATTAATCCTTCATAAGATACTGCAAATTTTTCTGCTGTACCTACTACTGGGTCAGTCGTAATGATTACTTCATTTCCAGTTTTTAATTCAGCTTGGCCACTCTCAAAATCTAAAGTACGAATTTCAGGACCTTTTGTATCTAAAAGAATTGCTACAGTTCTCCCAGTTTTCTCTGAAGCTTCGCGAATACTTGTAATTCTTGCTGCATGCTCTTCATGAGAACCATGTGAGAAATTTAAACGTGCTACGTTCATCCCGGCATTAATTAACTCTACTAACTTTTCTACCGATTCACTAGCAGGACCAATCGTACAAACTATTTTTGTTTTACGCATTTTTTACCCTCCAAATTTATATAAAACTCTCAAAACTATTTTTATGAAATCGATTGCTCAATTAAATCTAATTAAATTAAATTGAAAGCTCTTGAGATAATTGATACATATCTTGATCAAGCTCATGCTTTTTAGATAATGCCTCGATAATATCATGATCAACTAACTTATTATTTTGGATACCGACACAACGTCCACCTTTGCCTTCCATAAGAAGTTCTACGGCTTTTGCTCCTAAACGACTTGCTAGAACTCGATCCGCAGCGCTTGGTGAACCACCACGTTGAACATGTCCTAAAACTGTTACACGCGTATCAAAGTTAGTTCGCTCTTGTATTACTTTACCAATCTCAATTGCACTTCCAACACCTTCTGCAACTACAATGATACTATGTTTTTTACCACGCTCACTACCGCGGTTTAATTTACTGATAATATCATCCATATCATAATCACATTCAGGTATTAAAATCGTTTCTGCTCCATCAGCTAAACCTGCCCATAAAGCAATATCCCCTGCATTACGTCCCATTACTTCAATTACATATGTACGTTCATGTGATGTTGCTGTATCACGAATTTTATCAATCGCATCAATAACAGTATTTAAAGCTGTATCGAAACCAATTGTAAAATCAGTGCCTGGAATATCATTATCAATCGTACCTGGAACACCAACACAAGGATAACCATGTTCAGTCAGTTTTTTTGCACCTTGATATGAACCATCTCCACCAATAACAACTAAACCTTCAATTCCAAACTTTTTCAGCTGTTCGATTCCTTTCATTTGTCCCTCTACTGTTTTAAACTCTGGACAACGTGCACTAAGTAATTTAGTCCCACCACGGTGAATAATATCACCTACAGAACCTAATTCAAGCTTTTCAATATTTCCATTAATAAGACCAGAATAACCTTGATATACACCATACACTTCTAAGCCATGGAAAATCGCTTTCCTTACAACTGCACGAACTGCAGCGTTCATTCCTGGAGAGTCTCCTCCACTAGTTAATACGCCAATTCTTTTCATTATGTATTCACCTCAATGATTTTACCTTATGCTTTTATTCATTTAAATAAAGTACCATGTAATACATTTTTAAACAATAGAAATAATGTGAACTTTTTCATAAACTTTTTTTAATGAATGTAACACTTGTAAAAAGTATGACGATAGCCTTTATACATATTGCTATTTTTTACTAATTTCTAAAAATAATACAAAAAAGAGCATGCTAACATATTGTTTCACACACTCTAGAAGTTAAACTAAATAATATTGTTAAAAAGAAATTTGTCCTAACTTTGCGTGTTTTTCATATCGTTGTTGAACTAATTCTTCTTTATCCATAGTTAGTAAAGACTTTAATGTCTCATATAAATACTTATCGATATATTTTGCCTGTTGTTCAACATCATTTTGCGCTCCGCCTTTTACTTCAGGAATAATTTGGTCCACTACCCCTAATTCTAATAAGTCTGGAGCTGTAATTTTCATCGTTTCTGCAGCTCTACGTGCTTGTGAAGCATCCTTCCATAGAAGTGCTGCTGCACCTTCAGGTGAAATAACAGAGTAAGTCGAGTTTTCTAACATCAGTAACTTATTACCGATACCTAGTGCTAGAGCACCTCCACTACCGCCTTCACCAATTACAATACAAATAGTAGGTACTTTTAAACCTGCCATTTCAAAAATATTTCGAGCAATTGCTTCGCTTTGTCCTCGCTCTTCGGCTGCTTTACCTGGATAAGCACCTTTTGTATCAATAAATGCAATAATCGGTCTATTAAATTTCTCTGCTTGCTTCATTAAACGAAGTGCTTTTCGGTATCCTTCAGGATGGGGCATACCAAAATTACGTTTAATATTCTCTTTTGTATCTTTACCACGTTGATGTCCAATAACAGTAACTGGTAATCCGCGATATGACGCAATACCAGATACGATTGCTGCGTCATCACCAAATAATCGATCACCATGGCATTCGAAGAAATCATTAAATAGTCTATCTATATAATCTAATGTAGTTGGTCGTTCTGGATGTCTAGCAACTTGTACACGATCCCAAACTCCCATGTTACCATAAATTTCGTTTTCTAAAGTTTTTAAACGTTCTTCTAAACGTTTGATTTCCTCAGAAAAATCAACATCATGTTGACTTGTATAAACTTTTAATTCGTCTATTTTCGTCTTAAGTTCATGAATCGGTTTTTCGAATTCTAACATAACCACTATTGCAAGACACCCCCTTGATGTAAATTAAGGATTGTAAATAATTTTGATCGTAATTCTAACCGTGAAATTACTGCATCAAGCTGACCATGATTTAACAGGAATTCAGCTGTTTGGAAATCCTCAGGTAATTCTTCACGAATTGTTTGCTCGATAATACGTCTACCAGCAAATCCAATTAACGCACCAGGCTCAGCAAAGTTAAAATCGCCTAATGATGCAAAGCTAGCAGATACTCCACCAGTTGTAGGATTTGTCATTATCGAAATTGCTAAATAGCCTAACTCGCTATGCTTTTTAAGTGCCGCACTTGTTTTTGCCATTTGCATTAAGCTTAAGATACCCTCTTGCATTCGAGCTCCACCAGATGCAGTAAAGATAATAAACGAACAACCATCAGCAGAAGCGCGTTCAACCGCACGAGTTATTTTCTCTCCTACAACAGATCCCATGCTACCCATACGGAATCTTGCATCCATAACTGCTATGACAACAGGAATTCCGTCGATGTTTCCTTTTCCTGTAACAATAGCCTCATTGAGCTCTGTTTTTTTACGATCCCCTTCAAGCTTTTCGATATAATCCGGGAAGTTTAAAGGATTCGCAGAAATCATATCTTTATCAAATTCTTCAAATGTGTCAGCATCAATTAAGCTTTCGATTCGCTCATATGCTGTCATTTGATGGTGATAACCACAACTATTACAAACTTTTAGGTTTTTTATTAATTCTTTTGTAATGCTTATTTTTTTACATTTAGGACATTTTGTCATAACACCATCAGGTAAATCTTGTCTCATTACTTCTGAAGGTATAGATGCATATTTTTTCTTTTTGGAAAATAAGTCTTTGATTTGCAACCTAATTCCTCCTAACTTTTTTAGTACTAAATACTAATAGGATACTATAAATGTTATACACTTTTTGTTAACATTTGTCGATAAAATTCAGCTTAATTTCATCATTCCTATTATTTATTTAACTTAAAAATTATAAAATGTCTTCAAAAAATATATTATACAATTTTTTTAAAAACCCTTTAATTTCAACAAACTTTGCGCTTTTTTTACCACATCTAAATATTATAGCAGATAAAAAAGGATAGTACTACATTACTTAATTTTAGTACTGTAATACTATCCCCTTTAATATTGTTATCTGGTAATAAATGTTATTTAATTAAAGCAAGTTTTTTTGTTTTTTCTTCAATTTCCTTTGGGTCAACATTCATACGAGCAACCCCTGTTTCCATTGCAGCTTTTGCAACACTAGCAGCTACTTTTGGCGCTACGCGTGCATCAAATGGAGCTGGGATAATAAAATCAGGTGATAGTTCAGATTCACTTACTAAGCTTGCGATTGCGTGTACTGCAGCAATTTTCATTTCTTCATTAATATGTGTAGCACGAACATCTAGCGCTCCACGGAAAATCCCTGGGAATGCAAGGACATTATTTACTTGGTTAGGATAATCACTTCGACCAGTACCAATGACTAAGGCTCCAGCTTCTTTTGCATCTTCAGGCATAATTTCTGGATCAGGGTTAGCCATTGCAAAAATAATTGGATTTTCATTCATTGAACGAACCATCTCTTGTGTAACCGCACCTTTTACAGAAACACCAATAAATACGTCCGCTCCTTCAATTACCTCTTTAAGACTACCTTGAATTTTATCTTTATTTGTATATTTCGCAACTTCATTTTTAACACTATTCATACCGCTTGGACGACCTTCGTAAATCGCTCCTTTAGTATCACACATGATAATTTGGCGTACACCAAATCGATACAATAATTTTAATATAGCAATACCTGCAGCACCTGCTCCATTTAGAACAACTTTAATATCCGCCATATTTTTATTAACTATTTTTAAAGCATTAACTAAACCTGCAAGTGTAACGATTGCTGTTCCATGTTGATCATCATGGAAGATTGGAATATTTGTTTCACGCTTTAAGCGTTCCTCTATAATAAAGCAGTTTGGAGCTGCAATATCTTCTAAATTTATTCCACCAAATGTAGGCTCTAATAATTTAACTGTTTGAATGATTAGCTCTACATCTTGCGTATTTAAACAGATTGGAAATGCATCAACACCGGCAAAACTTTTAAATAGCGCAGCTTTCCCTTCCATAACAGGTAATGCAGCCTCTGGACCGATATTGCCCAATCCAAGAACGGCAGAACCATCAGAAACGACACCAACCATATTACCTTTCATCGTGTATTCATACACTCTGCTTTTTTCTTCGTAAATTTCTTTACATGGCTCGGCAACACCTGGTGAGTACGCTAAACTTAGTTCTTTAGCATTCGTAACTGGTACCTTAGAAACCGTTTCTAATTTACCTTGGTGTACTCTATGCATATGTAATGCTTCTTCACTTAATAATGACAAACTATTCACTCTCCCTAATGTCGACGAGTTGACTTTTCAACTGTATACTTCTCAGTTATTTCTCTTTTAAATGACAATGTAAATTTTTTTGAAATACATCATGTTTATAATAAATGATTTTGAAGAAGAATGTCTATTTCTTTAGTACAACATTAGCATCTCCTACAATATTTTTTAGCGCTGAAAGACAAGCTACTGAAGGATTTACATAATATTGCTCAGATAATTGAACTGCCTTTTTTTCTTCATCGTAATAAAGAACTACCTTCGTATGTCCTTTAAATTTAGCGATTGCTTGTTGTATTGTGTAAGAAATATTTTTATTAGTATGTCCCGTTATTTTAATAAATAAAGTATACTCTTTCTGCTCATTTCTTTCTTCCATCTCTTCAATCGAAAGTACTTCATTTATGATTAATTGCTTTCTTTCATCCCGTTCATCGATTTTTGCTTTTACGACTACTACTTCTTTTTCTTTTAATTTGTGGCGGTACTTTTCAAAGGTAGTTGGAAACACGACTGCATCGATTGAAGTACTTAAATCTTCTACTTGTAAAAAAGCCATATGCTGTTGTTTTTTTGTTTTTGTAATGCGTAAATCCTTAATATAGACAAACAATAAATGCTCCGAATCCTTTTTCATCAAAATTGATGAAATGGTGGAAGTCCCACTTTCAATATGCAATTTCTCATATTGGCTAATTGGATGACCTGTTAAATACGTACCTAATGCTTGTTTTTCCAATTCAAGCTTGATTGAAATTTTCATTGGATCGACTCTAATAATTTCAGGTTTTGGAACAAAATCTTCATCTAGAAATAAGTCAAATTGATCTTCATTTTCAGGTCTTACGATATCCACATAATCAAAAATAATATCGATATTAGCTAATAAAGTTGCGCGATCAAGATTAAACTCATCGAAGCATCCTGCAAAAATCAAATTTTCAATACTCTTTCGGTTTAATGCTTTTGGAGATATTTTAATACATACATCAAAAAAATCTTTATACGGACGTTTCTGTAGAATTTCTCTTACAGTAGCCATACCAATATTTTTAATTGCCAACAAACTAAATCGAATCCCATTCCCTTCAACGACAAATGCATACTGACTTTTATTAATGGAAGGCGGGTAAATTGGAATCCCTTTTAATTTCGCTTCACCAATATAATTCGATACTTTTTCTTCACTTCCTATAAAGCTTGATAAAAGTGCAACATAAAATTGAAGTGGAAAATTCGCCTTTAAATAGGCTAATTGATAAGCAATCATACTATAAGCTACAGCGTGACTTCTGTTAAAACCATAATTAGCAAATTGAACAATTAAATCGTATACTTCATTTGCAACTTGCTCATCATAACCTTTAGAAATTGCACCTTCTACAAAATGAATTCTTTCTTCATCTAAAACTTCCTTCTTCTTTTTACTAACTGCTCTGCGAAGTAAATCAGCTTCACTTAAAGTAAATCCTGAAAGAGTAGAAGCAATTTGCATGATTTGTTCTTGATAAACGATTACTCCATAAGTTGGTTCTAATATTTTTTCTAAAACTGGATGAGGGTATGTCACCTTCTCCAATCCATGCTTATATTGAATAAACTTTGGAATTTGTTCCATCGGACCTGGACGATAAAGTGCGTTAACAGCAACTATATCTTCAAACTGATTTGGCTGTAATTGCTGTAATACTCTTCTCATCCCTGATGATTCTAGCTGAAAAACACCTGAAGTATCCCCTTTACTTAGGATTTCAAATGTTTTTTGATCTTCTAATGGAATCTCTTCCAATTTAATTAAATCGCCCTTTGTTTCGTAAATTAATCGACAGACCTCTTCTAATAAACTTAAGTTTCGAAGTCCAAGGAAGTCCATCTTTACTAATCCTAGCTCTTCAAGTATTTCAGCAGGATATTGAGTTAAAAACACCCCGTGATTTCCCTCTTGTAGCGGGACAACATTTGTTAACGGAAGCTCAGAAATAATGACACCTGCTGCGTGAATACTTGTATGTCGTGGTAAACCTTCAACACGACATGCTACTTCGAAAATTCGTTTATGAATACCGGAATGTTCTACGTGGCTATTAAATGCTTTTGATTGTTCGTAAACATCTTTTAATGTAATCCCTAGCGTTGAAGGAATTAGTTTAGAATACCGGTCGATTTCTGATGGCGCTAGTCCCATTACCCTTGCAATATCTCTAATTGCTGCTTTTGCACCTAAAGTTCCAAACGTAATAATTTGTGCAACATGAACATCACCATATTTTGATGCTACATAATCAATCATTTCATCACGTCGATGATCTGGGAAGTCAATATCAATATCGGGCATCGTAATTCTTTCTTCATTTAAAAATCGTTCGAAAAGTAAATTATAATGAATTGGATCGACATTTGTAATCTTTAAAACGTATGCTACTAATGATCCAGCTGCAGAACCACGTCCTGGTCCAACCGCAATTCCTTGTTCATGTGCATATTTTATAAAATCCCAAACAATGAGGAAATAATCATTGAATCCCATCTTATTGATCGTGTTTAATTCAAAGTCTAATCTATGCTTAAGTTCATCATTCATTTCCCCGTAACGTTCAATTAGCCCTTTTTCACAAACAATTTTTAAATATTCAACTGTTGAATATTCCTCAGGGACTGGATATTTAGGCAATAGAGGTTGATGAAATGGAATTGTTAAATCGCATAAATCTGCAATATGTAAAGTGTTTTGAAAGGATTCCTCTTCATCCACAAACAAACTTAACAATTCAGTTTTAGTTTTATAATAATATTCACTCGAATATAGTCTTGGCCTTGATTCATCCGATAACTTCGTACCGTTTTTAACGGAAAATAATGCATCTTGAATAAGTGCATCATCTTTTTCAATATATCGAACATCATTTGTAATCACTAGCTTTATATTTGTCTCTTTTTGGAGTTGCTTTATTAATGGATACAGAGCTCGATTTTCAGGTAATCCGTGATCTTGAATACTTACGTAAAAGTGATTGAAAATTGTTTGATACTCTTTTAGATGCAAGGTAGCTCTTTCAATCTCACCATTTAAAAGTAAGTTTTCAATTTCACCTTCTAAACCTGGGGTAATTGCGATTACTCCGCTACTATATGCTGATAACCATTTTTTAGGAATTCCTTGTGGTGATTTTGTTCCAATAATACTTGTCAGTTTTAAAAGATTTTGATAACCAGTCAAATCTTTAGCTAGTAAAACCATCGGATAAGACTGCTGTTCATCCATTAAAATCGAAAGCTTTACCCCTACAATAGGTTTAATTCCTGCTTTTTGACACGCATGATAAAAAGGAATTACACCGTACATGACATTTTCATCTGCAATAGCAAGCGCAGGATGTCCTTTTTTTACAGCAGCGTTTATTAATTCATCTATTTTACATGCGCTTTGTAATAAGCTATAAGAACTTTGAACTTGCAAATGAACAAAACTCATCTACATCCTCCTTACCATCTTTTATTAGATTCTTACTTATACTTATTTAGCAACGATTTATTCGAAACCAACAGTTTAATATATTCTATTCTATCACAAAATGCGAACTTACATTCTATTTTTGTTCGTAAATATTAAAACAAATCTTTTATTATAAACTTACTTTAATACTCATCATACACATCACACTTTGTCCATATATATTATTGAAGGAGTGAGGACAAGTGGAGCTTAAGTTGCCTTTTATACCGGCGTTAATTTCAATGTACTTTATTTCACTAGGAATAATAATCGGTGGATCCATAATTGGTTCAATTGGATACTATGTGATCGGTCAGCCACCGCTTAGTAGCATGTATGACTTATCAATGAAACTACGAATTTGGGCAATAGTTGGGGCGATTGGTGGAACATTTGACACTTTTTATAGTTTTGAAAAAGGACTATTTGAGGGTGAAACAATTGAATTCATTAAACAAATTTTCATGATTATCGCTGCTATGGGAGGCACTCATACTGGTACAATCCTTATCCAATGGTTTACGGGAGAACATGTTTAATGAAAGCTCCTCCAGAACGCCTTTCTCAAGCATGGGCAAAATTTTTTGTAGGCATATTTTTCGGATTTATTATTAGTTGGCTTGTCTTTATCTATATGTATGGTGTAACAGAAGAAGAGCAGGTTAAACAAATATCTGAATTGAAAATGCTCAATAATGAATATTTAAGAGATAAAAATATATTCTTTGAAAATATGGAGCGAATGAACAAAGAAAACAAACGAAAATTAACAGTACAAGAAATCAAAGTTACAATTTTAAATTCCAAACAATACAATTTAAATGAATTTACCACTCTTCAACTTGTTAATGATGTAAAGAATGACTTAAGTAATTTACTTACCCAAGATATAAAAAGCGTTTCTCAAAATAGAGAATTATTAAGGCGAGCAATCGAAAATAAAGTTTATATTAAAGACGATCGACGATTTAAACTTGAAATTGATACGATATACTTTGATACTGTGTTAGAAATTACATTAAAAATAAAGAGTACAAAATAAATGAGAGGCTATTCGTAACGATGAGCCTCTCATTTTATTTTTTAATCTTACTTCTCTTCTTTACAAACCTTTTGAAGTTCTTCAACAACTTTTTCTGTTTCTTCCCACGAGAAGACTTTTGCTCCAGATGCAAGCGGATGCCCACCACCATTAAACATAGCAGCTACTCCATTTATAACTGGACCTTTAGAACGAAGACGTACTCGAATTAAATCATCTTCCTCTAAAAATATTACCCAAGCTTTTACGCCCTTTATATGGCCAAGCGAACTTACTGCTAATGAAGCTTGCTCAGAGGTTACATTATATTCTTCCATTAGAGCCTTCGTCATATTTATATGACCGACACCCTCTTCAGTAAGTTTGAAATTTTGAAGAACATATCCATTTAAATGAGCCATCTCAATTGATGTCTCGTACATATTGTCATAAATTTCGTTTATTGAAAAATCCTTCTTAATTAAATTGCTAGCGGCATGAAAAGTTCTTTCGGTCGTACTTGGAAATAGAAATCTGCCTGTATCTCCAATGATTCCTGCATAAATTAATCTTGCAACTTGGTCTGTAATGACTAATTGCTCATTACTACTCTCAGCAAGCTCAAATATCAACTCACTTGTTGAGCTAGCAGTTGTATCAACATGCATAATATCACCATATGGATCTACATTCGGATGATGATCAATTTTAATAAGTTTCTTTCCATTAGTATACCTAGCATCATCTACTCGCTCGGTATTTGCTGTGTCGCACACAATAACAAGAGCATCATCATATACTTCGTCTGCAATTACATCCATTTTATGTAAATACTCTAGCGATTGTGGTAATTCTCCTACTACATATACTTTTTTTGCAGGATAACTTGCTTTAATCATCTCTGCTAAACCGCACTGTGAACCAATTGCATCTGGGTCTGGACGAACATGACGATGAATAATGATCGTATCATATGAATGGATATCTTTTAATATTTGTTCTTTCAATGTTAAACTCTCCTTTATATGAAAACTTTTGAAATATAGTTTCTATGACTGTAAAATAGAATTATGTATTAGTTATTGAAAGGTGGAAGCTAAGTGGATAGCATCGCAACAGTCTTAATTATATCTTTTCTATTCTTCTTATTTTACGTTACCAAATTTTTCTTTACAAGCGAACTACTTACAAAAAAAATTGCTGGCTCGCGTGCAAGAATTACCTTTGGTTTATTCCTATTACTTTATGGTGTAAATCAAATGGTTAACAAGCTTGAGTTATTAACAATTTGCATTGGAATTGTGTTCATCATATTTGGTGCGGCAAATCTATATCGTGGATATTTACAAAATAAGCACTATAAAGCAATTGAAAATAAACAAACTGCTTAAAATTAAGTGCAATCAAACGTACAAGAGTGTAAACAATTACACGGGGGATCACTAGAAATACAAATTCTATAAGATAATAAAAGAAATCTAGAAGGTGCGAAAACAACATGATGACAGAAGAACTATTTTCATCGAAATTTGATGAACTTGTAGAATTATCACATTCTAGTACCAAGCTTCAAAAACTACTTTCTTTTGCGGAAGAATTAGAAAACCAAGAGGAATGGGGCTATCTATATTATGTCAACATGGAATTAGCAGAAACCGCTTTCTCTATCGGTGAAATAGATTTGTTCATTGATACCTTTTTGTGGTGCATAGATTTATATGACCAAAATGAAGAACGCATAGAGCAAGAACAAATCTTATGGTATTACAAATGGCTATTAGAAATTTTACCACATTCTCTCAGATTCTCTTTAGAAGATATTCAACAGTATTTCGAGGACTTTAAGAATCGTTTAGTGATTGCAAACTATTCTTTAAAACCCTATTTTCAAGCATTATATGTAATGAACTTATATTTAAATAAAATCGATCTTGCAGAACAAAACTATCAACTATTTAAAAAATCTCCAAGAGACGATTTAAGTAATTGTGAAAAATGTGAATTGTATGGTGATATGATTTATTTTCTAAAAACTAAAAATCTTCAAGAAGCGTTAACGATCCAAACTCAAATAATGAATAGCACAGTTGATTGTGACGAAGCAATTCATAAATCCTACTCAAAATTACTTCTGCCATTATTAGAAGTAAACAGAAAAGAAGAAGCACTATTCATTCAACAAAAAGCTTATTTTGTAACCTATAATCGTACAAAATACATTCCTGAATTAAGTGAGCAAATTATCTTTTTAACTCATTGTGATCCTGACAGAGCAATCGAATTGTTCTATAAACATGTAGATCTATGTGACAATCTTTCAAATCTAGCATATAAATTTGAATTTTGGCTTGCAGCATTATTTATGGCGAAAAAATTAAACTTAAATGAGCAAGATTTTATTTATGATTTAGAAAAACTAGAGAAAATTGTCTATGACCTAGCGAAGGATTTTGATACTAGAAACGAAAACAATGAATTTGTTAATAGAGTTAACAAACTACTTTCAAACTTAAAATAAAAGATGATTAGGCAGGGGCTAGTTAGTTCTTGCCTTTTTCTAGTTTAGAAATACGAACAAAATATGTACTTTGTTTATAAAGTTGTGAACTTTGTTCATAAAGGGACGGGTTTTGTGCATAAAGCTCTGACTTTTGTGCATATGTTCAGTTTTTTCGTTTATAATGTCCTTGGTTTCGTTTATAAAAGGATGATTTCCCAAAAAAAAAAACACTAGGAAACCTTACTTCCTAGTGTTTTTCAAATCTATTTAAAACAGCCTTGATATTATCGATCTAATAATTGCATCATCATTAATGCTTTGCCCACTAGTATTCCTTGTTGAAATACTTCAACGTCCACCTTTCCAAATTTACGACCTAATTCTAGTACTTTTGGTTTTATTTCAATTACGTCATCAATTTGAACTGGTTGAACGAAGTAAATTGTAATATTTTCAACGATTAAGTCCCCTTTTTTCATATCGCGAACAGCACGTTTGCCCGCCTCGGTTACAATCGTCGTAAATACGCCATGTGACAGTGTTCCAATTACATTTGTCATTTGCGGAGTTACATTACATCTTATAGTGAAGTCGTCATTTTTTTGTTCTTTATTGTTATGGAATTGACTAGTAACAATGTCATCAATTGTTTCGCCAACTTGAGGCTGACGTTGTAATTGTTGAAGTGCTTCAAGCACATCTTGGCGACTGATAATACCGATTAAGTTATTCGATGAATTGACAACTGGCAGAAGCTCGATTCCTTCCCAAACCATCATTCTAGCAGCTGCTGCTACGGACATCTTTTCGTTAACACTAATCGGTTGTCTAGTCATTACTTTGTCAATTCTTTGAGTACGTTGTTCGTTAATAATATCCTTCGAGGTTACGATTCCAATTAATTTACCTCGATCATCGACTACAGGATATCTTCCATGCCCAGTATCTCTATTATGCTCGTACCATTTTTCTACTTCATCTGCTGGAGATAATGTAGCTGTTTTTTCAGTTGGAATCAAAATATCTTCAACTAATACAATATCCTTTTTAATTAATTGATCATAAATTGCTCTATTTATTAATGTCGCGACAGTAAAAGTGTCATAACTAGAAGAAATGATTGGCATTTTCATTTCATCCGCAAGACGCTTAACACTTTCATCCGTATCAAATCCACCTGTGACTAAAACTGCTGACCCTTCTTTAAGTGCTAGTTCATGCGCTTTCACTCGGTTTCCGACGATCAATAAATTATTTGCACTAATATACCTCATCATTGCATCAAGTTGCATAGCACCAATAACAAACTTATTCAGTGTTTTATGTAAGCCTTCTTTACCACCTAAAACTTGTCCATCAACAATATTAACAACTTCGGCAAAAGTTAATTTTTCAATATTTTCTTTTCTTTTCGTTTCAATTCGAATCGTACCTACGCGTTCGATCGTACTAACAAATCCTTTGTTTTCCGCATCTTTAATTGCTCTATACGCAGTACCTTCGCTTACACTTAAATCTTTCGCAATTTGCCTTACCGATATTTTATGACCGACTGGTAGTTGTTCAATATGTTCTAGTATTTGATCGTGCTTTGTAGTCAATTACCTCACCAAGCTTTCAATGGTTGTATTAATATTTTTATTAACTATTATATAACAATTCATACCATGAAAAAAAGCACGTTTCAACGTGCTTTAAAAACTGTACTATAAATTTCTATATAATTTGTATTACAATATTGAAATTGTTGTATTTGCCTCGTGAATAAAACCATTTTTCTTCGGTAATTTATCTAGGAATTCGTTTGGATCTACTTGGATTGGTGGGAATGTATTATAGTGCATTGGAATTACTTGCTGTGCGTTAATCCACTCTGCAGCAATTACTGCATCGTCGATTCCCATTGTAAAGTGATTTCCAATTGGTAAATATGCTAGATCAATCTTTTCATATTCACCTAAAGTTTTCATACCTCTATATAGCGCAGTATCTCCTGCATGATAAATCGTTTTACCAGCAATTTTTAGTAAAACGCCAGATGGCGGACCAACATTAATGATTTGTTTATTTTCTTCATCAACTATGCTTGAACCATGAATTGCTTCAACTAATTTTAATTTTCCAAAAGAAAATTCTTTTTCTCCACCAATATGCATCGGAACAACTTTAACTCCTTGCCAAGAGATCCAAGTTGCTAATTCAACTGGAGCAATAACAGTCGCATCATTTTTTTTAGCGAGTTCAACCGTATCACCTAAATGATCACCGTGACCATGTGTTACATAGATATAATTCACTTTTAGCTCGTTTACTTTCACATTAGTATGTGGATTTCCGTTAATAAATGGGTCAATAATAATTGTATCTTGACCATGCTCTACTAAAATAACACTGTGTCCAAAATATGTAATTTTCAAATTAAGTCGCTCCTTTATAAAAAATTAGTCTCTACCACATTTTAACAGATTATTTTCCATTACAAAAATAAGAAATAAGTTAACTATTTTACGAAATTCGATAAAAAATGCTAAAATAAGAGAGTTATGAACTGTAAAGACTTTTTTTGTTTATTGCAGTAATTTTTGTTTTTTAAGAAAGGATGTTACAAATGGAACACCGTATACAAAATCTATCAACTTGGTTAAAAGAGCAAGATATTCAACTAGGATTTATTACATCTACTGAGAATGTATTTTATTTAACAAATTTCCATTGTAATCCACATGAACGTCTTTTAGCTTGTCTTGTATTTCCAAATCATGAGCCTATCCTTGTTTGTCCACAAATGGAAGTTGGACATGTACAAAATGCTGGTTGGAAATATGACGTAATTGGCTTTAATGATAGTCAAGATCCTTGGGCTATGATTCAAGAATCATTAGCAAAACGTAACATTACAGTAAATCGTATGGCAATCGAAAAAGAACATCTTCTTGTTGGTCGCTATGAAAGATTAGTACAACTTTTCCCTGGTGTTCAATTCCTTGCGGCTGAAGAAAAATTACATGACTTACGCCTAATTAAAGATAGTGAAGAAATTCGTCGTATGCAAGTTGCAGCTGAGGCAGCTGACATGGCTTGCCAAATTATTGTTGATCGTATTGCTGAAGGCAAAACAGAAATGGATCTAATTGCTGAAATGGAATACGAAATGAAGAAAAATGGTATTTCTAAAACTTCATTTAGTACGTTAATTTTAACTGGTGCAAACTCAGCGCTACCTCACGGAAATCCTGGTACTAACCCTATTAAAAAAGGTGATTTCGTACTAATGGACTTAGGCTTTATCGTTGATGGATATTGCTCTGATATTACTCGTACAGTTATGTTTGGTCAACCAAATGAGCAACAACGTGAAATTTATGAGACTGTATTAAAAGGTCAACTTGCTGCAATTGAAGCAAGTAAACCAGGCGAAGTATTAGGTAATGTTGACCGTGCTGCTCGCCAAATTATCTCTGACGCTGGTTATGGTGAATATTTCGTGCACCGAATTGGACATGGTTTAGGAATTGGTATCCACGATTATCCGTCAGTAAATGATTCAAATACTGATATTATTAAACCTGGCATGTCTTATACAATTGAACCAGGAATTTATGTTCCAAATGTTGGTGGAGTACGTATTGAGGATGATATCGTTATTACAGAAACAGGTGCAATTACGTTAACGAAGTTCCCTAAAGAATTAATCATTCTATAATTATGAATCAAAACCAATTAATGAAAATTCGGCAAGTCCTTCCTTCTGACGTTCCTATTATGCATAAGTGGGAATGCGATGATGAGATTGGTAAACTTGTAGGTATCGAAAAACCTCGTTCATTAGAGGAAATAGTACAAGGTTATGAAAAGTACTTTAACGGACTTAAACCAAATCTTCATTTGTTTACGATCGAATATAATGGGGTTTGCGTTGGAAGAATTGAGTTAGGAAATCTAGATCAAGAGAATAATCACGCTGCTTTTGGAATTGTAATTGGAGATCAATCGATGCATAACAAAGGACTTGGATCATTCGCTTTAAATTACCTACTAAATTATTCTTTTAATGAACTAAAACTCGTAAAAGTATATTGTGAAGTATATGACTTTAATATTGCTTCACAAAACTTCCTTACAAAATTAGGCTTTCATTTAGACGGTATATTGCGTAAGCATGAGTATTTTAAAGGTGCTCATCGTGATATGTATCAATATAGCATTTTGGAGGAAGAATTTAATTTTAGTACAGAATAAATACAATCAGAAAACCCCATCTTCATTTTATTGAAGATGGGGTTTTCTTTTTAAAAAATCCCTTTACCAAAATTGATAAAGGGATTTAATGATTTATTAGTTTGTAGAAACAGACGTACCTTGTAATAAAGTAGTTGCTTCTTTATATTCTAAACCATGTGCTTCAGCTACTGCTTCGTAAGTTACATATCCATCAAGTGTATTAATACCTTTGAATAAAGCAGTGTTTTCTAAGCAAGCTTTTTGGTAGCCTTTGTTAGCAATTTGTACTGCATAAGGAACTGTAACATTTGTTAACGCCATAGTAGAAGTACGAGGTACAGCACCAGGCATATTTGCTACAGCATAGTGTACTACTCCGTGTTTCTCATACGTTGGGAAATCATGAGTTGTAATGCGATCTGTCGTTTCGAAAATACCACCTTGGTCAATTGCAATATCAACTACAACTGAACCTGGTTCCATTGATTCGATCATTTCTTTTGTTACTAGTTTTGGAGCTTTTGCACCTGGAATTAATACTGCACCAATTACAAGATCAGATTCTTTAACCGCTTCAGCAATATTGTAAGGGTTTGACATTAATGTCGTAATTTGATGACCAAAAATATCGTCTAATTGACGTAAACGATCTGGATTTAAGTCAATCATCGTTACGTGAGCACCAAGACCAACAGCTACTTTAGCAGCATTTGTTCCTGCTACACCTCCACCAATGATTGTAACTTTGCCACGACGTACTCCTGGTACTCCACCTAATAAAATACCTTTTCCGCCTTTGTTTTTTTCTAAGAATTGAGCACCGATTTGAGCAGACATACGTCCAGCTACTTCGCTCATTGGAGTTAATAATGGTAAAGTGTTACCAACTTGTACAGTTTCGTAAGCAATACCAACTACTTTATTATCAATTAAAGCCTTCGTTAATTCAGGTTCTGGAGCTAAATGTAAATATGTGAATAAAATTAATCCTTCACGGAAATATCCATACTCACTTGGAATTGGTTCTTTAACTTTCATAACCATTTCATTATTCCAAGCTTCTTGCGCTGTTTCAACAATTGTTGCGCCAGCTGTTACGTATTCTTCATCAGTAAAACCTGAACCAAGTCCAGCACTTGTTTCAATGAAAACTGTGTGACCATGTCCAACTAAGTTCATTACTCCAGCTGGTGTCATTGCTACACGATTTTCGTTATTTTTTATTTCTTTTGGTACCCCAATACGCATGTTATTTCCCCCTGAAATATAATTGATTCGTGCCTCTTTGATGAGCTCTATTTATTAAATAAATAATACATTTTTATATTAACACAAAACATAAAGACAGAAAATGAAAACGCTTAATTTAGTGTAATAAATATTAATTCAGAATCTTTCTTATTATAAATTATGCTTAAATAATGGAATTGTCCCATCAAACTCATCATAATGGATTATGTCTATATTTGTTAATTACATCTAAACCGCCTGTAATCTCAAATATATCTCCTGTTATAAAATCAGATTCTTCCTTACATAAAAACTGCACCATTCTAGCAATGTCTTCTCCGGTACCAGACCTACCTACAGGTGCTAGCCCTTTTCCTTCTCTACTTGCTTCATCTCGATTTACTTCTTTCATATCGCCAAAAATATCACCTGGACAGATCATATTAGATGTAATTCCGTTTTCTGCTTCTTCATAAGCAACAGTTTTAGTTAATGAAACTAGCCCTACTTTTGCTGCACTGAAAGCAGATCGATAAATCCATCCCGATGCCGAATTAGCACCTTGAAAACCATAGTTAATAATTCGACCATATTTTTGGTTTCTCATTATTGGAATAATTTGCTTTAAAAGATAAAACACACTGTGCAAATTTCCATACAACAAGTATTCCCACTCTTCATCTGTGTAGTCAGCCAGTTTTTTACGGTTAAATAAATAAGGTCCAGCATTATTAATTAAACAATCAACCCTACCGAATTTCTCCATCGTTTTTGAGACAATCTCTTTAATAAATACTTTATCGGAAATATCACCTTTTATAAAAAGAATATTATCTAAATAGTCCTTCCATTCTTCTTTACGTTGTATGACGGCCTGCTCATCCGAAAAGTATGTAACAGTGACTGAATATCCTTCGTTTAAAAATGATTCAGTTACTTTCTTCCCTAACCCCTTCGTTCCTGCCGTTATAACAGCATGTCTCATAAAACTCTTCCTTTCAAATCTAAATAATTTTATATAGGTGAAAATCATCTAGATAACTCAATCAATTGTATGTATAAGCAAGGTCATAATTTTTTGTTCTAAATTTTTGTAAAACCTTTAACACAAAGTCGTCCTTAAAAATCCTGTCATTATCTTATACAAAAAAACTGTAATTTAGTAAGATTATTTTATTAAATGATAACTATGATTTCTATTATTTTGAATTATTTTCCTTTTATTTTAATTATTTTTATTTTTAGTTTTTTGCTCTTTTCACTAAATGCGAAATCAAAATAATAAAATTTTACAATTCAATTTGTTTCACTTATTTTTTTCAATGTATAATATACTCGAGGGGAGGAGTAAAAAATGTTACAAGATTATTTTTCATATGATGAACGATTAGGTATTTTTCTACCCAACTTAAAGTTAGATTGGGAAGATTACTCTTTCGATCAACAACAAATGATTCTTACAGAATGGGAATATATCCGTGGTGAAATACCTGATCTAATTAAGCGCTTAGAGTTTTCAATTAATGATAAGCTAGAAAAATTAAATCATGAGTCTGATTTTGTTTTGAGCTGTAAACTTAATTCTGACATTGCAGATTTAGCTTCAATCATTAATGATCTTTGGATTTGGTTTAGAAGTAACCAACAAGTGTCGAATGATACAAAAATACATGGTTAAAAAGCCAACATCTAGTTTGTTGGCTTTTTTCACGTGTTGAAAAAAGAACTTGTCAATCAAACAACAATATCTTCAATGTAAAGGAAGTTGTACGTGGTTGATTTCCACTACAGGATTCTCGCTTTCCGTGGGGCGAGACCTGAGCCTCCTCCGCTAGCCTGCGGGGTCTCAGCCTTCCCGCATTTCCCATAGGAGTCGAGAACCCTTCCATTTCAATCAATTCTTTAAAATAAATAAAAATTTAATAAAACCTTATTAATCATTAGAAAAAAATAGAAATTAAATACTAGGATTCTTTGTTATAATCGGTAATCGTTTATTTATAAACAAATAAATGAATTGCTTCTTAAAAGAATTAGCATCTCAATAATTTATATTCTAACAAGAGCCATTACTAAAATTTGATGTATTACACAAACAAATTATCTAAAAAACAAATAAATAATATCTTCAAAAGAACTTTACCATCAAATAGTTAGTTTAATAACATTTTAACGATGGACTATGACTTTTTTTATTCTTCTAAAGCAATTCTTTTTGATAATATTCGATATTGATAAAATTGTTTCGTATACTCTAATACATTTTTGGTAAACGATTCATTCCATTTAGATCCTACCGTGACCCCTAATAGTGGAATACCACCAAATAGCTTTTTCCTCAATGAATGTATGACGAATAACTTACTCATTTGTAAAAGGAGCGTATAGTAGAAACCTTCTCCTTTAAATTCATTTTCCCAAGTCGCAAATACATCATCATCTTCATGCTTTTGAATATCTGTCATTAAATGATTCCATATAACATATCTCTGAGGTGACGGGAGAATTGCACCTTGAAGTACTTTTAAGCTACACTCCATCTCCTTTGGAATACTAACATCATATCCATAACAAAGCGCTATTTCTTGTACCGATTTCAGATTAATTAATAGTATTGCCGGCAAGTCGCCAAATAAGGCTAGTTTTGAACTAGTTCCGCTGATCCCACCTTGAACACATGAAATGATTAATGCTTTCGATATTTCTTGCTCAGCTAAAAAATTTAGTTGTCTTAATGGTAATTTTCTTAAATCACTAATTGTCTTAATATCACTTTTCAAAATTTGAGCTCGATTTAGGATATCTAGTTTCTTTTCTTGAAAATGTTTTGATGTTTGTAATAACGACTGTGTGTGGAAAAAAGCTGTTGAAAAAAAATCATTAAAGGCATTCGAATAGTCTTGAGGAATTTTCTGAAGGAGAAGATTAGAAGCTTTTTGATAGATCTGCTCAAATTTATTTAAATTTTGATGTTGTTGTTTCTTTTCAATTAAATCGTTCAGTTCAATCCATAATTTAAATTCTGTCAACTGATCCATATTATCACCTCGAATATAAAAAAAACGTAGAGCAAAAATGTGATCTCATTTAAAGAATATGAGGTCAACTATTTTTGTATGCTCTACGTTCATTCATTCAATTGGAATTATTACATTCCAACACGCATTACGTCTCTTGCAATCATAACTTCTTCATTTGTAGGAATAACGATAACTTTAACTGGTGAGTGATCAAAGCTAATGAAAGCTTCTTTTCCTCTAAAGTTATTTTTACTTGGGTCAAAATAAACTCCCATAAATTCAAGACCTTCTAAAACGGCTTGACGAATTTCCGGACCATTTTCACCAATACCTGCTGTGAAAATAATCGCATCTACACCTTTCATACGAGCAGCGTATGAACCTAAATATTTGTGGATACGGTTTACGAATACACTTTGTGCGATTTTAGCACGTTTGTTGCCTTCTTCAGCAGCACTTTCAATGTCACGTAAATCACTTGAGAATCCTGAGATTCCAAGCATACCGCTTTGTTTGTTTAATACTTCAAGTACTTCCTCAGCTGTTTTGCCTGTTTTTTCCATAATAAATGGAATTAAAGCAGGGTCTAAGTTACCAGAACGAGTACCCATTGTAACACCTGCAAGTGGCGTGAACCCCATTGAAGTATCAATTGATTTTCCACCCTCAACTGCAGCAATACTTGCACCATTTCCTAGGTGACATGAAATGAATCTTAACTCTTCAATAGGTTTACCAATCATTTCAGCCGCTCTCTCAGTTACATACTTATGAGATGTACCGTGGAATCCATATTTACGAATACCAAATTGTTTATAGTACTCGTAAGGTAAGCTATAAAGATAAGACTCTTCAGGCATTGTTTGATGGAATGCAGTATCAAACACTGCTACTGCAGGAACATTCGGTAATAGTTCTTTAAACGCACGAATACCAACTAAGTTAGCTGGATTATGAAGTGGAGCTAAATCAGAAAGTTCGTCAATTTGCTTCTCAACTTCTTCAGTAATTAAAACAGAATCAGTAAATAATTCTCCACCATGAACTACACGATGTCCAACACCATTAATTTCATCATATGAAGAAATTACGCCTAAACCTGTTAGCTTCTCAAGAAGCATTTTTACTGCTACAGAATGATCTGCGATATCAGTAACTTCTTTAATTTTTTCACCATTTACTGTAATTACAAATACGCTATCCTTTAAACCGATACGCTCTACTAAACCAATTGTAAGTACTTTTTCACTAGGCATTTCAATTAACTGAAACTTTAATGACGATGAGCCTGCATTAATCGCAAGAATATTTGCCATTCTTCTACATCTCCTTTAAACATGAAACTGTTATATTTTTATTATCAAAATTATTATAACACAAATTAGTTTACGTGTTTAAAAGTTCAATTATTGTAAATTTTCTTTAAACCATTCATTCATTTGAATCATGATATTTTCAATTGCCTTCATATTAGTTAACTTAGGGAAATCAACTAATAAAGCCTGTTTTGGCTTCTTCATATTTTCTGCATTTTTTCGGATTATTAATATACTTTTTTGATGTCTTTCATCTTTAAAGGCAGATACTGGCAACTGTATCAATCCTTGAATAACGCCTGTTTCATTAATATAGCTCTGTAACTGTGCTGATAGTTCAGACGTAAATAGATGATTTGGAACTAATGAAATGAAAAATCCACCAGATTTTAAGTAATTCATACTTTGCTCAATAAATAAATGATGAGCATATGACATACCTTCTTTTGATTTTAGAGCAAAATCTTTTGAACGATCAGTGTTTGGATAAAAAACAACAGGCAAGTCACAAACAACAAGATCAACTGGATCAACAAATAACGGTGCCAAACTATCTTGATTAAATAATTCAACTTCGTGTCCTAACAAATTGCCAATAACAAACGCAATCTTAACTAAAACGTCATCCACATCAATCCCAACAGAAGCAGTAAATTTATCCTTTAAAGAATTTAAAATTGTTAATAAAAGATTTCCCGTACCAATTGCCGGATCTAATATCGTTAAATTTTGCTTTCCTTCAGTCAGCTTTCCAACTAAGTAAGACATAATAAAAGCAATGCCATCAGGAGTCATTTCATGGTTTGTTTGCACCCCTTGTTTCATTCCTTTTAAAATTGCTAATTGAAAGGCTCTTCGAATGCTTTCATTATCCTTTGATACTGACGAAAATTCATTAATTGTTTTCATAAGCTTTTCTTTTTGTGAGTCATTAATCTCTTCTTGTAACACTTCACACTCAAAGAAATTTTCCCCAGTTTCAATTAATGCCTCTAAATAGGATATGTCTAAATTATCTTTTAAACATTCTGTCGATTCATCTATGTAATTAAATAAAAACTCTACTGAATTCTCTTTTACCATTTTGTATTCCTCACCTTCATAATTGAACAGTCATTGTTTCTCATTATACGTATGCATTTAAAGCGTGTCCACTTTATAGAAATGGCAGACCTATTATGATGTATCTCTCAATTAGAAGGGATGAAAAAATATTCTATAGATTAATCTTAATACAAAATTACCGTTGGATATATTTAACATTGTGAATATTTAATGACTTTCAATGTAATTTTTAATTTTTCTAATATAATAAACAAGAATTATTATGAGTTGAAAGAAGGAGTTGTAGCAAATCAATATTAGGTCAGTAAGGCATTTCTATAGGAAAACGGGGTTATTATATGTCGAATTACTATAAATTAGCTCTTTTTTGGATTTTACAGGTTATTTGTTGCTTACTTTATTTAAATTTTTCACCAAGTTTTCAACATGCCATTTTTTTTACAATAGCTTTTATTATTAGCGCTGTTGTATTTACTTTCACTTCTACAATACTTTCATTTACTTATTATGTAGCAATCACACTTTTATCCTCTTTTTATTATATGTATTTGGCATTATCACAATCGTGGACACCTATTGATCAAAGAGATCATATTATAGCTCACTTTATCTCGATCACTTCTTTATTTATTTTATTTATTTCTAGCTATCATTTTAAAAAGATCGCTAAAGAAAATATTGCCTTATCAAAAAAGCTAAAGGAACTTGAAGGATATATCTTAAATACGAAAGTGTTGTCACAAAGAGAATTTGAAAATCGTGCCGAAATTGTTATGAATGCAATGAAACGTAGAAATGAAAATGGTTATTTAATAACGATTAATTTAGCTAAATTGAAAAAGAATATAAGAAAAAGTATATTTTATGATTTGTCGGATGCCGCTTTAATTTCTGTCAGAAATCAATTTGATTTAGTAGGTCAGTTTGAAACTGGAGAGGTTAAAATACTTGTTCAAAATACAAATAAAGATGGTGTCGACATTGTATTAAATAGACTATTTGCAAATTTCAATAAAAAGATTGACTCAAATATAAATAATCAACTAATTATTAATACAACTTTGATTTAATTGAGGTGAAATGAAGTGCGTGTTTTTTTTGTTATATTTAGTTTCATTTTACTATGTATAGGTATAATTGCTGTTTCTTTCTTTTATGGCATTAAAGTGATTTTACTTTTTTCAACTTTTTTATTTATCACACTATTATTATATTATTCCCTTTTAACTGTAGCTGGTCTTTATTTCCGTTCAAAATCGCATAAAGAATATCAGGTTAAAGAACCAATTACTAATTATCCAAGTGTAGATATATTAATCCCCGCTCATAATGAAGGGGTTGTTATCAAAAATACTTTGGCAGCAATGGCAAAAATTAAATATCCTGGATTGCTGACAATTTATTTACTAGATGATAATTCGCAAGACGAAACAGGTGAAATTGCAAAGGAATTTGCTGATGCATATAGTCATATTCAACATATTAAAGTTCCTTCCGGAGAACCAAAAGGCAAATCACGAGTTCTAAATTATGGATTAGGCATCTCAAAAGGAGAATACTTTTGTGTTTATGATGCAGACAATCAACCTGAACCAACTGCATTAAAAAAATTAGTTGAAGCAGCTCTTGTTACAAAAAATTCAGCAGGAGCGGTCGGTTACGTTAAAACAATAAATGAATCAACAAATTGGTTAACCAGAATGATCTCGATTGAATTTCAAGTTTTTCAATTATTGATGCAATCTGGTAGGTGGCAATTGTTTAAAACTGGTTCTCTTACCGGAACAAATATGTTAGTTAAAAGAGCCGTCATAAATGAACTCGGTGGATATGACCCATATGCGATCGCGGAAGATGCTGAATTAACTTTAAGGATCACACAAGCAGGATACTTTCTTCCAATCGTTCCAAATTCGGTTACATGGGAGCAGGAGCCTGAGACAATTAAAGTGTATATAAAACAAAGAACTAGATGGTTACAAGGAAATTTATATATTCTTGAGAGAGTTTTTACTACACCTGGCTATTGGAATGGTCGATTACTTATTCACTCATTACACCAATTATTAGTCTATGTAGTATTTTGGATATTTTTAGTCATATCCTATAGTTGGTTTATACTTGGTGTACTTGGGTTATTTTCAATACACTATACAATTCCACTACTCTTTATTTGGTATCTTTCATATCTAGTTTATACGGCCCAATTGTTCAGTGCACAAATTGCAGAAAAAACGTTAAGTCCAATTAATATTTTCTGTTCATTCATCATGTACTTTACCTATGCGCAGCTATTTACGTATTTATTTGTAAGAAGTCTTGTATTGTATATTAAAGCAAAAATAAATAAAAAATCAATCGGATGGGATAAAACTACTCGTTTTACACATCAAAAGAATTTATTTTAAATTAGATAAACAAAAAACCTCTATTTTAGAGGTTTTTTAACTTATGTTCGCCTTTTTGAGGATTGGTTTTTTTAATCTAGTTATATAATTTAAGTTTTTTTGTCCGTGGACAAGAAGGTACAAAGATGTAATGACCGACATTAAAGTATACGGCTTATAAGCTAAGTACTTTGACTCCCATTTGTTCGCAAATTTACTTTTAAACGTCAATAATCCTTTAAAGTTATAAATTGAGTTACCATACTTAAAAATGATCTTTGCAAATTTTTCAATATAGGATGCACTTGAATCTAATCCGACATTCGCAAGTGGAGCCATTCCAAGACTGCAGCTTTTAAAACCGTTTTCTTTAGCCCAAAACATAATAGAAACAAAAAGCATATCCATCGTTCCATATGGTAATTCTTTTAAATATCTCATTAAATCAATCGTTATATTATCACCTTGTATTGGCAATGTAGTAAAAGCAATGACATGACCATTTATATTTCTTAAAATTCCTACAGGAAAATTTGAAACATAATCAAAATGGAATGATCCTACTGAAAAAGACAATTCTTCCCTACCATTTAACCATTCATCCGAAACTTCTTTTAATTCTTGAAGTAGTTCAATCGAATGACCAGGCATATTTACTTCAAATTGATAGCCTTGTCGAATAAATTTATTCCTTTTCGTTCTTAGTTTTGCTCCTTTTTTGCCTGTAATTTCAAACTGTTCAAGTTCAACAATTGCTTCTTCACCTAATTTTAACAACCGATAACCGGCTTTTTCGTATAACATTTTTGATTTTTCATCTATTTGATAAAAGCTTGGAATACATTTAATACTTTTACAATAATTTTCAAACTCTATTAACTTTTCAAAAGAAACCTCTCCAATTGGATCGCATAAAACAACTAATTTGTTACTTTGTTTACGATAAATAAATGCAGACTTTTGATCTTCTGATAGAAATACTTTTTTATCACCAAGTAATCCCAGATGAGTTAATGATGTCCCACCATATGTATCAATAAGTTGTTGAATGGTCTCAATTGTAGTTTTATGAATTGATTCTTTTAAAATTGGTTTCATAATACCCCCTAAATATAGAGTCCTATTTCTCAATCTTTATTTTACAAAAAATAATTCTAAGTGTGTATCCTATTCATCGAAATATTTTAATAATGTATTATTTGGTAATATTAAACCCCTCCTGTATAATTCAATTTATTAAACTTATTGGATGTGAAAATGTATGAATAAGAAGATTGGTTTTATTGGATGCGGAAAAATGGCCCAAGCCATGATTGGTGGGCTGATTGATTCAAATGTAATTGGAAAAAATCAGATTTATGTAAGTGCAAGGTCAAATGAGACGCTTGAAAAAGTTAAAAATTTATACGGGGTTTTAACGTTAAAAAGTAATATCGAGTTAGCTCAACAAGTTGATTATTTGTTTTTAGCTGTGAAACCTGATTTATATCCAACAATCATTGAAGAAATTAAAGAAGTAGTTTCACATAACACTGTCATCATTACAATTGCTGCTGGCATTACTTTAGAAGGTGTAGAAAAGTCATTTGGTAAAGAAGTTAAAATTGTAAGAACAATGCCAAATACACCATCTTTAGTTAGGGAAGGTATGAGCGCTCTTTGTCATAATCATATTGTTACTGAAAACGAACTAAATGAAGTTATGGAGATTTTTAATAGCTTTGGAAAATGCGAAATAGTTAATGAGAAATTAATGGATGCAATCCCTGCTATAAGCGGCTCATCACCTGCGTATGTTTACTTAATGATAGAAGCATTAGCGGATGGGGCTGTTTTACAAGGAATTCAAAGAAACCAAGCATATAAGTTAGCTGCTCAAGCAGTTTTAGGAGCTGCAAAAATGGTACTTGAAACTGAATTACATCCTGGCGAATTAAAAGACCAAGTATGTACACCAGGTGGTGCAACAATCGAAGCAATTGCTGAATTAGAAAAGCAAGGCTTCCGTTCATCAATTATTTCGGCAATGGAGCGTTGCACCGAGAAATCAAAGTCATTAGGAAATTAAATTTATCATAGCGTTGACTACCGTAATAATTAGTTTTAATAAGATTCACTCACATTTATATGTGGGTGTTTTTTTATCACGAAATATAAAAAAACTGCCGAGATCTACTCGACAGCCTTTTAACTCTTAATTGAGTTATTTTAAATTATTTTGCAGCTTTTACAGCTTCGATTGCTGCTTCATAGTTTGGATGAGTTGTACCTTCTGCTACGTACTCAACGTAAGTAACAACATCATTTGAGTCTACTACGAATACTGCACGAGCTAATAAACGTAATTCTTGCATTAATACACCAAATGCTTCACCAAAAGATGCATCACGGTGATCAGATAAAGTATGTACATTTTCTAAACCACTAGCAGCACACCATCTTTTTTGTGCGAATGGTAAGTCCATAGAAATTGTTAAAACTTCTACGTTTTCTACGTTTGATAATTCTTCGTTAAAACGACGAGTTTGTGCATCACAAATACCAGTGTCTACAGATGGTACTGCGCTAATTAAGCGAACTTTACCAGCTGAAGCTTCTAAAGTTACTGGGCTTAAATCATTTGCTAAAACAGTAAAGCTTGGAGCTTTTTCTCCTACTTTTACTTCTTGTCCAACAAGAGTTACTGGATTGTTTTTAAATGTTACAGATGCCATGATATTTCCTCCCAAAATTACAAAATGTTCACAACATTTATCTTACTGGAAGGACACCTTGATTGCAATTAACTTTACTTAAATTTTATATTTAATCTAAATCTGTATCAAAATCTTCTTCAGGTTTATCTGAATCATCTTTTTTCTTCATGTATTTTTTTACTTTTTCTAAAGCTTGTGGCGCTAAGTCCATTAGCTTTTCAATTAAATGCGTATTTTGATCTAAGTGAAGTAATTTAACTCCATCTTTGCTTACAATTAAAAATGCAATTGGAGTGATTGATGCTCCGCCACCAGTACCTCCTCCAAATGGATGTGGACTTCTTACTTCAGCTTGCTTTACACCGTCTACAAGATGATAATTTCGAAATTCACTTCCACCAGCTGCGAAGCCAACTCCCACTTTTGATACAGTTAAAATTAAACTTCCATCAGGTGTTGAAATAGGATCACCAATAATCGTATTAACATTAATCATTGCTGATAAGTTTTCCATTGCTGCGTGCATTAAGTCTCCAATTGGATGTTGACTCATTGTTAATCACCTCTAATTAGTTTCGATTGGATGTGTTGCTTTAAATTCTTTTCTAGTTTTCAAATAAGCTTTTAAAAATAATAATCCCGCAAATACTGCCTTTCGTACCGAAAATGAAAACCTGATTTTACCAGTCGTTTCCATTATATTTGTATAATAGTTCGGTGTAATATCGATCGTTGGAGGATGATGTAAAACCGTAAATTTGCTTAATAAGTTTTCAAAAATTCCAATTGCACTATAAGCCGTTCCGATCGATATCCCTGTTAAAGCAGAGTTTCCAACACCAAAATGAATATGGTAAGTTAAATTGTAAATTTGTACAGACCTTAGAAATTTCGTAATGATAGTATGTCCATTCGAATATAAATTTATGAAAAAATCAATTTGTTGAAAGACAGAGATGTCCCTTTTCTTCTCTAAATCCGACACATCTTCCTTAACTTCTTTTGGTCTTTTTAAAGGAACTGTAAAGTTAAAATGTACTAAGTTTTTCAAAATAGAAAGTTTAACATTCATAAACCGTTCTTCTTTTGTATAGACACTGTTAATAACTACTTTCATATTAATAAAAAGTACAAAGAGTATTAATAGAAACACTATGCATGCAATAAAAATTAGAATAGAGTATATATAAAGCAAAAAACCACCCTTTTTTGTAACAGTATAGGCAAACCAGTAACCGGATAAACAAAAAAGAACGGTAAATTTAAATACCATTCTTTTAGAGTGTTGAACTATTGAGTTGTATTCGAACGATTTGTGAAATTTGTTGATAAAAAAGATTTTTATTGATAATTTATTTGCTTATGTTGATCTAGTTACGATATTTGTTAATAAACTATTTCTTACAATAATGATTGATTATCCAGCGTTTAATATCGCTCCTCTGACTTTCTATAAACAGTATTTCCTCGGCAAATAGTTTCACTACATTTTACAGATAGTAGACTGTTTGGATCTAACACAAAGGGATCTTCATCAAACAGAATCAAATCAGCGAAATACCCTTCTTTTATTAATCCTCTTTTGTCATCTTGACCAAATGATGCCGCACTATCAACTGTGTAAAGTTTAATTGCTTCGAATAAGCTAATTGCTTCTTGAATATTATAGACTTCTCCATTTTTTGCTTTTCGAGTAACTGCTGTATAAATTCCTTGCCATGGATTAACTGTATCAATCGGTGTATCTGATCCATTCGCTAAAGCAATTGATTCATTTAGTAAAGACTTCATCAAGAATGCATAGTGGTTTCTACTATTACCGATTCGATCTACTAACCATGGGTAATCAGCATATAAAAATGACGTTTGTACATCAACAACGATATTTAATTTTTTCATTTCCTCAATTAGCTTAGGAGATAAAAGAGCACAATGAATAAATCGATCTGGTAACTCACCTTGATTAGGATACTTTTTAACTGCATCAATACCTTGCTTTACAGCTAAGTCACCAATCATATGAAATGCAATTGGTAAATTATTTTCACGTGCTTTTTTCGTAATTACTTCTAATTTTTCTGGGGAAGTCACCTGTAATCCAGTGATCCTATTGTCGTCTTCATAAGGTTTTTCAAGCAGGGCTGTTCTACCACCAAATGAACCATCAATAAATGCTTTTACGCCTCCGAATGATACATTTTTATTTCCGCTATGTAATCTTTCTTTAACCTCATCTAAAGTCGTGTGATGAATTAAGACATGAGTATGGAATGGAACTTCATTTAAAAGTTGTTCATATAAATCAATGACTAAATTGGCATTACCATAGTAAGATAAATCCTCCGTAACGGCACCAACAATACCATGTTGATAACAATCTTTTATTGCGGAAATAATTGCTTTTGACAAATATAGATCATCCGGTGCCGGCATTGATTTAAGGACTAAATTGACAGCTTCATCATACAATAAACCGTTTAACTGTCCATCCTCGGAGAATCCAATTTGTCCACCTTCAATCTGCATATCGTCATTTATACTTGCTTTATTAAGTGCAAGGGAATTGACAAAATAAACATGTCGACAAGTCCTTTTTAACACAATCGGATTTGTATTCGATAATCGATTTAAATCGTCGATGCTAAAAGCTGGTATTGAATTCCATTCGTTTTCGTTCCATCCCTCACCTATGATCCATTCATTAGAACCTGATTCACTAACTGCTTTTTTCATACGCTCTAGCATTTCACTATATGTACTACACTTCGTCAAGTCGACGCGATTTTTCGCTTCACCATGTCCAATTAGATGTAAATGACTATCTATAAATCCAGGAAAACCAGTTTTCCCATTACAATTAATCTTCTCAAATTGTTCACCATCTAAAAAAGATAATAGCGAATTATATGTGCCAGTTTTTACTATTCGGTCATCTTCTGTAATAATTGACTCTACCTTTTCCCCTTCACTTTCCATCGTATAAAATAAACCATTATACCAAAGCTTTTTCATCTAAAAACCACCATCCCTTTGCAAATTCGTTATTTTTTCCAAACAAAAATAAAGAAAACTCGCCGGTTAGCGAGCCCTTAGGCGTATAAACTTAAACTACCCCTCACATTTGTACTTTCTTAATATGAAAAAAGGAGGGAATTCCCCCCTCATTTTAACATAAGTATTTACTCAATTCGATTCACGTAATTGTTCCATTGCACGCAGCTCTACTCTTCGGATTTTACCAGAAGTTGTTTTCGGTAGCTCTTGAACAAATTCAATTTTACGTGGATATTTATATGGTGCAGTAATTTTTTTAACGTGCTCCTGCAATTCTGAAATTAAATCTTCTTGATTTTGGGTATTCTCTGTCAATACAACAAATGCCTTTACAATATTTCCACGTAAAGGATCAGGACTTGCAACGACTGCACATTCCTTTACAAGCTTGTGTTGTACAAGAGCATCTTCTATTTCAAAAGGACCAATCGTATAACCTGAGCTAATGATAATATCGTCACTACGTCCATCGAACCAATAGTAACCATCTTCATCTTTTTTAGCTCGATCACCAGTTAAGTAATACTCACCTTTTTTTTGTGCATTTGTTCGCTCCATATCATTATAATAGTGTTTAAAAAGAGCAGGAGAGCTTAAATGCACTGCAATATGGCCTACTTCGTTAGATCCGACCGGATTTCCTTCATCATCTACGATTTCAACTAAGTTACCAGGTGTAGGAATTCCCATTGAACCTACCTTTGCTTTAATGTCCTTCATCGTTCCAATTAATAAAGTATTTTCAGTTTGTCCATACCCATCTCTTACATCAACATTAAAATGTTTCTTAAATGTACGGATTACCTCTTGATTTAATGGTTCGCCCGCTGAAACAGCACTTCTTAATGCTGGTAATTGGTATTGATCTAAGTTATCAACCTTTGCCATAAATCGATATTCGGTTGGCGTACTGCAAAAAACTGAAATATTTTGTTCTTTAAGTAATGTTAAGAAAGTGTTTGCATCAAATTTCCCTTCATAAAAGAACCCTGTTGCCCCACTTCCTAACGTTGCTAAAAACGGGCTCCAAATCCACTTTTGCCAGCCTGGACCTGCAGTCGCCCATACAGTGTCCTCCTCCGTAACATCTAACCAATTTGAAGCAACAGTTCGAATATGCGCATATCCCCAACTGTGAGTATGTACAACTCCTTTTGGATTGCCAGTCGTTCCAGATGTATACGAAATAAATGCTAAGTCATCACTTTTTGTTTCTACAGTTAATACATGGGCTCCGCTAATCGCTTGATCATTTAATGAAGTCCACACAGTTTGTTGATTATGGATTGTAAATAATTTATATTTTCCACTTTTAGCAATCTCACTAAATGTACCTATATATTCATCATGCGATACAATCGCTTTAACTTCACTATGTTCTAGACGATATTGAATATCTTTAACAGTTAACATTTCAGAACCTGGGATGACAACGCATCCTATTTTTAAGATTGCTAAATAGACTACATAAGTCTCCACACATCTAGGCATCATTACAAAAAGTTTGTCCCCTTTTTCAATGCCACTATTTTTAAATGTAAAAGCATATTGATGAACTTTATTATAAAGTTCCTTATATGTTATTTGATTGGATTCACCGTTTGAATCAACCCATTTCAACGCTACTTTATCCGTTGTTGCAAATTTTTCAATTTCCCATACTAGATTATATACTTTTGGAGCTATTAAACTTGTTCCGTTCATCTTAGTTAGTCCTCCTTTTGATCATTACTAAAATTATATTTTGAATTTTGCAAAATAGAATAATAATGGTTTCGTTAATTATATCGTCAATTCCTGCTAATTATCGACTATTTTTCAGAAAATTTAAATAAAAACACATAAAGAAAACTCGCCGATTGGCGAGCTTTAAAGCGAAGACAGAGGGGTAGTTGCACTTATACTTATACCTAAAATTGGCAACTACGTCGATTTATCTTCACCGTTGCCAATTTATACGCTTAATGTGCAAAAAAATAAACCACCTAGATAGATGGTTTCACTTCTTATGATCTAAATCTTTCTATTCAACTACCAACTGTAATACTGTAAGTACAAGTAAACGTTTCATTAGGATTTAAATTTTGAATACCTAGTTTGTTTTTCATTTCTTTTACTGGACCAATTTCATCTGCAATTCCATACCATGGTTCGATGCATAGAAAGGGCGCAGTTTGTGTTGTCCATATTCCCACATATGGAAAACCTTCGAAATTTACTTTAATCATACTACTGTGATTTTTTGAACGAATTGTCATTACATTTTTATTCAGTTTTTCAAATATTAAAGCATCATCCTTAAACAGCACTCGAGTTAAAGGTAAACTTTTTATGTTTTGAGCAATCAGTTCTCTTTTGCCATTTCGATAAGGGCCTTCTAATTTAATTGTTTCTAATTTTTCTTCTTCTTCAAATTGTAAATAATAGTCCTCAAAAGTTTCACCTTCCTTGAGAGGAATATTAAATGCTGGATGAGCACCTATTGAAAACGGCATCGATTTCTGATCATTATTCGTCACGACATTCTTAATAAAAACAGTATTATCCTTTATTTTATAATTAATATTTAGCGTAAATTGAAATGGATACTTTAAAAGGGTTTGTTCACTACTTTTTAACTCATAATTGATTTCACCTTCTTTTAGATCGGTTAATTTAAAATCCATATCTCTTGCAAATCCATGCTGAGAAAGCTCATAAATATGATTGTCCACTTTATATTGATTATCAATTAATTTACCTACATTCGGAAATAAAACAGGTGCATGTCTCCCCCAATAAGCTGGATTAGCGTTCCATAAATAATTTAGCCCATCCTTTTTATGATAGATACCTGTCAACTCTGCTCCCCCGGATTTAGTTGTAATTCTAATAAATTCATTTTCAATGTATGACATGAACAGGTCTCTCCTTTAATTTATTCTCTCTATTATAGCAAAGATTGATCTCGCTACTAAATCATCGAGAAAGACAAAGACAAAATAGAAAAGGGGTAGGTTTGACCCTACCCCTTAATCCATAATTATTTAAATTCATTATTTTGAATATCCACCAAGGCTTTGTTCAGCCATTTGTACTAAACGTTTTGTGATTTCACCACCAACAGAACCATTCGCGCGAGAAGTAGAATCAGGGCCAAGTTGTACGCCAAACTCTGTAGCAATCTCATACTTCATTGCGTCTAATGCTGCTTGTGCACCAGGTGCTACTAATGAATTACTTGAATTATTTCTATTTGTCATGTGTTGTCACCTCCTTGTGAGTATAGAGTGTGATAAAACACATGACTTCATTCATAATTTAATTGGTAATTTTTAGTATTTTTTATAAAAGCGCGTCGATATCGATTTCTTCTTGTTTCGTTGACGATTGAGTTCGAATCATTTCGTTTTCAAAAATGATTGATTCTCTATTGCTAACGGCTTCATTAATTAATTCTGTAAAGTCAAAACGACTTTCAAAACGAGCCACTTTGTCACGTTTTGGTTTTGTAGTTGGATTAGATGGAGTGAAGATTGTACAGCAATCCTCGTATGGTCTAATACTAATATCATACGTATCAATTTTCTTAGCGATTTCCATAATCTCTAATTTATCCATCGCTAATAGCGGTCTTAAAACTGGATAATTCGTTACTTCATTGATTGTATGCATACTTTCCAATGTCTGACTTGCTACTTGACCTAAGCTTTCACCAGTAGCTAAAGCTAGTGCTTTTCGATTCACAGAAACTTGCTCAGCAATTCGTAGCATAACTCGTCTCATGATCGTCATAGTGTAGCTTGCTGGCATTTCCTTATGAATCGCTTTTTGAATTTCAGTAAATGGAATAACATGTAAAGTTACACGTCTACAATATCTAGTTAGTTTACTTGATAAATCGATTACTTTTTGTTTTGCACGATCACTCGTAAATGGAGGACTTTCAAAATGAATCGCTTCAATTGATACGCCTCGTTTTAGCAACATATAAGCTGCTACAGGACTGTCAATTCCTCCTGATAGTAATAGCATAACTTTTCCGCCAACTCCAACTGGATATCCACCTGCACCATATTCTTCTCCACAAGTAATATACGTAGCATCATCACGTACTTCTACGCGAACAGCTACATCTGGATTATGTACATCTACAGTTAAATGCTCTGTATTTTGAAGTATATACCCACCAAGCTCACGATTAAGCTGTGGTGTATTTAATGGAAATTGTTTATAACTACGCTGTACGTTCACTTTAAATGTTTTAACACTATCACCTAGCTCATTAACCGCTTCAAGAGCACCTACTTTAATGGCATCTAATTCAGTATCAACTTTCCTAGCAAAACTAAACGTATGAATTCCAAAAACTTCTTTTAAATTTGCAGCAACTTTTTCATGGTCTTCACCATTTAATTTTATATACATACGATCACGTGTCGTAGTAATTTTTAGTTTTTCAAAAGATTTTAAACGTTTACTAACATTTTCTCTTAATATACTTGTAAATCTACCTCGGTTTTTCCCTTTTGTAGTCATTTCTCCATAACGAATCAAAATATATTCTACATTCATGCTGTTACCTCATTACCTTATATAAATTTTTTATTACTTCTTTAATTATTTTATTAAATTGCTCTACTTCATCCATCGTATTTTCATAAGAAAGACTAATTCTGACAGCACTACTCGCTACTTTCTCGCTTTTACCCATACTCTGTAAAACACGGCTAATTTCAAAAGTTTTCGAAGAGCATGCTGATTTTGTAGAAATAAAAACATTTTCTTCAGATAGAGCATGGACAATTACTTCTGGCTTTAATCCTACAAATGAAATATTTATTATATGAGGGGCAAAATTTGATTCTGGTGAATTCATTACGGCTCCGTCAATTACTTCTAAATGTTGAATTAGCTCGCTTCTCATATGAATTAAGTGACTTTTCATCGTTTTTTGTTTTTCTAGCGTAATTCTTAAAGCTTTTGCCATCGAAACTATTCCAGCTAGATTTTCCGTCCCTGAACGAATCTCTCTTTCCTGTGAACCACCTGTCATTAAAGAAGATAATGTTACACCCTCTCTAATATATAAAATTCCTGTCCCTTTTACACTATGAAATTTATGACCAGAAATCGTTAACAAATCGATTGCAGACTGCTTAATCGTTAACGGAACTTTTCCAATACCCTGTACAGCATCAACATGGAAAAATACTTTTGGATAATCCTTTAATAATTGTCCGATTTCATTTATGGGCTGAATTGCTCCTGTTTCATTATTTACATGAATAACAGAAACAAGTATAGTATCATCTCTTAAAGCTTCTTTTAGTTCCTCGACAGAAATAAACCCATCCTCATTTGGAGTTAAATAAGTTACTTCAAATCCAAGTTCCTCTAACTGTTTATATGCTTCATAGATTGACGGATGTTCAATTTCAGTTGTAATGAGATGTTTCCCTCTTGAACGGTGCATCATGGCAGTACCTTTTATAGCTAAATTATTACCTTCTGTTCCACCTGATGTAAAGATGATCTCTGATGGTTGAACCGATAAAAGCTCTGCAATTTGATTTCTAGCTTTTGACAGTAATTGCTCAGACCGTCCACCAAGTTTATGAATCGAAGAAGGATTTCCAAAAAACTGGTCCGAAACTGTAATATATGTATCTAACACCTCTTTATAAGGTTTAGTAGTAGCACTATTATCAAAATAAATCATAATTCTTCCGTAACCTCCATATTGCTTGAGTCCATTTTTCATTATATCTGAAAACAGACGAAACCCCTAAGATTTGCATCTATAGGGGTAGTGTGTACTTTTGTTCATTTAGTATTTCTTGTAACTTATCAATTGCACCTGGCTCAACATTTTCAATTGAGACAGCAGCTTCTTCTAGAGCTTCATTATATTGAAATTCTCTAAATAACTGTTCTGCTTTGTCCATTGACATTGCCATTTGTACATTATTACTTCTATAGCGATTTCCATATTGTATTACTTTTTCAACGAAATATCCTTGTTCAATCATATATTTCGTTTCTTTATAACAATCGTTTACAGCTGTTGCAGCTTGTTCTAATAAAGACGAAACAGTTGTCATTTTTAATGGTTTTTTCTCTAATTCTAAATAAACCCTTTGCATACTGTCATGAGCGTCTTGAATTTGTTTCATAGAAGAAACTGGCATTCCAGGCAGATTAGAAATTTGAACAAGACGTTTGACCTCTAACATTAAGCGCTTCATATCAATCAGCTGGTCACGTGCTTGTAGTTCATCTTTTCGAAGTGCTTTCAACATTTCAACATACGCTAAATGAGATTCCTTCACTTCTTCCATCTGTTTTTTCAATAAATCTAACTCATCTCTTATAACTGAAAATGCAAGATCTTGTTCAGCTACCCGAATTTGTAATAGCTCGAATCGCTTTGTAATGATATTTACCTGCTTTTCAACTAATTTTTGAGCTTTAGTATCTTCATCACTTAACTCATAAATTTGTTGAACTAATTGAGTCTCTTCTTTAGTTTTCAAATTATTTTCTCTAATTTCTAGAATTTCTTCCTGCGAAGACCAAATCTCTTTTTCAACTACGTATTTACTCTCAACTTCTTTTTCTAATAAATCATAGATTGCATCAACTTTTGCTTTTACAAAATCAAGCTTGTCGTTTGCTTCAGTGATTTCAAGCTTTTTAATTAGCTCAACACAGTCGATACAGATTTTTGAACATTCAATTGTTTCATTTTCTAATAATTCAAAGTCAAGCGCATATCCATCTGCTTTCATTTGCTTTAAACCATCTGAAAGATTATGTATTTGAGACGGCATTGTCGTTGTGGATTCAATATATAAATCTGGTATGATTTGCATATTTACTTTTAAAGTATTCACTTCATCGCTTATATGCTTAACTAATTCTCGTGCTTCTAAATAATTACCGTTTTCAGTCGTTTCATTAAATAATTGAACTTGTTGCTTTATTTCGTCCATTTTTTCTTCTAACTGAGTTTCAGAGATAGAATATAAATGACGATGTGTTAGTAAAAGTTTTCTTTGCTCAAGATATTCTTGATTTAACTTTTCAATATCTGAATTATTTTGTTCTTCACTACCAACTAAGTCACTTACTTCATTTAGAATTAATTCTACACTTGTCTCAGCTTCATTCAAGCGCGCTTCAAGTTCCGTAATTCCAGCTTTTGCTTTCATGAAATGATACTTGTTAATTGCTTCATCAATTTCTTGGAGTGAATCAGTTACTTTCGGTATAAAAGCTGTAACTATTTCATCCCAATCAGTTCTCCATTTTTCAAAAAGCTCTTCTGTTTGTCCAGTCATATTTAATGCCTTAAGTTTTGAAAGTTCATCCGTTACGGGCTTACTCATTAACTGCATTTTCCATGCCTCTAGTTCATCGAGTCTCTTGTATAAACGTTGTCGAATTGTTAAGGCTACAATCATCAATGCGATAACAATACTAATTACGACTAAAATTACATAGAATGTCATTTCCCTGATGTACCTCCTCTACTTGCCATCTAGATCTATTTATATGTACGTCATTATTTCACTCTTTATTAAGGTCATAGTTAATAATAACATGAGACAGTTGTTTTTTGGCCTAATTTTTTCAATTTTTTCATATTTTTATCAAACTATAATATACCCTGTAAAAACTTGTAGAAAATTCAAAATTTCAATCAACGAAAAACGCCTTTCCATTGTGATTGCTCATAATGAAAAAGGCGATCTATTAAGATGAAAGCTCAACATGGCTAATGATATTCTCATCCGTATCTAGTAGTGATTCAATCCATTTCTCTACATACTCTTTATATCTTTCAAAAAAATACAAGTCATTTTGCTGAATATACAAAACTTCATTTAAATAGCCAGGAAATAAGTATGGTGTAGATAGAAATGATTTTAATTGCACAAAAAATACTGAAAATGGCATCGTAACTTTTGAATTTGAATAACGAATTGCATCATAAATTTGAGAAAAAATATAACGCTCCCGCGTTAAATATGTAATCATAATTTCTCGAATAAATACAGAGTCTAATGTTAATTCCCTATAAAAAATCGACGTAGATTCTTTCTTTATATAATAATAATTCAGTACATCTTCAACTAAATCTTTTAAAATTTTTTTTGCATTTTTATCGTACAATAATAGACAATGTTGATCTAAAATCTTTACGTAGCCTTCTAAAAATTCTACTATGATATGTTCAAGTAATCCTTGTTTACCTTTAAAATAATATGAAATTGTTGCGATATTAACATTAGCCTTTTTAGAAATATCTCTCACTGAAGTGCCATGATATCCATTAACTTTAAATAAAGTAAGCGCTGTCTCGATGACTTTTCTTTTAGTTGCAAGTTTATCTTGCTCCACACTCGTCACCCTCTTCTACAACATCAATAGCTTAATTAATTAGAGAAATTTTGATAAATTCCTCTACAAATCGGTCGACAAAATTACCAGTATTATTTCGAAATATGCTATGATATTTCACATGAAATAGGGAAAGGGGTCTACAAATGTTTCAAAAAGTCGAATATTCAGGAACGAAAGAACAACAATACAATACTCTTACAGCTCAAGTTAAAGCTTTAATCTACGATGAGCATAACTTAATTGCTAATTTAGCAAATACATCAGCTTTATTAAATCAATTTTTAGATAGAATAAATTGGGTTGGTTTTTATTTAAAAGATGGCGATCGCGATGAATTAGTTTTAGGTCCCTTTGTAGGTCTTCCTGCATGCGTACGTATACCATATGGTAAGGGAGTTTGCGGTACATCTGCTCAAACTAAAACAGTCCAAAGAATCGATAATGTTCACGATTTCCCTGGACACATTGCTTGTGATGCTGCTTCAAATTCGGAGATTGTTATTCCAGTAATGCACAACGGAGAAGTAATTGGCGTTCTAGATATCGATAGCCCAGAATTCAATCGTTTTGATGAAGTTGACCAAAAATATCTTCAAGCAATTGTTAATTTAATTGAGGAAACAATTCAATAAGAGCTTCAAAAAGAAATCCTGAAAATGGATTTCTTTTTTTATGTTGTTGGAAAAAGAGCTTGTCAAACAGTGTCCAACATGATCATTGCTGAGTAAAGTTGGTTTTAACAGATTACACTACAACCTGATATGAGTATGTTGTTTTCAGATTTGTGCTTTTTTCTTATTCATGAAAACCTTATGAGTAACATTTTTTTGGATACTTTATGAGTAGCTATTTTTCTTATTTTTGCCTTTTTACTTACTCATGAACCTTCTATGGGTAACTATTTTTCACATTTCCTCTCTTTTTTAACTCATGAACCCTTTACGAGTATGTTATTACAAGATTCAACCTTATTTACTTACATGTATCCTTACATGAGTAATTATTTTTATATTGCGGTATTATACGATTCCTCTCCCTTTCATTCGACCTTGTTTTTAAAACTGCCCTTGACTATTTTATACTATTTGGTTATAATATTTTTTGTGTAAAATAACGCAGCGTTGTAAGCACAGGCTTGATCTTTATTTTGTTCCTCTACTATTTTAGAGGTGTCATCGCGTAACTCTGGCTGCTGGAGCGAGGATACATGAAAGCAAAATAAACTGACTGGGGCTACACGAACGTTTTTATTTTACTCCAAAATAAAAACTTAAAGGAGGAGACAATCAATGTCTCGTTATACAGGATCTACTTGGAAATTATCTCGCCGTTTAGGCATTTCATTAAGCGGAACGGGTAAAGAATTAGAAAAACGCCCTTACGCTCCAGGTCAACACGGACCAAACCAACGTAAAAAATTATCAGAATACGGTTTACAATTACAAGAAAAGCAAAAACTTCGTCACATGTTCGGTGTTAATGAGCGTCAATTCCGTCGCACATTTGATATCGCTGGTAAATTAACTGGTAAACATGGTGAAAACTTCATGATCTTATTAGAAACTCGTTTAGACAACGTAGTTTACCGTATGGGTCTTGCTCGTACTCGTCGTGCTGCTCGTCAATTAGTTAACCACGGTCACATCATGGTTGATGGCAAACGTGTAGACATCCCATCTTTCCGCGTGAAAATTGGTCAAACTATCAGCTTACGTGAAAAATCACAAAACTTAGCTGTAGTTAAAGAAGCTGTTGAAGTTAACAACTTTGTACCTGAGTACATCACTTTCAACGCTGACAAATTAGAAGGTACTTTCAACCGCTTACCAGAGCGTTCTGAATTACCAGCTGAAATTAACGAAGCTCTTATCGTTGAGTTCTACAACCGTTAATAATATCGCTTCTTAGAAAGCGATCAAAACTCCCTATCAATTTTGATAGGGAGTTTTATTTATAAAAAAAGCCCCCGACTTTACTCGGAAGGGCTACTTATGCGGAAATGAGAGGTGTATTAAAATAACTTTTTTATATTATTTTAATTTCACTACCGCTAGATCATGTTGCAGTGCATTATTACCTTCTTGAGGGTCAAATGCAATGTCACTAAGTCCAAATACATTTACTACAACATCACTATCTTTTGGATGATGGATTCTTACTTCGTATGCAAATAGTGTCGGTGGTAGTTGAAAAGATCTAAATGTTCTGTATTGATTTGGTGGAATTACAATCATAGTTGGGTCAACCATTGGAAGAATAACTGGTGAACCAGATGACCAGTCAAACATAAACACACTAACTGAACGAGAGTCTTCCGGGTCAAGATTAAGAGCTTCTACTGTTAAAAACTGAGTATCAGAATGTCTTCGTAATACGCCTGTTGATAAAAATCTTGCCATCAACGTCACTCCTTTCATATTATTTGGACAAGCAAATCCATATAATATAAAATGTTTCATTTTAAAAAATGAAATGGACATTGGTACAATTACTTAATAGTTTTTTAAAAAATGATAGATTACCTATTTTTAACTCATATTTGTTTATAGTACATTGCTTTTAAAATAGATAAACATTCTCTAAAATACGCTGTTGGAATAATCACTTTTGGTGTTTTTGCCGGAAGACCAATCACATTTAAGCCTTGTTTTTTAGCTAATTTTAGAGATCTAAATAAGTGATAATCATTTGATACAACGATCCCTTTTGCGTTTGCATTATTTATAAGCTTTTTGGAGTATTTCATATTTTCATAAGTATTAGTTGATAAATCTTCTTTAATAATTCGATCTTCTCCAATACCTAATTTGATTAATTCACCCTTCATACACTCTGCTTCTGATATTAATTCATCGTTTCCTTTTCCACCTGAAACAATAATTTTTGCACTAGTATTTTCTTTTGCATACTTTGCCGCTGTTTCAATCCGATAGCGTAAAGCTCTAGTAGGCTTATCTTTTTTCAAACCAGCCCCTAGTACAATAACATACTCAGCATCTTTTGGAACCTTATGCTTATATTGCAGAAAACTATTTGCACCAATAAATACGATACAGAATAAATAACCTAATATTCCAATTAATATTGTATATGTAATTAATTTTAAAAAACCCATTACGTTTATCCCCTCAAATCAATTTAATTTAAATTCTATTTTATCGAAAAATTAAGATATTTTCATTAAAAATTGAAATGTGACATAAATCTTTAACATTCATCTTTTAAATAACAGGGTATATGTGACATAGAAAAATCCCTTTTAAATGAGGATCATCTCATCATAAAAGGGATTAGACTTAAATATTCTTTATAAATTATCTTGGGTACTTTAAGTCCATTGGATTTTGTTGATCCTTAGAAAGTCTCTTTTGGTGAGCTTTCGTTTTAGCATCTACATGATTTGCATCACTTGGACGATTTTTCTTTGAACCACCAGCTGCATGACTCATCCTTTTCCCTCCATTAACCAGTTAGTACAAAAACTAGTTTACGTAGAATGAATTTGTTTATGCGGCATTTCTTGAATTTTCACCTTTAATTTCTGTCTTTAAACCTTTACCTAAAAGAGCAGCTACTATACTAAATAATGGAGTAATAAACAACACGAACGAAAATGGTAAATAATCAATAACTGGTACTCCTAATGTTGAAGCAAAGAATGCTCCACTTACACTCCAAGGTACGATTGGGTTAAAAAGTGTACCTCCATCTTCTAATGCACGGGATAAATTTTTAAGTGGAATATTTTTATTGATAAATACGTCTTTTAATAATTGCCCAGGAAGTAGAATTGAAAGGTATTGTTCACCTGTTAATAGGTTCACACTCATTGCAGATAATGTACTAGCAACAACTACATTTCCACTACGTTTTAAGTTAGATAACGATTGGATTAATGTTTCGAATACTCGAAGTTCTTGTATTAATCCACCTAAAGCAAGGGCAATAAAGATCAATGAAACAGACCACATCATGGATTGTAATCCTCCACGGTTAACAATTGAATTAAGCATTTCATTCCCTGTATCTAATTGGAAACCATTTTGTAATGTTGAGAACACTTTAGTAAGTGTAATATCTTTTTGAATGAAAAATGATAAAACTAATGAACTAACAATACCAGCTGACATTGTCGGTAAAGTTGAAAAGCCTTTAAATGCCATGATAAAAACAATTAAACATGGAATTAATAATAAAGGATTAACTTCAAAGCTAGAAGATATTGCTTTTTTCATTTCAGTTACTTGCGCCATATCTGTATTTCCATGCCCCATACCTATGATTAAAAATAAAATAACAGTAACAATTAAGGCTGGGATTGTTGTATATGCCATGTGGCGAATATGTTCATTGACCTTTATGCCTAAAATACTTGGAACGAAATTCGTTGTATCGGAAATGGGTGACATTTTATCCCCAAAACATGCTCCACTAATAATTGCACCTGCTGCAATTGCAGGAGGAATTCCCATAATATGAGCAATTCCCATTAAAGCTACACCAACTGTAGCAATTGTTGTAAATGTGCTCCCCGTAAAACTAGCAACAATAATGGTAATAAATATGGCGCTAATGGCAAACCACTTAGCTGAAAGAACAGAAATTCCGTAAAATAATAATGTAGGAACTGTGCCACTAAGCATCCAAGAACCAATTAATAAACCAATCATCATTAAGATTAAAGTTGGTGACAATCCATTATGAATTCCTTTTTTCATACCATTTTCAATCTGTTCCCATTTGAACCCTTTAAATAATCCAAATATAGCTAAACTAACTACACATAATAGAAGCGGAATTTGCGGATCAGCTTTTAAAAAGACTAGACAACTAGACATAATAACGGTAAACAGTGCGATTAACGCACCTAATTCTATGTTTTTCATTTTATATACTCTCCCTACTTATACATCCATATATACGTGTTCACGAAACTTTACAAACCCTAATTTCTCATAAAATCTTCTTGCATTTTTATTATCGATCCAATAATCTAGGTCAATTCTTGATAGATTATGATCGCGTGCAAACGAGGCAATTTTATGGATTAAAAATGAACCGTAACCTTTATTTCTTTTTTCTTCGTTTATACTTATTTGATGAACATACCCTAACCTAAAAGCTTTTTTAATAGGTCCTTCAGGAATATCTTTTATTTCAACCCAAGCATAGCCAATTAATTCTTCAACATCTTTAACGATGAAAAAATGATGCTCTGCTTTATCTACTACACTCTTAAAAAACTCAGTCATTTCAGCTAAATTGTGAACCTTAAAAAATTCTGGAAACAATTCAGCATGTAGATTTTGGACACCTTCATTAAGTTTTGCCAATATTCGGTAATCTTTTGTTGCAAATATCTCCATGATTTCTCACCTCTTAAAAAAAATACAAAAAAAAGAGGCCTCCCTATTAAATATAGGGACGACCTCAATCGCGTTACCACCCTAGTTATAAGAAATACATACTTTACTAGTAATTCCTTATCACTCGAATCTGTAACGTAGACTTACGTTCTTTCCTTCATTAGATGAACTAACTACGAAAAGAAAACTCCCGAAATGTAATTCATTTGATTGTGCAGACGAGTTTTCACCAACCACTCGCTCTCTGAACTGCTCCCAATCAAATTACTGCTTTTTCGTTCACTGTTTGTTCGATATTATAATGTCACCAAGTGGTATTTCTTTTTACCACGACGGATAATGATAAATTGTTCTTCAATTGCATCTGATTTAGATAACACTTTTGCAACGTCTTGAATACGATCTCCATTTACATAAACAGCACCATTTTGAACATCTTCACGTGCTTGACGTTTTGACGGAGAAATTTTTGCTTCAACTAGTAAATCTACTAATCCTTTTTCTGCATCACTTAAATTAAATGAAGGTACATCTTTAAAACCTTGTTTAATTTCTGCTGCAGTTAATTCTTTTACAGTTCCACTAAATAGTGCTTCTGTAATTTTAATTGCTTGATCAAGTGCTTCTTCTCCATGAACTAATTTAGTTACTTCAGCAGCTAATGCTTTTTGAGCAACACGTTGTTCAGGCGCATCATTAAATTGTTTCTCAAGCTCTAAAATTTCCTCTTTTGATAGGAAAGTAAAGTATTTCAAGTATTTAACTACATCACGGTCATCTGTATTAATCCAGAATTGGTAGAATTCGTATGGAGTTGTTTTTTCAGGATCTAACCAAACTGCTCCACCTTCAGTTTTACCAAATTTAGAACCATCAGCTTTTGTAACTAAAGGTACTGTAAGTCCAAATGCTTTTGAATCTTCTTCTGTTTTACGAATTAATTCCATACCAGCTGTAATATTACCCCATTGATCACTACCACCAATTTGTAATTTACAGTTATGGTCTTGGTATAATTTTAAGAAGTCATATGATTGTAAAATCATGTAACTAAATTCAGTAAACGAAATACCTGCTTCTAAACGAGATGCAACTGAATCCTTCGCAAGCATGTAATTTAATCCGAAGTTTTTACCGATGTCACGTAAGAAAGTAATAACATCTAGTTCGCCAGTCCAATCATAGTTATTAATTACTTTAGCAGCGTTTTCACCCTCAAAGCTTAAGAATGGTAATAGTTGTGTACGAATTCTTTCACTGAACAATTTTACTGTATCAGCAGTATTTAACGTACGTTCTGCCTTTTTACCACTTGGGTCACCGATCATCCCTGTTGCTCCACCTACTACACCAATCGGTTTATGACCTGCAACTTGGAATCTTTTTAACATTAAAACTGGTAATAAATGTCCAATGTGTAAGCTATCGCCAGTCGGGTCAAAACCACAATATAATGAAACAGATTCTTCGCTTAATAATTTTTGTAGACCTTCTTCATCTGTCATTTGATTAATTAATCCACGAAATTCTAAATCTTGTAAGATATTTTCCATTTTAGTCCACCCCTTCGATCATCTATACGTCGTCTAAACAAAATAAAAAGTCCCTACTGTTAAACAGTAGGGACGAATAATTAAAATCGCGGTACCACCCTAGTTGTAGCTAAAAATTTAGCTACCTCTCAAACAATTAACGGCTGTTAACCGTTCTAATCCTAATTTGTAATCGATACAAATTTCGAAAAAGAATGCTCCAGGGTGTAATTCATGTCAATGTTTGTGCTAATTCTCACCAACCATTAGCTCTCTGATCCAATTCATTCACACTACTAAGCCTTTCAACGCTCATTATTAAATGTTATGAAACATTTATAACATAAATAAAACGTTTTAGTCAAATAGATAATTAATTATTTATTAATTTTATATAAATTGTCATGCAATTTTTGAATAAAAATGCTTTAAATCAAATAATATGGTTAAATATTAATATTAACATCTTTAAAAATACATATTTTGGAAATGGAGTGTTTTTACTTGAAAAATAAAGGTATGTGGATTGCTTTAATTATTGTAGTAGTTCTTGTCCTTATGGGTGTTGGTAGCTATAATGGCTTTGTTACAAAAGAAGAGACTGTAACAAATAAAATGTCTCAAGTCGATAATCAACTTAAACGTCGTTCAGATTTAATACCAAACTTAGTAAATACAGTAAAAGGATATGCAACACAAGAAAAAGATGTGATTGCTTCTGTAACGGATGCACGTGCAAAATTAGCTGGCGCACAAACGACAGCTGAAAAAAGTAAAGCTGACCAAGAATTGTCTGGAGCTCTTAGTAGATTATTAGTAGTTGTAGAAAACTATCCTGATTTAAAATCAAATCAAAATTTCCAAGCTTTAATGGATAGCTTAGAAGGAACAGAAAATCGATTAGCTGTTGCTCGTAAAGACTATAATGATGCTGTAACTGATTACAATCAAAAAATTAAAAAATTCCCAGGTGTACTTGTAGCTGGAATGTTTGGTTTTGAGAAGAAGGATTACTTTGAAGTATCTGAAAAAGATAAAGCTACACCAGAAGTTGATTTTAGTGGCGATGGTAATAAATGAGAAAATTTCTCTCATCAATCTTCCTAATAGGATTTCTATTTTCCTTTGCAACTGGAGCGAGTGCTGAAATTAAAATACCCTCTCAAGTAGGTGACATTTATGTACAAGATTATGCAAATGTTCTTAACAGAGAAGATACACAAACGCTCATTCAATTAGGAAGAAAATTAGAAGATACTACTTCCGCTCAACTGGCAGTTTTAACAATTCCAAGTTTAGAGGGAAATGATATTAAAGAATATGCTAATACAGCATTTCGCAAATACGGATTAGGTAATAAAAAGAAAAACAACGGTGTTCTTCTGCTTTATGCCAAAAAAGACAGAGAAATAAGAATTGAAGTTGGGTATGGTTTAGAAGGCGTTGTAACAGATATCCGCACTGGCAAAATACTCGACCAAAGTGCCATTCCATATTTAAAAAAAGGTGAGGAGTCTCTCGCAATAACGAACACATACAAATCATTGTATACTGTTATTTTAAATGGCTCTGATCAAACTGGTCATTCTAAAACTAGTACGTTATGGGATAATTTAAAAGTTTTCATTATCATTGCGGTTGTGATCGTAATCATCATCATTGATATGATGTTTTTCAATGGAGTACTTACTTACTTCATCATAAATTTATTACCGGCTCTTTTAAATTCATCAGGCGGTGGCGGCAACAGAGGCGGTGGCGGCGGAAGTTCCGGTGGCGGTGGCTCCGACCGGAAATTTTAAGCAACAAAAAACCATTGGAAAATTTTCCAATGGTTTTTTTGCACATTAAGAAAGTATAAATTGGCAGCGGAGAAGAAAAAACGACGTAGTTTCCAATTTTAGAAATTAAGTATAAGTGCAACTACCCCTCTGTCTTCGCCTAAAGGCTCGCCAATCGGCGAGTTTTCTTTATTAATCTTCCATAGTTGATAAGTCACCTGTTGGAAGATCTAACTCCCAAGCTTTCAATACTCTTCGCATAATTTTTCCGCTTCGAGTTTTTGGTAATTTATCTCGGAATTCAATTTGTCTAGGTGCCGCATGTGCTGCTAATCCTAACTTTACAAAATTACGGATTTCTTCCTTCAGTTCGTCTGAAGCAACATAACCATCCCTTAAAGCAACAAATGCTTTAATGATTTCACCACGTACAGGGTCTGGAATGCCGATTACACCTGCTTCTGCAATTGCAGGATGCTCAACAAGCTTACTTTCTACTTCAAATGGACCTACTCGCTCACCAGAAGTCATAATTACATCATCCACTCGTCCTTGGAACCAGAAATATCCATCCTCATCCATATAAGCTGAATCACCTGAAACATACCACTCATCATTCAAGAAATACGACTGGAATTTAGCTTCATTATTCCAAATTGTATTCATCATCGATGGCCAACCTTTTTTAATCGCTAGATTCCCCATTGTATAAGGAGCAACTTCATTACCATTATTATCGACAATAGCTGCTTCAATGCCAGGGAATGGTTTACCCATTGAACCTGGGCGAATTGGCATACATGGATAGTTACAGATTAGTGAAGCTCCAGTTTCTGTCATCCACCAGTTATCATGAATGCGTAAATTAAATACTTTCGCACCCCAACGTACTACCTCAGGATTTAAAGGCTCACCAACGCTTAAAATATGACGAAGAGAGCTTAAATCATATTTCTTAATAGAATCTTCTCCTGCACCCATAAGCATGCGGAAAGCTGTAGGTGCGCTGTACCAAACCGTTACGCCAAATTCTTGAATTGTTTCATACCAAGCGTCTGGACTGAAACGACCACCTAATATGACGTTAGAAGCACCATTTAACCATGGCCCAAAAATACCATATGAAGTACCAGTTACCCAACCTGGATCCGCTGTACACCAATAAACATCATCTTTTTGTAGATCCGTCACCCATTTACCAGTTTGATAGTGTTGGATCATTGCTTGTTGAACATGAAGAACTCCCTTTGGTTTGCCAGTTGAACCAGAAGTATAATGTAAAATTAAACCATCATGACGATTTAACCAAGTAATCTCAAAATCCGTTTTTGCCTCTTTATAACGAGTTTTGAAATCTACAAATTTACCACCTTCTTCAATATCATCACCGATAAGGAAGATTGTTTTTAAAGCAGGTAAATCATTAACTGGTACACGTGATAATAATTCAGGCGTTGTTACTAATACCTTAGCTTCACTATCTTCTAAACGATCCTTTACTGCACCTTCCATAAATGCTTCAAACAAAGGTCCAACAATAGCACCTAATTTTAAAGCTCCTAAAAGAGCAAAATATAATTCAGGTTGACGAGGCATAAAGATAAATACTCGGTCACCTTTTTCAACATCACCGAATTGCTTTAACACATTAGCAGCTTTGTTTGAATTATTTTTCATTTCTTCAAAAGTATATTTTTCATTTCTCTTATCATCTTTGTAATACAATGCAACTTTATCTTTACGATCAGAATTTGCATGACGATCAATCGCCTCGAAAGCTACATTATACTTTTGTGTTGTATACCAAGAAAACTCTTTTTCAACATCTTCCCATTTAAAATTTTTATAAGTTTCCTCATAGTTTTTTAAATTAAATTGCCCGTTTTTCACAGGAAGCGCTTCCACTTTCATATAAATCCCTCCTTGATATTCTCTACTATCATTATACATTGATAAGATTAAATTTTCAGTATTTTTAATAAATTAGACATTATTTACTATTAGACATCTACTGATTTTTTTCCTGTATGTCTTTTCTGCATTTTTTAGTATGATATAAAAAAAGGTGTATTCTACAGGGAGTGAGATACATTGGATCACCCAAAAAAATATTTTTCAAAAACGATTCAAACTGAGCATGGTGAGTTAGTTATAGAAGGACCAGTCGAGTCTGCCTTACTTAAAACATACCATTTTCATGAAAACTTAACTTCTTTTAGACAACCCGAACAACAACATAAAGCAGTTGTTGAAATTGCTAGTTTACCTGAAGCAAGAATAATCATTGCTAGACTTAATCAAACAATCGTAGGATACGTAACATATTTATATCCAGACCCACTAGAAAGATGGTCGAAAACTACATTAAAAAATTTAATTGAGCTTGGTGCAATTGAGGTAATACCTGAATTCCGAGGTTTTTCGGTTGCCAAAAACATGCTTATTCTATCGATGCTAGATGATGCAATGGAAGATTATATTATTATCACAACTGAGTATTATTGGCATTGGGATTTAAAAGGCACAGGATTAAATGTATGGGAATATCGAAAAATGATGGAAAAAATGATGAATGCGGGTGGACTGATTCAATTTGCAACTGATGATCCTGAAATCTGTTCACATCCAGCAAACTGTTTAATGGTTAGAATTGGAAAACGAGTAACAACTGAACAAATTCAAGCGTTTGACGCTTTACGCTTTTTACAAAGATATATGTACTAATTGAACTTTAATCTCGAAAGGTAGGATTTAATCGAATGCTTATTCAAGATATCATGCGCAGTTCAAACATTACGTTAAAAAAGGAAAATACAATCGGTGATGCAGTTACGATTTTTCGTACAGGAGAAGTTCGTCATATTCCAATTATTAATGACGACAAACAAGTAGTTGGAATCATTTCTGATCGTGATGTCCGAGATGCTTTACCTTCGACATTATTTCAACAAGCCAGTTCGACTGTTCTTGAAGTACAAGTTGAAAAAATTATGACGACTAATGTCATAACTTGCAGTCCAATAGACTTTGTAGAAGAGGTAGCAACCTATTTCTATCAATATAAAATAGGCTGTTTACCAGTGGTATCTAGCGGAAAATTAATAGGAGTCGTTACTGAAATCGATGTATTACATACATTAGTAACGTTAACAGGAGCATATCAACCTAGCTCCCAAATTGAAATCTTAGTCCACGACCATCCAGGTATTTTAAGTGATGTAGTAAACGTATTTTCAAGAGAAAATATTAATATCGTAAGTGTCTTAGTTTATCCTGCAAAGGAAACTAATCATAAAGTTCTTGTATTTAGAATACAGACAATGAACCCCATCACAATCATTCAAACTTTAAAAACTGAAGGATATAAAATCCTTTGGCCAAATGAAGCGAGTGAATCATGATGAAAAAGGATGCCTATTTAGTTTATAGCGAAGAATACCATGCATATCAGTTCAACGAAAAACATCCATTTAACCCGATTCGCTCACAATTAGTTTATGAATTATTAAAATCTAGTAATCTATTAAATGAATACGATATTATTCCACCAAGATTAGCAACAGATGAAGAACTTCTTCTTTTTCATGATTTACAATTTATTGAACAAGTAAAAAAAGCAAGCCGCGAACCGGTTAATGCTAATATCGCTGAACAATTTGGATTAGGCACTGAAGATACACCAATTTTTAAAAATATGCACGAAGCTAGCTCATTAATTGTTGGTGGAACACTAACTGCCGTTGACGCAGTTTTAGAAGGTAAATCTAATCATGCTTTTAATTTGGGTGGTGGGCTCCATCACGGTTTTAAACGAAAAGCCTCTGGTTTTTGCGTTTATAACGATTGTGCCATCGCGATCAAATACATACAAAAAAAGTACGGCTTAAAAGTTCTATATGTAGATACAGACGCACACCATGGCGATGGAGTTCAATGGGCATTTTACGATGATCCAACTGTTTGCACATTGTCCATCCATGAAACCGGTAGATATTTGTTCCCTGGGACAGGTGCTGTAACCGAAAGAGGACAAGGCAAAGGATTTGGTTACTCATTTAATCTCCCAATTGACGCATTCACTGAAGACGATTCATTCCTATCAAGCTATAAAAAAGCTTTATCTGATATAGCACAATACTTTAAACCAGATGTTATTCTCACACAAAATGGCTCTGATTCACACTGTTACGACCCATTAACACATCTCTGTACAACAATGAAAACATTTGAAGAAATCCCAAAAATAGCACACGAAATCGCCCATAAATATTGCAACGGAAGATGGATTGCAGTTGCTGGCGGAGGATACGATTACTGGAGAGTAGTACCAAGAGCCTGGTCACAAGTATGGCTAGCGATGACAAATCAGCAACCAACTTCCGAACTAATACCGGATAATTGGCTTGAAAAATGGCAGAAAATTGCTAATGTTAAGTTACCCACAACATGGTCAGACGACCCATCAATCGTAAAACCCATCCCAAGAAAAAAGGAAATCGAAGAATATAACGAACAAATATTGTACCGTGCACTTGAGCCATTACACATTCAACAAAAGAAACCATTTATTTAAATGTTACACGCTGTCAGAGGGAGTAACTCGACGGCGTGTTTTGTTTTAAGAAGGATTTTTCTCCTTCATTACTAGATTTTAATTCAAATCTGGAGTGATTTTAGGTGGAATGAGAGCAAATTCGCTAGTTTTAATTTTATAAAGACCATCTTTTGGATAAAACCGTCTAGAAATGCCTTAACCGTATTCTTCTCCTTATTTACGATTCTGATCGTCATAATTGCAGTTTCTTCAATTTTATTTGCGATTCTCAGATTTTATTGCACACCTTTGTTAGATCGCAATTACTCTTCCTTTATTTCCAACCAACTTCAATTATTCCAAACTACTCTATCCTCATTAAAATAGCTCAAGCTAAATTCCCCCGCCAAAATTAAGATCTCAATAAAAACAAAAAAAGCCCAGGACCATTTAATCCTAAGCTTTTCAATATTTTACTTTGTTGATTGGCGAATTTGAAGATGATGAGGAAGGATAACTGTATTGTCTTCCACCGTCTCTTTATTCATATACTTCGTCAATAATCTCATTGCAACTGCACCAATATCATACATTGGTTGTGCAACAGATGATAATTTTGGTCGAACCATTAGTGCAAGTCTTGTATTATCAAAACCGATTACCTCTAGGTTATTTGGAACTAGAATACCGTGGTCTTGAGCACTGTGGATTACACCAATTGCCATTTCATCAGATGCGACGAAAATTGCGCTTGGAATTATGTTACGTTCATGGAATGATTCAAATGCTTCACTTCCAGATTCATATGAGTTATCACCATACGTAACTAAATTCTCATCGAATTCAATTCCATGTTCTTGTAAGGCACGTTTGTATCCTTCTAACTTACTTTGTCCGATAATATTTGTTTCTGTTGGACCGTTTACGAATGCTACTTTTTGATGACCTTTTTTAATTAAATAATCTACTGCATCAAAAGCACCTTGTGCATAGTCAATATTTACTGATGGAATTTTACTCGATTCATCGAATGTAGTTGCTAATACGATTGGAACGCCAGCTTTTTCGTACTCTTCTTTATGAATATCGGTAATTGTACCACCAATAAATAAAATTCCGTCAACTTGCTTTGCTAACATATTATTGATTAATGTAATTTCTTTTTCTATATTCTCATCTGAGTTACTTAAAATAATATTGTATTTGTACATTGTTGCGATATCTTCAATACCTCGCGCAAGTTCTGCATAAAACGTATTTGAAATATCCGGAATAATTACTCCTACTGTTGTTGTTTTTTTACTTGCTAGCCCTCTTGCTACTGCATTTGGTCTATATCCTAAACGACTGATCGCTTCATTTACTTTTTTGCGTGTTGTAGGCTTAACATTTGGATTGCCATTAACTACTCGTGAAACTGTAGCCATGGAAACGTTTGCCTCACGTGCCACGTCATAAATGGTAACCGTCATTTTCATCACTCCTCTATTTTATTCTATCTATTATGTAGTTTGTTTTTATTTAAGTAAAATAGTCATAAAACGTAATATTCCACAAAAATAGTGCTTCATTCTATCTTATAGTGAAACGAATATTCGTTCAATAGACCTATTAGTAAAAAATGTAAATTATTCGTAGTTTATCACTATATACTGCTAATTTAAAACAAACGTTCACAAATTATTCAAAAAGCGCCGACTGATTTTGTTCAGCCAGCGCTTTTATGATGATTATCGATTTATGAATGAATTAACTTCAGACATAAATTGGTCAAATTGATCAAAATTCATTTGCTGCGATGAGTCACTTAAAGCAGTAGCAGGATCAGGATGAACCTCTGCCATAATACCATCAGCACCAATCGCTAGTCCCGCTTTCGCTGCAGGTATTAGTAAGTCTCTTCTTCCAGTTGAATGAGTTACATCCACTAAAACTGGTAAATGTGTTTCTTGTTTTAAAATTGGAACAGCTGTTATATCTAATGTATTTCTAGTAGCTTTTTCATAAGTTCTTATGCCACGCTCGCATAGAATTATTTCTTGATTGCCTTCTGACATAATATACTCAGCCGCATAAATGAATTCTTCTATTGTCGCTGATAAACCTCTTTTTAATAAAATTGGTTTATTTACAGAACCTGCTGCTTTTAACAATTCAAAGTTCTGCATATTTCTTGCGCCGATTTGAATGATATCAACATAATCTAATGCCATTTCAATATGCTCTGGGCTTACTATTTCACTAATAATTGCTAAACCATGGTTTTGGCCAACCTCTTTTAAAATCTTCAGGCCCTCTTCTCCGAGTCCTTGGAAATCATAAGGAGAAGTTCGCGGTTTAAATGCTCCACCGCGCATAATTTTTATGCCTTGCTCTTTTAATACTTTAGCAACAGAATCAACTTGTTCATAGCTTTCAACTGCGCATGGACCTGCGATGATAATTGGACTTCCATCACCAATATTAACACCATTTACATTTACAATAGTGTTTTCTGATTTTCTTTTTCTTGAAACAAGTAGTACTTTTTTGTCATCTTCTTCTTGAAGCTCCAAACTACTTTTAAAAATTTCTTTAAATATGTGCTGGAGTGTTGCTGTACTAAAAGGACCCTCATTAATTTCTGCTATATGATCAAGCATTTTTCGTTCCCTAACTGGGTCATAGCGCTTAACGCCTTGATCTATTTTTGCAACTCCAATTTTCTTAGCAATTTCGCCTCTTTTATTTAATAACTCAAATATTTGATGATTAATCTCGTCGATTTCACTTCTTAATTGTTCTAAATCATTGTTATTCAATTTAAATCCTCCTTGCAAATACCAATATCTCATTTGTTATTATGACACTTTATTGAAAGCTAATCAAAACATGAGCATTATTTTGATAAAATGTTTTTTTAATGAATATTTTGTATTTTAATTGAGAATACTTGCAATCCAAATAAAAAAGGAAGAGTTATCTAGTTAACCCTTCCTAAAAGTATGTTCAAATTAATCCTTTATAATAATAGGTCCTTCTATGTTTAGTACTCTATCTAACCATTCATTGATCAACGAGTTAAATAAATTTTCTTGTTCAATTTGAAGATTATGACCAGCTTTATCTAAGACCGCAAATGTTGCTCTAGGATAATTTTCTAGTATGTTCAATGCGTCTTTAAATCCAACAACTGAATCTTGTCGTCCTAATAAAAATAAACTAGGCGCATTTAACTTAAACTTATCGATTTCGTAAGAAAAACCGTAATGATTCTTTATTTTAGATAAGAATTCCTGATCCGCAATTGAACACCCACTCACAATCTCGTTTTTATAACGCTCCCAAGTTTTTTCATCTAAAACAACATTGTTTGAACGAAATTCCTCTACTTCATATTCATTTAATTGCTCTATAAAATTTTTATCTTCTACTATTATTTCATGACTAGGAAGCGACCTTTTTTCAAATTCTGGAATAATCATCGGACAAATAAATGCAGCACCTTCAATTCTTTCCGGTCTATTAGCAATAATTCCTCGCGCTAAATAGCCCCCGTAAGACTCTCCGGCTAATAAAAACGATTGACCCGGAATTATAGTGTCAATGAACTCTAATACAATGTTCAGCATATCATCTGTCGTATTAACGTTTACTCCGCCCTTTGTTTTTCCCATACCCGGAAGATTAAAGTAAATCCTTTTATAACCATTTCTTTTCGTAAAAATAGGTTCCATACAGCCTTCCATTAATCTTAAGTCTGGTGTAAACCCATGAATCATTACTATTGGTTTACCTTCTCCTTTAATTTCATAGTTAATGTCTATATTATTTATAGTACAAAAAGGCATTTTACTAACCTCCAATTTAACTATTCGTATTTTTTTATTGCAGTGATATTAATATTATGAGGTAATACGGCATGAACACCTTTCACATGATTTACAATTTGAGTAATTCTCAAATCAACACATACACTTGCTAATGCAACTGCCTCGGTCTTTTCGATTCCGTAAAGCTCTTGAATTAACATGGCCATCCTATTTAATGCTGTTACGGTTGCTTTATTTAAATCTTCATCAAATCCAAAAGTAATCCAACCTGCTGGTGTATTAGCGCGTGGCATCGTAATATTCAAATCTTCCCTAACTGTAAGAGTAAGATTTACTTTTTCAAAAGGTGCTTCGATTGCCTGGCCTGATACCTCTCCATCACCTTGTGCAGCGTGACCATCACCTGCGGAAAAAAGTGCTCCTTCTACAGCGATTGGTAAGTAAAGTGTACTTCCTTCTACCAACTCCTTGCAGTCAATATTTCCACCACAATATCTAGGTGGAATTGTTGAATGAACTCCAGTTTCAGAAGGTGCAGTGCCAAGAACACCTAAAAATGGAACTAATGGTACTGTAACTTCTAGGTCTTTAATTTTTGTCTTTGCTATATTGTTTTCATTATTAATTAACCAATTAAGTGTTACTTCGGGCACTCCAGAAATACCTAATGCATCGTTTTGCCAACTTCCTTTTCCACCGGCACAATTCCATCCGTACCAATCAGCTTTTAATTCATTTATTTTAATTTCAAGTGTCATCCCTGGCTTTGCACCTTCTACATAAAAAGGCCCAATCATAGGGTGACCCCAGTCTTTCTCATTCTCCCTTGACTCGAATCTTACTCTTTCACCATTTTGATTCGTAAACCCCCATCCGATATCAATAGTGTCAAACTCGATTGAATCACCAGAACGAATGATTTGTATAGGCTCATACTCGTTACTATAAGAAGCATGCAAAAGCTGATTAGATGATTTAAATTTATATGTTTCTGGCATCAATATTCCTTCTTTCAACTTTCTAATTAAATATGTAAAAATAATTTAACTATAACTATTTCTGCAAATAACTTAATTTCCCTTGTTTTGAATTACCTTTCTCTTTTCAATCTCATCTTTGCAATTCGTATAATCCGCTCCCTCAATTTGAATTACACATCCTTTTCATTGTATTGTATAGTTGAGATTTCCAATTTTAGGAATATCCAATTTATTATACTGGAGGAATAAAAATGGCAATTACTTTTAAACAAATGGTTTCAGAAGCACGTGAGAATGTACAAGGAATTAGTTCAGCTGATGCTCGTGAAAAAATTAATTCGAATCCAGAGACATTTGTCATTGATGTACAAGATGCTGCCGATGCAGGTGCATGTGGTTTAATTCCAAGTAGCATGAATATCTCACTTGGTATGTTACCAATCCGTGCGGACCTAGAGTTACCAGAACACTTACGCGAACCTAAATTAGCAGATCGAAATCGCCCAGTTCTTGTAACATGTGGTGCAGGAGGTCAAGCAGCATTAGGAGCATATTTACTTAAAAAAATGGGTTTCACTGATGTGGCTTATATCGATGGTGGAACTGCAGCGTGGAAAGCTGCTGGTTTTGATGTAGAGTAATTTCAAGTTATCCAATCGGTAAAAGTACTTGAGAATTTGTCTAAACTACATAGTAAGAAAGATTTATAATCTCTAGTTCTATTTATAAATAAAAACTGCACCTTAAATTAAAATTTAAGGTGCAGTTTTTTGTTATTTTTTTAATAATGCTTTTTCAATTTCATCCTTCTTAATCGAAAAATGAGATGTATTGTAAACTACTTTTCCATTTTCAAAAATAAATAATTGAGGTGACTCATGTTTTAAAGCAGTCTTCTCAGCTATATAATTTGATAGCTCTCTGTCATCTTGAACTTGTAAATAGTATAGTGGTACACTTTCATACGCTGAAGCAAATGCTAAAAATTCAGTATAAGCTGCATGACTAATCGGGCAAGTTGTACTATGCTTTAAAAACACAAATTTTTCTTCGTTGTTCACTAGCTCATCAAATTGTTGAATCGTTGATATTCGATTTACCATTTTTCTTTTTTCCCTCACGCTTCGTTTTATACTTTTCCCATAAATCCAATGCTGTTGTTCCCCAGTTCATAACTTGGGACATTTTTTCTGTACTAACTTTTACAGTATTTGATACATTATTGGCAGTATCTCGTACTCTTTCGTTCATTTCTGAAATTGTAACTCCAACTTCTTCAACTGACTTAGCTAATACATCAAGGGATTTTGCACGTTCACGCATATCTTTCGTAAGTTCATTAGAATTATTCACAAAAATTTTCGCTTCATTCGCTAAATGATTCGAAGTATGTACTAACTGAACGGCTTCTACACATACATTATGTAAATCTTTTTGTGTCTCAGCAATAGTTGATTCTACTCCTCTAAACACTTTTTCAAGTCGGAATAAAGTACGACTAATAAAAACAACTAAGATCACAAATGCAATCGCTGCAATTAATGCACTAACTGAAATTATACTCATTCGAAAAACCCCTTTCCATCATGGACTTCCATAAATTTCATCACTTATTTCGTATTATACTACAAATTTTACCAAACACTAAACTAGTCGATAAACAAGTTTTCAAATTCTTTTGTAAAAAAAGAATACTATAGTAAACAAAACTGACTAAATAGTTTACAATAGGTATATAGTTATAATTATTGGAGGGAATTTTCAATGAAAGATCCACGTATTTCAAAATTAGCTAAAAACTTAATCAATTACTCAGTAAAATTACAACCAGGAGAAAAAATCTTAATTGAAAACTTTAAGCTTGAAACTGAATTAGTTACAGCTTTAGTTAAAGAAGCATATGCTGCTGGCGGCTTTCCTTTCGTATCAATTAAAGATCATAAAGTAGATCGCGCATTATTAATGGGTGCTACTGAAGAGCACTTTAATAAAGTTGCAGAATACGAAGCAAATGTAATGAAGGATATGGATGCTTATATCGGATTACGTTCAGGTGTTAATATTAACGAACTTTCTGATGTGCCTAGTGAAAAAACTAAAATCCATGGTAAAACTGTAGGTCAAAAAGTACATAGAGAAATTCGAGTTCCAAAAACGAGATGGGTAGTACTACGTTTCCCAACTGATTCAATGGCTCAATCTGCAAAAATGAGCACTGAAGCGTTTGAAGATTTCTATTTCAACGTATGTAATTTAGATTACGGTAAAATGGACAAAGCAATGGATGCTCTAGTTGATTTAATGAACCGTACTGATAAAGTACAACTTAAAGGTCCTGGAACTGACCTTACATTCTCAATCAAAGATATCCCAGCTATTAAATGTGCTGGTGAAATGAATATTCCTGATGGTGAAGTATTTACAGCACCAGTTCGTGATTCAGTAAATGGTACACTTTCTTATAACACGCCATCTCCTCAAAATGGTTTTACATTTGAAAATGTTCAACTTAAATTCAAAGATGGTAAAATTGTTGAAGCAACAGCTAATGATACTGAGCGTATCAACAAAATCTTTGATACAGATGAAGGTGCACGTTTTATCGGTGAATTCGCAATTGGTGTAAACCCATACATCTTACACCCAATGGGAGACATTTTATTCGATGAAAAAATCGATGGAAGTTTCCACTTTACGCCAGGTCAAGCTTATGATGAAGCATACAATGGCAACAACTCAAATATCCACTGGGATATGGTTTGTATCCAACGTCCTGAATACGGCGGAGGAGAAATTTATTTCGACGACGTATTAATCCGTAAAGACGGTCTATTCGTAATCGATGAATTAAAAGGATTAAACCCTGAAAATTTAAAATAAGAATTAGCGGCGATCTTAAAAAGCCTCTTAATATGCAGAAAATCCACAAGGTTATTTACGTCCTTGTGGATTTTTGTATTTTTATTTGAATCAAATTCCTTCTAACTTATCGAAATATACACTAGACGAATAAACTTAGTAATAAAGTAAAGCCTAATCCGCATACCGAAATGATTGTTTCTAATAATGTCCACGTTGCGAACGTTTCTTTCATACTTAATCCGAAATATTCTTTAAACATCCAGAAACCTGCATCGTTAACATGTGATGCAATTAAGCTACCTGCTCCTGTAGCAAGTACAACTAACGCAAGATTTACATCAGTTGTTCCTAACATTGGAATCACTAATCCAGAAGTAGTTAATGCCGCAACAGTTGCCGATCCTAATGAAATTCGTAAAATTGCTGCAATAAGCCAAGCTAGGATAATTGGTGACAAAGATGTTCCTTTAAATAATTCAGCTACATAGTCACCTACGCCACCACTAATTAGAACTTGTTTGAAGGCACCGCCACCTCCAATAATTAAAAGCATCATACCAATATGTGAAATTGCTGTAGAACAAGAATCCATCACTTCTTTAATTGGTATTTTCCTTGCCAATCCCATTGTATAAATTGCCACTAATAATGAAATCACCATTGCAGGAGATGCATTACCAATAAAGCGAATAATTGCTAGTGCTTTATTATCTTCAAATCCAATTGTTTTTTGAAGTAAAGTAATAATTGTAGCAATTGACATTAAAATTACTGGAAGCATTGCAGTAAATACACTAATTCCGAATCCTGGAGTATCTTCAAGTTTAAAGACTTTTTGTTCACCTAAAGAAGCAATATTCCCTGTTTTCTCAAATGATGCTGGAACCAATTTTTTAGCAATTTTTGTGAATAAAGGACCAGCGATAAAAACAGTTGGAATCGAAATGATTATTCCGTAAAGTAATACTTCACCAATATTTGCTTTATATTCTCCAGCAATTACAGTCGGACCCGGGTGTGGAGGTAAAAAACCGTGCGTAACAGATAGAGCTGCAGCCATCGGTATTCCAAGATACAAAATAGAAACTTTTAATTGTTTTGAAATTGCAAATACGATTGGAATTAATAGTACTAACCCTACTTCGAAAAATAAAGCGATACCAATTATGAATGAAGCAGCAACTACTGCCCACTGAATATTTTTTTCACCAAATTTATCTACAAGAGTCATTGCAATACGTTGGGCTCCCCCAGAATCTGCAATCAACTTACCAAGCATCGCTCCTAGTCCGAAGATTAATGCTAAATGTCCAAGTGTTCCACCTAATCCAGTTTCAATTGTCGTAACAACATCATCTAACTTCATCCCAAGGGCTAGAGCTACGCCGAATGAAACAATGATTAATGAAACAAATGTATTTAATCTTAAACCCATGATTAAGATCAGTAATGCTACAATTCCTATCCCTACTATAACTAGTGGCATTGTTATTCCCCCAATTACTCTAATTTTTTTTATTAATTAATCCTCTTTGATAATTAGCAATTTTGCTATAATCTTTTTCTAACACTCTCGATAAACTAATGAAAATTGGCAATAACTCTCTATATTCTTTCACTGCATCTTCATTAGGTGTGTGTCTGTGGGTATTACCAACCATCTCAGAAACGATTTCAAATGATTCAATCTTGCCTGTTGCATATAGACCTAAAATACAAGCTCCTAGACATGAACTTTCATAGCTTTCTGGTACTAGCACTTCTAAGTCAAAAATATCGGACATCATTTGACGCCATTCATTGGACCTTGCGAATCCACCAGTTGCTTGGATTTTTGACACTGGTCCATCCATGCATTCAATTAAAGCTAAAAATACTGTGTATAAATTGTATATAACACCTTCAAGTGCCGCTCGAATCATGTGTTCCTTCTTATGTGCCATCGTTAATCCGAAGAAAGAACCTCGAACGTCAGGATTCCATAATGGTGCACGTTCACCCGCTAAGTATGGATGGAATAACAAACCATCAGCTCCTGGCCTTACACCCTCAGCAATTTTTGTTAATACTTCATATGGATCAATGCCTAGTCTTTTCGCTGTTTCAACCTCTGAAGCCGCAAACTCATCACGAATCCAGCGTAAAACCATTCCACCATTGTTAACTGGTCCACCAATTACCCAATGTTTTTCCGTTAATGCGTAGCAAAATATTCGACCTTTTTCATCAGTTTGTGGACGATCAATAATCGTTCGAATCGCTCCACTCGTCCCAATTGTGACTGCAATTTCTCCTTTTCGAATCGCATTCACACCAAGATTAGAAAGAACTCCATCACTTGCCCCAATTACAAATGGTGTTTGTGGATCAATCCCCATTTGTTTAGCTAGATTAGGATTACAGTTTGTAAAGATCTCTGTAGTAGGTACTAGTCTAGATAATTGGTCAGGTGTGATTCCTGCGATTTGTAACGCTTCATCATCCCAATCCAGTGTTTTAAGATTCATCATTCCCATAGCTGAGGCAAGAGAATGATCTACAACATATTGGTCAAAGAATTTTTTAAATATATATTCTTTAATCCCAATATATTTTTTCGCTTTGTTAGCAATCTCTGGTCGATCATTTACAATCCACGTAATCTTGCTTAAAGGGGACATCGGATGAATTGGAGTTCCTGTTCGTTTATAAACTTCTAAACCATTTAATTCTTCATTAATTTTCCGTGTCCAAGACTCACTTCGATTATCAGCCCATGTAATACAAGCCGTTAATGGTTGATCATTTTCATCCATAGCTATTAAGCTATGCATTGCACTACTAAAAGATATAAATAAAATCTCTTTTTGAGGCTGTTGCTTCACTATTCTCGTAATCCCCTGCACGACAGCGGCAAAGATTTCTTCCGGGTCTTGTTCTGCTGTTGAAATATCAGGTGTGTAGAGTGGGTATCCTATATTCTCTTGCTGTATAACTTCGCCAGTTTCACTAAATAAAACGGCTTTTGTGCTTGTGGTACCAATATCTAAACCTAACATATAGTTTGTCATTATTCTTGTACTCCTTTTGAAAACATTTGTTGAGATTTCCAAAGATCCTCTACTTTTCCTTGAACATCATCAAAGTTTTGATGTAAGGATTGGATCATAAGATCTCTATTCTTTGTATCAATCGCATCAATATATAGCTGATGATTTTCAACGATTCGTGGAAAGTCTTCGTACTGTTCCTGGAAACGTACTCTCATTGATAATAGAATAAACGCTTCCATTACCGGTTTTGCATTATTCCAGATCATCATGATATATGAATGATTAATTGCTCGAATGATTGTTTCATGGAATATAACATCTTGAAGTGAAAACTCATCAGCATCTTGAAATTTAATGGCGATTTTCATCATTTCAAGAATTTTCCTCAGTTCCTTAACCAATTCTTTCGTATCTAATTTTACTAACCGTTCAAATACAAACGTTTCAATAAGTAAACGGACATCATAAATTTCTTCTATTTCTTTTTCAGTTAATCCAACAACAACTGCACCCATTCTTTCTAATCGAATCAAGTTTTCAGTTGCTAGTGTTTTTAAAGCTTCTCTAATTGGAGAACGGCTCACATTAAAATCAGCAGCCAATTTATTTTCCGATAACTTGGTACCGCTTTCAATCAGTCCAGAAATTATCTGCATTCTTAATTCATACGTTACACGATCACCAGCTGAAGCTTTTGATAGCCATTTTGCAGGATATAAACTTTGCTCTAAATCTTTCATTTTTTTACCCTCATTCTATACTAGTGTACTTGTATACAAGTATTATATTTTTTTTGAAATAAAAATGCAAGCGCTTTATATTATCTTGAAACTTGTTAAAACCATTTTTACCAAAATTTAGTAAAAATCGAATAAATTATTTTGGAAAAGCAAACTGTATTTAAAAGGTCACTTGCACTAATTTTTATCTTATCCAAAATAGGAATTTTGTTATGTGAAACAAAAAAAAGCATCTCCCTATATTCAGTGAGTTGCCAAAAATAAGTTGTACCTTCTACTTCCCTTACATCCTTTGTAAATAAAGGTACACCCGTTGTTTTTCTAACCTGATAAAAAGAAAAAAAGATAATAAGGACATTAACCTTACTATCTTTTCATTGAAACATTATGCGGCTTTTTTGCCGTTAGTTAATCTCTCAATTAACATACTAACAGATAAATCACCTGTTGCATTTAACATAGTTGCAGGTGGATCAATTAGCGCACTTATTGCGGCAAGAATTGGTAAAGATTCGATTGGCAATCCAAATAATGAAAGAATTAACATTTCTCCAATCATTCCACCATTCGGGATTGCTCCCATTACCATACCAACTAATAATGCAATACCGATCGTTACAAGATAAATATTTAAGCCTGAAAAATTCATACCAAATACGCCAAAGGCAAAGGCAATTTTTACTACGCCACCCATAACTGAGCCATCTTTGTGAAGTGCACTAGCTATAGGAATGACAGCTTCACTTACATTTTTAGATACACCCATTTTTTCAGCATTTTCAAAATTTGTTGGAATCGTTGCTGCACTACTACAAGTTCCTAACGACGTAAATGTTGATGGCCATACATTTTTCCAATAAATTTTAAATCCTTTACTACCACCGGCCATATAAGCAACAATACTATAAAAAATAAAAAAGAATAGAATAGCAGTTACATAATATAAAATAAATACTCGTTTATATGAACCTAGTAATTGCTCACCATATGTTGGAACAAGATATGCAAAATATGATCCAAGTCCTAAAGGTGCAAGATACATAATGTAGTTAACCATATTCATGATCACTGTATTACCGCTTGATAATAATTTCTTTACAATATCAGCTTTATCGCCAGCTTTATTTGTAGCTAGTCCAACTAATACAGCAAATACGATAATTGCTAACATATTACTTCTTGAAAATAAACCAGAGAAATCATTAACTGTAAATGTATTTACAATTTGCTCTGCTACAGATACTTTTTCAGTTGCATCTGGCTTAACTAATGGAATATGAACACCATGTGCAGGTGGATAAATTTTCAATACTACCAGCATGATGATCGCAGCAACAATACCAGTAAATAAAAATACCCCTGACATATTACGAATAATCTTACCGAATCTTTCTCCTCCACCATTTGCAAAACTTGATGCAACTGAGAAAAATACAAGCGGTACAACGACTACGAATAGTAAGTTTAAAAAGAAATCGCCAATTGGTTTAAGGGCAACTCCTGCGCTTGGAAATTTATAACCGATGACTGAACCAATGATGATACAACTTAGTAAAATCAAAGGGAAAGCGTAATTTTTAAATGAAAATCTCATAACTTCCTCCTAAAATAATTGCTATAGCCTAGTATACCGAAAAATTGATAGTTTGTACTCCATAATTTTAATAAATCCTACAAATTATTACATAAACCCTATAAAAAAGAACACTTAGTATGATTCTACAAGTGTTCTTTTTTATAGGGTTTAGGAATTTTAGCGTATTATTCCAAACGAAAAGCAATACAAAATTCACATTCATGTGAATTTAAGTAATTGCCCCCTAATCATGCCCTTATTATCTTAAAACTTCATCAAAAGCAGCAGAAACTTTTTCAAACTCTTCTTCTGTTTCAATGTCATAAAACTCTCCGTCTTCTGCAACTCTTAAAAAGTAAACATCCATTGCCTCTTCACTTGCTTGTTCAACATCATCTAATAATCCTACAGCTATGTATTCTGATTCCTCAATCGTAATTGAACCTAATACTTCGTAATCTTGCTCGTCTCCTTCTTCATAACTAAGTGTTAGAATTTGACCAACTTCAACTTTTTCCATAATATCTATACCTCTCTTATTTCAAATTCATTTTGCATAAAGGAAATCTTTATGTGTCATAAGTGTATCAGAATGACGCAAAACGTTAAACTTTAAATACACTTAAAGCTTTTCTAAATCCTCTCACTTTTAAACCAAGTAATTTTCTTTTACATCATTTCATTGAAAAAAACAAAAAAATTTAAGAATATTTTTACCAAAACAGTAATATGATTTAGAACAAGCTAATGTGATGTTTCTTTAAATTTTATTAAATTGGACAAGCTCTATGTCTTCAAATAATAGATATTTTCTATATTTAGGGAGGATAACTGAATGTCAAAATTAATAATGATTCAAGAACAAAAAACAACTAAAAAAAATAATGTGAAATTGAAGTCATTCTTTCAACTTTTTACGAAAAACAAATTAATTGATGAAACACCTTCTCAACTTTTACATAATGAATTACGAAGCTTACAAAGACTATTAGAACTGAAAGAAACTAATTTTATTTATGCCGAAACCGAATACATTGATGTCGCAATTATGGAATTAGAGGCTATTCGTACAAAATATAGCATTACTGTTAGACAATTAAAGGAATTAAATGCGACTAATGCAATATAAAAAAAGAGGCCGTCCTACTAGTCAGCATAATTGACAAATAGGCGGCTTTTTTTAGATCAAGAAGCAATTTTAGATGTATGTATAAGTGTCATCAATTTAAATTAGGGGTATATTAGTGGTATTTTTCAATTCGCGTTGAAGTTACGGTCACCATTTATAGAGATTTAGTAGATTGCCTCACTTTTTTAGTTGGTATAGAAAGAAATAGAGTAAATATATTAAATTCCTATATTTGTGCAGATGCTTTTGAATAATTATTTCGGCTAAATACCATAACCGGTATAGGTATTATCCCATCTAATTTCGTATTCTAGGTAATTTAATTGCAGTTTTACCAATTTTATTTGCAGACTCTCTATTTTTATTTGCAGTTCGGCCATTATTTGCAGTTTCTGACTGCTTATTTGCACGTTTTACAATCTTAATTGCACATCCATCCCCCTTATTTGCACTCCAACTTTTTTATAAACGTCTCTTCTTTCAATTACACTCTATAAAAAAAAATGAGGATGCCCAAAATTGGGACATCCTATTTTTAATCTTTTTATCAAGAACTAGCTTCATACTTAGTTTCATATGTCTTTACTTTTTTAAATAAATTGGTGATGATCGTTAGACATGGTAAGAGCCATAAAAAGATTGCATATGGTAAATACTGATGTAATTTCATATTAATGACAGTACCGCTCATGATCGCAAGAACATTCCAAGGAATCATCGCTGGAAATAATAGAGTCGTGTCTGCCATTAGCCGTGCCAATTCTTCTTTATTATATTTATTTGACCAATGGACTAAAAAAGATCGACCTGTTAATATAATTGGCATCGTTTGGTTTCCTGCAATGACACATATGACGGCTGTTGCGCCAATCGTTTTCAGTGAATCAGATATCATTGAAGTTGAGGTTTGAAGCCATTTATCTAGCATCGGCTGAATAATATTGAGTTCCTCCAATAAAGCATTATAAACCCCTGCTATGGCAATAAATAGTAATAAACTATACATATGACTTAGTCCTCCACCAAGCCCTTCGATCCCTTGCCAAAAAGAATTTACAATTTTACTAAACGAAATTCCATTAAATAATGCTATTAAACTACCTGATAAAATACTAATCACGTAAGAATAAATAATATTAATTCTAAATAAAACGAGTATAACTAATAATACTGGTGGTATAAATTGTATGAACGATACATTCTTATTGCTCACGATTGCATGATGAGCTTCTGTAATGTCTTTAGCAAATTGTAAATCCATTATGCTAAAAAATAAGATTGTGACAATCACGGCAGTAATTGACGTAAAGAGCATAGCTTTACCTTGTTTTTTTACAGTCGTTTCAAGAATATTAGCTAAAAGTTGATGTGCACTTGAAAATGGTGAAGTTCGATCACCTACAAATGCCCCTGAAATAACCGCCCCTGCAGAAATTTCAACTGGAATATGTAGTAATATCGCACTACTAATAAGTGGCACCCCTAAAGCACTTAATGTTCCAATCGATGATCCTAAAATCATTGAAAAAATCATCGTCGTTAGAAAACAAAACACAAAAAAATGATGTGGATTAATTGCTTGCAATGTAATAGAAACCATTGAAGTAATCGTCCCTGATAAATACCAAGAAGGAAGCAAAAAACTAATTAAGAATAAAATAAAAAGTACTATTTTAACTTTACCGACTCCTTGATAGCTTAACCTCATTATACGTCTAACTTTATATCCCCTTTTTAAACTTAAAATGAGTAAAAAAATTAGCCCAGGTAAAATTCCAAATACTAGAGAAATATGTAATACAACGGAACTAATAATTCCAGCTAAAGTTACTAATATTAAAAAACTTGCCTGTTTAACCGAATATTGATCCATTTTTATCCTTCTTTCAAATAAATTTAATACGCACTGTTTACATATGATTTATTAATTATATAAGCATTCGAATAATAATACACCAAAAAGCACTACTTCATTTTTAAAAGTAATGCTTCAAAACTTATTAAACTATTTAACTAAAATGAATATCCGTTCCATAATGTACTAATTTTAATTTTCTTGCGACTGCTTGTGATGCGTAATTATCCCACGATGTACTATATAATGCTGTTCGTCCCTGACTTTGAATGTCCGCAGCCCATGCTTTTGAAACGATTACCCCATATTCTTTTCCACGAAAATCCTCAAGTGTATATACACTTGCCTCGGAAGCTTCGCCAGTTTGCCTTGCACTGCAACAAATTGAAACGGCAATATTATTCTCAATAATGGCATAACAAGGTTCCTTTAATTCTAACTCTTCATATGTATAAGGGAAGTTTGGAAGTAAACATTGTTTATTTGAATTGTTAATTTTTACTGCCTTTGGTGATACTGAACTAACTCGTTCAAAAACATATGCTGGCCCTATCCATAGATCGTCTATCTGATTATTTTTACTTAAAATTTGTAGGATATTTACGAAAGGTATACTTGAATTTTCATTTAAGACATTCTCCAATATACTTAGGTCCTCTTTGTTTAGACAATCTAAATACTTGATCACATTTCCTTCCCTTGTACTTCCTATATAAAATCTTGGCGCTATGTCATATGGTGGTTCATTAATATGTGTTATTTTACCTTTTTCATTGTGTTTAAATAATACTTTACTATGCATTTCCATAAGATGTAGCTCAGATTTCAATAGAATTCCCCCTAATTTATCAATTAGTTACTTTATCTGTTTAACTTTTACGAAAGTACCCTTTGCCGATTTTTCAATGGCTTTTCTATTCATTTTTGCAATTTTAATAGATAAAAGAGAGGATTGTTGGACAGTTTTCCCGTCTAGCGAAACAGATAGATCAATTATCCTTTTTTTCCCTTTTCTATGAACGTCATAATCTTGTTCATTCTCTTCAAGCTCAACTTTTGCATTTAAACGATCAATTAACGCTAAAATTTCACGATCATTGCTTCCTTGAATTAATTTTATAAACTGCATATCGTCTAATAATAAATCATCCAAACTAATAACCGCTTTATTTAATGCAAGTTTTATAATCTTTGCAAGTGAATCGTAAGAATAGATACTGATTGGACCTAAAAAATAATCGATAGCGAGCTTATAGTAAATTTCTGTAAACCACTCTGCCATTTCAATCGAGTTTACACAGATTTCTCCATTTACAATAATTAAAGAATTTAAAAATGCTTCAATTTCATTTTTAGGTGTTCCGAAATAATGATACATATCTCTTAGTGTGTAATCTATTCGATCTGCACATAGCTTTGGTAGCTCTTTTTCAAGTAGTTCCCATCTGTCTATGTCAAAAATCACTTGAATATCAATAGCATATTTTTGAAGTATGGAAGGGATTTCAGAGTTTAAAATGACTTTTTCAAAAATTGTTTCATGATAATTTTCTTCATTTATATCGAAAACAAAATCAATAACATGAGAAAATGCCGTATGGGATACGTCATGTAATAAACCAGCTATTTGTTCCTCTACAGAACCTCCTAGCCTCTTTATTAGCAGCATCACCCCGATTGAATGATCGTAACGAGTACCATTAAAACGATTATCCACTAAATAAGTAGCGCCAGCTTGATGTATATTCTTTAATCGTTGAATAGGTTTCGTATTTATTAATTCCACAAGTACTTGATCTATTTTGTATTGCCCATAAAGTTCATCATTTAATAACATTCTATTCTCCCTTTCTTGGTTATATTTGAAATTGCATCTCTTTCACGTAAACAGCATCTCCAGTAATTTCTACTTCATAATTCGAATTAACTTTTTTAACTTTTACTTTTACACGTCCGTCTTTCTCGATTTCTGTACCTTGTTCAACAACTAATTCAATTTCATCATTTACACCCTTATTAATATACTTAGCATAATACGCTCCCATAATGCCAGAGGCAGTTCCTGTAACTGGATCTTCCATTGTTCCTGAAAATCCCGAAGAAAAATGACGTGCATGGAAATCTGCATTTGAATCATATGTTTCTAAACAAAAAGGATGTACAGACGCTTTCGGAATTTCACTTAATATACTAGGAAATAATCGATTATTAGGCTTCATTTTATCAAACGAAGACAATTTTTTAATTGGTAAAAGTAGGTTCCAAGCACCAGTGCTTCCATATAAAACTGGTAAACTTAAATCAATTTCCTCAACACTAATACCGATTGAAGATGCTAACTCATCTAAAGATCCATTGAATTCTTCAAACTCTGGAGCTTTTTGTTGCATTGTAATAGAAATTTCACTATTAGACTGACAAATCGTAATTGGTAAAATTCCAGCTCTTGTTTCAATTGTTAATGCATTTTTAAATTCAATTATTCCTTTTGTAACTAACGCATATATTACAGCCATTGTTCCGTGCCCACATAAATCCATTTCATGGCCCGGTGTAAAATAACGTATTTTAAAATCAGCAACATCGGATTTTAAGAGAAAAGAAGTTTCATTAAACCCTACATGTTTTGCAATATCTTGCATTTCGCTCTCCGTCAGAAAATCTCCATCTAAAACAACCCCAGCTGGATTTCCTTTATTAGGTACTTTACTAAAGGCATCATAGTGATATACAGTAATGTTTTTCATTTTTCCACCTCAATTAATTACTATTATTCATTAATTATATATTTTCTGACATCAATCGAAAAATAGAAAGTCCTTGTAAAGAAATATTAGTTGCATGTATGACCTTCGTTTAGTTCAACAAAATTACAATTTCGTAAATCTATGATTATAAATTTTCCCAATATTTTTAATGTTAATATTTTGATAAAATGTAATTAATCTTACAACTTTTGGAGGAATATATGTCATTATTCATTACAGCTTTCGGTATAAAGTTTCTAGTATGTATTTTGTTTACGCTAATCTGCTTCTTAATTGCATGGCCTGTAGGATTGTATTTTAAATACAAAGATGCACAAAAAATGAAAGAAGTATTACGCGATCAACCACTTAATAGACGGAAATACTGGTTAAAGCAATTTTTAAAGTTAAGTTTATCGATTTTGGTTTTTTATGTTATCTCTTTTATCATTGCAATTTATTTTAAAATGTCTTTCTCATCAACAGCACCATTTGTTGGACTTTTCTCTCTATTAATCATGCTGTATATTAAATTCGCCCCACGCACAACTGGTGAAGCGACACCTGATGTTGACGGTTGGTATAAAACATCTATTATCATCGATCCTGATGAATATTTTACGTCAACAGGTGCAACAATTATTTTTGGATCATTTATTTTTACTGCTTTTGAATTTATAAATGTTCTTTATTAAAAACTTTAAATGATTAATCTGAAAGAAGAGCATTGCTGCTCTTCTTTTTTAGATTGGTGAAAAATGAGTTTGAAATTAATGTCCAACATTTCATAGTTAAGTAAAGTGGTTATGGTGGAATTAAATTAAGGCCTGGTATGAGTGTGTAATTTTCATATTCACGCATTTTGCGATTGAATGAACCCTTCATAAGTATCTTCAATTTATTTTTAAAAATAAACTAGGTTTTATTTCAACACTCTGGAAAGAAGAGCATTACAGCTCTTCTTTTCCTTCATATAGTAGATTCATTTATTAGTCGCTCTAGTTCTTCATCTATTCTTCTAATATCAATTCTTTCAAATAGAGGTTTCACATCGTTAAATTTTACTAAATTAGAAAATATTTCATTCCATTCAAAGCTTGGTATATTTAGCATTTCTTTTATTTCATTACTAGAAAACGGTAGAAATGGATGTAAAATTTGCGCTAAATTGGAAATCGCATAAATACAACTTGCCATTGTATTATGACACTCTACGGGACTCTCTTTGACTTGCTTCCAAGGCTGAGCTTCATCAAAGTATTTGTTTGCAGATCGGATAAACTCAAAAATTTCCTCTAATGCTTTTTTGAAATTAGTCGCTTCAATATGTGAGCCTACAATCTTGTATAGTCTTGTAATCCCTAAACGAATTGTTTTGTCTATTTCTCCCTTTGGGACCTCTCCATTATAGTATTTTTCAATGAACTTTAATGTGCGGTTTATAAAATTACCGTATGCTCCAAGCAGTTCACTATTATGACTGTATATAAATTCCCTCCAAGAAAAATCAGTGTCACGATTTTCCGGTGCATTCATTGTTAAAAAATAACGGATTGAATCTGGGTGATATTTTTTAATTATATCCGGGACCCACACTGCCCAGTTTTTACTAGTAGATAATTTTTTCTTCTCAAGTGTTAAATATTCATTAGAAACGATATGGGTTGGAAGCGCCTCTTTCTTAAGACCAATTAAAATTGATGGCCAAATGATTGTATGGAATGGAATATTGTCTTTTCCGTGAATATAATATGATCTTGTTTCTTTATTCCAAAAGTTTGCATCATCTTTATTGGTTATACTTGCCCATTGTTTACTTGCTGAATAATATCCAGACACTGCTTCGATCCATACATAAATTTTCTTCTGTTCATATCCTTTAACTGGTACGCTTACTCCGTTTGGTAAATCTCTCGAAACGGCTCGGTCATGGAGTCCTTCGTTTAAATACCGCTCAGTTAATTGGATCGCATTTGAACGCCAGTTTCCGTTTTCTTTAGAAAAATTATAATATTCCTTTAGTTCATCTTGTAATTTGCTTAATGAAAAATAAAAATGCTCTGTCTTTTTAACAGATGGAGGATTACCACATAGTTTACAAGTTTTATTTAATAAATCTAAAGGATCTAAAATCGCAGAACAAAAATCACACTGATCTCCACGAGCATGCTGACCACAATTTGGACATGTTCCTTCAACATATCGGTCTGGGAGAAACTGTTGATATTCTTCACAATAGCATTGTTCAATCTCCTTTTTATAAATTAATCCATTTTGCAATAAATTTAGAAAAATGTCTTGAACGGTTTTATGATGATGTTCTGCGTCCGTTCTTGTATAACAATCATAGGTAAATCCCAATGCTCTAAAATTATTTTCGAATTCATTGTGGTAACGATCTGCAATTTCTTTATAAGTCACTTTTTCTTGTTTTGCTTTAATTGCAATTGGTGTTCCATTACAATCACTTCCTGAAACATACAAAACATTCGCCTTTTTTAATCGATAATATCGAGCTAGAATATCACCGGGCAATAAAGCAGCGATATGACCTAAATGCAAGGAACCATTTGCATAAGGCCAAGCTCCACCAATAAAAATATCCATATATAATTCCTCCTAATGTTTATAAAATACAAAAAAAACCTCGCCCCTATCTTTAACAGATAAGGACGAGGTTTAAAATCCACGTGGTACCACCTTAGTTCACAACGTATTTGCATACAATTGTCTTTACAAGTACGAGCATGGTTGCCGATACTGTGACTTTGATAACAAGTGCCAACTCTTGTCGTAGCCTACTAATAATTAGTTTACGTTCAGTACGAAGCTCGGAGGCCATTTTTCAAATGAGTATTCATGCTTCTTTTCAGCTACCAAAGCTCTCTGTAAAAAATAACTTCATTCTACTTTTCCTCTTCATTGCCTATATTTAGATGTTAAAAAGATTTTATATAAAAGATATTGAAAAGTCAAACTATTTATGAAGAATGATAAGTTTCTATCTATATCATATTTGATGCAGATTAAAAGTTGATTCATTTACTAAGTTTTTTGTCGAAACAATCATTATTATGTGTGAAGGGATTTTAAAATGAAAGTTAAATATATTCAATAATCAATGTTTTAGGAGGAGAAATCATGTCTAACTGGAAGACTGCATTATTTGAATTACAAAAAACAGATATGTCATTTTCGACGTTTAAAGAGGTAAAAGCTGAGCACTTAGATTTCAATAATGTAAGCTTGGCTAATTCAAAATTTACAAATGCCAATATGAGAAATTTAGAATTGAATGATGTGAATTTATTTGGTACCCAAATAACTGATGTCAATTTATCTAATTCGAAAATACAAAATGGTAATTTAAGAGATTTAGTCATTGATCACGTTCATTTGGCTGGCACAAGCTTTCGTAACATTGTTGTTCCTGAAGATCTTAATCATGATAATCAATCAAATTCTATTAAATTTGAAAAATGCAATCTAACAAATACCCAGTTTACAGACTGTGATTTGAGTAATATCGAAATTAGTAATTGTAATCTGACAGGGATGAAAGTAAATGGAATCTTAATTGAAGATTTACTAAATAGTTTTAGCGAAAGAAAATAATTTTTTCTATATTAAAAGAGGCTATCTCAAAAGTTCATCAACTTTAGAGATAGCCTTTTTTTTCTTTATTTAATGGTCGTCCAGAACGACATTTCTGTTGGTATTTCCTGTTAACTGAGCCTCAAACATATCAATTATATGCATAAACCGATCCGCTTCTCTAAATACATGATCTGCAAGTAGTGGATGAATAATACTTTTAATTCTGCAAGCTTCAATTAAATCGCGAGCCGTTTTCTTAAACTCTCTAAGCGATTTTACTGAAACACGGTTTTCATTAAGGAATTGATCAAGTATCGGGACGGTTTCCGATTGCGGTCTCATTGATTCTAAGTCTACAGCCTGGTATAAAAGTTGATCGAAATCATGGCTAAATTCTCTAGCTTGATCGACTAATTTTCTTTCTGATGGATCTAAAAGATGTCCAATAAATTTTGCATGGTCTGCCATAATTCTTAAAAAGAAAACATTCTCTTGTATAATTGCAGCTGGTAGCGGCTGAAGTTGACCATTATTCAATTCGGTTAAGCGATTTGCGAAATATGCTGCTTCTCTGCTAGTATGGTCAACTAATAAAGGAAAGTTATTACCCGTTATTTTACAAGTAAGAAGTAAATTAAGAATTTTCCTCTTATATGCCCAAATCATCGAAGCTGACTGATGTACCTCATTATTAAACTGTTTAATTTGCTGAGGATCCGTTTGTACTGAAAATGATTGTGCTTTATTTCCAATCGTATCAAACACATTATAAAAATGGTCTGCCTCTTGAATTAACTCTGTATCATCACAATTGAATCCTAGTTTAAGAAAAAGGGAATGCTCTTTCATGATCCTCGACCAGAACAGTATCTCATCCAAGGACCGCGCTACAAACGCCTCTGACATCAGGACCCCTCCTAACTCTATTTCGCTTCCCTTTCTAATATATTGATATTACAATTAAATATTACCTTTACATCTTATTAAAGTGGAATTGTCTACTAGATTCCTAATAACGATAAAATTTCATAAAAAAAGCATTACTTCAAATCGAAGCAATGCAATATATTTCCATTCATTATGATTTCAAAATATCATGGTCAACGTAACGATTACCATTTAACTGGCTAATGACATTAATCGCAACTTTTGCTCCGTCACCTGCCGTAATAATTGTGTGCACGCTCGAGCCAGCAACAGTACCCGCTGCCCATATTCCATCAATATTTGTTTTACCTATTGAATCAACATCCAATATAGTCTTAATGCGCGGTTCTGTACCAGACTTTGTATTTAGCCCAATTTTTTCAGCTAATTCAACACTTAAGCCTGTAGCTAAAATAACTTGCTTCCCTTCATAAGTAGCCGTTTCAGTTTCAATAGTGAATGAATTTTCTGTTGGAACTATGTTTTGCACAGTTCCCTGAATAATTTCACCACCAAATTTTCTAACTTGATTTTTTCCTGTTTCGACTAAATCTGGGCCAGTAATTTCTGATACCCCATAGTGATTTTCAATCCATGCTTTTTTCGTGATACTTTTGTCATTATCTAGGACTAAAGTTTTTTTACCAGCTTTTGCTGCAAATAAAGCAGCACTTGCTCCTGCAGGTCCGGCGCCAATAACTACGATCTCATACATTTTCAAATCGCTCCCTTTTACAGATAAGATTGATTTAGTACAGTAATACTAATTCTGCCGGCGCCGTATTTATCCCTGCAAGAATAAATAACAAATTATTTAAAGCCTGGGAAATTAGAGAGATCCGAATAATTAATCCATAATAGTACAAATCCAATAATGCCTAATAATAATATTGTAAAAGTTTGTTTAAACGAATCTTTCACTCGAATATGTGCAATTATCCCACCGATTGCTACAACTCCTAATAATAATCCACCAGCTGGGATCCAACTTGCTTCCCAAAATCCAATGATTAATGAAGCTACACCAATCAATTCCACTAATCCAGTAATGACTCTAAACCACTGTGGTAATTTCAGATGATTAAAGCTTTCAACACTTGAACTAGAACCAAAAACTTTACCAAACCCAGCAATCAAAAACATAAGAGCTAATAAAATTTGTAATATAGTTGATAAAATATCCACTTTTTATCACCCCTTTGCTTAATATATATGCAATTTTAAAAAGAACATATTACTTTAAAATACTTATTTCACTTAAAATTTTGATTAGAACGTTTATTAAAATTGTAAAATATTGTTAAAATCATCGATTAAACTTGCTTTCATTTTAATAATTACAAATTGAAAAAGCTCATTTTAAGCAAAATAAAAAAGCAGTTTTACCTGCTTTGTTATTTCATTATTAAATTATTTAACTACGTTTTTAGCCTAAAAAAGTAATAAGCAAATTTAAACGCTAATACTTATCTACAATTATTTAAAGCCCAAAATGCTGTTTCGCTAATTCCTTATATCTCATTTCGTCAATATCCTCTTTTGTCACTACTCCGTTAATCCATTGAGTAAATGAGCTATTCGTTAATGTTTTATTCCCTTCAGCTGTAAGTTGAGTAATTAAAGGATTTTTATTAAATGGAGATTCCTTATGCTCGGCAATGATTGTTTGGATCTCATTAAATTCAGATACATCCGAAATTATGTCATTTGAATCAAAGGCGTAACCAATTCTCCAATTAGAATCTTTATGCTTTAGCTTTAATAACAATACATAATCCCCATATTCAGTGTCCTTTTTCTCGATTCGGAATTCACCATTACTCGAACTGATCATCTCTCCAGTTAAGGTTACTGCTCTTAAAGGGAGATTTGCGCCAAATCCTGTATCGACTAAATACGTTTCTTCATTATGCGTTAAAAGGATTGTGACATGTGTTCTTCCAAATGTAGGATATTTTTGAGTTATATTGTCATACACAACACCTCTTGATAACCTAACGTTAAAACCATTTTCTAGTAAAAATAAATATAATAAAGAATTCAATTCATAGCAAAGTCCGCCCTCATTTTTTACTAATAATTTGCTTATTAAATTCTCTCGTGTAATTCCTTGAGTTTTATTTTTCATAATATAAAAATTTTCAAAAGGAATATTTTTTGCTGTCTTTTCGAGAATTAAATCTAAATGACTAAAATTAAGTTCTTCTTGAATTTGTAATCCAATTCTTTTTCGAAACAATAAGTTAAACTCATTCATTAATTGTCCCTCCATCTCATAAATCTCTTTCATTAATATTATCATTTAAGGTAACAAAAAAATAATAAGCCTTTTATGCGGCTTATCATTTATAGTCTCTTTTCAAAATAATATTGATTATGTCCGTTTGGATGATCTTCAATCACTCCAAAAACTTTAAATCCATGATTCTTATAAAACTCTGGAGCTTGGAAACTAAAAGTATCTACTTTAATAAGACGGCAATCTTTTTCTATCGCAAATTCTTCCATTTGTTTGATTAACTTGCTACCAAAACCTTCGTGCCTATAATCTTCTGATACCCATAAAAATTCGATCGATAAATGATGCCAGTATATTCTACCAGTAATCCCCCCAACTATATCCTCCTGATCATTTCTAATGACAAAGCTTATATTTTCAGACAGCGCATTTTTCTCATCTGGTAGGTTATTAGAATTATATTCAATTACTTTTTTTCTTATAAAATCACTATCTTCTTGCACCCATTGTTTTACTATTTTCATCATTTTTTCTCCTATTATATCTATATACTTTTTGATAAATTACTGACTTAATACTGCATAACCAAGCCATCCTACTAGAAGATAATTTGGTGAAATTAAAAGAAGCAAATATTTTGTTTTATATTTTTTTTGCATCTGAAGTGCTGCCAATAAATATAAAAGCGGAAATATTATTCCCCATATAAAAAAAAGCGGTGTTGCTGCTAAATAAAGTGACATTGGTGTGAATAAAATTGTTGTAATAATTAGTAGAGAAGGTTTCTTTACTATTAATGCTACTATCGATAAAAAAATAGAGACAATTGTAAATGGCCAAAATAAGATCAGCTTATTTACCTCCTAAAAAGTACTTTCTATAAAGATATCTATATTCCTTTTGAAGTTTAGTCATTCTTAATCAAGAATTAGACATAAAAAATAAAACCTCCAAAAATTAGAAGGCTTTAATTTCCAAAACATGGTATAATCTTCCAAAAAGGAGTGGGTTAATTTTGCATGGTGACGCATTTTATTCTCTTTTTGCACTCATACCACTTATTATTTACGTCGCACCAATCGTTTTTATTATTTGGTTTTTATTAAAATTCCTAAAGCTCCAGCAGGAGAAAAATCAAATTCTTAAAAGTATTTCCGATAAGCTTGATAACTTTACTAACAATCATTCAGAATCTTAAAGAGCATTTTGCTCTTTTTTTTTTGCTTTGTAAAAAAATTTCAAAATGGATGATAACTGCTTCGGTAGTTTTTTTATGCAAGTAATTGGCATATTAGTTGAAAAAGGAAAAATAGAGGAATATATAAATATTTCAAGTATTTGTATGTGTATGTGGTGTATTTTCACTGAATAATGGTATTGGAGGATTTTATATGAATCATATTACTACGCCTGACCTTTCATCTAGGCCCTTTGATTTAATCGTTGAACGATTAATGGAATCATCCCCAAATTTACTTTATAGAGCGTGGACGAATCAGTTTGATCGTTGGTGTGCAACTCCTGGTACAGTGTTAATGACAGATGAAGTCAATACGGTTTTCTTTTTCGAGACTTATTTTGAAGGACAACGTCATCCACATTACGGAAGATTTCTAAGACTCGTACCTGATCGTCTTGTAGAGTTGACATGGGTTACTGGAGATGGAGGAACAAAGGGTGTTGAAACTGTTGTAACAGTAGAAATTGAGCCTAATGGTAACGGTACTCAATTGCGACTCACACATAAGGGTTTTCCAGATGAAGAAACAAAAAATGGACACGAAAATGCTTGGGGCTTTGCACTTGAGCACTTGGATAAGAAGATGTTGGAAAAAATAATTTAAACTAGTACTCTTATTGGAATGAAAGGAGTTAATAGTCATGGAATTGACTAACGCACAGCTATCGGCAATAGAATACATTACTAATTATTCTAGGAACTTTAAAAGTGATGCTAAAGCAACAATTAAGCACATTCTTCAAATGTCTAATGTCTCAAGTAATTTATATGAAAATGCAATCGAAAAACTAAAGGTTCATGCTAAAGTTGCTCTTCATTTTCACCCAGATAGACCAGTTTCCAATATGAAAAATGTTTCTGAAGCGATTCTTCAGCAAGGAGTTTATAAAAGTCAATTTGAAACATTTATATCAAATGGTAGCGTGTCCGCCTATCCTGGAGGTGAACGTAATCTATGGGAGAAAAAAACTTTTGGAGGAGCATATCAACAAAAAGGAGCAACCAATACCCAGCGTCCCAAATATGGGGCATTAAATTTAATGCTACATCCCGATGGTCCTTCACCTCGTTTTGGTTCTTGTTATTTTCTCCTATCATCAGAGGCATCACATCGTTGCACTTATACGTATTTGGATTCACACCAAGATCCAAAGGAAAAAGGCACATATAAAGAGTTTGATCTTATTATGGCAGCTCTTTTGGAAGAGGTTTACATAAGAGATTTTGGAATCGGTGAAACAAATCTAACCCCTTCAAAATTAATTAATCATTTGCTAGTTAATCTTGAAAAACCGTTCGTGGACCCTAAAAATATGGAAGCAAACCGCAATCTTAATCACTATATTGAAGCTCAAGTTCATGGAGATATTTCGCTTAATGAGGACGTGGAAATGCTTGTTGCAGATCCATCATTCAAGAATACACCTGTAGGTATTTGCTTAGAACAAATATGCTATAAATATTCAATTGAACTTTATTGGCATATGGGGTTTGTACTTACTGTCGATCAGGTTCCCTTTGACTTTAGAGGCCCTTCTATGCCCTCCTTAGCAAAACGTATTGCATGTAATAACATTATCGATGCAAATGTGATTGGTTCTGCGGTAATGAACTTAGAACGCAATCCTTTATCTTGGAGCGATCGAGGAACATATAAAGAAGTACTTCAAGAGCTAAAACTATTGTGGCATGTTCTAGTAAGATATGGGAAGCCTATTCGAGTTTTTTCATAATATTGATTACCAAGAATACTTAGTTTTGTATAACTAACGCATGCGATTCTTCAATAGAAGATCGCCTTTTTTATTTAACAAAATGCCAGTATAGTTTAAATAAGAAGACTTGAAGAAGATAAAGAGTACATCTTCGAATTTAAACCAGGTTATGAATTAGGAAATTTAAATAATCCATTTTCAAAGGTTAGTATGATGAATATAAAATTTGAAGATGACAGTGGAGAAACATATTTTTTTATTTTTCATGAAGAATCAAATGAGGATTATTTAATTCATAAAGATGAACTATTATCAATCACAAATAATTAAACCTTATACAACTAATCAGTACGTTAGTTGTATAAGGTTTAAAATGGCTGTTAATTACCTGTGAATCTTATCAAAAGGTATATAAAGAATATAATAACCACTAATATAATCATAGGAATGCAGCCTATTTTTGATATTCCATTTAAGTCACCAGACATTGAATTGTTAACTGCATCATTGAGATTTTCAACTGGATTCTTTTTAATTTTCATAGCAACCTCCAAAAATCCATATTGTAAATACCCTGATTACTTTTTATTCTTCTAATTTTGTTTGAGAGCGAACGCAATGCGTTAGTTACATAAGGATTATTTATTTATGGTTAATATCTAAAACTACTGCCATTTCTTTACCAAATCGGTCTCCATGATCAATGAATCCTAAACTTGAATATAAATTATGTGCTCCTAGGTTTTCAGGATGATAGCCTACAACAATTTTTTTTGCATTTGGTAGTTTAGCAATTTCATCGATCATTAACTGAGTCGCCTTTTTACCTATGCCTTCTTGTTGAAAGTTCTTATCAACCATTATTCTATATATCCAATAGCCATCAAGCTCTTCCTCAGTAGTATTAAACATTAAAAATCCAACTGTATTGCCTTCAAATTAAATAGCAAATGGCTTTAGTGAAGATTCAAATTTCGATTGAGCAATCGAGATTGCATTTGGTTCGATGTAACTCTTTTGATCTTCAGATACCTTTAATTGACAGCATTTATACCAGTTTTCTGAATTTAACTCCACAAGTTCTATGTCCAATATTTAATTGTGACATTTATCCTAGTTCAACTAATCTGCCATATACTAAAACAAAAATAGAGTCACCAAAGCAACTCAAGTAATTGAACTAACGCAGTCCTTTAGTTAAATAAGAGTTCCAAAGGTTGTCTAATTAGACAACCTTTTTTAGTTCAAAATCAACTATTTAATTTAAAGAGCCTATTTTTTCGAAATCGGAATCCATATCTCACTTTTAAAAGTTGGTGAAGTAATGTCCTTATGCTCATTCCATAAAATTTCGGGGCCTTCTACTTGTTGGTAATTTGATGAAGGAAACCATTCTGAATAAATTCTTCCCCATACTTCTTGTAATGCTTCTGGGAACTTTCCAACTGCTTCGAATACTGCCCATGTAGATGCAGTTACCTCAAGTTGTATGAATTCGTCCGGACACTTATTTGTTGTGGCAACACCAATATAATGATCAAGTTCTCCTTTTTCTTCCATCCTACTTTCAGAAAAATTTGTTGATGCGCTTATAATGCCATTTGGCTCAACGTTTGCGAGTTCTTTTAATTGAGTGATTTTATCCATCGTTAAACCTTTCCACATCGAAGCAATTTCCGGATTAACTCCATTAAAAATAATCGGAACTCGCTTTTTTATACCTACGATTCGAAAAGCTTCCTTTTCTTCAATTCGATAGTTCATTTCATTTCCCCCTTTAATTGATAATTGGAAGGTCATTCGTGGAAATGCTTTAAGTGAACTGCCATTAACTTTCGCTTCTGAAGGAGTTATTCCATGTAGATTTTGAAATGCTCTCGTAAACGAATCCGGAGAATTGTATCCGTATTTTAAAGCAAGATCAATTATTTTTGTGTTATGTTCTTTCAGTTCAAATGCTGCTAATGTAAGACGGCGACGACGAATATATTCCGACAGTGAAATTCCAGCAAGAAACGAAAACATTCTTTTAAAATGATACTCGGAACAAAAAGCCCTCCTAGAAATTTCTTTATAATCAATAGTACTTGTGAGATTTTCTTCAATATATACTAGTGCATCATTCATATTCTTAAGCAAATCCATTTCACTACCTCCTTTATCAATAGAATAACAGGAACAAAAATAACGTATCCGACATTTCATGCTAAGTTATGTAGGGTCTGAATTTACTAAAAAAGAGAGCTAACTTCCTAAAGTAGCTCCCAAAATAATGTATTACATTGATAATTTATATTCATCGTTAACATTCAACTTCTTATTTACTTTAACGTAAACCAACACTGCATTAAATAATAATAGTGCACTTGTTACAAAGAATACGTATTTTACGCCTAGATATGCTCCAATTTGGCCACCTAAAACCGATCCGACAAATACGCCTAAATAACCAGCTGACATATTTAACCCAAACACCCTACCCGTAATGGCATCTGGTGTGATTCGTTTAACTAATGTATTAACAGAAGGAGTTAACCCTGCCGTTGCTAATCCTAAAATAAATCGTAGCCCCATCAACTGCCAAGCGTTTTTTACAAAAGCTTGCGGAATAACCATCAGACCTGAAACAACCAGTGCAACAAATATTACTTTATGTGGACCAATTCGATCTGAAATCTTCCCTAATCTTGGAGCAGCTATAATACTTGCAAGCCCCGATGCTGAGAATGCCATACCTGCTAATAATGCAACATGGGTAGAATGAGCAGACAACTGAGAAATATAGACTGTAATAACTGGCTCGATTGAATAAAGAGCGATTGTTAAAACAAAGAAGGTAATAAACATTGTGATCATTAAGCCTTTATCGGGAATAATATTCCATATTTCCTTCATTTTAAGCACCTTTTTATCTTGGCGAGTAAAGGATTCTTTTACAAATAATGCTGTTGTAATGAATGCAACCATTATAAGTGCACCTGTCACAAAAAATACATTTTGTAAACCTACAGTCTCTCCAATATATCCACCAATCATAGGTCCAAGTAATGAACCTCCTATACTTGCAGTTGAAAGTGTACCTAAAGCCGATCCAGCATGCTCTTTATCAGTTTGCGTAGCAATTAAAGTAGTACAAGCTGTTCCATAACCAGTGATGACACCTTGTAAAAGTCTTAAACCAATTAATATATAGACATTATGTGCAAAACCCATACAAAAAATAATAATAGACATACCAAGGCTTGCTCTTAGTAGCATTGGTTTTCGACCAAATTTATCTGCTGCCAAACCCCAAATTGGAGAAAATATTGCAGATATAATAAAGGTTACTCCAAACGCAATCCCAGAAAATTGACTAATTAAGGCAGAATTATGAACACCTAGTTTATCAATATATAGGGGTAATACTGGACCAAGTTGGCTCATTCCAATACTCGTTACGAACATCCCAAACCAACAGACAATTAGATTTCTTTTCCACAATAACATAATATCCCCCTTTCTTTTTGATAAAAATAAATCAATATAATAAGTCCCGAAAATGAGACTAATAAACAATATCTCTTTAGTTTAACGATACATATAAGACTAAACTATAATTTATAGTTTGTAAATTATATAATATAGTTTACTAATTATTAACTAAAGTGTTAAACTATTTTTAGTAAAAATAAGTGGGAGTGAAAAAATGGTTCAAAAAAGAAATTTAACTAAAGAAAAAATTATTGAAGTAGCTTTTCAATTGGCTAATGAAATTAGTCTTAATCAAGTTACTTTTCCGAAAATTGCAGAGAAACTAGATATTAAATATCCATCGTTATATAACCATTTCGCTAATATGGATGATTTAAAGTTAAAGATGACAAATTCACTTTTAAATAAGTTAAATTCGAATTTAATGCAAAGATTAGTTGGTAAAAGCGGTGAACAAGCAATTCGAGAAATTGCTTATGTATACCGTGATTTTGCATTTGAAAATAGAACTGGTTATGGGCTTTTTATGAATATTCCAAGTACAGAAAATGAAGATGTCAAACAACTTGCTAAAGAAACAACTAGAATTATTCATCAAGTATTAGAGTTTTATATTACGGACCGCACCTTACTAATTCATCAAGGTCGAGCTTTAAGAAGCATTTTACACGGATTTGTCTCAATGAACTTCCTTGGATATTTTCAGCATCCTGTAAATGTCGATGATAGTTTTGATGTTATGATCGATGACTTTATTACTTCCGTTTCAAAAATTAAAAAATAAATTCAAGTTTTTAAATAGATATAAAAAATGTGAACACTAAGCTAAGAATCTTAAGAAATTAAGATGCCTAGTTTAGTGCTCACATAAAATCAAAGGGAGGTGCGGTAAGAGCCTAGCGCTTTTACCTTACAAATGAAAATAGATAAAGGTATTGAAACAATTGAATTAGTAATGAACTTTATGGGATCAGAAAGAATTATTCACCCAACATTACTTTGGGATGATCATGAAGTAATTTTAGTAGATACAGGAATGCCAGGACACACAGGTGAAATTCGTGAAGCGATTGAGAAAGCCGGTTTAGAATTTAACAAACTGTCTAAAATCATTCTTACACATCAAGATATTGATCATATCGGAAGCCTTACTGCAATTTTAAAAACTGCAGACCAAAACATTGAATTGTTAGCCCATAATGAAGACAAACCTTATATTGAAGGCGACAAAACGTTTATTAAAATGAATCCTGAACGAATCGCAAAAATGATCGAATCACTTCCTGAAGAACAAGCTCAAAAAATAAAAGCGATGTTCGATATACAACTTACTGCAAAGGTTGATACTACAGTAACTGATGAAGAAGTATTACCATACGCTGGAGGAATTACTGTCATCTATACTCCTGGACATACTCCTGGTCACATTAGTTTATATCATCATCAAAGTAAAACTCTAATTGCAGGAGATGCGCTAACTTCAGAGAATGGTGTAATCATGGGTCCAAGTCCAAGTAATACACCTGATATGGAGACAGCTCTTAAGTCCATTAAGAAATTCACTAAATATGATATCGAAACTGTTATTTGTTACCATGGCGGGGTAGTAAATGAAAATGTAAATGCACAGCTTTTAGCATTAGCTAATTCTAACTAAATTAAAAAATAAAGGGCACCTGTATAGGTGCCCTTTGTCTATTTAATTAAGCTTGTTTTTACCTTTCATAAATGAACATAAAACTAATACGATTAAAATTCCTAAGCATACAAAAATACTTAATCTATTGTCTTTACTAAAAGCAAATGCTATACAACTCACACCTAATGCAAGGACTGTGAAAGAAGTTATATATGGAAATCCCCATACTTTAAAGTGTGGCATTTTAGAATACGTTTTGCGAAGCTTTAGTTGTGCTAAACAAATGCTGATCCATACTATTGATACTGTAAACCCAGGAATCGCCATTAAATAACCAAATACGCGATCTGGAGAGAAATAAGCTACGAATGTGCCTCCAATTAAAATAATTGCACTTACAATAACCGCATAAACTGGTACACCATTTTTTGAAATTTTTGCAAAAGCTTTCGGCGCTTCCCCTTCAGTTGCTAATGAATACATCATACGTGTACAGCCATAAATACCAGAATTGGCTGCAGATAAAACTGCTGTAATTAATACAAAGTTCATAATATGAGCTGAACCGTGAAATCCAACTGTTGATAATACTTGAACAAATGGACTTTCTTGATTACCGATTTCATTCCATGGAATTAAACCGCAAATTATTAAAATTGGAAGAGTGTAGAATAAAACAATTCTCCAAATAACTCCTTTAATAACTTTTGGAATTACTTTTTCAGCGTCCTTTGTTTCTGATAAAGTCAATCCAATTAGTTCTGAACCACCATAAGAAAAAATGACAATTAATAAAGCAGAAAATACACCAGACCAACCGTGTGGTAAAAATCCTTTATGTTGAACATAGTTATGAACATAATCACTATTTCCACTTGGAATTACGCCAAATAAAATTCCTGCTCCTAACGCAATAAATAAAACAATCATTGTAACTTTAATTCCAGCAAACCAGAATTCTATTTCGCCATACCGTTTCACATTCATAAAATTAACAATCACAATAAAAATTGCACTAATAAAACTTAAAGACCATAATGACATTGAAGGAAACCAATATTGTAAAAAGCTTCCAGCTGCTATTACTTCAATCACACAAACAACTAACCACATAAAGCAGTACAACCAACCGATCACAAAAGATACTCTTGTGCCAAACGCTTTATGAATAAATCCTTTCATATTTAGACCTGGAAAAGCAATAGCCATCTCCGCAATCGCACTCATTACAACAAGAAGTAATAATCCAGCAAATATATAAGAAAAAATAACCGCTGGCCCCGCTATCGATACAGTTTCTGAAGTTCCTTTAAAAATACCAGTTCCTATTGCTCCACCAAGTGCCATGAAACGTATATGCCTTGGCAATAAATTTTTTTGTAATTCCATCTCTCTATCTCCTCTTTCTAGCTATATATTTATAAAAAAAAATCGCCCCTGTCACTTATGACAGGGACGATTTACACCGTGGTACCACCCTAATTGCAGATAAATCTGCCTCTTGTTTTAGTTAACGATCAATGACCGTCTTTCTCTAATAAATGTCGACCTTTATTTCGAAAAAGATGCTCCAGGATTGTAATTCATGTTTATTTTTGTACTGATTCTCACCATCCATCAGCTCTCTTAAACAGTGAAACAAACATTACTGTATTCCCTTCATTGCAGTTCATATATTAAATTTTAAATAATAAAAAAGTCCCTACTGATTTACTCAGTAGGGACGAATTGTTCGCGGTACCACCCTAGTTGCAGAATTAATCTGCCTCTTAAAATTTGATAACGATCATAATTGACCGTTTTTCCCTCAGTAAAGATGAAACTTTACCTCGAAAAAAATAGCTCCAGGACCGTAATTCATCCTTATCTTTGTACTGATTTCCACCAACCATCAGCTCTCTATTACAGTGAGATAAGCACTACTTCAATACCCTTCATTGCTTAAAACTATATTAATCTACTATTAGTAACTTGGTTCTTTTTTTAATATGTTTTGTATTATAGAGGTTATTTAACAATTCTGTCAACACCTTTTTTTACTAGTTAATTCTACTTCAATTGAAAAACGTTGCTATATATAAATTGTAACCGTTTAACTTTATTTGGAATTAATCAGTCATTTTCATACCATTCCATAACTTCGGAAAGCTTTTCTCTTATACTTTGTAAAAGTTCAATTGGCTCTTTCACTTTAGCTTCTTTTCCAATTGAAATAAATAGTTGAGCGATAAAAGGTATTTCATTTTGACCAATCCAATCTTCAATAAAACCAGTTCCATCCTCTCGTACTTTTACTTTAAACCTCGGATCAATTATTGTCTCACATCTTTGAACGCCGTCTCTACTTAGCTCAACGTAAAACTTAATTAATCTCTTTTCTTTCATACTTACTAATTTCTTTCCAAGCGAAATGTGTGGCAAATTTAACGATTCATTTTCCACATCATGACAAACTGAAAGAATTTTATCACATCTAAATAGTCGATAATCATCACTATTAAAACAATATGCTGGACAATACCATAATCCATTGTTCGCATAAATTCCGATTGGCTGAATTTCTCGTTTCGACCTCCCTTTATACGAATCATATTCAATGCTAATCACACTTTGACTAATAGCTGTTTCTAAAAGTATTGAAAGAAATTCGGATTTCGCTTGCTTTGTAGGGATGATGAAGTCAAAACGATTTTTCATTTCATCAATTCGATTTTTCACATCAGATGGTAAATAAGCGTAAAATTTTTTCAATGCTGATTTAGACTCTGCTTCAAATGGAAGCGTAGAAAAATGCCGCAATGCATGACTTGCAAAAAATAATGAAACTGCTTCTTCTTCAGTAAATGTAATAGGTGGCAGAACTCTTTCGTTCAACACTTGAAATCCACCATGAGGACCCACTTCCGAATATAAAGGCACCCCTAATTCACTTAACTCTTGCAAATCTCTTAAAATCGTTCTTGATGACACATTAAATTCATAGGCTAATTCCTTAACCGTAAACTTGCGCTTTCGATTGACAAGCATCATTAATTCAATTAATCGTTTTGATTTTGCAGACATATTTTCACCTTTTTTGATAACTATGACAATTTTTGTCACTATTATAATCTATTATATGTCTTAAGCCAAACAAAAAAGGAGAATTATGCTATGAAAACAATTGAACAAAGTAATAAAGAATTAGTAAAAGAATTTATTGAAGTTTTTTGGAACAAGAATAACCTAGACAGTACAGCCAATTTATTATCACCTGAATACATTGATTACTCTTATGGTTCAACAGAAGGATTAAAGCAATTCGCTAGTGTAATTTTTACAGGCTTCCCAGATAGCCATTACACAATTGAAGAAATCGTCTCTAATGAAGACACTGCTATTACAAGACTGGAATTTACAGGTACACACTCAGGATTATTTAGAGGAACCCCACCAACTGGAAATTCTGTAAAGGTTACTTTATTTAGAGAATTTAAAATCGAAAATGGCAAAATTTTATCTCACCGAGGATTATTTGATACAGCAACTCTAATGAGTCAATTAATGACAAAATAAATAAAGAAAACTCGCCGATTGGCGAAGACAGTGGGGTAGTTGCACTTATACTTATACCTAAAATTGGCATCTACGTCGACTGATCTTCACCACCTTCCAATTTATACTTTCTTAATGTGAAATAAAGCTACCAATCATATTTAAATGATCGGTAGCTTTTTATAATCTTCTTTAGCCTAAAACTTTCATTACCTCTTCCGATTATACTTCTCAAAAGAAACTGACTGAACTTCGTATTTCTTTCCATTCCAATCATAAATTAACATCAAATTCCCGATTGCTCCTCCGCCATCCGTTGAAATCATGACAACAGCATCGGCAATTAATTTTTTCTTTTCAACAATATAATCAACTGGAACATGAGTATAAACACTATCGTCGGAAGAAGTATCTTTAAATCCTAACGATTTCAAATTAACTTTATATGTTTTTTTCTTAGTTGTAATCGTAACAATATCCCCTTTTTTCTCCATTTCAACGAGTCGCTTAACTGCCTCAGGTACTGATTCCACTGGTACTTCCTTATATTCTTCGTTCTGACCATCACTACTAATTTGCAATAAATGAATAGGATCATTGAAATTATCCAGCGAAATGATAATTTCATCCTGTCTGTCCTTATTCAAGTCTTCACTAAACATTTTTGTACCGTACTTCCCACTTTTCCAACCTGGAAAATGATATAAAGCTCCCTCATTACCAATTTGGACATCAAAATTTCGATATTCTTTCCAATCAATTCGATCAGCAATAAGATATATATTTTCCTGCCAAACTTCACTCGGAATACTATTCATAACTACACGCTCAGCTGCTTGTGCACTGACTGCTGAACATGAGAATAATGTAAAAATACTAGTAAAAACAATGGCTAAACGTCTGCTCATCGAAACACCACCCTTTTTAATTAAGATGTCCAGATTAGGTAAATATAACCATTTGTTTAACTTGAACACATTCCTAAAAATTGGAGTGAATACTTTTTCTTTCATCGAGGACTTTGCTTATTTTTCGTCTTAAAGTGGGGGGGTATCTGTGTAAATTTTTCATAAATTGTTGAATTTATGAGTCTTAATTTATAGAATACAAGGAAATTCCATCAATTTTTGATTCGATTTAGAAAGGGTTAGGGCAAATTTGATTGTTTTAAATTTGAACGGAATACTTTTAGAGGAAAAATTCAGTAGAAATACCCTATCCGGTATGGGTATTTCCTTAACTTAATTGCGGTGCTATGGATTTTAATTGCAGATTCGCTAATTTTAATTGCACTTTCGCAATTTTTATTTGCTGTTTTGCCAATTTTAATTGCACTTTCACTTTTTTTATTTGCACTTCACCTTTTATTTGCAGTTTCTCACTTCTTATTTGCACACTTTACATTCATATTTGCACTTCAACTGATCTGCAGTTGAGCATTCACTACGCGTTCAAAATTATACAATCATAAAATAAAAGGGCTCTCAAAATGAGAAACCCTCTTTTCAAATCAAGAATTCACTTCAACTGAATGCCCTTGCTCCTGTAATACTTCTCCTTTAATTCTTCTTTCTAATGCAGGTGTAATTCTTACAAACATAAGAATTCCGATTACACCTAAGCTTGTTAAAAAGATGGATGTAGAAAGTTTTGATAAATACGCGCTTAGCGAAACAGTCATTGAACATATAAACATCGCTAAATTGAACGATAAACCTGCAACTGCCATATATGAACTTCTTGTTTCATCAGCTGGTAAATTAGCCATATAATTTTGTTGTACTGGTACTCTTAAAACTTCGGCAACAGTTGCTACAAACATCGCTATAAATAAAAGCAAAATAGAATTACTATATGAAATTACTGCATAACCACTTACAAAGGCTATACAACTCCAAATTAATGTTTTTTGATCGTCCAATTTACTTACTATTTTAGAAGCAAAAAGTGCCATTACAACTACTAGAATCGTATTTTCTGTACGAAGGAAACCTGTCATCTCGATTCCACCAAATGTCCAGGCAAATAAATGCTGTGTGTGGAAATCGTTCGCTAATCGAATACTAATATAATTTGTTAATTGAAATTCCATCGAGAGTACTAGTAAACCTGCTAGTACATAAAGAATAAACAGCTTATCTTGAAAAACGTCCCGATAATTAGAAATCATTTTATGAGCGTGATGACCAATCGTCTTCGTTTCTGTCTTTTCAGTGACCAAACTTTCTTCAACAAAAAAGGTAATTAAAATCCATGTAACTAGCGAGGCAAATGAAAGAGCTAATAGTAATTCAAAAAAATACGTTTTAAATAAAAATCCGCCAAGCATTCCACCAATTGCAATTGATAAATTATTCGACCAATACATAATCGAATACATAAGTTTTCGTTCTTCCGGTTTACTTACATCAATTAACATCGCTTGATTCGCAGGACCTGCTAGTCCCCAACAGATACTATTTAAAGTCATCATCAAGAATGTAATATGAGGAGATGTATACCAAGGTGAATTACAAAACATCATCGTAATAAACGCTAGTAAACGTAATGTTTCAGCAAACACCATTGTCTTTTTTCGACCAAATTGATCTGAAAAATATCCTCCAAAAAAGTTCATTATAATTCCAATAAATACATTTACAAGTAAAAGCAAACCAGCTTGTTTTACACCAAAATGCTTTGATAAATAAATCGCCATAAATGGGAAGATCATACTTCCAATCGATGAACTTAAAAAAGATTCGAGTAATCGAATCTTTATATTTTTGTGAAACTTAAGTATCCCCATACTTATTCAACCTTTCTTTCCTCGTTAAAAGAGCATTTGTTGTTCTGCTTTTAGGTCTATATTCAGGCATAAAAATTATTCGCATGAAAATTCCCCCTTTTTAAACTTTTCACTAAATTAGAATATCAGTAATTTTTGAGTATGCCAATATCAAACAACCAAACTTTTCTCCTATAAAAAAAGAGAGTAAACTTCTATACCAGCTATTTATTCAAAAATCGATAGTTGAAATAACAATTTAATTAGATTATTATCTAATTAGATAATAATAAAAGTAGGTGCTTAATAAGTGCAGTTAAATAAAATTGTAGAATTCCACAAAGCTTTAGGTGATCTTACTCGTGTACGCATTATTGCTTTATTGCAACAAGGTCCATTAAACGGGCAAGAAATTGCAAGTAAATTAGGTCTTAAACCACCAACAATAACTCACCATATGACTAAACTTAGAGAAGTTGGACTTGTTAAAGAACGCCGTGATAAAAATACAATCTATTTCACTTTAAATACAAAAATTTTAGAAATGAGTGCTAAAGCTATTTTTACTGTAGGAACAGGAGGAGATTCCAATATGGAAATGTCAGTTACTGAAAGTGAACGCACTAGCATTATTAATAATTTCTTTACGAAAGAAGGAAAACTTAAAGTTTACCCCGCACAACGAAAGAAAAAACTCGTCGTTTTAGAGCATATGATTAAGGGATTAGAATTTGGAAGGGTTTATCCAGAGAAAGAAATAAACGAGTATTTAAAGGAATTTCATGAAGATTATGCTACGTTAAGACGAGAGCTTATCATGTGTCAGTTTATGTACCGTGAAAATAATCAATATGAATTAAACCCTGTTGAGTTATGGTGGTTGAAGTAAGGACAGGGAATAAAAATGCAAAAGCACCTTGCTAACATCTTAAATAGATGATAACAAAGGTGCTATTATTTATTATTACTTATGTGATTTTTTAGAAATATATTGCTGAACTACTTCAACTACATACTCTTGGCATGCTTCAGCAGTCGTTGCATTGTATTGACCACCATTTGTTTTGTTGTTTGATAAAACACGAATTCCTAAGAAAGGTACATTATAAGCTTGAGCGATTTGAGCTGCAGCAGCACCTTCCATCTCTTCTACTGAAGTACCATAATTAGTATGGAACCATTTAATGCGATCAACTTCATTATTCCATACATCAGCAGAACCGATTGTACCTTCTACAACTTTACCTTTAGTGTATTTATTTTTTACTGCATTAGCAGCCGCTAATAAATCTTTATTACCATCGTAAAAGCGTGGTTTTTCAGCATTTGGATCTTCACCAGCGCTACCTTCTGAAGCCATTAAGTCCATTGGTTTCCAAAGAGTTGCATCAATTCCTTGGTTTTCGTCTTTCGTTTCAGTTTTTAAAGAACCAATATTAGTTGTTTTTTGACCTAATACAATATCAAAAACATTTAATTTTGGATCGTGGCCACCAGATGTACCTTGGTTAATAATTGCGATTGGTTTATATTTTTCAATAGCAATTGCAGTAGCAGCAGCTGTATTTTCCATACCTTTACCTGTCTTTGCTACGATAACTGGATATTTATCTAAAGTACCTTTGTAAAATACGAAGCTACCTGATTTTTCCACTTTTACATTTTTTAACTTACTTGCAAATTTTTCAGCTTCTATTGGCATTGGACCTTCAATTATAATTGGTCTTAATTCCTTAGTTTTTGCTTCTGCAATATTTGATTTAAAGTTATTACCTACAGATACAGAGATTAATAACGCACTAGCAATTCCTAATAAACCGTACTTTTTTAACATAATTTTTCCCCCTTGATGTATCACACTCGATGCTTTGGCCAAAAAAAATGGTCTAGAAAATGTAGAACAATCTCTACCTTCTAGACCTACGCAAGTTAAAGTATAGGTAAGCAATTAATAAAACTTAAATGCTTGACACTAATTATCGGCTACATAAAATGATTACCAATATTACTTTAACTCGTAGTCCAGTTCTTCCATTGGGAACCAGGTAGAGACGCTCAGACCATATTACTGAGCATATACGAGTAATGTTTTATGAATGATTACACTGATAATATATCAAATTAGAAATATATTTTCAAGATAAAATATGAACTTTTAAAACATTTTTTAATAAATCGTTCGTATTTTAGTGGATACAGAAGAAGAAAACAGAAAAAAAGTTAAAAAAATAACAATTTTAAACATTCTCTGGAAATCCACGAAATAAAATTTCACTTTAATGGAATTCGAATTTTAATGGTCTTAAAAATAATTCTTCTAAAGTTTCTTTAGCGTTTTTTTGTTCAAAAATTATATCAAACAATGCGTTACAGATTGGCAGTTCAACATCATACTGATTAGAAAGCTGTTTTAGTGCCTTAATTGTAGAAACCCCTTCCGCTAACTTATCAAACGGTTTTCCTTCGACAAATGCTTGCCCAAACTTTCGATTATGACTGTGCATTGAAAATAGTGTTGCTTCATAATCTCCTAAATGACTTAAGCCGTAAATTGTTAAATCATTTCCTCCCATTGCTCTTATTAAACGTGAAATCTCTCTAGTCCCTCTTGCCATCAAAGAACCTTTTAAACTACTATAATTCAATCCATCAAGCATTCCTGCTGCTATTCCCATGGCATTTTTAGTTGCTGCTCCAACTTCATTACCAATTAGATCTTGCCCGTAATAAAATCGTATTAACTCACTGTTAAATGCTTTAGTAATCTGTTTTGTGACTTCTATATTTTCAGAACCAATAACCATACAATTTGGTATATTCCTTACAAAATCTTGTACATGACCAGGACCAACCCAAACGGCTACATTACAGTTTCTCCCCACTTCTTCGCTAAAGACTTTTGTCAGTCTTTTTCCTGTAGCAGATTCTAAACCTTTCATACAAAGTATAAAAGTTTTTCCTTGTATTCCATTATTTTGACTTAAACGCTTTGCAAATGTTCTTAGCTCTTGGGCACTAATTGAAATAATAATAATTTCTCCAAATGATATTGCACCTTCCAATGAACTCGTTAATTCAATTTCATCCGGTAAGCTTAAATAATCATTTTTTCTTGTCTGTTTTAAGCCTATATAATTACTAGAGTTTTCTCTTCCCCATATAACTACTTCGTGACCAGTACGATTAGCATACCAAGCTAAAAAACTTCCCCATCGTCCGCAGCCTAGGACAGATACATTCATACATTTCTCTTCCTTCCAAACCTTAATAAAGAGTAACAAAATGTTCCACTTACGATTCTTTTATGAGTTAGATTTTTTCTTTTTGGCTTTTCTGCTTACTCATGAACCCTCTATGAGTAACCTATTTTCTCTTTTTGGCTCTTTTGCTTACTCATGAACTTTTATGAGTATGAAATTTCATCTTATTATTAAAATCCTTATTTTATATAGTCCATTTAATTAGCAATCCAGCGTGTGTTAATCCACCACCAAAACCATATAATAAAACCTTATCTCCATATTTAAGCTTGCCATCATTCACTCCTTTAGTTAAAGATAAAGGAATTGTTGCTGATGATGTATTTCCGCAATCTACTAAACTATGCAATGTTTTTTCAATAGGGAATTCACTTCTTTCGCAGATTGATTCAATCATTCTTAGATTGGCACTATGCGGGACAAACCAATCAACTTCATTTATTAAAGTCGAACCGTTATTAAGTACAGTTTGCATGCCTTTTGGTACAGTTGTAACGGCCCATTTATATACCTCGCGTCCATTTTGAACAATATAATTGGTGTTCATAATATCTTCACCAAACATTTGATTCGATAAGTTTGAGCAGTATAAGTGTTTACCTTTTTCACCTTCTGAACCTAAATATGAAGAAATAAAACTAGGTTGCTCTTCATCGTACTCTACTAGGGCTGCACCGGCACCATCTCCAAATAAAATGCACGTAGTTCGATCTTCGAAATCCGTTATTTTAGATAAAGTCTCTGCTCCAACAACTAAGATTTTTTTATTTAATCCAGATGTTATTAATCCATTTGCCATATACAACCCATAAGTAAATCCCGCGCAAGCAGCGTTTAAATCGATTGCCCCAGCATTTTTTATCCCTAGCTTTGCCTGAACGATTGAAGCAACACTTGGCGTTTTAAAATCTGGTGTTAATGTACAAACGATAATCATATCAACATCTTCAACTGACTTATTGTATTTTTCCATTAAGTTTTTTATTGCCAGAAAGCTTAAATCACTTGTATGCTCATCTTCTTTTGTCATTCTTCTCTCTTTAATTCCAGTACGTTTTACAATCCACTCATCATTTGTTTCTACTATTTTTTCTAAGTCCTTATTTGTTACTATTTTTTCTGGTACATAAGATCCAATTGCTGTGATACGTGCTTTCGATTTGTGCATTAATGTCACCTCATTCAAATTTATTTATAGATTACCAAGATTATAACACCAGATATTAATACTAGATACTAATTTTATTTAAAATTTTTTTATTCTTAAGGCTCTGTTAAATTAGAGAGTCGATTATCTTAATCTAAAAAGCATTGAAATTTTGGCTCGGAGGCAACCATTTTTTGAAAAAACTAAGTTGGTAGTCTTACAATAAGCCTGTCTAAAAACAGATAAAACCCTATTTTTAAAACCATTTGGGTACGGTGATTTGACGGTTTCGTTCATATCATTTGAATAACGTTAAATGGTAAAAAAAGGTAATTTTGATATTTTTGTCGAATATGAATGTAAAGTATAGGAGGCGAGATACAATGAAATATATACAAAGAGTTTCTGTAATTATATTGATTACAATATTATTATGTGGGTGTCAGTCAATGTCTGCTGGTGTTCAAATGAAGACAAAAATTTTAGAAATTCCAAATACAAGTGAATATGTAGTCTTAATGGTTCAAGGTGTTGATAAAGGGGTAGCTTCTGAAGAAACAACGATGACCATAAAGAATAATAAAAAAATTGAAGAGTTTATCGAAAAAGTAAACAAAATGAAAGTAGTTCAACCTACAAAAGATGAATTGATGGAGAAGAACAAAGAATTAAATAATAAGGGAAATTACATCTTTGCACTGTCGGATAAAGAATCAATGGACAACAAAATATATATAATGAATTTTTTTAAAGATGGAAGGATAATTTTTCAGAAGCCTAATGGAAAGAAAGTAAGTTCTATTGGCAAAGGGCAAAAATTGATGTATTGGTCAAAAGTAAAACATCCTGAATTACTTACTGAATTAAAAAATCTATTAAATATAAAATTTTAAAGCTGTTTGATTACATTTCATAAAGAGTTGAAAATTTAAGTCTTATGCAACTAACGTATGCATTATTACATAGGAACACAAGTCGCAAATGCGGCTTTAAATGACAAAAATAAAGGATGGATTCCTTGGTTTCAATATCATTAAAATTGTTCAACTAACTAATGCATTAGTTACATAAGAGTTCCTAAGGTTGTCTATTTAGACAACCTTTTTTAGTTCAAAAATCAACATTTAAATTTAACTGAGCCATTTTTAAAAATACAGCACTTCCTATTAGTAGTGAGATGTTTATTTTAGGCAAAAAAAAATTGCCTTTCAATAGCAACTTTTTTCAAAACTTACAATTCTAATGTCATAAAAACACTATTCGGATCCTCTTTATAATCAGCAAATGCTCTACAATATTTAAAACCAGTTAATTCATATAATTTTTTTGCTGGATTAAATGCTTCCATAGAACCTGTTTCCAAACTTAGTCTCTTATATCCTCTATTCTTCGCCTCGGTGATAATATGTTGGAGCATTCTTCTTGCTACACCTTTTCTTAAGTGTGCAGAAGATGTTCTCATTGATTTAACTTCTCCATGCAAAGAATCGAGTTCTTTTAATGCACCACAACCAACTAATTTATCTTGATCCCAAACACTCCAAAACGTAATTTCAGGCTTCTTTAATCCTTCAAGATTTAGTGCATGAATGCTTTCTGCTGGAGAGTGTTGTGTCATCCCTTGAAGATGTTCATTAATTAGTCCAGCAATTTCAGGTCCTTTTAAATCATCTACTTTAATTTCCACATAAATCCCCCCTTATCATTAATATTATACTAAATTGTCAGTCTACTTCAGGCAATTTAGAACAAGATTTTATTTTTTAATCGATAAAATTGAGGAAGATGGATTTTCATAAAATAGAATTTTATGGAAAAAATAACAAAACTAGACGAATTAATTAAAGGCAAAAGAAGGAATTTAAATGAATCGTAAATTAAGTATTACTGGGTTTCAATTTTTTTGTATGATTTTTATATTTGGTGTAGGTGCTTCACCGCCAGTTGAAATATATATGAAGGCTAAGCAAGATGGATGGATTAGTTTATTAATAGGGCTTTTTTTAGCTTGTTTACTATTCGCTGTGTATATTAAGTTATATTCATTATTTCCTGACCTACTATTTACAAAATATATTCAACTTATTTTAGGTAAATATGTTGGAAAAATACTAGCATTAATTTATATATTATATTTTATTTATATTGCTGCACGTGATTTACGCGATTTTGAAGATTTACTTAAAATTACTTTATATAACGCTTCTTCTCTACTTTCACTCGGAATAGTTATGATTTTATTAATCATGTATGCAATTTCTAAAGGACTTGAAACATTCGCACGGGCAAATGAATTTATCTTTATGATGATCATGTTTCTTGTTATTATTTTTATTGGATTTGAAATCATTTCTAAATTAATTAAACTAGACAATTTAAGACCTGTCTTAGAAAACGGATGGAAACCAATATGGGAAGCTGCTTTTCCAATTTCAATGACCATTCCTTTTGGAGAAGTACTTACGTTTACGATGATCATGCCGCATTTAAATAAAAAGGATACTGCAATAAAAGTGGGAATACCAGCCTTATTATTTTCAGGTTGTATTTTAACATTATTCGCAGTCTTAAATACTTCAATATTAGGACCAACAGTTATTGAAAGAACAACCTACCCACTTCTAACAGCTGTTAGTTATATTAATATCGCTGACTTCGTGCAAAGATTAGATACTTTTATAGTTATCATTGCAATATGTAACGCCTTTGTAAAAATTACAATCTATTTTTATTGCGCAGTATCTGGGGCCGCAGATTTATTTAATATAAAGAAAAGTGATCAGCTAGTCTATCCACTTGGAATTATTACTGTCATTTTTTCATTATGGGTAGCGACTAGTATTCTTGAACAGCATAATGAGGGAATCCATTTAGTACCATATTTACTTCACATCCCACTTCAATTCGTTATTCCAGTTTGTTTATTATTCATTCTACTATTACAAGGGAAATTAAAAAGTAAAAAGACTTAAATTATAGATTAAATTTTTGCACATTATTTTGTAATATAAAAAGGCTCTAGTTTTCACCAGAGCCTTTTTGTTTTATTTTATACTTTGCAAATTTGATATTATTGTGTAACTGTTATAGTTTTAGGTGTTGTTGTAACTTTAAAACCATCTTTCGTAACAACATCTACTGTAACATAATATGTGCCATTTGGTAGATTTTTTTCTGGAGCCCATTGTGTACTAAACGTATGCTCATTTTCGAATGTTGATGAATCTACAAGGTTTCCTTTAGCATCTTTAATATTAATCGTCCAGTTTACTCTGTTATAGCCATATAGAGAAATTCTCGCAGGTTTAGATGCGCTTACACCAGTAGATGGAGAGATTCCCCAAGTTACCATCGCCATACTTTGTTTGTTATAACTTTGGTCTCCCCATGTTGTCCAAGCCATATTTCCTGCATAATCAATATATCTGAATACCATACCTTTTGGCTCTGTATTAACCGTTAGAGTCGTTACCCCTGGATTTAGTTCATAAAATGTTCCATTTACATAAATATCAGCATAGTTAAAGTCAGTTGCATTATCTGCCGCATCAAATGTAATGACATATTTCCCATCTTTTGGAGTTACCTTAATATTAGAAATTTTTGGTTCAACTGAATCGACAATCATTGGCATTTTAACTGTTTGTGGTTTAGCGTTTGGATACGCCAATGTTGTTTTAATTACATAGTAGTAAGTACCATCTGGAACGAAATTTCCTGATGTGTCTTTCATATCCCATTGATATAAGTTATATCCGTAATCTTGATTAAACATCATGTTTTTATTAAATTTCCAAGGCTCTCCGGTTCCTGTATATTCACTAAAGTTACCTAAGTATCTAAGTTGTTTGCCTTTTGAATTTTCAATAGATATCTCAGCTTTATCTAAATTACGTAAAACAGCCATTCCACCTACAATTCCCTTATCAATATAATTTGGAGAGAAAGCAATATGGTTTAAATCAAAATTTACTCCATTGTATCCTAATGGTGCCCCTCCTTCTGTACTATCATTCCAAAGAGCAGTGTATCCTGCAAACGCATCTTTTTCCCATGCAGGAGCATCAATATTTCTTGGTGCATCCCATTTCCCATTAAAGCCCATATAAGGAATTGATAAAGGTACCGCTTTCGTTGGATCCTTTGGAACAAGTCGAACAAATCCTTCAACGAACGCATTATCTCTTAAATTTCTAGGCAGGCGAATTTCTACATTTAGATTTTTCTCCTGACCTGGTTTAATTTTAAATGAAGTACCATCTGTACTAGAAACCTTTTCCCCGTTAACATAAATTGAAGCACCTTCAATTTGTTTACTGCTTAATGTTAAATAATCTTTCGAATCTAGCGTTCCATCACCATCTAAGTCAAACTGCTTCGTTTGTGTTCCATCTGTTAATAAGTCAACATTAACATTATATTCGTATTCTTCTTTTCCTTTCTTTGCTTCAAGAGACTGTACATTTAAATTAAAAATAGCTCGGTCATTTTTAATTTCTTTTAATGCAACTGCTCCAGCTTGCTCAAGTGGAGTATCTTTTCTTGTTACGATAACAGGCGTATTAATCGCATTTTGAATTTGCATTAAACCAGAACCTTGAACACGTGGTGAATAGGGAACTTCACTATTTGTTCTTGGATCCATAATGACTTTAGATGTATTCATTAATGCAACTTTAGCTTTTAATACTGTATCTTCTGAATGCTGTAATCCTTTTTCATAAAGTGACTGTAATACTAAAGCCGAGCCACCAGCAACGTGAGGTGTAGCCATCGATGTACCGCTCATCACTTCATAGCTATTACCAGGTATAGTTGAATAAATATTTCCACCAGGTGCCGAAATTTCAGGTTTAAAATCTAATGTTGGTGTTGTACCCATTGATGAAAAATAAGACATCGTTCCTTTATCAGGGTTATCTACCCAATAATCGCCTACATTTTTCATACTTAAATATTGGCCACTCGGCATCTTGCTCATTTTATCTAGTAATGCATCACCAATTACTTTGCTAGTTTCTGCAGTTGGTGCTGCAGTTGGTGTTACTGGTTGAGATGCATAATCTGGCATATTTGCTGGAGGAATCATAATAATTGCTTTCGCTCCTGCTGCCTTTGCAGCAAACTGAATAGATGAAACAGTACTATATGAATTTAAAAGTTTAACAACTGCAATATAGTTCGTTTTACCCTTTGGATAATTAGCAGCTATTTTTCCTTCACCTACATATACTAAATCATAGTTAGTATTTGGTAATAAGTTTTTAGATACTTCAAAATTATATGTTGGCCCAAATTGAGAATGATCTTTGAATGGTACAGTTAGACTACCATCAGAAATTGCATTCATATGAATTTTAGTATTTTCATAGGAAGCTACAGATATTGCGTATGGACTTACCCCTGGTGAACCTACTGTTCCAATATCTGGATCTTCCGCATATGGTCGTACTGTTGAAGGAACTAGTAAAGCCTCTGAACTATACGCAGAATTTCCAGCTGCTACTACTACTAAAGTACCCTGCTCTGTCGCCATACGAATCGCCTTTTGAATTGGATCATAATTTTCGTCTACATAACCTGCGTCAGAGCCTAAACTCATATTAATAACGTCTGCGCCCATAGTAACCGCGTGCTCAATCCCTGCGATAATATCGTCTTCCATCGCCCCGCCGCCATTATCAGAAAATACTTTTTCTGCTAAAAGCTGTACTCCAGGTGCAATTCCTTCAACTCCACCTGTCGAATCATCACCATTTGCTCCTATTGTTCCAGAAACGTGAGTACCGTGAGGACTACCTTTTGCACCAGGTATAACATTTGTATCGTTGTCTGCCCAGTCGTAACCAGATGGTACTTTATCTGAATACCAAGTTTCATTTACAGCTGTCGTTTCAGCAAACTTTTGAAATTTATCCTTTGTCCATTTTTCTTTCGCTTTAGCTTCATCTGGCAGTGTCATATCTTTATGAGTCCAATCAATACCGGAATCTACAACACCTACTAATAGACCTTCTCCTTTATAACCATATTGCTCCCAAACCTTTTGAGCTTGTACTAATTCTTTACTTGCTGCCATCGTTTCATGGAATGTTCTAGCTACTTCTACATGTGTAACTCCTTGTAGTGACTCAACATCCTTCAAGTTCTTAAATTTTGTCTCGACACTGAATCCGTTAAATCCTTCAAAATAACGGTGTTTTAGCTTAAACGTTTCATTAGATTTAGTAGTTTTTAATTTTGAAATTTTTTCGATTACTTTGTCTTGTTTTTCTTTAAATAAAGTTCTTTTATTTTGTTTTGTTACTTCGTCATTATTTGGTTGATCAACTTCTACAATTAAATGAACAAGATCATCTGGTTTATGGTTGCCTAATTCTTCATTCTTTTTAGCAGCATCATAAATCGAGTCTTTTTGAGCTGGTTCAGCTCTCTTAACTAACATTGGTTGAACTTGTTCGTCCGCAGAAGAAAATGTAATAATATTTTTTTCAGCATAAGCTGTAAAAGATGTGAAAAGTAATGATGTTAATGCCGCAGTTGACAAAACTTTAAACGCTTTCATTTTTTCATTTTTCATTAACAACTCTCCTAAATTTATTCTAGTATTTATATAAATCCACTTTGCTTCCAAAGAGATTAATAGTTAAATAAAATGACAAACTAAAGATTTACTATTCACCTATTTCGTGGCCATTAATAAATACAGTTAAATTTTACATCCCAAATAATTGAACGTATATTGGGGGAATTCTTATTAATTCATCTACAATATTTTTCGTCAATTAGTACTTAAATTTGTCAAATAAACTTGATAAATCTGTTTTTCTTGGAAGAATGTTAAGAATTTTGGCGAATAATTTATTTTTAGCTAACAATATAAAACTGAAAATTGGGAAAAATCTAATAAAACTAATGATAAATCAATCTAATTTTGTCCGAGTTTGACGTAAAAACAGGACAAAACACCTATAAAAAACTAAAAATAATCTCGAAAAAACGATTCAATCGATCAAATGCACATGTAAAAATCAGTACATATTTTTATAAATTTATAAAAAGTTTTCAAATAAAAAAGACGTGTGAACTGATCTAACTCAGTTCATACGTCTTAATCATACTTACCTTAAATATCAATTTGTTTTTTACAATTTTCCTAATGAAAAACCTTCAAATAACTGCCCACCAAAAGGACGCAATATGTCATTAACTAATTCAATAATTCGATCTTTGTTCCCAGTCGTGTAAAATAGATCAAAAGCTTCTATAAAACTATTCGCAAAATCTTCGTCATAATGCTTTAATGCGCGTACAATCCACTTTGAAGAGCCAATCCATTTACAGTGTGTTCTTAAAACGAATTCACTTACTAATTCAGCTAGTGTATTTGCAATAAATAATTCTTCTCCTCTAATAGATGAGCCAACAAAATCATTTAATGCATCTGTAATAAAATACCGCTTTAGTTTTATTGTTTCTTCTGACCATTCTGCTGGTCCATTATTTAAAAGATCATTTGCTTCTTTCTTAATATCATTCATTATACCTTCGTCTTTTAAAACAATTCCCTCAGACACCATTCTTGGCAATGAAGGCCTAGCTCTTTCATTGTCACTTTCAAAAAAGTCTTTATAAGATGTTAAATTATGCACAAAAACTTCAATATCCCATCCAAATTTAATTAATGACTCTCTATATGATGACAAGAGATTTCGATCGAAAATCACAATATCAAGATCTGATGTTTCCGTTGCCTCCCCTCTGACTACACTCCCAGATAATAACGCACCTTGACAGTTTGGAAAATGTTTATTAATAAAAAGATGTGCTGCTTTAATTGGATTTAGTTTATTTAAATATTCCATCTTCTGTTCCTTTCTTTACTTCTTTACCTACCAACATATTATTAAATTTATAAACTCGGATAAGAAATTTTATACTTTTTTGACACCTCAATCAACTTTTGAATTTTTTCATTTGATGGTGGATTTTCAGGCTTAATAAATGCTTTTAGAAACGGTACAGATAATTCTTTTACAAATTCATCAAAACCGGATGGATATGCAGTTACAATGAACTTAGTTTCTTCTGAGAGCACCTTAAATGTATGAGGAATCCTTCGTGGGGCAAATACATAGTCTCCAGCTTTTGCAGAAATTTTCTGATCACCTATGAAAAAAGCAATCTCTCCTTCTAATACATAAAACGTTTCATCTTCTAATTCATGAATGTGAAGTGGTGGTCCGCCATCTTTTTTTCCATTACAATGTAGAACGCAAAAAGCCCCGTTTGTATCCTCTCCATTTACTAATATGGAAGTAAAATCATTTAAAAAGAAGTAGGTATTTTCTTCTGTGATTTTACGATGCATGAAACCTGCGATACTTTTTTGTTCAAAAGTCATTTTTTCAATCTCCTTTTGAATAGTTTAAAAGTCTATAAGTAAATCACAGTTAAACATATATTCCATAAGTATCATAATTTATTCGGTTTAATTTAGTTTAAAGCTTAACCTATTTGAATTGACCAATAAATAAAGTAGGGAAATCTCTCACGAGACTTCCCCCTTATCAAACCGTACTTGCCCAATTAAGGCATACGGCTTACCCATATGTTGTAGTGTTTATCAAGAGGATGCATTCCAGGCATTTTGCATCTTTTGGAGACGAATAGGGTTGTAATATTCTTTTCCCTTTTCTCTTTCTCTTTTAATCCTTGTATGTATGTTGCGTTTAGTTGTTTTCTTCATGTCATTTAAATATTGTTCTTTTGTGTAGCCGAAAGCTTTATTTAAGTAAAGCCAATAAGATGGGATTAGGTTAGTCTTTAGAAAGAATGAGTTATTCCATAAACTATTCATTTTATCCCCTTTTCTTTGGGTTGGATGTTTATGAATAAAGGCTACTCGCAGTCGCCTTCTTATGTATCCATCTAGATTTCGAAGTCGATTTCTCGTCCATCTGGTAATACAATGACTTGTCTGACCTAGTTCTTCATTAGCCTTAATCGCTTTGATGATTGTCACATAATAATTGACTTTTCCACGTATAATTGGATTCACACGACTAACCCATTCTTCTTTGCTCAGAGTTAAAGTCTTTCGAGTCTTTTCTTTAATTTTCAATCGAAAGTCTTTGATTGATTCTTCCTTAGGTGTCACATGAAATATAGGTTTATTAACTTTCTTATTCGGTCTCCAATGATGAAATGTAAAACCTAGGAAATCGAAATCGTCCTTCTCAAAGTTGACTACTCTAGTTTTCTCTTTTGAAATCTCTAATCCTAACTCTTTCAACTTTTCTTTAGTTAAGGACGCTGCTTTTTCGATTAATTCTTTTGATTTCGCAAATAAAAGAAAATCATCTGCGTAACGAACGAAGCGAATACCATTCAAATCCCATTCCCAATCCAATTCATTAAGATAGACATTTGCTAGTAATGGTGAAATTACTCCACCTTGAGGAGTCCCGTAGTCAGAATGAATCAGTTTTCCTTCTTCCATGTGTCCAACCTTTAACCATTGTTCTATGAGACTAAGGACCGTTCGGTCCGAGACGTATTTCTTTAATATTCCGATTAGATTCTTATGTGGAATATTATCGAAGAAGCCTTTTATATCACAATCGTATATATGATTATATCCCTGTTCTATATTCCATAAGATTATTTGAAGGGCTCTTTGAACTCCTCGATTTGGTCGATATCCTACTGACCAATTATGAAACAGTAGATCCTCAAATTTTGGTTGTAACACATTTACTAAACTCTGTTGAACAATACGGTCTTGAATTGTCGGAATTCCCAATGGTCGTTTCTTTCCATTTTTCTTAGGTATGTATACTCTTTTGACTGGTTGTGCTTTGTAGGTTTTCGTTCTTAACTTTTCAAGTAATGACAAAATATTTCCATTCAAGTTAGATTCATAACTTTCGATTGATTCTCCGTCAATTCCACCTGTACCTTTATTCGCTTTTACTTGTTCGAAGCTTTTTGTTAATTTACGGTCGAATAATAATTGACCATAAACACTGTGTAATTTAAATTTCCACTCTTGATTCATTACATATTCCATGCCTTTCCTTGATGTTCATTCAAACGGTTTTACCTCAGTAACTTGATTGTTGACATTCCATCTCGTCCATGACTTGGAGCCATAGGTCGTTCCCCTTCCGTTCATTCAATGTTATGGTCATCGAACTACTTCCGTACTATGAGAACGTCTGACTTCTCCACCCGTTCTTCATCACTTCGGATTGCCCTTATAGATTAGAACCCTGCCTGTTCGGTAAGGTGGAGACCTCACGGGGTCATCGCATTTTCCTTCAAGACATACCCTGCACCATCACGTTATAAGCCACATTTTCTCGCTCTGACTTCTAAAGAAAATGCCGTTTTAGTGGGTTTCCTCACTTTTCGCAGAGTCACCAACTTATCCCGCCGCCGTGCTTCACACTTCTTGCATTAGGGTCTATCTTTTCGTCTACGGGTCTCTCGATTTACCGCATCTCCTTCAGACAATACCTCGCGATAATGCCCTAGATTAGACTTCTCGAGCTAGGTCAGTCTCCTCGAGTATGGATTTTCACCATCTGGAATTCATAATTTTATCCTTCGTCCAGTCGTTACACCGAAGTGTCGTCTCTGTCTAGTTAAAATGATTGAAGGGTGCTGACTAGGTCAGCACCCTATGCGACTGCCCGTCGCACAAAAAGGCTAGCACTGCTAACCTTTCTCTTTAGTAAAATTTTATTAAGTCAATTAGTCGGGTAGAGAATTTCATCAATAATTCCATATTCTTTCGCTTCTTCCGCACTCATGAAATAGTCTCGATCTGTGTCTTTTGAAACTTTTTCAACAGATTGCCCTGTTCGGTCGGCAATAATATGATTAATATGTTCGCGTAGCTTTAATATTCTGCGAGCAGATATTTCAATTTCTGTTGCTTGACCTTTTGCCCCTCCTAACGGTTGGTGAATCATGATTTCGCTGTTTGGAAGTGCCAAACGCTTACCTTTAGTTCCTGCTAGCAAAAGCATTGCGCCAAAGGACGCTGCCATTCCTGTACAAATTGTTCTAATATCGGGTTTAATATATTGCATTGTATCATATATAGCAAAGCCTGCTGAAGTCGACCCACCTGGACTATTTATATAAAGTGAAATTTCTTTATCGGGCGCATCCGCTGCCAAAAATAATAATTGTGCAACTACACTGTTTGCTACTTGATCATTAATCTCATCACCTATTATAATAATTCGATCCTTTAACAAGCGGGAATAAATATCGTATGAACGTTCACCACGATTAGATTGTTCAATTACATATGGAATTGTCGTCATTTAAAAATCCTCCTTAAAAGCGTTAATTGGCTATGCCGCCATGCAGAGAGTGCTTGAAGGAGATTGTTTTCGAATTGATTGGAAATTACAGAACACCATTTTAGGACTGTCAGCAATACTATCTATAGAAGGAATAGCGTGAATAAGGATAGAAGGGTCCTGAACTTCTAAAGCTATATTAAATAGTTCCTCAAGTTCTTTCCTCTCCTCTTCATTCCAATAATGTTCAACTGAATTAGATTCTTCCTCTATGTTTTTATTATCTAGGCGCTTTTTTGCCCGGTGGTGGCTAGATTTTATCGCTATTTCAGTTGCTCCAATCATTTCGGCAATTTCTTTAAATTTGTATTGAAATGCTTCTTTTAGAAAAAAGATAACCGCTTGTTTTGGAGTAAAATGCTTTAGTAAGAGCTCTACACTGTTGATTTTATGATCAACTGAATGATTAACTGTAATCTGGAAAAGGTCTAAATCGGGACAAACTGTTTCTTCTTTTCTTTTTCGTAAAGTATCAATCCAAAGGTTGTAAGCTATTTTATTTAATAAAGCAGAGCTCAATTTTTCATTACTATAGTATTTTACTGCCTTAAAAAAGGCTTCCTGAGCAAGATCGTCTCCATCCCATTCATTTTGGGATAGAAAATGACAATAGCGTTGTAACTTCGGATAATACTCCTTCCAATAAAATTCATCTGACCTCTGTTCCTGATTTTCTTGTTCTATACTGTGCAGTCTAAGCTTACTAGTCATTTGTGTTCACTCCTTTAATAACACTCTCTACCTTATAAACGTAATAGAAGTTTAAAAAGATACGGGGTCAAAAAGTTTTTTTATTTAATTTATGTAATAGTAAACAAAACTCTTCTATATTTATCTTTATTTTTTACTTTAAAGCATTTTAACACAATTAAGATCATTTTTAATAACGCAAAAAAAAGCGTGAGCTATTTATCTCCGCTTTTGACTATAATTTCGTGCAGGAATTAGTTGAACTTGATAAAAGACGACCGTCCTCGATAAATTAAAGTGAAAGTTCTGCTTACTTTCAGCTTAATAAGTCGCAGATTCTTCTTTTATTGCTCCAATCACTGAAATTACAGAACCAACCGCTTGGATCCAACTACCCGTTGCAACCAATAATTCAGATTGATCATTGCTGCTTTCAAGTTGGTCATCATAAAAGTAACCGAACTTTTTTTGTTTATTTTCATTCTCTTTAATACTATCTAATGCTTCTGACCATCCTATTGCTTGCATTGTATTTCCTATGATTTGTGTCAAGCCTCCTACAATGTTTTCTGACTGGCCTAGAAATGGAGCGAGTTCAACCGCTTCTCCAACATTAACACCTAACCCTAAAGCTTGTAACAAATTACCTGCAATAAATAATTTATAAGATGCTTCTTTTCGAATATCAAAAATAACGCCTGCAAAAACAGTAACATTCCCACTTGCTGTGATCTCTTTTCCAACTGCTCTAAGTATTGTCCCATCCGCTTCAGCATCAATACCATTACCGGTAGCCTGCAAAACATTTCCGATTAAAGTTAAGTCATCTCGTACACTACTTTTTAAATATTTGGACGGCGTAGAACCAATTGCAGCTGTAATTGTTCCAATCGATACAATCACTGATCCCACTATTGCTTTTGATTCGCCTCCCATTTTAACCACCAACCTGCTAAAAGAAACTTTTATAAGTAGTATTATGAGTTAAAGCCAATTTATGTGCTTATTTATATAATCTAGATTTCTACTAAAAACGCTTTTTAGATGGCAATATTTTTATGTAAACTTGCTTATTCCATATGTTGAATAATTACGCTATATTTGGTTAAAAATTCCTTAAAATTAATTTAGATTCCTATAAAAATAATTAATCTTTTCCCAGTTTCCCCCAAACATGAAACTACTAAACAATGTTTTTTCATCATTTCCCAACAAAATCCATTAAAACAATGTACTTAGTTGACTAATCCCGACCCGAAAATTGTCTTTTTTTGTCTAATAACTCTATAATTTTATTAATCTGATTATTCCCAATTACCCCAATTTACTAAAAAATACACGAGTTATATATTTAATATTGTATTGTTTTAATCACCTTTATAAGAGTTAGTTTATCGTATCCGCTATTCCCTTTTTAAAACTAGTAATCTCTTTATAACGTGTTTAAGAAATACAAGTGTTACATAATTTTAAAAAAAAAAAGAGAATCTCGTTCGTTAATATTTAAAGAAAAAAATCGGTAACGATCATTGATCGTCACCGATTAAACAATACTATTATTCTATTACTCTAAACCAAGATCTGTTAAAACATCATCTATCGTTTCACTTTTGAATTTCTTAACTGCCTTAGGTGAATTGTCAACAAATGGGTTTTGCATTAAGTAGTTATTAATTACGTACTGCATATCCTTCTCATCAACCACACCATCATAGTTGATATCTGCATCACGTTTATTTGTACCCCAATATGTTTGAATATATAGAGCATCTTTAATGTCAATTACGTTATCCTTATTCACATCTCCACCAGGGATATAGCTATATTCAACTGGTTTAGATCCAGCTGTCACTTTACCGTCTTCTTTCAAACCAACTGTAAAGTCCTTCTTGAATGTGAAATGTCCCGGTACATCGATTGATAATGTAAATGTTTTATCTGTAATAGGTAATCTAGATGTAAAACCTGCTGGAGCTGTTGCGCTATATCCCAACGGATCAGCTACTCCGTATTCTTTACCATCGGAATCTTTCACACTAATTTTTGAACCAGCTTTATTATAGTCAAGATTTTTCATATTAATATTCCCTGCATTGTCAATTCCTGTTGCCAATCCTTCTGCTTGAACCTCACCCCTCATAAGAGAATAAGTAGGAGTAATATAGAAATAAGGTTGAATTCCTTGCGTCGTTACCTTACTATCATCTACATTCGTATAAACTGCGTTAAAGAATCTAGAAGTACCAGTTGGATCATCAAATGTCATTGGACCTTTGTAGTAAATATCTTTTGTTTTAAACGTCAAGTCAACTAAAGAAGTATCTCCAGTAATTCCTGTAGTCGCAAGGTCACCAAGTGCTGTTGCTGTAATCGTCATTTTAGTGTAACTAGTGTTAAAAGGTGTAGATGTAGAAGTAACATCTAAATTTCCTTTATATGTTCCATGTGGCTTAACACTCACTACATCTAGGAACTTATTTGGATATAAGAAAGAGTATTCAGCTTTTTTCACCTTTGTTGTAACATTTTTCGATGAGAATGTTACTGTTGTTGTATCTCCCATGTTAACTCTTTGTTTATCTGCAATTGCTGAAGTATAGGCAGTTCCTTTTTTTACAAAGTAAACATCTCTAGTACTTCCATAATTTTCAACAGTTGATTTATCTCTGTCATAGAAATCATATTGTGTAATTGGCAATGAGACTGGCCCTGCTGTTGATAATGGTATTTCTGAATTAAAGTTTCCATTTCCATCTACAGGAATATTAATTTCATTCGAATTATTTGGGTTGTAATAATACATTTTATTTTCGCCTTGTGAAGCATCAATACCTGCTGCTTGCATTTCAGCTATGTTTTTATCAAACGCATTACCTGTTACTGTAACTGTTTTGTCAGTTGCATTAGCAGTTTCAACGATTTGACCTGCTCCATAATTCATTGTAACCTTTGGTTCTTTCTCTCCATAATAAACAGGAGCGTCACTAGAGAAGGTTGCACCATTATCATTTGTACCAACCATTCGTATTTTCCATAATCCTGGGTCAATTTCCTTATAATCAAATGCAACTGGGCTATCCGGGTTTCCTGTTAACGGGTAATATTGTCCACCGTTCAATATACCTCGGAAATAATATTGAATACCCTCATCTGCAGCCATTCCATCAGCTGAGCCAAGATAACCAATTTCTTCGTTTGTTTTTGGATCAACAAGGAAGAAATCAAAATTACGCATGTGAGATTTCAGCTTGAAATCCACGCCAATTGACCACCTTGTTGCATTACTACCTGCTTCATAAGGTACAGTGAATGCAGCTGGATCTCCTTTTACATAATCAAATCCTTCATCAACTGTATGAATAGCAAACGGTACTTTATACGTTTCATCAGGGTTCTTTTGATTTGTGTACACAACATACCCTTCATAAGTACCAAGTTTAGCACTCTTAGGAACGTTGATTGTCGCATCCATATTCGCACTGCTGTATCGTTTCACTTTTATAGACGATTTCACATCTAATGTAACGCCATTAGCAGCAGCATCTTGGTCCGCTCTAGAGTCATTTGTAAAGCGTGCATCCAATGTTTGGAACTGAACTTTTACATCATATGTTTTATCTTCAGAGCTTTTATTAAATATAGTCATTGAACGTTGATCCGTAATAGCCTTACCATTAGCAGCTTGTTCGCCAAAGCTTAAAGCTCCAGTAATGTTTTTAATTGTTTTGATTCCTTTACTTGCAAGAGTAATCGTGCCTGAATCATTAGCATTACTGTTTAGTGTTTTTGTTTTGTCTTTCACTTGAATTTCAGTCCCAGCATGAACAGCTTTGTAAGGATCAACTAAACCTGCACCCACTTCATAGACACTATATTTATCATTTAATGGATCTGCAGTATTCATTAGTGTCGCCTTAATATCTGCAGGCGTCATATCTGGATGAGCTTGTTTTAATAATGCTGCTACCCCTGAAACATTCGGTGTAGCCATCGATGTACCAGATAAGCGTTCATACGCATATTGATAATCAGTTAATGGATTTCCATTGTCATCCTTATGCATATAAGAAGGTACAGTTGAGAATACAGCTACACCTGGTGCTGTTACTTCTGGTTTAATATCATATAACACACGAGATGGACCACGAGAACTAAAGTCCGCTAATTTATTACCTTGTGTAACTGTTTGGCTCATGTTACCAAATGTAAAGTCGACTGTATTTCCTTTCGCCGCTTCAGTTAAAGGTATTTTAATTTGAATATTAGTACCTTGCGCGCTGTTTATTAAAAATGTTGGAATATATCCATATACATTACCTAAGTATACATCTGATAATGTATCTCCAGATGCATTCACTAAAACAACAGCCTTTGCTCCATGTGATTTAGCTCGTTTAACAATTTCTTCAATACCTAAACTACCACGTTGAGCAATAACAATTTTTCCAGTTACATCGATTGGTATTGTATAGTTTCCATCTGAATCTCTTTTAAAGTAAGAGGTTTCTTGCCCTTGTCCTATATTTACCATTTTATACGTTTTCCCTTGAAATTCCGCTACATTATCAGTAAGTCCTTGAGCGGCAAATTTCAAGTCAGCTGGTAAATCACCAGTTGAAGATTTCGCTGTTGCTGAATAATTTGGAATCGTATTAGCAGTATCACTTGCTCCAACTGTGATTGCCAAAGGTGAATTTCCTGGAGAACCTAATGTATACATTTTATTTCCTGCATTCCCTGCTGCAACAACAGCTGTAACTCCTGAAAGTACGGCATTATTTACCGCAATTGCCGTAGGATATAGTGGATCATTATAGTCTGCTCCAAGTGACATACTAATGATGTCCATTCCGTCTGAAACTGCTCTGTCAACTCCGGCTAAAATTGCTGATGTTTGACCAGATCCATAGGGGCCAAGAACTCGATAAGCATAAAGATCAGCGTCTGGTGCTACGCCTTTTACTGCAAAGTCTGCATTGTTTTTACCTTGTCCTGCAATAGTTCCAGCTACATGCGTTCCATGCTCTGTATAATATGCTCCACCATTTGTTTCCGGTTGTCCCGATTTCTGCCAATCCGCATATGTTGTTTCCATCGGATCGTTGTCATTATCTACGAAATCATATCCGCCTTTATAAGCATCTTTTAAATCTGGATGATTATAGTCGATGCCCGTATCAATAACACCAACCTTTACTCCTTTTCCTGTATAGCCTTCTTCATGAAGCTTTTCAATACCAGGGAATGTTACCATCGTATGAGTTGAAGATTGTTGTTCAGTAGTGCTAAGTTCTTTAGTAGTTGGATCATCTAGCTTAACTTGTAAATCACTCCATACTGCTTGTACTGAACTAGATTTAAGTAATGATTTTACTTTATTTGCAGGGAGTGTCATTGCAACTCCGTTAAATGCTTTTTTATAAGAACGTTTAATTTTATAAGGATTCTTCTTTTCTTTTAACTCTTTACTAAAAATTGTTTTTAAATCTTGTTGGAATGTGTCATGTGAAGCGTCTACTTTATCTTGTGCATCTGCTTCTGAAAGAGTTGTTCCATCCGCTTGTGCAACCATAACTGCTGTATTTGCTGGCTTGTCTTTAAATTCAACAATTACAGAAGTTGACTTTTCACTTGTTAAGTCCAAATCAGGAGAAACTTGAAGCCCTTCTTTATCACTGATTTTTAATTGCTTAATAGCCTCACGTTGAGCTGGTGTAAGAGCTGATAAAACTTGTTCAACTTTTGACGTTGATTGTGCATGAACACTGTGATGAATAGAAATTGGATTAAATACGCTTGCTACAAGCCCTGTTGTTACCGCTAGGGTCGTAACATTTTTTTTGATTCTCTTTTTCATTTTCCCCCATCTTCCTCTCTCTCTCTTGATAGTTTTTATTATATTGAGATTTGACAGGATTTTAGGTTTTACAAATTTTATCAAATACAAATTTTTTTATAATTCGAATATTTTCAACAAAAAAGGATAAGAAAACAGAGTGAATAAGTAGAAAACTATCATTTTTTGTCAAAGAATGCATTTTTTTCTAATGCACAATTCTAATTACCTAGTTAATTTAATCTTCCTAGCCTTTTGTATCATCTTACAATGTTGCTTTCACATTACTTTTCTCAGTTTATCAACGAAAACAGGCAATTTATGAACAAAGTTTCTGTTATATCAACAAAAATAAGTACTTTATCAATAAAGTTCACCACTTTATCAACAAAGTACACATTTTGTTCGTTTCATTTAACAAGTTCAGCCAAGCTTTTTAATAACCTTTTCAACTCGTTTTCTTTTAGACTCTTTTTCAATATCACCTAGTCTAGAAGTTATTGTTTCAATAAATATATTTTTATTTTCTTCATAAATAATAGACATAGATTTCTCAGCATACATCGGTAGCTGATTAGTTGGACTTTTAACTAATTGTTCAATCAGTAGCTTAAAGGCCACTTCTTCATACGCCTTAATAGAACATAGTTTAATAAGGATATTTACAACTTGATCCTTCGTAATGACTGAACCTTTGTCACCCGCTTGAATGATTTGTTCTATATGAGAAAATATTATATCAGGGACATCATTTGTAATACTATTTATAGCGGTCATTGCTCCCCATTGAAGTCTATTGTTTTTACTATTTAATAGTGAAAAAAATTGATTTGTATAATCACTTAATAAAGAAGGTTTACGATCACCGATTTCATATAAAACTTTTATACAATCATTTTGGATGTTTTTATTTTTATTAAAAAGGTGTTCAATCAACTCTTTTACTGCCTCTTTATCATTATGCTCCACAACTTGAGTTGCTAACTCGATGTTTGGCTCTTCGTCTCTACGGTATAAAGCACTTGCTAATTTCTCTATTACTGTCATTCATCTTCCACCTTTCAAGTTGAACTTTTTCTATTATCAGTATGTACCGTGGCTCAGGCTAGTACACGACTTATGCAATTTAATTAAGTCTATTGATTAAAATACTAAATACATAATTTCTAATGAAGAAACCATCCTATTGTGAGGAGGTGTTTAAAAATGTCCGAACCAATACAACCAGGGAATAAAAAACTTCCCGATTTCGACGAATTAAATGATCGAATTATTGCTGAGCATGGTACAACTGGACCGACATTAGTCATAAAAACGAATTTGGATCCAAAAGATTCTACTGAAGATAATCCTTATTATCGAAACGAAACGCATACACCTAAAAAACCATTTAAAAATTATTTTGAAGAGTAATTCGAAAAGTGAGTCGGTTTGAAACGACTCATTTTTTTGTGCACATACCATCGCTTGAATGATTTTAACTCTTCCGTACATACTAAGAAAAATATGGCAATTTCTAGAGGGAAAATGTTTCTACTTCTCAAAGTACTAGGAGGAATAAGATTTTGAGTCCAACAAAAAGTATGCTATCAGTCTTTGCCCTGGGCGGTATCAATGAAATTGGAAAGAATATGTATGCCATTCAATATTTAAAAGAAATCATTCTAATAGACTGTGGTTCGAAATTTCCGGACGAGAGTTTATTGGGTGTTGACTTGATCATTCCAGATATAACTTACCTAAAAGAAAACCAAGAGAAAATTAAAGGCTTATTTGTTACGCACGGTCACGAGGATCATATCGGAGGAATCCCATACCTTTTAAAGCAACTAAATATTCCAGTTTATGCTTCTAGATTAACACTAGGATTAATCGAACTAAAATTGAAGGAACATGGACTCCTTGGTGAAACAGAACTAATTTTAATAGATTCTGATTCAATTATTAAATTTGAACACTTTTCAACTTCATTTTTTAAAACGAATCATAGTATACCCGATTGCTTAGGGATTGTATTTGAAACGCCTGAAGGTACAGTTGTACACACCGGGGATTTTAAGTTTGATTTAACTCCTGTAAATAATCAATATCCAGATATTCATAAAATGGCTGAAATCGGTAGTAAAGGTGTTTTATTACTATTATCAGAGAGCACAAACGCTGAAAGGCCAGGCTCAACACCATCTGAACGGATTGTTGGTGAACATATAATTGATGCTTTTATGAAAGCAAAACAGCGTGTGATTATTTCAACATTCGCTTCGAATGTACATAGAGTTCAGCAAATTGTTGATGCATCGGTTATCACAAATCGAAAGTTAGCTTTACTCGGAAGAAGTATGATTAACGTAGTTCAAGTTGCTATGGAGCAAGGCTACTTAACCGTTCCAGAGGGTCTTTTGATTGATACTGATGAAATTAATAATTTTGCACCTGAAGCCATTACAATTTTATGTACAGGTAGCCAAGGAGAACCTCTTGCCGCTCTTGCTCGATTAGCTAGCTCTAGCTTTAGAGGTGTTGATGTTTATCCTGGTGATACTGTGATTTTAGCTGCTTCTCCAATACCAGGTAATGAGCGAAGCGTTTCGCGAATTATCGATAATTTTTACAATCTCGGAGCAAATGTTATATATGGCTCAGGAAGTTCAACAGGTATGCATGTATCCGGACATGCATACCAAGAAGAGCTTAAACTCATGTTAACATTAATGAAACCAAAATACTTTATTCCAATTCATGGCGAATATAGAATGCTTCATCATCATCGTGCACTTGCCGAATCTGTTGGAGTAGAACGCAAAAATATCTTTATCATTAAAAACGGCGATGTTGTCGATATTTTACAATCAGAGGCAATTCAAAGTCGAAGAATACCAGCAGGAAATATTTACGTAGACGGAATGGGAATTGGTGATGTTGGTAACATCGTATTAAGAGATCGAAAACAACTTGCTGAAGATGGCATGCTTGTAATCGTCATTACGATTAATAAGGCTGAACGAAAAATAATCTCTGGCCCTGATACAATTTCAAGAGGATTTGTTTATGCTCGTGATTCTGAAAGCTTACTAAAGGAAGTAAATAAAATCGCCATATCTTCTGTAAAAGAATTACTTGATGAAAACAAACTCCAATGGGGCGTTATGAAGCAAAATATTAAAAAATCCCTTGGGCAATTTTTATTTACTAAAACAAAGAGAAAACCAATGATTTTGCCGATTATTATTGAAATATAAAATCAAAAAAAACTCCCTACACATTTTATTTAGGGAGTTTTTACTTTAATTGGCTTTCTTTAATTTTAGAAATTAAATTCACTAATGAAATATTTTCTTGCTCAAAATAGTCTTCCATTGGGCAAGGACTATTTTCTAATCGATTTAAGACAAAAGGAATTGTAAAAGTTTCAATTTTTAATTCATCATTTACCTCATCCCAAAAAAGAGGAGTTGCAACTGTCGGTTTCTCCTTCCCCCTCGTTGAATATGGGCAAATAATTGTTTTTCCTTTTGCATGCTGTACATAATCAATATAAAGACGGTTGTTTCGATTTTTCTTTAATCTTTCTATTGTAAAATCATCTGGAAATTTCTCAATTAAATAATGTGCAATAAAAGAAGTAAATACTCTTGTATCATCATAGGTTAGTGAATTTTCTTTAATCGGAATATGAACTTGAATCCCCTTACTTCCTGACACTTTAGGATAGCTTTTTATTTGAAACGAATCAAAGATTAATTTCATTTCTAATGCGGCTTTTATTGCTAATGAAAAAGCATCTGTACTCGGTGGATCCAAATCAAATACGATTTCAATTGGATTGTCCGCATCATATGTTTGAAAAGGGATATGGTACTCAATTGCCAATTGATTCCCTAACCAGAGTAAGGTTGATACATCATTACAAATAATAAAATTGTTTCCTTCTTGTTCTTCCGTTTTAATAAAACTTGGGGCATAATCTGGACAATTTTTTTGAAAAAAAGATTCACCTTCTATTCCATCAGGGAAACGAATCGTTGTTAATAACCGATTTTTCAGAAATGGAAGCATGTAAATAGCTATTTGTGCTAAATAGGATAAAAAACTCTCCTTATTTATATAAGGACTTTTCCAAATTACCTTTTCCAGACTTGTGAGTGTTAGTTCTTGCTCTACAATTAGATTAGTTAACAGCAGGCCATCCCAAGTACATTCTTTCCATGCTTGCTGTAACTGAAATGATAAAAATTTTGCATTTTTTAATTTTTCATTTACAATGCTTTGAAACTCCAATTCAATACAAATCCCAGGATCCACATTAATTAAATTATTATCGGTCCCCTTTTTATTAGCTTCTATAGCTTGAATCAAAATGCGCTTTTCATCTTCACTAATTCCTTTTGAGAAAGAGCCAATTTGTACAATATCATTTCCTTTTATGACCCCAACTAAGAATTTCTCTAGCTTTAAATCAAATCCTAAAATAAAGAAAAGACCTATATAATTTCGATCTCGTTTACTAAATACGGATTTATTCATTCCTTGCCCTCTAATCTGAAAAAGTACAATCTTTAGGATCTTTATCAACAAACGCTTGAATACTTGGTTGTCTTAATGAATGTCCTTCAGTCCATTCAATAAATTGAACTTTAACCGTTAACAATGGCTGGATCCATTGAATTTCTTTTATTCTTTTTGGCTGATTACTAAACGAATTTTTTTCAATTTTGATTGATTCAATTACCGTCGTAAGATCTTTCCAGTCTGAATTCGTTAATTTTCCTGTTCCAACATGTCCAATATAGACGAATTCATTTTTCTCATTATAAAGCCCAACTAAAACTGAGTTAACAACACCTGACCGATATGTTACCCCGCCAATTACAGCTATAATATCCTTATAATTTTTTACTTTTTGCCAAGCATCGTTCTTGCCGTTAATTAAATATTTGCTCGTGAGTTTTTTACATACAATTCCTTCTAAACCATGTTGTTTCGCGACATCAAATAATGCAACTCCATCTGGATTGCTTGGAACTACTTGTATGTGCTTGTTTGGTTCAATCACAACTGATAATAGCCCTTGTCTTTCTTGTAATGGCAAATCAGTTACCCATTCACCATTGTAAAAAAGAATATCAAATATCATATAAAAGATTGGTACGGCTTCTATAGCTGAATCGATTCGGTCCCGACGTCGAATTCCGTCTCTACGCATAACCTCATGAAAAGATGGATTGCCGTTTTGATCTAAAGCAATGACTTCTCCATCTAAAATGATTGACTGTGCAGCAGTATAAGATTTTAGATTTGTTAGTTCTGGAAATATGTTAGTACGATCATTTAATTTGCGATTATATAATTTAACTTCCGTCCCATCAAAATATGTTAGGATCCTTACTCCATCCCATTTTATTTGTGAGATCCATTCGGGACCAGTAGGAACTGAATTAGTGGCAATTGGTTCAAAAGGAAAAATTGGATTTAGCTCCATTATTGCCCCCTATTTAACTCGTTGCCTTTTTTGGAGCTCTTGTCTTAGGCTTTTTCTCAAGGGTTGCTTGACCCTTTGTTCGATCAATACTAGCTTGTAATGCCGACATTAAATCAACAACATTTTTTTGTTCAGCTGGTTGCTCCTGGCCTGTTGCTATATAATCATTTTTATTTACTTTTTCAGAGATTAATTGCTCCAACGCCGTACGATAAGTATCAGTATAGTTTTCAGGGCTAAAAGTCGTCGTTAATTGTTCAACTAGCATCATTCCAGCCTGCAACTCGCGCTCCGCCAGTCCAGCTTTTTCAGGAACACCGCCAGGAAGACTTTCAATTGCTCTAATCTCATCTGGAAAATGTAAAGTTTCAAGTATAATTGCGTTTTTATAAGGTCGAATCGCAGCTAAATGCTGTTTGCTTCGAATTGTTATTTTTGCAAGGCCGATTTTTTTACTTTTCTTCAATATTTCTGAAAGCAACGCATATGCCTTTGTTCCCCCAGCATCTGGACCAATATAATATGTTTTATCGAAATACACAGGATCGATTTCTACAAGCTTAACAAAATCAATTATTGATACAGTTTTCAGCTCAAATTCTTCCTTTAACTTATTAATTTCCTCTTCAGTTATTTCTACTACCCGACCATTCGGTGTTTCAAAAACTTTAATAATTTCTTCTTGAGTTACCTCTTCATCACAACTAGCCACTTTTTTATATGAAATCGGTGTTTTACAATCCTTATGGTATTGGCGAAACTTAATATCCTTATCTTCAACAGCAGAAAATAATTTAACAGGAATCGTTACTAATCCCATACTGATCGTACCCTTCCAAACTGTATGCATACTTTCACTACCTTTATCATTTTTAAGAATAGCTTTTGTTAAAAGAAAAGGTTTAATTCAATTAGCTCTATTTAGCAATTTTTTTAAACTCGATAAAAGTAGAATTAAAAATATCACTATAAATTAGTGAACTTACTTATGAAACCTCTTTGAGTAACTCTTTTTCAAATTCCCACCTTTTTAGAACCATCTATAAGTAACTATTTTTCAGTTTTCTACCTTTTTTGTTACTCATGAACCCTCTATGAGTAACTTCAATTTTCAATATTGAATTTTATCTCAATACAAAAGAAAAAGTTCACTATAAATTAGTGAACTCTACTTGTTACCTTGTGTCGCTGGTTCTTGTTCTTGTTTTGGTTTAATAAATTTTATCGCTAAAATAACGCCAATTACAGCTAAAATAATTGATAAAAATAACATATAGTTGTCTGGCTTTTTCATTAAAAATGCAAAGGTTGGCGGTCCTGCAGCTACACCTACGAATCGTAAAGAACTATATAAAGATGTAATCGTTCCTCTTTCTTCTTTTTCAATTCCCTCTGTTATTAATGCATCTAAGCTTGGTAGTGACAATCCAATTCCCACCCCACTTATTAATAAGCTCGTAATAATCATATAAATACTTTTCATGAAAATAGGAATTACAAAAGAAAGGCTAATAAGAATGAAGCCAATGACGATACACTTTTTCATTGCCTCTTTTTGGTTTCCAATTTTTTTACCTGTCTTATATGATGTGTATGATAATGCTGCCAAAGGAATTGCCAATACACAGCCTTTTAAAATACCTATAATTTGATATCGCTTCTCTAAAATTGACGATAGATAAAAAAGCATACCAAATAAAACGAACATTATGATTGCACCTAAAATAAATATCGTATAAAGCCATTTACCATTATTACGAAATATTCTCCGGATTGATCTTATAAATAATTTAAATTTTTTCTTATCTTTCTTTCCTTTTGGTTGTTGTTTTGGAGGTTTTACAAATATTAAAATTAAAATAATTGAAATAAGGCATAGCAACGGAATTGTTAAAAATGGCAAAAACCAAATGACTGCTGCTAATACTGACCCAAGTATTGGACTTAGTACTTTCCCAAAAGTATTGGATGTCTCAACTAAACCTAGCCCTTTACTTACTTCTTTTTCATCTTTAAACATATCCCCTACACATGGAATAACTACTGGCATTGCCCCGGCTGAGCCGATTCCTTGAACAATTCTACCAACAATCAACCACATATATGGATTATCTAATTTCCAACATACCCAACCGGCAATAGTTCCACCAATTCCAGCAATTATTAAACTTGGAATAATAACTTTTTTCCGTCCAAAAAGATCTGATAAATAACCTGCTATAGGAATAAGAATAATCGCGAAGACTGAATAAACAGTAATAATCATCGATACTTTGAATCCTGATATATTTAATTGTTGTTCTAATTTTGGTAGTACGGGAATCAACATTGAATTACCTAAAGTCATTACTAGAGGTACTGTAGATAGAGCCCATAAACTCACTTTCTGTGTTTTATTCATACAACCTCCGCATTAAAGAAACTAAAAACAATCACAATCTTCATTTTCCCCAAGTATTGTATTTCGTTCGATTGTAATTTTTACTAATTACGATTTGATAAGTAAATGAAAGGGTAAAATGTAAAAAATACCATTTTAGAAAGTGAGCAATTATTTATGACAATTCAAACTAATACCTCATATTTACATCTAAATCTATATTCAGGCTTTTTATTCGGACTTGGGTTGGTGGCATTTTTTGATGAGGTGGTTTTTCATCAACTTCTTCACTGGCACCACTTTTACGATAAGTCAACTACTAGTGTAGGGCTAGTTTCAGATGGGCTATTTCATGCTTTTAGTTGGTTTGCAACAATTGCATCTTTATTTTTGTTTGCAAATTTAAGAAGAAAAAAAGCGCTCTATCTTAAAAGATGGTTTGGAGGTTTGTTACTTGGAGCAGGAATTTTCCAGCTTTATGATGGAACCGTTCAGCATAAATGGTTGAAACTTCATCAAATCAGGTATAATGTTGATCCTCTTCCTTACGATTTAACTTGGAATATTACTGCCACTGTTATGACTTTGATCGGTATCATTCTACTATTTAAAACGCGAAACAGAAGTGGTCAAATTGAATAATAAATTTTTTCATTACTTTCATTTGAATTCATTTGAATTCCTTATTACCTTGCTAATAACACTTTTAATTTTTAGTTATTTATTGGCTGCAACGAATAATAAAAAAAATGAATGGCCAAAAACTCGTTCAATATTATGGGTAACAGGAATGCTTTGTATATTAGTTTCTGTTACTGGGCCAATTGCAAACTTAAGTCATCATCTGTTTGTTTTCCATATGATTATGCACTTATTGCTAGGAATGTTGGCACCTTTTTTTATAGCTTTATCTCGACCAATCACTTTATTACTGATATCACTACAAATTAAACATGCTAGACGTTTATCGCGAGTTTTGAGAAGTACCCCAGTCCAACTATTAACTAATCCTGTTAGTACTTTGATTTTAAACATTGGAGGACTCTGGGTTCTTTACACTTCTCAAGCTTTTTATTTATTTCATAACAATCTAACTCTGTTAATACTTTTACATATTCATTTGTTTTTAGCGGGATATTTTTTTACAACTTCAATTATTTCAATCGAACCAACCTCCCATAAATACAGTTTTATTTTTCGTTCATTTATTATGGTCATTGCATTAGCTGGTCATGATATTTTATCGAAATTACTTTTTTCGAACGGGCTAGATCATTCTTTTAATGATGTTCAATCTGGAGCAGTGTTAATGTACTATGGAGGGGACTTTATCGACTTGTTAATAATCATTGTACTTTGTTTTAATTGGTATAAAGCAACTGCTTTTACTAAACAAATGCGTTAACTAAATGGACTTAATTACCACCCATACGTTTAAAATAATTGCACAAAATAATAGTGCATTAAAAAGGAGTATCATTTTTAATTACTGCAAATGCTAACGCAGCATCTGACTCTACGGAGCTAGAACCAAGCTACGAACATAATAATAAACATATAAAACGTGATTTTAACAATAATTTTAAAGATCCGAACCACGTTATGCATAATACAAAAAATACAGTAAAAGAAGATTATTATAAAACGAAAAATAATATCAAAAATACAACAAATGATATGTTAAATACCACTAATAACGGTGTAACTAATACAACAAATGACATGTTAAATACCAACAATAATGGAGTAACTAATACCTCAAATGATGGTAATTATTATTGAAACCATACTCCTACACCTGTTGCTAATAACTTAAACTCGACAACTACTGACAACAAAAATTATTCAAATTATGGATGGTTTGGACTTCTTGGTTTAAGAAAACGAGAAAATGCGTAATAAAAATAAAACCTTATTGATACCGATCAATAAGGTTTTATTTTTTTGCTACTATTCTTTTGAATTATTTCTTTATATGAATAGATTTTTTTCTCTAGCATTTGGTTCGTTTCATTTAACGTTTTTAACTGATTTTCGATTGACTGTTTATGCTCCACTAATAATTCTAATCTAGCTAGCGAGGTGTGATCACCTTCTGTATATAAATGTGCATATTCTTTAATTTTATTAATGGGCATTTGTGTTTCTTTTAACTTTAGGACAAATCTTAACCACTTAATGTGTGATTCAGAATATAATCGTTCACCATTAGTAGTTCGATCTGGAAGTATGATATTTTCTTTTTCATAATATCGTAATGTATGAGTGCTTATTCCTAACGCCTTAGCAACTTCTCCAATTGAGTACATAGTGACCTCCATTTATAGCAATAATATTTAAGTAAAAAACAGTTTGACTTAGAGTTTACTCTAACCAGTATAATGAATCTGTAAATGTTACACAACTAATTTAATTTTAGTATAAACAAGTTTATGAGGAGGAATTAAAATGAAAAAATATACTGTTATTACAGGAGCGAGTTCAGGAATTGGATATGAATCGGCACTTGCATTCGCTGCTCGTGGTAAAAATTTAATCGTTGTTGCACGTAGAACGGAAGAGCTTGAAAAGTTAAAATCTGAAATCGTAAAATTAAATGCTGATCTCGATGTTGTCATTAAAACCGCTGATTTGTCTGTTGTTAAAAACACGTATGAGTTATATGAAGGGCTTAAAGAATATCAAATTGAAACTTGGATTAATAACGCAGGCTTTGGTAATTTTGCATCAGTTGGAGAACAAAATTTATCAAAGATTGAGAACATGCTTAATTTGAATATTGAATCCTTAACGATTTTAACTTCACTATATGTACGTGATTATTCAACAGTTGAAGGCACACAAGTAATTAATATTTCATCAGGTGGTGGATACACGATTATTGGAAATGCCATCACATATTGCGCAACTAAATTTTATGTTAGTGCTTTTACAGAAGGACTTGCCCATGAATTAAAAGAGCAAGGTGCAAAAATGAAAGCAAAAGTTTTAGCACCTGCAGCCACTGAAACGGAATTTGCGAAAGTATCATATGATTTAGAAGAAAATATCAAATTTGAGGGCGTTCTACCAAAATATCATACTGCCAAAGAAATGGCTGGTTTCATGTTGGACCTGTATGACAGTGAAAAGGTAGTAGGAAAGGTTGATGGAATTACATATGAATTCCAATTATTAGATCCACTCTACCCTTATGCTTCAAGACTAGAAAGACAGGACTAATCGGGAAGGGCAATCTCTTTGCCCTCATGTATCCCCTACGCCCTGTCCTAATAAATGTGGATATTTAGTAGCCCTGTATTCTGTAGGGCTACTTTTTATATATTTTTTAAATATACGACTAAAGTAATTTGAATCTTGAAAACCAATTCGGGTCGCAATTTCTTGCATGTTTAAATCAGTCATTTCTAAATAAAAAATCGATTTTTCGATTCTAAGTCTATTTAAGAAATCGATTACACTTGTTCCAATTTCTTTTTTGAACAGATGACTGAAATGATACTTACTTAAACAACAATATTGTGCAATTTCCTCAAGCGTGATACTTGATTGATGATTTTCCATAATATATTTTGTTGCTTTTTTAATAATCGGTGTCATTTGATTATTAAAGGAGTTAAATATTTGGACTGTTAACCAATACGCATATTCACAAACTTTTTTCACGAATTTATCATAACGAATAATATGATACAGCTCTTGAATTATTTGTGCATTTTTGGACATTATGAGTGTTGCACTCACCCCGGACTCTACAACAACTCTTGATATTAACATGATTAAATCGACTACTTCAGTCTTAAATACATCTTCATTTAATCTACATGCATTCGCTACTTTATCAAGAAATGTATTTAACTGTTTTACGACCCCATCTTCGTCACCCATTCGAACAAGTGCTAGTAATTCAATTCGATCTTCGGTTGAAAGTGACCTTAATCTATTTTCCTCCACAGGTCTAATTCCACTATGAAAAATCAGCTTGTTCCCTTGGAAAAAACGACCTGACATCGATTTTCTTGCCTCTTCAAATGAATGGAATAAAAGATGCGGATCACTGTATTTTTTACCAATACCAATAGAAACCGTAATCTGAATAGATTCTAACGAATTTTGAATAGCTTCTGCCATACTAAAAATCTTTTTATTGAATTCTAACTCACTATCATTCTCTTCAAGTTCAATTAAAAGAGCAATTACCCCTTCTTCTATCCAATTCCATAAATAAGGAACTTCTATCGTTTTCTCAAGTTGATTAATGAGCTTATGGCCAATATCTTTTTTCCATTGCACTGGGCTTTCTAATACTAAATCAGGATAACGATCGATAGAAATCACCATTACAACATTCGGACAAGTATTAACGCCACATCTTTTTTGAACCTCATCAAAAGTCCCTACATGGACAAGTGTGCCAGAGAGTAACAAATTTGAAAAAGCTGATTGTGTGGCATTTCGATTCATCTTAATTCTCCTTTTTTAACTATTTTTTAGTGTCTTAGTTGAGTGATTGTTAGTAAATTTAAACTTTGAATAAATCAAAAAAAGAAGCAGTTGTACTCTAGAGTATAACTGCTTCTTTAACATTTTCATAATTCCATGACGCCTATTCTCTCTTCAACAAGTGAAATAATTTCACCTTCATGAATCAGATGACAAATTGTCTCGATATCCGAATAAAAATATCGGTCCTCTTCGACTGTTGGAACTTGATTTCTAATTAACTCGTGAATACTTGCCGTTACTGGTGATGGTTTAAATGCATCATGGAAATCTAGAGCCTGAGACGCAACCATCAACTCGATTGCTAAAATATGCTCAAGTTTTTTAGAAATCTGATATGCTTTTCTAGCAGCATAATAAGCAAAGCTAACAACATCTTCTTGGTTAGCACATGTAGGTGTATTATCAATTGTTGCAGGATGCGAAAGAACTCTTATTTCATTAAGTAGCCCCGCCACAGTATATTGTGGAATCATATAGCCACTGTTTAAACCCGGATTGGCAACTAAAAAACTTGGAAGTTCACTTACATGATAATTTACTAGTCGATCGATACGACGCTCTGTAATTTTGGCTAGATTTGCCATTGCTATACACATCGTATCTGCATCAATCCCTATATAAGAGGCGTCAAAATTCCCGCCCATTAATGCAATGCCGTCTTCTTCCTCCGGCCATATAATCGGATTATCACTTGAAGAAATCATTTCATTTTTTATATTTTCCAAAGTATTTTTAAATACTTTTTTAACTGCACCATGAACTTGTGGTATACATCTTAAACTAAGTGCATCTTGTAATCGATAGTCTTTATACTGCTCTGCAATCTCACTATCATTTAAAATCATAGAAATGATTCGAGCAGTATTTGCTTGTTCTTTATGTTTTTTTACCGAGTGAAGACGCGGATCTAAAGCATTTATCGTACCTTTAAGTGCTTCTAATGACAAGGCTCCCGCGACATCTGCTGTTTTTACAGCTTGAATTGCATTATAGTTAGATAGTATTGCAAATGCCGTTACTGAAGTAGTACCACTTAAAAGTGCTAATCCTTCTTTGCATTCAAAAGTTACTGGCTTTAGTTCAGCCCGCTCTAATGCCTCAATGCCACTTAGTAGCTCGCCTTTATACCATGCTTTTCCTTCACCCATTAAAACTAATGCCATATGTGCCTCAGGAGATAAGTATGCAACTGAACCATCACCAGGAACAAAAGGCAATATATCATTGTTCAGCAGTGAAGCAATTAACTCTAAAACTTCTATTCGAACTCCTGAATAGCCATGTCCTATATTATTTAAAATCATTAATTGAATAGCTCTTACTACTTCTTTTTCAAGTGGCTCCCCTACAGAAACAGCATGAGATCGGACGATATTACGTTGAAGAGTATGTGCATCTTCCTTAGAAATCACTTCTGTAACATTGCTTCCAAAGCCAGTAGTTACTCCATAAACTGCTCGTTCTTCTTCAAGAAACTTTTCAATTAAATTACGAGAATGTTTTATTCTAAGAATGTAGTTTTTTGTGAATGATACTTTTGCTCCATATCTTGCAACTGCAATCACTTCGTTTATCGACAACTCATGATCTCCAAGAATAACCTCTTTAATATTTTTTGGATGAATAAAATCGTTCTTGGCCATCACTTACACCTCTTAATAATGAATATCTTTGTTTAATGGATCGATACTGATTGTTTATTCGTTTCAATTAAATCCTCTTCAAGTAAAGGATTACTAGCTTCATTTAATGATAGTGATTTTGTTTCTGGAGCCCAAGCTATTGAAACAATCGTACCTATAAATAAAATGATAGACATACCAATCATTGAAGGCGCCATTCCCATTGAACTAACACTTATAGGTAATAAGAAAGTCCCAATAGCTGACCCAATTCGACTAACTGCTGTTGTCAATCCAACTCCAGTTCCACGAACCTCTGTAGGAAATAATTCAGCAGGATAAACTAACGTTAAATTAGATGCTGCAGACATTACAAAAGTAAAGATTGCAAAGACAATGATTGCGATTGTATGTAGTCCTGGCGGTAATACTGTTAAAGCAAATAATGAAATCGTTAAAATAATAAATGTATTAATTGTAAATCCTCTACGAGTTAATTTTTCAGTGCACCAAACACCAGCAACCGCCCCTACTAAAAGGAACAAGTTCAGTACCATATCCACACCAAATGTTTCTTCAAATCCCAGTTTACTTAAAATAGTTGGTAGAAACGTATAAATTGCAAAATAAGGAACTACTTGACACATATAAAAAAGCGATCCGAATGTCGTACGTTTCCAAAGTTGTTTATTGAATAAATCCGTAACTTTGTATGCTTGTTTAGAATGAGTACCAACTGTTTCATCCATTATAGCATTTTCACCAATATACTTCCGAACGATGGCACGTGCTTCTTCAACACGACCCATTTTTAATAACCAAAGTGGTGACTCCGGAGTACCAAAACGTAACAGTAAGACAATCAAACCAGGGAGTGCAGCACTTACTAGCATCCAACGCCATGCGTCTGGACCCGTTTTTTCTAAGTAATAGCCTACTAGATTTGAGGCTACATATCCTACTGTCCATAATACGTTTAATGAAGATAATAACATCCCTCTATACTTTCTAGGTGCAAACTCTGCTAGTAAAGTTGATCCTACAGCATAATCCCCACCAAGTGCTACACCTATTAATATCCTTAATGCAAATAGCGTATATGGATCGTGAACAAAAAACTGCAGGGCTGATGCGATTGTAATAATTACAAAGTTTGCTAAATATATTTTCTGCCTACCAATGCGATCTGATAATCCGCCTAAAAACAAACTACCGAAAAAAAGTCCGATTAAAGCAGAACTACCGATTAACCCTTCCCAAACTGAATTTAACTTCATTTGTGGGCCAAGTAGCGAAAGTGCCATGCCTATAATTCCTAACGCATAGCCGTCTGAAAAATTCGATCCAAACGTTAGCGCAGTAATCCGAATATGAAATTTATTAAGCGGTGCATCATCCATCATAAATGTTTTTTCCTTCAAAAAAATACCCCCTTATTTAGCTATTTAGATAAAATTTAAGTTTTAAAAAATAGTAAGTAATAAATAACTACTTACTTTATGTTCATAAAGCGCTTACAAAATATTCTTTATATTTAATAAATTATAATAATTACTCATAAAATTATCTCTAGATAAAGTTTCGGATTACTAGCACAATATTGCTGAAATTGGCTTATGGGTCTGTTTAGGTAGCTGGATATAGGCTATGGGCATAGGGGAAATTTAATAGATTGATATTTCGTGTACAATCAGAACTATGAAACAGCATTCTTAGTTCTGATCGTGTTGAAATATAGCTTAGTCAATTTTAGAAAATACGAACACTTTTTGAAGTTTGTTGATAAAGTTGTGAAATTTGTTGATATAGTTGGAGTTTTTGTTGATATAATTGGAGTTTTTGTTGATATAATTGGATTTTTTGTTGATATATCGTGAGTTTTTGTTGATATAGAAGAGTTCTTCGTTGATCTAACGTGGACCTTTGTTGATATTGCGGAGTTCTTCGTTGATCTAACGTGGACCTTTGTTCATATTGCGGAGTTCTTCGTTGATCTTACGTGGAGCTTTGTTCATATTGCGGAGTTCTTCGTTGATCTAACGTGGACCTTTGTTGATATTGCGGAGTTCTTTGTCATTAAAATATGTTAGCAATAATGATTTAAAGGACAGATCATTTTTTGATGATTAATCAGCAGACTTTTTGAGATTTTATTAGTATTTACATTGTTAAGGTTGCTGATCAATTAGCTTTATTGCCTTTCTCTCACTCCTTTTCAACGTGATTCATAGACTTATTTGCCGTTTTGCAATTTTTTATTGCAGTTTTGCCATATTTATTTGCACTTCCCCCGACCTCGTAATATTAACCTGTTCAATATATAAAGAGATAGCCCATTAGCTATCTCAAAAACGATTTAAAGAAAACATGCTCAAATCAAAGGCTGATTTTTGTTTTGTTACTAGGTCAGCGATGAGTTCTCCTACGGCGCTTGCAAATTTAAAGCCGTGTCCAGAGAAGCCTGTCGCAATGATTATATTTTTATTTTCAGGATGCTGATCAATGATAAAATGCTCGTCTGGAGTCATTGTGTATAAGCATGTTTTCCCTTTTAATAGTTTGCCATTGGCTTTTGGCATATACTGACTTAAAAAACTTCGTAAGTCAGCCTCATCTTCTTTGTATTCCCCGAATTCCCTGTTAAATTGATTTGGATCCACACTATGCCCTCCATCATGTCGTCCAATTTTCAGTCCGCTGTTATGAAGATTCGGGAAACCGTAGTAGTGCTCATCAATTAGATCAATCGTGAATGCTGGTAGCGAATTAGAATCATAAAGCTTTTTATCGCATTCAAACCAACCAACTGTTTTACGGATAGGCTTTAGCGGAATATGTACGCCAGTCTTTTCAAGTATTTTCCCAGACCAAGCACCTGCACAGACGACAAGTTTATCTGCTGTGTATATAGCATCCTCTGTACGTACAATGGCTATATTTGAATCGATTTCAATATCCATAACAGGCGTGTTTGTTTTAAGCGTATTTCCTTCCTGGATATATAACTCCTTATATGCTCTAATACAATCCTCACTAAAAAGAATTCCTGACGATGTTTCTAAGCAGCCTATAAACCCTTCTGGCAAATTCATACCAGGCCATCTAGCATTTATCTCACTGCCATCTAGTATTTCTAGTGGCAACGAAAATTCTTCTGCACTTTTTTTTACTTCTTGTGTAAAGGTAGAACCGGGTGCTCCTGCGCATAAAACTCCTGTTTTGGAAAATAATTTTCTTCCTGAAATTTGTTCTAACTCTTCCCATAACTTTTGTGCCCGTAATGCTAATGGTACGTATTCTCTACTTTCACCGTATGCATGGCGAATGATTCTTGTATCTCCATGGTGGCTACCGAAGCTATGTGGTGGATCAAAAGCATCTATTAATAGTGTATTTTGATTTCTTTTTGATAAATAGTATCCTGCTGCCATTCCCATCGAACCTGCTCCAACAATGATTACTTCATAGTGTTTATTCATTATTTTACTCCTCTACTTGTTTCGCTCGTTTGACATATTCTTTTTACATTTATGATATACCTTCTTTTTAGGAGGAGGAGTTTGGGTATGATATCGATTTTTACTGAATTCCAAATAAAAAACCCGTCTATGAATACCTCATAAACGGGTTTACAGTTTTTTAAAGTTTTTCGTAAGCTGCTTGATATTTTTGAATATCACCAGCACCCATAAAAATTAGAACACTATTTTTATGGTTTTGTAAATTGCTGATATTGTCATCAGTTAATAATTCTGCACCTGCGATTTTACAAGAAAGGTCACTAATTGTTAATGTTCCCTTTTCTTCTCTTGCAGAACCAAAAATATCACATAAGTAAACTTTATCTGCTTTTTCTAATGTACTAGCAAACTCATCTAAAAATTTACTTGTTCGTGTAAATGTATGCGGTTGGAAAACAGCTACAATTTCACGTTCAGGATATTTTTGACGTGCAGCTTGAATCGTAGCTTGGATTTCAGTTGGATGATGAGCATAGTCATCGATTAACACCTGATCTCCAAAGCGCTTCTCACTGAAACGACGTTTAACGCCACCATATGTTAATAATCTTGCTTTAATAATCTCTGCATCGATTTCCTCATAATGGCAAAGCGCAATTACTGCTAAAGCATTTAAAATACTATGATCACCATATCCTGTAATTTCAAAAGTAGCATAATACGTATTACGGACGAATACATCAAATGTTGTACCATTTGTATGCTTTTCGATATTACGAGCTTGGAAATCATTGTCCTCGTTAAATCCATAATACATTACAGGTACTTTTGCATAAATACGTTGAAGATGTTCGTCATCTCCACATGCAATGATACCCTTTTTAACTTGATCAGCCATTTGTTGGAAAGCATCGAATACATCGTCTACACTCTTATAATAATCCGGGTGATCAAAATCAATATTTGTCATGATGCAATAGTCTGGAAAGTATGATAGAAAATGACGACGGTATTCACAAGCTTCAAATACAAAATACTCGCTGTCTTTTTCGCCTTTACCAGTACCATCCCCAATTAAAAAAGAAGTTGGACGCGCACCTGAAACGACATGAGCAAGTAAACCTGTAGTTGAGGTTTTGCCATGTGCTCCAGTAATAGCAACGCTAGTAAATTTATTCATATATTCACCTAAGAATTTATGATAGCGTGCCATCGGGATTCCTTTTTCAATAGCAGCTGCAATTTCTTCATGAGTGTCAGGAAATGCATTACCTGCTATTACAAATTGGCCTTCTTTAATATTTTCTTTATCAAATGGTAAAATCGTAATATTTTTTTTTCGTAATTCATTTTCAGTGAAAAAGTGCTTTTCATAATCTGATCCCTGAACGGTTAAACCAGAATCATGTAAAATTTGTGCCAAAGCACTCATTCCAGTACCTTTGATTCCTACAAAATGGTAAACTGTCATATTAAAAGAACCTCCAAAATCGATCACTAATACAACGGCCTATCTCTTAGACAGTATATGTGTGAATAAAAGAAATGGCATCAATATTTTATAATTTTGATGCGTTATTACTTTGCCGAGTCTAGTTATTATTTAAATGATAACTAACTTAAATTTTTACGCAATTAGTATTATATCACTTTAACCCTCACAGGACTATTTATTTTAAGTCGCACAATAAGGAAATAGATGGAAAGTTAATCACTTTAAGCCATCTATTTATATTAAAATATCATAAGTTTTTAATTTAAACTACTTAACCCCTTCATAATCTAGGGCTCATTTCTACTTTTTCTAGTCGTGGGTTTTCACGAAGCTTTCTTCCGGCTTTTGCTTGCATAATGCCATTTAGCGCGACATTATCGCCTGTAAAGCCTATGTTAACCTTTAATAAACTTCCGCCGACACCATATAAATCTACTGGTACACCTTGTTTTTCAAATGCTAGAATTCTTTCAACTGTAAATCCACCGCTTACAACAATCTGTACATGATGATAACCTTCTTGATCAAGAGCATTTCGTAAAGCGAAAATTAAAGGTGGATTTACCCCTCTCGGATCGAAGCTTCCTAACAAATCAGGATTACCAATAAAATATTGATCAATCATTGTTCTAGAAGTATCTACACGAACGGCTTTTAATTTACTACCAAATTCACGCGCGACTTTTAGTGCATCATTTATCACATCATTATTATAATCTACTAGGACAATTAAATCATCTTGTGGATACACCTCTGTATAAGCACGAGCAGCCTCCACAATATCACCATTATACATTTGAATTAGAGCATGAGGCATTGTACCCATACCTTCATTGCCCCACCACTCATTCATCGCATGGGTTGCTTGCGCAGTAGATCCACCAATAAATGCCGCATAACCGTCACCTGCTTGGGTCGTAAAATGATCATCGCGATCACCCATGAAAATAATAGGCTTTTTAATGCCTGCAGATTTAGCTGAATGTTTTACGTTGTATACATTTGTTGCTACAGATGTACGGCGAGCCAAAATCCCATCAATTATTCCTTCTAAATACCCGAAATCAGCATATTTACCGGTAATTGTTAATACAGTCTCAAACGGTTCAATCTTATCTCCATCCTTTAATGAATGGACAATAAGTTTTTCCGGATTGTCTGCAAAAGTTTGTAAAATAGCAATTGCCTCATCAGTTCCACAAAGTACTGCACTTTCTCTCTGGAAAAATTGCATCGTTACTTCAGTGTCTGGCTTTTTATGTCGAATAATTTCTCTAGTTTTTAAAAAATATACAGCTGAAAACCAGCCTTCACCGATTCGATCGTCAAATTTAAACGTTTGGTTCGTTAATCGGTTTATTTTACCTTGTAATTTTAAATCTAATTCTTTTTCCATGAATCTTCACCTGCTGAAAAGTATCGTTCTTTTTTTCTAGTATGGGTTAAAAAAACTTTAACATTCGTTACTTAAATTTTACCGCTTTTCTAATGATTTACTCGGAACGAAACTCCTCTAGTGTAATAAGCACATCACGTGGTTTACTACCATTTTGACTTGATACAATTCCATGATCAAACATTAGGTCAATTAATCTAGCTGCACGGTTATATCCAATTCGGTAACGTCTTTGTAGCATTGAAACAGAAGCACCTTTTTGATCAATTACAAACTCAACTGCTTCATCAAAAAGTTCATCATCGACATCCTGTGCGTCTGCCTTTGCAACAAGCTCCTCTTGGTTAAATAAGTAATTCGGTTTTTGTTGGTCTTTTACAATCTCTACAACATGTTCGATTTCATCATCTGATACATAAACTCCTTGTAATCGAATTGCTTGAGATTTTCCATTATCTAAGAATAACATATCTCCTCGCCCAAGTAACTTTTCAGCTCCGCCAATATCTATAATTGTTCTAGAATCTACTTGTGAGGATACCGTAAATGCAATACGTGTCGGTATATTCGATTTAATAATCCCTGTAATAACGTCAACTGAAGGACGTTGAGTCGCAACTAGCAAATGAATTCCGCAAGCTCTCGCTTTTTGAGCAATACGGCAAATATAAGTTTCTACATCTCCAGGAGATACCATCATTAAATCTGCTAGCTCGTCTATAATAATGACTAAGTACGGTAACTCATCATTATAAGCACCTTTTTTCTTCGCCAAATCGTTGAATCGTTTTATATCCCTTGCGCCAGCATGAGCAAATAAATCATAACGGCGATCCATTTCATCACAAGCCCACTTTAAAGCTGCAGTCGCTGCTCTAGCATCAGTAATGACTGGAGAAATTAAATGTGGAATATGATTGTATGGTGCAAGCTCAACCATTTTTGGGTCAATTAATATTAATTTCACTTCATGAGGTTTCGCCTTATATAAAATACTTACTAGAATTGAATTAATACATACACTCTTTCCTGAACCAGTGGCACCAGCAATTAGACCATGTGGCATTTTTGAAATATCGGCATAAACAGGATCTCCACCTATATCAAGTCCAAGAGCAACAGTTAAAGGCGATTCGCTTTGCAAAAATTTCTCCTGACTTACCAATTCCCTTAAATACACAGGCTTGCTCTCTTTATTTGGTACTTCTATTCCAATAGCACTTCGCCCAGGAATTGGAGCCTCAATTCGAATATCCCTAGCCGCTAAGCTTAATTTAATATCATCTTGTAAGTTTGTTATTTTATTAACTTTTACACCAGGTTCGGGCTGTACTTCGAATCGGGTTACTGTTGGACCTTGAGTTGCAGCAATTACTCTAGCTCCTACATTAAAATTGTGTAATGTTTCTTGTAGTAACTGTTTTTGTTCTTCAACCCAATCCCCATCATTAAATTGTTCCATTGGAGGTTCGATTAATAAATCTAACTCTGGTAATTCGTATAGTACAGGAGGCATACTTGGTAACTCTTCAATTAATACTTGTTGTTCATTATTTTCTACAGTCTCTACTTTTAAGTTTATTTCGATTTCACTTTTTTCGCTGCTAACTTCAAGTTCTTGCCTAGGCTGAACTTCTTCATTAGTATTTACTTCAACAATTTCTTCACTTTGTTGAACTTCAGTATCTGAAGGTAAAATTTCAGCTTGGTCATTTGTGCTAGCATTCTCAATCACTTGGTCATTTTGCTTTGAATCGACTTCTTCACTAATCTTTTCGATCGTTGCAGCTGATTCAGTCTGTAACTCACGAAGCTTTCTCATTATATTTGCTTTTCTCGAAGCTTCAACATCGCTACGAAGCATCATGACATTAAAAGGAAAATGACGTTTTTTCTCACGTTTTTCAACTGGACTAGCTTTAACTTCAGCTGTTTCTTCATCAGTTGAATGCGAAATAGAACTTTGATTTTCAACTGGATTCCCTACATCGCTTGAAAGTACTTCATCTGAAGTTTCTTGATGTACTACCTCTTCTTTGACATCATCAAATTCAAGATTCGATTCAACTGCTTCTTGAGATTCGTTTACCATATCTTCAATGACTTGGGTAATAACTACATTTTCTATCTTCTGCTCATTTACATCAGACATGCTATTTTCGATCGTAATCTCTTCAGTATGTTGATCTAATTCAATGACTTGGCTAGTAACTACGTTTTCTGTCTTCTGCTCATTTACATCAGACATGCTATTTTCGATCGTAAACTCTTCAGTATGTTGATTTAATTCAATGTTTTCGACTTCATTTTCATCAATCTTGACCATACTTTCGATTTCTTGTTCGTTTGAATCATCCACTTCATCAAAAAGTAGACTAGTAGTATCTTGATGTACTATTTCATTCTCATTAGAAGTTAGGACTGCCTCTTTTATCTCTTTATCCTCTATTTCAAAAGTAGGTGAATTAGATTGTACTTCCATCGGTTCAATTTGTAGTGTGTCAATCAGTTTAACTTTTTCTTTATTTACTATTTCATTTTGCAGTGACTCAATTTGTACCACTTCATTTTGATGAGTTTCAGTTATTTCGCCTTTAACTTCATCTGTATATTCAATTTCACTTTGAAGTATATCAAGTGGTTCCTCTTCGTTTTTCACTTCTAGTACATTTTCAATTGTTTCTAGTTGTTCCTCTTTAATTTCTTCTTTTTCAGCAACGTTTAACGTTTCATTTATATCTTCTGTTTTCCCACTTAAATCACTATTTTGACTATTAAAGGAATCACTAAGTTCTTCCATAATCATATTATTTTGTACTACTTCTTCTTTTTCTGTCGAAGTTTCATTTACTGTTTCTTTCTCTTCTTTTATGGTTGGTTTTTGATACCCATAAATTGGTGAAATATATTCACTCGGACGAAAGGGTGTTTTTCTTTTCGGTTTAAAAACAATATCAACCTTTTCTTCTTTTTCTTCTTTTGATGCTTCTTCTTTGTTAATTACAGTTGATTTTTTATTAAGTCGACTAGTTAAATTACTATGGTTATATTGACTACTGTCAAAACTATTCTTTTGATTATATGTAGGTTGATTATTTTCTCGTTTTATTGTGTTTGTCGTTTGCTGTAATTTTTGCCAAAAATCATCTTGTCTTTCTTGTCGAGATACTGAAGCTGGCTCAACTTTTGTTTCTTTTATAGGATTTGTCTTCGGTAATTCTTCATCTAATTCAATTGGAAATCTAAATTTCGGACGCTCAAGAAAAGCGTTTCTATTTTTTTCGATAGAGTGTGATTGATATACTTTCTCCTCAACAGGCTCATCTTTAATCTCTTCTTCAATCTCATTAAGGCTATTTGCCTTAAAAAGGCTTTTTAACCAATTTTTCATTTTTCTCACTCTCTCTATTTCTATTCGTACCTTTTATTTTACCATGCGACATAGTGACAAAAAACACATTATTATTACATTTTGTGCTATTACAAACAAATTTCGATATCTAGTATGTCAGACAATTGACAAATGCTCGCTTTCATCATTCAATCACTTGTTTTATTACTGTATGACATTAAGTAGAGTGAGCAATGCCTATCTAGAAACTTAAAACATTTCAATGCTTTATTAAACATAGCTCCAATAAAATAAAAAATGCTAGAACCAATTTATGGTCTAGCATTTATTTGTTATTTAATTAGTTAAAAAAAGCTTTCCCAATTTCAGCATCGGCTTCTAAAACTAAAATGCCTTTTTCTTGTGGTGCGTTTGGTAAGTCAAGCTCACGTGCAGAACAGATCATTCCGAATGAATCAACTCCACGTAAATTAGCATCTTTAATGACTAAACCTGATGGCATTACTGCACCAACTTTTGCAACGACAACTTTTTGTCCTTGATCAACATTCGGTGCGCCACAAACAATTTGTAATTCTTCAGTACCAACATCTACTTTACAAATGTTTAATTTATCAGCATTTGGATGTTTTTCTTTTTCGATTACATATCCGATGACAAATTTAGGAGAAAGGTCTAATACTAGTTTATCTTCAAACCCTTCTTTTTCTAATAATTCATTTATTGTATTTACAATATGTTCAGTGATTGTCACAACACCATTTTCTTGAACATCTACATATGTTGACGCTTCAAACACGTTAATTGCAACAGTTTCATTTGTAACTACACTATAAACACGTGCAATATTCCCTTTACGTTCAACTTGGCGATCTTCTGATGGAATTTGTTTTAATGTAATTAAAAGCGTATCACCAATTCCTTCTTTGTTATAAAAAATATTCACAGATTTCTTCCTCTCTATTGCTTCTTTTGTTTCCCTAAAATAAATACTGGCATTAATTTCTCGTTTTCATAAGCAAACGATAAAGATGTAATTGGTATTTTCCCACTTGCAAAGAAACTCATATTCATTTGCGCCATTATATCATAACCTATGTTATTTCGAATGTCAGCAAGGATTAGCACGTCTCCATGAGGGATTCCTAATAATAATTCGCCTTTAATTTTCGATTGAATTTCTTTTATAAATAAACTGTTCAATACTCTGCTTGCATCGTATCCATCATTTGATCGGATAAAATAAAAAGTATTATCTGCAACAACGTCTTCTTTCACTTGAACGGGCATCTTTTGTAAATTAACAATAGCAATCGAATGAATCTGCTCTTTTGTATAGCCAGATTTGACTAATAAATTTTCATCGATTAATTGATATGTTTTATCTGAATCAATAGCATAGTAGATTCTAGTTTCTGCTGTATGTTCGGTTGTTACGAAAGAGTTGCCTTCTTCCTTTTCAGTTGGGAATGAAGTAGCTCGAATAACAGGTCGAATCTGCTCTTTGAGGAATGCAGCTTGAGAATGCATAGCCAAAAGAGCTTCTTTTATATAGTAAATTAATTCATTAAATGCTGCTTCACCATCTGCTTCATACTTTGCTACAGCACTGTTTAAAGAGACACTCATTCCTTTTTTACTTTCAATCCCTTCAATTCGAAGGTCTTCTTTTTCACGATCGTATATAAAACGCCACTCTTCATTTCCAAGGCGATTTTCTATCATTTTTTTTATGTCTAGCGTTGTTTTTTTAGCCAATTGTTTTCCCTACCTTATTTCCCTCTTAATCCTTCAAGAAACTCTTCTACTTGTTCCTTTGTTTTACGGTCTTTATTTACATATCGTCCAATTTCTTCACCTTTATTAAATGCTACAAAGCTTGGTATTCCAAAGATATCTAGATTTTGACATACCTCAATGAATTGATCACGGTCTACATAATAAAACGTAAAATCTTTATTTTCATCAATGATTTCTTGGAAGAACATATCTAAAAATCTGCAGTCTGGGCACCAATTTGCTGAAAATTGGAATACAACTTTTTCCCCTTTTTTTGCTTGTTCGAATTGCTCAAATGAAGTAATTTTTTCCATTCTGTTTCCCTCGCTTAATTCGTTTTCTTTTATTTTACTTTATTTTTATCGATATGCAAAAAGGACGGCTTTCAAATCGTTTTTTCCTTAAGTTTTTTGAATTCATACTGTCCTAATAATAGCTCACAAATATGTTCAAAAATTTGCGTTCTTGTAATTCGACCATTTGTAAAAATACCTACTGCCCCTTCTTTGCTACGAATATCTTTTTCATTCGTATAACGTTCCATTAAAACAGCCAGTTCAGTGCCGTTTTGCAAATCGCTTATAAATTCGCTTGGTAGCAAAATCTTTGCACCGCTTGCTAAAACAACATCATTTTCATAAACAAGTGCTCCCCAGTTACAAAGGAACAGTTTATCGTTTTCAATAATCACTCCACCTTCTAATCCTATACCAATATCAGATCCACCTGCCAATCGAGCGTTATGCGCTCTGTTTACAGCGCCATTCATCGTTTCCAGATCTGTCAAAGGCTGATTCGAAACATTTGATGGAACCTTGATCCCTGATACTGAAAAATCTTTAAATACATTTTGTACTGCTCCTACTTTTGTAGGATTAAGTGAGCCGATCGTTATTTTCATTACTATTACCTCGCTCATTTGAATTTCTTATATCACATTCTCTTAATGAGTATCGCCTCATTCAATTTAGACTAATCTCTTTTATTGCTCAAAAAAAGAAAAAAAGCCCCAATGCTGAGGCTCCTTAGTTTAATAATTACGTAGTGTTTCAACAGTTGTTTTATCAGTTGCTTTAACTAGTTTAACAAGTAATTCTTTCGCAGCTAAGTAATCATCAACATGAATAATTGAAGCCGCTGTGTGAATGTAGCGTGAACAAATACCAATTACAGCAGAAGGAACACCATCGTTTGAAACATGTACTCGTCCAGCATCTGTTCCACCTTGTGATACAAAGTATTGATAAGGTATATTATTCGTTTCTGCAGTATCTAAAATAAATTCACGTATTCCTTTATGTGTAACCATCGTACGGTCTAAAATTCGTAGTAAAACACCTTTACCTAATTGACCAAATTCAGATTTCGCACCCGACATATCATTTGCTGGGCTCGCATCAAGTGCATAAAAAATATCTGGTTTAATCATATTTGCTGCAGTTTGTGCTCCTCTAAGTCCAACTTCTTCTTGAACAGTAGCACCTGAATATAAAATATTAGGTAATGTTTCATTTTGAACTTCTTTTAATAATTCAATCGCAAGTCCACATCCGTAACGGTTATCCCAAGCTTTAGCCATAATTTTTTTCTCATTTGCCATAGGCGTAAAAGGACATACAGGTACAATTTGTTGCCCTGGACGAATACCAATATTTAAGGCATCCTCTTTGTTATCTGCACCTATATCAATTAACATATTTTTTATGTCCATTGGTCTAGCTCTTAGCTCATCGCTTAATAAATGCGGAGGAATCGAACCAATTACTCCGATAACCGGACCTTGGTCTGTCATAATTTGAACTCTTTGAGCAAGCAATACTTGACTCCACCAGCCTCCTAGTGGTTGAAATCTTAACATACCGTTTTCCGTAATTTGAGTAACCATGAATCCAACTTCATCCATATGTCCCGCTACCATTACAGTAGGTCCATCTTCAGTTCCACGTTTAACTCCAAAAATACTTCCTAGGCGATCTTGTACAATTTCATTCGTATATTTCTCAAGTTCTTTTCTCATAAAATGACGAACTTCATGTTCAAATCCTGATGCACCTTGTAATTCTGTTAAAAACTTAAAAAGCTGTAGAGTATCTTGATTCATATTTTCGTTCCTCTCTATACAAAACATATCTTCCATTTTTTATTTTATCTAAAAATAACATATAATACCAATGCTAAACGTTGAAAAGTTGCCTCTATTTGACTAAGATAAGTAGTAGAATATTTATTCAAGCGCATAATACTTAAATAGAGGTGGTACAAATGAAACTTAAACGCGTCCTAATTGGCTTAGGTTTAGGTGTTGCTGGTGGTCTATATTTACAAAAAAAATTATCTTCACAATATATTCCAGCAGAAAAAGCATTAAAAACAATTAAACCAGTGTTTCTTTCATATGGCAATGTAACTGGAACTTGGATTCACTCAGAACCAAAGTGGGCTGACTTACCAGATTATGAAGGTGATGTTTATGAAGGTGGTTTTACAGTAGTAGAGTCAGACAATGATACTACTAACTATTCATTCATCATTAATGCTGTAAATGGTGAGCTAATTTCAGCTCAAATTGTTTAAAAACGATATACAAATTATTTGGAGCGTTCGATCGACTGTAATACTTGTCCTTCAGCGCTCCATTTTATTGCTCTATACACATCATCGTGATAAAACGTAAACCAAGAATTTTTTTGCATTCCAAAATTGACCCATTTTTCTTTTGCATAAATTGACGTCATTGGATAATCATCATATGCCATCACCCATAACGGAGATTGATGCGCATGTGTAGGCATTAAATCCCCCATATGCAATAATAGTTCATTCTCAGTTTCTATTTTAATAATGCTATGTCCATCGCTATGGCCACCTGTATGGATAATCGTTATTTCATCTGATAGAACATATTCATTTTCAAATGTAATAATTTGATCTTGAATCGCTTCCCAATTTTCTTTCCAATATGTATTATTTGAACGGATATTAGGATTTCTCATCTCATCCCATTCGATCCTGGAAGTAATAATTTTTGCCTTTGAAAACACAGGATTAAATTCACCGTTTTCAAATTTCGTTAATCCACTTGCATGATCAAAATGCAAATGAGTCATTATGACATAATCGATATCATCTAGCTTTAATCCATGCTTCGCTAATGATTGTTCGATTGCAGAATCCTCTGTTACCCCAAAATTTCTTTTTTGCTTCTCATTTAATTTGTTCACACCAATTCCGCTATCAATGATAATATTTAAACCGTTTGTTTGAATAAATACTGGATCAGTTCGTAATGGAATTTGGTTCTTTTCATTAACAACATACTTTTTAGACCAAAGTGCTTTTGGAACAACTCCAAACATAGCTCCACCATCTAATTGGGTGTTTCCTCCAGTAAGCCACTGAATTGTACAAGTTCCAATCTTTAATAGCTCCATACTTATCCCCCTTCTTTTTTACTAGACGTAAATATTATACCACTTTTTGAAATTTACTGAATATTATAAGCCTGGGTTAAGGAAAAGATAAGTGAATTCAATAAAGAAAGAGTTTGCTTTCTGTTTATTTAGCTAAAAATATTTCTGAACTCGATCGCTTTATTGTCGCAAATTGAGTTAATAGACTCATTTGTAAATTTTTCTGATGATAAATATACTACCTTGGCATGCGGATTATGCTCTAGCACATAATGTCCAATTGCGTGCATTAGGTGGGTCTTTCCTAATCCTACCCCATTGTTAATACACGAGCTTTTTAGCTGCAACACGCGCTCTAGCCGCCATTAAACCATTTTCAACGATTTCAAAATCCTTATTTTAAAAATGGAAATTTCAGTAAAATGAAAAATAGTAAATCATAAGAATTACTTATCAACATTCATAAAAAAATGGTAATTTCCTTATTGTTTAAGGTGGATTAAGATGGATTTGAGTAACCATAATTAACGTACAAAATGAGAGGAGAAATGAGAATGGCAGACAAAGATTTCATCAAACAGCGTGTTCAAGGTCAATTTGGTAAAAATGCAGAAAAATACGTTTTAAGTGAAGGTCATGCGAATGGTGAGGATCTTGCCACTGCAGTCACTTTCTTGCAACCCACGCCAGAAGACGCTGTACTTGATATTGCTACTGGTGGTGGACATGTAGCAAAGACATTGGCACCACTTGTGAAAAATGTAACTGCAACAGACTTAACAGAGAAAATGCTTGAAACTACACGTATCCACTTGACCGAAAAGGGCATACAGAATGTAACCTATGTATTGGCTGATGCAGAGGAACTTCCATTTTTAAAGAATTCATTTGACATTGTCACTTGTCGTATCGCACCCCACCATTTTCCAAACCCAGATGTATTTATTCGGGAAGTCTCACGCGTATTGCGACCAAATGGACGATTCCTATTAATTGACAATATCGTGCCCGATGACAAGACATTGTCCGATTTTATCAATCTTGCAGAAGCAATTAGGGACCCAAGTCACGTCAAGTGTCTTACTAAAGCTCAGTGGAGAACATTATTTGAGGAAAATGGGCTCAAAGTAGAGCAAGACATTCTAAGAAAGAAAAAACATCCTTTTAATTCTTGGCTAGACAGAATGGCCCCAACTGAAGCTCATAAATTGGCGGTTACATCTATGCTCCTACAGGCTCCAGAAAATATTCAATCTTATTTTAATATCATTATAGAAGACGAGACGATCATTAGTTTTAAAACAGATCAATGGAGCGCACTCGCAATCAAACAGTAGAAGATAAAAAAGCAGGATATCAGGTCAAGAAAGTCTTATAAAGCCTTTCTCTAACCCTTATCCTGCTTTTTCTTATCCTTACTTTCTATACGCAGCTTCTACTCGATATATGCGGTTACCTTTTGACGAGAATTTTTCTTCATATTCTGTCATGATATTGCCTTCGAAATCACTGTTATGAAGGTCTAAACTTAGGAAATGCATCGTCATTCCATAGTTAGCCATACTCATAATTGAAAATTCAAATAAACTTTGATTATCTGTTTTAAAATGAATTTCCCCATCATTTTTTAAAATTTGTTGATACATACTTAAAAACGTTTTGTATGTTAATCGACGCTTTTCATGACGAACCTTTGGCCATGGATCAGAGAAATTTAAATAAACTCGATCTATTTCTCCGTCTGCAAAGAAATCCGTTAATTTTTGTGCATCTACATTTAAAAGCTTTAAATTTGGAACTTCCGCTTCAATTAATTTATCTAAAGCATCTGAAACTACACTTGTATACTTCTCAATTCCAATATAGTTAATATGAGGATTGGCTTTTGCCATACCTACCATAAAACGGCCTCTTCCAGTACCTACTTCGATATGAATCGGTTGGTCATTTTGGAATACGTCTTTCCAATTTCCTTTTTGCTCGCTCGGATTTGGAATTACGTAATGAGCATATTGCTTTATTTGATCTGCCGCGCCGGGCTTATGTCTTAATCTCATAAGTTTTTTTACTCCCTCTCGATTTTGCAATTTGTATCTTCTCATTGAAAAAACCAAGCACTAAAATGGCACTCGGTTATTTACGTAAAGTATAAAATCATATCGTGTAACACAAACTATTTCAAGTGTACTTATTAAAAAAAGGATGTGAATTTATGCCTTTAAATCATGAGCATCAATTAACAATTTTACGCGATATTTTAATGAATCACCAATCAGATTGCTGTGGAACTGTATCAGAATGTGAGCAACTTGAAAGACTTGTACAATCTTTACTAACAAACGATCAAGTAACAGATGATGTAAAAGCTATGCTAAATGATATTTACTATTACAGTCAGTCTGGGAAGTACTCTTCTGATTTAGACCAGCACATTAACAACCATCAAAATCAACTCTCTCAATGGGTGTCAGATTTCAATACGTATTCTTAATCTATGACAATTTCCGAGGAAATTTTTATTTAAAGTCTAATATTTTCTCAAGCAGGCTCTTCATTTTTTGAGTCTGCTTTTCATTTTCACGCAAAGTATACCATTTGATCCAGATGATTGTTTGAGCAACAACATACCAAGTCATTCGGTTCAATAGTTCATCTGTTAATTTTATTCCATAATTACGTAGCCATTTTTCCCAATCGTTTTGGTCTACATAAGTAAATAAAAACATACCTAGATCAAATGCTTTATCAGCAATAATTGCTTCATCCCAATCGATTAAATATAAATTATTCGCCTCAGTTAATAACCAATTATGATGATTTAAATCACTATGACAAACAACTAAGTCTTCTGGGTCAAAAGATGGCATATTTTCTTCTAAATATTCAATGCCTTTTACGATAATCTGGCTTTGTGTAAATTCCTCAGTTAAATTTCCTACAATTGTTTGAAGTAAATCTTGAGGTTCTAATGGATTAATCCCGAGCTTCGTTAACATATATAACAATTCTTTGGAGGAGTGGATACGATATAAGAATTGTGCAACCCCTTTCGCTGACAGCTCGAAAGGTTCAAGACTACGTGCGATTACCCACTCTTGAGCAGTAAGTACATCACCATTTTCTAGTCTTCTAGTCCAAACTAATTTTGGAACAAAACCAGCTGCTGATAAAACTGCTAAAAAAGGAGAAGAATTTCGTTTAAGAAATAATCTCTTATCATTGTTTTCAGCTATATACGCTTCACCAGTGAAACCACCGGCTGGCGAGATTGTCCATTCTTTTCCGAGTATTTCTTGTATATGATTATCCATTGATATCCGTTCCTTGTTGTTATATATGTTTGTATTTTAAAATTATTTTATTACAAAAAGAAAGATAGCCTATTACAATTAGCTGTAATAAGCCACCTTTTACAAGTTTACATCGTTTAATTAGAATCTGCAAGTAGTTGCTAGTATTTTACTAATACAACAGTAGAAAGTAATGGTATTGGTAATTTATTACATTCAGCTTTTATACCTTTTTCAACATAATGTTTATTACCATCCCATACATATTCCCAATTGTCTTCATTTCCGAGATCAATAGTAGTATCCTTTAGGCCGTTATGAAATAACACCATTATTTCTTTAACACCGTCAATCTCTTCTATTCCAATAATGCGATAGCCAATTATATTTTGATGGACCTTGACTGACTTTATATGCCTTACTATTTCTTCTTTTAAAGAAAACCGGAGGCAATTAAAGCGCTTTCGAATCGCAATAAACTCTTTTACTATATTTATATAACTCGATTCACGTTCTGCTCTGGCCCAATCAATGCTATTAACAGTGTCCCCTGAATTATAACTGTTTTCAATACCTTCTTTTGTTCGAAAGAACTCCTGCCCGCTATGAATAAACGGAACTCCAAATGAAAACAGGACAATACTGGTGCCAAGTATGTGTCTCTTCTTTAGTAATTCTTCACTATCTTTTCCATTTGAAAGCTTCAATCGGTCCCACATAGTGTGATTATCATGCGATTCAACATAGTTTATTGATTGATAAGGCTCTTGAAATAAAGATACCTGGTTATTAATTCCGACGCTACCCAAAAGTAGATCGGACAAATAATCATGATTAAGATTCCCTTGGATAAATCCTATTTCTTGAACCGAAAATGTACTTCCTTTTATACCATCCCTGAATTTATCGTTAAAAAATCCAATCTTTGATAATTGATGACTTTGGTTGATTGTTGCTTTTCGAGATGAAGGACTTAATGATGTGTTCAAATCCCAGCCTTCTCCAAAAATAATTATTTCTGGTTTTAAGATTGTCAATTCAGTTACAATCTGATTCATTGTATCCGTATCTAAAATTCCCATTAAATCAAATCTAAACCCATCGATGTCATATTCTTCAGTCCAATACTTGAGCGATTGAAGAATAAAACGTCTTGCCATCAGTCTTTCAGATGCAAAATCATTCCCTACCCCAGTGCCATTCGAAGGTAAACCTCGTTCATCTTGTCTAAAATAATATCCAGGTACAATTTTTTCAAAATTACTAGTTTGTAATTCGTAAACATGATTATAAACAACATCCATAATAATCCGTAATCCATGCTCATGATAAACTGAAATAAGTTTTTTTAGTTCAGTGATCCTTGTCATCGGTTCTTCCGGTTTTAAACTATAACTACCTTCTGGTGCATTAAAGTTTAACGGATTATAGCCCCAATTATAGCTTTGGAATGGGTTATTTTCTTCTATCCCCTCAAAATCAAAGAATGGCAGAAGTTCAATATGTGTAACACCTAATTGACATAAGTAATCCAACCCTGTTGATAATTCATTGTAAGTAGTTCCTTTTTCATGAAATCCTTCGAAGGATCCTTTTTTATGAACTCCACTTAATGGATGTGAAGTAAAATCTCTAATACTAGCTTCATAAATAATACAATCCGTATACTTACTTTGTGGAGGATTATTTACCTTACTAACATGGCTAGCCTTTGACAAGTCAATTACAACACTATTTTTACCATTTAAAGTCACTGCTTTAGCGTAAGGGTCAACAGCTTCTCTCCAAATCAGATTTACACATACTAAATAGTTATAAACTAATCCATCACAATCTTGATCGATTACTACTTTCCATGTCCCTTTTCCGTCACGTTCCATTAACTTTTCAGTAAATTTTTCTTCATCACCATGATTTTGATAAATTCTTAATTTAACCTTCGATGCAGTTGGTGCCCATAGCTTAAATTGCGTGGAATGACTTGAATAACTCGCACCTAAATCTTCTCCGTCATAAGCATATTTTTCATCAAAATCATTTGAACGTATGACACCGCCAACTTGTAAATCTGTACGTACCCCAAATTCATCTTCAATCTCATACTTGTTTTCTAATAAAAGAACCTCAGGTGTGAAAACAGTATATTTTATAAACCTTTCAAACTCTATTCGTGTAACAATAGGAAGCTTAGTTTTCCGATTATCCTCATAAATTAGTTCAAAATAAGAATGCACTGTATGTTTGTTCGATTTGGGAATAATCATTGTTATTTCTTGAAATCCATCTATATAAGCTTCGTAAGCCCTTTTAATATGAAACAACGCTATTCACCATCCAGACTGTAAATTTAAAACTTTACTATAAAAAACGACTGATTAATATTTTCGTTATTTCCATCGATATGATTAGTATATTCACAAATAGGTAAAATGGATTCAAATCCATCAATTAACGAAGCAAGAACTTAGTCTTATTTCACCAATTCCCTCAAGATTTTGCCAATTTGTTTACTTCAACTTAATTGACGCTACACTTTGATAACTTGGTTTCTTAGAAGGTTGAATCTTATATAAAATGATTTCATCCGCTTCAAATTTTAGTGGGTCTTCCTCCCAGGTAAATGGGACCTTAAATTCTTTATCGAATATATCATTATATTTTTTTGCGATTGTAATATGCGGATTATAAGAACGTTTTTCAACTGAAAATCCAATTTTTTCACATATATTACTTATTCTATGTTGTAGATTGATTAATTCAATGCTATTTTCAAGACCAAACCACCATACACGTGGCTTTGCATCATTCCCAAATATCCCTAAATGTTGGACGGTCAAGTTGAAGCTTTTGAAATCATCAAGCTCTTCTTTTAATTGATCCATTAGTTCTACACTTTTGGTATATGTAACTGGGCCTAAAAATGATAAAGTAATATGAAAATCATCTTTAAAAGTCCATTTTTTAAATGGTAATTTTCCGACCCACTTTTGTGAAAAATCATCTAATTTTTCTTTAATTTGTAATGGCAAAGGAACAGCAAGAAAATAATGTTCACTCAACTCATGCAATCTCCTTTTTATGATTAATATTTGAATCCTTTTTTAAGTATTGCATGATACCAACTGCAACTACACTAAGCGTTCCAAATAAAATATAAATTGCTTTAATTGAAAATGCCTCTGATATAAACCCACTTACAAAAGTACAGAACCATTCTCCCATTCCTAAGCCTAAACCAGAATAAATCGTAACGGCTGTTGCCTTTAAAGAATCTGGTGCTTGTTCTCTTACAAATTGGAGAGCCGCAGGAATAAATAATCCAACTGATAATCCTTGTGTAAGACAAGATAAAAATAAGATAGGCATCGGAGGATTTGTAAAATAAAAATACCATCTGAAAGCCGATACTAAAGCGGTTGCAATTAATATATTATATATCCCAAAACGATTAATTAATCGTTTAGCTACTTGTAAAAACGGCGCTTCGCTTCCTGCAGAAATTAGAAAAGCAATACCAACACCTGTTAATGTTCCACCTAAGGATTGAATATATAAACCGAAGTAAGTATTATTTGCACTAATTGGTCCAAAAACTAAAAAGGCACAAATTAAAAATAGCAAAAATCTTTTATTAGATAGCAAAATTGGGACACCCTTTAAGATTGGCTCCCTTTTACTAATGGTCGTAGCATTTGGAATAAAGATTGAAATGCCTAAACCAACTAAAACACAAAATGCAAATATGAAAAATATAATTGCTAAACCAAATAACTCAGCTAATCTTCCCGAAACTAATACAGCAATAGCAAATCCAATTGAGCCATATAATCGTATAGCTCCGTAATTCCCACCAATTTTTTGGACATAATTCAGTGCAATACTATCTGAAAGAGGAATTAAAGCACTTTGTGTCATTGATAACAAGACGACAACAAATAAAAGCATGCCATACGAAGTGATTGTAGAATAGAAAAGTGCAATTACAATTGTGGAGACTTGCGCTATAAGCAACATTTTTTTAGGATTTAGCGTCATGTCACTAAGCATTCCCCATAGAGGCTGTGAAAAAATTGCAACGATCGGCGTAAGCGACATTAAGATACCAATTTGTGAAGTTGACAAATCCAACACATTTTTAAAGTAAGATGAAAGTAACGGTCCTAGTGATCCTATTGCAAAAAATAAACAAAAATAATAGCCCTTAAAAATTAGTAAGATACTATTTTTACGTGCTTGTAATGTGTTCAAAATAATCTTCAACTCCTAAAAACCTACATAAAAAAGGGGAGGAAATTTTCTCCCCTTTTTTTTACTATTTTATTTAACTAATTCAGCAATCGCCTGAGCATAAATTGCAATCGCTTTTAATAAATCATCAATTTCAGCATATTCATCTTTTTGATGAGCTACTTCTGGTTTACCTAAGAATAACGGTCCGAAAGCTACGCCTGCACTTAATGAGCGTGCATATGTGCCTCCACCGATTGTTAATAATGTCGCTTCTTCACCTGTTTGCTCTTCATATACTTTTTGTAAAGTTTGAATTAAAGGATGATCCTTAGGTACATGGTGAGGGGTTGAATTTTTAATTTCATTATACTCAAAGCTAAACTTATTTCCACGTTCAGTAAGTGTTGAAATAACAAAGTCTATATCAGTTGTCACTGGGTAACGTAAAGTTAACCCAAATGTACCACCTTTATTTTCTTCGTATTGCATGATCCCTAAATTAATTGTTAAATCTCCAGTAATATCATCATTAAACGCAACACCCATGTTTTTACCACGAGAATCACCTTTGAAGTTTTCAACGATAAAGTTTAAGAAACGATCAGCATTTACATTAAAACCAAATTGGTTTAAGAAGCTTGCTAATGCAATACCAGCATTTTTACCTTTATCTGGCTCCATACCATGAACTGATACGCCTTCTACAACTAAAACTTGTTTGCCGTTTTCTTCAGATATTTGAGCTTTACAACCTAATTCACTAATGTGTTTTGTAAAAGCTTCTTGATCAAAGCTTGGTCCTGAAACGATTGCTTTTGCATGATCAGGTACCATGTTTACTCTTCTACCTGAAGAGAATGACACTAATTTATACTCACTCTCATTATCTTCAGTTAATTGTACTTGGTTGAAGTTAATATCTAATATTCCCTTTTCAGCGTAAATAATCGGGAAATCTGCATCTGGAGCAAAGCCCATCGTAGGCATTTCTTCATTTTCAAAGTAATGATCTACACAACGCCATTGACTTTCTTCATCTGTTCCAAGGATCATTCGTACACGTTTATTAATAGGCAGCCCTATTTCTTTTACAATCTTCATCGCATAATATGCAGCCATTGTAGGACCTTTATCGTCAATTGCACCTCGTGCATAAATATTTCCATCTTTAATAATTGCATCAAATGGATCATGAGACCAGCCATCACCAGCAGGTACTACATCTAAGTGACAAAGAATACCTACTAATTCTTCACCGCTTCCCATTTCTAAGTGGCCAGCAAATCCATCAACATTTTTTGGAATAAAACCGTCTTTTTCACCTAAATTTAACATGTATGTAAGTGCTTCATTAATCCCTTTGCCCATCGGTGCTTCTTTTGAAATTGTTGACTCATCATATACACTTTCAATATTCAGAAGCTCAATCGTTTGCTTAAGGTAGTCTTCTTTACGTTTTAATACTTCTTCCATCCAATTAATTTGTGTCATAGAAATACCTCCTTTAATATAAATAGTTTAACATCTTTTAAAATTTAAACATAATTTATTCATAAATGGAACGAAAAAAGAAGGAATATGACACTCTTTGTAGAATATATTACCTTAAACTTGCAAAATGATTACGTTTGCGCAAATTTTCATTAAATTTTTGTATTATTTTCATAAATTTCGTTATGAAACTACCGAAAAAGAGTAAAATGAAAATATAAGCTTTCTAGTAAAATACTTAACTAACCTGTTATGAAACAATGCGGTAGGTAAAGGAGTGGTTTTTTGAATTCTGGAACTTCTCGAATGCTGACTCGAATTAAAGCCATTTACATGTATATTAGTGAAAATGGCACCGTTTCTACAAAAGACCTAGTGGAGGAGTTTGGTATAACACCTAGAACAATCCAACGAGATTTAAACATTTTAGAGTTTAATAATCTAGTTTATAGTCCAAGTAGGGGAAAATGGGCCGTAACAGGGAAAAAAGTAAAAGCTTCTTCTTAAAAAGAAAAACAAAAACCCATGATGTCTTGTCTGACGTCTTATCAAGGGTTTTTGTTTTTCTTTTGGCTCTCGTCTTCATTACATTAATTCATATGCACAAATTTAGGAATTGTAAAAATCAAAGCTCACATTCCCTACATCTATTATTTTTCTTCGTTAACAGACTTTAACATGTCGATCTCTTCATCAGTTAATTCTCTATATTCACCTAACTCTAAATCCTCATCTAATTTTAAAGGACCCATCTCAAGTCTTTTTAAATAAGTAACTGTCTTTCCGACTGCTTCAAACATTCTTTTTACTTGATGGAACTTACCTTCCATAATAACTAATTCTATTTCTGATTCCGCGCCAGATTTAAGAATTGTTAAATAACCTGGTTTCGTCAAATAACCATCTTCTAAAGTTACACCTTTTTCAAATGCTTTAATGTCGTCTTCCGTTACAATTCCATCAATCGTTGCGTAATACTTCTTTGGTACATGTTTTTTGGGAGAAAGTAATTGATGCGCCAAATGACCATCATTCGTTATTAATAACAAACCTTCTGTATCCTTATCTAAACGACCAACTGGGAATGGTTCGAAAATTATATCTTCATATTCTAATAATCCGATAACTGTTTCATGTTCTGAATCTTCTGTAGCAGATATAACACCTGGAGGCTTGTTCATCATTAAATACACAAATTTTTTATACTCTACTACTTCACCGTTTACCGTTACTACTTGTTGTTCAATATCTACATGCTCTTTTGGGCTTTTGACAATATTGTCCCCTACTTTTACAACACCTTGTTTTAGTAAAGATTTAACTTCTTTCCTACTTCCATATCCCATATTGGATAAAATTTTATCAATTCTCATTAACTAACACCTTTTCTTTCTAATTAAAAATTAAAGAAAACCCACCGATTGGCAAGACTTTTGTAACGATGAAAGCTTTGATGCACCTATTACTATTCATCTGCCGGTATTTTTTCTTTCTTAATGTGTAAAAAAGGTGAACCACTCCTAAAAGACGGTTCACCATATGTTTTATCCTCTTTTTCCGAACTTAAAACGATTCTGCAAGCGAGTACCTAATATAATTTCAAATAAATTAAATTTATATGCAACTCCTAGATAAACTACCGCTCCGATCACTGCACCGATGATAATTAGGAACATTGAAATAATTCGACCATCTTTATAAGTCCAAAAGAAGCCTAATAAATATTCAACGCCAAAAACTGCTGCAGCCATTAATAATGATAAAATAATCATAAAGAATATTCGTCTAAACACTCTATTGAATGAGAAATTAGCGTGTTTACGGATATAATAGAAATTATATACGATTGAAAATAAATAGCCTAATGCTGTCGCTAATACTGCACCATATGTCTCAAATGCATAAATTAGTGGTACATTCAACACTATTTTTATTATTACTCCGCCAACTAAACCAATAATCGCATATTTTTGTTTATCTAAACCTTGTAATATTGCCACATTTACTGTGAAAAGTGAGTAAAGTAAAGCTACTGGCGCATAAAAACCTAAAATACTTCCACCAAGTGTACTTTTTTGATAAAAAGCACTATAAATTGGTTCAGCCAATACCGAAATACCTACTACAGCAGGGAGAGTTAAGAAAAACACAACCTGGTAGGTCTGGGTAATTTGACTTTGTAGTTTTTTATGATTGTTATTTACGAATGCTTCAGTGATTGCAGGTACAAGTGTTAAACCGAATGCTGTTGCTAGTGAAACTGGAATCATAACTAGTTTGTGACTCGTGTATGAAAACATTACATAAGTATTCTCTGCAATATCTTTTAATCCAATGGCTTCCATTGCCCTATTGTAAGTAAATTGATCAACTAATTGATATAACGGGATTGCAAGTCCAACAAATACATACGGAATTGAATATGAAAATAATTCTTTAAACATTACTATTTTAGTCGGATAAATTAATCCTTTTGATTTCGGGAGAAGTTCATCTAAATGTACTTTTCGTTTTTTCCAATACCAAAGTAAGTTTAAAATTCCACCTACAGCACCGATCGTAGCTGCAAATGTTGATAAACCAACTGCTTGTGTAATTGTTCCACCAAATACTTTTAGGATTAAATAACTTCCAACTAAAGTAAATACAATACGAACAATTTGTTCAATTAACTGAGAAACAGTAGTTGGACCTGTTGATTGATGTCCCTGGAAAAAACCCCTATATAAACTTTGAGAAGGTACTAAAATTAATGCAGTACTAACTATTCGCATAACTGATACTACATCTTTTACACTATTACCTTTCGAATCCTTTGGAATCATAAGCGGTGCTATATAAGGTGCAATAATATACAGTGTTAAAAATGACAGAATACCTGTACAAATTAGGAGTAACTGACTTGCGTGGAACAGCCTCCTACTTGTTTCATATTCTTCAATTGCATTGTATTTTGAAACGAACTTTGCTACAGCTAACGGAACACCTGCAGTAGCTATACTGATAAATAATGTATATGGAACGTAACCATAATTATATAATGCAGACCCCTTTGAACCGACTAACGCATAAAAAGGGAATGTATAAATCATTCCGAGAAATTTTATTAAAAATGTACCAGCAGTTAATATGAAGGTACCTCTTAGCAATTTTGAATCTGACATAAACTGCCTCCTACTATTTCGATCAAACCAACTAATCTATCTTACCATATCATATAAAAAGAAAAAATTAAAAATTAGTAACAAGTTGGAGCTTACATGAAATAATGTTAAAATTTAAAAACAGATAAAGCAGGAAAATAAGGATATACAGAAAATCAAAACATGGATATTATAACCTTTTAGATCTCACTTGCTCATATAATAATAGATACAAAAATTAACGAAAGTAGTGAAATAATGAATTATGATGTAATAGTAATAGGTGGCGGAACTTCTGGTCTGATGGCTGCAATTAGCGCTGCTGAAAACAAAGCTAAAGTACTTTTACTTGAAAAAGGAAATAAATTAGGGCAAAAACTACTTATTTCAGGTGGTGGACGCTGTAATGTAACGAATCGATTACCAGTAGAAGAAGTTATTAAACATATACCTGGAAATGGCCGTTTTTTATATAGCGCATTCTCTATTTATAATAATGAGGATATCATACAGTTTTTCGAAAAGATGGGGGTCGCTTTAAAAGAAGAAGATCACGGAAGAATGTTTCCTGTTTCGAATGATTCAAAATCAGTATTAAATGCATTAATTCAAAAACTAAAAAAACATCATGTCGATATACAAATTAATCGAAAAGTTAAAGAAGTACTCTATGAAGAAGGAAAAGTAGTAGGCATCTTACTTGATGACCAAACTGTTATACACACCAAAAGTGTTGTTCTTGCAGTTGGCGGAAAGTCTGTACCTCATACAGGTTCAACAGGCGACGGTTATGCATGGGCAAGAAAAGCTGGGCATACAATTACAGAGCTATTTCCAACAGAAGTACCGATCACTTCAAGCGAAGACTTTATTCAAAATAAATCATTACAAGGTCTTGCTTTAAGAGATATAGAATTAAGTGTACTGAACCCAAAAGGGAAAAAAGTTATAGCACATAAAATGGACATGCTATTTACTCATTTTGGAATTTCTGGCCCTGCTGCTTTAAGATGTAGCCAATTTGTATATAAAGTCCAACAAAAATTTAAAACAAAAAATGTCATGATGGCTATTGATTGTTTCCCTGACCAAAATGAAGAAACACTATTTCAAGAAATGAACTATATCCTAAAAGAGGAACCTAAAAAATCCATTAAAAATGTACTAAAAGGATTTGTTCCAGAAAGATATTTATTATTTTTACTATCAAAATGCGGTATTGATGAAGCCACTCCTTGTATTGAAATTGCCGCTATAAAATTAAGAGAGCTTGTCCAATCCTTTAAGAGCTTTACATTTGCAGTAAACGGAACTCTTTCAATTGAGAAAGCATTCGTCACAGGCGGAGGAGTCGCTACAAAGGAAATACATCCAAAAGAAATGTCATCTAAAATCATGAACGGCCTATATTTTTGTGGCGAAATTCTAGATGTACATGGATATACTGGTGGATACAACATTACTGCTGCGTTTGTAACGGGTAGACTAGCAGGAGCTTCAGCTGCCGAGTATTCAAAAACAAATTTCTAATATAAACAAAGGACCGAACGAATACTTTTTTTCGCTAGGTCCTATTTTCATTCCATATAGAAAAGCATAAGATTTGTTTATTAATAAACTTATTAAATACAAAACTGTTATTTCTAAAACGAATGATCATGCCTCTATTCAAAAAGCGATCCAACTGTTTTTCTAAATTTTTCTTATGCTTTTCGTCTAATATATTTTTCTTTGGCACAAATCCACCGTCCCTAATTTAAGGTCAAAGGCGAGCACTCGATTGTTCGTGTTGCAAATTCACTAATAAATAAAATCGTCCATCCTCTTCAACATAACCATCTGCCAATTGAAAAGATTGGTTTAAATCTTTAAAGAAAAACTTACCTATTAAATACTTTGATGAATACAATTCCATATGCCCATCTTTAAATTTACCTATTACTTTATCAGTAATATCAATTTTCAATGTTTTAGGCAAATCAACCCCCTCCTTTCTAACAAGCAAGGCCTCAATGAAAAAATATATGAGGTTCTACTTTAATATATGTCACAACTACATGGTTAATATACCTAACTCAAAAAAACATTAGCCCATTTAATCATGACAAATAAAAAAACCAACGAAATCGTTGGTTTTTAGTGCAGTAGACAAAGTAAAAAAATTATTTATTCTACTTCGCCTTCCCAGGCCATCATACCGCCTTCCATATTAATCGCCTTATAACCTAGCTCATTTAAATACTCACAAACATTCTCACTACGAACTCCTGCCTTACAAATGAAAATGTATTCAAACTCTTTATTAAAGACATCTAATTTATTAGGAATTTGCCCCATTGGAATATGTACTGCTTCCGGAATTTTACCGTACTCAACCTCATAATCCTCACGTACATCAACTAAAAATAGCGTTTCACCTACGTCTAAACGCTCTTTAACTTCATTTACTGTAATTGAATTCATAATTGCACATCCTCTCTATATAGCAACATCTTAACAACTAATTAAGATCTATGCAAAAAGTACGTCTAATTGGAAAATCCTGTAGAAAAGGCGTAATTTGCAAGACTTTTTTCAAACCCTTCTTACAGATCGCAAATGCTTCTGGAATACCCAATTGTAAGGCGTATCTTAACAGAGTTTTTCACTTGAAGCCTAACTTATCAATCTATTTTATAAATAAATAGCTAATTTTAATCTTATTTCGCATCATTTGAGACAGTATTATCGTTATTTGCGATTATGCTGGATTCAATTGCGATTTCCTAATTTTATTTGCGATTCCTCTTTTTTTATTTGCGTTTCTCCCCTTGGTTTACGATGCTCTACTTTTATTACAAAGTAGCTTTTCAATTTTTACCTACAAAAAAAGAGGGTCCCTATAGAAAGTTATACTTTCGGGACCCTCACATTTTGTTTATTTAGTTAGCAACAATATTAACTAATTTACCTGGTACAGCAATAATTTTACGAACAGTTTTTCCTTCAACTTGTTCCTTAACTGCATCGTCTGATAATGCAATTTGCTCCATTTGCTCACGAGAAGCATCTTTGGCTACAAGTAATTTTGCTTTTACTTTACCGTTAATTTGTACTACGATTTCAATCTCATCTTCTACAAGCTTAGCTTCATCGTATGCTGGCCATGTAGCATATGAAATTGAATCGCTATGACCTAATTTACTCCAAAGTTCTTCACCAATATGCGGAGCTACTGGTGCTAATAGTTTAGCGAAACCTTCAACCATTTCTTTTGGTAATTGATCAGCTTTATATGCTTCATTGATAAACACCATCATTTGTGAAATAGCAGTATTAAAGCGTAGACCTTCAAAGTCCTCTGTTACTTTCTTCACTGTTTGGTGGTATGTTTTATCAAGACTGCTTGAAGTAACACCTTCAACAATTTTATCTGATAGCTCTTCGTTATCCGTGATAAACAAACGCCATACTCGGTCTAAGAAACGACGAGAACCGTCTAATCCATTTTCTGACCAAGCGATTGATGCATCTAATGGGCCCATGAACATTTCGTATAAGCGTAAAGTATCGGCACCATGGCTCGCTACGATATCATCAGGATTTACAACATTCCCTTTTGACTTAGACATTTTTTCATTATTTTCCCCTAAGATCATTCCTTGGTTGAAAAGTTTTTGGAATGGCTCTTTAGTAGGAACTACTCCTAAATCGTAAAGGAATTTATGCCAGAAACGAGCGTAAAGTAAGTGAAGAACTGCATGCTCTGCTCCACCAATATATACATCAACTGGTAGCCAATGCTTTAGTAATTCTGTATCTGCGATTGCTTCGTTATTAGTTGGATCAATATAACGTAAGTAATACCAGCAGCTTCCGCCCCATTGTGGCATTGTATTTGTTTCACGTCTTCCTTTTTTACCTGTTACTGGATCTACTACATTAACCCAATCAGCAATATTTGCTAATGGTGACTCACCAGTACCACTTGGACGGATGTCTTCAGTTTTCGGAAGAATTAATGGTAGCTCTTCATCAGGAACAACTGTCATCGTACCATCTTCCCAGAAAATTACTGGAATCGGTTCTCCCCAATATCTTTGACGAGAGAATAACCAATCGCGTAGACGATAAGTAACTTTTTTCTCCCCTGCTTTTGAAGAATCTAACCACTCGATCACTTTTGTAAGTGCTTCTTCTTTATTTAATCCATTTAAGAAATCAGAGTTAACATGTTTGCCATCGCCAGCGTAAGCTTCTTTTTGAACGTCTCCACCTTCAACAACTTCAACGATTGGTAATTTAAATTTAACTGCGAATTCGTGATCGCGCTCGTCATGTCCGGGTACTGCCATAACTGCACCAGTTCCATAACTTGCAAGTACGTAATCAGCAATCCAAATTGGAAGTTTTTCGTTATTTACAGGATTAACTGCATAAGCTCCTGTGAAAACACCTGATTTATCTTTCGCTAAATCAGTACGCTCTAAATCACTTTTCGATTTAACTGAATCGATATATGCTTCAACAGATTCTTTTTGATCAGCAGTAGTAATTTTACTTACTAAATCATGTTCTGGAGCTAATACAACATAAGTTGCACCAAATAATGTATCAGGACGAGTTGTAAATACAGTTACCTTTTCATCGAATCCATCAACATTAAAGTAAACTTCAGCACCTTCAGAACGTCCAATCCAGTTACGTTGCATTTCTTTTAAGCTTTCAGGCCAATCTAATTCTTCTAGATCTTCTAATAAACGGTCAGCATATGCTGTGATTTTTAAGATCCATTGTTTCATTGGACGACGCTCAACCGGATGTCCCCCACGCTCACTTTTTCCATTGATTACTTCTTCGTTAGCTAAAACTGTACCAAGTGCTGGGCACCAGTTAACCGGAATTTCATCAACATAAGCTAATCCTTTTTCAACCATTCTTAGGAAAATCCATTGAGTCCATTTGTAATAGTCAGGATCAGTAGTATTAATTTCACGATCCCAATCATATGAGAATCCTAGTGCCTGAATTTGGTTACGGAACGTATTAATATTCTTTTCAGTAAACTCAGCTGGATCATTACCTGTATCTAAAGCATATTGTTCTGCAGGTAGACCAAACGCATCCCAACCCATTGGATGAAGTACATTATAGCCTTGCATTCTTTTCATTCTTGAAAGGATATCTGTAGCTGTATAACCTTCAGGGTGACCAACATGTAATCCCGCTCCAGATGGATAAGGGAACATATCAAGTGCATAAAATTTCGGCCTGCTTGTATCGTCAGTTGTTTTAAACGTTTTATTTTCTAACCAATACGATTGCCATTTTTGTTCAATAGAACGATGATTAAAACTCATATTATAGCCTCCTTATTTCATATAAATGGCTCGGCTGTGGCTCGCGCTTTAAAAAATAAAAAAATCCCCCCATCCCAAAAGGGACGAGAGGATTTCCCGCGGTACCACCCAAATTAATGTAAAAATACATTCACTTGTTTCCGTAACGTGGAACACGACATTTATTACTTGGTAATAACCGTTCACAAATGTGGCTTATGGGCGAGTTCATGAATAGAATGGATTGACTTTCACCAGCCGTCAACTCTCTAAACCTCTTCACATTCACTACTATTCCCAATCATTGCCGATCATTTAGATTTAATTTATACCATTTTATTATAACCAAAGAAAAAGGTCAATTATACATCGCCTATTTTTAAGAAGCCAAAGTTTGATTTTCAACTTTTACTACCTTTTTTGCTTGTCTTTCATAAAGAACAGAGAAAATCATACTAATACCTAAAAAGACAACTAATACAATAAATAATACTCTCATATTAAATGTATCAACAACTGCTCCACCTATTACAGGTCCTAACATTCTCCCTACAGTCGCTGCGCTATTCACAATCCCTTGGTACATTCCAACACGATCTTTTGGTGCAAGCATGTTAGCGATTGTTGGAACCGCTGGCCAAACAAACATTTCCCCAATTGTTAAAATAATCATACCAGTCATAAACATTGAGAACTGCTGAGCTGTGCTCACAAAAATCGTTGATGCAATAAAGAATCCAATCCCAAATAGCATTTGCTTTCTCATACTTAACTTATATTTACGAATAGTACTTGAAATAATTGGTTGAGCTAATACAATAAGCGCACCATTTATAGTCCATAATAGACTATATTTTTTTAATCCTATGTGGAGGTTTTGCATTTCAGAAGCAATAGTAGTTTGCCATTGAACATAAACTAACCAACATAATACGTACGCACAACAAACAATCATTAAAGCCTTCATTGAAGGAGTAAATGAAAATCTTTGTTTTTTGGACTGATCAACTTGGATTTCATTTACGACTTTAGGAACTCCAATATCTCTAAATCCAAATAGAGCGACTAGAAAGAAAACAATATATAATAGCAAATTAGCGGAGAAAATATAATTAATATTAAAGTCTGCAACAATTCCACCTAAAGCCGTCCCAATCGCAACACCAAGATTTTGAGCTACATAGATTGCATTAAAAGCTTTACGACCACCTTCTGGCCATGCTGCTCCAACCATCGCGTACATTGAAGGAAATACAATTCCGATTCCAAACCCTAATACTACAAAGAAACAACTATAAAATGTCCAAGAATGATTAATAACCAAACCTAAGATTGACAAAAATGTAATACTAATACCAGTTAGGATTGACCTATATCCCCCAAATTTATCAAATAGCCAGCCACCGAGCATATTTCCAAATACACCAGCCAATGAATTAAACATTAAAATAAGCCCTGCAACAGACAAGGACTTTCCTAAATACGTATGGATATATACTGTATTGAATGGCCATAAGAAAGAATTACCTGTTACATTTAAAATCATACCGATTAACAAAAACCATAGTTTTTTTGGCATCCCTTACTCCCCTCAAAGCTGTCCCTTTTTATCTATTTTTATCTCGTTAACTCATTAATTGTAGAGGAGAATCTACCTAGTTTCAAGAGGCATGCTTCAAGTGTAGAAATTGGTAAAAGAAAATAGCAAAGAAATTATAGGAAATGCACTAAAAAAACCTATTTAAAAAAGAAAGATGCACCAATTTTGGCACACCCTCTCTTTTCTTACTCGTCCTATTCCCTTTACCTTCTAATACTCTCTTAGCCCTGCTGGGATCTCTGTGGTTGACCTTTTTTAGCGTTGTTTATTTTTACTTGATCTACTGCTGAAAGGTCATTCGAGAATTCTGTATTTGTTTTGTTCTTTGTTGTTTGTTCAGGATTATTACTTTTTGATTTCTTTTTTACCACTATTGGTTTCCTCCCAAGGATTGCATATTCTTGAACGTATTCTTGCATATTTTCGATCGCCTTTAGTGCGGAGTAATAATCATTTGATGTTGTAATTGTGTTAATTGTCGGCGTAAGCGATAGAACTCATCTTTATTTTCAGCATTTGCAAGATTTGCAACTTTTTCTAGTTCCAAAAGTGCTTCTTCAATCCCAGCTTGCGCTTGTGAATATTCAATATCATTATAATGCTCTTGTCTCATACCAATTTCTAATTGTGCGACTGCGTAATCATACGCCTCTTTTGCTTTTTGTACTTGGTCTTGTCCGAATGCGCGATCTGTTATTCCCAAGAAAATACCTCCTTCAGACTTTAATGAAGTATCCGATATGTAGGCTACCTCAAGGATAGTATTTCCGAACCTCCACCTGAAAGTACTTTTATTTCTTTACAAATAAGAAAGGTTTTTCCATTTGGTTTTCTTTATATTGCATGATAAAATCGAGAATAGTGACTTAAATTAAGGGAGGGATGAGGAATGACGAAAAACAATCCTTTTCCATATACAATAGATCATAAAAGATATCATTCGTGGAATTACCACTTAAGACAAGAATTCGGCGGGAAAGTTTTTAAAGTTTCAATTGATGCTGGATTTGATTGTCCTAATCGAGATGGTACAGTTGCGTTTGGAGGATGTACTTTTTGTAGCGCTTCTGGTTCAGGTGATTTTGCTGGCGACCGTGCTGAGGATGTTGTAACTCAGTTTCACAAAATAAAAGATAAAATGCATGAGAAATGGCAAAACGGAAAGTACTTAGGTTATTTTCAAGCCTATACAAATACACATGCACCAGTAGAAGTATTAAAGCAAAAATTCGAGCCTATTTTAGAGCAAGAAGGTGTTGTTGGTTTATCAATTGCAACAAGACCAGATTGCTTACCGGATGATGTAGTAGAATATCTTGCGGATTTAAATAAGCGAACTTACTTATGGGTTGAATTAGGGTTACAGACTGTTCATGAGAAAACTGCAAATATTATTAATCGTGCACATGATTATAAAACTTATGTAGAAGGCGTTGAAAAACTAAGAAAGCACAATATTCGTATTTGTTCACATATAATTAACGGGTTGCCTCTTGAAACACCGGAAATGATGATGGAAACTGCAATGGAAGTTGCTAAACTTGATATTCAAGGAATTAAAATTCATTTACTCCACCTTCTAAAAGGTACTGCTATGATGAAGCAGTATGAAAAAGGACTTGTTGAATTCATGGATTTTGATGCTTATATTAACTTAGTAGTTGATCAGCTTGAAATCATTCCTAGCGATGTAATTGTTCATCGTATAACAGGTGACGGTCCACCGGACTTACTAATTGGACCTATGTGGAGCCTAAAAAAATGGGAAGTATTGAATGCAATTGATCGAGAGTTCGAACGTAGAAATAGCTGGCAAGGTAAATTTGCAAAAAATCGAGTACAATTAACATGATTCTAGAGCGTATTTTACCGTATGCTAGAAAACTCCTACAGTCAGCCTTAAAAGAAGGCGATATTACCGTTGATGCTACCGTTGGTAATGGTCATGATACCGTTTTTTTAGCAAAAATAGTTGGCGAAAATGGACACGTATATGGATTCGATATTCAAGATGTAGCGATCCAAAAGACAACTGAAAGAATAGCCAATGAAAATGTAAGCAAGCAAGTTACACTTGTACAAAGAAGTCACGCGGATGTAAAAGATGTAATTCCAGTTTCATTACACGGCAAGTTAAAAGGTGCAATTTTTAATCTTGGCTACTTACCTGGCAGTGATAAAAAGATCGTAACAGTACCCGCGTCAACAATTTCAGCAATTGAACAATTGATTGAAATAATGGCACCTGAAGGAATTGTTGTAGTTGTCATTTATCACGGTCATGAAGGTGGAGATATTGAAAAAGATGCATTGATGAACTTTGCTCAAAACATCCCACAAGACCTCGCTCATGTTTTAACTTATCGTTTTTTAAATCAAGCAAATAATCCCCCTTTCATATTAGCAATCGAAAAAAGGGGTTAAAAAACTGTCTAACTTTGGACAGTTTTTTTTATTGCAAAATTACTAACCACAGCAAAAACAGTTCATACTCCATGCTAAAAACATTAAAATTCGATTAAGATTTCAATAAATTTTCATTAATGGTAAATTTTTCTTAAATAATTGGTAATCATAAAAAAATCAAAAAGAAAAGGAGTTTTGAAAATGAAAAAAGCTATTTTTGCAGGTGCAGTAGTTAGTGTTTTCGCACTTAGTACACTTTCTGTAAATGCCCAAAAAATTGAGGCAGCAAATTATTATGTTCATCCACAACATGACCATGATGCTACAACAAATGATGGTGAACACCATAGACACCACCATCACCACGATAAAAAAGCAAATAAAATGTTAGAAAAACACAAAAAAGAGGTTGTTAAATATGTTTCTAATTATTTAAAACAACCTGAAGCTAATATTAATAAAGCAGTTGAGCAAAATAAACTAGAGATGAAAAAATTAATTTTTATAGCAGTTGTATCAAAACTTTCAAATAAACCATTAGAAAATATCATCGCTCAAAAAGGTAAAACAAATTCGTTTAAGGATATATTAGATAATAATAATATTAAACGTGAGCAATTCTTTGAAGAAATGAAGAGAGTTCATCAAGATTTATTTACTCAAATTAAACCAGCTAACTAATTAAAATTTATATTAGGGTGCCATTTAAGTCTATATACTTATATGGCACCTTTTTTAACTGCACTTTTATGCACTATTCCCTCCTCGAAACCATCTCTTTATTAAAAGTTTCATCAAGTTTTTTATGCTAAACATAAAATTTATGAAGGATCTAAGCTCTATTAACAAAAAATTATTAATAATTATCTATTTACGGCTTATTAAAGACAACAACTGAATATTATGTAAAGAAAAAATGTGTTTAGACAAACCACAAAGTAGTAGAAAGATATCATCCAACTCAGGGGCGTGAGGAGTTGACTACAAATCTAAACAATTTAAATAAAATATCTCGCAATACATTTCAATTCATTGTACGGAATTCGAATTGGGTATTATTATTAATAGGATTAATCGCTATAATCAATTACTGGTCAGTTTTTTATCTAATTTCATTATTTAGAGGATTTCATACGGAATCTTCGCAAGTAAATCAGATGACACTGTGGGTAATTTATGGCTATTTTTACGGTTTCTTTGGGAGTATGATTTTAATTTTTCTACATAATTTCGTTTTGAAATATATGTTAAGCTTTCGAAAAATTAAAAGCGCAATTTCATTTATACTCCTACACTTTACTTATTTTATCTCGCTTATTTTATTGATTCTATTAAACTAAGTTTCTACTTAAATTGGTACCATTTACTTACTTTAGCTTGTTTTTGTATTTAATTTCGGTTTATACTTATAGTAATTAAATGCATCGTTTGGAGGAGCCTGTCACTATAGGGATTAGTATGTACTTTATTTACATACCCTATTGTGGCAGGTTCTTTTTTTTATGCGATAAGATGGGAGATGGAAATATGCTTTATGTGCAACTGGCGATTATTTTGATTGCCTCTAAAATTTTTGGGGATTTAAGTACTAAACTTGGTCAACCTGCAGTACTAGGTAAGCTGTTAATAGGGATCATCCTTGGTCCAGCAGTTCTTGGTATTATTACAGAAACGGAAACATTGCATGAAATGAGTGAAATTGGCGTTATTCTACTCATGTTCATTGCTGGTTTAGAAACTGATATTAATGAATTTAAAAGAACTGGTAAAGCCTCTTCTTTTGTAGGATTTCTAGGTATAATATTCCCTTTATTTTCAGGTTATCTTTATGGAATTGCTATTAATTTAAGCCAATTTGAAGCTATTTTTTTAGGACTGATTCTTTCTGCAACTAGTGTAAGTATTTCAGTTGCCACACTAAAAGAAATAGGAAAACTAAAGACTAAAGAAGGAGCAACAATTTTAGGTGCCGCCGTAATCGACGATATTGTTGTCATTATTGCATTAGCGTTTGTCATGAGTTTCAGCGGGAGTGCAGTTAGCCTACCAATTCTTCTATTTAATAAGTTTATATTTTTTACATTTGCCATCTTGATTGGTTGGAAAATTGTACCATGGTTCCTAAAAAAATTTATTAAACTAAATGTTTCAGAAACATTAATCTCTGCTGCTTTAATCATTTGTTTCCTATTCTCAGCCTTCGCAGACAAAACTGGTATTGCTGCAATAATTGGTGCTTATATCGCGGGCATTTCGATTTCCGTTACAAAGTTTAAGCAAGAAGTTTTTGAAAAGGTCGAAACAATTGCATACTCTATATTTGTACCTGTCTTTTTCACATTAATTGGTGTATCAGTTCAATTTACAGGATTAAGTCATTCAATTCCAACTATCATCATATTAAGTATGATTGCCCTTTTAACTAAACTAATTGGTGGAGCATTGGGCGCAAAACTTGCTGGATTTCCAACTAAAAATTCATTAGGAATCGGTTCAGCTATGGTATCGCGAGGGGAAGTCGCACTTATTATGGCATCAACAGGATTAGCAAATAATCTGTTAACTAAAGAAATGTTTGCGATTCTTGTTATAGTTGTGCTCATCACAACCATTGTAACCCCACCACTTATGAAGTTATTTTTTACAGAAAATAATAAAGTTTCAACGTCCTGAGCCACAAGATCGTAAAGAAAAAAGAAAAAATAAATGAAAGCAGTTTGTATAGTTCCGATACAATTGCTTTATTTTTTTGGCGTGATTCATTAGAAAGAAGACTTTTAAAAATTTCCATTTCAAAATTCATATTTTGTTCATAATCAGTTTATATAATTCGCTTATCAAATGTTGAAAGGATTTAGATAGAGATGGAAAGCATTTCAAAATATAAAGAACCAGTTTTAGCTAATAAGAGCAGTAAAATACTGGTGATGATGGGTTTAATAATTGGACTGATTTTTTCCGAGCTGGATGAAACGGTTGTTAATACAGCAATGCCGACAATTATCCGTGATTTAGGCGGATTAGCCATGTATGGTTGGGTCGGAGGTGTGTATATGTTAACCATGTCTGCATTCATGCCAATATTGGGGAAATTAGCAGATTTAATGGGGCGCAAAAAAATATATTTAATGAGTATGGCCTTTTTCATAGGTGGCTCAATTGTCTGTGGGTTTTCACATTCAATGACACTTCTCCTTATTGGACGCGGAATTCAAGGTTTAGGTGCGGGAGGCTTAATGCCGCTTGCTATGACTATTTCAAGTGATTTATTTCCAGTTGAGCAGCGTGCAAAAGTCCAAGGATTCATGGGACCAATCATGTTTATTCCTATGCTATTAGGACCATTAATGGGAGGATATTTCGTAGATCAAGTAAATTGGCATTGGATTTTCTTTGTTAATATCCCTGTTGGTATTATAGCTGCACTTCTTCTTGCAAGTGGATTACGTGAAACAACGATGAAGAAACAAGTCGTTATTGATTGGGGCGGGGCATTTTTATTAGTTGCTACAATTGTCTCATTGTTAATCACACCAGTTCTTGTTGAAAATAATGGTTACACTTGGGGGTCCCCATTAATTATTGGTCTTCTTTGTTTAGGAGCCGTTTTAATTGGCGTTTTTATTTTGGTCGAGTCGAAAGTAAAAGAACCAATTGTTCCACTGCACTTGTTTAAAAACCGTAACATACTTGTATTATCTTTAATTGTCTTTACAGTTGGAATCGGCTTAATGGGATCTTTTTCTTCCTTCCCATATTTTGCACAAAACGTGCTAGGACTTACTCCAACGCATGCAGGCTACTTGACATTACCAATGATGGTAGGAGCTGTTGGGTCAGCTATGATCAGTGGATTTCTACTAACAAAAGTGCGCTACCGAGAACTATTTGGTATTGCATTTATTATGCCGATCATCGGATTCTACCTGTTTTCTCATATGAGTATTCATACAACTATTATTCAAATAATTATCTTCTTTTTCATTACAGGTCTTGGGTTAGGAGTATTATTTGGGGGAGATAATCTCATTGTTCAGGAGTCTGTTGAAAAAGAAAATAAAGGGATTGCTCTTTCGACTGTTCCATTATTCCAAACAATTGGTGCTACAGTCGGGGTAAGTCTCTTTGGTAATTTACTATCATCGACACTTATATCCAAATTACAAAGTTTAGGTGATAAACTTCCTGAAAGCATGGCTTCAAATATGAAAGGTTTAGCTGGTGCTGGTGTTCCTCACGGCTTACCAACTGAACTATTAACACAAATTAAAACATTATTCATTGAATCATTCCAGCATATTTACATGTACTCATTTATCATTGCGATCATTGCCTTTGTCTTAACTTGGTTTTTGAAAAAAGAAGTTTTATCTACAAAATCAGATGAAGAAGATATGTTAGAAGAAAAAATTGTTAAAGAACAGATATAAATACTAGGTAATAACCTCAAAAAAAGCCTTTGCTCTCGAAAATGAAGCTAAGGCTTTTTTTGTATATTTAGCATTACTTTTTGTTAACTAATGAAACATTCATTTAAACCGATGCCTTTACTCTTTTGCTACTCGCTTTTAATTCTTTTAATTTAAAATATAACTTAGCATTTCCGTAGAAAAAGAATGACGTTAATCCACCGTTCTTAACAATCCCTCGTCTAATCCTTTTCATTTCATCTGGACCTGCCATTTTTTTATCAGCTAAGTAAATTCCGAGTAATCCTTGACAAATCATTCTATGAAAACGATAGTCTTTTAAATCCTTTAATGCTTGATTACTTTTAGTTGAAAAATACTCAATTCGCTTTAACATAACCTCTTTAGATGGATAATAACTGCAAAAATTTAAGTCTCCGCCTTCTTCGTCTTCCTTTTGATCAATTACATAATCTAGTAATATATGAAGGCCCTGAACATATGGAAAATAGCTCTTATATACTTGTTCAAATAAATTCTTGGAGATTGATTCATTAAACGAATAGGACACTAAACAAAAGATGCCTAAAGTTGAACCTGCACAAGCAGAGAATTCATACCATTCTAAATCAGAAAGCTCTGGCTGGTATTTTTCAAACCAATTCGTTAATCTAGGAACTCGCTCTTCTAGTTTGACGTGCTTATGTATTTGTAATTTACAATAGTAATCAGCAAGTTGAACTAAATAATCTTTAATTCCATCGTAATGCTTAGATTCCTTTAAACTACTATGACATTTTGCAACTAGTGCTTTAAGATAGCCACCATCATCTTGCTCTTCTCTATAGCGATAATATAATTGATCAGATTTTTGACATTTCACCGCATCAATCATAGACTCATGCAATGCTTCAAAATCAACTGGATCCAGTGAAGTACTACGGTCACATAGATTGTCTAAGTAATCACTAATTGTTTGATACGCAACGATAAACTCAATGACTGGTTTTAGATTTTTTTCAGAAAGTAATGCTAAAATTGCACCACCTTCACAATGAAATGTTTTTGTATCGATACTCATTAACGCTTGTTTTCTTAGTTCTGGATCTGGGATATTCGTTGCAAAATCTCTCCAGTAGTCTAATTCTTGGTGCACAAGAGGAAAGACTGATTTATAAACTTTTGGCATTAATTGGATCGGATTTTTAGGTAGTGACATTTTTTCACTCCTCCCTATTTTCTTTAATTACATATCGTTAAAATAAGTTATACTCATATTGAAGTATATATTATGGAGGTGAACTTCGTTGCTGAGGAAGTTTTATATAAACAAAATCAATTAGATTTTTATATGCTTGGCAACGGTATAGTATGATATTACCATACAAAGGGATTCAACCCAAAATCGAACCATCAGCTTTTATCGCTTCAACTGCAACTGTTACCGGTTCTGTCACAATTGGAGCAAATAGTAGTGTATTTTTTGGAGCAGTAATTCGTGGCGACGTAAATGATACAATTATCGGGAATGATGTAAACGTTCAAGACCTATCTGTTCTTCACCAAAGTCCAAAATGCCCTCTAATACTTGAAGATGGCGTAACTATTGGACATAGTGTTATATTACATAGCTGTACAGTTAAAAAAAATGCATTGATTGGAATGGGCTCAATCGTTTTAGACGGTGCTGAAATTGGCGAAGGCGCAATGATTGGTGCAGGTAGCTTAGTTCCAGGTGGAAAAGTAATACCTCCTAACACTTTAGCTTTTGGTAGACCTGCAAAAGTAGTTCGCGAATTAACAGAAGAAGACATTGTCGATATGGATCGTATTCGCAGAGAATACATTGAAAAAGGTCAATACTATAAAAAAGTAGAAGAAGAAAATCTTTCAAAATAATTACGAAAAGGAGAAGAATCTTATTTCTTCTCTTTTTTCTATTTTTTGGATATTTTCACCAATTCACCAGACTTAGGTCCATGCACCCCTTACTCCAATCCATTTATTAAAAATTTACATATCTAAATTATTCATTTACAAAAGCTTCTAATTAAATCCATAAACACTTTTTATAATGAAGTTACAACGATCACTAAATGGAGGATGAAAAATGAACGCATTTCTTCAAATGATTCACACATACGAATGTCTTTTGTTTTATCGCGTTAATTCATTATTCCATAAGCGTTACTTGAACTTTTTCTTTAGTAATGTTACACATCTAGGTGGAGCTATTTTTACAATTGCAACAGCATTTATTTTAATCCTTTATTCAAAAGGCGCATTACACGAAGCTGCCATTCTATGTTGTTGTACCCTTACTATTAGCCACATTCCTGTGCATTTTCTTAAACGCTTTTACCCTCGTAAAAGACCATATTTAAAACTAGAAGGTACTTTTGTTCCAAAAAATCCTTTAAAGGATCATTCCTTTCCTTCTGGTCATACAACGGCAATCATTTCTATTGCGTTACCGATTATGATTTATTTACCGATTACAGCAATTATTTTAATCCCTTTAGTATTGTGTGTTGCTTTCTCTCGAATTTATCTTGGTTTACATTATCCTTCAGATGTGTTTTTCGGTATATTACTCGGAACAATTACTACATTTATTACACAATTTTTTATCTATCATATATGAGGAGGAACATTATGAGAGTAGCTATATTTTCAGACACCTATATCCCTCAAGTTAATGGTGTTGCAAAAACCTTAAATCGTTTTACTAATTATTTAAAAGAAAATGAGCATTCTTACCATGTATTTTCCCCTCAAGTTTTCGATTTACCGTCTACTGAGGATGTGACAAGACTAAAATCAGTTCCGCTTAAAATTTATCCTGAATGCAAGATTTCATTTCCTAATCTTTCTAAAATTAAAAAAACGCTAAGGGAATTTAAACCTGATATTATTCATATAGCTACACCATTTACAATAGGATTAAGTGGTCTATATATTGCGAAAAAAATGAAACTTCCTTTAGTTGCTTCCTATCATACAAATTTTGATCATTATCTCCAATATTATAATTTATCGTTTTTGGAGAATATTCTATGGAAGTATTTAGATTGGTTTCATAAACCATCACAAAAAATATTTGTTCCTTCAAAAGATACTTTAACCCATCTAGTTACAAAAGGGTTTAATAATCTCTCTCTTTGGACTCATGGTGTGGATTGTTCTATATTTCGCCCGATTACTAATCAGAATGAAATTAAACAAAAATATAATATAACTTCAAAATATACGATTTGTTTTGTTGGAAGAATTGCACCTGAAAAAGATTTAGAAACTTTATCTAAAATCATTAGTTATACGAAACAACGATTTGGACATAATTTAACTTGGTTAATCGTAGGAGATGGCCCAAAAAAAGAAGAAATGATTAAAAAAACTGGTACCGAGCACATCATTTACACAGGCTATCTTCAAAAAAGTGAATTAGTTGAAATATACGGCATGTGTGATTTAATGGTCTTTCCATCTGATACAGAAACCTTTGGAAATGTAGTGCTCGAAGCAATGGCTTGCGGTACCCCAGTCATTGGAGCTAATGCAGGTGGAGTAAAAAATATTATTCGAGATTATTCGACTGGTATTCTTTGTGAACCTCAAAATTTTTCGTCTTTTTGCAATGCAATTGAGGGTTGCTTACAAGGCAATGAACTGTTAAAGCATATGTCAAAAAAGGCAAGGGATTATGCGCTAACACAAGACTGGAATAGTATTTTCAATAAATTAGTAATGGAGTTTGAAATGATTATTTCACCACAGCCCCCGATTCTATTATCAAAGAAAGCCTAATAAATTTTCAGGCTTTCTTTTTTCTGAATATTTAAAATTAAACGAAATGTAGTTTTATCTTCAAGTATATCTTTAATCATCAACTTTGAGTGAATAATGAATAATTCAAAAACAAACAATACATATTGACTAGTTACAAAAGCGATTACCTGCAAGGTCGTTTTTACTTTTCGTACGTATATTTTTATTTTGTAAAACTAGGAGGACAATAGATGAATATTTCATCGTCAAATAATTTTCAACTATACGGTTTTAATAACTTAACGAAATCATTAAGTTTTAATATGTATGATATTTGCTTTACAAAAACTAAAGAAGAACGAGAAGCATATATTCAGTATATCGATGATCAATATAACGCTGATCGTTTAACAAAAATATTAACTGAAGTTACGCATATTATTGGCGCTCACATCTTAAATATTGCAAAACAAGATTATGATCCTCAAGGAGCAAGTGTTACGATTCTTGTTTCAGAAGGTCCAGTTGATAACCCATCCTCTGAAACGTTTTCCGAATCACCTGGTCCATTACCGGAATTAGTAGTTGCTGCTTTAGATAAAAGTCATATTACCGTTCATACTTATCCTGAATATCATCCAGATGATGGAATTAGTACGTTTAGAGCTGATATCGATGTATCTACTTGTGGAGAAATCTCTCCTTTAAAAGCTTTAAACTACTTAATCCACCAATTTGATGCTGATATTATGACAATTGATTATCGAGTTCGAGGCTTTACTCGCGATGTGAGCGGTTATAAATTATTTATTGATCATGATATTAACTCAATTCAAAATTACTTTCCTCAAAAAATTAAGGATATGTATCAAATGATCGATGTGAACGTGTTTCAAGAAAATATATTTCATACGAAATGTAAGTTGAAACAATTTAATTTAGATAATTATCTTTTTGGCTACACAAAAGATAAATTAGACGAAAATGAGATTAAAGAAATTGAAGAAAAAGTGAAATATGAAATGGATGAGATTTTTTACGGAAAAAACCTTTGGAATGGTCCTGATGTGGAGGATATAGATGGATGATGGATCACAGTAAAACACCGCTTTTAACGGAATTAGTCCGTTATGCAAAGGAGGACATTACAAGCTTCGATGTTCCCGGGCATAAAAGAGGAAATTCACTGGAGGAATTAAGAGAACTTTGGAGTGAAATGGCTCTTAAAATGGATGTTAACTCTTCAAAGCGTGTTGATAACTTATCGCATCCAACAGGTGTAATTCAAGAAGCAGAAACTTTACTAGCAGATGCTTTTCATTCCGATCATGCTTATATGTTGGTAAATGGTTCGACTTCTGGTGTTCAATATATGATTATGAGTGCCCTTGAACATGGAGATAAAATTCTCTTACCGAGGAATGTACATAAATCTGCTATAAATGCTTTAATTTTGGCAGGAGCTAAACCAGTATTTATTGAGCCAGAAATTGATTATGAATATGGAATTGTAAATGGTGTTTCAGTAAAATCTGTTCTCCATGCTTTAGATTTAAATTCGGATGTTAAAGCCATCCTGATCATTAATCCAACTTATTTTGGAGCAACGTCGGATTTAAAACAAATTATCGACATAGGTCATTCTCGAGGGATACCTGTTTTAGTAGACCAAGCCCACGGTGCTCACTTTTCGTTTCACCCTGATTTACCAAGTAATGCTGCCCTACTTGGTGCTGACTTAGTTACTCTTAGTTTGCATAAGACTGGCGGTGCTTTAACACAAGCTTCAGTTTTATTGCATAATGACGGGTTAATTACGAAAAATAGAGTTCGCTCTACAATTAATTTATTTCAAACAACATCTGCGTCCTATCTACTCATGTGTTCAATTGATGTTGCAAGAAAGAAATTAGTTTTAGAAGGTCAGGAGCGCTTTGAAAAATTACTAAATTTAACGAAGAAAGCTAAAGAAGAAATTAACACCATTAAGGGATTAAAATGTATAACTCGAGATTCATATCGGAATGGCGTTGGTGTTTTCGATTACGATGAGCTAAAACTTGTTGTTAAAGTGTCTGATCTTGGACTGTCTGGTTTTAAGGTATACGACATGCTTGCTGAAGAATATAAAATTCAAATCGAACTTGCAGAACCTAATGTTATCTTAGCAATCATTTCATTAGGTGATAATGAAGATACAATTCGGACATTAATTAATGCGTTAAGAGATATTAGTGACCGCCATTATGGAAAACTGCCAAAGCTTGAGACTGATATAAGTGTTGCACTAAAAAATCCTAAAATGGTTATGACACCAAGGGAAGCATACTATCATCCAAAACGAATTATCTCAATTCACGATGCTAGCGGCTTAATTAGTGGTGAATCCATTATGATTTACCCACCTGGTATCCCTCTGTGCATACCGGGCGAACTAATTTCAACCGAATTGATTCAGCATTATCTGTATTTAAAAGAAGAAGGAACAATCACAATTAATGATGATGATGATCCTTATGTAATCAAAGTCGTCGATCGAAGTTTGGAGGAAAATTTAATGGATTTATGGTACACAGAGAACCATCAAGAAGATACGAAATTCTCCATCAAAGTTCAGGAACATATCCATTCTGAAAAAAGTGAATTTCAACAAATCGATTTCTTTAGAAGTGAAACATTTGGAACATTCTTTACGCTCGATGGCTATATGATGGTTACTGAAAAAGATGAATTTATCTACCATGACATGATTACGCATGTATCAATGGCTGTTAACCCACAAATTAAAAAAGTATTAATTATCGGAGGCGGCGACGGCGGTACCGCTCGAGAAGTATTACGTTACAAAAATGTAGAAGTTGTAGATATGGTCGAAATAGATGAACGAGTTGTAAGACTGTGCCAGCAATACCTACCTTTAACAGCTTCAAAATTAGATCAAGATGACCGCTTAACCTTATATTTCGAAGACGGCCTAAAATTTGTCCAAGAAGCTGAAGAAGGATATTACGATCTAATTTTAGTAGACTCAACTGATCCAATTGGGCCAGGAGAGGGCCTATTTACAGTAGCCTTCTATAACAACTGCAAACGCGTATTAAGTGAAGAAGGTATCCTAATTAATCAACATGAAAGTCCATACTACGCTAGTTATGCGCACGAAATGAAACGAGCTCATTCAAAAATAAAGGAAACATTCCCTATTTCAAAAGTATACCAATTCCATATGCCAACCTACCCATCTGGACACTGGCTATTCGGGTTTGCATCAAAAAAATATGACCCTATTAAAGACGTCAAAGCTGATGAATGGAATAAGCTAGGTATCGAAACAAAATATTATAATACTGACTTACATGTCGGCTGCTTTATGCTCCCTACTTATGTAAAGAAACAATTGGATCATGAAGAGTAATTGAAGAAGACCAGCAAAGATATTTTTGCTGGTTTTTTTGTTGTTTTATAAAAGTTTGCCCGTTTTAATAACTTTTCTATCTAAAAGGCGAGTCGTGGCGAAAATTAAGCCACCTATAAAAATTGATAAGTGGAGTTTTGCAGTATATCAACAAGAATAGGGCATTTATCAACTGGAATACAGCATTTATCAACTGGAATACAGCATTTATCAACCGGAATACAGCATTTATCAACCGGAATACAGCATTTATCAACTGGAATACAGCATTTATCAACCGGAATACAGCATTTATCAACCGGAATACAGCATTTATCTACGAGAATAAAGCATTTATCAACGAGAATAAGCAATTTATCAACGAGAATAAGCAATTTATCAATGGGAATAAAGCATTTATCAACGAGAATAAAGCATTTATCAACGAGAATAAGCAATTTATCAACGAGAATATCCAATATATCAACGAGAATATCCAATATATCAACGAGAATATCCAATATATCAACGAGAATATCCAATATATCAACGAGAATATCCAATATATCAACGAGAATATCCAATATATCAACGAAGTTCACAACTTTATCAACAAAGTTCATATAGTGTTCGTATTTTCAGCTTTAACTTCCGTTGTATTTTACATGCTGAGCCCTCAATAAATGAGAGAAAACAGCATATTCACAAAAACCTCTACTTTATGAACAAAGTACACAAAATGTTCGCATTACCTAACAAAAAAAAGCTGCCTCAAAGGAGACAGCTACGATCAATATTACAGAATTTCTTCATCCTTCGTTCCATTCATTGTAAAGCTAGCTGTTATATTAGCGTTCAATGAATGAGCAACAGAACAATATTTATCTTTTGATAATTTGATTGCTTTTCGAACTTTTTCTGTATCCAATTCTCCGCCTAATATATAGTGCAAATGGATGTCTGTAAATCGTTTAGGATGCTCTTCTGCTCGATCACCATTTACTTCAACTTCGAATGAAGTCAATTTTAATCTCATTTTTTCAAGGATTAATACGATATCAATCGCTGTACATCCTGCGACAGCATTAATTAATAATTCAACTGGAGTAGGTGCGCTATTCTCCCCACCTAAAGACTCAGCAGTATCCATTTTGATTTCATGGCCAGACGGTGCAGTTCCTGAAAAGGCTAATTTTCCGTCCCATTTAATACTTGTTTTCATCAGATACTTCCCCTTTCAAAGCTTAAATCAATAAATCTATTTTATTTTTTCATTTCTACTACTAAATAATGTGAAAAATCTTTTGATTTAATTTTTATATTTTCTTCAATGATTTTCGCAGCATCACTAGCTTCTAGTAGTTCTCCATTTACAACTGCATTTCCTTCTAATAAGACTAAATACGCTTGACGACCATTATTTATCTCAAAAGAAATTTCTTCATTTCCATTTAATGCAAGCGAGTAAATATTTGCATCTTGGTGAATTTTAATTGGAGCATTTCCATCAACTGGAGATACCATATGATACCATTTTCCAACTCTTTCTTCCCAATCTGAAACTAAGTCACCGTAATTTGGAGTATGACCTGCTTTATCAGGAATAATCCATAATTGAATTAATCGTAATGGGTCCTTACCTAAATTGTGTTCACTGTGATACACACCTGTTCCTGCACTCATGTATTGAACATCACCACGTCCAATTTCATGTTTATTTCCCATACTGTCAGCGTGAGTTAATTTTCCGTTTATGACATAAGTTATAATTTCCATATCATTATGTGGATGAGTACCAAAGCCTCTATGAGCTTTAATTAAATCATCATTTAATACTCTTAGTACACCGAAATTCATATTGTTAGGATCATAATAATTTGCAAATGAAAAATGATGAATTGTATTTAACCAACCGTGATCTGCGAGACCTAATTGTTTACTATTGATTTTTTCGAACATATTTATCGCTCCTTTAATTTTAAAAATAAATTCATACTCAATATTATCTTTAATTCGAGATATTAAACCAAAAAGAATCTACGTACTTATTTGATTACTGTTTACAATTAACTTCGTCTTTAATATATATAATTTATTAAGTTAGTCTAACTCTTACTTATATTGTATCAAATTTTATCTTTAATTCAAGATATTTTTTCAAAGAAAGTTTATCAAAACTTTCTCTTTCAAATATAAAAATCCATATGGGGTTTTGTTTGCTTATAATAATTAATTCGATCTTGTAAAGTTCCTGTATGAAATTCAAACTTATGTCCATCTGGATCTGTAAAATAAATTGATTGTTTATCTCGTTGATCTCTTTTGCGACCATTCAATATATTTACATTAAGTTCTAGTAATTTATCGTACATTTTTTCAAAGTCATCTTCATCAATTGTAAAAGCCATATGGGTGTAAGATTGATGAATTTCATTTCTAGGTATATTCTTTTCTTCATTTAAAGCAAGCCAAATACCATTTAAATCAAAATATGCAGTTGTTCTACCCTTCACTAATAAAGTTGCATTAAATACATTCTTATAGAAATCGATCGCTTTTTCTAGATTAGATACAGAAAATAACAAATGATTGATTCCTTTAATCTCCATTTCACTCCCTCTTTTCATCGCTATTTATTTGATTTCCCACTCAATCCACCTCCATGACCTTCTGTTTCTCATATTACTTTCTCGTACTTTTACTAATATCTTCAACAGTTATTGTATTTACACTTAACTTTATTAAAAAGCCCTTTTTGTATTGAATTTGATTTTAATAGTGGAATTTAACAAATAATATCATACAAAATTCTACAATAAAGGTCTATCGACGATTCATAGCATTAAGACTTAAAATTAAGATTAAGTTAATTATCTTTATTAACTATTTCCGAAAAGGGAGAAGTGGAATATGACGATAACAGTACGATTTGCAACGCCTGCTGATTTTGATAGATTATTGGAATTAGACTCTCTCGTTTACAAAGTAGAATGGCAAGTGACGAAATCATTTGCAGAAGAAGCTTGGAGTAAGAATCCTTATATCTATAGAGTACTGGAGTATAATCATGAAATCCAAGGATTTATAGCATTTTTCCCAGTAGAAAAAGAGATATTTGAACAACTTTTTGAGGGGAAAATTGATGAATTAAGTTTATGTCATTATATTCTTCCATATGAAAAGAATAATTCAGTCTATCTTTATTTAGCAAACATCATCGTTGATACTAAGTATGAATTGAGTAAGGAATTTGCAAAGGTTATGATTAAAGAAATTAGCAAAGAAATTCAACGTATTCGAAACAGCGGTTGTTTAGTGAATGAGGTTGGCGCTATTGGAATTACTGAAGCAGGGAATCGCGTTTTAAGTAAATCCAAACTACATTACATTGGTAGACTTTTAGAGGAAGATACAAATCATATTTATAGAGGAAGCTGCTTTTAAGACATGCTGAATACTGATCGGAACGAATTCAATCTAGAAAACGGTTTATTTATTTTATTCATCCTCAACATTTTAATTTTTCAAACTTCTATATACATATTAAGGTATAATTCGCTTATTGTACTACGCATTGTAGATTTTAAAATAAAAACTTTGAGGTGGTAAATTTGATGTCCAGACCAGAACCAAATGAGTATAACCCTCATTTTAAAGGGTATATAGGGCTAGTTCCTGAAGGTGATTTACAAACTATTTTACGAAAGCAATTAGAGGAATCCATTAGCTTTTTTAAGGCAATCTCTAAAGAAAAATCTGAGTATCGTTACGCAGAAGGTAAATGGAGCATTAAAGAAGTACTTGGACATTTAGTAGATTGCGAGCGAATCATGTGCTATCGTCTATTGGCAATTGCAAGAGGAGACAAATCTCCTTTACCATCTTTTGATGAAAATGCTTATAATGAAAATGCAAAATTTAACCGTCTCGATATAGAACGAATTATTAATGAATATGAAACTGTACGTCTAGCTACTTTATCTTTGTTAGCAAATTTATCTGATGAAACATTAGAACTTGAAGGTACAGTATTAAATCACCCAACGACACCAAGAGCTATTGCTTATATTATTGCAGGTCATGAATTACATCACTTAAAAATCATCAACGAACGTTATCTTTAAATGAAAAGAAGAGCAGGAAACTTGTCCTGCTCTTTCCCTCTTAATTTTATGAAAAACGACTTTGTAGACGATTAGCTTCGGAAATTACTTTTTCTTCATCAATTGTTAAACAAATACGATCTTTTACGATTGCATTTCCATCTATGAATACATCACATACATCGCTACCACGAGCAGCGTATAGTAAGTGTGAATACGCGTTACTTAATGGTTGTAAATGTTCTTTATCAAATGGATAAATCGTAATAAAGTCTGCTTTCTTATTTGCTTCAAGGGAGCCAGTATGCCCCATTCCAATCACTTCTGCGCCACCGCGAGTAGCCAAGGTTAATGCCGTTTGTGCCGAGAATTTCGTAGCATCTTTATACATCCCTTTTTGTAGCAATGCTGCAATTCTTACTTCTTCAAACATATCAAGATTGTTATTTGATGCTGTGCTATCTGTTGCGATACCGACTTTTACTCCTGCTTCTAGTAAACTAATAACATCCGCTACTCCAGAACCTAATTTCAAATTACTAATTGGATTATGAGCAACACGTACATCGTATTCCTTTAAGATTGCTCTTTCTTCATCATTTAGTACTACGCCGTGAGCCATGACTGTCGGCTGATTAAATACACCTAATTTTCGAAGATGTTCGACAGGACGGTTCGAATAACGAGTTTGGATATCTTGAATTTCATAATCTGTTTCAGATACATGGATGTGCATCATTAAGTCATTTTCTTTTGCAATACGTGCACTCTCAATTAAAGCTTTAGGAGTACAAGCATATGGACTATGAGGTGCAACCATCGTTGTCAAACGGCCATTAGCAAAGTTTTTATAGTCAATTGAAAACTGCTCAGCACCTTTTAGATTCATTCTTTGCTCTTCTTCTGTTCCGAAGCTAAATATTGAATATGAAAATGCCCCGCGAATTCCAGTTTCACCAATTGTCTCCATTACATTATTTGGATCGATTCCATTAGGGTTAAACATATCAGAGAACGTTGTAGTTCCTGACTTTACCATTTCCAAAATACCTAACTGCGCACTTACTGAAGCAATCTCAGTCGTATATTGTCTTTCAATCGGCCATATTTTAGTTTCTAACCAAGGCTTTAACAGCATATCATCTCCAATTCCGCGTAATAACGTCATTAGAATATGAGAATGCGTATTTACAAGACCTGGCATCACCCATTTCCCCTGAAGATTAACTACTTGATCCGCATCCTTCATTAACTCTTCGGAATGGTTTCCAACATAAGTAATTAATTGATCTTGTACAATCATCATACCGTTATCAAAAATTTGATTTTCCTTATCCATTGTAAAAATCGTTGCATTTATATAAACTGTTTTCATTATTTTTTCCCCCTTAATTATTAGAAAATAAAAAAAATCCTGATTACGAAGAAGGATGTAAATACATTACATTCTTTTTCGTAATCAGGATTTTACGGTTCCTGGTAGAGACCCTCATACCATATCAATGAGGTTATACAATTGGTTTATGTTTTTATATTAAATCATATTAAACGATAAGTTCGTAAAGTTCAAGAATTTCTATAAATTGGTATTTTAAATGAGAGCTAATAAAGTCAATTTGTCCTTTAAGCTATCCCTTTAGCATCATAAAACTATATGCATAAATTGATTTACCTTTTTTAGTCACTTGAGTCATGATCTCGTTTATTCCTTTTATCTCTTGATGTGTTTCTAATTTTCCTGTTTTGAGATTGTAAACCTCAATTGAAAATTTATTATTTTTAGGATTATCTCTAAAATAATAAACGTAATTACCTCGAAAATAAACTTGTTCATTATAATATAATACAGTTTTATCTGCATCGATCAATGAAAACTTCTTCTGCACTTGTTCAGTTTTTGTATTAAATGTATAAACATCACCTAGTCCATCTATGTAAAAAAGCTCACCGTTTAAAAGATATGCAGACTGTTTAATATTATAGACGATCGTGCTTCTAACATCTTCAATATTAGAATAGTGTACAAGTGGCAATGTGTCTACTCTCAATGTTTTCTTATCAATCCTTAACAGAATTTCGTCCTTGTTATGTTCATCAATTGATGCATTTGAAGCGATTATGTAATAAAAATGTTGATCCGCTAATACTTGTGAATCCGGGTTTACTTCATCTTTCGTTTCAAATTTACTTAACTGCTTGATACCTACTTTATTATTTAGAACTACTTCTTGTAAGTTGAATTCTTTTGGATTTTTTGGATCATTAGTTAATATATAAATATTCTCCCCTACTTGGCCAGAAGCTACAATATAGCTGGGTATCGTGCCGGTCTGGAAACCATTTTTATTGCCAAAACGAACATCCGAATTATATCCACCTTTTTTACTGAATCCACTGTTATAAATACTAAAGAAAAGGTCTTTTCCTTTTATGTAACCAGATCGTTCCCCAGTATATTGGCTTTTCTTCATTTGAAAATCCTTGTATTCGTCACCAAGAATTTGAATATGATTTTTATCTTCTAGAAATACTTGATTCGGACTTTTTGTGACAGATCCAAGTTCTAAACCTTTCATTTTTACACTTTTTGCTTGTCCATTTTCATCAACAAACACTGCATAACTCAAGCCATCTCCATTTATATCTTGATCAGCAGTGGTTGAAAAGTAAATAACTGCACGTTTATCTTTTAAGAAACTAGTCCTTGTTAATTCATCTTCTTTTGCAATCACTTTCGCACTAGAATCCCAAGCATATACATAAAACCAATAACCTCCGCCTAAACAGAGCGCCACTATAAAGCTTATAATTAAAATCCTTTTTTTCATAATTCCTCCAACATTAACGACCTACTAGTTCTTAATAATGAATACCGATTACAATTATATTTACTAAACTACAACAAATCTACCATTTTTTACCAAAATAGTTATATTTAACTGTTATAATTTTTTAATAAATAAGGATTTTCTCTTAATCATTTCTTAAAAATGGCCAAAAAAATATGGAGCCGAAATTGACTCCACTCCTTCAATATAATCTCTATTCTATTTTCCCAAGTATTCGTATAATCTTGTGCATTGAGTAATCTAAATCTAACAAGTCTTCTTCATCAAGCTGCCCTACCCTTTCGATAAAAATATGATAAAAATCTTCCCATCGTTTAGAGACAACTTTCTTCCCTTTTTCCGTAAGGACAATTTTTACGCTTCGTTTATCATTAGCATCTTGAATTTTGGATACATACTCTTTTTCTTCTAATTTCATAATTAATGGGGTCATTTGCTGTTTAGAAATACTAATATTTTGAGCTAGCTCTGTTAGTGAAATCCCTTCAGGTGTTTGAAATAATTCCTCAAGTATATGACTTTGCAGATGGGTTAACTCAGCCTGTTTATTCTTTAGTGAATTTTTTGAACCTGGCTTGTTAAACTTATTAAAAACTAGCGGGAGTAATTGGATAAATTTCTCTGCTATTTGGTGTGTTTTTGAATTCGTCATGCGACTTTCATACCTTCCTGTACAAAAATTTCCAAATTGACATATAGTAAATAAAGGTTTATTATTTATTCGACCTTAGTTTAGATTATAACACATTTTACAAATAAACTACATTTAAAATAGTAAACAATAATTTACTATAAAAAGGAGAGGTATTATGAAATCAAACGGATTAACTTTCGGAATCTATCCTCTTAGCGTAGCCGGTACACCTATAGGATTAGCTACTGGACCAGAAGATAATTATGAAAAAATATCATCCGCACTAAAAGAGCTTAAAGATAATGCTAATCGGCTTTTACCTAGAATGTACGCTGTCTATATGGGACCAGAAACGGAAGAAAAAGTATTTAATGCTTTAAATCGCTATAAGAACTCTGGGTTATTAGGTGATTTAACAATCGGATGCCTTATGGACCAAAGTATGTCACTAGAATATTGGTTTAATTTCGTTCGTAAAGTAATTAAGGAATATGGTCCTTTACTTGAATCAATTCAAATTACGAATGAACCTAATTTATCGTTTATGGATGGATCGAAACCATATGTATTTGAAGCACTTGTACGAGGAATAATTATTGCAAAAGAAGAAATTACAAAAAATAATTTAAAAGTTAAAATCGGGTTTGGTTCGGTTCCTGAGGGAGAAAAAACAATTCCACATTTTTGGGAGAGCCTAATGAATATTGGTGGAGATGAATTAATTCATTCAATTGATTATGTCGGTCATAATTTTTATGTGGATGTATTTGAGGAACCACTGGAAATTGAGGAAATTGCAATCTCAGTAGAAAATATACTCCGTAAATTTCGAGATACGTTAAATCGCAATAGAATCCCTACAACAATTCCAATTCATATTACGGAAAATGGATGGCCAACCGGGAAAAATCCGTTTATTCAAATAGAAAGATCATATGCAAAGCAATCAGACGTCCTTGAAAAAGTTGTTCGAACGGTCTACGCACTTCACCAGGAACTAAATATTACTCATTATGAATTTTTCGGTTTAAGGGATGCTGATAGCTCAAAAGACGATCTATTTCATCAATTTGGCATTATGAAGGATGATTATTCACCTAAGCCTGCTTTTTACACCTATCAAAAATTAGTTAATGAATTAAGCAAGTAAATCGATATTTCATCTTTTGAATGAAGTTAGTCAAATCGTTAAGACTAACTACTATGAAGAATTTCTTCACGTTTCTACTATATATATGGAGGTAATAATTTGACTAAACAATATAAACCCCTTATAAATGAAGAACATATGAAAATACAAGCGAACCTTAATAATCTTGACCCTGGTCATTCAGTGGATGAACTTCGCAAAATTGAAACAGCAAATATGATTTTAGCTGGTGAAGAAATAAGACAGCAAAATGAAAATCTATAAAAAAACTTGTAAATTAAGGAATCCCTCAAAATCAATTTTTGAGGGATTCTTATATTATGATTTTACAGTTGATTATTACCTCGAATATTAATTACTATATTCCCCTTCTTATGCCCTTGTTCTACATAATGATGTGCTTCAGCAATTTGATTAAGTGGATAATGCCGATCTATCACAGCTGTTAATCTGTCAGCTTCAATAAGTGCTTTAATATAATTCAAATCTTCCTTGTTCATATTTGCTACTCCAAGGATGGCTTTTTCATTACTGGTCAAATTATTCCAAAATGCTTTAAAGTACACTGAGGGCTTCCATACTGCACTTAATAAATAGGTCCCATCTTTATTCAGTAACTTTTTACAGTCTGAAAAAGAAGTCTTGCCTACCGTATCAAAAATAATGTCATAAGTTTTCCTACTTTTCGTAACATCTTCTTTTGTATAATCGACCACTTCTATTGCTCCAAGAGATCTAACCAACTCTAAGTTTGATGTACTACACACAGCAGTAACTTCTGTGCCGAAATATTTTGCGAGTTGTATCGCATAAGTTCCTACACTTCCCGAACCGCCATAAATAAGCACACTTTGCCCGTTTTGGATAATACTCCTTCTTAAAAAATGAAGTGCAGTAATAGCTCCCACAGGCACAGCTGCAGCCTGCTCGAATGACATATTAATTGGCTTTTTGGTAAGCACTCCTTGCTCAGGTAAAGAAATATATTCAGCATTAGCACCAAAAGAAAATCCGCTATACCCGAAAACATGGTCACCTATTTTAAAACTTTTCACTTTTTCCCCTACTTTGACTATTTCTCCTGCTAGCTCACAACCTGGTATTTTATTTCTCGGCTTTGTTAGGCCAAACATAAGTCGAGAAGGTAGCCAATACATAAAAGGGAAATCTGAGGCTCGTAGTTTTACATCTCCTGCTGTTACGGTTGTAGCATGTATTTTTATCAATACTTCATCATCGTTTATAGTAGGTTTTTCAACTTCTTTTAGCTGAAGAACTTCTGGTGGACCGTATTTTGTACAAATTATTGCCTTCATAGGTTCCTCCATTTAAAACTTTGATTTAGTCATTTAAACCTATGAAAAATCATTTTTAAGTATGCCTATCTATATTTGTCTTCTACTAGCATGTAACTCTGTATAAACAAAAAAAGACTGAATACAGCAAATGCCGTATTCAGCCTTAATCTTATTATTATAGACCTGCTTCAGTTTTTAAAGCTTCTGCTTTGTCAGTACGCTCCCAAGGAAGATCGATATCTGTACGGCCGAAGTGACCATAAGCAGCAGTTTGTTTGTAAATCGGACGACGTAAGTCAAGCATTTTGATAATTCCAGCTGGACGTAGGTCGAAGTTGTTGCGAATTACTTCAACTAATTTTTCTTCTGAAACTTTACCTGTACCAAAAGTATCAATAGCGATTGAAACTGGTTTAGCTACACCAATTGCATATGCTAATTGAACTTCAGCTTTATCAGCTAAGCCAGCAGCTACGATGTTTTTCGCAACGTAACGTGCAGCGTAAGCAGCAGAACGGTCAACTTTAGTTGCATCTTTACCAGAGAATGCGCCACCACCGTGACGAGCATATCCACCGTAAGTATCAACGATAATTTTACGACCTGTTAAACCTGCATCACCTTGAGGTCCACCAATTACGAAACGACCTGTTGGGTTGATAAAGAATTTTGTATTTTCATCAATTAACTCAGCTGGTACAACTGGTTTAATTACAAGTTCTTTAATATCATTTTCGATTTGAGCTTGAGTAGCTTCTGGACCATGTTGTGTTGATACAACGATTGCATCAATACGAACTGGTTTATTGTTTTCATCATACTCAACAGTTACTTGAGTTTTACCGTCTGGACGTAAGTAAGAAACTGTTTCATTTTTTCTAACTTCCGTTAAACGGCGAGCAATTTTGTGTGATAATGAAATTGGAAGTGGCATTAATTCAGGTGTTTCATTTACAGCAAAACCGAACATTAAACCTTGGTCACCTGCTCCGATTGCTTCGATTTCTTCATCTGACATGCTACCTTCACGTGCTTCTAACGCTTGGTCTACACCTAAAGCGATATCTGCTGATTGCTCATCAATAGAAGTTAAAACTGCACATGTATCTGCATCAAATCCGTATTTTGCACGATCATAACCGATTTCACGGATTGTTTCACGAACGATTTTTGGAATATCTACATAAGTAGAAGTTGTGATTTCACCTGCAACAAGTACTAGACCTGTTGTAACTGATGTTTCCGCTGCTACACGAGCATTCGGATCATTTGCTAAAATTGCATCAAGAATTGAATCTGAGATTTGGTCACAGATTTTATCTGGATGTCCTTCTGTAACTGATTCTGAAGTAAATAAACGACGTTGTGACATTGAGTCCCCTCCTAAATTGAATTGACGGATCTCTTTTTTCTCAACATAAGAATAAAAAGTTTGTTCCTATTCCTATGTTTCCCATTTAAGATAAAGATAACTCAGTGTAAATTACGAAATTGCCACTGTATTTAAGTTTTGAGCAAAAAAAAAGCCTTCCTCTTATCAAATATTACCTGAGGAAAGGGTTCTTGGTTATTTGCCTTTCGCTCTTATCGTTCAAGACATAAAAAAAGTCTTGCATCAGGTTCAGCACCTTTCACTAAAAGTGAGGTTGCTGGGCTTCGTAGGGCCTGTATCCCTCCACCTACTCGGGATAAGAGAGTATCCGTATGAAAAGTATCATATTAAAATTTCACTTTCTTGTCAACAACTTTCATCATTACTTTTAACATAATTCTACAATAACTTTTAATTTCTATTTAAATGGAAATTACTATTTATCATATTCTTTTGACGAAATTACACCTATTAATTAAATCATTTTACTCAAATTTATTTTTTAATGAAATTCATAACACATTTTATTAACTAATAGTATACACTATTAAAATAAATGTGTTATACTATTTATCGAGATACCTACATGGCAGACAAATATATTTAAAGGATGGTATTAGTATATGAAGACAGTTGATGTAAACTTTGAATTAAACGAATTACTTACTAGTAATCAAATGTATAACCAACTTAGCGTTTCTGAGTTAGTTGAAAAAGTCCTAACAAGACAAGAAGGAATTTTAACGTCAACAGGAGCAGTTAGCGTTTCAACAGGCAAATATACTGGACGTTCACCTAAGGATAAATTTATTGTTAAAGAGGCATCTGTTGAAAATTTAATCGATTGGGGTTCAGTAAACCAACCAATCTCTGCTGACGTATTCGAAAAATTATATAGCAAAGTACTTAACTACTTAAAAGATCGTAACGAACTATTCTTATTCAAAGGATTTGCTGGCGCAGATACTGAGTACCGTTTACCTATCCAAGTAATTAACGAATTTGCATGGCACAACCTATTTGCTCATCAATTATTTATTCGCCCAACTGAGCAAGAACTTCTAACTCATGAAGCTGAGTTTACAATTGTTTCTGCTCCGACATTTAAAGCAGACCCAGTAGTAGATGGAACAAATTCAGAGGCATTTGTTATTGTATCATTTGAAAAGAAAATAATCTTAATTGGTGGTACTGAATACGCTGGAGAAATGAAAAAATCTATTTTCTCTATCATGAATTTCCTATTACCACAAAATAATGTTTTACCAATGCACTGTTCTGCCAACGTTGGTAGCGAAGGCGATGTAGCATTATTCTTTGGTCTTTCTGGAACTGGTAAAACTACATTATCTGCTGATGCAGACCGTAAATTAATCGGTGATGACGAGCATGGCTGGTCAGATAATGGTGTATTCAATATTGAAGGCGGTTGCTACGCTAAATGTATCAACTTAACTTTTGAAAAAGAGCCACAAATTTTCTCTGCAATTAAATTTGGAACTGTTTTAGAAAATGTAGTTGTTAAATCTGATAGCCGTTTAGCTGACTATGATGATACAACTTTAACAGAAAATACTCGTGCTGCATACCCAATGCAAGCAATTCAAAATATCATTGAGCCAAGCGTTGCTGGACATCCACATGCAATTATCTTTTTAACTGCTGATGCATTTGGAGTATTACCTCCAATCAGCAAATTAACAAAAGAGCAAGCAATGTACCACTTCTTAAGTGGATTTACTAGTAAATTAGCAGGTACTGAGCGTGGTGTTACATCTCCACAAGTAACATTCTCAACATGTTTCGGATCACCATTCTTACCGCTTCCAGCTGTAGAATATGCAAAAATGCTTGGTGAAAAAATTGAAAAACATAATGTAAATGTATTCTTAGTAAACACTGGTTGGACTGGTGGAGAATATGGCGTTGGTAAACGTATGAATCTTTCTTACACAAGAGCAATGGTTCACGCTGCACTTGAAGGAGATTTAAACAACATTGAAACTACACAAGATGAGTTTTTCGGATTAGCAATTCCAACTCATGTACCTGGTGTACCTGATAGCGTATTAGTTCCATCAACAACTTGGGAAGATAAATCAGCATATGATCAAAAAGCTCTTGAATTAGTAAAAAAATTCCAAGAAAACTTCAAAAAGTTTGAAGGCTTTGACGCTCAATTAGCTGAGCTTGGTGGACCTTTAAAATAATTTAATAAATAAAAATGTAAGGGCTGTCCTAAAGTCAGATTTAATGACTTTTGGATAGCCCTTTTTTAATCAGTGATAAAAAATTAAATTTCGCTATTAATCTAATGCCATATTATAAATCCTAAAGTGCAAAAGCATCCAAACTGTTTATCTGGATGCTTTTTTTATAAAAGACATAATTATCTTTCAGCTGGTGTATTCCCCATTGATATAGAGATTCTATTCCAGCTGTTAATTTGATTGATTATAAAGACAAGATTTACATATTCCTTTTCGCTGAAGTGTTTACTAACACGATTATAGAGTTCTCCTGGCACACCTTTATTCGGGATCAATGTGATATGCTCTGTTAACTCTAACGCTGCTTTTTCTGCTTCTGTATAAAAAGCACACTCTTTCCATGTAGTAAGACAATATATACGTTGTTCCGTTTCTCCTATTTCTCTTGCTTCAGAGGTATGCATGTCAATGCAAAATGCACAACCATTAATTTGTGAAGCACGAATTTTAATAAGTTCACGAAGTTTATGGTCTATACCCGTTGATTTAGTATACTTTTCCATTTCCATCATTATTTTAATTGCTTCAGGTGCTAACTTATAATAATTAATTTGTTGTTCCATTTTATTTCCCCCTAAAAAAGTTAATTCTAAAAATAAATGTTTAGATGTATAATTGAATCGAACAATCGACGACTAACTTAATCGCCGATTAATATAGTCCATAATATATCGTTTTTTTTATTCTGTCAAACTCATTTATTTGCTCTAAAAGTAAATGTTTGACAAAGAAATAAAACATTTCTAAGATTAATTAACATAATCTCTTTTATGAAGAAGGTGTTTTGATGCAGTATAGCGTTGGAGTTGAGTATGCACTTCACTGCCTAGTTTATTTAATTGATACTCCTGAAGATTCTCCAATTGGAATAAAGGAACTTTCCTTCTTTCAAGGTGTTTCAGATACATATCTCTCAAAGATTTTTAGTAAATTATCTAAAGCTGGTATAGTAAGTTCAGTTCCAGGAGTTAAAGGTGGTTTTAAACTAGCTAAATCTCCAGAAGAAATTTCCTTTTGGGATGTAATTGAAGCAGTTGAAGGTTCTAAACCCATATTTCAATGTAAAAACATTAAAGATAATGGTTATCTTTATAGAGAAAAAGGTTGTACTCCAAGTGCTACCTGCACGATCAATTTAGTCATGCTCTCTGCAGAAAAAAAAATGCATGAATATTTACGTAGTAAAACACTTTCGTGGTTAAACAAAGAATTAGCAACTGTTTTACCTAACGAAATACGTGAAGACACTCGAAAATATTTTTCGAAGAGCAATAAATAAAAACCTTCTAATTTCCTAAAAAAGGAATTTTGAGAGGTTTTTTCTTTGCACAAAAATTGATTATTTTCTGCCGTTCTTCAATCGAACTGCACGCATTCAGAACTCCGCATTCACCCATTTTCTCCTAATGCATAGGCTAATTGTATATTTTCGATTAGGAGGGATTAAATGAAAATCAAATGGTTCGTTATTTTATTTTTATTAGTTGCTTCTATTTTAGGTGCTTGCTCAAAAGATAAACCAAAAGATGGCAATACAAAAGTAAGAGTTGCAGAGGTGACTCGTTCATTATTCTACGCACCTGAATATGTGGCCATAAGTGAAGGGATTTTTAAAAAGCATGGATTGGATGTTGAATTAACGACTACTGCTGGTGGAGATAAAACAATGACTGCTGTGCTATCAAACGGTGCAGATATTGGATTGGTTGGTCCTGAAACAACAATCTATGTATACGCTCAAGGAGCAAATGATCCAGTTAAAAGCTTTGCCCAACTTACTCAAACGGATGGAACTTTTTTAGTAGCGCGAAATCAAACTGGTACATTCAATTGGGATCAACTAAAAGGCAAAACGTTTTTAGGGCAAAGAAAAGGTGGCATGCCACAAATGGTTGGCGAATATGTCCTAAGTAAACATGGGATTGATCCACATAAAGATTTGAATCTTATCCAAAACATCGACTTCGCTAATATCGCGAATGCATATGCATCAGGGACTGGACAGTATGTACAATTATTTGAGCCTACAGCAAGTATTATGGAAAAAGAAGGAAGAGGTAAAATCGTCGCTTCATTCGGTTTAGAATCAGGAAAAGTACCATATACAGCTTTTATAGCAAAAGATAGTTATTTGAAAAAGAATGCTAAAACAGCTCAACAATTTACTGATGCAATTTATGAAGCCGAGCAATGGGTTGATTCTCATTCCGCTGAAGAAATCGCAAAAAGTGTTGCACCATTCTTTAAAGATACACCTTTAGATATTTCAATAAAAGTTATTGATCGTTATAAGTCTCAAAACTCTTATTCAACAAATCCAATATTAGAAGAAGATGAGTGGAATAATCTTCAAAATATCATGAAACACTCTGGCGTATTGCCAAAAGAGGTTCCACACTCAGTATTAGTTGATACAAAATTCGCTGAAAAATCTACGGAGAAGTAGAAGGTCATTAAAATGAGCTATCTTACAATTGATGATATTTCTCATGTATTTTTATCAAAGCAAAAAGCAATTAAAATATTGGATGGATTAACGTTTAATGTTGAAAAGGGTGAATTTGTTTCAGTACTAGGTCCAAGTGGGTGTGGAAAAAGCACACTTTTGTCTATTATTTCTTCTTTGCTTGTACCATATGAGGGTTCAGTAAAGTTCAAAGGCAAACCATATAATATAAAATCAGGGGAAATTGGTTACATGCTTCAGCACGATTATTTGTTCCCTTGGAAAACAATTAAGGAAAATATATTTCTAGGTCTTCAAATTCTAGATAAGGACACAGAAGAAAATAAGAATCGAACTTTAGAATTGTTAAATGAAGTTGGATTAAAAGATTACGAAAATGCATACCCAAGAGAACTTTCTGGTGGAATGAGACAACGAGTTGCATTAGTAAGAACTCTCTCTACAAGCCCATCAATTGTATTATTGGATGAACCATTTTCAGCTTTAGATTATCAAAATAAAGTTAAACTAGAAGAATTAGTTTTCAACTTATTTAAAAAGTTAAATACAACCGCTATATTAGTAACTCACGATATCGAAGAAGCTGTAGCAATGTGTGATCGGGTCATTACGCTAACTAACGCTCCTACAAAAATATCAAAAGTTTTTCATTTACCAGAGGAATTACGTACGCACTCCCCTTTTGAAGCAAGACACCAATCACTTTTTTCTTCTTACGTTTCTTCTATTTGGAAGGAGTTGGAGAAACGTGGATAAAGTATATGATGAGCTAAAATCATATCATGACAAAATAGCAAAAAAAAATCGCCGCAAAAAACTTTTAGTATTTTTTATCCAAATATTAATTATTATTATATTTTTCATAGCTTGGGAGCTCTTAAGCCACCGAAGAATAATTGATCCATTATTATTTAGTGCACCAACTAAAATTTACGATTTATTCATCTCTAAAATTGCGGATGGCTCGATTTATCATGATGCTATGACTACGATTACTGAAACGCTAGTTGGCTTTATATTAGGCACAATTCTTGGCTTAGTTCTAGCCATCATACTTTGGTGGTATCCATTTACTTCAAAAGTACTAGACCCGTTTTTAGTAGTCTTTAATGCAATGCCAAAAGTTGCGCTTGGCCCAATCATTATCGTAATTTTTGGCCCTTCATATTCTTCAATAATTGCCATGGGAATTATTATAAGTTTTGTCATTACAGCACTAGTTATTTATCAAGCCTTTTTACAAGTAGACGAAAATTACGTAAAAGTAATTAAAAGTTTTGGAGCAACAAAAACTCAAATCTTTAAAAATGTCATCTTTCCTGCTAGTATACCTACCGTCATTTCAACATTAAAAGTAAATGTCGGCTTAGCTTGGGTAGGAGTGATTGTCGGAGAGTTCTTAGTTTCTAAAAGCGGACTCGGCTATTTAATCGTATATGGCTTCCAAGTATTTAACTTCACGCTCGTCTTAATGAGTGTATTAATCATCAGCGTTTGCGCTGGTGTAATGTATATTATTGTTGAATATATAGAGAGAAAAACATTAAAAAAATAAGTGAAAAGCTCACTAAAGCTGTGAGCTTTTTTAGCATCTTTGTTTGGAAAGTACGAACAATAAGTGAACTTTGTTGATATAGTAGTGATTTTTGTTGATATAACAGTAAACTTTGTTGATATACATGGTTTGAGCATTAATTGAGGGGAGCATTTCCGTGTTTATTATGTTTTTTTACATGATTTTGTTCTTTCTCGAACTATTTTAATGATATTTTTTCTTTTTTTTGATTCACAGGCTACACTTTGTTCTAATTTATTGCCTTTATTTGGAGTTTTGCTAATTTAATTGCAGTTTCATCTTTTTTATTTGCACTTCCCCTGATTTAATTGCAGTTTCTCCTTTTTTATTTGCACTTCCACTGATTTGTTTCCAGTCTCAACTTTCTTTTTTTTCCCTGCCCATGATTTATTTTCAAACTAAAAAAATGTAAAAAGGCTCACTTATAAAAGTGAGCCTTTTTTATTATTTAAATAACTTAAACTTTGTGAAAATACTTCGTCACGCATGATAAAACTAAATCGTCGATCTCTTTTTATGTTTGGTGGAAATTCATCTAATAGGACAGGCCCGTTTGTTTCAAAATAATGCTTTTGTGTTAAAAGTTCACTTATTTCGGCAAAGTAAATATTTTTTATAATGATTTTGTCCTTACCTGTAACACGATACTGCCCTAGGTAATTAATTTTAGATACATTTCCACCGGTTTCTTCTAAAACTTCGCGTTTAGCAGCTTCTTCTGGCGTTTCGCCTTCTTCTACTTTTCCACCTGGAAATTCGTATCCTCTTCTTTGGTGGTCTGTTAGTAACCATTGGTCATTGTACTTACAAATAACCCAAACATGCTTTGGATTGAGTGAAAATGGATGCTTCTCAAATGATAATTCAACTGTATTATGGTAAAAATCTTTAAATATGTACATTTTAACCTTCCTACATTCATACTTGTTTATCCATTGTACTATGTCTATTAAAATGTTTCATCATTATTGAAATAATATTCCTTAATCTTTATGAAAATATTTGAATGCCTTGCATATTGGACAGTATACTATATCATAGTAGTATAACTATTTAGGAGGATTAGCGTATGACTGGAGTATTTGTTGTTAGTGGAATTATTATCGTTGTTGTGTTTGGTGCATTCGTACTTACTGTAAATAAAGGCTATGGAGTACAGCATAAAGTCGATAAGCTAGAAGACGTAAAAATGAATAATAACCATGATGAAAAATAATTCTAGCAGACGTAAGGTTTGTATATGAATAAAATATTAATTGGAATCATTCGATTTTATCAAAAATGGATATCACCTGCCACTCCACCTTCATGTAGATTTTATCCTACATGCTCTCATTACGGATTAGAGGCACTACAAACTCATGGTGCGCTAAAAGGCTCTTATTTAACGACTAAAAGAATACTTAAGTGCCATCCGTTTCATCCAGGTGGATTTGATCCAGTACCTGAGAAGAAAAATAATGAAATAAAAAAAGATACGGTCAAAGAAACTTGAAATGAATGACAAGTTTAATTTGATCGTATTTTTTTTGTCTATTTTTTTAAGCATGTCTATAAATCTTTTTAGAAAGACTTCTGACTCTTGCTTCATCCACTTCTACTCCTATACCAGGCCCATCTGGAACTCTAACTTTCCCTTTTATTAATGCTACCTCTGGATAAATAATATCGTGCTCCCAATGTCTAGATGAGGCCGATATATCTCCAGGGATCGTAAAGCCTGGAAGAGAGGCTAATGCAACGTTTTGAATTCTAGAGATTCCTGTTTCAATCATACCTCCAACCCAAATTGGAATATTCTTTTCAACGCAATAACGATGAATTTCGATTGAGTTGGTTAATCCTCCGACTCTGCCAGGCTTTACAGTAATGATCTTACATGCTTTTAGTTCGTGGGCAATTTGAACATCCTCAATGGAACAAATACTTTCATCTAAACAAACAGGGGTCGAAATTTCCTTTTGAAGAATAGCATGTTCAATAAATTGGCGCTCACCGAAAGGCTGCTCAATCATCATTAGATTAAATTGATCTAATTTTCTTAGCTGAGGGATGTCGTCTATCGAATAATCCGAATTAGCATCAATCATTAGAGGAATTGACGGATAACTATTTCGGATAGTAGATACAATTTCGTAATCATTTTCCCTCGAAACCTTTATTTTAAATCGTTTATATCCTTCTGCTAAATAGTCACCAATTTGTTTTGTCATTTTTCCTGGCTCGTCTATACTAATAACGACCCCAACTGGTATCTCAGATTTATTGCCCCCTAAAGCTTGCGCTAACGAAATTGAATTTTGTTTACTATACAAATCCCAATACGCACCTTCAAGCCCTGCTTTAGCCATTTGATTCCCTTTAAATTGATTTAACTGCGATGCTACTTCATTAGGATGATTAAATTGCTTATTTACTAATTTTGGAATTAAGAAATCTTGTAAAACATGAAGTGCGGAATAAATCGTTTCTTCCGTATACCACGGTTCAGAAAAAGCAACAACTTCTCCATAACCACTTAATCCATTTTCATCGATAATTTTAACAATAATACTTTCACGTTTTTCATATGTACCATAGCTTGTTTTAAATGGTATCTTTAAAGGCTGTTCCATTAAAAATAATTCAATTTGTTGAATTAACATCATTAATTCCCCTTATAAAAGCTTTAGTAGCTCTCTTCTTACTAGCTTGTTTGTTGCATTTCTTGGTAAGTTTTCTACAAAAATTATTTCTTTTGGAATTTTATATCCCGCCATTTTATCTCGACAATACTCGATTAGTTCTTCTTGGGATGGAGGATTAGAGGATTTACTGATCACAAATCCAACAGGTACCTTTCCCCAAGCTGGGTCTTCTTTGCCCGTTACACCAGCTTCAATAATGTCTGGGTGCGATAATAATACTGATTCGATTTCTGCAGGATATATATTCTCTCCCCCAGAAATAATTAAGTCACTTCGACGATCAACTACGAATAAAAATCCATCTTCATCTACATAACCTAAATCACCAGTGTAAAGATAATCTGATGCATTCAAATCCCAATCAAGCTTATAATATCCTTTACTTACATTCGGTCCCTTGACGACAATTTCTCCTATTTCTCCAGGTAAGCAAGTTCGACCATCTTCTTTTATTTCAAGTGTACAACCGAATAAAGCTTTACCAGCAGAACCAAGTTTAGAAAGCATGTATTCAGGAGAAAGAGTTGCTATCTGTGAACATGTTTCAGTCATTCCATATGTTTGATAAACTGGTACATTTAAAGAACTTGCCTTTTGTAACAGTGGAAGTGGTGCCGGACCTCCTCCAAGTAAAGCTGCCCTTACACTTTTTAAATCATTTGTTCCTTCAACAAGTGTTAAGAGGTCATTTAAAACTTTTGTAACGACAGATAGAATGGTTACATTATGCTTTATGACACAGTCTTTAATTGTTTGTGCATCAGCTTTATTTGTTATGACAATTTTCATTCCATAAATCGCACTTTTGTATACAGTTGATAAGCCACCTACATGGAACATTGGTAAACAAACTAGCCATACATCCTGCTGCTCTAATCCTAAATTTAAGACTGAAGCAACGGCACTGTTAAAGTGGTTACGATAAGTTTGTAAAACTGCTTTTGGGAAGCCTGTTGTTCCGGATGTGTACATCATTGTAGCGATTTTATCCTCATCAAAATTATACTGGATCATAAAATCCTTCATTTCGACATGTTCCAACTCATCTATATTTAACAATTTAATATTTTCAGGTACCTTGATTGCATTTGAATTTGTTACGATTAAAAATTCAGAATCACTATTTTCTAATTGGTATCTTATTTCATCATCACTTAATCTTATATTCAGTAAAATTGATGTAGCTCCAATATAATGAAGGGCATATACAACTTGTATAAACTCAACGGAATTATTCATTAAAACAGACACATGGGACTCGTCTTTTATACCTAATTGGTGAAATTTATATGCTAGATTTAAAACCCGGTTATGTAATTCCTTAAACGTAATTTCCTCTACATCGGTTGCAACGGCTACTCGATCAGGAGTTAATCTGACTCTTTCAAGCAAAAAATTCGGAATTTGACTCATTAAATACACTTCCTTACTGTAATGAAAATTAATTCAAAAAAGCTTGATGATTTCTCATCAAGCTTTTATCTCTTCTTTCAAATCAAGGAAAACGTGGGAATTTATCGAAATCAGGTGTACGTTTTTCTTTAAATGCATCGCGGCCTTCTTTTGCTTCATCAGTTGTGTAGTAAAGAAGTGTTGCATCTCCAGCTAGCTGTTGAATTCCAGCTAAACCATCTGTATCTGCATTCATTGCTGCTTTTAAGAAACGAAGTGCAGTTGGACTCTTTTCAAGCATTTCTTCAGCCCATTTAACTGTTTCAGTTTCTAATTCTTCTAAAGGTACTACTTTGTTTACTAAGCCCATATCTGATGCTTCTTGAGCATCATATTGACGGCATAAGTACCAAATTTCACGAGCTTTTTTATGACCTACAATACGAGCTAAATAGCCTGAGCCGTAACCAGCGTCAAAGCTACCTACTTTTGGACCAGTTTGTCCAAATTTAGCGTTATCTGCAGCGATTGTTAAGTCACAAACTACATGAAGAACATGTCCTCCACCAATTGCGTATCCAGCTACCATCGCAATTACAGGCTTTGGAATAACACGAATTAAACGTTGTAAATCTAATACATTAAGACGAGGAATGTGGTCATGTCCAACATAACCACCGTGTCCGCGAACACTTTGGTCTCCTCCAGAACAGAATGCTTTTCCACCTTCACCTGTTAAAATAATAACACCAATTTTTTGGTCATCTCTTGCATAAGCAAAAGCATCAATCAATTCTGATACTGTTAATGGTGTAAATGCGTTATGTACGTGTGGACGATTGATTGAAATTTTAGCGATTCCATTATATGTAGAATATAAAATTTCTTCATACTTTCTTTCTTGTACCCATTCAATAGTCATGAAATTTCCTCCTTTTCTTTTTCCAATAAAAACCCACTTACTATTGTAGCAAATTTTTTCGATTGTTCCACATGAATTGCATGGCCAGCGTGTGGAATTTTTATAATTTCGCTATTTTTTAGCTTCTCGTTCATTTTCCCCATTATTAGGCAAAACTTTTCATCATATTCACCACAAACTAATAATGTTGTTTTGTGAAATTGATTTAAATCATCCCATAAAGAAGGCTGGATGCCCGTCCCCATCCCTATTAGACTATTACTTAGTCCAATAGGAGACTGATTTAATCTACCTTTTTTAATCTCTTCTTGTGATGAAGTAGGTAGATTCTTTTGTGTAGAAAATAACGGAATGTTTTCCCAATAATTAACAAATGTTTCAATTCCATCATTCAGGATCATCGCGGATAATTTAGTATCTTGTTCGATTCGAGCTAATCTTTCACGCTCGGTATTAAGACCCGCTGTACAACTTTCTAAAATAAGTGAGCTAATTTTAGCTGGGTAGGCCAAAGCAAAATAGAGGGCTAGTCTGCCACCCATTGAATAGCCTAATAAATGCACAGAATCAATTTGCTTTTGTATTAAAAAGTCAGATAGATCTTTAGCAGCATACTCCATTTTATAACGTTCGTCATCAATTGGAGCACCAGTCTCACCATGCCCTAATAAATCAATTGCTATTACATGAAAATTTAGTTCTAGCTCTTTTATTAAATTTCCCCATGTTTCCTTTGAACCAGTGAAACCGTGCAATAAGAGAATTGTTTGCCCTTGACCAAATTCAGTGTATGAATAGGTAACTTCATTAATCTTAATTTCCATGAGCAGGAACACCTAACTTTACTTTTCGTATTTAGATTTTACAATGCTCCAAACTTTTTGATGTAGATCATAGTTTTCTTGACGATTTGTTCGGATTTCGATAACTTGTAAACCATCATTCTTTCTAGACAACACATCTTCAAAATCGAACCAATTATTAATTTTTGTATGAATTCCACCGAAAAGTGCTGTAGCATGTTCAAAATCTAATCCTAATGGAGTGCCAAACAATGCTTCGAAATGCTTTTCCTCTTTTGATTGAGGTAAAAATGAGAAGATGCCGCCTCCATCATTATTAACGAGAATAACTCGTAAAGGCAAATGATGTAACTTAGAAAGTACTAGACTATTTAAATCATGGTAGAAAGATAAATCTCCAATCAATAATGTCACATTGTCTCCAGCTGCTGCCATTCCTAATGCGGTCGCAATTGTTCCATCAATACCATTTACGCCTCGATTACAAGCAATTTTAAACTTTTTAGATTGCGAAAGTAAAAATGTATCTACATCACGAATTGGCATACTGTTTGATACAAATAAAGTACTTTCTTCCTCTAAAGACTTTGCTAAAACTTGAACAATTTTCCCCTCAAAAAGTTCATCAAACTGTTCAGCTTGCTGAAGTCCATTTTTCGTTTTTTCATTAATTGATTTCCATTCATTCAACCAATCAGTTTGAAAATCAGTCGTCTTCTCATATGATTCGAAAATTGCATTACAAAATTCAAGATCATCACATGAAATCATTTGTGTAGCTTTTAATGTTGGATCTCTCCATAGATCACCTTCATCAATTACGATCAACTCACAATCATGTTGCCTTTGTGTATATTGAGTAAATGTCTTAGAAACAGGCATCGAGCCAAATCGAACAATTATTTCAGACTCAAGCGAATTAGCAATATCTTCAAAACGAAGGAACGTATCGTATGTATCGATTACATTTGAATCCTCATTATTATTTGTTCTACCATTTGAAAGTGGATCACAAAGAACTGGGTAGTCTAATAAACTGCCTAAAGCAATAATCCTTTTTAAAGCATCGCCTTCAACATATGGTCCACAAACTAATAAGCCTTTTCTTTTTGATTGAAAAAGCTCGGTGATTTCATTTCTAGTTTCCTTTGAAATTGTCGCAAGAGTTTTAGTAAGTATCGTATGAGCAGAATTTTTACGTTTTCCTGCCGAAAATAAATCATCAATTGCAAAATTTGGAACTAATGGTTCTCGTAGAGGCACATTCATATGTACTGGCCCCATTGGAGCAGTCACACAAGAACGGTAAAGTCGATTAATACTTGAGCGGGCATATTGGTACATTGCCTCAGAAGCCTCTGGTAATGCCAGTTCCATGAATTTTTTTACAAAAGAACCATATAAGCCAATTTGATTCATAGCCTGCGGTGCACCAATATCTCGCAGCTCATGTGGTCGATCAGCTGTTAATACGAACAAAGGAATTCTAGATTCTCTCGCTTCAGATATTGCTGGTAAGTAATTAGAAGCCGCTGTTCCAGATGTACAAATTAAAACTGTTGGCTGTTTAGTACTTTTGGCAATTCCTAAAGCAAAAAAACCTGCTCCTCTTTCATCCACTGCAATATAAGACTTAAGTTTTGGATGCTCATTTACAAGCATCGAGATTGGAGTAGAACGCGACCCAGGGCTAATTACAACGTTTTGAATATTTAGTGCGCTTAATTCATCTACAAGTGCACCTATATATTTTGTTAATGCTTCATTATCTTTCATTTCGTAACCCTCCTAATGCGTTCAGCATTGGCAGAAACTTTACACCAGTTTCAAAAAATTCTTCCTCTGGTTTTGAATCTTGTACAACACCACAACCGGCATATAATTTTGCTTTTTCTCCCTTAATTAAGGCACTACGTATGCCTACAGCAAAATCACCATTTCCATTTAAATCAATCCATCCAATTGGAGCACCATACCAACCACGATCGACAGGTTCAAGTTCACGAATTAATTTGCACGCTTCTTCCTTAGGAAAACCACCAAGTGCTGGTGTAGGATGTAATGCTTGAATTAATTCGAATAAAGTAACGTGGTTATACAATTTCCCTTCAACTGGCGTAAATAAATGCAATAAGCTTTTAGTCGCCATAATTCTTGGTGTCGACGGAATTAATAATTCGTTACAATATTTTTTAAGAATTTCTCGGATATAGTTTACAACAAAAGCATGTTCTCCATTATTTTTTTTACTATTTAATAGCCAATTAGAAGCCTCTATATTTTCTTCCTTAGTTTTTCCTTTAGCAGCTGAACCTGCAAGGCACATTGAAGAAACTGTATTATTTTTTTTAGAAATCAATCGTTCAGGAGTAGCGCTAATAAATACAGTATCTTTTATTTGATAAGAAATAATATAATTAACATTTCTTGTTGCTTCTAGTTCATATATTACTTTTGTTGAATTTACTTCTGCCGAAAATATAGCATCCAAAGTGCGATTTAATACAACCTTTTCTAACTTTTCGTTTTTCATTTGTTGTATAGCTTCTTTTACACTTTGAATCCATTCATTTGGTTCATATTCATCCTTATTTATGCATTCCGATTGCTTAAAACTCGGTTGCTTCATACCAAAGTTTTCTAAAAAGTCATCATATTCTTTATATTGAAGCAATAAATCCTCTACGGAAGTTTGTTCATTTATTTCATAATTAGAAGTAATAAATGTTCCTTCTTTTGTAACCGTCACCATTAATTTAGGTATATAGAAATGAGAGGTTCCAAAATTCTTCCAATCTTGATCATCTTTATAATTATCAAAAAAAGAGAAACCCCCAAGAGCTATAGGTCCTGTACCAAAGCAATGTTCTTGCTCGATATACACTTGCTCTCCAAAGCGTTTCCATTCTTTTTCTATTGCAGAATACTGTTCTTCTGTACTATGATGAAAAGGAACTAAAGTACCAATTCCTGTGAGAATTAACGAGTTTTCTTGGTTTGACCAATAAAAGCGTTCAGTAAAACCCAATTCATGATAAAAATGGTAAACGCTTAGGGGATGAATATTCATTATTTTTTCCACTTTACAAATAAAGCGTTTTGAACAAGTTTTTGCATTAAAAAGAGAGTGCTCAAAGAATGCAATCGATTCTAGCTGACCTGTTCTAAGCATTATAGTTCCCCCTAGCTTAAATATACGTTAAATACATGATATAACTAAAGATACAACGATGAATGTAGACTGTCAATTTTATGAAGTTCGTCCATACTTTTTTAAAGTAAAATGGCCTACATTTTCAAATAATAATAAAAAGGAGGATGTTAAAAATGCAACCAACAATTCAATCACCAACTTCCTCAACAGGTTTTAGAACATGGTGGAATTTGTTAAGACCACATACATTAACCGCAGCGTTCATTCCTGTTGCGATCGGTGCAATGTTAGCACATATAGATCATTCATTTCATTTACTTTTATTTCTTTCGATGCTTATTGCAAGTTTATTAATCCAAGCAGCAGCAAATATGATCAATGAGTATTATGATTATAAAAGAGGCCTAGATCATGAAGGTTCTGTCGGAATCGGAGGAGCAATCGTAAGAGATGGCATTAAACCTTCAACTGTATTAACACTCGCTTTTTCTTTTTTTGGTATTGCACTACTTTTAGGTATTTATATTTGCATTCAAAGTAGCTGGTGGATCGCAGTTATTGGTCTAATATGTATGGCAGCAGCTTATTTTTACACTGGAGGACCACTTCCAATTGCATACACTCCATTTGGAGAATTAGTTGCGGGCTTCTTTATGGGTGTCGTCATTATTGGAATTACTTATTATATCCAAGCTGGAAATTTACCATCTAATGTAATTTTACTTTCAATTCCTACTTCTATTACAATTGGAGCAATTTTAACTGCAAACAATATACGTGATTTAGATAATGATAAAGAAAATGGACGCAAAACACTCGTTATCTTATTAGGTAAAAAGAATTCAATTATCTTTATTGGTTCAATGTTTGCCGTTGCATATGCATTAGTTATTTTATTTGTCATAATGAATTTAATTACACCTTTTGCACTGATTGCTTTAGCAAGTATACCTGTAGCTATTAAAGCAACAAAAGGTTTTATTGGTAAAACTCAACCAATGGAAATGATGCCAGCTATGGCAGCGACAGCAAAAACAAATACTATAATGGGATTCCTTCTTGTTATAGGCTTAATAATTGGAAATATTTTTTCCTAATTAAGACAATTCAATTCCTCAAAAAACTTAACTCATGTTTTCTCCCTTTTTGAACAAAATATGGATAGCCATATTCATTTATTGAAAAGGGGGAGCATGATGCTTTCACAATCACAAATCCAAACATTTAAAACTGAATTACTAAAACAAAAACAACATATAGAAGAAAGATTAAATGATCCAGCCTTTACACCATATTCACTCAGGGATTCAGTCGATGAACTTTCACTTGCAGACAACCACCCTGGTGATTTAGGTACTGAATTGTTTGAACGCGAAAAAGACATTTCTCTTCATGAGCATTTAAGAAATGAATTAACCGATGTAAATACTGCGCTGCAAAAAATTGAAAATGGAACATATGGCATATGTGAAATTAGTGGTGAAGAAATTCCATTTGAACGTTTACAAGCACTTCCTACAGCGAAAGCAACAATTGAGCATACCCATGATCAACATATTTCAAGTTCTTCTATAAGATACGATCGTCCAATTGAGGAAGAAGTTCTAAATCCTCCATTTAGTAGGGATCCTAAAGACCGTTCAATGATGTATGACGCTGAAGACGCTCTACAAGATGTTGAACGATATGGAAATTCACAAACACCTTCTGATTTTGAATTTAATAATATTGAGGAGTATGAAAACACTTATACTGAGAGCTATGAAAATGTAGGATATGTTGAAGAATTTGAAAACTTTATCGGCACTGATATATATGGTAAAGAACGAACCGTCTACCCTTCTAAAAAGCATGAACAGTATGAACAAGATCTTGATGACTATGAAGAACAAGCCTTAAACGGCGAACTATCCGAAATCGATGTAAAAGACATAGAAAAGTATTAAATTATTTCTTTCATTTAAAAACGATTACTTTTATGGTAGTCGTTTTTATATTTTTGAAATACAGACATATACTAAATCAAGACATCTTATTTAAGGAGGGTTTATGAATATAAAGTTAATCGTATTATTTTTCTCCTTATACTGCTTATTTTTTGTAGCTTCTATTTTATTTCCAATTGATTTTAATTGGTATAATAGTCTACATAAACCTAGCTATACCCCATCAGGAAAAACAATCGGTATCATTTGGGCTTTCTTGTATTCTTTTATTTCGCTAAGCGTATGTATAGTCGTTTCAATGGTCGAATCATTTAAAAAGGCAAAATGGTTTTTTATTTTATTTATTATAAATTATTTATTTAACCAGTTATTTAGTTTCTTTCAATTCGAACAAAAAGATATCCTATTAGCTACTATAGACTGCGGATTTGTATCAGTAACAGCTATATTTTTAGCAATCACTGCCTATAAACATTCAAAAACTTCATTTATTTTACTAATCCCTTATTCACTTTGGTCGATCTTTGCTACCTACCTAAATTATAATATTTACTTACTAAATATATAGATTAATAGATTAAAATAAAAAGGCATCCTAAATAAGGATGCCTTGAACATAACAAAAATTATTTTTTGTTTACGTTAGCTGCTTGTGGTCCACGGTTTCCTTCGATGATTTCGAATTGAACTTCTTGACCTTCTTCTAAAGTTTTGAAACCTTCGCCTTGAATTGCAGAGAAGTGTACGAATACGTCGTTTCCACCTTCAGTTTGGATGAATCCAAAACCTTTTTCGCTGTTAAACCATTTAACTTTACCGAATTCCATCGATAATACCTCCTAAAAATACATATATACACTATTAAAACGTGCATAAAAGAGGGATGAAGAAAAAGAACGTCATTGTCCAATCGGCTTAGGATTGCTACAACATTGAAAGTGGTCAAAACTTCTTTTCAAGACAAAGAAAAATGAGCGTTACTAAGAATTTTGTAGTGCAAATGTATCGTTAATTTCTTACCTTCAAATAAATATGCAGTTAATAGTAACTTAAATATATCATATATAAAAAAGAGCGTCAATGACACTAAGAATAAATTGAAAGAATTTTTTATATAATTCGTCAAATTTATTTTTTTGTATATTTTGACCTAATTTAATTCAATAAAATCGTTATATTTTCACATCGATTGGCAATAATATTTGAGGATTCTGTAGTAATTTATCAAATTATTTATAATTAAAAAACTAGAATTTCATATTACAATATTTGTATAGTGAAACTATAAGGAGGAATAACAATGAAAAATTCACATGAAGTTACATATAAAATTCATGGCCATGATATGCAATTTGTACAGGTAGAGCTTGATCCAAATGAAACAGTAGTTGCTGAAGCTGGAGCAATGATGATGATGGACGATGGAATTGAGCTTGAAACAATTTTTGGAGATGGTTCTCAGCAAAGCGGCGGATTATTTGGAAAACTAGTTGGAGCTGGAAAGCGTCTTGTGACAGGTGAGAGCTTATTTATGACTAGCTTTACGAACCGAACTAGCTCTTTAAAAACAGTAAGCTTCTCTGCTCCATATCCAGGAACAATTATACCGCTGGATTTACATGAATATGGAAATAAAATTATTTGTCAAAAGGACTCATTCTTGGCTGCTGCAAAAGGAACTTCAGTTGGAATCGAGTTTAGAAAGAAATTAAGTACAGGACTATTTGGTGGTGAGGGCTTCATCATGCAAAAACTCGAAGGCGATGGTCTTGCTTTCCTGCATGCAGGTGGTTCAATCTACTCAAAAACACTACAACCAGGTGAAAAAATTAAGATTGATACTGGATGTATTGTCGGTTTTACTGGTAATGTTAACTATGAAATTGAGTACGTTGGAAATGTAAAAACGGCTTTATTTGGTGGAGAAGGTCTATTCTTTGCTACACTTCAAGGTCCAGGAACAATTTGGGTTCAATCACTAACTTTAGCAAGATTAGCATCTCGAATTGGTCAATACTTACCAAATTCATCTAGAGAAGAAGGAAGTATTCTAGGTGGCCTAGGGAATTTATTAGACGGTAAAGAATAAACCATTTTTTACGCTGTAACTTAAAAAACTAGTCTCATTTGACTAGTTTTTTTGTTTGATTATTAGATTACTTCCTCTTCCAATGGTTCAGCTTCGCGCAATTTATAAGTATATGTTGGGGTATAGTCATAATCCAGCTTCATCTTTTTAACCCCTTCGATATAAGTCGATAAGAGATGGCTATTTTTAATTGATCCCTTATTTAGTGAAAAAGTGATTGGATGTTTCACTTGAACGTATTCTAAATAAATGTGCAAGGGCTTTATTTCTACTTTAAAAGGCGGGCTTAAAGGAACCATGTCATATAAATTAACAAATCTTAAACTATGCCTTACATTTTCATCATAATTTTCTTTAAACTTTATATTGCCAACTTTTGGAGAGCCAAATGTATAAACATTCGGGTTACAAATTCCATTCATTGCAATCTCATAACCTAATAAAGTAGCCAATGATCCACCTAAGCTATGCCCGGTTATGAATATTTTTTTTGAGAGAGCCTTTACTTTTACAATTGCTAAAAGCATTTCTCGACAAGATTGATAAATTGATAGAAAACCTGAGTGTACATTTCCACCATCCATCACATAAGGAAATAAATCTTGATCAATTTTCAAATCAGCTAACCAATCTAAATCTGATTTCGTTCCTCGAAATGCGATGATGATAGAATCTTCATTTTCAATAATATAACCAAACCACTCCGGCTCGCTAAAAACACATGCTTTGATTGTATCAACTAATGAATAATCTGCAGGTATCATAAATTGCCCATCTTCATCATACTGAGTATACGCCTGTTCAATACAAAGTAGTAATTCTAAGGCTTTATCATAGTCGACTGAAAGGAATTTCAACTTATCTCTCCTTTCCCGCTTTACACAATTATATGAAAAACCTCCTAATAAAATAAGAGGAGGTTTAAGTGTGATGTAAAGTTCTTTCGTGTATATTCCATATTTCTGAAGCATATTGACGTATAGTACGATCACTTGTAAAAAAGCCTGATTTTGCGACATTATGAAGACTTTTTAATGCCCAGTCTTGTTTGTTTTGGTAAGTATTATTAATACATTCATGAGCTTTTACATATGAAGAGAAGTCCCTTAATAAAAAGTACTCGTCATTATAGGACATGAGTGAATCAAAAATTGGCTCAAATTCTTCTCTTGGTAATGGAAATAATCCATGGAGTAATTGATCTAATACCTTTTTAATTCTAAGATCATGATGGTAATAATCACTACTTTTGTATCCACCGTATTGGTAATAATTTAAAACCTCGTCCGCTGTAAGTCCAAAAGTAAAAATATTCTCCTCGCCAACTTCTCTTAATATTTCAATATTTGCTCCATCTAGCGTCCCAATCGTAAGTGCGCCATTCATCATAAATTTCATATTTCCAGTTCCTGATGCTTCCTTACTTGCTGTTGAGATTTGTTCACTGACATCAGCTGCAGGGAAAATGATTTCTCCCAACGAAACACGGTAATTTTCGATAAAGATGACTTTTATAAATTGACTTATATAGCGATCATTATTAACGATATCTGCCACAGAATGAATTAATTTAATAATCTTTTTCGCAAAATAGTAACCTGGAGATGCTTTCGCTCCAAATATAAACGTTCTAGGATGCATTTTAAAATGTGAATCTTCCTTCAAACGATTATATAAATACATAATATGTAAAACATTTAGTAATTGTCTTTTATATGCATGCATCCGTTTCACTTGAATATCAAATATTGAATCTGTGTCTAACGCAATTCCATTTGTATAGTGAACATAATTTTCGAGCACTTCTTTTCTCTTTTTCTTTACATTCATAAATTCTGTTAAGAAGGCTTCATCTTTTTGATAGTTCAATAGATTGTCAAGTTGAGTTGGTTCGTGGATCCACCCGTCCCCAATCGACTCATTTATTAAGCTACTAAGCTCTGGATTACATTGAAGTAACCATCTTCTATGAGTTATGCCATTTGTTTTATTATTAAACTTAAATGGCTCATGCTCATAAAAGAGCTTCATTTCTCTTTGCTTTAAAATTTCAGTGTGAATTTCTGCAACTCCGTTTACACTCTTACTACCTACAATTGCAAGATGAGCCATTTTTACGACCCCATGAGCAATTATAGCCATTTGTTCTATTCGATCCCAATCACCTGGGTATTTGTTCCAAAGCTCTTTACAATATCTTTCATTTATTTCTTCTACAATCATATAAATCCTTGGCAATAAAGGCTTAAATAAATCAACTCTCCATTTTTCAAGCGCTTCAGAGAGCGTTGTATGATTCGTATAGGAAATCGTTTGAGTTGTAATTTCCCAAGCTTCCTCCCATGATAGCTTTTCAACATCAATTAAAATTCTCATCATCTCTGGAATCGCTAAAACTGGATGTGTATCATTTACATGAATCGCAATTTCTTCTTGAAGCTTACGAATATTACCGTATTGCTCTTTATATGAATCTACTATTCTTTGAATGCTTGCAGAAACAAGAAAATACTGTTGCTTTAGACGTAAAATCTTTCCTTCATCATGTGTATCATCAGGATATAAGAATTCAGAGACCGCTTCTGCTTCTCTCTTATATTTCATCAATGTTTTATTCGAGGAATGTGTAGACGCTTCTGCACTCCATAATCTTAATGTATTTACCGTATTTGTATGATAACCAATAATCGGTAAATCGTATGGTACTGCTGTGATTGCTTCTGCACTGTGAATTCTGAACTCTAATCGATTTTTGTTATTATATACTTCTACTTCCCCACCAAATAGTACTTCAATGGCTTCATCATCTCTTCGAACTTCCCAAACATTTCCGTATTTCAGCCATTGTTCTGGGAGCTCAACTTGATAGCCATCTACAATCTTTTGGTCAAATAGGCCATGTTTGTAGCGTATGCCACATCCATGACCAGGTAAGTCTTGAGAAGCTAAGGAATCAAGAAAGCACGATGCTAGGCGGCCGAGGCCACCATTTCCTAGACCTGCATCACTTTCAAATTCCTCCAGATCACTTAAAGTAATGCCTAATTTCCCAAGACCTGTTTCACATAACTCTCTAAGGCCTAGATGAATTAAATTACTTTTCAAAAGTTTACCTAGTAAGAATTCAATTGATAAATAATAAACTTGTTTTTTTCGCTCTAAACGGTATTGTTCACTCGTTCCTAACCAATTACCGCTTATATGTTCACGTATCATCGTACCAAGTGTTTGAAACTGCTCCTGAGTAGTGCTTTCTGCAATATTCTTTCCATGCATACTTTCTAGTTTTTCTTTAAAACACCACTCAAATTCCTCCACCCTAGAAAACATGGAATCACCTCACCCTATAAGATTTTTACTTTGAAGATTGCATATATAATTTTGCATATTCTTTAGCAGATTTTAACCAACTTGAATCTCTATTTATTGCATTTTTCCTTACTGATTTCCAATTCTTTTTATCCTCGTATACACTAAGTCCTCGTTCAATTGTGTGAAGCATATCGTGAGCATTAAAGTTCGTAAATGTAAAGCCGTTTCCGCTCTTCGTCTCTTCATTATATGACTGGACAGTATCATTTAGCCCCCCAGTCTCCCTTACGATTGGGACACAGCCATACTTCATTGCAATAAGCTGCCCTAAACCACATGGTTCAAATAAAGAAGGCATTAAGAATAAATCTGCACCTGCATAAATTTGGTGGGCAAAACTTTCATCAAATCCAATATAGGCCCTTACTTTGTCATAATAATTATGTTCCATTGCTTTAAAAAAGTTCTCGAACTCTTCTTCACCAGTACCTAAAATGATTACTTGAACGTTATGATCCATTATTTGAGGGAATACGTGTGTAATAAGGTCAATTCCTTTTTGACTTGTTAAACGAGAAACCATCGCTATAACTGGAATATTTTCGTCCGTTTTTAAGGCAAGCGACTCCTGCAGTTTCAATTTATTTTCTGCTTTATTTTCGATTGTAAATTCATCGTAATTAGCATGTATTTTTTGGTCAGTAGCTGGATTATAAATTGTTTCATCAATTCCGTTAACGATTCCGAAAAGTTTGTGATCTTGCTCACGTAATAGTCCATCTAGCTGCTCTCCAAAAAACTCATGCTTGATTTCTTCTTTATAAGTTGGACTAACAGTTGTTACGATATCACTAGAAATGATTCCAGCTTTCATAAAGTTGATACAATCGTAAAATTTTAAATAGTCATCGCTAAAATATTGCTCATCAATTCCTAAAATGTCATCCATTACTACTTTAGAAAATACACCTTGGAATTGAAGATTATGGATTGTAAAAACAGATTTCATTTTTGGATTAATATCTTTTAATGCGTCATACTCTTTCATGAAAAATGGGATCATTGCTGTATGCCAATCATGACAGTGAATAACATCAGGGATAAAATCTAACTCCTTAATGCATTCGATGGCTGCTAATGAGAAAAATGCATAACGCTCTCCATCATCGTAGTGACCATATAACTTATCTCGATTGAAATAATACTCGTTATCAATAAAATAATAAGTCGTACCTTCAACCTTTAACTCAAATAATCCACAATACTGTTTTCTCCATCCTAGATTTATAGAGAGTTCTTTTACAAGCCTAGCTTCTTCTCTATATTTAGCTGGAATTAACGAGTAGAATGGAAGCATTACTCTTACATTCATATTTAATTTATTTAAATATTTAGGGAGGGCGCCTGCAACATCTGCAAGCCCTCCCGATTTAACAAATGGTACGCACTCTGAGACAATATATAAAACATTTACCACTGAATCAACGCTCCTTGAACTGAACCTTTTTGAAGCACTACTGGCTCATTTAAGCTTCCTTTTATTTCAACGCCATCTTCTATTCGAACATCCTTATCTAATATAACTCCATCTAATATACAATTATCGCCAATGTTTGATTTTTGCATAACAACACAATTGCGAATAATCGTATTTTTACCAATTTTCACCGCTCTTGAAATAATACTATTTTCAACAGTTCCTTCTATTACACATCCATTAGCTACAATTGAATTTTTTACAATTGCTTCTTTTGAATATTTTGTTGGTGGCTCATCTTTAACTTTTGTAAAGACAGGATAAGATTTTAAGAATAATTGATTCCAAATTTCAGGATTTAGTAATTTCATACTTTGCTCGAAATAATCCTCAATTGTTTGAATGATTGCCACTTGTTGAGGAATTTCATATGCTTTTAATTCGACTTCATTATTTTGATCACGCACAACGTCCATAATTGTTTCATAGCCTTTTTCATGGAAGTTTTCAAAAAGCTTTAACAGTAACTCTTTTTCAAGTATATAGATATTTAAAGATTTACCAAATTGCTTTAACTCGGTAATTTGTGCATCTGTTTCGATATGTCTCTTTAAAATAGGTCTAAAATCGACTGAGCAAATAGTATATGTATTTGCTACAACTACATACTTTTGAGTCGCACGTTGTAAAAATTGGATATGCTTATCAATAAAATCAAAAGTACCAAAAGCTCCATCACTAGGTTCTGGTGTAAAGATAAATAGCCCATCTTTTTTTCGATTTAAGTCCCAGTGTTTACCTGAGCCTAGATGATCCATAATTGATCGATAAGGTTGATCGGGAAATACAGCGACACTCGTAATACCTGAATTCACCATATTACTTAACATAAAGTCGATCAAACGATATCGACCTGCATAAGGAAGTGTTGCTAATGGTCGATGTTGTGTTAACGGCTTTAAAGATTCAAAATGTGTTGACGCCTCAATTATTCCTAGCATAGTATGTTTCATCAAATAACCCTCTCAATCTATTTTTCTTTTTGAGGAATGAGCCACCTCTTAAACTTCGCTCGTAACTAAAATTACCTCTTCATAATCTTTCTCAGGACCTAATAGACTTCCATTAGGAATAATCATCCCAGGAGCTACTACCGCATTTTCAATTCGAACATCCTTTCCAATTACACAACCTGGCATAATGACAGAATCCTTAATCATACTGCCCTCTCCGATTGTTACACCTTGGAATAACACTGAATGTGAGATAAATCCTTCAACAACGCAACCTTCATTAATTAGTGAGTCTTCAACGATTGCTGTAGGTGCAATATATTGTGGTGGTTGATTCGGATTAACTGAATATATGCGCCAATCGCGGTCGTATATATTTAGTTCACTTTCTTCATTTAATAAATCCATATTTGCTTCCCATAAGCTTTTTACTGTACCTACATCTTTCCAATAGCCTTTGAAAGGATAAGCAACCACTTTTTTCTTTTCTTCTAGTAATAATGGAATAACATCTTTACCAAAATCATTACTAGACTCTGGATTACGGTCATCCATCTCTAAAAACTCTTTTAAAACATTCCATTTAAAAATATAAATTCCCATTGAAGCTAAATTACTTTTCGGATTTTGAGGTTTTTCTTCAAATTCCACAATGTCCATTTCCTCATTCGTATTCATGATTCCGAAACGGCTAGCTTCTTCATAAGGAACCTCGATCACAGAAATAGATACATCCGCATCTTTTTCAACGTGATAGTCTAGCATTTTGCTATAGTCCATTTTATAAATATGATCACCTGAAAGGATTAACACATATTCAGGTTGATATTGTTTTAAATAATTTAAATTTTGATAGATCGCACTTGCAGTACCTGTATACCATTTAACGCCAGACGCTTCTGAATATGGCGGTAAAACAGTAACTCCACCATTTAAGCGATCTAAATCCCATGCACTTCCGATACCGATATAAGAGTTTAGGACAAGTGGCTGATATTGGGTTAGCACCCCAACAGTATCAATGCCTGAATTTGTGCAATTACTTAAAGTAAAATCAATTATTCGATATTTACCTCCGAAAGCTACGGCTGGTTTTGCTAGTTCTTTTGTTAAAGAACTTAACCTACTCCCTTTTCCCCCTGCTAGTAACATTGCTACGCATTTTTTCTGAACCATTGCTGCTAATCCCCTTTCGCATTTTGACTGGACGTATGATAGTAAAACTAAACGCAGGTAGTGCTATTTCAATACTGTATGGTAAACCATGAAATGGTAATTCTTCTGCTTCAATGGATGAACGATTGATTTTACTCTCGCCACCAAATTGCACATAATTGCTTGAAAGTAATTCTTTATATCGGTGCTTTGCAGGTACACCAATTCGATATGAGTCATAAGAAATCTCTCTAAAGTTACAAATTACTATGACATAATCTTCTTTGTTTTTCCCTTTACGGATAAATGAAAATACACTTTGATCTGAATTATTTGCATCAATCCAAGAAAATCCATCCCAATGATTATCAACTTCATAAAGTGACTTATTTTTTTTATAAATTGATAATAATTCTTTGAAGTATTTGTTCATCTTCGTATGAGATTCATAATCTTTTATCATCCAATCAACTTGCTCTAAATCCTTCCATTCATCGAACTGACCAAATTCACTTCCCATAAATAAAAGTTTCTTACCTGGATGAGATAAGTAATAACCAAATAATGCTCTTAGTTGAGCAAACTTTTCTTCATATGTACCTGGCATTTTATTGAGCAATGATTTTTTACCATGTACTACTTCATCATGTGAAAAAGGCAAAACAAAGTTTTCCGAGAAGGCATATAAAAACGAGAAAGTCATCTTATTGTGATGATGCTTCCTTTCAGCTGGTTGAGTTTCCATATAGGTCAAAACGTCATTCATCCAACCCATATTCCACTTGAAATTGAATCCTAGTCCACCCTCGTATGTAGGTGCAGTAACTAATGGCCAATCAGTAGAATCTTCCGCAATCATTAATACTTGTGGATCATGCTCAAATACCACTTCATTTAATCTTCTTAAAAAAGAAGCTGCAAAAGGATTTTCTTCATTTCTATTTTTCCAATACAAAATATTGGCAACCGCATCTACTCGGAAACCATCAATATGAAAGTATTCCATCCAATATAAGGCATTTGAAATAAGAAATGATTTTACTTCTGGTTTAGATAAATCAAAATTCGCTGTTCCCCATACTTCATTTTCTCTAGCATCGTAACCTTCATATTCATATGTTGGTTCTCCATCAAACATGTATAATCCATGAGAATCCTTACAAAAATGACCTGGCACCCAATCCATTATGACACCTATCCCATTCTGGTGACATTCATCTATAAAATTCATTAATTCATGAGGATTTCCATATCGACTAGTGGAAGAGAAATACCCTACCCCTTGATATCCCCACGATCGATCATATGGATGCTCGACTAACGGTAAAATCTCAATATGAGTAAAACCATGCTCTTTAACATATGGAATTAATTCCGTTGCTAATTCTGCATATGTGTAGAAATCACCATTCTTCTTCTTTTTCCAAGACCCTAAGTGCACTTCGTAAATTAAAACTGGTTCTTCATAAACAGACTTTTTAAATTTCTGCTTACGGTATTTTGCATCTTTCCATTTGTATCCTGAAAGATCGTAAACAACAGAAGCAGTATTCGGTCGAAGTTCACTAAAGAAAGCATAAGGATCACTTTTTAATAAAATATCACCCTTTTTGGTTGAAATTTCATATTTGTATACCGTCTCATGACCAATTTCTGGGATAAATATCGTCCATATCCCTTGATTATTCAACCTTTCCATTTTATGCTCTAAACCATTCCAATTATTAAAGTCCCCTACAACTGAGACACCCTTCGCATGTGGAGCCCACACTGTAAAAGTAGTTCCAACTTTATTCCCTTTTTTTACTACATGTGCACCAAAGCATTCATGGCTATGGAATAAACTTCCTTCATGGAATAAATGCACATCAAACTCAGTTGGCCGTGTCAAAAGCAACATCCTCACCTCATTACAATCTCTTAAATTCTTCTATCTCTTAATATTCTACAAATATATCTAATCACCTTGTATTTATGCAAAAAAAATTCAAAATTTTTTTCGATAAAATGAATAACCATTCATGAAAACGTTGCCATTATTGCGTTTGTCGTAAAAATGTCGAATTTGTCGAACGAATATTAATGTATATTTATTCACTAACCCTTTGAAAACCCTTGTAATAATTTGTAAATTTTTGATTTTTCATAAAATTTCATACATAATTCGCGTTTTAAAATCATATAATCTTTGTATTTAAAAAGAATTGTAGAAGATTGTCGGATTGAGAAGGAGATTTGTTTTTAGAAAAAATTTTAAAAGTTTTAAAAAATTTTTAGAATCCTTGCTGCTAAATTGGAAGTAAATTCTAACTTTAGGATGCAATAATGACAATTCAACTCTTATGTCGAATCTTCTATGTACAAAATTTAAGACGATAACAATCTGAAGAGATGACAGTGGAGCAAAATAAAAGGATCCTCGCACGTTTACGAAGATCCTTTTTAGATTATCTATTATTTTTTTGGACGCCTAAATCTCCATGTGTTTACTCGTTGCTAATGCTTTTAACCGAATGTCTGAAATTAGGAATACACCACATAATATGACAATAAAGCCGAACAGCATTCCTAAAGATATATGTTCTTTTAAAATAAGAGCTCCCCAAATCATTCCAAATACAGGGATTAAAAATGTAACATTTAATGTCTTAGTCGGTCCAACACTTTCGATTAGATAAAAATACAATAAATATGCTACTGAAGTACAAAATAATGCTAATCCTATAACCGAGAATATAGCCACTATCGTCACGTTAATTGTCGAGGTTGGTAAATTTAGTAATGTAAATGGTAAAAGTATAATTGAGGCACCGATTTGTTGCCCAGCTGCGAGTGATATTGGTGGAACTCCAATAAATGCCTTCTTTGCGTAAACACCTGCAATTCCATATGAAATGGTCGATAAAACAGCAAGTCCCACTGCAATTTTAACATCGAAAGTAAATGGAATAGAGCTCCATCCTACAAGTAAGATAACTCCGATTACTCCTATGACAATCCCAAGCCATTTTCGCATACTCAAACTTTCCTTCATCCATATCCATACCACAAGTGCAGTAAATAAAGGTGTCAAAGAGTTTAAAATTGATGACATAGAAGCTGTTAGATACAATGTTGATATAGCTATTAAAGTAAATGGAATTGCAGCATTTAACATCCCAATTATTAAAAATTGTTTCCATCTCTTCTTAAAGTGTAATGACTTCTTTGTGATAACTAAATATAATACCAAGGCAATAGAAGCAAATGTAACTCTTGCTTGAATTGTTAGAAAAGGTCCAAAAACAGGTGAAGCGATTCTAATAAATAAAAAAGAGGCCCCCCATAACGCTGCTAGGCTAAATAACGCCATTCCATCTTTTAATTTCATTTATTTAACCCCTTTCTAAAACTTGAAGGAGTGTAATCTAAATGCTGGCGGAACATGTTGGAAAAATGTGCTGAGCTTTTAAAACCAAGATTATGTGCTATTTCTGTTATCGTTTCATCAGTCTCTCTTAGCAATCTCGCAGCCTCATTCATTTTCAACTTAGTTGCATATTCTAGCGGAGAGAAACCTGTAGACTTTTTAAATAATCTCTGTAAGTGAAATTTACTTACTGCTACTTCAATTGCTAACCGATCTAAAGATAAACTACTTCGATACTCTTTTTCAATAAAGCGTTTGGCAGAAAAAATTATATCCTCCTCACTTGTGTGAAGTAAGTCGGGTTGACATCTTTTACATGGACGATAACCATCATTTATTGCTAATGAAAGTGATGGATAAAACGATACATTTTCTATTAAAGGGGTTCTTGACTTACACGAAGGCTTACAACAGATTCCAGTAGACTTTACTGCATAAATAAAAACGCCATCATAGTTTTCATCACATTCCTCAACTGCAGTCCACATAACTTGATTATTTAATCCGTTCATTCGATCACTCACCTCATCCTTAGCTATTCACATTTTAGCATCAAGATCCTTCGCTAGCTTTCAATTTCTTGCTTTCTAATTTCAGATTAAATATAAAGGGTAAGTATAAAGAAGGAATGACTTTAAATATAGTCTATCTCCTAACAATTCTCTCAAATTGAAAATCTTTTCTATTTTTCCGTTAAAGTATTTAAAGATATTCATCATTTTCATAAACAAATTATAGAAGTAAACACAGTTGTTGAAGATTCCATAATAGTAATAATCTTTATGAATAATACTGATATTACAATTAAGTGCTAGGATATAATCGCGTTGGAATTTAAACTAGTGATACGGCTATTAGTTTTAAAGCGAGATATATGTACCCCCCCGAATAGAAGAAGGTCAAAGGAAAAGTGCAGGCCTACGCTATGGAGAGCTACTTCTGAAAAGCGTTGTTTCTATTACTATATTTGTAAAAGAGATTGAAAATATTTTGCACGTATGTGGAAATATTTATTTGTTTGTTAGTATCTATAAACACAAATTATCTTTTCTAATTATAGATGTGATTAATTGATTTTATTAAAGAACTAGGGGATGAATTCGATTGGGACAATAATACTGGAGTTGAATGAAGGATTAGTAACGAATGCCCTTTTAGATGATGGAATTAAAGCGTTTAAAAAAGCAGAAGAATAATCAGACTATTTTATAAAGTAAATATTCTTGGCTTTTATATTAATAATTAGGTTCGTCCATTTTTTTATTCAAAAGGCATTTTATTTGAGAAGTTCACATTAAAACATTTTCATTATTTGGGAATATTACGTTTAACGTTATCTATTCGGAGTTTAAGATGGATGCTCTATATAAATAGCTCTAGAAGGCATCTATTTGTCCAATTATACTACTGAAAACCACCATTAAATAGATCTGTGATATGTTTGCTACGAGGCGTTATTGGATTCGACTGTTTATATAAATCGAACGGAGTTATCACTGCTACAGTGATGATAGAGGAAATCTTTCTCATATTGTTGTTTGAGTCCCTAATTATAAAGACAAATAAAAAGCTCAGTTACCTGTGTTATCACAAATAACTGAGCTTTAGTTATGACCCGTACGGGACTCGAACCCGTGTTACCGCCGTGAAAGGGCGGTGTCTTAACCGCTTGACCAACGGGCCAAAAAAAAATATGGCAGAGAAGAAGGGATTCGAACCCTCGCACCGGTTACCCGATCTACACCCTTAGCAGGGGCGCCCCTTGAGCCACTTGGGTACTTCTCTATCATAATGGCTCCGCAGGTAGGATTCGAACCTACGACCACTCGGTTAACAGCCGAGTGCTCTACCACTGAGCTACTGCGGAAAAATTAATTATAAATTTAATGGTGGGCCTAAATGGACTCGAACCATCGACCTCACGCTTATCAGGCGTGCGCTCTAACCAGCTGAGCTATAGGCCCATTAAATTTTATAAAAAAGCGGGTGATGGGAATCGAACCCACGACCGAAGCTTGGAAGGCTTCTATTTTACCATTAAACTACACCCGCATAATATGGGGCGACCGATGGGAATCGAACCCACGAGTGTCGGAACCACAATCCGATGCGTTAACCACTTCGCCACGACCGCCATAAAGAGTGCCGACTAAAGGACTTGAACCCTCAACCTACTGATTACAAGTCAGTTGCTCTACCAATTGAGCTAAGTCGGCTTAATTAAATTATTTATCTTAAATATTATACGTTGCCATAACTAGTTCAACTTATTTAAGATGGTGGCTCGGGACGGAATCGAACCGCCGACACGAGGATTTTCAGTCCTCTGCTCTACCGACTGAGCTACCGAGCCATCTTAAATGGCGGTCCCGACCGGGATCGAACCGGCGATCTCCTGCGTGACAGGCAGGCATGTTAACCGCTACACCACGGGACCATTTGGTTGCGGGGACAGGATTTGAACCTGCGACCTTCGGGTTATGAGCCCGACGAGCTACCAGACTGCTCCACCCCGCGATAATGTGGATACTATTTTAATTAGATCCATGAAGTTTATTTCGTTAAGACCATCCCAATCTCAGGATGTTTATGCAAGTAGCGGCTCGATTGGTATGCTGAAGTAATTCCTTCGAAGCATATTCGTTCGTGCTCCACCCCGCGATAATGTGAATCCTAACTAAGTTAGATTCATTAATATGAGATTTAATAAAAATGGAGGAGTAAGAGGGATTCGAACCCCCGCGGGCTGTTACACCCCTGTCGGTTTTCAAGACCGATCCCTTCAGCCAGACTTGGGTATTACTCCATTTATAAATGGTGGACCTTGTAGGACTCGAACCTACGACCGGACGGTTATGAGCCGTCTGCTCTAACCAGCTGAGCTAAAGGTCCTAAAAAAATAAGTAGCGGCGGAGGGAGTCGAACCCACGACCTCACGGGTATGAACCGTACGCTCTAGCCAGCTGAGCTACACCGCCATAATAATTCATTTAAGTTTTCTAAGTGGAGCCTAGCGGGATCGAACCGCTGACCTCCTGCGTGCAAGGCAGGCGCTCTCCCAGCTGAGCTAAGGCCCCATGTTTTAAATGGTCGGGAAGACAGGATTTGAACCTGCGACCCCCTGGTCCCAAACCAGGTGCTCTACCAAGCTGAGCCACTTCCCGTTTAGAATTACAGGTGATACAATATGGCGCGCCCGAAAGGACTCGAACCCATAACCTTTTGATCCGTAGTCAAACGCTCTATCCAATTGAGCTACGGGCGCATATTATAAATGGTACCGAGGGCCGGACTCGAACCGGCACGGGGTCAACCCCCGCAGGATTTTAAGTCCTGTGTGTCTGCCATTCCACCACCCCGGCAGCATATGTGGAGCGGAAGACGGGGCTCGAACCCGCGACCCCAACCTTGGCAAGGTTGTATTCTACCACTGAACTACTTCCGCGTATACTGCTTTTAAATTATAAATGGTGCGGGTGAAGGGACTCGAACCCCCACACCGAAGTACTAGATCCTAAGTCTAGCGCGTCTGCCAATTCCGCCACACCCGCAAATATTTTCTTTTTGAGAAAATGGTGAGCCATGAAGGATTCGAACCTTCGACCCTCTGATTAAAAGTCAGATGCTCTACCAACTGAGCTAATGGCTCAAAAAGAGTGCCGACTAAAGGACTTGAACCCTCAACCTACTGATTACAAGTCAGTTGCTCTACCAATTGAGCTAAGTCGGCATATGGTGGAGGATGACGGGCTCGAACCGCCGACCCCCTGCTTGTAAGGCAGGTGCTCTCCCAGCTGAGCTAATCCTCCATCAAACCAAGCGACGTTCTACTCTCACAGGGGGAAACCCCCAACTACCATCGACGCTGAAGAGCTTAACTGCCGTGTTCGGTATGGGAACGGGTGTGACCTCTTCGCTATCATCACTTGATTCTTTTTCTTTAGGACATTAATTATTATATCAAACTTTCTACGAAAGTCAATAACTTTTTAAGAAGTTTTTTATAATAATTTTTGTACCTTCAAAACTAGATAATGTCATTATCAAACTTGTTAGTTAAGTCCTCGACCGATTAGTATCAGTCAGCTCCACGTGTCACCACGCTTCCACCTCTGACCTATCAACCTGATCGTCTCTCAGGGGTCTTACTAGCTTAACGCTATGGGAAATCTCATCTTGAGGGGGGCTTCATGCTTAGATGCTTTCAGCACTTATCCCTTCCACACATAGCTACCCAGCCATGCTCTTGGCAGAACAACTGGTACACCAGCGGTGTGTCCATCCCGGTCCTCTCGTACTAAGGACAGCTCCTCTCAAATTTCCTGCGCCCACGACGGATAGGGACCGAACTGTCTCACGACGTTCTGAACCCAGCTCGCGTACCGCTTTAATGGGCGAACAGCCCAACCCTTGGGACCGACTACAGCCCCAGGATGCGATGAGCCGACATCGAGGTGCCAAACCTCCCCGTCGATGTGGACTCTTGGGGGAGATAAGCCTGTTATCCCCGGGGTAGCTTTTATCCGTTGAGCGATGGCCCTTCCATGCGGAACCACCGGATCACTAAGCCCGACTTTCGTCCCTGCTCGACTTGTAGGTCTCGCAGTCAAGCTCCCTTATGCCTTTACACTCTTCGAATGATTTCCAACCATTCTGAGGGAACCTTTGGGCGCCTCCGTTACTCTTTAGGAGGCGACCGCCCCAGTCAAACTGCCCACCTGACACTGTCTCCGAGCCGGATAACGGCTCTAGGTTAGAATTTCAATACAGCCAGGGTAGTATCCCACCGACGCCTCCACCGAAGCTAGCGCTCCGGCTTCACAGGCTCCTACCTATCCTGTACAAGCTGTACCAAAATTCAATATCAAGCTGCAGTAAAGCTCCACGGGGTCTTTCCGTCCTGTCGCGGGTAACCTGCATCTTCACAGGTACTATAATTTCACCGAGTCTATGGTTGAGACAGTGCCCAAATCGTTACGCCTTTCGTGCGGGTCGGAACTTACCCGACAAGGAATTTCGCTACCTTAGGACCGTTATAGTTACGGCCGCCGTTTACTGGGGCTTCAATTCAGAGCTTCTCCCGTAAGGAATAACCCCTCCTCTTAACCTTCCAGCACCGGGCAGGCGTCAGCCCCTATACTTCGCCTTGCGGCTTCGCAGAGACCTGTGTTTTTGCTAAACAGTCGCTTGGGCCTTTTCACTGCGGCTCTCCCGGGCATACACCCAAAAGAGCACCCCTTCTCCCGAAGTTACGGGGTCATTTTGCCGAGTTCCTTAACCATAGTTCTCTCGCTCACCTTAGGATTCTCTCCTCGCCTACCTGTGTCGGTTTGCGGTACAGGCACCTATTTCCTCGCTAGAAGCTTTTCTTGGCAGCGTAGAATCAGGAACTTCGGTACTATATTTCCCTCGCCATCACAACTCAGCCTTATGATGTGCGGATTTGCCTACACATCAGCCTAATTGCTTGGACGCGCATATCCAGCAGCGCGCTTACCCTATCTTTCTGCGTCCCTCCATCGCTCAAACGGAAATGAGGTGGTACAGGAATATCAACCTGTTGTCCATCGCCTACGCCTTTCGGCCTCGGCTTAGGTCCTGACTAACCCTGGGAGGACGAGCCTTCCCCAGGAAACCTTAGGCATACGGTGGACGGGATTCTCACCCGTCTTTCGCTACTCATACCGGCATTCTCACTTCTAAGCGCTCCACCAGTCCTTACGATCTAGCTTCAACGCCCTTAGAACGCTCCCCTACCACTGATACCATACGGTATCAATCCGCAGCTTCGGTGATACGTTTAGCCCCGTTACATTTTCGGCGCAGAGTCACTCGACCAGTGAGCTATTACGCACTCTTTAAATGGTGGCTGCTTCTAAGCCAACATCCTGGTTGTCTAAGCAACTCCACATCCTTTTCCACTTAACGTATACTTTGGGACCTTAGCTGGCGGTCTGGGCTGTTTCCCTCTTGACCACGGATCTTATCACTCGTAGTCTGACTCCTATGGATAAGTCATTGGCATTCGGAGTTTGACTGAATTCGGTAACCCGTTGGGGGCCCCTAGTCCAATCAGTGCTCTACCTCCAAGACTCTAACACATAAGGCTAGCCCTAAAGCTATTTCGGGGAGAACCAGCTATCTCCGAGTTCGATTGGAATTTCTCCGCTACCCACACCTCATCCCCGCACTTTTCAACGTGCGTGGGTTCGGACCTCCATTCAGTGTTACCTGAACTTCATCCTGGACATGGGTAGATCACTCGGTTTCGGGTCTACGACCACGTACTATATCGCCCTATTCAGACTCGCTTTCGCTGCGGCTCCGTCTCTTCAACTTAACCTTGCACGGGATCGTAACTCGCCGGTTCATTCTACAAAAGGCACGCCATCACTCGTTAACGAGCTCTGACTATTTGTAAGCACACGGTTTCAGGTTCTCTTTCACTCCCCTTCCGGGGTGCTTTTCACCTTTCCCTCACGGTACTGGTTCACTATCGGTCACTAGGTAGTATTTAGCCTTGGGAGATGGTCCTCCCAGATTCCGACGGAATTTCACGTGTTCCGCCGTACTCAGGATCCACTCAAGAGGGAACGAGATTTCAACTACAGGGTTTTTACCTTCTTTGACGGACCTTTCCAGGTCGCTTCATTTACCCCGTTCCTTTGTAACTCCGTATAGAGTGTCCTACAACCCCAAGAGGCAAGCCTCTTGGTTTGGGCTATCTTCCGTTTCGCTCGCCGCTACTCAGGAAATCGCATTTTGCTTTCTATTCCTCCAGGTACTTAGATGTTTCAGTTCCCTGGGTCTGTCCTCAGTACCCTATGTATTCAGGTAAAGATACTACTCCATTACGAGTAGTGGGTTTCCCCATTCGGAAATCTCCGGATCAAAGCTTACTTACAGCTCCCCGAAGCATATCGGTGTTAGTCCCGTCCTTCATCGACTCCTAGTGCCAAGGCATCCACCGTGCGCCCTTTCTAACTTAACTAATTTTAAAACTAATTGAATTAAACTTACGCAGTTTAATGAATGACATTATCTAGTTTTCAAGGTACAAAGTTGAGAGTGAACTCTCAAAACTAAACAAAACAATGAAGAAACATTTTCATACATGAACCAACGGTTCATGATGTCTCCATAGAAAGGAGGTGATCCAGCCGCACCTTCCGATACGGCTACCTTGTTACGACTTCACCCCAATCATCTGTCCCACCTTAGGCGGCTGGCCCCTAAAAGGTTACCCCACCGACTTCGGGTGTTACAAACTCTCGTGGTGTGACGGGCGGTGTGTACAAGGCCCGGGAACGTATTCACCGCGGCATGCTGATCCGCGATTACTAGTGATTCCGGCTTCATGTAGGCGAGTTGCAGCCTACAATCCGAACTGAGAATAGTTTTATGGGATTAGCTCCACCTCGCGGTCTTGCAACCCTTTGTACTATCCATTGTAGCACGTGTGTAGCCCAGGTCATAAGGGGCATGATGATTTGACGTCATCCCCACCTTCCTCCGGTTTGTCACCGGCAGTCACCTTAGAGTGCCCAACTAAATGCTGGCAACTAAGATCAAGGGTTGCGCTCGTTGCGGGACTTAACCCAACATCTCACGACACGAGCTGACGACAACCATGCACCACCTGTCACTCTGTCCCCGAAGGGAACGCCCTATCTCTAGGGTTGTCAGAGGATGTCAAGACCTGGTAAGGTTCTTCGCGTTGCTTCGAATTAAACCACATGCTCCACCACTTGTGCGGGCCCCCGTCAATTCCTTTGAGTTTCAGTCTTGCGACCGTACTCCCCAGGCGGAGTGCTTAATGCGTTAACTTCAGCACTAAAGGGCGGAAACCCTCTAACACTTAGCACTCATCGTTTACAGCGTGGACTACCAGGGTATCTAATCCTGTTTGCTCCCCACGCTTTCGCGCCTCAGCGTCAGTTACAGACCAGAAAGTCGCCTTCGCCACTGGTGTTCCTCCAAATCTCTACGCATTTCACCGCTACACTTGGAATTCCACTTTCCTCTTCTGCACTCAAGTTTCCCAGTTTCCAATGACCCTCCCCGGTTGAGCCGGGGGCTTTCACATCAGACTTAAGAAACCGCCTGCGCGCGCTTTACGCCCAATAATTCCGGACAACGCTTGCCACCTACGTATTACCGCGGCTGCTGGCACGTAGTTAGCCGTGGCTTTCTGGTTAGGTACCGTCAAGGTGCCAGCTTATTTAACTAGCACTTGTTCTTCCCTAACAACAGAGCTTTACGACCCGAAGGCCTTCATCGCTCACGCGGCGTTGCTCCGTCAGACTTTCGTCCATTGCGGAAGATTCCCTACTGCTGCCTCCCGTAGGAGTCTGGGCCGTGTCTCAGTCCCAGTGTGGCCGATCACCCTCTCAGGTCGGCTACGCATCGTCGCCTTGGTGAGCCGTTACCTCACCAACTAGCTAATGCGCCGTGGGCCCATCTGTAAGTGATAGCCGAAGCCATCTTTCAACTAAGGAACAGGAGTTCCTCAGTGTCATCCGGTATTAGCTCCGGTTTCCCGAAGTTATCCCAGTCTTACAGGTAGGTTGCCCACGTGTTACTCACCCGTCCGCCGCTAATTAACGGGAGCAAGCTCCCATTAATCCGCTCGACTTGCATGTATTAGGCACGCCGCCAGCGTTCGTCCTGAGCCAGGATCAAACTCTCCATAAAAGTTAAGTTTAAATCTTGTATTGCTCAAAAAACTAATAATTGACGTTTACTTCATGTTTTGTTTAGTTTTCAAAGTTCAAACCGTCGCGTCATTAGCGACTTTTTCATCTTAACATTCTCATAAGAGCCTGTCAACATTTTTTAAATTCTTTTCTTTCGTTGCCGTTATCTCTCGGCGACATGTATTAATATAACATCGATATTTATCATCGTCAACACTTTTTAAACGTTTTTTCAAAAAAAGTTAAACTTTATCTCATAAGAACATATAGTACAGATTTTTATTCTTTATACTTTAATCTAAATAAGCAGAATACAATCTAAAAATAGAACTTGAATCCATTTAACTGTAACAAAATATGCAGTAGTATCTATGTCCTTTTAAAGAGAGGTGTAGTTAATGAATGGTTTCGTATTATTTTCAAAGCAACATATTATTACTATATTAATCATTCTCTTACTTCTTATCTCTTTGTATTACTTCAAACATTTGATCAAGAAAAAGAAAAAAGTAGATTTATTCATTCGTACTCTGTTAATCATTTCAATGCTTTTAGTCGAGTTTCTTCTATATGGATGGCATAATTAAACGAACCAGTGGGACCCGGGAGATTCATTACCTCTCCAACTTTGCGGAATTAGTATGTATTTATGTTGTTATACACTCATTACAAAAAATTATAAAATATATGACATCATTTACTTTTGGGGGTTAGCTGGAGCTATCCAATCTGTGATTACACCGGATATGAAGTATGCTTTTCCTCACTTTAAATATATACAATTCTTCATTACTCATGGGGGAATCATTTTATCGATCTGTTACATGACATATATATTTGGATATACCCCAACATTCCGTTCATTGATAAAGTCCTTTCTATATTTAATAATGCTAGCAATACCAATTTACTTACTAGATTATTTCATAAAAGGAAACTACTTATTTTTAAGAGCAAAACTACCTGGAGCAAACTTGCTAGACTTTTTTGGACCATGGCCATATTACTTAATCGTTCTAGGCCTGCTACAGATCCCCTATTTTTTAATTCTATATAGCCCGATTCATCTTATAAACAATAAGAAGAAAAACAATCACAATTCAGCTCATCTAATAAAATAAATCCAATTGAACCTCCATAAAGATAGAACAAATTCAATAAAGTCCATCTTAATAACAATCCATTAAATAAGTTCGTAAGGTTTTCCATGTTAGCACTAACATTTCCAATCCCATTTATGCTATATTACAAAGAGTGGGGTGGACAAAGTGGCAAAAAAGAAAAGTAGTAAAATTAATAATATAAGAACGTTTGCACTTTCATTATTATTTATAGGCTTCATCATTATGTACGGTGGTGTATTTTTCAGAGAGCATAAAATTGTTATGACGATTTTTATGCTTGTAGGGTTTTTAGCGATTATCGGAAGTACTGTTGTTTACTTTTGGATCGGAATGCTTTCTACAAAAACGATTCAGGTTGTCTGTCCGAATTGTAGCAAAACTACTAAAATGCTTGGAAAAGTTGACATCTGTATGTATTGCAATGAGCCCCTTACATTAGATCCTTCATTAGAAGGTAAAGAATTTAATGAAAAATATAATAGCAAACGAAATGCTAAACAATAGCATAATAAATAAAGCACATTACATTATGTAATGTGCTTTATTATGATAATGTTTTTTCTTTACATTTAGGACAAATACCGTATACTTCCATTCTATGATTAGTTACTTCAAATCCCGTTTCCTTCTCAACATAAAGATTGATTCCTTCTAATCCATCATAATGAAAATCATTCATTTCACCACATTTTTGGCAAATGATATGATAATGATCAGTTGTTATATAATCAAAACGACTAGAAGAATCACCGAAGTTCAATTCTTTAACCATACCTACTTCACGTAATACTCTGAGATTATTGTAAACCGTTGCTACACTCATATTTGGAAATTTTCCCTCAAGTGCTTTATAGATTTCGTCAGCAGTTGGATGTGTTCCACTTCCAATTAAATATTCTATAATCGCATGTCTCTGAGGTGTAATACGTACGCCGCTATTCTTTAAATGTAAAATTGCATCTTGAATATTTTCCTTATGCAACGCCGCTCTCCCCGTTTCTATAAATTAGTTCCAAATTTACTTACTTATTATTAGTTTATTCAACTGCTAGAATATTTGTCAACTTTTTGAGAATTTATAAAAAAAATAGACACTACTTGCTTTCCCATCATGTAAATAAAAAAATGTGCGAGAATTAACTCGCACTTCAAAATGCTATCATCTGAGGAGGTATGCCCTATACTCCAATATATTCTCTAAAGCATGATAGGTATAGACGAAAAGCTCGATTATTTTATATAAAACGTTTCTTTCTAAAAAAAACTCGCGTAGTCAAGTTCTTTCATCAATTTAGTTTGTACAATTTTTACGAATGATTGATTACACTATAAACATCTTCAACATGGTTTTTTACTCTAACCTTTTGCCACACATTTTCGATACAACCTTCTTCATCAATTAAAAATGTTGTTCGTTCAATCCCCATATATTCCTTACCAAAATTATTTTTCAACTTCCATACATCAAATAACTTCGCAACTTCAGTAGTTTCGTCTGAAAGTAATAAAAATGGTAACTGATACTTTTCAATAAATTTTTCATGTCTTTTTACAGGGTCCGGACTGATTCCTAAAATGACAGTACCACTTTTCATAAACTTTTCATATGAATCTCTAAAGTCACAAGCTTCCGTAGTACAGCCCGGTGTCATATCTTTTGGATAAAAATAAAGAACTACTTTCTTACCTTTAAAGTCTGATAATGATACATTTTCCCCATTACTAGCTGGTAATGTAAAATCTGGTGCTTTAACTCCAATTTCAACAGTCATAACAATCTCCTTAATCAATAGTATTAACGTTCATCTTTAAATACTTGTAAAACAAAAGCCGCTGGCATCGTATAACCGATTAGTGCCTCCATCATAGCAACCCATCTTCCAATCCCTACTGGTACAATATCCCCATACCCTACGGATAAAAGAGTAATCGCGCTAAAATATAAGCATAACCCCATTATATGGTAATTAGTCCCTTCAATAGGAATAGAATGCTCAATTAAAATCGGACGTTGACCATGTTCTAATATAAAATAGACTGCACTAAAGCCTATAAGTACCGTTCCATATATTAAAAATAAAATAATATAATTATTAACTGAAATAAGACCTTTACTTACTTTTTTAGTTGAAGTATTCCATAAATACACTAGACTATACAAGATTGCAAAGATTGCTATAAAAAAGAAAAAAGCAGTTCCCATTCCAATCACCTCATTTCAATTTATGAAACAAGCTATTGAAATAGAATACTGCTTAGTTCCCAGCACCTTTATATTTTTTTACTCCTTGATTCCAAATCACTACAGATATTACAAAAACAACTAACCCCATAACTGGTGTTAAAAATGAATAGACATACCATTCGCTTCTACGTAAAAAATATGCAGCCGGGTAAACACCAACAAATGCAAATGGCAAAATCCAAGTTAATACAAAACGAATAATTGGATGATATATATTAATAGGATATCGACCATAGTTTCCTATATTATACATTAACGGCATAATGGATGTTCTAGCATCTGACCAAAATCCAATACTAGCTAAAGCGATAAAAATGCCAGCGTAAACAAACATCCCACCAAAAGCCATTAATAAAAATAAGAATGGGTCATACCAAGTGATCATTAAACCTAATTTAACACCAGCATAAATCATAATAATTAGTCCAGTTATCGCACCTAGTAATGATTCAAGTTCCATTTTTTCTAATATAACCTGAAAAAGACTATGAATAGGTCGAGTTAAAATACGATCAAACTCACCTTTAACAATATAACGATCATTAAAATCCCATATATTAAAAAATGAACCAAATAAAGCAAATGGCACTAAAAAGAATCCATAAATGAATACAATTTCGTCTCGGTTCCATCCTTCAATAAGTGAAGTGTGATTGAAAACTAATAATATAAATATTAAATTAACAGCTTGAGACATTAAATCTGATAAAAATGATAAAAAGAAATTTGCTCTATAATGAAACTTAGTTTTTAAATATTGACCAGAATATTGAAGAAATATATTAATATAAAACATTCCTTAACCTCCCTGTATAACAAGATGCTTTTTAGCTTTGTACCATATAAGTGTAATTGGAATACACAAAATGATAATCCAAGTAATTTGGAATAAAAGTCCTCTTAAAATCAATTCACCTTTAATTCCTTCAGCAAAAATCATACTAGGAATATAGCTAATCCCTTGAAAAGGTAAGTACTTCATTATACTTTGAGACCAAGCTGGAAAGAATGTTATCGGAATCGTTAAACCTGAAAACAAATCAATGATGACACGCTTAGCTTGAATAAAGCCCATATTATTTTGAAGAAAAAATGCCATTAGTCCCGTTAATAAATTCAATTGTGTATTGATTGCAAAACTGAAAACTGAAGCTAGTAAAAATAATCCTAAAGTAGATAAATTAAATGAAACATCTAATCGGAAAATTAATGCTACTAAAATAAACCCTGGAATTGAAAAGAAAAAGAATCTAAAAATACCCTCACCTAATCCTTGCATCACTTTTGTAAGCAAATAATTATAAGGTCTTATAAGTTCAATAGCTACTTTACCTTCTACAATTTCTTCTGCAATTTCACGATCTAGATTATTAAAATAAAAAGCCCTTGCCATCCAAGCGATTGCAACATAAGTAGTCATCTGGTTTACAGAAACCCCTTGGATTGAACCTTGATGACCGTATATAGCTTTCCATAAAAAGTAATAAGCACCTATGTTAATAGTATAAATTACAATTCCTGTATAATAATTTGTACGATAGGCTAACATCATTAAAAAACGAATACGAATAATTTCAATATACTTACCCATTACTAATCCCCTCTTGATAAATGTTTCGAATGATTTCTTCAGTAGAAATTTCTAACATCTTCATATCTTTAACGGGATTTGTTTGAACAACTTTTGCAATGATCATCGAAATAAGCGTTTCATCGTTTGGTAATGTAACGCTCCAAATATTTTCTCCTTCTTCTTGCTTCCATTTCACATCAGTTCGTCCAATTAATTCGTTTAACATACCAAGATTTACAGGTTTAATAAATTGGAATTGTATTTCTTTCTCTTCTCCCCATTGGCCTTTTAACTGTTCGAGTTTCCCATCATAAATGATTTTTCCTTCATCTAACATAACTACTCGATCACATAGTGCCTCAATATCAGAAATATCGTGTGTGGTTAAAAGAATTGTTGTACCATATTTTTGATTTAATTCTTTTAAAAACTCGCGGATTTTTAATTTTACTAAAACATCTAAACCAATTGTAGGCTCATCTAAAAATACTAAAGGTGGGTTATGAATTAATGCCGCAGCTAATTCACATCTCATTCTTTGACCTAAAGATAACTTTCTAACTGGTTGATCCAATAATGGCTCGATATCTAAAGTCTTAATGATGTAACCCATATGCTCTTCATATTGTTTATCTGGTATTTGATAAACTTTTTTTAGTAAACGAAATGATTCTTGTACAGCAATATCCCACCACAACTGAGATCTTTGACCAAATACAACGCCGATCGATTTAACAAAACGCTCTCGATCTTTTTGAGGGTGAAATCCATTAACGGTTACATCACCAGAAGTAGGCGTTAAGATTCCAGTCAACATTTTAATCGTAGTTGACTTTCCTGCTCCATTCTCCCCAATATAGGCCATCATTTCACCTTTTTTTACAGAAAAACTTATATTATTAACTGCTGTCTTAGTTTTATAGTTTCTTGTAAACAAGTCTCTAAATGCACCTTTTACACCAGAGCGACTTAAAAAAGTTTTAAATTCTTTGTGTAAGTTTTGTACTTCAATCATGTTCTCCATACGTATGCCTCCATTTTTTATTCCGTCGCTTAGTGTATTTTAAATATGGACTAAGCACAATAAAAAAGTACTGAAAAATAATTTCCAATTTTTCGGTCTTTTTTTAAGAAAAATATAGATTCTACAAAATGTTCAAATTTCTTTCAAAGTTGGAAAGGCTTACATTTACCACGCACTAAAATTTCGTGCTAGAATGTAATTTAACCACATAAATAATGTAAAGATGCCGGTTAAAATCTTTCATTTTTTATCATTAATGGGAGGTACTCCATGAATAATCAAAAGTCAATTGAAATACATAATGAAGCTTTAGAACATATCGTTGGAGGCGTAAACAGTCCTTCAAGATCGTTTAAAGCAGTAGGTGGCGGAGCTCCTGTCACAATGAAACGTGCAAAAGGTGCATATTTTTGGGATGTTGATGGCAACCAATATATAGATTATTTAGCAGCATACGGTCCTATTATTACGGGTCATGCTCATCCTCATATTACAGCTGCGATTACAAACGCAGCAGAAAATGGTGTCCTTTACGGTGCACCTCACGAGCTTGAAGTACAATTTGCGAAAATGCTAAAAGAAGCAATCCCTAGTATGGATAAAGTCAGATTTACAAATTCAGGTACAGAGTCCGTTATGACTACTATCCGTGTAGCTAGAGCTTACACTGGTAAAACTAAAATCGTTAAATTTGCTGGATGCTATCATGGTCATTCAGATTTAGTACTTGTTGCCGCTGGTTCTGGACCATCTACTCTTGGTACTCCGGATTCTGCTGGTGTTCCACAAAGTATTGCCAACGAAGTAATTACTGTTCCATTTAACGATATTGAAGCATATGCAGAGACAATGGAAAAATGGGGTCATGAAGTAGCTGGTGTACTTGTTGAACCAATCGTCGGTAACTTTGGGATTGTTGAACCAAAAGAAGGTTTCCTAGAAGCCGTAAATGAAATAACGCACAATCATGGTGCATTAGTCATTTATGATGAAGTTATAACTGCCTTTAGATTTATGTATGGTGGAGCGCAAAACCTATTAGGAGTTGAGCCAGATTTAACAGCTCTTGGAAAAATCATAGGTGGTGGTTTACCAATCGGAGCTTATGGTGGCAAGAAAGAAATTATGGAAACAGTTGCTCCTCTAGGTCCTGCTTATCAAGCTGGAACGATGGCTGGTAATCCTGCATCAATCGCAGCAGGTATTGCATGTCTAGAAGTATTGAAACAAGAAGGTGTCTATGAAGAGTTAGACCGCTTAGGTACAATTCTTGAAAAAGGTATTCAAGAAAAAGCTGATGAGCACAACATCCATATTAAGATCAACCGCTTAAAAGGTGCTTTAACTGTCTATTTCGGTATAGACGAAGTAACGAATTATGAAGAAGCAAAAAAAGCTGATAGCGAAGTATTCGGTAGATTTTTTAAACTTCTATTAGAAGAAGGTATTAACTTAGCACCTTCAAAATATGAAGCTTGGTTCTTAACTACAGCTCATACTGAACAAGATGTTCTCCAAACAATTAACGCAGTTGGGAACGCATTCCAAAAATTAGCTACGATTAAACAATGATCTATCCGAGGTCACTCCAACTATTGAAGTGGCCTCTATTTATACATCATTAATTCTGAATAATCAATTTCCAATTATATATAGGAGGTAGTTAAATGAAATTTCAAACAAAAACAGAATGGTCACCAGGGTTATTTAGAGATTATTACAATAGCGAACATGATGCATGTGGAATCGTTGCTTTCATCAATCGTTCCATTACTCAAACAAGAGAAACAGTCGATATCGCTGCTGAAAGTCTTCGAAAGATGAATCACCGAGCGGGATTTACAAACGGTGAAGGTGATGGTGTAGGAATTCAAACTGACATCCCTACTTTGCTTTGGCAAGAAAAACTGACATCTGTAGGTATTAGTCCAGAAATCGTTTCACACCCTTCTTTTACAGTAGGACATTTCTTTTTTGATGAAAAATCAGAAGTACAAACTTTGCTTCAAATTTTTGAAGAAAACGGTTATGAAACATTATTCCATAGTTCTAACCAAACCTGCACATTGGCACTTGGTCCAATTGCTCAAGCAGTAGAACCTAAATTTTTACAAGTAGCATTACTTCCAATTAAAAATCACCAAAGCACCTCTCTCTTTGATTTAACAAATATTATTAGCAAAAAAACAAATATAACTGTTGTTTCGCTAAGTCAATCTACTTGCGTATATAAAGTAATGGGAACAATCGACACTTTATTATCATACTATTCTGACTTGCAGCACCCTAATTTTCAATCATCTGTTGTTGTAGGTCATAACCGCTACTCAACAAACACTTCATCTTCGTTTTCAAGAGTACAACCATTTAGCTTACTAGCACATAACGGAGAAATTAATACGATTGAACAATTGAGGATTGAAGCAAAGCAAATTGGAGCCAATATACAAAATGGTAATAGTGATTCACAAGATGTAAATAATACGTTAGAAACATTAATTCATAAATATCATTACACTTTGAAAGAAGCAATGGAATTATTATTCCCACCAATACCTGCAGAATTTGAATTAGATCAAGAAGTAAACTCAATTTACAATACAATTCGAAGTACATTCGGTCCTTATTGCCAAGGTCCTGCAGGTGTATTAACAAGAGAAGGTAATGAATTTGTCGCAAGCGTTGACGCTTTAGGGCTACGTCCTGTATGGCTACTTGAAACAAATGATTATTATGTATTTTCTTCAGAACAAGGTATCCTTTCTCCAGAATTATTTATCTCGGAGCCGCACGCACTTTCACCTGGAGAAAAAATAGGTATTAATTTACTAAAAGATCGCGCTCAACTTTTAACTCACCGTGAATTAACTCATTTTGTCACAACGAAATTAAATGACAAATTAGCTATGAATCTAGCAAATAAAGAAGCAAATTCAACTGATTATGTAGAACACTCACCTCCTTCTATTCATCCGTTTGAATATGGTGCATTCGGATGGCAAAAGGAACAAATCCAACTAGTTGAACAAATGGCAGAAAAAGGTGCTGAACCTATTCGTTCATTAGGTCATGATGCTCCACTAGCTTGTTTAGATGATGCTAGAAAAAATCTATCAGACTATATGAAGGAAACAGTTGCAGTTGTAACGAACCCAGCCATCGATCGTGATCGTGAAACAGAGCACTTCTCTATTTCTGTTCTTTTAGGAAAAAGACCATCCATTTCAAAGAAAGAATCTGGAATTGTTCTTCAACTCCCTTCTCCAATATTAGGTGATGGTTTTGTAGGAAGTACTCTAAAAGCAAATCGTGAACAAATTACGTATGAAGAAATCATCAATCTATATCAATTAGAAAATAAACTATATACAATTCAAAGTACATTTTCTAACTTACCTTTAGAAGAAACATTATCTGGGTACAAATACGAAGCAATTGAAGCCGTGAGAAATGGCGCAGAATGTATTGTTATTACAGATGACGAAGCACACCAAAATAATCAATATTGGATTGATCCGGCACTTATTACAGCGATCATCCATAATGGTCTTGTGAATGCAAAAGTTAGAAGAAGCTGTTCAATTATTTTAAAAACAGCTGCAGTTCGTAATCTTCACGATTTTATGGTAATGAAAGGTTTAGGTGCAGACGCAATCAATCCTCATTTCCTTTTTGGAACAATATCAGAATTGGAAACTCCAGACAAAATCGTAAAACTATATGATGTTTTAAATAAAGGCATCGAAAAAGTTATTTCAACAATCGGTATGCATGAACTACGAGGCTATGCAAAGATGTTTAGTAGTATCGGTTTACAAGAAGATATCGCTTCGTCTTTAGGAGTAATCAATTTCTTCGGCGATCAATCAGTTTCTGGATTCCAATTAATTGAAACAGATTCAAAAAAACGATATGAAGATTACAATGCAGGTAACGCAACGATGCCGAAGTCTTTCCATGTGTTCCCTCGAATTTGGAAGGCTATTGGAGAAACAGCACAAACTGGTAGTTATGAAACATATCGTCAAAAATTAAATCAAATTGAAGAAGACCGTCCAACTGCAGTACGACATGCGCTTTCATTAGTTGAAAGTAGTAGACCAATTGCTTCAGGCCAAGTCTCATTGGAAATTGGTACTCACTCATTACCATTTATTATTAGTTCAATGTCATTTGGATCTCAAAATGAAGTTGCTTTTAGAGCATATGCTGAAGGTGCAAATCGACTAAACATGATTAGCTTAAATGGTGAAGGTGGAGAAATCCAAGATATGATTGGAAAATATCCAAATACCCGTGGACAACAAATCGCTTCGGGCCGATTCGGGGTTAATGCGAATTTACTCCACTCTTCAAATTTAATTGAAATTAAAATCGGTCAAGGTGCAAAACCTGGTGAAGGTGGTCACTTACCTGCTTCAAAGGTAACACAAAAAATTGCAGAAACTAGAAACGCAACGTTAGGATCAGATTTAATTTCACCTTCAAATAATCATGATATTTATTCAATTGAAGATCTAGCTCAGATGATTAGTGAAATTAAAGCAGTTAATCCTAATGCAAAAGTAGCCGTAAAAGTACCTGTTGTACCTAACATTGGTACAATTGCAGTCGGTATTGCAAAAGCAGGTGCGAACTTTATTAATATTAGTGGCTTTGATGGCGGAACTGGTGCTGCTCGTGTTCATGCTATTCAAAATGTAGGTTTACCAGTAGAAATTGGCGTTCGTGCAGCCCACAAAGCATTATTAGAATCTGGTTTACGTAATTCTGTTGAGATTTGGGCAGATGGTGGAATGAAAAGTGTAAATGATGTAGTGAAAATGATGATTCTAGGTGCAAACCGTATTGGTTTTGGAACTTTATCAATGATTGCAATCGGTTGTACTACTTGTCGTGGTTGTCATTTAGATACTTGCCATGTCGGTATCGCAACACAAATTGAATCTGAAATCGAAGCGATGCGTCACGGTTTACGAAAGTTCACACCGAGACAACTTGAAACAGCTGTAACCAATTTAGTACAATTCTTCACTGCATTCAAAAACGAATTGCAAGCGATTGTTGGTTCTTTAGGAATTAAAAATGCTCAAGATCTTGTTGGTAAAACGGAATACTTAAAACAAACAAGATTTTTAGATACTTTAAGTTTATCTAATTTATTATCAACTAATAAAATCGAAGAAAAAGAATACATCCTTTCTAACGGTGAATCTGCTAAAGTACTTCAAAGTAATGATGTTGGAGTTTATGCTAAGGTTGATAATGAATATCGTCACGCGGGTAGTTTGCTAATCCATGACTTAGTAGTAGAAAAACAAGCAAATGGCGCAGCTTCACCTGTCGAGCTAAGTTTCGAGGATCAGTCTATCCCAGGAAATGGTCTAGGAACTTATACAGTAGAAGATTATTCTGTATTCGTCCAAGGCGGAGCTCAAGACGGAGTAGCAAAAACTGCGTTTGGCGGAACAATTTTTATTAGTAAAGCTTTAGGTGCCAACGGTCAGTACTTTGGGGGTTCAGTCGGAAAATGCTTTGCATATGGAGCACAAAAAGGACAATTCTTTATCCAAGGTAATGCTGATTCTCGAGCAGGTATTCGTTTATCAGGTGCCGATGTTGTAATTGGTGGTCATAATCACTCTAGTCAACCTACTTCTCAGAAAACGCGATTAGGTGCAAAAGCAAATATAAACGGTTTTGCATTTGAATACATGACTGGTGGTCGAGCAATAGTTCTCGGTGACCCAGGACCATGGATGTGTGCAGGTATGACGGGCGGAGTAATTTATGTTAGAAACTCTCCAGAATTAGGACTTACAAAAGAAGCTTACCAAAATCGCATCGCAAAAGGTGCAAGTGTTAATATAGTACCTGTAGATGCAACTGGTAAAAAAGATTTAAATGAATTACTTGTGAAATATAAATCACTTCTAATTCAACATAACCAAAATGAAGAAGTCCTATTTGTACAAAGTTTATTAGATAATATTGACCTTAACTTTTTACAAATTAAACCTAAAAAAGAACAAGCGGATCCATCTGTTTCAACAGAATGATTTTTTTAAAAGAAGCGAAAATTTTCGCTTCTTTTTTATCTACTCTTTACAAATTTATCTCCAATAGTAAGTATAAAGCTCTTTCAATTTTAAATTCGAAATCTTTTTATTTAACTAATAATTTAATCTTTTTCTCCCTTCATATATTTAACAAAATTTCTTGAAAAATTGTATTGATAATGCGTGTAGTTCATTGTATAGTTACAGGATGTTACATGAGAAAAAAATGAAAATCGTATTGAACTATATGTAATAAATAGTAGTTTAATAATAATATAGATTTGAAAACAAGCATTTAGCTAGACAAACAAAAAGGAGTAAAACAATGAGATTAGGAGCGCGTGTTCTAAAAACTGGTATAGCAATTACGCTCGCCATTTATAGCGCGATGTTTTTTGATTTATCTACAGCTTCAATTGCAGGTATCTCTGCTATTTCGGCATTAAAATCATCAGTAAACCAATCATATAAATCGTTAGTCGAGCAGCTTCAAGCTAACTTGATTGGTGCAATCCTGGCAATAATTGCGGTGATTACACTAGGGAATAATCCAGTCATTATAGGGATTACATGTATTCTCGTGATTATCATTACATTAAAATTAAAACTTGAAAATACAATCGCTACAACATTAGTTACCGTAGTTGTAATTATGGAGGTTAGTACTAGTACTGAACACTTTGCCATTTTTACTTTTGATCGTATTTTGGCAGTATTGATTGGTGTATTTGCAGCATCTTTCGTAAATATTTTCTTAATGCCTCCAAATTATGAAAAAAAATTATCTCGTTGCATGATTTCTGCTACTGAGCAAACAAATAAATTAATGATGATGGCTTTACACAAAACTGTTAGTCATAATGGATTAAGAGATGAAATTTACAAGTTAAGAGAAATCATGAGAAATGTGACGAGAATATATCGTCTATATAAAGAAGATCGAATTATTATTATTGGACGAAAGAAAAAAGAACATGAGAAAGCTCGCAAAATCGTATTGTTTAGACAAATGCTTGTCACAGCCGATAACGCATTTGATACACTAAAAGCTCTAAACCGATTGGAGTATGAAATAAATACTTCACCGAAAGAGTTCCAAGATTTAATTAAAAATGAACTAACATGCTTAATGCAGTTTCATGAGCATGCAATAATGAAATTACTGGGCAAAGTAAACTTTGACCAAACCGCTCCACTTCATAGAGAAGAAAATATATTAAAAGACAAATTAACAAAGGCATTCTTGGATCACCATGATCTAAATGATGAAGAAAAACAAAAAACATGGTTACATCTATTCCAAGTTGTTTCTGCCATTTTAGAATATAGTGAAAATGTTGAGCATTTAAATACACTTGTCGATAGCCACCAAACATACCACAAGGAATATCAAGTACAAGTTGAACAAATTGAGACAATGTAAAATAGCTAAACAAAAAAGCCTCCGATTCTACGGAGGCTTTTTTGTTTATTCTGTAAGTATTTTTTCTAATTTCTTATCCATTTATACTTTAATCCACTCTTATAAATACCTCAAAAACAGTCCTGTTCTACACTGAACTAATCTCTAAATTTTGAATTTCAAATAAATGATAATAAGCATCTTTTTTAGCTATTAATTCTTCGTGCGAACCAATTTCGACTATTTGACCTTGATCAATATAAACAATTTTGTCTACATGCGTAATAGTAGATAGTCTATGGGCTATAAAAATGGTTGTACGATTTTTTGCCAATTCATTAATAGCATCTTGAATATACTTTTCATTTTCTAAATCTAGCGCTGAAGTTGCTTCATCGAAAATTAATATTGAAGGATTTCTTAAAAATACACGGGCAATTGCTACACGTTGTTTTTGACCACCTGAAAGTTTTACCCCTCTTTCTCCAACAAGCGTGTCATACCCACTTGGTAAACTCATTATAAAATCATGTGCATTGGCAGCTTTAGCGGCTGCAATAATTTCTTCTTCACTAGCATTTGGATTTCCATAATGAATATTCGATTTAACTGTATCACTAAATAAAAAATTATCTTGTAAAACAATACCGATTTTTTCACGCATACTTTTTAAATCATAATCTCTTATGTCAACACCATCAATTTCAATGTTTCCTTTTGTTACGTCATAAAAACGCGGTATTAGACTAACTAACGATGACTTCCCTCCACCACTCGAACCGACCAATGCAATCTTTTGACCAGGTTCAATTTTGAAAGATACATCTTGAATAACTTCATCGTCATCCGCATTGTATTGAAAAGATACATGATTAAAATGAATTTTACCTTCTAATGTTTTAGCATAAACTGGATTTTCACGATTAACAATATCATATTTTTCATCCATTAATTCGAAAACACGATCCATCGATGCAAACGATTGTGTTAAAGTTGTTGATGAATTAGCTAATCTTCTTAAGGGATCATATAATCGATCAATATATCCAACAAATGCAACCATTTCACCGAGTGTTAAGTGACCATTAATGACTTGATATGCAGAAAATCCAATAATTAATAAAGGCCCAATATCAGTTAAAGTATTAATGATAGTAAAAGTACTCGCATTCCAGCTTGTATGTTTTAAAGCGCGATCTAAAAACTCACCATTTTTTTCTTTAAATAATCCACTTTCATAATCTTCAAGTGCAAAGCTTCGGGTTACTTGCATTCCTTGAATTCTCTCAGTTAAAAAACCTTGAAGAACTGCTAAAGCTTGCGACCTTTGGCGAGTTAAAAAGCGGAGTCTACCGAAAAAGTATTTAACTGCAATTGTATAAAATGGCAATACGACTAGCGATACAAGCGTTAACTTTACATCCATTGTTAACATGATCGTAACTGTAATTAAGATTGTAATTAAATCTAACCATACGTTCATTAATCCAGTAATAACAAAATCTTTAGTAGACTCAACATCATTTACTACTCGTGAAATGATTTCACCAGTCTTTGCATTCGCATAATATCTTAAACTAAGTTTTTGAAGATGTTTGAATAAATAATCCCTTATATCAAATAAAACACGACTACCAATATATTGGGCATAGTATTGTCTAACATACTCAATTGGCGGTCGTAAGATAACAAAAATTCCAAACGCAAACATCATGATATAAATTAGATGTGAAGTCTTTATTGCGATTGGTATATGAGAATTAATAATGTTATCTACTACATATTTTAATAAAAACGGTAAAATCAATGGGATCCCAAATTTAACGATACCGATTGCAATCGTTAAAAATATATGGAATCGATACGGTTTAACAAATTTTAAATAACGTCTAATACTTCCCATATTTCCATCCTTTCATATCATTCAAAAAGAAACTGTTGAGCAATTATCTTTTTGAGATGATTGAATCTCAAAAAAACTAAGTCCGCTCAACAGTTTCAGGTTAATCACGATACATTAAGAATCGCTCATACCAATTATCAATAAAATCGGTAGCAAACGGCCCTTTTCGTTGATGAATTAATTCCTTTAAATAACCTAAGTTTTTCTTTAAAATTGGGTCAATAATAGGAGGATAATTCATTAATTGTCGATGATTTTCATATTCATCTTCATCTAACAGCACGTAAGTCATGTCTGGAAAAACTTTAATATCAAGATCATAATCAATATATTTAATGGCACCGTCTTCATAGACGAAAGGTGAGCTAATATTGCAGTAATAGTAAACTCCATCTTCTCTAATCATTCCGATGACATTAAACCAATAATCCATATCAAAGTAACAAATTGCTGGCTCTCGTGTAACCCATGTTCTACCGTCCGATTCAGTTACAAGCGTGCGATCATTTGCGCCAATTACTAACTGCTGCGTCCCTTTTAAAATGGTTGTCTCTTCCCATATACGATGAATATGTCCATTATGTTTATAACTATGTATCTGTATCTTTTCTCCCGGCTTGGGAACGTTCATGGCTTCTCCCTTCTTTCTAGTGTGGACGCATTTCAACACTTTATTTATACTTTACACTTCTATTATAACTAGTTCTTATCCATTTTTAAACAAAAGGGCGTTCAATTTGGTAATATGGCCCAAATTTTTTTTATTTTAACGCAATTTTTCTCTCATCTGAGAAAGATTTAATAATTTGTTGGGTTTGTATTAAAAAAGTGTCTTGGATAGCTTTTAATTCAGTTCGCATTATATGTATCTCATCTTGGATAGAAGACAATTTTGACAAATCTTCTAATTCAAATAGTTGGTTTTCAATTTCTTGACATCGTTCAATTTCTTCTTGAATCTTTATTAATTGATCCATTGTTTCAAGTTGACGACTTACCAATTCATCGAATACTTGCATACTATTCACCATCCTTATTTCATTAATACACTATTTCTTGAAAACTAACATAATCCCTTTGACTACATTTGGCGATATTTGACTTTTGGAAAGAAAATACTCATTTTGTAAAAAGTATGTGGATTTCTAAGGAAGGTCTAAATTATAAAAAAGAGCACCCTTTTATAAGGATGCTCTTTTCGAACGTTCTTTATAACAACTAGACTGCATGATCTCACATCAGACAGGAAGATGATATGGAAATTAAGCTTCAATAGCTTATTACCGTCTCATCAACAGCGCACCTCTAGTATTTCAATTTCTTTTAAAATGCTTATTGTTGGTTTTGTTGTCCAAAGTTTTTAGAAGCAGATTTTTGTGCAGATTTTGCATTTGCTTCTCTTACAGCTTGAACATCAGTTTCACTTGAAAACTCTTGTCCAAAACTTTGGTTTTGTTGTTGTACTTTACCAATGTTAGTACCAGATGCTGTTTTTCCAGCATTGAATTGATTGTTGTTGTTGTTGTTCATGATTTATCACCTCCACGAATAATATGATGTCCATTAGTCGGGAGAATATGTAAAAAAATTTAACTTAATTTTTTTGTTTAATGAACCGTTCGATTGGAAAACTAAGCGAATAAATTATGAGGAGGCTTTTTATGTACGTAGGAAGAGATCTCACAGAATTATCAATGACTCCAAAAACTACTTGGAAAGATAGTGAGTTGGAATATTACCATCATTCTTTTCAACAAATCACGGGTTATTTAAATATTGAAGGTAGCACCATGCAAAAAGAAATTATAAAAGAAATTCAATCTCGAGGTGGTTTGCATCGAAACGAAGCAGACTGGACAAGTGGAACTCGCCCTACAATTGATTAAACTGATTTAACTAAGGATAATCTGTTAAAAAAAATCCCAACAATTGTGTTGGGATTTTTTGATGGTGTTGTAACGATTAAATGCCTGAAATTCAAACAAGCTTTTCAATCTGTTGATAAATTTTTTGATGAACGACAGGAAAAGGCAGTTCTTTACACTCGTCTAACGTAACCCATTTTTGATTACTCGCTAAATTCCCCTCATTTATCGCTTCGCCAACATATACATCCATTTTCCATACAAGATGTGAGAACACATGCTCAATATTAAATTGGTATGATAAACCCTCTACTTCTAACTGAACCTCTTGATTTAAGAAAAATCTCAGCATGTCACTTTTGGATAATATCGTTGATTGTAATTCTGCGGTTGGAAACTCCCACATATTAGCAAGTAATCCACTAGAAGGTCTTTGCTGAATTAAGTATTGATTGTTTTTATTCTTAATCACTCCGACCGCTAGATTAACTGGTTTCGGAGCTTTCTTTTTACTTTTGATTGGAAGCTCAGAAACAACTCCAGTTTCGAAAGCTAAACATTGTTCCCTGACTGGACATAGTAAACAGGCTGGGTTTGTTGGTGTACAAATTAATGCACCTAACTCCATTAAACCTTGATTAAATGAAGATGGATCATCATGACTAATTAGTGATCTAACGGCTTGTTCAAAAATCTTTCTGTTTTTCGGGACAGCAATATCCTCCCAAATTGTTAATATTCTAGAAAAAACCCTCATTACATTCCCATCTACAGCTGGCTCCGGTTTGCCATATGCAATACTTAGGATTGCACCTGCAGTATATGGTCCCACACCTTTTAATTTGCTTATTAATTCTGGAGTATCTGGTACTTTACCTGAATACTCTTCATGGACCTCACGGACAGCTGATTGTAAATTCCTAGCTCTAGAATAATATCCTAGTCCTTCCCATGCTTTTAATACTTTTTCTTCCTCGGCATTAGCTAAATCGGCAATTGTAGGGAAGTTCTGCATAAAATTGTTATAAAAAGGAATTACTGTATCTACACGCGTTTGCTGTAGCATTATTTCTGAAACCCATACTCGGTACGGGTCTTTATTCTTTCTCCAAGGTAAATCTCTTTGTTCAGCTAAAAACCAATTAACTAAATTATTTTTAAAGTCATTTTTGGGGAAAGCTTCTAATATCTTATTTAAATCTTCATTCATAACATATACCTTTCTATAACATCTATATATTTTTGTTAGTAGTTAATACTATAAGAATTAAAAGGGTAAATAAAGGGAGGAACTAAATGGATACTGGTACTCATCTTGTAATGGGATTTACACTTGGCGGATTAGCAACCCTGAGTCCAATCATCCTACATGACCCACATTTGGCAAACTCATTCTTATTAACAACAATCATCGGTTCACAATTACCAGATAGTGACACGATTTTAAAATTAAGAAATAACGCTAAATACTTAAAACATCATCGTGGAATTACACATTCAATTCCCGCAGTCATATTATGGACGCTATCGCTTTCCACCATTATGACACTATTTAATAATAGAGAACACTTTGGACTCTATTTATTTTGGTCTTTTCTAGCTGTTGGTGTACATGTTTTTGTAGATTTATTTAATGCGTACGGAACACAAGCTCTAAGGCCATTTTCAAAACGTTGGATTGCTTTTGGGATCATCAACACTTTCGACCCAATAATTTTTGCAATCCATTTAGTAGGCGTGCCATTTGTTATATTTCATTTTAGAGCTGGTCCAATTTGTGTCATGCTCTATATCATCATGGTTCTTTACTATGCATTTAGATATAGACAAAAACAAATCGTAATTCAAACAGTAACTAAAAAATTACCAGATGCAAAACGTGTCTATGTTTCACCTTCTATAAAATACACTCATTATCATATTGTAGCAAGTACAGAAACTCATCATTACGTAGGAAAAATTAAGAAAAGAATCTTTAAAATTCACGATGTATTTAAGAGAATCCCATTACCTGTAATCGAAGACGTGAAAGCAGCCTTTAAAGACGATAATGTTAAATCCTTTCTCGCATTTTCACCTGTTTACATTTGGGAATTAATTGGATATGACGACCATAAGGAACTTAGACTAATCGACTTAAGATACCGAACCGAAACATACTATCCCTTCGTTGCCGTAGTTAAATTCGACTACGAACATAATATAATCAGTTCATTCACTGGTTGGATTTTTAGTGAAAAGAAATTACAGAAAAAATTAAAAGCTTAAATCCTAAAACAAGAAAGAAAACTGAGCGATTGGCGAGCTTTTAAAAATGGAACTACATCGATTTTTCTTCCCGTTGCCAATTTATAAGTATGAAAAAAATAACCCTTAGCTAAGGGTTATTTTTTTAATGAAGAAGATTGTCCTTCTCTTCAGTTACTAAAATTTGTAATCCTGGTGGCTTTGCAATTTTAATATCCGTTTCGTGCAAATACTTTCCATATTGAAAAATAAATTGTTGAACAACTTTTTTTGACATTTGTTCTCCATGATATTCTCCAGCCTTAGCATAAGTTGCTTCAAAATCTTCCCAAAGCCATTCCACCCAAATTTTTGCTTGTGAGTATGTTAATTGGCTATTTTCTTTTAGTAGTAGTTCAGTTAACTGCTCTAAATATTTCTCCATAAATTACACCTTCCAATTTTTAAACATTATTTATAATCATATCTGAATCTAAAATGGTCATCATATTGATGATGGTTCATCCCATCATTTATCACTAGGGGGTATTGAAATGACAACAAAAAGCGAACGATTTTCAGCTCAAAAGCATGATACGAAAATTGACGGATCAATCGACTATAAATCAAAAAATGCTTCAAAACGTCCTAACGGTCAAATAAATACAAGTCCACAAAGAAGAATGGCTAAAAGTGATCCTAGTAATGATTAATTTTTAGAAATGAAAGCCAGGAATAGATCGTTCCTGGTTTTTTATCTTTAATAAACACAATCTTTCTCTTTTCGTTTGATTGAAAGCTTTAGTTCGTTCCAATTTTTTTTAATAATGCAATAGGAATTCCTATTTCTTCTTCACTTGTACTTTTATGTCCCCAAGCAAAAATCCCATTCATATATGTTATCATGAATAAAACACCTGGTTCTTCGATCAATTCATATTGCATACCAGGAATAAATTGACTTGCGTCTAATAAGTATGATTGAGCCATCGTTTTTTTACGGAGTATAACTTCAAGTTCATTGATCATATCCATTTGTTCTGCTTTTCTAGCTTGGTGATTCAAATTGCTAATTTCTTGAACTAATTCATCTTTTGTTAAGTCACTATATCGTTTTGGAATTTGCATTTTAAGTCTCCTCTAAAATCATCATCGATAAGTTTATTATATCAAGCTAATAACATACTACCAATTAAATTAGTTTCAGACTGTTGTCAAGCGCTCGCTTACTTCGTTGCTTCGTCTATCTGCGGTGCTCATTACCGTTTAGGTAACTCCGCTCCTCACCAGACTTCGGGCCTCGAAAGACAAACGCTCGCAGTCAGTCTGAATTCAATTGTTTTGAACTTTGTCTACATATATCAACTAATTAAATTATGTTTCATCCTCTTCTAAAATTAAAATTGCTTTTTCAATTAAATCAATTGGAAAGCCTTTTCGATATAATGTTGTTTTCATTTTTTGTTTGTATTCCCAATCACTTAATTGTTCATATTTCCTTTTCGCTTTTCTAGCATGGATTAACAGTGCTTCTAGTTCGTCATCCGCTTCACTTTCGTACTGTGTTTCTTCAATTGCGATCGAAGAGATGTTCGTTGAATAACCCTTTCTTCTTAGCAATTCTTCAAGCTTTGCCTTTTTTTGATTTGTTGAATACTTAGAAAGCGAAGAAACCTTTTTTTGACAAAGTGAAATGGCATGTTCAATTTGTGTTTCTTTTGAAAATAAGGTTAAGCTTTTTTCAATGATTGAATTAGGAATACCCTTTGCAACTAGTGCATTCTTAATAATAGTTGGCCCTTTTAAGGTCGTATTGATTGAAGTACTAACATAACTATTAGCATACTTTTCTTCATTAATATATCCTTCTTCTACAAGTCGAATGATCGTTGTTTGGATTGTTTCGATCAAGAATTCTTGCTTAGCTAAGTATTGCTCAATCTCTTTTTTAGTTCTCATCATTCTGGATAAATAAACAATACTTGAGAGATATGCTTTTCTTAATTGATCAGCATTTAGTACCTCTTCTATTTCATACGGCTCAAAAGACTGCCCTTTTTTTATATTAAATTTAACGATAGTATCGGCGTCTACACTAAATGCGTATTCTTCACCTTTACCATTATCAACATAAATATTAAAACGTTCTTTATTTAATTTTTGAACTTGAATTTTCGTAATAATAGACATAATTTACCTCAAAAGAAATTTTGTTTTACTATACACATAAAAATAATAATATCATATTATGAATTAAGGAGATGCGTGGATGAAGATTCTTCTTACAGGCGGTACTGGGTTTATTGGATCTCAATTAATAAATGAATTTATTCGAAGTGAATATCAATGTTATATCGTCACGAGAAATATAAGAACATCAACTAATCCATTTATTACTTATATTAATTGGGATCAATTAACCTCGAATTCTTTTAGGGAATCAATTGACATAGTCATTAACTTAGCTGGTGAATCAATAAACAGCGGCAGATGGTCTCAAAGATTAAAAGATAAAATTCTACAAAGCCGTTTACAATCTACAAATGAACTGATTGCATGGTTTGAAAGACAAGCCCACCGTCCAAACCTTTTTATTAATGCTAGCGCAATAGGGTATTACGGAACTTCAACATCATTAACTTTTAATGAGCATGACAAGCCTATTTCAAATGATTTTTTAGCATCAACAGTATTGGAATGGGAAAACGTTGCCAAAAAAGCAGAAGAATTGGGGATTCGGACTATTCTTGCTAGATTTGGCCTTGTACTTGGATTAAGCGGTGGAGCACTTCAAAAGATGATATTGCCATATAAGTATTTTATTGGTGGTCCTATTGGAAAAGGTACTCAATGGATTTCTTGGATTCATGAGAAAGATGTTGTTGGACTCATCATGCATTTAATAAAAAATAATGACATTCATGGACCGATTAATTTTGTGTCACCTAGTCCAGTCACAATGAATGAATTTAGTACACTCTTATCATCTACATTACATCGACCAAACAAATTAAAAGTCCCAGATTTTACCCTTCAATTACTACTAGGTGAAATGAGTATGCTAGTTTTAGAAGGTCAAAAAGTTATGCCTTCTAAAGCTATACAAACTAATTATAACTTTCAATTTCCATCTTTAAAAGAAGCTTTACAGTTTACATTAAAATAGTATTTTTGAAAGGATTTATCATGAATCTATTATTTAAGAATGCAACAATTTTCCCCGTTACTTCTCAAGTTTTATATAATCATGATCTGTTAATTGAAAACGGGAAAATTAAAGAAATTGCACCAGATATTTTTTCTATGGAAGATCAAACGATCGTTATTGAATGTGCAGGTAAACCACTTTTTCCTGGCTTTATTGATGTGCACACTCATTTAGGACTTTATGACGAAGGAACTGGTTGGGCCGGAAATGACGCAAATGAAACAATTGAAGTATTGACTCCGCATATTCGTTCAATGGATGGAATATTGCCTCTTGATGTTGCCTTTAGTGATGCCATTAAGCATGGAATTACGACAGCTCATATCATGCCTGGAAGTGGAAACGTAATTGGAGGAACTACTTGTACAATTAAAACTTATGGTAAATGTGTCGATGAAATGATTATACAAGAGCCATCTGGATTGAAAATTGCTTTTGGAGAAAATCCAAAAAGGACTCATAGTAACGGGAATAAAGAATCGATTACTAGAATGGGAATTATGGGCATGCTCCGAGAGGCATTTTATGAAGCAAAAAATTCACATAACCCAGATGATTTTCGAATTATACCAATTATTAAAGCATTGAATAGAGAAATTCCAGTAAGAATTCATGCTCACCGTGCGGATGATATTTTATCAGCAATACGTTTTGGTGAAGAATTTAATTTGGATATCCGAATCGAACATTGTACGGAAGGTCATTTAATTGTTGACCAACTAAAGGATCGAAACCTTCAAGTATCTGTTGGTCCTACACTAACTAGACGTTCAAAAATCGAATTAAAAAATAAATCCTGGACTACATACAAAGCTCTTACTGATATTGGTGTAAGTGTTTCAATTACAACTGATCACCCATACACTCCAATTCAGTATTTAAATGTATGTGCAGCTATAGCAGTCCGTGAAGGTTTACCTGAAATCGAAGCATTAAAAGCAATCACGATAAATCCGGCAAAAAATCTTAATCTATCTCACAGAATTGGTAGCTTAGAATTAGGTAAAGATGGTGATGTCGTGCTATGGTCCCATCATCCGTTTCATTATATGGCTAAGCCATTAATCACTGTCATAGATGGTAGAATTGTGTATAAAAATATCGAATAATTTTACTTTTCAATTTGTAAAAAATCGTTTATTATAGTAGAGTAAGACTTTATGCGGTAAATTAAATAGATAGTGTAATAACACTATTCTTATATAGTATTTTAACGGGAAAGGCAAATGGTGAGCCACCAGTAAATCGCTGGTCCTAGTGGGTTCGATTCCCACCCCGAAATTTTAGGGTGCATTAAAAAATTATTCACAATTTATTCATAGTAATGCACTTCACAGGACTTCAAATTTTTTTTAGTCCTCACAAAAATTTCGCGGGTGGCGTAACCTTCTTTCGCTACCCTTATGATTAGGAGGAGTAGAGATGCTAAAACAGCGAGATTTACAAGATTGTTCTGTACTTTTTGAACTTATGGTGCATCCTGATGTCTTTCCCTTTGTGCGCCATAAAGCAAATTCGTACGAGGAATTCTTATTTATCACAAAACAAGCAATCGAACTAGAAGAACAAGGAAAAATGATATCAAGAACAATTTTAGATGAGTGGGGCAACCCTATTGGTAACATTTCATTACATGATATAGAAGCTGGATATGGCTTTTTAGGAACATGGTTAGGCAAACCTTTTCACGGAATGGGTTATAACAAACCAGCAAAAGATGCTTTCTTCCACGAGTTATTTCATGATTTAGGAATAAACTCTATTTTTATGCGTATTCGCAAAGTTAATAAACGCTCTTTTTATGCTGCAAGTAAACTACCATACGCAACTTTAGCGAACGAATCGCGTAGTTGCTTATATAAAGAAATAAATCAAAATGAAGAAATTTACGATCTATTTGAAATCACTAAAGATAATTATTTATTGCATACTATGCGTGAAGATTATCAACAACATGAGGTTACGCATTTAAAAGAAGCGTAATTTAGTATAGCCTCCTCAAAAAATGGATAGACTTACTAAGGATTTTATAACTTAGCGAGGTGTTTTTTGTGGAAAAACGAAAAGATAAAACAAGACGTAATTTAAGTTCTACTCAAGAAGTATTATATGCAAAAGAATTTAAACGCGCTGACCGCGCTGCAGGTTATACGAATTTTAATGGAGTAGGTAAATAACTATTTTCAAAAAGGCTTTTTAATAAAGCCTTTTTTATTTTATTAATATAACTTTTTCCAACTATTCTATCGGTTAGTTTCCCCACATATAAACAACTATTTTCAAAAAATCATTTTCTTATTTAATCTCACTTGATTCGATGATCAAAACAGACGATGGTCTAACATAATATTCTTTACTAAGCTTCTGTATAATTCGATTCATCTCGTCTTCAATTTTTTCGCCTCGTACAAAACTTCCCCCCACTACTTCAACTTCATTATCACGAAATACATACCATGAAAATCGAAACTCTTTCATAAAACACACCCTTTAAAAAACAACTATTTTTCATTATATTCATGAAAGTCAAATTTATTTTAGTCAAATGTCTAAATAATAATAAAAAGCTAACCAAATTGAAAAATGGTTAGCTTAAGACTGCTGACAACCGCACGCTTACTTCGTTGTCTCGCTGTAATAAATTTATATTAACAGTTTTGTAATACTTTTGGGTTCGTTAATAACTGAAATGCATGATTTACACTTTCTTCAGATGGTGGCTGAATATCTTTTAATGGATACTTTAATCCTAATGCTTCCCACTTATAAACGCCTAATTGATGATATGGTAAAATTTCAATTTTTTCTACGTTGCCTAATGTATTAATGAAGCCACCTAAGTTTATTAAATCTTCTTCTGAATCAGTAATGCCAGGAACTAAAACATGGCGAATCCAAACTGGAGTTTTTTTCTTATCCAAGTATTTAGCAAAAGCTTTAATCTGTTCATTTGATTTACCAGTCAACTTTATATGTTTTTTTTCATCAACATGTTTTAAATCTAACAAAACTAAATCTGTATACTCTAATACCTCATCTAATTTTGAAAGAAAATTCGGTTCAGTGCTGAAGCAACCACCAGAGCTATCAATTGTTGTGTGGATTCCAATTTTCTTACAAGATTTAAACATTTCTAACAGAAAATCTAATTGTAGTAAAGGTTCGCCACCACTAACTGTAACCCCACCACCAGATGATTTCATAAAAGGAAGATACGTCTTAATATCTTTCATTAGTTGCTCTACTGACATTTCTTTCCCAGAACCAATCTTCCAAGTATCCGCGTTATGACAATATTGACATCTTAATAAACATCCTTGAGTAAAGATTACATATCTAAGACCTGGTCCATCGACAGTACCGCAAGATTCAATTGAATGTATATTTCCTGAAATCATTTGCCAATCACCTCTTTAATTAGTATCTACCTGAAAACAATCCCAGCTAATAAGTAAGAATTAAAAAATGAAAGCCTAGTGAATATTTAACTTCACCAGGCAAAAAGCATTACTGAAGCAATTTTACATAGAACCGTGGAAAGTTCTGTTTATGACATCGATTTGCTGTTCTCTAGTTAGTTTTATAAAGTTAACTGCATAGCCAGAAACTCTGATCGTTAACTGTGGATATTCTTCAGGATGTTCCATTGCATCCATTAATGTTTCTCTATTGAATACATTTACATTTAGGTGATGTCCACCTTTTTCTGTATATCCATCTAACATTGCTACTAAGTTTAATATTTGTGTCGTTTCATCTTTACCTAATGCTTTTGGAACAATTGAGAACGTATTAGAAATTCCATCTTGTGCATCTTCGTAAGGTAATTTTGCTACAGAACTTAATGATGCTAGCGCTCCATTTGTATCGCGTCCGTGTAATGGGTTGGCACCTGGAGCAAATGGTTCGCCAGCTTTTCGTCCATCAGGTGTATTACCCGTCTTTTTACCGTATACAACATTAGACGTGATCGTTAGTACTGATGTTGTATGAATAGAATTACGATAAGTTTTATGCTTTCTTACTTTTGCCATAAATCGTTCAACAAGGTCAACAGCAATATCATCTACTCGATCATCGTTATTTCCGTATTTTGGATAGTCTCCCTCAATTTCAAAATCAACGACAATTCCGTTTTCATCACGAATCGTTTTAACTTTTGAATGTTTAATAGCTGATAATGAATCTGCACATACTGACAATCCTGCAATACCTGTTGCCATTGTTCGTTTAATAGTTGCATCATGTAATGCCATTTCAATTCGTTCATAACTATATTTATCATGCATATAGTGGATACAATTTAACGTATTAACATATAGACCTGCTAACCAATCCAATAAAACATCAAACTTCATTTTTACTTCTTCGTAATCAAGATATTCAGTTGTAATTGGAGCATACATTGGTGCCACTTGCATTTTTGACTTCTCATCTATACCACCATTAATTGCATATAATAATGCTTTTGCAAGATTTGCTCGCGCACCGAAGAACTGCATTTGTTTACCAATTGTCATTGCAGATACACAACATGCAATGCCGTAGTCATCGCCATAATCAGGACGCATGATATCATCATTTTCATATTGAATTGAACTAGTTTTAATTGACATTTTAGCGCAATATTGCTTAAAGCCTACTGGTAATTGTGCTGACCAAAGTACTGTTAAGTTTGGCTCTGGAGCTGGTCCTAAATTATCTAATGTATTTAAAAAACGGAATGAGTTTTTCGTTACAAGTGGGCGTCCATCAATTCCTATTCCACCAATTGATTCAGTAACCCAAGTTGGATCCCCTGAAAATAATTCATTATAATCCGGTGTACGAGCAAATTTAACTAATCGAAGTTTCATGACAAAGTGGTCAACTAGCTCTTGTGCTTCTTGTTCAGTCATTGTATTTTCTTCAATGTCACGCTCAATATATATATCTAAAAATGTTGATACGCGGCCTAAGCTCATCGCAGCTCCATTTTGTTCTTTTATTGCTGCTAAATAACCAAAATATAACCATTGGAAAGCTTCTTTTGAATTTGTTGCAGGTTTAGAAATATCAAAACCATGCGTATCAGCCATTTGCTTTAATTCTTTTAGAGCACGAATTTGTTCATTTAATTCTTCACGATCTCGAATAACCTCTTCAGACATAACATTTGTCGTGATATTTAAAGCGTTCATTTTATCTTTAATCAATCGATCTACACCGTATAATGCTACCCTTCTATAGTCACCAATTATTCGCCCACGGCCATATGCATCAGGTAATCCAGTAATAACGCCAGAACGTCTTGCTGCTTTCATCTCTGCCGTGTAAGCGTCAAATACACCTTGGTTATGTGTTTTTCGATATTCCAAAAATACTTTACTTATTTCATCATCAACTTTATATCCATAAGATTCACATGCTGCTTCAGCCATTCGGATCCCACCAAATGGTTGTAGTGATCGTTTGAAAGGTTTATCTGTTTGGAAACCAACAATTTGTTCTAATTCTTTTTCTAAATAGCCTGGTTCATGTGAAGTGATTGTAGATACAATCTTCGTATCCATATCTAGAACTCCGCCATTTTGGCGTTCTTCTTTAGATAAATTAAGTACCATATCCCAAAGTTTGTTAGTTGCATCAGTTGGCCCGACTAGAAATGAATCATCACCAACATAAGATTTAAAGTTTTTTTGAATAAAGTCTCTTACATCAATCGTTTTTTCCCATCGTCCAGTTTCAAATTGTCTCCATTGTTCCATCGTATTACTCCTCCTCTTCTGCATGTAATACAGAAAGTTAATTAGGTATATAACAGATTACATGTTTAATTTATCATATGATTTACTAAATCTTTTACATACTTTTTGAACATATTGTGAAATATTGAACAAAGTAGTCTAAAACTTAATAATATAAACAATTAGATACTTTCCACTTTATTACAGTTGTTTCATATATATAGTAATTCATTCTGAAAACTTTCCTGATAATTTACAAACTGTTATACTAAGTAGATGGAATCTGTATTACCAAATTCCAATAAAATTTGTGGACAAGACATTCACAATCTTGATATGTGATAATATGATGGTTAGTACAAAAATGGATCAATTCAAATATTGAACACTGTTTAATTAAAGGAGTAATTATGAATACACAACTAAATCTTTCTAGTTCTATAAAAGAAAAATTAAATTTTATATACAATGAACACATTCAAAAGGTACTAAAAGAAGACCAACTATTAGTAGGAACAAAACAATATGTTTCCCAAGACAAAACAATTTTAGAAGATGCAATAACGGCTCTTCTACTCGGTAAAAATATACTATTAAAGGGTCCAACAGGAAGTGGTAAAACAGTTCTAGCCGAAACCCTTTCAAAATTACTTTATCAACCAATGCACAGCATAAATTGTTCAGTTGATTTAGATATAGAAGGGATTGTCGGATATAACACAATTGCTTCAAATACTAATGGATCCGAAGTTGTATTTATTGATGGACCTTTAATGAAGGCAATGAAAAAGGGTCATATTTTATATATCGATGAAATCAATATGGCTAAACCAGAAACATTGCCATTACTACACGGTGCACTTGATTATCGAAAAATGATTACAAACCCATTTACTCAAGAAGTAGTAAAAGGTGATGAAAACTTTAGAGTAATCGCAGCAATTAATGAAGGATACGTAGGGACAAGTGAATTAAATGAAGCTTTAAAAAACCGTTTCATTATTATTGATGTTCCTTATATAAATGGTGAGTCTTTATTTCAATTATTAAAAGATGAGTCTGAGTTAAAGGACGAAGAGCTATTGAAAAAGTTCACTAGTTTTTCAAGTGATTTAATTCCATTGGCTAGTGAAGGAAGAATTAGTGAAGATGCAGCTAGTATTCGTGGTGTACTTGACGCATGTGATTTATCAGTTCATATTCCATTACTTAGAGCAATTGAACGTACTATTATCGCGAAATTAAGTGATGATATCGAGCGTGAAACTGTTAGAGAATTAGCAGAAAGTTATTTTCTTTCTTGAAATGAGTGAGATTAAAATATGAAACAAATCATTTTTAATAATAAAAAAATCGATGCATCCACATTTCTTCAAATGGAAAATTTATCGATCTCTCTTTCAAAAAATCAAAATGCATTTTTAGAATTTGATTTTCAGGCTTATTATGACGATGAAGAACAAAAATTTACGATAAGTCATTTTTGGGAAACTCAAGAACATAACACACAGTTACAGGGCCTAAAATCAGACGTGTACTTAAAAGCTTTAGGTAATAAGCATTATACCGATTTTACTGAATTTAAGGATGTCCTTAAGGAATTACACGAAACTCATTTAAAAAGCTTTTTTACACAACTTTACGTCCTACTCGAAGATATCCGATTAGAAGAATTAATTATTCGCCAAAGACCGGGTACAAGACAATTATTTTCTACGAGAAAAAGAATATATAGACATTATTTTGAATCACAATATAAAGCAAATGAGATCCGTAATTTCCATTTAGATCAATTATTTTGTTTAATCTATCTTTCACTCACCTCTTCACAGTTAACTTATCATACAAATGAACAATTAGAGGATATTTTACCAATCCTTTTTCAAACGTTTGAAGCTAAGAAGACGAGTGATATTTCTTCTATTATATTTAGAGTGCAACAGAGATTACTTTCAATCTATAAGGAAGATATGATTCACACATACTTTGGCTATCTTCCATTAAATAAACTTACCGACCTTGCTTCTTGTAACAGTCAAGTTAAGGAACTTCAAAATGATGACAGTCAAGATGGTCTTGATGAAAGAAATAGTGAAGATGAAAAATTATCAACTTGGCATAGAGAAAGTAAGAATAATGAAACAGACGATAATTTTTTACGCTTTGAAGTAGAAAGTGGAACAAAAACTTCTATTAAAGCAAACTTTGCAAGAGAAGAAGAAGCCGGTGATCAGGCAATTGCAAATGCATTCGGTTCCTCTAAACAAGGCGAGAATAAAAAATCAAAACAAACTGAATCACATGAGGTTTCTAATTCATCCTCTTCACAGCAAAATGCTTATGGCAAATACAATAGCAATGTATCAATAAAACATCTCGAAGCAATTGGACAAAATATAAGTGAAAAGAAGCAGTATTCTACATTATCAGCAATGGTCTCAAAAGATGTTAAAGAATTAAGAAAAACGATTGAAAAATCTTTAGAGAATAAACAAAATGCACCAACGGATAAGTACTATGGCAGACTAAATAAAAAATGGATTCGACTGTTCACAGAAGAAAATCCTAAAATGTTCTATAAAAAACAAAATGAATCGAAAGAATTAGATGCAGTTTTTTACTTACTAGTTGATTGCTCAGGATCGATGTTTAATAAAATGGATGAAGTTAAAAAAAGTGTTATTCTATTCCATGAAACATTGAAACAATTAAAAATTTCGCATAGTATTAGTGGATTTTGGGAGGATGCTTCAAATGCATCTAAAGAAAATAAACCAAATATATTGCATCAAGTCATTCCGTTTTCTAGCTCCTTATCACCTTCAGTTGGTCCTAATATAATGCAGCTTCATGAAGAAGAAGATAATCGTGACGGATTAATGATTAGAGTTGTTTCAGAAGAGCTCGCTAAACGAACGGAAAAGCATAAATTTCTACTTGTTTTTACAGACGGCGAACCTTCAGCTCTAGACTATTTCCAGGATGGTATTATCGATACCCATGAAGCAGTTAAGCAAGCTAGAAAACTTGGAATTGAAGTAATTGGTACTTTCATTGAAGAAGAAGAACATCAAGAAGAAACATCGCAGTTAATGAAAAATATTTATCAGCACCATTATTTAATCGCCTCAGATGCTGAAGATTTAAGAGTTCAATTAAAGCCGATGTTAAAAAAATTACTATTAAGAAGCATAGATTGATAAAGTTGTCCATAAAATGAAAATAAGAATAGGCTTACTAGTAGCCTATTTTTTTTATATACTTAATAGATTTTGTCGAACGGATTTACATAACGAAATCGTATTTCCTATTGATTTTTAATTTTAAACGGAGTACGATAAATTTTGACGACTTAGAGAGATGCATATTTAAAGAAAAGCTAGTTGACTGAACGCTAGTTTGTTTTGTATTTAAGGGGGATTAGAGACTATGCCTACTTCATTTAAAGCAACATTTTCACGTGTACGATTCGTATTACTAGTTGCGTTAGTAGTTTGGCTAAAAACGTATATTGTTACTCTTTTTAGTTTCGATTTAAAAATTGATACAGTCTTTCAAAATGTAATATTATTTATTAGCCCATTAGCATCCTCTTTATTTCTAGTAGGGATCGCCTTGTTTTTCAAAGGGAAAAAACGTAATGCGATAGCCTTGCTAATAAATTTCATTTTAACTTTACTATTATGTGGAAACGTTTTATTTTATGGATTCTTTAATGACTTCATAACTTTACCAGTACTTTTCCAAACTAGTAATATGGGTGATTTGGGATCTAGTGTAAAAGAATTAGCAAGCTTTAAAATCATATTTATGTTTATTGATATTTTGATCTTGTATTTCATCTCAAAAAAATTTCCTAAATTTTCAAACAGTGGTCGAATACCTTCATTTATGAAGTCAACTTATTATTTAATCACGATTGCAATTGCTGTATTAAACTTAGGATTAGCTGAAATGGAAAGACCTGAATTACTTACTCGATCATTTGACCGAGAAATGCTTGTAAAAAATCTTGGTTTATATGTATATCAAGGTTATGATCTTTCACTTCAAACAAAAACATCAACACAAAAGGCTTTTGCTGATAGTAGTAAATTAACTGAAATCGAAAACTACGTAAATAGCAATGGTGTAAAAGCAGATGCAAAGCTTTTTGGAAAATATAAAGGCAAAAATGTTATCGTTATTTCATTAGAATCAATGCAAAATTTCACAATTGGTGCAAAGGTTAATGGGAAAGAAATAACTCCATTTTTAAATAAATACATTAAAGAAAGTTATTATTTTGACCACTTTTACCATCAAACAGGTCAAGGTAAAACATCTGATGCTGAGTTTATTATCGATAACTCACTATATCCACTAGATCGTGGTGCTGTCTATTTCACACACGCAAATAACGAATATATGGCTACACCTGAAATTTTAAAAAATCAAGGATATTATTCAGCTGTATTCCATGCAAATAATAAAAGTTTCTGGAATCGAAATGTAATGTACCCTTCTTTAGGCTACGACCGATACTTTAACGAATCAGATTTTAATATTACAGATGAAAATTCAGTTAACTGGGGATTAAAGGATGTAGATTTTTTTGAACAATCACTCCCTCTTTTATCACAAGTGAAACAACCGTTTTATTCTAGATTTTTAACGTTATCAAACCATTATCCTTTCGTACTTGATCCTAAAGATCAATTCATTGATCAATATAACTCTGGTGACGAAACACTTGATCGATATGTAACGACTGTACGATATATGGATGAAGCAATTAAGGATTTTATTGAAGGTCTGAAAAAATCAGGTCTTTATGATAATACGATTATTGTTATGTATGGTGATCATTATGGAATTTCTGAAAACCATAATCGTGCAATGGCTCAGTTCTTAGGTAAAGATGAAATAACACCTTATGATCATATGGATTTACAACGTACGCCATTTATTATTCATTTACCTAAGCAACAAAAAGGTAAGACAATTACAAAGGTTGCTGGTCAAATCGACGTAAAACCTACTATTCTTCACCTTTTAGGTGTAGATACCAAATCAGATATCGAATTTGGTAAAGATTTATTTAGTCCAGAATATACAGAATTTATTGTTTTCCGCGATGGAAGTTTCGTCACAAGTAAATATTATTATGTAGCTGGCTCAAATACTTTTTATAATCGAAAAACTGCAGAAAAAGTAGAACTTAGCGATCAGGAATCCAAATTGCTAATCGATAAAGCAAAGAAAGAATTAACTCTTTCAGATAATATTGTTTACGGAGATTTACTACGCTTTGACACTAATAATATGTATAAAACTGGTACAATGCAAACAATCACTGAACCAAATCAGTAAGAGGTGCTTTTACAAGCATCTCTTTTTGTTATATTATGGTATTTATACATAAGTTTTTAATTTAATAAAATTCATAATACAGTAAAGGAGGTTATTGATTGTTTAAAAACTCTAAGTTATTATTTTGGACGGTCGAAATACTATTGTTATTCTTAGTTTTATTCGTTGGAACAAAGATTTCATTTTTATTTCAACCAATAGCAATTTTAATTAGTACATTATTTGCACCGATACTTGTCTCGATCTTCCTATATTTCCTATTAGCACCAATAGTCGATTTTTTAGAGCGTAAAAAGGTGCCTCGTTCGATCGGTATTTTGCTTCTTTACCTTGCATTAATCTTAATTGCAGTAGTATCTATCATTAATGTATTCCCTACTTTAACCGATCAATTTAAAGATTTGGTAAATAATATGCCAACTATTGTAAATAAAGCTACAAATAAAATTGGATTATTAGAAAAGTGGTTAGGAAGCCAAAACTACGTTGAAATTAAAGATTTAGAAAAGAAAGTTGCAGATTACTCAATCGTATTTCTTGGTGGAATTACGGGTGGAATTGGTGCATTTTTTAATATACTTAGCAATGTAACTTTAATCATTTTAACGGTTCCATTTATATTGTTTTATATGTTTAAAGACGGTCATAAATTTCCTACTGCAATGTCTCGTTTTTCACCTCAAAGTTTGAGGAAAGAAGCAATTCATATAGCTAAGGAAACAAGTGAAACATTGGCTTCTTACATTCAAGGTCAAACCATTGTTTGTATATTCGTAGGTATTGGAACATTTATTGGATACAGCATTATCGGATTACCTAATGCTTTAATTTTAGCCTTAGTTGCAGCTGTTACAAATATCATTCCTTACTTCGGTCCATTTATCGGAGGAGCTCCTGCAGTAATTGTTGCTATACTAATTTCTCCAAAAATAGCTTTATTCGTAATATTAGTGATTTTAATCGTCCAACAAATTGATTCAAATTTAATCTCACCATATATTATGGGGAAAAAGTTAAATATTCATCCTTTAACGATTATTTTACTATTATTATTTGCGGGTAACTTCGCAGGTGTACTTGGTATGGTTTTAGCTGTACCAACATATGCAATCTGTAAAGTAGTAATTATTAATATATCTAGAATCATTAAGTTAAGGAAAAAAGCAAAATTCGCAGATAGTATTATAGATGAAGACGTTGAGCCAAAAATTGAAATAAACATTATCGACGAAAAAGAACCGAAAGAATAAAAAAGAGCAGGAATATGGAAACTAGAGTCCATGATTCCTGCTCTTTTTATTATATTTCTAATCTCATACCTTGTTCTCTTTTTAACAACCACTCTTTCCGCCATAAGCCTCCAGCATAACCAGTTAACTTACCATTCGATCCAATAATTCGATGGCAAGGAACGATGATACTTAGCGGATTTCTCGCATTTGCATTAGCAACTGCTCTTACCGCTTTTGGATTTCCTATTCGATTAGCAATATCTGCATAAGAAGCTGTTTCTCCATATTTTACTTTAACAAGTTCCCTCCATACACTTTCCTGAAAAGGAGTTCCTTTTGCAATTGACTGAATACTAAATTCCTTTCGATTTCCGTTGAAATATTCAACTAATTCATTTACTGCATCCTTTAAAGCAATCGGAACTATTTTACTGATTTCACCATTCTCTTCTTTCACAAAATCAATATATGCTACTCCTTGATCATTCCCAACAATCCGCAACATACCTAACGGGGTGTCTATATGCGCTGTTTCTAAATCATTCATCATTCATTCTCCTATGCTTTAAGTCGCTACTACATTGCTTCATTACATTGATTATAGCCATTTCTCTTATAAAATTTAACCTCTTGTTCACTCAGCCATACAATAAAAAATCCTCTAACCTTAATTTCCTCTTAATCCTCTGTGCCTAAAACATCTGTATTAGGTGGAATATACCCCATTTGACGAGCCATTGCGACAATTTGTCCTTTATGATGATATTCGTGTGTAATTGTATGTATTAACAATTTCATCGGTGTAAAGGAAATTTCTTCATTACTATCTCTCCATGGAATCGTTCTAATAATAGGTTTATTTAAGTCATCAATCGGCATACCATATAATTCACTTACGTATAAATCAGCTAGTTCAAATCTTGATCTAATATCCTCAAGACTAATATTTACGATATTTTCCTTTGGCGTAATTGGCTTTTTTGTTTTTAATAAAATAAACGAACCAATCCAAGCAATATAACATTCAGCCATATGCAGCAGTGATTCTCTTACACTTTGAAAACCGAACCCGTCTAGTTTACTAGTAAAATCCTCTTGCTTTAATTCACTACAAAAGTTTAATAATGTTTCACGATTTTCTTTAACCCAATTATATTCTTTCAGATTCATTACCCTCACCTCTTAAACGATTGATTATTTATGCTATTCTACTTAGGCGTAAAAATCACCTTTTTTATGCTGTGGATGTATTAATACGTAGCAATATTGCGGAAAATACGAACACTATGTGTACTTTATTGATAAAGCTGTGAACTTTGTTGACAAAGTTATAGTTTTTGTTGATATAATAATAGTTTTTATTGATATAGTATTCAAATTTGTTGATAAAATAATTTCAGGGTATACCCATTAAAGAAATAATCTTCAATTATCAACAAAAATAAAAAGTCTGTGGATATTCGCACAGACCTTTACACATTTACACAAATAACTTCAAACTTACTTGAACAATTAACAAGACAGAAACTGAAATCAAAAGAATTCGGGCAAGCTTCATCGGTACGAATTCTGCAAACCTTAATCCAACCTGATTCCCAAGAATCGAAGCAGCTGCCATTGTTACAGCGATTTTCCATTGAAAGTGGCCTGTCATATAAAAAATGACAAACGCTGATAAACAACTACCAAAATTTAATACTCTTGCTAATTGAACAGCATTTACATAAGTAAACCCTTTTTTAATAAAATACAAGATTGCAAATGTTGATGAACCCGGACCAAAGCCCCCATCATAAACGCCGATTCCAGTTAAGATTCCTCTATCTAGTAATGTTTGCTTTTCCACACCGTTTTTATTCTTAGTTTCATAGTTCCACTTTTTACTTGCAAATGTTAACCATACCGAGCCAGTTAATAAAACTAATGCGACTATATTCATCACATGTTCATTTAACATACTTGTAACAAATGCTCCAATTCCTCCACCCAATATAGAAACAAGTATAAATTGCAAAATGATAGATGGCTTAAAATCCCTTTTTTTAATTGTATAAAGTATACTACTAAACGATCCTAAACCTGAAGCAAACTTATTTGTAGCAATACCCGTTTGAATTGGAATTCCAAGAAAAATCATCATAGGAAGTGTAATTAATCCCCCACCACCTGCTAACGTTCCAACCACTGCAGCACCGATTCCTAAAATAAAAAGTAATAATAGTGAGTCCATTTTCCTATCCCCTTTTTTGCGTCTACCTCTACTATACACAAAATATTCGAATAAAGGGAAAAGTTAAGGACTAATTTTAAGGATCAGATTCAGAAAAAATAGGACGAAGGGGAAAAATTGGTTGAAATTAGGGACTTTTTATTCACATTCCAAAGGATTATTTAAATAGTTTAAACTTATGAGCGCGGTGATTTTAGGGGGAAATTGTTAAATCAACACCCCCTGCTTTTATTAATCCATGACATAAGTTCAAAATCATAAAAAAGGAGTGCCCCTATGTCAGACAACCTGACTTATGAGACAACCCCTTATGTTTAAAAAATACTTAAATTATATTTAGAAGCAAGCAATTCTAACAGTTTTATACCTGCTATGCTATTTCCTTTTTCATCAAGTGAAGGTCCATAAACTCCGATTCCAAATCTACGAGGCACTGCACCCATCACACCGCCAGAAACTCCACTTTTAGCTGGAATTCCCACTTTAATGGCAAACTCACCTGATGCATTGTACATCCCACAAGTAACCATAAATGTATTACAAATCTTAGCAACTTTCTCAGGGATAAGTTGGGTTTTAGATATTGGATCCCATCCATCAAGCGCAAAAACAAGTCCAATCCTCGCCAATTCAACACAATTTACTTCAACTGAGCATTGCTTCGTATATAAATCTAATAACAACTCGACATCTTCAGTAATAATGCCATGCTCCTTCATAAAGTAACAAAGTGATCTGTTCAGATGTGCTGTTTCAAACTCTGATGCAGCAACCTCTTTCGAGTATGAAAGATCTTTATTACCTGTTAAAACTTTCATGAAGTTTAAAAGTCGCTGAAATCTATCATTTATACTATGACCTTTTATCATACTTGTAACAGCCAATGCTCCAGCGTTAATCATTGGATTTAATGGCTTACCAGCAGACCTAATCTCTAATTTCGCAATCGAATTAAAAGGATCACCCGTTGGTTCCATCCCTACTCGTTCGAATACATAATCCTCGCCTCGATCCATTAATACCAAAGCTAAAGTAATCACTTTCGATATACTTTGCAAAGTATATCGAGCACTCGTATTACCAGCTTCAAAATGTCGTCCATCAGGCAAAAACACTGCCAATGATAAATCCTTTTTCTTTGCCTTCGCAAGTGCAGGAATATAATTGGCTACTTTCCCATACTGGATAAACTCCTTCGCCTCTTCAATAAGGACTTTCAAATCCTCCATATGCTGAACTTCTTTTTCTTCTCGAAATCCATTTTGCGTCATAAAATCACCTATTTAGTTTAATTCAGTTTTAAAGTAAAAAAGCAAATGAAAGGAAAAGACACCTAAAACCGCTTTTTCAGAGTGTCTATTATTATTTACTACCTATCTTTGCTATCTACCTCTCCTACCAGATCTTCCTTCATTACGTGTACTACCTGTACTTCTAGATCTTCCATCGTTTCTTGTTCTACCTGCTCTGCCAGCATTTCCCGATCTGTCCGCATATCCAGATCTTTCCGCTCTACTTGCACTTCCTGTTCTTTCCGCTCTACTTGCACTTCCTGATCTTTCTGCTCTACTTGCATTTCCTGTTCTTTCCGCCCTGCCAGCATTTCCTGTTCTTTCCGCTCTGCCAGCATTTCCTGTTCTTTCCGCTCTGCCAGCATTTCCTGTTCTTTCCGCTCTGCCAGCATTTCCTGTTCTTTCCGCTCTGCTTGTACTTCCTGATCTTTCAGTTCTGCTTCCACTTCCTGTTCTTTCAGTTCTGCTTCCACTTCCTGTTCTTTCCGCTCTACTTCCACTTCCTGTTCTTTCCGCTCTACTTGCACTTCCTGTTCTTTCCGCTCTGCTTCCACTTCCTGTTCTTTCCGCTCTGCCAGCATTTCCTGATCTTTCTGCTCTACTTGCATTTCCTGTTCTTTCCGCTCTGCTTCCACTTCCTGTTCTTTCCGCTCTGCCAGCATTTCCTGTTCTTTCCGCTCTGCTTCCACTTCCTGATCTTTCAGTTCTGCTTCCACTTCCTGATCTTTCAGTTCTGCTTCCACTTCCTGATCTTTCAGTTCTGCTGCCACTTCCTGATCTTTCAGTTCTTCCTGTACCTCTTGATCTGTCCGGTCTGCCTGTACTTCCTTCATTCTCTGTTCTATCTACTCTTTCCATTTCTATTCTATTAATTGAAAGATTAAGTTCTTTTTCTATCATTTTCATATCTTGAAAATCTTTTGGCGTAACAAATGTAATCGCTGTACCAGTATCTCCTGCTCGACCAGTTCTTCCAATTCGATGAACATAACTTTCTGTGTCTAGTGGTATATCATAGTTGAATACATGAGTTACACCATCAACATCGATTCCTCTGGCTGCTACATCTGTTGCTACAAGATATTGTATTTTAGCTTCACGAAACATTTTCATAACTTTTTCCCGCTTGCCTTGGGTTAGATCTCCGTGAAGTTCTTCAGATAATAATCCTTTTCCTTTTAATTGTTCATTTAACTTATTAGCTCTTCTTTTTGTTCTACAGAAAATGATCGCTAGAAATGGTTTTGCCTCTTTTATTTGGCTCAACAGTGCATTATATTTCCCACGATCTGTCGTTTCGATAATTAGTTGTTCAATTTCATCTAGTGTAATTCTCTTAGCTTTTACTTTTATTACTTCTGGTTTTTTCATATAGCGCTTTGCTAGAGATTGGATTTGATCTGGCATCGTAGCAGAAAATAATAACGTTTGTCTTGATACGGGTGTTTGATTGATAATGTCTTCAACCTCGTGTAAAAATCCAATATGTAACATTTGATCTGCTTCATCGAGTACTAGAAAATCAACTTTATCTAATTTAATTGTCCCTCTTCTTAAATGATCTAAAAGGCGGCCAGGTGTTGCAATGATTAAGTGAGCACCACTTTTTAGTTTGCGCGCTTGCTGTTCGACGTCTTGGCCACCATAAACGGCAAGTACACCGAAATCTTCGCTAACAATCCTTTTTGCCTCAGCCGTAATTTGAAGAGCTAACTCCCTAGTTGGAGCAACTACTAATGCTTGAGTATGTGGTAATTCTAAGTTAATTCTTTCAAGGATTGGAAATAGGAATGCAAATGTTTTACCCGTTCCTGTTTGTGCTTGGCCTATTAAATCCTTCCCTTCAAATACAATTGGAATTGCCTTCTCTTGAATTGGAGTGGGCTCTGTAATACCTAATTCAGTTAAATACTCCGTTAATTCTTCACTTAAACCTAAACTTGAAAATTTATTCATTTTATTTACCTTACTTTCTATTTTCTATCATTAATAATAATGGTTGTTTCATAATATTTACTCAAAAATGACTAATTCATTGTATCACAACGTTTATTAATCTTTTTAATTAATCCTAATTAAATGTATCCGTAAAATCGGTCAAATTTTATCTGCATCAAATTATTTTTCTCAATCTTTCGATGAAATAAACAGGACTCTGAATATTTTATAAACAAAAATAGGTACTTTATCAACGAAGTTCACAACTATATCAATAAAGTACACATTCTGTTTGGATTTCTACCTTACAGAATTTTGTATTATTTAATCACTAAAAAAATCAGTAACCAAATAATGGTTACCGATTAACTAGTTATCTTATTAATTACTCTAAACCAAGTCCTACTAATACATCATCCAATGTTTTGCTCTTATATTTTGTAGCTGCTTTTGGTGAGTTGTCATTCCAAGGGTTTTGCATTAGGTAGTTATTGATGACATATTGCATATCTTTTGCATCAACAACTCCATCATAGTTAATGTCAGCGTCACGTTTATTTGTATCCCAATATGTTTGGATGTAAATCGCATCTTTTACGTCAATGACATTATCTTTATTTACGTCTCCACCAGGTATATAGTCATAATTAATTGGTTTTGATCCTGCTGGAGTTTTTCCATCTTCTTTTACACCAATATTAAAATCTTTCGAGAACGTAAAGTGGCCTGGTACGTCAATTTTCAATGTATACTCATCATCATTGATCGGTAATCTAGTTCTAAATGCATATGAGAATGACTCAGAATAACCTAATTTATCAGTTACACCATACTCTTTACCATTTGAATCTTTCACACTAATTTTTGTACCTGCTTTATTATAATCAATTAGTTTCCCCTGAGGCTCTCCACCAAAAGTCATTAAACCTTCTGCCTGAACTTCCGATCTCATAAGTGAATATGTTGGAGTAATATAGAAATAAGGTTGAATACCTTGCGTCGTTACAGTAGTATTATCCACATTTGTATAAACAGCATTAAAGAATCTACTTGAACCAGTTGCATTGTAAAAGTTCATTGGCCCTTTGTAGTATTGATCTTTTGCTTTTAATGTTAAGTCTACTAATGAAGCATCTCCAGCAATTCCAGTATTCGCTAAATCTCCAGTTGCTGTAGCAGTGATTGTCATTTTAGTTAACGAGTTATTAAAAGCAGCAGTCGTATATTGAACGTCCAGTTTGCCTTTAAATGCCGAATTTGGTTGTACATTCACTAAATCAAGGAACTGGCTTGGATAAAGGAATGTAAATTCAGCTTTCTTCACGTTTGTTTTCACATTTTTTGTTGAGAAAGTTACAGTTGTAGATTCACCCATGTTTATACGTTGTTTATCAGAAATTGCAGATGTATATGCCGTTCCTTTTCTAACAAAATATGCGTCAATAAAACTACCGTAATTTCGAACAGTCGATTTGCTATAATCTGAGAAGTCGTACTCTGTAATTGCATTTACTATTGGACCAGATGTACTTAACGGTATTTCAGCATTGAAATTACCTTGTGAGTCTAGCGGTATACTTTTCTCTTGAGAAGTATTAGGATTATAATATGTAAAATTGTTATCTCCTTGAGAAGCATTAATTCCTGCTGCTTTCATCTCATCTATTTCTTTATCTAATACATTACCTGATACAGTAACTTTCGTGTCAGTTGGATTAGCAGTTTCGTAAATGCCTCCAGCTTTCATATTGTTCATCGTTACTTTAGCTTCTTTCACTCCATTGTAAACCGGTGCATCTGCAGTGAAAGTTTCACCTTTATCATTAGTTCCTACCATTCTAATTTTCCAAAGGCCTGGATCAAGCTCTTTAAGATCATATGCAATTGGATTGTTTGCATCACCAGTTAAAGGATAATATTGACCATTATTCAGAACTCCACGGTAATAATACTCGATATTCTCATCTGCTCCCATACCGTCAGCTGAGCCTAAGAATCCGATTTCTTTGTCTGTTTTAGGATCCACAATAAAGAAATCAAAATATCGCATATGAGAATTTAATTTAAAGTTTACACCAATTGACCATCTTGTCGCATTACTTGCCGCTTCATAAGGTACTGTAAATGCCGGTGGATTACCAGTCAAATAGTCGATACCTTCTTTTACCGTATGAATTGCAAATGGAATTTTATATGTTTCATTAGGATCCTTTTGGTTTGTATATACAACATACCCTTCATACGTTCCAAGTTTCGCATTTTTAGGAATGTTGATTGTAGCATCCATATTAACACTGCTATATCGTTTTACTTTTACAGTTGATTTCACATCTAATGTAACTCCATTTGCAGTTGCATCTTGATCTGCTCTAGAATCATTTGTGTATCGTGCAGCTAATGTTTGGAATTGAACCTTGACATCATATGTCTTATCTACTGAGCTTTTATTAAATAATGTGATTGAACGTTGGTCTGATAAGTCTTTACCAGTGACTGCTTGCTCACCAAAACTTAATGCACCAGTAATATTTTTAATTTGTTTAATTCCTTTACTTGCTAAAGTAGTTGCCCCATTATTACTTGCATTATCTTTTACAGTTGAAGTTTTATCTTTTACTTGAATTTCTGTTTGGGCATGAACGGCATCATAAGGGTTAACACGTCCTGCACCAACTTCATATACGCTGTATTTATCAGATAATGGATCTGCTGTATTCATAAGTGTTGATTTAATATCTGAAGGAGACATATCTGGGTGAGCTTGCTTTAATAATGCTGCTACCCCAACAACGTTAGGAGTTGCCATTGATGTTCCAGATAAGCGTTCATATGCGTATTGATAGTTTCCAATTTGGTCTGCCCCGTGCATATATGAAGGAACAGTAGAAAAAACAGATACTCCAGGTGCTGTTACTTCAGGTTTAATATCATATAACACACGAGATGGACCACGCGAGCTGAATGGTGCCAATTTATCGCCGACAGTCACTGTCTGTTTCATATTACTAAATGTGAAGTCTAAAGGTATTCCAGCTGATGCACCTAAAGGTAATTTAGCAGCTAATGCTCTCCCTTGTACATTACTTAGTAAAAATGTTGGAAGTAAGCCATAGGCATCTCCAAGGTATACATCTCCTAATGGCTGATCTGCGTCATATAAAACAACAGCCTTTGCTCCATGCGATTTAGCTGTCGCAATGATCTGAGTAATTCCATAGCTCCCTCGTTGCGCAAGAACAACTTTTCCTTTTACATCAATTGGTACATAATTACCATTCGCATCACGCTTAGAATAACTAGGTTCACCACCGAATGATACATTCACCATTTGTAAAGTTTGCCCTTCAAAATCCGCTATGTTATCAGTCAAACCTTGAGCAGCTAATTTTAAATCAACAGATATATCGCCTGTTGAAGGGTGTAATGCACCTGAAAAACTTGGAATTGTAACAGATGTGTCACTCGCCCCAACTGTAATTGCTAAAGGAGCATTACCCGGTGCGCCAAGCGAATACATTCTATCCCCAGAGTTTCCAGCCGCGACAATTGCTGTTACTCCTGCAAGTACAGCATTGTTTACGGCAATACTCGTAGGGAATAATGGGTCATTGTAATTTGCTCCAAGTGACATATTTATAATATCCATTCCATCTGATACGGCTTTATCAATACCAGCTAAAATTGCAGAAGTAGATCCAGAACCATATGGCCCTAAAACACGATAAGAATAAATATCCGCATCTGGTGCAACACCCTCTACTGCAAAATCTGCTTTATTTTTCGATTGTCCTGCAATAATTCCGGCAACATGTGTACCATGCTCTGTATAGTAAGCTTCTCCACTTGAACCTATTTCAGGCTGTCCAGACTTCTGCCAATCGGCATATGACGTTTCCATTGGGTCATTGTCATTATCGACGAAATCGTAACCACCTTTAAAAGCATCTTTTAAATCTGGGTGGTTATAATCAATTCCAGTATCAATAATACCAACTTTTACACCTTTTCCTGTAAAGCCTTCTTGATGAAGTTTTTCAACACCTGGGAATGTAACCATCGTATGAGTTGCAGTTTGCTTAGCTGGCGTATCCTTAATAGAAGGTGGCTCTACTTGGACCTGCATATCACTCCAGACGGCTTTTACTGCATTAGATTTAAGTAAAGCCTTTACTTTGTTAGCTGGTAGAGTCATAGAGACCCCATTAAATGCTTTTTTATATGATCGTTTAATCGAATACGGATTTTTCTTTGATTTTAATTCACTGCTAAAAATAGTTTTTAAGTCTTTTTGGAAAGTTTCATGTGATGCATCTACTTTTTCTTTCGCATCCTCCGCTGTTAGATTTACTCCATCAGCTTCTGCTTCTAAAACGGCAGTCTGTCCAGGCTTGTCCTTAAACTCGACAATGACAGAAGTAGGCTTATCACTTGTTTGATCAACTTCAGGTGACAAATTAACTCCCTCTTTGTCATTTAGCTTTAATTGCTTAATTGCCTCACGCTGCTGAGGCGTAAGTTTTGCTAATACTTGTTCAATCTTCGAAGTTGCTTGTGCATGAACTTGATGTGAAAAGGAGATTGGTGTAATCGTAGTACTAATAAGTCCTGTTGTTAATGCTAATGTTGTAACATTTCTAAACATTTTCTTTTTCAACTACTATCCCTACTTTCTTTTCTTAATAAGTTCATTATATTGAGATTTGATATAATTTTATTTTCTGAAAATTACGTCAAATTATATTTTTTTAATATTTTTTATCTAAACTTTAATTCTTCTAATCTATATTCCACAACTTCAATTAATTTAAATCTAATAGCCTATGCAAAATTACTTGAAGAACTCTCTTTCATCCCATTAATACTTAATAATTGTATATACTTATTTATTTGGTTCGAAGTCGCATGATGTTTATATCTCCAGTAAACTAGTAAGCACTTATTAAATCTTTCCAAATTTCCTATTTGATTTGCTACATAAGCGACATCCAATAATTCATCTAGCCCATTTGGAAATTGTAAGCTTTCACACTGAAACAAAGCATATGCATATCGAAACTCTAAATATACTTTTTGTTTTAACCAAGATTCAACACTTTCGTCTAGCTCGTTAATCTTGTGCTTATATAAATCTAGTATTTTTTTAGCATCCTCTAAACGATTCAAATGAATATATGCCTCAAGCACCTTTGGTAAACCAATATGAACATCCTCTCTATCTTCTAACCATGTAAGATACTGATCTACATACTCTAAGTAGCCAAAATCCAAATAAGATGCAAGTCGATTTCCAATCGCTAAATCTGCAAAATAGTCATTTACTTGGGCATAACAATCAGTTAATTCAACTATTTCTTCAAGCGTTCCTCCAAGACGTGCCAATGCAAAGCTCTTATACATAAGAGCTCTACCATAATATTCACCGTCTTTAACAAGCTTCCTTAACCTCTCAGCATAATAAAGTACTTCTTCCCATCGCTCACGCCAATAGTAAAATGCGACAATCCATAAGTAGGCTTCTTTTATTACTTTTTTTGGCATACAAAATAGATATTCAAGCACATCCGTCAATGCATGCTGGGCGTCATCAGTCATCCTTAAAATATAAAACCGCCGAAAATAACTAATTGCTAACAGTTCCATACTATTTTTCGAATCATTTTCAATAATAATCTCATACAATAGCATTGCTTTTTCTTCTTCTCCTGCTTTAAAAAGCTCTTCAGCAACGAAGAAAATATAATTCAAATAATTGGTCCGAGCAGTGTCTGATTTCTCTGTCGTCATTATTTGTAGCAACTTTTCACAATGTTCCTCGTAACCTTTCAAAAAACACTTAAACAAAAACTGTACACTTTTACGCTTATCTAATAGTTGTTCTTCATTAAAACATTCCTCAGCAAAATATGAATAAAGTGCACCTTCCTCTAACTCAATAGCCTCTGTAATAGCATCCAAATATTTAAGTGTAACCGAACGTTTGTGATTAAAAAGACGACTTATTTCACTTATATGTATACCTGACCTTTGAGCTAAATCCGTTTTTGTCCAACCTTTCTCCAGACATATCCATTCAATTTCTTTATATAGTGCTGCGTTCACTCTTCTCACCTACCAATTATTTTCTATTGTTTTTTACTTCTTAAACTTTTAAGCAAAGATTACAATTTCATTATAACGATAGTTGATTTGATTTCATTTCCGAAAAATTTTGTCAATTTTCATCAACTTCTAAGAAATTCTATGAAAAATACTAAAAAAAGGACTCTCCATTAGTCATATAATGACTTTTGGAGAGTCCTTTTAATCGTTTATATAATATGAATCTACGTTGTATCCTTGAATACTTAAGTAATCTAGTATTCCTAAATAAATCCCTTCAGCTGCTTCTTGCTGCCAGATCTCATTACTTAGCTTCACATTATCCGTTGGATGATCTATATAGCCTAATTCAGTTAAAATTGATGCCATCGTTGATTCGCGAATTACTTGAAAGTTACCACTTTTAGTACCACGATCCTTTAACTCTAATTTTTCAACCAGCCTATTTTGAATAGTTTCAGCAAGTGTCATACTATCTTCTAATTTCGTCGGCGAATTAGTAGGAGAATTCTTTGATTCACCATAATAATATGTTTCTGTTCCATTTCCATTATGCGAAGAAGATGCATTAATATGGATACTAATAAATGCCTTCGCCTTTTTGGATTTAGCAAATTCGACACGCTGCTTTAATGTTGGATATGTGTCAGACTCACGAGTAAAATATGTTTGAATCGGTAGTTCCACTAAATAATCGTTTAAAAATTGGGAGACATATAAGACAATCATACTTTCTTTATAGATATCCCCGCTACTTGTTTTAAATGTTGCACCAGGATCACTTCCACCATGCCCTGGATCAATAACTAGAGTAAAATTTTTTAAATTCATATCGTCATCGCTTATCTGCTGGATATATTTCGCACTAACCCACCCAACAATCGTACCAGCTTCGATTTCATACCATCCATCTTTTTCTGCTTTAATTTTAACTACAGTACCGACTTTAATGCTTGTTATTGACTTATACGTAGTACCTGGGCCAGTTCTTACATTTAAAGACGCGGTAGTAACTCGACCGCTTTTATCTTGTTGATCGATTGCTGAAGTGTCTCCACTTGGTGGCTTTGTTGTTGGGGGATTCGGTTTACTCTCTTCTGGTGGTTTCGCTGAAGGCGGCTTTACTACAGTAACAATTTGTTTCACGTATGCCGAACTTACCCATCCATATCCTTTGGTTGTATTTATTCTGTACCAAGTAGATTTTTTTTCTACGATTGAAACTTTAGTACCTTTTTTTAGAGTTGTAATTACCTTACTCGTAACATTAGGACTTGTTCTTACGTTTAGTGAAGATGCAGTTATTTCACCAGAGAATAAAACTTTTGGAGCAGTTGGAGTTTTTTTAACTAATTTAATATACTTAGCCGATGCCCACCCTATTTTTTTACTAAACTTAAACTTATACCAACCATTTTTTCTTTCAGTTATCGTTAGTTTATTTCCTTTTTTCAAGGTCATGATTTTACTATAGGCAGTGCTTGGTCCAGTTCTCATATTTAAAGAAGCCGCAGTCACTACGCCGGTTTGTGTAGTAGCTGCTTTACTACTATTTACTCCAAAAAAGAGACTACTAGATAGAATAGATAAAATCATCCCTATTTTTAATACATTATTCCATAGTTTTAAAAGCATCTTACAATCCCGTTGCCATAAATTAATTGAAATCTATACATACTTCCTGTTTGATGTAACCATTTTTTTCAAACAATTAGGCAACGTCCTCCTTCCTATTTCAAAAAATTTAATGTTCTTTTTTCGATCCCCCTCTTGCTTTCCAAATTTCAGGTTTGTTCATTCTGCAAACTCTAGACTCATACCAGAGACGATATTCGAAGTTTCTCAGCCTAAAAATAAGACTTATGGCGAAAGCAACCCTTTTTGCCAAAGTCGGCTAAAAAACTGTTCTATATTTATATATCGGTAAAAGGGGCATTTTTCTTTAGAAATTTTGACATTTTTTAGAAAAGTATGTTAATCCGCATTCATTAATCCATTAATAAAAAGGTAAGAATACATTACATAAAGAATAGTTAATACAGTGAACACAATACTAGTTAAGGAGCTGTTTAAATGAATGGAGTTTTAGATATTGTTATATTTTGTAAAGACACAAACTCTTCTAAAAATTGGTATGAAAAAGTTGGATTTGAATATTTAAGAGGCCATGAAGATATGCACTGGTTTAAAGTAGGTGATGGTGAAGTAATGCTACATCCGACAGAAACACAATCAAATACGGATGCTGTCTTTCAATTCGTAGTAAAAGAAGTCGATCCACTATTTGAAAACATAGTAGAAAAAGAATTGACTCCACTAGATTTCTCAAATGGAGAAAAGGTCATCACAAAACCTACTGTTCAACCATGGGGCTATAAGGAATTTTGCTTACGAGATCCAGACGGTTATATTTGGGCATTTGTACAAAAATCAAATTAAACTGCAGAAAATCCACAAGGTATTCAATTCCTTGTGGATTTTCTGCAGTTTTTTATTTAAAAATGTGGAGGATGCCATTACTTAAAGAAGCCATATTCAACGGGCAAGCTTTTTATGAACGAAAACCGCTGCCTTATGCAAAAAAATCTGCAGTTTATTAACAAAAATACTACTTTATGCACAAAGTTCACAGCTTTATGAACAAAGTACATATTTTGTTCGTATTTCTCACAAATAGACGGTGTCTCAAAACTACACACCAAGGTCCTAAAACTATTTTGAAACTTCCACTTCTTTTTTAAAAAGCTTCCCTTGCTTTCTATACATAGAAAAAGTGGACCAATTTGCAATGAATACACCGGATAAGATTAATATTCCACCAATTGCCATGATAGGTTTAATTGGTTCATCCATTACGAAATATCCTAATACACTTGCAATTAACGGCGATACGTATAGCCATGTTGATGGAAAGACTGGGTTCGTTTTCGCTAATAACCAGCTGTACAAACCATGTCCCCCAATTGAACCTATAAAAATAAGGTACAATATAGGCCACTGCGCATCCCAAGAACTTAAAATTGAAATATTCGGTTTTTCTATTACAAATGAAAATAGAAGAAGAAATATTCCACCATATAGCATTTGAAAAGCATTGATTAAAAACGGCGATACACTTTTAAAATCTGTTAAGACTTCTTTCGAAGTAATAGAACCTAATCCGTAAAATGCTTCCCCTATTAATACTGCCACACAAGCAGCCACCCATAAGTAAGAGATATGTTGACTAATCCCCGGTAAACAAACGAAGACCACACCAGCAAAAGCCATTATTAACGCTATTAACTGTTTACGTTCAATTCTCTTATTATTACGCCTTAATTGAAAAAGTAAAATCATCATAGGACCAGTTGCAGACAAAACTGCAGCTAACCCTGATGTTATATACTGCTCAGCCCAATATAGTGTTGAAAATGTCATAAAAGTTAAGCAAAATCCAATATACATTAGTCGCTTTGATAAAATAAATTTTTTCACGTTTTGCCCTTTAAGAAGAAAATATGTTATGACGATCAATCCCGCTAAGGTAAATCGTACGCCGGCTGAAAATAAAGGTGAAACCCCTGACTCAATTCCAAATTTTATTGCCAGAAAAGTTGTACCGAAAATAATACAAATAAACAAATAATTAATAATGATCATTTCATCACCCCTTTGATAAAGGTATTATATTAAAGTAGGAGTATAACAGTATAATAGAGCATATAACAGTTAGCTTTTTTTTCATTGACGATTGATCTTTTTTTTATTAATTTATTATTTAAAAACTAGTGGTGAATACATGAAAATTCAAATTCATAAAAAATCAACAGTTCCGATTTATCTTCAAGTAAGTACCCAGATTGCAGGTAGCATTCAAAGTGGTCTACTCATGCCTAACGAGAAATTACCATCTTTACGGATTTTGGCCGATGAACTTTCAATAAGTGTTTTAACAGTTAGAAAGGCTTATAAATGGTTAGAGACAAACGGCTATGTCACGGTGGAGCAAGGTAAAGGAGTATTTATAAGAAAGAAAGTGAATAAAACGTTGCAAGTAGATTCAAGTTCTAACTGGCAACAGACTTTAGGAATCAATATTGTCAGGTCCCAATATTTAATAAATAGAGAACAGCTAAAATATGATTTTTCAAAAGCAGTTGTCTACCCGCGTCTACTTCCTAATAAATTTTTAGCAGATGAAATGCAAAAGTTATTAAGAAATGATGCCTCAATTTTAACGACATACGGACCTGTTCAAGGAGATTTTGAACTAAGAACAGAGGTTGTAAATCATTTATATGAATTTCAAAAAATACGCTGTAGCGCTAATGATCTAATCATTACAAGTGGAGTGCAGCAAGGAATTGATTTAGTAGCTCAAGCATTATTAAAACCTGGTGATTCAATTATCGTAGAAAGTCCGTGCTACGGCGGTGCACTTGATATTTTTATAAATAAAGGGATTCATATAATACCAGTCGAGATGGATGAAGAAGGAATTCGATCAGATTTAATAGAAGACTTGTGCATTAAATTTATGCCAAAATTAGTTTATGTTAACCCTGCCTTCCAAAACCCAACAGGAATCTCAATGAGTAATGATCGAAGAAAAGAATTAATTGAACTAGCACAACGCTATAATTTCTTTATTCTTGAAGATGATTCATTTAGTGATATTTATTTTGAACAATCAATTCAATATTTCCCACTTAAGTATTACGATCAATCAGATCATGTCATCTACATTAAAGGCTTCAGTAAAACGTTAGCACCCGGTATTAGAATTGCTGCATTGCTGGCAAATGGACCAGTCTTAGAATGGCTACTCGCAATAAAGGCTTCAATGGATGTAGGAAGCCCTTTACTAACTCAAAAAGCGATTTTACCATTTTTACGAACCGATCGAATGCGAAGTCACGTTGAAAAACTACGAATTGCTCTACAAATCCGACGTGATACAAGTGTTAACATACTATCTTCACTTAGTGATCAACTAGATTGCCGGATACCTGATGGTGGCTTTAATTTGTGGCTGACATTTCATGAATCGAATCTAGATATTTTTGACTTATTAAGAAAAGCTAATAAAGAAAATATTTCATTTTTACCAGGTGTAGCTTGTTATAACAATAAAGCAGATGTTGCTTCACTTCGTATTAGTTATTCGCTTGTTAGCGAAAATGACTTATCCGATGGATTAGAGAAGCTATGTACAATCATCAGAACAAGATAATTTTTCGTAAAGGAAGGCCATTTAGAACAAGATGCTAAATTCAAAAAAAATAAACTTATTACCGCTCGTCTTAACAATACCCGCTATGATCATTGGTGTAATTGCTATGATCAATAATCACGTATCGCCATCCATATATGGACAAAATATTGTTATTTCAATTGTTGGAGGAATCATCTCTTTTTTAGTTCTGTTACGAGGTCCGAAAACTTTAAAGAATAAGACAAATATCATTGTCATTACATGCATATTCATATTACTATTACTAACCTTCTTTGATGGCGGATTGCAAGGTGTACATCGTTGGTTGGCAATTGGTCCCGTAAGGATTAATATCGCCTTCGCATTCGTTCCATTATTAATCATACACCTATCAAATTTAATGAAGTCTAAAGCAATTTGGATTACTTTTAGTTTTATACTATTTTTTACACCATTACTATATTTTCAACCAGATGCATCTCAACTAACTGCTTTTACAATTGCGATCTCGATTTTATTATTAGGTGTAAAAAAACATAAAAAGACTCAATTACTATTATTCATCATCTTTATACTTTTAATAGTCTATAGCTGGTCTCATTTAGATAAACTTGCACCAGTGTCCTATGTCGAGGACATTTTAAGTTTAGTAAAGGATATGGGAATTGGATTGCTAGTCATTGCAATCATCTCACTTTTAATTTTACTAATGCCATTTTTCTTTATTCCACCAACCAATGCAAAATTATTATCGTTTAGTCTAGGGACTTATTTAGCAATTTGCATTCTTTCAAGCTTTTTTGGAAACTTCCCAGTGCCGATTATCGGTTATGGAACTTCTCCTTTTATCGGCTACTTCATTGCTATGACCTGGTATGTGAACAAATTAAAAATGAACCATTAAATGGTTCATTTTTTTGTTTTACCAATGAGATGGTCTTTTAAGTGTCACTGGTATTTTTGTATGACGATCTCCCTTTGCTGAGTTTATTTGAGCTTGGGTTAGAAAAATACTGCCCGTAAGATCCGCTCCACTCAAATTAGCATCTCGCAAGTCTGCTCCAATTAAATCGGCTCCCCTTAAATCGGCCCCACTTAAATCAGCAGCTATAAGATAGGATCCTCTTAAGTTTGCACCTATAAAATTTGCATTCTTTAATTTAGCACCCATAAGGTCTAAGCCTCTTCCAGTTTTTTGACGCTTCTTATTGTTTTTAAATTTACTTAAAGCCTCTGCCCTAGATAGCTCACTTGCACGCAAAAGTACAGCGTTTACTTCTGCACGTTGAAGTATAATATCTAAGTTTAATATTAACTTAGCGTCCATATGTGTTAATTTTTCAGTTTCTTCTAATATTATTTTTATGTCATTATGGATCTCACTTGCAGCAGTAAGCATCAGGCTTTCATTTAAATACCAAAGCATTTCATGAATCTGCTTCATAATCGGAAAAACTTCATACATCTCATTAGCTAATTCAGGATTTTGTCTCCAATCGTTTCCATTGAAGGTTACTTGTGATACTTTTTGTCCCGCACCAAAGCAATCAAAAACAGTACATCCTTTGTAACCTAATTCTCTTAAATTATGATGAACTCCGCATCGGTAGTCTGATTGTAAATTATGACATGGTTTTCCAGCAATTTTATCTTTAGCAAAGTCAGCCGAAGCAGCAAATGGTAATGCAACACAACATAAGCCAAAGCAGCTCTCACAGTCGGCTTTTAGATTTTTATATCGCTCGTCTACTAAGCCGATGTTTTCAAATTTTTCAGCCACACTCGCTCCTCCCTTCATACTATAAATAAACGAATAATAATTTTTATCGTAACATCGTAGATTTTTTTGGTCAAACTTAGTATTGTTAGCGACATTTACTATTAAATTAGCCACTAAACCCATTTAAAAATTTAAAAGCAGATAACTTTAAAAATTATCTGCTTTTAATCGCTCTATTTTATTGTTACATCCTTTAAAGCTGGTACAAAGTTAATCCAAGTTTGACCAGGCTCTAACTTTATTTCCGTTCCGTCTAGTGTATATGGAAGGATTCGCCCATCTACATTTTTCCATTCGATATTCATATACTCTCCGTCTACAATATAATAACCTTTTCCACCGTCTTCAATATCAATTGCGCGACGACCGTAGCTATCTATTATTTTATGGTTGGCTTCAACGACAAGTATATTTTTAATTTGAAGCTCTTTCCCATTCAAGGCATCCTTTGCTACAATTCCGTTTTGAATTCGCTGAAATTGTTTTGTTGAACTCGAGTACTTGTAAGTTACATTATTTCTAGCGTCATGAGAGTATCTTATAAAAACCTCTGATGTATTTTTCCATGAATTATCAAAAACCAAGTCAGTTTGCGTAAAGTCTAATGGAGTTACTTTTTCAGTGTATGAGTAATGTCTCTGGGCAACTCCTTTTTCAATACCTTCTTTTAAAATATACGAATTATGAGGTGCTTTTCGCGTTTTATCTCTTTTAAATAAAGTACCATCGTAGATCAATCCGTTTAATGCGTCAATCATTCCAGCATCCATCATTTCTTTTGCCTTTGGGCTGTTTCCGTGACAAATAAATAATGCATGATATCCATTTGCTAAATTAATGTAATAATCTCTCGCACTTCTGACTGGCCCAATTTTCTCAGGTATATCACTTTGGAATATGGCTAGAAATCTTGTAATATCCCCTTCTGCTAAAATTTCATAAACAACATCTGCATTGCTTAATCCACTTTGAGGTCTAGCCAAATAGTAATTATTAACCATTACTGCAACTGGCCTTTGTTCACTTACTTGACTAATGGGTAATCCGTTTAATGGAGCATAAACCGTATCAACTTCTCCTTTATCGATTACATGTTCATTCTGTGGACTTTTATCTTCGTTTTTAACCGTTTTTACAGACTTTTCGCCATGCTTGCATCCAACTAAAAGCATACTGATTACGATTATAGATATAAATTTTTTACGCATTGGCTCCCTCTCAATCTGTTTATTTTCTTAAATTATCAAAATAAATGCTTAAAATTATAATGAGTTACAAGTAGTTTCTAACGATATTCAGAACTAACTGTCTGCACTTAATATATGACCTTTTATTGATAAATAATCAGCTAAAAAATGTTCTTATTTTAATTAAATTTAAATATTGTATAAAGATAGAATTATTAGAGGAGTTGAAGCGATATGATTGTAGTTCATTATATTGAGAAAAACGTTGAACTATTAAACCAACTGCTCAAAAATGTCCCCAACACAGGTGACGTGATCCATATTAAAGGTCGAAAAGGCACTGTATTAAATGTCAATCCGGTAAACGATAAGCACGTAAATGTTATTGTAGAACTAGAAGTTATTAAGAAAGTACAAATTTTAGCAAAAGATGATAAAAAGAGAAGAAGATAATTTTCAAACTCTTAATGGGAGATCGCTCCCATTATTTTTTTTAGTTCTACAAGACTTTATGATTTCCCTTCCTATTAATTCTCTAGCGTCCTCGTAAATATGTATTCCTTTCTCAATTATCATGATAAACTAGGAAAAGTTTAAATAATTGAATCAAAAGGAGATTTAATATGGAAATAAAGAGCATCCACCATATCGCTATAATTTGCTCTAATTATGAATTATCAAAGCATTTTTACATGAATTTATTGGGTTGTCAGCTTATTAAAGAGACGTATCGCGAGGAACGAAACTCTTATAAATTAGACTTAAAGATTGGTAATAATGGACAAATTGAGTTATTCTCATTTCCTAACCCTCCAAAAAGACCAACAAATCCAGAAGCAGCTGGGTTACGCCATTTAGCCTTTTCTGTTCGCAATATTGAAGAAAGTATTCAATACTTACAACAAAATGATGTATATGTAGAACCAATTCGCATTGACGAACTAACAAATAAAAAATTCACGTTTTTCCAAGATCCAGATGGATTACCATTAGAACTATACGAAGAGTAGAAAAAGATAAAAAGCAGGATTAAAAAAAGCTTCCTGCTTTCATGCTTCTTATAACCCTACCTTTAACTTATCGGTTAAATCAAATGTTTCTCCATTTATTTCTAAAGTTACTGGTGGACCATATTGTTTTGTAATTGTCATCGTTCGTTTAGCAATGATAATTTCGAGTTTTGCTCCTTGCCATAAAAATGGGAAATTCATTTTGTCCCAGCTAGAAGGTAATTTTGGTTCAATCTTTAATCGGTTTATATCCATTGAGATATTTGCAAAGCCAAAAATGGCCGCTAACCAATTTGCACCTAGAGACGCTGCGTGAATTCCTTCATCCGAAGAATTTGGATTCGGTCCTAAATCAATTAAACAGCCTTCTTGAAATAATTGATAAGCTTCATCTATATAATCGCATCTCGCAGCAACGATTGCATGAACTAAATTACTTATTGAAGTCTCGTGAACAGTACGCTCCTCGTAGTATTCCAAATTCTTTTTAACGATATCGGTTGAAAATAAATCTGGAAAAAGATAAAGCAACATCACAACATCAGCTTGCTTTAAAACTTGTAATTCATTTAGTTCTTTTTGAGAATAATCTAATAGAATTTCACGACTACCAAGGGACTGCTTATATTCCGTTAATTCAATTTCAGGTTGTTCTAAAAATGTATCGTCCTGTGGAATAATATTTTCATCATTAGGTTTTGGCAAATACAATCGCTTTAAAAAGTCAGTACATTTTTGTAGTAATTCAGCATCAGGGTCATTGTATTTCCCCATAAAATTCAATGCATTCTGGACATTAAAAAAAGCCATATAATTTGTATAAGCATTATTATCAACTAGCTCGGTAAATCCACCAGGTCCAATTACGTTATTAATCAGTAAATCACCATTTACATCTGTCGTCCTACTCACCCAAAAGCGTGCCGTTTCTTTAAGTAGTTCAAGTCCTTCTTTAGCCATAAAGCCTTCATTTAGAGTATTTTCATAGTATTGCACAACAGCAAATGCAATATCTGCCACAATATGTACACTTCCCTTTGCCAGCTTAGGGTCTTGAATGTCATCCGAGACTTTATTATTCTCTGATCCCTTAAGTGTTTCTTCTTTGCCTGAAAAAGCACTTGCCCAAGGAAATAAAGTACCTTGATAACCAGCGAGGGCTGCATTTACCTTTGCTTCTTTAATATGTTGATAACGATATCGTAGTAATCTTTTCATAATCTCTGGTTCAGTAAATAAGTGAAATGGTGCGATAAACATTTCTGTCCCCCAATATACGAGACCTTTATTCCCTTCGCCTGTTAATCCCCTAGAACCTATACTTAACCGATCATCATGAGCTGGCGTCATTGCTTCAATATGATATAAAGAAAAATCTAGCGCATACTGATCCTCTTTGTCCTTTGACGTAATTTCAACTCTTTTTTGCTTCCAAAAGTCCTGCCATTTGATTGTCGTACTGTTTCTCAAATTATCGTAACCCTCTGATAAATATTTCTGCACTGTATTTACACTGGCCGCGGCTGGATCTTCTCGTAACATCTCATTAGAAGTATAAATTGAACTAATTTTTTCAAACCAAACTGAATGATCTACAACTAGCTCTTGTGTAACTGCCGCTAGAAGTTGATTATTTAATGTAAAAAATGATACTTCACTCTCATCTGGAGAAACAAAAGTGGTTGCTATCGCAATTTTATACTTACTTTCCGTTGTCTGGTAAACACCTTGCATAATTCTTTTATCAAAAACTTTTACTAATTCCTCTGTCAGCTCATTTTTCTCTTGATTTACACACTGTGCATTAATACCCGTTTTTATTTTTATTATCGCATTGCAATCTAAAGCAGTAACGGTAAGCTTTGAAGCAAGTAAGTGTAAATCATCTTTTGAAACGAAACGCTGAAACAAAAAGTGGAAACGATTACCATCTTTGTTTTTCCAAATTACTTCTCTAATCAATTCGCCCGTCAGCATATCTAATTTACGGTCATAAAATAAAAATTGGCCAGTTGCATTCGAAAATACATCACCATTTATTTCAATTTCCATCCCAACTAAATCAGGAAGATTCACTAACTTAGTCGTTTGACTTGGAGATAACTGATTGTAGACGCCCGCTACATACATCCCCCTAATTTGACCCTCATACTCTTCCTCATGAGTAGATCGTAAACCAATGCAGCCATTACCCAATGCCATTAGACTCGCATATTTATTGATTAATTGTTGATCAAATTCCTTTTCAATAATCTTATTAACTTCATTCATATCGATAATTTCTCACCTTTTATAAAATTTCATATAATAAAAGTTTGCAATAATTCTGCTCTTTTTAAACTGGATATTTCAAAAAATATTAGTATTTCTCAAGTGTTATCATAAACTCAATTTTTATACTGTTGAGCTCTTTTCCAGTTATATTTAGATCGTTGTTGTTTACTTATGAATCATTGGTTAACTTGGTGAAATGACATTTACTACTATTATGCTTGCTAACTACAATTAACCAAGATGGTTTGTATTTTATAAAATGAGGTAATGCGATTAAGCGCATAAAAAAATCGTGCCATTGTTACTGACACGATTTTTTAATACTATTTAGTTTTTAGCGAGCGTTAATTGCCATGATACACCGAATTGATCATTTACCCACACGAATTTTTCGCTGAATGGATAAGCTTGTAATGGCATTAAAATTTCTCCATCTTTACTTAATTTTTCGTATGCATTCTCAATTTCTTCATTCGTTTCACACGTCACATATAATGAAACGGATGGAGTAAACGTAAACTTGTGTTTTACCGAACTATCGATACACATAAATTCCTGGCCATTTAATGTGAAGGTAGCATGGATCACTTTCCCTTCAAACTCACCCATGTCTGCACCGTAGCGTGTGATGTTTACAACTTCTGAATTTTTAAATACTGACATATAATAATTCATTGCCTCTTCTGCTTGTCCTTCAAACATTAAAAACGTTGTAATTTTTTGCATGTAATCAAGCTCCTTTATTAGGTTTAATAAAAACTCGTCTTTAAATTGATTTCATTTCCTCATTTAATTTCTTAAATACATTATGGAGGTCTTCTTTAGAAATCGCTGAGTACTGATCACCAATACTAATTTCGCTATAACAAACCTCTTCATTAACTGGTCTTAAATTACTAGTAATCCCAATTTTTGTTTCTTCCTGAAGAGCTATTATAATTTGTTTAATTTTTTCGAGTGGAGCGTTATAGTGAACATGAAACATATTTGAAACTGGTATTTTTGGTATTGTACTAATTCCGTGACAGCTATTAAACAATTCAGCTAATTCAACTGCATTATGATAATATTGCTCCATCATATTTGCTCTTTGATCAAAATAAACATTTGCACTGATTATGTACGGATAAAGACTAATTAAATCTCCACCATGTCTTCTTTTCCAAACTTTTGATTCATTTATAAAGTCAGTATCCCCCGCAAGAATTGCTCCTGCAACTCCTCCGATTCCTTTATAAAATGACATATAAACACTATCGAATAAACTACAAACTTCAGCAGCTGTCTTTTTATAGTATGGAAGAATTTCCATTAATCTAGCACCATCTAACTGCAATTTAATTCCTTTTTCACGGCAGTACGATGAAATTGATTCAAGTGTTTCATATGATGGTAATTGTCCACCGATTTCACGTTGTGGCAGTTCTAGTAATAAACAAGAGATTTCTTCATTCATTGCTAAAACATCCTCTAATTCGATTACGCGGCTTTTATCTGCCAGTAAAATAGGCTCTATATTATGTAATTTTTTCAATCCATCTTCTTCATGAATTTCTAAATGAGATAGAGGGTGATAAGCAACTTTATTGATTCCTTTTTGATCACACCAAATTCTTAAGGCGATTTGCTGAGCCATTGTACCGCTAGGAAAAAAAACCGCTGATTCTTTCCCTAAAAACTCTGCCATTTTTGTTTGGAAGTCTTCAATAAAATTCCCTGCTCCATACACATCACTTTCTTCATTTCCATCTAGTTCATTTAATGCGTCTTTTAGTATTTGAATATTTCTAACTCCGTGACCAACTAATTGTTGATTTGTATTTTTAAATGACTCTGAAAAAGGATTAATCTTATACAAATTAAACTCTCCCTTCCAACTCTTTATTTTGAATATCCACTTCAGTAAAAATTCTCCATTAGGTCCAATATATCCTTGAAACTTAAAAATTTAATAAGCCAATCGATAAATTAAAAACCGTTCATTTGGATTTTGTTTATAAACATCTGGTAATATAACCTCTTGTTTTAATTCAAAAGCAGTTTGGTTTTCTAAAAAGTAAATATAATCGTCAGAACTATAATATAAAATAATTTCAATTTCTCTCTTTGATTGTTCAACTGAAATTAAAATATTATTAATGATGCTCCTAAAAATTTGGATTGAAAAAGGATTAAAAAAATAAAAACGATTATCAGATGGTTCAATTGAATAATCTTCTGCCAAGCAGCAATAAAATAAAATTTTATCTTCGCTCATTCTTTTTTTCATTAAGTAATTTTCTTTATTCTCAACAGCCTCATTGTAATACTTTTCATTCATTTCAATTCCAACAACAGTAGCATCAAATTTATTATTAAGATAGAAATTTAATCTTCCTTTACCGCAACCAAAGTCAACTACACGATCATCGCATGAAATTAAATATTGCTGAAACAATTGCTCTAGAGCATTATAAGGTGTTGCCTCATATCGATGATAATGAAATGAGGCATTAAAACCTTTTTGCTCTCCCTCTGTTTTTATATTCAACAAATCATCATAATACTTATCAATCACTAATCCACGACCATTCAATATTAGTTTTATATATACATAATATCGCTTTTAAATATGTTCAGTCTATTTTTACACAAAAAGCGTGTTAACTTTAAACACGCTTTTCTTGTAGACAATTCAATGTCTATTTTATACTCTTTTTAATTTAAATTTCTTACCTGCTCCAATAAATTGCAATAACGATAGATCATCTTCAATAATCTTCCCTATTACATTTACCTTTTCATCGCTTGGTAGATTAGTAAGCATAATTTGTAACTCCCCTCCGTATCTACCATATCGTTCATTGTCGATTGTAACTGAGCCCATCTCTCGTGTAATTGTATTTACTGGCTTTAAACTAGTCTCACCAAAACTACCGTATAATCTAGATTCCATTGATCGAATTACATCACGCGCAGGATCTTCACGATTTGTATGAATCCTTTCAACGATTGAAAGAATTTCCTCTTCATGTGAATATGGTCTATATCTTAGCTCGATCAAACCATTCATTTTTGAAAGAGTAGTCATCTTTTCTACTTTAATACTAATATCGCCAACTAAAACTTTATCAACATAGCAGTTTTGAGTTAACTCTAAATAAGCAAGTAGAGGATCCATTCCACGATGCTTTTCCAAAGTTGGTAATCCTTTAAACAAAGGCCCTCTCATTTCATCATCGCCTTGAATAAATGCCATTGTTGTAATTCCACAGCTTTTTAACCATTTATTTTTTTCAATTAAATAATCTGTTGATAATCCCGTTTCAGGGCGCGGATAAAAATTATGCCAAGCTTCTACGTTTTCAGTTTGTAATCCAAATTTAAGTAATTCATTTAAAAATGCAGGTGTTAGTGTACTTGCATTTAGAGCAATTTTCATTTTTTTAGAAAGGTCTGCTATTTGTTTTTCGTCCAGTCCGTAATCAACTCGTAATCCAGTAACACCCCAATTTAGTAATTCACTAACGTTTGAGTAATCTAGCCCTAAATGAGTAAGTGATTTTGCTGAAATATCTGCCATAAGCTCGACTTCATTTTCCATTGCCACTGCACCAAGGTTTTGAAGTAGATTTTTATAAGTTGAAGGGTCATCTTCCGGTATGTGTAATGAGGTAAAAATTGAAGTAAATCCATTTTTCTTCGCTATTTCGATATACTTTTTATTCTTTTCAATATTTTTTTCAGATAAATAGATTGATATCCCTAGCATAATCTCATTCCTTCTTCCTACTATTAGAATAATACTATTTGCTTATCATTTTAAGCTTTCGAAATTAAAAGTCAATATAACATGTGATTTTTAATGAAATTTCATTTCAAAAAAATTCACAAATAATGGAAGACTTTAATTATAAAAGAGTCAAAAAAAAGAAAGACAACATCAAGTTGCCTTTCTGATTTCATATTATTTGTATACTACGATTGATCCAACTGATTTATCAGTAGACTGACCATTAACTCGAACTTTTAAACCAAAGTGTCCAATGTTACGACCAGCATCTGGTAAGAACTTGTTATTATAGTCCTTGCTATCATCAAATAAGGAGATACCTACTTGACTTGGAGAAGTCAATTTTTCACCTGTTGTATAACCAATGTTATAACCTGATGTTGAATTTAATCCGAATGCTGCATCCGCAACAGCATAGCGTGAAACTGCTTGATCACCGTAGTTCCATAATAAATTCGTATCATCATGCGCGTCAACAACACCTAAGAAACCATCACCTGGGTGAACACCTGTCCAGTTTTCTGTAAAGCTATCATCAACATACCATACTACTAAACCACCATCATAGCTTAATAGAGAGTTTCCTCGTTTAATATGAGCTAAACCTTCGTCAGCACCTTTTTGGTTACGCCATTCTAACAAATAGTAATGATTTGAATATTTGTTACCATCGAATTTTGAGAATCCTTTTAATGTAAATGGAGAAGTTGCATTTTCAGCTCCATCATCAATAATTGTAGCTCCATCTGCTACCACTTTGATATTATCTGCAAAGAATCCAACATTTGAAGTACCCCAGTCAGTTGCAGAACGTAAGCGAAGCTGAATTTTTTGACCTTTATATGCTGATAAATCAAAGCTTTGTGCTTCCCATCCATTTGATTTGCCAGAAAAACCAGGCATTGAGCTTATGATTGTTGGATAGCCATTTGAAACGACATCATTTCTAGTATGTTCGTTACCTAATGACTTCCAAGTAGCACCATTGTCAGTTGAAACTTGAACAAATGCGAAATCCCACTGTTCTTCCATATCGTACCAAGCATCAAAAGTTAATGATGCTGATGATTTACCTGTTAAATCTACATTTGTTACTAAACTATTATCCATTTCGTCTGCTTGTCCACCCCAGTATTCATAAGTGCCAGTAGCTGGTTTATTAACTGGTGTAGTTTTTTTCGGTAAATTCACTTGAACCGCTTGGTTATTTTGTCCAAGTGGTGAATTTGCTTGGTCTAATAAGAATTGAGTACCTTTTGTCGATACATCTTCCCAATTTACAACAGTTGGGTTTGTCCATTTTCCACCTAATGTTGATTGGAAATATGACTTAGCCCAAGGAGAGAAACCAGTTGGCTCTGTTCCTGGAATTTTTCCAGCCCATGAACCTGCTGACATGATTGACCAATATTCAACAGCTTCACCATCACCAGAATAAATTGTATCGTACTCATCTGGTAATCCTAAATCATGACCATATTCGTGTGCGAATACACCTGTTGCTCCGTCTTCAGGCATCATTGTGTAGTCATAGAATCCTGGTAAACCTTCTCCACGTACATCTGTATCGTCAACGTATTTAGCAGAACGGTGTGACCAAATTGCATTGTCGCCTTGTGCTCCACCGCCAGCTTCTTGTCCCATACCTGAGTGAATAATTTGAAGATGATCAACTAATCCATCTGGCTCCCAGTAGTTTCCGTCACCATCTAAATCATGTGGATCTTCTAAATCATAATCTTGTAAAGGAATTCCTGCAGCTAATGCAGCCTTATATGTATCAACTACTAATTGTTTTGATCCTCCTGGCGCTACATTATCATGTCCAGATTTAGAATCTGCTCCGTAAAATGTTGCAGTTCCAGGTACCTTTAACCAACCATATGCTTTCCCATCAACAGTATAAGTCCCACCAGATTGCTGTTCATAATATTGTTTTTGTGAAAGGAATGTTTCTCCGTTTGGACCCTCCACACCATTTTCACCAAAAATCATATTTTCATAGTGTTTTGTATCGTAATCTTTATAGTAATTGTCTGTTTCTGAAGGCTTAATTTGATTATGTGGGAGATCAGAAAACTCAACCATTAATGTTAAAAGTTTACCCTTCTTCTGAATACCTGGTGAAGCTGACTCTTTAACAGGATCAGGATTACCCTTTAATTGACCATTTTTCTTACCATTTCCATGTAATAATCCGTTATTAAAATCTTTAAATTCATTATGTTTAGCAGCCTCTGCTTTTTTAGCTTTACTAGCAATTGGATCTTTTTCTGTTACTAAATTAGCTTGTCCTTTAACCTCTAAATAATTCTGTAATGCAGCCTGCTTCTGATCTTGAGAAGCATTTCCAGAAATAACTCCACGTTTAACTAATGCAGCTAAAAGTTTTTCATCATTTACTAACGATAAATCTAAAGTACTTTTTGAATGCTTAGCTAATTGACTATGCACTTTACTTAAGCTTTCAGATGATGCTGTTTTTAATGGAATTCCAGAAAATAATGTGCCTGCAACCATCACAGATGCGAAACTTGATAAAACAAATTTGTTCAAAATAAGCCCTCCTTAATAGTTTCCTTAGTACATTTTAATAATATTCTAAAAATTCTTTTAGTTATAGAGGGTATTTTTCATCAAATACTAACATTTTTCATTATTTTCTAACATTTTTCTAACATTTTTTTATATAATAATGACGAAATTCGTCAGTTTTTATAGCTTGTTTTTTTAAAACCACTACCTTTAGCCTCATATTTTTATTTCATACTAGTAATGAAGTTTAGCACTTAAGTATTATTACAAATATTAAAAATATGCATTTTCTACTGTAAAATATGTAACATTAATATTTTGGATAAAATTCCCTCTTCAAATTTTGACATTTTACTCCTATTAGTCGAAAAAAAAGAAGACAAGTCAAATTTTACTTTTGCTCATCTTCTTTCATCATCCATATTCACTTTTATCTTCTTAATTTGCCTGCTTCTTCACTATACTCATGTAACTTAGTTGATACCTTGTTTCCAATACGGTTAAAGCAAATTACATATAATGAATCGATTATATTTTGTTGTGCCATTTTAGAAGCTATACTACCAATTCGATTGTCCTGTTCCATATCTGGGGTACAAAGTTTGATATCTGCTTCCTTAAATAAAGGAGATTTACCTAGCTTAGTAATTGCAATGATTGTCGCTCCTCTTTTCTTAGCAAAACGCGCCAGCTCTAAAACATCTTTCGTTTTACCTGAATTAGAAACAGCAACAAAAATATCTCCTTCTTCCATATGTCCTACTAATGTGATCACCATATGGAAATCTGGAGACATAATAGCGTGGTAGCCAATTTTTCCAAATTTATATGCTCCGTCCATTGCTGATACAGCTGACCCGCCCACTCCGTAAAATATGATCTTTTTTGCTTTTACAATTTCTTCGGTTGCTTTTTCTAATTCTCTTTTATCTAAAGTTGATACTGTCGCTTCAATCGCAGCTTTATTTACATATGTTACTTTATTAAATAAATCATACGGTGTGTCCGTTTTATCCATTACAGAAAAATCATTAATATTCATTTCAGCAACAGTCAAATCACGAACTAAAGCTATTTTGAATGCTTTAAAACTTCCGATTCCAATTGTTTTACAAAATCGAACAACACTCGCCTCACTCGCTCCAGTATTATTAGAAATATCTTTAGTCGTTAAGTTCGGTACTATTTCAGCATGCTCCATTATATATACAGCGATTTTTTTTTCCGCTTGCGTAAATCGATCCATGTAATTTTCAATTTTTGATAAGATTGTTAAATGCCTCATTTACTAAACACCTTTCTGCAAAAAACATACAAACTACTTCTATTCTCTATTATGGACCAAATGTTCAGAAAATCATATTAATAACCCGATTAAAGTTGGTTTTTAGTACTTTCTACATTAATAATCTTGTTAAAAATGAAAAAGTGTAGGAAAAATTCTTCCTACACTTTTATTATTTGCATTTTTATTGCTGTACTGTAACTGTTTGTGGCTTAGTTGTTACTTTAAATCCATCTTTACTAGATGCATCAGCATAAACTGAATACGTACCGTTTGGAACATCAGCTTCTGGAGTCCATTTCAAGTGAATTTCAGTTTGATTTTCTACGTTTAAAGTATCAATTACATTACCATTTACATCTTTAACATACACTTTCCAATTTATAGCGTTATTTGCAAATGCATTGATTCCTGCTGGAGTTTTAGCATTTACGTTTTTGTTTGGATAGACACTGAAGTAACTAACAAGCATTTCTTCATTAATATAAGAAGGATCTCCCCAAACTGTATAACTTTGATTTAGGGCATAATCTGCTCCTAAAACAACTACGCTTTTTGGCTCTTCTTTTACAAGAATTGATGTTGCACCTTGTTGTAGTGGAGTATATTTACCATTGTACCAAACAATTGCTCCATTATAGCCACTTCCACTATCTGTTGCTTTAAAGGATATTTCATATTGACCATCTTTAGGTGTTACCTTAATATCAGATACTACTGGCGCAACTGAGTCAATATGCAATGGAAGTTTAACGATTTGTGGCTTCGCACCATTATAATCAAGCGTTGTTTTAATGACATAGTTATAAGTGCCATCCTTCACTAACTGTCCATTTTTATCCTTTAAATCCCAAAAATATCCAGTGTTCATATAATCTCTGTAAGACATAATATTTTTACGGAATTTCCAAGGTTGACCAGTCCCAGTGTATTCACTAAAATCACCTAAATATTGAATCAATTTGCCTTTTTGGTCTTCAATATACATTTCTGCCTTCTCTAAATTACGAAGTACTGTAAATGATGGGTACACTTCGTTCAATGGAGTATTAGGAGACATGACAATTCGATCCATATTAAATCTTCCTGTTCTTGGGTCATAACCTAATGGGAATACCCCTTCCGCTCCTATTTCATCATTCCAAAGCGTCGTATAGCCTAAGAATGCATCTTTTTCATATGCCGCCGGATCAATATTTTTAGGCTCATCCCAATCTCCATTAAAGCCCATGTATGGTACTGTTAAAGGTACTGCAGAATCACTATTTTGTCCTGTTGGTACAAGATGCACAAATCCTTCAACAAATTCATTTTTCTTCATCGTTCTAGGCAAACGAATTTCAACATTTAGGTTTTTCTTCTGACCAGATTTAATTTTTAATGTTGCACCTTCTGATCCAGATAATTTTTCGCCGTTAACGTATACAGAAGCACCTTCAATACGTTCGCTTTTTAAAGTTAAATAGTCTTTTGTATCTAATGCGCCATCGTTATCTAAGTCAAATTGTTTCGTTTCAATTCCGTCAGTTAATAAGTCAACATTTACAGTGTACTCATATTCATCTTTCGTTTTCTCTGTTTGAAGCGATTCAACATTTAAATTAAAGACCGCACGATCATTTTTAATTTCTTTTAACGCAACTGCTCCCGCCTGCTCAAGTGGTGTATTTTTTCTCGTAACAATCACCGGTGTTTTAATTGCATTTTGAATTTGCATTAAACCAGAACCTTGAACGCGTGGAGAATACGGCACTTCATTATTCGTACGAGGATCCTGTACTAATTTCGCAGTATTCATTAAAGCAATCTTCGCTTTTAATGCCGTTTCTTCTGAATGCTTTAATCCTTTTTCATAAAGTGATTGCAATACTAATGCTGAACCACCAGCAACATGTGGCGATGCCATTGACGTACCGCTCATTACTTCATACCCGTTATCCGGTACTGTTGAGTAGATATTACCTCCTGGTGCTGATATTTCAGGTTTAAAGTCTAGCGTATGTGGAGCTCCATAAGATGAGAAATATGACATCGTATTCTTAGCTGGATTATCTACATATACACCTTTAGAAGGTTTCATTTTTACAACATAACCGCTCTTTAACTTAGAAATCAATGCATCACCAATCGCTTTACTTGTCGTAGCTGCCTGCGGGAATAATGAGTAAGAACTCCAATAAACGTATGGATAATCAATATCCTCATTTGCAGGAACAAGGATCACCGCTTTTGCGTGCTTCTTCTGCGCTTCAGATTGAATATAAGTGTAAGTACTATACTTTACATTTGGTTTTGCAACGACAATCTTACCTGTTAAATCAGGAAGATTTTTAAAATCTGCCGTTTTACCTTCTCCTACATATACCATGTCATACGACTCTAATGGAGATAATACTTTTGACAAGTTAAAATTATATTGTGTTTGATCTTGGTAAGGAAGTTGTAAACCATTTTCTTCTTGAAGTGTACTCATATGTATGCTTGTATTTTCATATGATGCAACTGAAATAGCATAAGGGCTTACTCCTGGTTCCCCAACAGTACCAATATCAGGATTTTCGGCATAAGGTTTTGCAGAAGATTGTAACAAATTATTTTGTGTACTATAAGCAGAGTTTCCACCCGCGACAATTACAAGTGTACCTTGCTCAGTCGCTTCACGAATCGCTTTTTGAATAGGATCATCTACTTCACTAACAAAACCAGAATCAGTTCCTAAACTCATATTAATAACATCTGCACCCATTGTTACAGCGTGCTCAATACCTGCTATGATATCATCTTCATAAGCACCACCGTTTCCATTATCAGAGAATACTTTTTCTGCTAATAACTGTACGCCTGGAGCAATACCTTGAACTCCATCATTCGATTCATCACCATTTGCACCAACAGTGCCAGCTACGTGCATACCGTGTTCATTCCCTGCACCATGCGGGATTACATCTGTATCATGATCTGCCCAGTCATAACCAGTTGGAACTTTGTCACTATACCAAATATCACCGACACTTGTTTGATCAAGCTTGCTTTGAATATTTTCTTTCGTCCACTTTTCTTTCGCTTTACCTTTTACAGTGATCGTCATATCTTTATGTGTGTAATCGATTCCTGTATCGACAATCCCTACTAACAATCCTTCACCTTGATATCCGTAACTTTGCCATACTTTTTGCGCTTGTACTAATTCTTTACTTGCTCCCATTGATGGTTGGTATTGTCTTGCGATATGTACATTTGTTACACCTGGAGTTGCTTGTATATCGTTTAAGTTACGATATTCAGTTTCCATACTAAATCCATTAAATCCTTCATAAAAACGTTGCTTAATTTTAGGAGTCGATCTTCCCTTTGAAATTTGTGAGATTACTTGATCCTGCTTTTGTTTAAAACGTGTTTTTTTAGTTTGAGTAGAAGTATCTGTAGATGTTGGTTCCTCAACTTCAACAATTACACGTACTTTATCAGTTGGTTTATAAGCTTGGGCATTTTTTAAATCTTTATATCCAAATGGATCTACAACCTCTCCTCCTGCTTGCTTCTGCTCCTCAGCAAAAATTTTTTGACCTTGTTTTACAATTTCATCTAAACTTGGAGCTGGTACTTGATTTTCGTTTGTTCCTTCAGCAAATCCAGTTGATGTAAATAACATTGAAGCTAAAGTTGTCGTCGCAAGGACTTGGTAAGGAAAGCTTTTTCTCTTTTTCATTTCTAATCTCCTCTACAGTAAACTTTAATGTTCTCAATCTATTAAAATAAAAATAGATTCACCCCAAACAGATCCAATTAATTGCAAATGCTTTGGTAAGAAAGTTGATACTAACTTAATTTTAATTACGTAACCCCTATAATCATATTGGGTTATTCAATTGGACTTTTGGCATGCACGAACAGGAAAATTTTTCATAATATCGAGTAGAAAAAAAGAAATTTTTGACATATTCAGTCGATGAGGTACGAAAAAAATTTATTTTTCCGGGAAAAGCTAAATAAATGTTGAGGCAATTGCAAGTTTAATTAGTATAAAGATGCAATTTTACATTTTCATTAGTGGAATACCACTTATAGAATAGGAAAATATATGGCCAGTAAAACAAACAAGATAATCAGTCTTTACTATCTTTACGACAATTTTCTACGAACTTCTCAGTAATTACTTTTATGGAGATTAGCGGTCCGGGTTAAAACTGAGCAAATTTTATTTGAACAGAAGCTTTTTAACCTACTCATGAAGTGATTTACAGCAGATTAATTGTTTTTTAAGAAATAATTTTATAGAAACGACTTAATTTAGTTCATTTTGAGTTATTCATTTGATATTTTTTTAATTTATTTGCGATTCCACTTTTTTATTTCCAATTAAAAATAAAATCAGAATATTTCACACATTTTACAAATCTTAGTTTGTTAATTTCTCTTTTTTTGGATAGAATGGATTTGTAGGCTTTTAAATACATAAGAAATAGGAGTGAATTAAATGCCAATCGATGTTTATTTAAATTTTAATGGAAATACTCGTCAAGCAGTTGAGTTCTATGCAGCTGTATTTAACACGGAAACACCAAAAATCATGACTTTTGGAGAAGCACCTCCAAATCCAGAGTACCCACTACCTGAAGAAGCAAAAAATTTAGTTATGCATACAAGACTTAACATTAGCGGTAGCAATGTTATGTTCTCAGATACATTCCCTGGTTTCCCTTTTGTGGAAGGCAATAATATTCATTTATCATTTTTAAGTGAAGACTTAGAAGAACTTAGATCTGTCTTTAATAAGTTAAGTGATGGCGGTAAAGTTGAAATGGAGCTTCAAGAAACTTTTTGGAGCAAAGCTTACGGTAGCTTAACGGACAAGTTCGGCATTCATTGGATGTTTAATCACGGAACTGGTGAGTTTTAATTTAAAACTTTACTACCTTGAGGATATGAATCTTTTCTCCTGAATTGATTCATATCCTTTTTACTTTTAAACATAAAAAAGGTGTCCCTAAAAAATTACTTTTGGGACACCCACTCTCTAAACTATACTATTTCAATGCCAATTTCGTGAGTAACTTCTGATCTCTAGCTAGCCAGCCTTTAAGAAATTGCCCTTGACCGGGGTCTTTGGCTACAATATTATAACGCGAACGCATTCTTTCATATATCATTCTTAATGCAACATCATTTTCCTGGTTCGTCGGTAAATGGTTAAAACTATAATTAGTTAATGGACCCCAATTCGTCGTTCCTTTATCAATGCTCAATGCTCTTTGAAAAATCGCGTACGCGGTCCCTTTACCAAAATTAACAGCTGTATCTAACATGACAATTGCTAATTTTGAGCTCATTTTTGTTCCGTTAGTTGGTACATAATATGTATTGTATATTATGTCTTCAACCTCTTTATTTGAGATATAACAAACAGAGTTTCCCCCTAATTTTTGACCCTTTCGATATTCATCATACACAGTTTGGGTAATTCCATACTTAGTCAAACCGCCATGATCATTCCCCAACTTAGTGCATGCGTTTCCTTCCAACTCTTTAACAATATTTAAGCCACTCTTAAAAACATCTTTTTCGTCGGATCTTACTTTTTTTATTTTTTGCACCCAAACTTGCTGTTTATTATAAGAGATTTTATACCAATTTTCCGCCTGTTCATCTAATATTGTATATGTTCCACTTTTTACAGTTATATGATTGGTCTGCTCCATTGGATTTTTAAATGCTAAAGTATTTACATTTAGAGTAACATTAAAAGGTGAGATCGGAATAAAATAATCTTGATTATTATATAAGACCTTGTACCACCCTGTCTTCGTTGCACCTTTTATTATGTAATAACCTTTTAATACCTTCTTTTTTACTAAATTAGCATTCGTCTTCATAGGTACTGAATAAAATGTCTTAGGTTTCGTTATTTGTACCTTCGTGCCCTTAGTGTTAATCCATCCATATTGCTGGTTATCATTTAGATCTGTGTATTTTACATAATACCAATCTTTGCTAGATTTAACGACTGTTACCTTCTTTTTTGGTCTTATATCACCTTTAATATTTGAGGTGAATTTTTTATCTTTATAAACATAGGTTGGTTGATTAATAGGATATGTAATTGTACTTGCTTCTACTGGTTTTTTAAAACTTAATAGAATAAAACTAATAACAATTAAAAATGTAAAATACTTTTTCAATATTCTTTCCCCTTTTCGTTTAAGTTAATTTTTATTTAAAGTGTAAAGAAACGTAGATAATTCTTGAGGTGATTGAAATTTAAAGGCATAGCCATAGTGAATTGGACTTTTCCCTTTATTTCTTTTTTTAGGGAACTTTTTAAACGATGCATTGTGATTTTTGCGTATGTTATCATTAATTAATTCTGGTTTCTCTTCAATCTTCTCTGGACTCCTAACAATAGTAATTTCAATATTAGGGAGTAAATAAATTACTTCATTGATTAAACTATTTTCAAATTCAATTGACTTACTTCCCTCATTTGTTACTTTAAATCCATTCTGAATAAAAATATCCTGCAAATTATTCAACTAATGATTTCCCCTTTATTTAGATTTAATTAAAAAATTTAATCTCTATATTAAATTATCACCCTATTATTCTTTTGAATAGATTAAATTAAAATTAAAATATCTTTCTCTTCTTTAATCCTGTTGCAAATTACCCACATTTCTTTCACTTAATTCTGAATAATTGCTATATAATAAGATATTATTCTAGTTCACTAAAAGCAGGTGAGATTTTATGCAAATACTATTAAAGCGTCTATCACAAAATAGAGAAAAACTAAGCCAGCTTGAAAAACAAGTTTTGGATTATATTTTGCAAAATACTGATTATATTACGAAGCTTAATCTTGATGAGGTATCTAAGGAGCTTTATGTCTCTACAGCTACGATCAGTAGAACATGCCAACAATTAGGATTTCGTGGGTTTCAGGACTTAAAGTATACCCTCTCAATGGAAACGAATAAAGCTCAAAGTCCAGTGTCTTCTACCTCCTATCTACTGAATACACATATTGAGAGAATGAAGGAAGAAATGGAGCGAACATTAGAGTATATTGATGAGGAAAAAATAAAGCTAGCCGCTAAATTACTAAAAGAAAGCACACATGTAGAGTTTTTTGGAGTTGGTAATTCTCTTCCTGCTTGTGTCGATGCTTCTAGAAAACTTATGTTTGCGGGAAAACTATGTAATGCCCGAACTGATTGGGACGAGCTACGAAGTGCAGCAAATAGTTTAACAGAAAATGATTTAGCTATATTAGTTTCATATAGTGGAGAAACTTTGCACATGTTGGAGTTCGCTCATATTTTAAAAAACAGAAATGTTAAAACGATTGCCATCACCGGAAATCACAGCAACCGCCTACAAAAAGAAGTAAATTTATCACTCCAAGCCTACATTACAAATACTTACTTCGGAGAACTTGATATGACATCACGATTCCCTTTAAGTATGGTACTTGACTTCATAATCATTGCCTATCTAAATGAAAAATAATGAGCAGGATCTAGGTAAAATTTTTAAACTTTTCCTAGTCCCCCTGCTTTTTTCTCTTCCTGCTTTCACTTCTTTTTCTACTCTTAATTTCTTTCCAATATACAAAAATTGTACACGCTTACATAATCATCTCAAACGGTTGTTAATCTTTTTGGGTGTGAGTATTCTTAAGACATAATAAAAAACGAAGGAGCTAATAACATGGCAAAGAAGAAGTCCGTTAAATCACAGCTATGGGAATTTTTCCAAGGTTTAGGTAAGACTTTTATGGTACCTGTAGCCTTATTGGCCTTTATGGGTCTTATGTTGGGTATTGGAAGTTCATTTACTAGTCCAACAACAATTGATACATTCCCATTTTTAGGAAATCATGTACTGCAAGTTATTTTTAGCTTTATGTCTACGATAGGTGGTTTTGCATTTTCGTACTTACCAGTTTTATTTGCGATGGCCATTCCGTTTGGTCTTGTACGTTATGAAAAAGGCGTAGCTGCTTTCTCTGGTTTTGTTGGTTATGTCATCATGCACTTATCAATTAATTTTTATTTAACAGAAACAAATCAATTAGTAGCAGCAGATAAAATGCGTCAAGCTGGCCAAGGTATGGTAATGGGGATCCAAACAATCGAAATGGGTGTGTTAGGCGGGATCATTGCCGGTATAATCGTTTATTTATTACATAGCCGTTTTTATAGTATAAAACTTCCAGATGCATTCGCCTTTTTTGGCGGTGCCCGCTTCGTTCCAATCATAACAACACTTACTTTATCAATCGTCGGGATTATCATTCCAATGATTTGGCCAATTTTTGCAATCGCAATTACAGGTATTGGAACTTTGATTCAAAAATCTGGTGTATTCGGACCATTTTTATTTGGTGCTGGTGAGCGTTTACTATTACCGTTTGGTCTTCATCATATTTTAGTTGCAATGATTCGATTTACTGATGCTGGTGGCACTGAGGTTGTTAATGGTCAATCAGTATCTGGGGCTCTAAATATATTCTACGCACAATTAAAAGCTGGTGTACCATTTAGTCCTTCAGCGACAGCTTTCTTATCACAAGGAAAAATGCCAACATTTATGTTTGGTCTACCAGCAGTAGCACTGGCAATTTATCACACTGCTCGTCCAGAAAATCGTAAGAAAATTAAAGGACTTTTAATTTCAGGTGTTATTGCAACTTTTGTAACCGGAATCACAGAACCAATCGAATTCTTATTCTTATTCGTTTCTCCACCGTTATATTTCATTCATGTTATTTTAACAGGATTAGGTTTTATGGTAATGGCTCTGCTTCACTTAACAATCGGTAATACTGATGGTGGCATACTTGATTTTATTATCTTCGGTGTTTTACAAGGCGTTAAAACAAAATGGTATCTCGTACCCGTTATAGGTGCAATTTGGTTTGCCGTCTATTACTCAGTTTTCAGATACGCAATATTAAAATTCAACTTAAAAACTCCTGGTAGAGAAATAGCAGAAGAAGAAAATCAAAGTAAAGAACCAGTAGTTAAAGGTACAAATGCACAAGCTTTAAAAATTCTTACTGCTTTAGGTGGGAAAGAGAATATTCAATCACTAGATAACTGCATTACTAGATTGAGACTTGTTGTCGATAATATGCAGATGATTAACGAAAAAGTATTAAAGGATTGCGGTGCACTTGGTGTTGTGAAATTAGATGAACACAATTTACAAGTTGTTATTGGTCCACAAGTAGGTATTCTTAAATCACAATTAGAAAAATTATCATCATAAATAAAATTGGGGATGTACGAAATGAAATACAAATTTGATCAAATGATTGATCGAACTGGCACTTATTGTACACAGTGGGACTATATTGAAGATCGTTTTGGAGAACCAGATTTGCTCCCCTTCTCGATTTCAGATACAGACTTTCAGTGTCCAGATGAAATAATACAGACATTAGAAACACGAATGAATCACGGCATATTTGGCTATACACGTTGGAATCATGCTGAATTTAAAGATTCAATTATCGGTTGGTTTCGTAATCGTTTCTCATGTGAAATAAAAGAAGATTGGATCGTTTACAGTCCAAGTGTCATTTATTCGATCTCGAAAGTAATTGAATACTTGACGATTGAAGGTGATCATATCGTGATGCAAACTCCAGCTTATGATGCTTTCTTTAAAGTCATTCAAGATAACAATCGACTCATTTCTGACAATCAATTACTCTACGAAAATGGTAAATACCGAATCGACTTTGATGATTTGGAACAAAAACTATCTCACAAGCGTGCTAAAGTCATGCTATTATGTAGTCCACATAATCCTACAGGTCGGGTTTGGACAAAACATGAATTGAAAGCAATTATTGACTTGTGTAATAAACATAATGTTTTCATTATTTCTGATGAAATTCATATGGATATTGTGCATGAGCCTAATTCTCATATTCCAATCATAAACACTAGCATCAATTTGGAAAAGGTATGTATTTGTACTTCCGCTAGTAAAACATTTAATACGCCTGGATTAGGTGGCTCATATATGATTTTACCTAATGAAACAATGAATAATGAATTTCTCTTATCATTAAAAAATCGAGACGGCCTTTCATCAGCAAGTATTTTTGGGACACTGGCGACAATTAAAGCGTACAATACATGTGGCGACTGGGTTGATGAGTTGGTCGAATATATACATGATAATTTAAAAACGGTAGAAGATTTCATTAATAAAAACCTTCCAAAACTTAAATTTACTATGCCTGAATCAACATACCTGGCATGGATTGATATTTCCCAGCTCCCTTTTTCTACCGAGCAGTTACAGCATGCACTTGTTCATCATGCAAAAGTAGCGATCATGCCTGGAGAAACATACGGTTTGGCCGGAAAGGATTTTATCCGAATGAATATTGGATGCCCAAAATCTAAGATTATTGAAGGATTAAACAGATTAAAAAACGCGATTGATTACTTAGAAAGGAATCAATAGTTTAAATACACCTCTAAAAGTAGCAGATTAGTTAGGCTACTTTTAGAGGTGTTTAAATTTGAAGAAAATGTTTATATTTGTTTATTCAAACGAGTTGTTATTAGTAGACTTCGTAACATATATTCTATTAAATCGATTTATTTATAGAAAATATGTTAGGGAAGTGATCGAATGACGTCTACTAAAGTTTCTAAGCCATTCACAAACTGGTATGTCTTAGTGTCATTTGCTGTACTTGCTGGTATTAGTCAAATGCTTTGGCTAAATTTTGCACCTCTTATCTCTTATTTAAAATCGCATTATGAAGTAACCGAGTCAGACATTAATTGGTTATTAATTGTATTCCCACTAATTTATATACTCCTTTCAATACACTCTGGCAAAGTAATTGATCGACGTGGATATCGTGTTAGCATATTAATAGGTGGATTATTCATGTCAGTTTTTTCTTGTATCAGAATATTTGATTCAAGCTTCTCATTCCTCTTACTTGGTCAAATAGGAATTGCGATTGGCCAACCTTATATTTTAAATGCCATATCAAGTTTAGTCGTTGACTGGTTTCCTAAAACTAAGCAAGCTACCGCAACAGGCATTGGCACCGTAGGGATGTTCATCGGCATGGCAATAGCATTAGCAGTGACTCCCCTTTTTGTCGATTTTTTTGGATTTCAATTAACTTTAGTCATCATGGCAATTCTAACAATACTTGCTACTCTCATCTTCTACTTCATCGGTCATCATAATACAGAATTTAAACAAACGACATCTAGTAGTTTTAGTACTACATTTAAATTACTCAAAACCAAAAACCTTTTACTGTTAAATATTGTTTCCTTTTTAGGATTAGGCGTCTTTAATGGGCTAACTTCCTGGCTTGAACAAATATTAAAACCGTTCGGAATTTCCTCGGAACAAGCTGGAATTGTCGGAGGCTCTCTAATCATTGGGGGCATAATTGGCTCAGTTATTATTCCATTTTTATCAGACAAAGTTGGCAAACGAAAACCATTTTTACTCTTTACGATAATCGGGTCCCTCCTTTTAATTTATCCTGTTTGCACTTCAGGAAACTTTACATTTCTACTCGTATTAGGTAGTGTCCTTGGATTCATTTTTTTACCGGCCTTCGCCTTACTATTATCATCTACAGAAGAGCTAGTTGATGAAACTGTATCAGGAGAAGCAACTGGGCTACTTCTAATGGCAGGTAATTTAGGGGCGGTAATTGTAATCGATGCGATGCAGTTCATTAAAGGCGAACAATCTACATGGAATCATTCCGTTTTTTTCATGCTAATTTTATTACTAATCGGATTTTTCCTTATGCTTCTATTTAAAGAAAAAGCATATGATGCTAGAGAAAATAAACTTAAGAACTAAAAAAAGAGCACTGGAATATTATTTCCATGCTCTTTTTTGATGTTAAAAAGGTATTATCTGCTGGCAAAATGATGATTTTAACCAGTACCAGATTTATATCAACGTGAATCAGCAATATATCAACAGAGTTCAGTGAGATATCAACGAGAAACACCATTATATCAACGGAGTTCAGTGAAATATCAACGAGAAACACCATTATATCAACGGAGTTCAGTGAAATATCAACGAGAAACACCAATATATCAACAGAGTTCAGTGAGATATCAACGAGAAACACCATTATATCAACGGAGTTCACAGCTTTATCAATAAAGTTCACATTGTGTTCGTAATACTCTAAGGTGACTCAAGTTTATGACTTAAACTCTATTTTTTCCAAATATAACCCACCAGGATCAGCAAGATTACTTACTTGTGCACGATCCTTTAATTCAATTATTTTTGGTATATTATCAGCATTTAATCTACCAGTACCAACTTCAATTAATGTTCCTACAACTTTTCGAACCATATTGTATAAGAACCCATTACCACTTATTCTTATTTGAATAAATCCGTCTTTCTTTTCAAAATCAATTGAGTAGATTTCACGAACCATTGATTTCTTCTTAGACTTGGCATTTGAAAATGCTGTAAAGTCATGCTCACCTAAAAAGTACTTTGCTGCCATTTTCATTTTTTTAAGATCTAAGTTCTCTTCTACATGCATACTATATTTGCGCATAAAAGGATTCGTATATTCTTCATTCCAAATTTTATATACATACGTTTTAGCACTCGTATTATATCTTGAATGAAAACGGTCAGATTCCATCGAAACTTCTTTTATACTAATATCATTTGGTAGATAACGATTTAAATAACTTTTAATTTCTAATTCAGGTATGTTTTCTTTTATTTTAAAATTAGCAACCTGTTCAAAGGCGTGTACACCTGCATCCGTTCGACTGCTACCAATAATTTCAATTTCTCTTCCTACCATTTCTGAAATTACATGTTCAATTTTGCCTTGAATTGTGTTCTCACCATTACCAAGCCTTTGCCAACCTTTATAACGGCCTCCATCGTACTGAATGATTAATTTATAATTGTTCATCACTTACTCCTTTTTATTACTTATATATAGATTATTATACCCTTTCCATTTAGTAACCCTTCACGTTAAAACTAGGATATTACGGGCAAGACTAAGAAAAGACAGGGTTAAATGAATCCTATTTTTCCTGCTCTTACTATTATCACAAACTAAATTGTATAACATATAGTAGAAATAACGAAATTTTTCATTATACTAGTATTAACTATTGTGATTGGAGAAAACCATGGTACTTAATGAGTTAGCTTTAAAAATCATAAATGAAGTTAGGAAACTAATACAAGAGGATATCATTATTATTAATATAGATGGATTCATTATAGCAAGTACGGATCCAACGCGAACTGGTACGTTTCACGAAGGTTCCTTAATTGCAATTAATGAGGGGAAAACTTTTACGATAACTTCCGAAGATGAAAGTCGATTGACTGGTGTAAAGGCTGGTATTAATCTTCCTATTTATTTTCAAAATGAAATAGTTGGAGTGATTGGCATTACAGGAAATCCCGAACATATTTCACCTTTTGGAGAAATGCTTCGTAGAATGACCGAATTATTAATTAGAGAAAATTATTATACAGACCAAATTGATTTACACCAAAGAGCACTTGAAGCATTTGTATTTGATTGGATTCAAGATATCGAGTGGGATGATCCTTTTTATGAACGTTCGACTATGTTAAATATTGATTTAAATTATGCAAGACAGATTGTTATTTTTGAGTGGGAAAATTCAAATATGTTACCAATCGATACTCGCCAACTATTGTTGGATTTAACTAATCGATCTTCAGAGGACGTACTTGTTCGTTGGGGCAATAACCGAATTGTAGTTTTGATGAAAGTTGACGATTTGAATAAAGATACTCTACAACGAGTAAATGACCTTTATGAAATAATTAAAAATCGACTAAACTTCCCAATCGCTGCTGGTGTTGGTCAACAAATCCTTCCAAATCAATTACATAAATCATACCATCAAGCAGTTCGAGCATTGAAGGTCGCATTGAAAACAAGTTCAATTATTTTTGATGTAGACTTAACAATTGATCTAATCTTGCAGGAACTTTCACCAGAAATTAAGAAAACATTTATACAACGGACGATTTCACCGATTTTAAGCGAAGAAGATTTATATAGTACGATCAAAGAATATTTAAACAAAAATCTATCGCTTAAAAATACTGCACAAACGTTACATATTCATATAAACACACTACTATATCGTCTAAATAAAATTTATGAATTAACGAATTTGAATCCTAAAAATATCCAGGATTTATTCAAACTATATATAGGAACATACCTTTTAGATGATTCTACAAAAAAACACCGATAATTGGTGTTTTTTCTGTATTTTTCTCTATAGTAAATTCGTCTGCTAACTCTTTATACTTGAATTAAGATAATGGGGGGAATTTATTTATGATTACAAAAGACATTGCTCAACGTTTTATAGCAATTGTTGGAAATGAAAATTATGATGATTCAAAAGTTGAGAGACTCGTCTACTCTTACGATGCTACACCAAATTTGCAATCACTTCCGGATGCAGTCATTAGTCCTCGCTCTACTAAAGAAGTATCCGAAATTGTGAAAATTTGTAACGAACACATCATTCCAATTGTACCTAGAGGTTCGGGAACGAATTTATGCGGTGGTACTTGTCCCACTGAGGGCGGAATCGTCATTTTATTTAAACACTTAAACAATATCCTTGAGATTGATGAAGAAAACTTAACGATTACAGTTCAACCAGGTGTAGTGACACTTGATATGATCAATAGAATCGAAGAAAAAGGTTTATTTTATCCGCCAGATCCAAGCTCAATGAAAATTTCTACAATAGGTGGAAATATTAATGAAAATTCAGGTGGCCTGCGTGGATTAAAATATGGCGTAACACGTGATTATGTAATCGCTCTTGAAATCGTATTAGCAAACGGAGACATCATTCGAACTGGTGGGAAACTAGCAAAAGATGTTGCAGGTTATGATTTCACTCGCTTATTTGTTGGCTCTGAAGGAACATTAGGGATTATTACTGAAGCTACATTGAAGCTAATCCCAATGCCAGAAACGAAAAAAACAATGCTTGCATTATATGATAGCTTAGAAGATGCAGCCAAAACTGTTTCTAAAATTATTGCTAATAAAATTATTCCTACTTCACTTGAATTTATGGATCAACCTACTCTAGAAGTAGTTGAAAACTTTGCACAAATTGGCTTACCGACCGATGTAAAAGCTGTATTACTAATTGAACAAGATGGTCCCGAAGAAGTTGTTAACAGAGACATCGAATTAATTAAATCAATCTGTCAGCAAGAAAAATGCGTTTCGGTGAGTGTAGCTAAATCTGAAGAAGAAGCAGTAGCATTACGTACGGCTAGACGCTCTGCTCTTTCAGCTCTTGCACAATTAAGACCGACAACAATTTTAGAGGATGCGACTGTACCTCGTTCTAAAATTGCTGAAATGGTTAATGCAATTAATGAGATTGCTGAAAAACATAATGTAAAAATTTGTACGTTCGGCCATGCGGGCGATGGTAATCTACACCCTACTTGTCCAACTGATGCTCGTAATCATGAAGAAATGGAACGAGTAGAAGAAGCATTTGCAGAGATATTTGAAAAAGCAATTGAACTAGGTGGCACGATTACAGGTGAACACGGAGTTGGAATAGTAAAAGCTCCTTACCTTGAATTAAAGCTTGGCAAAGAAGGCATTAATGCAATGCTTGCTGTCAAATCAGCTTTAGATCCAAATCACATTATGAACCCTGGTAAAGTCTTTGCAAAAGATAGTCGCAAAAGAATGGTGGTGTCAAAATGACAACACTTCAAGAACAACAAGCAATCGGTCAACAATTTAAAGAACGAATGAACGAAGATGAGCTTTTAAACTGTATGCGATGCGGTTTTTGTTTACCAAGCTGTCCAACATATATTGAATCTGGGCAAAAAGAATCGCACTCACCACGTGGGCGTATTGCTTTAATGAAAGCAGTAACGGACGGTTTAATTGAACCAGATGAAGATGTGGAACGTACACTTGAGCTTTGTCTTGGTTGTCGTGCATGTGAGCCTGTTTGTCCTTCTGGTGTAAAATACGGCCATTTACTAGAAGAAGCAAGAGATATTATTGCGCAACACAAAAAGCATTCACTTCCTGCACGAGCAATACGTAAAGTCGTATTTAAAGAACTTTTTCCACACCAAAAGCGTATGAGACTAGCTGTGGGCTTATTAGGATTATATCAACGAACAGGCCTTCAAGTCGTTGCAAGAAAAGCTGGAATCATGAAGTTAATACCAAACAACTTATCTGCTATGGAAAAAGTTTTACCAAAAGTTCCAACTATGAAACAAATGAAATCACGCCCTGATTATCTACCTCCACTAAAAGAAAAAGTTAAAAAGGTAGCATTTTTCTCTGGATGTTTAATGGATACGATGTTCCTAGACACCAACAATGCCACAATGAAGCTTTTACAATTAGCTGGCTGTGAAATTGTCATTCCTAAGAACCAAGCCTGCTGTGGTGCATTGCATGGACATAGCGGTGAAAAGTCGATTGCGAAGGATATGGCTAGGAAAAATATCGAAGCTTTCGAGAATCTTGGAGTAGATTATATCATTACAAATGCAGGTGGCTGTGGTGGTTTCCTAATTGACTACGATCACCTTCTTAAAGATGATCCGATTTGGAAAGATCGAGCGTTTTCATTTAAAAATAAACTAAAAGATATATCAGAAATTCTAGTAGAAGTTGAATTCCATAAAAAAGTGAAATTAAGTTTACCAGAACAAATTATTACGTATCAGGATTCATGTCACTTAAGAAATGTCATGAGAACTGCTTCCGCTCCTAGAACATTATTGAAGTCCATTCAAAATGTTTACTATCACGAAATGAAAGACGCAGACCGTTGCTGCGGTTCTGCCGGTATTTATAATATTGTCGAATCAGAAATGTCGATGCAAATACTAGATTACAAGATGAAGCAAGCAACAAAAACGCAAGCTACGTCAATAGTAACTGCAAATCCTGGATGCTTACTTCAAATGAAGTTAGGTGTCGATCGAGAAAAACAATCAGATCGTGTGGAAGTCGTGCATATCGTTGATATACTTTTAAAAGCAGCTGAATACGAAGTAAAATAAACATGATGAGAAAGCACAAGGAATTTCCTTGTGTTTTTTCGTGTGTTGAAATATAACCCAATCTATATCGCAAATACGAACGCATTGTGAATTTTATTGATAAAGTTGTGAAATTTGTTGATAAAGCGGTGCATTTCGTTGATAAAAGAAGAGTTTTTGTTGATATAACGGTGAAATTTGTTGATAAAATGTGCAGACGTTGTGAATTACGTATGCTAAATGGTCAAAGCGGCCCATTTATAAGTAAAAGTGATGCAATTAATAAATTAATCCGACTCAAAACAGCATGAGAGGCACCATCCTAGCTTGGAAGTGCCTCTTTCCGTTTAATATTTGGAATAATTGTAGAAAACCGAAAGAATGAAATTAAGTTTGCTGGTTTCCATTAATTAGTATATATATTATTCTGCAGTTGAATTAGTAGCTTCGTTTTTGCAAGTTTCGCAAGTTGAATAGATTTTGACAACTTTTTTATACTCAGTGTACTCAATGGTTTCTTCGCATTCTTTACAGATTAAAATTTGCATTAGAAACACCTCCTAAGCACACTATAACACGTTCGAATCAGCATTTCTCCAGGGACTTCCCCCACCCTATGGACATAATTTGTCCATCCTTAAAATTCGTTGATATGACAAGGTTTCCTAGCATAAATAGCTCCAAAAAAAATTTTTTAGACATTAAAAAAAATGGAAAATAGAACCGTTTGATATCATGCTCAAAGTTTTATCAAACTCATTCATTTTGCTCTTTTAAAATGGACTTTTAACAAGTCGCTAAAATTAATTAATAAATTATTTTTCAGAGAAATTTGCTTATCTTTAATAAAATTGTTAAAATTTAACTATTACAATGTGCATAAGCAGCACAAGGAGGTTACATTAATGGAACATGGTAAAGTAAAATGGTTTAATGCAGAAAAAGGTTTTGGATTCATCGAGCGTGAAAATGGTGATGATGTATTCGTACACTTCTCAGCAATTCAAACTGATGGTTTCAAATCATTAGATGAAGGACAAGCAGTTACTTTTGAAGTAGAACAAGGTCAACGCGGTCCACAAGCAACTAACGTTAAAAAAGCATAATTAATAAAAGTCAGATTCTCCATAGTAGAATCTGACTTTTTTATGTTTATAAAGAAAACTCGCCGATTGGCGAGCCTTAGGCGAAGACAGAGGGGTAGTTGCACTTATACTTATACCTAAAATTGGCATCTACGTCGACTGACCTTCACCACCTTCCAATTTATATTTTCTTAATGTGCAAAATCAAAAAACCCTTATTCCAAAATAGAATAAGGGCTATCTAACGTGGATCCTGGTAAAGAAATGGTTTAACGTATTATATCTCAAATAAATTGAGGATACAAATATTTTAAAATTTCCGTCAGCATTATCGATCTTTCATTACTTTTATCATCTTTATTTTTTTAATGATGAAATAGCCGTCCTTGTTTGGTCAATATACTGAATTGTTTGATCGTATTCTTGTGTCGCAACAGCAATAAATAAAATATCAATTACGTGTAGTTGAGCCATCCTTGAAGACGTTGCTCCACTTCGAAATGTCGCTTCTCGGTGTGGAGAATTGAATAACTTTATATCTGATAGGTTCGAAACTGAATTAGAACCAAAACCAGTAATACTAATTGTATTTACACCATTTTCCTTAGCTATTTGAAGAGCTTTTTGAACTTCCCATGTTTCACCGGAAAACGATATTCCAACTAATACGTCATTTTCTTCGTGGTTTGCTATTTGTACAGCTAACGAATGTAAGTCAGTAAATGCAGATGTATATTTCTTAATACGTAAAAACTTTTGCTGGGCGTCTAATGCAACTACCATTGATCCTCCGACACCAAAGAAGTAAATATTTCTAGCTTTTGTTAGAGCTTGTACAGCTTCTTCTAAATCACTAACATTAATAATATCGCTAGTATCTTTAATAGCTTGAATATTATTATTCATCATTTTTATTACGATGGATGCAGTTGATTCTCCTGAATTAATATCTCTTGAACCTGTCTCAGTTGTCGTGATAATATCACCTGCAATGCGTAGCTTTAGCTCCTGAAACCCTTTTAGGCCTAGTGAACGACATAATCTAATAATGGCTGAATTACTTGTTTGACTTTTTTCTGCAAGCTCAAAAACTGTATATTGAATTGATTTTTCTGGATTTTCGATAATATATTTGGCTGCTCTTCTTTCAGATGGAGGAAGTTTATATAGCATTTCTTTTAACATGATTAAACCGCCGTTTAATGCATTCATTTAATCTACTCAACTCTCTTTGTATTTATATAAAATTAAGAATTATGAAAATTTTAAACCGAAAAATATTGTATTCCACTCTTTTTCGCATGAATACAATCTAAACAAATTATAAATTATATAGTATAAAAATTGAATACAATTTTGCCACGAAAAGAAAAGCGACAAGCTAGTAAGCGATTTACTAGTTGCCGCTCTACTTAATTTTTCACTACTTTGCTAATGAAACCACTAGCTTTTTTCAAACTCTTAATGGCTTCTTCATAATTCATTCCTGTTAAAATCATGACGATTGCTATCTTCGTTTGATTATGTGCTTTCACTAAATAATGACTTGCTGTTTCATAATCACATCCAGTTGCTTCTACAATTATTCTTTTCGCTCGATCAACTAGTTTAATATTCGTCAATTGCAAGTCTACCATTAGGTTTTTATATACTTTTCCGATACCGATCATTGAAGCAGTTGAAATCATATTACAAATTAATTTTTGAGATGTTCCCGCTTTTAATCGAGTAGAGCCAGTTAATACTTCTGGACCGTTATCTACTTCAATTTTATGTATCGCAACCTCTCCAATTTTCGATTCTTTATTGCATGCTATAGCGACGGTTTTTGCTCCAATCTCGTTAGCATATTTTAAAGCACCTATTACATAAGGCGTTCTACCAGATGCAGCAATACCGATAACGATATCATTTTTAGTAAGTGATATACTTTGAAGGTCCTCTTTGCCAAGCTCCTCGCTATCTTCAGCACCTTCAACTGCTTTAATAAATGCTCTTTCTCCCCCTGCAATTAAGCCAACTACTTCACTAGGATCAGTTCCAAATGTAGGTGGGCACTCTACTGCATCTAAAAGTCCAATTCTTCCACTTGTACCAGCACCTGTATAGATTAAACGGCCTCCATTTCGAAATGCTTCAACTACTAACTGAACGACTTTCGAAATCATCGGGATCTCTTCTTTTACTGCCAATGCTACTTTTTGATCTTCTTCATTCATTATCTTTAAAAATTCATCAACACTTAACTCATCTAGTTTACTTGTACGCTCATTTCTAATTTCAGTTGTTAAATCCTCTAACACAATACCACCCCTTAAGTTCAGGAATAAAAGGGCAGGGGTTAAGGATGAAGGAAAGGATATTCTATTAAATGCATTTCCAGTTCTCCCTGCACTTAAACTATTCCTGCTTTTAATAATTATTTAATTCTTTCATCGCTAGAAGATATCCTCCAAACGTCGAGGAAACATCTTCTGTATAGAATAGTATTGTTGGATATTGCTCATGAATTGTTTGAATAAACGTTTTCTGAACAACTGGTATTCTTTGAAGAATACTTCCTTTAATAGCAACTCGAGGCTCTTCTCGAAGGCTTAATTTTTTTATCGCATGGATTGTCGTTTTTCCAAGATGTTGACCAGCTCTTTCTAGTACTGTTAAGGCCATTAGATCACCCAAATTCGCCATTTCAACAATGAATGGAACATGAGATGCAATCTCAGCTTTTATATTATGATAAATATATTTTTTGAGTCCATCAGCTTCTTTTAGCTGTAATCTTTCTAGCATTTTTAAAGATAAATAACTTAACGGAATGCCTTCATCAAATTCTTGCGTAATTTTTTTAAAAACTTCCATACAAATCCAATAACCGCTTCCTTCATCTCCAAGTAGATGTCCCCATCCACCCGCTGTAATTGTATGTTCTTTATGCATTCCAATACAAATTGACCCAGTACCGGCAATTGTCAATACACCGCTTTGCCCATTAAGCATTGCCGCATGGGCAATTTGCGCGTCATTTACAATTTTAAAAGGAATCTGAAAGGCATCATTTAATGCTTTTTCTAAAGGACTTCGATCTTTAACTCCACCAATTCCAGCAATTCCTATAAATAGAAATAGACAATTTTCCTTTGATAAAGTGCCTAAACATTTTTCAATCGCTTCTATAATGTGATTAATTCCATCTTTTTCATTAATTAGTAGATTACTAAAACCAGAGTAACCTTGGCTAATAACATTGCCTTCTAAATCATAAGCAACTGCTTCTGACTTAGTTCCTCCACCGTCAAGACTAATTATATATTTCACCAGGCTGTCCCCCACCATCTCTATCTATACTCTATCTATATAACTATTATTTTTCAGCTAATTTTTTATGCAAGCGAATGATGTGCTCGATTAACTTTTGCTCGCTCATTGCTGTCATTAAATGATCCTGTGCATGGATCATCAGTAAAGATTTTTCGCATGGTTGACCGTTTAATTCAGCTTGTATTAAAGTCGTTTGTGTTTTATGTGCATGACCGATTTCTTCGTGGGACTCTTCAATTAAACGATCGGCCGTTTCAAAATCATTTTTTTCCGCAGCTTCTAATGCTTCATAAGCTAGTGATCTTGCATTTCCACCGTGTGATATAATTTCAAAAATTTCTTGTTCGTTAGTCATATTCATCTTCATGATCCCCTTAGTTGTTTATTTATTTTAATCGTTATTGAACTACCAATTTATCTTTAAAGAATAATGGTAAGTACTCTTTATGAGCATCTAATAATGTGTCTAAAACGTCCTTTGCAGCTTCATCACTTGGTACTAAAGGATTAATTGTTAAAGCTAGTAAAGCCAACTCATAAGATCCAGTAACGGCTGCTTTTGCCCCAACTCGTTCGAATGATTTAATCTGCTGAACTAAACCATTTATTTGAGGTGGTAATTCACCGACTGAAATTGGAATTGGACCTTGCTTTGTAACAATACAATTTACTTCTACAGCTGACTCATTTGGAATCCCTTGTATTGAACCATTGTTTTGAACGTTTAATACTTGGATATCCTTTTTGTCATTATATATAGAAGTAATTAAGCTACAAGCAGCATCACTATAATATGCTCCACCTCGTTTTTCAAGCTGTGGCGGTTTAATTGCTAAGTTTTCATCTTTATATAATTCAAATAAGTCATCTTCCAATTTCTTAACAACTTCTGCTCTAGTAGTACCAGTTTTGAATGATTCTAATTCTTCATCTAATATATGTTTAGTTTTGTAATAGTATCGATGGTATGGACAAGGAAGGACTCCTAATGACATTAGAAATTCTTTTTGCCATGGTAATGGTGCGATATTTTTCATCGTCATTTGTATAGCTGGATCTGCCAATAGCTCTAAAACACGCTTTGTCACTTCTTTTCCATCAACATAAACATGTAGTCCGTAAACCATATGATTTAATCCAGCAAAATCGATATGTACACGACTTTTGTCCACTTCTAATAAATTAGCAATTGTCATCGTCATATTAATTGGTACATTACAAACACCGATTACTTTTTTATGATTGCTATAACGAAGCAAAGCCTCTGTCACCATGCCAGTCGGATTTGTAAAGTTAATCAACCAAGCTTCTGGGCATAGTTGCTGCATTTCTTTTGCAATCTCAAGTAAGATAGGAATTGTTCTTAAGCCTTTAAATAAACCACCTGCACCATTCGTTTCTTGACCAATCATACCGAGTTGCAGAGGAATACGTTCATCTTTAATTCTTGCTTCTAATAATCCTACACGCATTTGGGTCGTTACAAAGTCAGCATCCTTTAAAGCTAATTTTCGATCAAGAGTCAAATGAATTTCCATTGGAACTCCTGCTTCTTTTACCATTCGTTTAGCCAAATTACCGACAATTTCTAGCTTTTCTTTACCTGCTTCTATATCAACTAACCAAAGCTCACTAACAGGTAGTTCATTATATCTTTTTATAAATCCTTCAACTAATTCTGGAGTATAACTTGAGCCTCCACCTATTGTTACGATTTTAATTCCGCTTTTGTTATTCATTTTGAATACACCTTCATTTCATATTTTTTCTTATGAATTGAAAACAACAATATAGCAAGTCACGGTGCAGAAAACTAATAATATAAAAAATAAGATTGAAGCTTGTTTCTTATTCTTAAACTTACCTTCAATAAATACAATCACGCTTGTAAGTCCTACACTCAGACCTATGCTATTCGTAATAAATACTGCAAGATCTTTGCTCGTTCCAATAAATAGTAGAACTGGATTAAAGATAAGATTAAACGCAAGAATAAATATAAAAAATACAAAAGCACCTTTATAACTAAAAAAATGAAGATTCTTTGTAGTGTTCATGTTAAGCTTCCTTTCTTGCTTATTTAGTAATAAATAAAGGAAGCTGGAATCTATGATCCCAAACTCCCTTTACTATGAATTTATACAGACATTTTTACATCTTTATCGATTTCGATTGTAGCCGATTCTTGTGCTAACAATTTTTTATCGTACATTTTAAAGAATGGTAAATAGATTACAACAGATATAGTCAAATTGATTACTACTAGAATAATAGCTCTCCAATCTCCACCTGTTGATAAATATGCACCTATTGGAGCAGGCAAAGTCCATGGAACCGTTACGTAAGTTGGATTAACTAATCCAGCTGCAGTTGCTAGATAAGCAACCGTAGCACCAATTATTGGAACGATCATAAATGGAATAATTAGTACAGGATTTAATACAATTGGCATACCGAAAATGACTGGCTCATTAATGTTAAAAATACTCGGGATAATAGTAGTTCTTCCAAGAGCTTTTGAGTAACTAGATTTCCCTGCAATTAACATAGCAATTACTAGACCTAGTGTTGCACCTGAACCACCAATCCAAATAAACCATTGGAAGAAAGTTTCAGGGGCAATATGTGGTAATTGACTACCAACTTTCCCAGCTGCAACTGCTGCAGAGTTATTAGCTATATAAACTTCCCAAACGGGACGTGCAACTGCACCTACTACCGATACCCCATGGATACCAAATGCCCAGAAAAATGTAATTAAGAATACGGGTACTAATACACCTGGTAGTGAATCACCAGCGCTAATTAGAGGAGCAACAGCTTTGTCTACAAGAGAATGTGTATCAACTTTAAATACAACTGTAATTAAAGTCATTACTGTTAAAACAACTGTTACAGGTATAAGTGCTTCAAAAGAACGCGCTACAGAACTTGGCACTGAAGCAGGCATTTTAATTGTAATATTTTTGGTTTTACAAAAACGTAATACTTCAACTGCAAAGATCGATGTAATCATACCAACGAAAAGTCCATGACCACCCATGTTAGCCATCGGTAACACAAATCCTACTTTATCAATCATTTGAACCCCAGTTGTAAATAAAAACGCGGAGCCAGCTAATAATGCACCAGAAAGTGGATCTAGTTTATAACTTTGAGATAAGCTATACCCGATTCCAAAGGTAATATAAACGGTCATCATGTACATTGTAAGTCGGTACGGAATTAAAATGTCCGCCGCATGTTTTGCTGCCCATACCCCAACTGCAGAATCTGCAGGAACTGGTGGAAAGGCAATAATTAAGAATAAACTTCCAAAAATGATAAATGGCAACGCTGAGACTACTCCATCACGAATCGCGCGTAAATGCTTCTGTTCAGATAGTTTTGCCATTGGTGTTGATAGATTGTTTTCCAAAAATGCAATAAACTTATCCATTTATTCTTCTCCCTTTTTATTAAATTACTAAACTATTTAACTAATTCTTGAACTAATTTTAATAAAGTTGACCCTCCAAGTGGACTATATGCTTGAGGTGGAATTACTGCACAAGGTACATTCGCCTCATCAGATGAAGCTTTAAATCCATCAAAACGGTGTCTAACTTGTGGTGCAACCATCGCTACATCCCAACCATTCTTAACTTCTTCAGCAAACTCTTGCGTTCCTACTGCTAAAACATCTAGACTTAATCCGTTCTTTTCTCCCTCTTTTTTTAAAGCGTTTACAACAATTGCACTAGACATTCCGCCTGCACATACAAATAATACTTTCATAGTTATATCCTCCTAATTTAATTTCGATAAAATAAAAGATTCAAAAAATTGAAATCGTTTTCTATGAGGCTATTATATTCCTACCAAAAATAAATTTCAATATTTTCCGAAAAAAAGTGAAATAAAATTTCAAAAAGACGTAAAAAAAAATTTCACACCTTTTTGAAATACTGATTATTTAGTTTTCTTTAAACTGAAATTTACTCCATGGATGCAAGAAATCTAGTAGGAAAATTTCTTCTTCGACAATGCGTCCGACTACATTTGTTTTCCCTGAATTCTCCATATCCTGTAGTGCTATTTGCAATTCACCTTTATACTGACCATATAATTCATTTTCGATTAAAATATCTCCTCTACGAATCTGTGGTGTATAAGTTGGTTTAAATTCCTCGTCTCTGTATTTAACACGAGATTGCGTTGAACGAATTAGGTAATCTGATACGTCCCCTCGATAAAAATGAAATTCATCTAAAACAATCTTTTTTTCTAAATCTGTAATTGAATCATGTAGATCAATCGTTAAAGTAAATAAATCTTTGCCGTTATTGTTAAGTTCTGCAAGCTGTTTGAATTCTTCTTCAGACGCGTATGCATTTGCAATAATGACGTCATCAATTAAGTCTGAGTAAAATAAATGCTTTGCTTGGGTTACAACCGATAAATTACGATGCATTTCTAAAGAACAAAGACCTTCTGATACTGGCCATGGACCGTATGTTGCAGCTTGTGAATTAATAAATGCAGCTGTGCGAATTCCATGCTTTTTAAATTCTTCACTACATTTTACAAAATGTGAATAGCTTAAACCTGCGTAACGATGTGGATAAAAATTGTGAGATCCGATTAAATTTGACTGGTTAGGTTTATAAGCTAATATATTCTCTAAATATTTTGTAGCATTGCTCATATTAATTTCGATTTTTAACCCGTAAGGATTATAAGTCATAATTGACTCTTCATTCCCAGTAAATCCCATATCGAGTCTAATACCGTAAGCACCTAAATCAGCAAAAAATGATAGATCATTGTATGAAATATTTAAAGTACCAAATACTCGGGGTGCAATGTCAACAAGCACTTCCATCTCTAAACTATTTGCATAATCAATTATTTCTTTGAACTCTTTGATAATTTGTTCCTTGTCACCGTTTACTGATAATAAACAAGTAAAAATTCGTTTAAAACCATATTGATGAGCTAATTTAATATAAGCCTTATCTTTTTCAACAGTTGAGTGTTCTGGATAGATTGAGATTCCTAATTTTTTCACGATTCATCCTCCTAATATGGTTTAGGTGTAATATTTCCTAAAATAACTAATCGATTTGCCTTTGTTGCTCCAGGAACATTACTTGGTAAACCATTTAATGTTTCATTTGCTAAAATAGCAAAGGCAATTGCCTCTTTTGCATCTGAAGAAAAGCCAATATCCTCTTGGACTAATACTTTTGAATGTTCACCTAATAACTCTTGAAGCATGTGTAATAGCGTTTTATTATGACTACCACCACCACCAACAATGACTTCATCAATTGGATGATCCGGTAAAATAAACTTTTTGTAGTTTTCAGCAATTGATTTTGCTGTAAACATCGTCATTGTAGTAATGAAATCAATCGGTGAAACATCACTAAATTCTACTAAAATTTCATCAACAAACTGTGTACCAAATAACTCTCTGCCTGTGGTTTTAGGTATTGGTGCTAATATATAAGGGATACTCATACATCTTTCTAGTAATCTCTCATTTACATTCCCCTTAGCAGCCAATTCACCACTAGCATCAAATGGCACATTAAAATAACGCTTACAAATTTCATCAATAATCATATTACCTGGGCCTGTATCAAAGGCTACTAAATCATCAATCGTAGCATTCTTTGGAATGATCGTTACATTACCGATTCCACCAATATTTTGTAATAAGCGTGTCTTCGTTTTACTCCTATAAAGTAACAACTCTGAATGTGGTACTAAAGGTGCTCCATATCCACCAGCTGCCATATCCATCACTCGAAAATTAGAAACAACCTTCGTATTCGTTTCATAGGCAATTACTGCTGATTCACCTAACTGCAATGTAGACTGTACAAAATTTGCTTCTACTTCAGGCTGATGATAAATCGTTTGACCATGTGATCCAATAAAATCTAGCTTATTTAGTGGAAATTGATTTTTACTACAAATTTGTTTCACTGCATCTGCAAAAGCATAGCCAAGTTTAAAATTCAAACTACACAAATGCTGGGCATTTGAAGAAACAAGTGTAATCGCATCTTCAATCTCTTTTAATAAAGCTTCCTCTAGAGGAAGCGTCATAAAATCAATCAATTTAACCTCTGTATCAGATCCATATCCAGTGATCTCTACTAAGGCTGAATCGATTCCATCTAAAGATGTACCTGACATTAATCCAACTGCATATACCAATTCTCTCACTCCTTTACTTTTTTATACCTAATACCTTAAAACAGAATTTCAATTTTGTAAAAGAAAAGGATGAAAGTTTATTTTCCAGGAACATCGAGAAACTTGTTCTACAAAATGAATTTTTACTCATTTCACCTTATCCACAAATAATAAATATACTTAAATTTTTTATAGATGTTAACTTCTAAATACCCAATGAGTACAATATCAAAATAGTAAAAAACACCTTATCTAATTACAAAATAGTAAAAAGGTATTGTATGAAGGGTAGAATAATTATACAATTTATTACATAAACAAACAAAAAGGTATGAGTTCAGTTCAAAAGGAGAATCTTAAGATGAATCAATTAGAAACACATATAGACGCATTAGTAGACAAATATTTTTCAAGACTATTAGAAATACGTAGACATTTGCATATGTATCCTGAATTAAGTAATCAAGAGTTCCAAACAACGATTTTTATTAATCAAGAATTAGACAAGGCTAACATCAAAAAATTATCTTTAAATAGTAAAACTGGAGCATGTGCTGAAATAACTGGTCTTGAAGGACCGATTGTTGCACTCCGAGCAGATATTGACGCATTACCAATTCAAGAGGAAGCTAATTTACCATTTCGTTCCGTTATTGATGGAGTCGCTCATATGTGTGGGCATGATGTTCACACTACAATTGCGCTAGGAGTTGGATTCATTTTACAGGAATTAAAACATCTACTTCCTGGTACCGTTCGAATAATTTTTCAACCTGCCGAAGAGGCAGAAGGTGGTGCAGAGAAAATGATTGCTGAAGGATTGCTTAATGATGTAAAAGCAATTGTTGGACTTCACAATATGCCTGATCTTCCAGTTGGTACAATCGGAATAAAAGAAGGCTTCCTAATGGCAAGTGTAGATGATTTTTCAATTAAGATTAAAGGTAAAGGCGGTCATGCAGCACTTCCAGAAAAAGCAATTGATCCGATCGTAATTGGTAGCGCGGTTGTCAACCTTCTACAAACACTAGTTAGCCGAACAATTTCACCAAAAGAATCAGCTGTCATTACAGTTGGGGCATTCCAGGCTGGAAATACAAATAATGTAATTCCCGAATTTGCAATTTTAAAAGGTACCGTTCGAACTTCAAATGAATCAGTTCGAAAGCAAATTCAAACAAGCTTTCAAACATTAGTTCAAAACCTTGTTCATTCACTTGGAGGAGAAGTAGAAATCGATTATGACATCTTACTCCCTACCGTCTTCAACCATTCAAAAGTAACAAAAGTAGTACGTGAAGCAGCAATTACAACAGTCGGAACTGACAATGTTGTGACGGCAGAATCAACAATGGGCGGAGAAGATTTTTCATTTTATCAACAAGAAGTACCCGGCTGCTTTTTATGGCTAGGCTCTGGGAATCAAGAAAAGGGTATAACTTACGGATGGCATCACCCAAAATTTATGGTTGATGAAGAAGCAATAAAAGTTGGTGTAAAACTAATGACCCATGCTGCTTTTGAGCTATTAGCGGATTCAACTATTTCTAACTAATAACAAATAAGTGAAAACCTTTGTTTGGTCAAAGTTTTCTCTTTTTTTGTTTTATACTATATTCGTTTAATCATTAATATAATTAACTTGCATAACTAACAGGGGGGAATAGATGCCAGATTTTGTACAAACTGCTACCTACGAGCACTCCTTTTGGTTGCATGTTTTAAGAGATCATTCTTAATTTATTTTAGACGCTTTGCCATCTAAACAAGAGGAAGAAATTAAAATTGCAAAGTCATTTTACTTAATTTTTAATGAATTGTTTTCTAGTGTAAATAACAGCGCAAATATTAACGAATATCCAACTATTAAGCTTTACTTACTATCTCAATTTTTATTTAGCCTACTCCAAAACTAAAGCACTCTATTAAACACGCATTCATTAATGTTGTCTACGTGTTTAATAAAGTGCTATTTTAGTTAATTTACTTCCTGCTTAATAGAGATCCAATTATTCTTTATCACTTTAATTACTGCATTTAAACGATCTTGAACATCTAATTTCATTAAGATATTAGCAACGTGATTTTTAACAGTCTTATTTGAAATAAATAATTCTTTTCCAATTTGGATATTAGAAAATCCTTTTACTAAAAGGTGCAATATTTCGAATTCTCTATTTGTAAGTAATTCTTTAATATATTTGTCATCAGGTGGCATAAAATGGATAGAATTCTCTTTAAGGAATCTATATTCTTTTATTAATTCATTTGTAAAACGATTGTCTACCATGAATTGTCCACCTTGAACTTGCTTAACAGTATTTACTAAATACGCTTCGTCAACGTCCGTTAAACAAATCCCCTTCACTCCTACGTTTAGTAAACGATCTATTTCGTAAAAGTCTAAAGTATTTTTTATCGTTATTATTTTAGTAGAATCATCATGTAACATAATTCTTTTCGCTTCTTTTACCATTTCTTCGCCTGAAACCTGCGTTATAAGAACAGAATTACTAACTTCTTGAATTAGTACATTTTCTTCTATATTAAATTTAATTGCGTTTATTTGATTGAATTCTAATATAGTACGAATACCCGCCACGAAAAGCGAATTTTCAACAAAAATAACAGTATTATTATTTATCGGATGATTAGTTACTAATTTTGCTAACACTACTACCACCTCCGAATACCTAATTTTTTTATAGTAACATTAGTTATTGTACATATTTGAATTGATTTAATAAATTTAATATTTTTGAAATTAAAGTTAAGCTCTTCTTAAACAAAGAATTATTACATTATGATTAAGTATTACTTAAAACATTAAAATCTTAAATAAATAGATAATTAGGGTTTCAAAAACTTATAGTTTTATATTATGATGAATATATACCGAAATTTATTTATTACTATAATTTTCTCCGAGAAAAAAATTACTTTATAACGTCTAAACCTCTTACTATTCATGAAGTAATTAATACAATAAAAAATTAAGAATTATTTTAATAATACAAATTTTACTTTTCACAACATTTTCCAGTGAATAAAGTGTATCATTAAACTGTTTTCTAATGTTAAGTGTTCCTTCATACTGTACGCAAGATAATTTTATAACCTCTCTAAAATTATTGAAATAAAATATTTACCAACGATATCCACTGTCTTTAAGTTTTATTGGTCTTAGGTTATTACGTTATTAGAATTTTATACAATTAGGAGCTTACTATGAATTTTGAACAATTAGAGTATATTGTTTATGTAGCAAGTGAAAAATCGATCTCAAAGGCTGCCGAAAAATTATTTATTTCTACATCAGCCATTAGCCAATCTATTTCACAACTGGAAAGGGAATTAAATATAACAATATTTAATCGTTCAAGAATAGGAACTACTCCAACACCTGAAGGTAATATTGTTATAACGAAGGCAATAAATATTTTATCGAATATTAAGCAGTTAAATGATGAACTTTGCAATTTAAATATAAAAAAAGAAAAACAATTAAAAATAATAGCAGCAACTGCATTTTTTGATATATTTCAAGAAGCAGTGACTAACTTCAATCTAGAAAATCCTCAAATCTCAATTGATGTAGAAGAAATGCTCCCAGAGCAATTACTAAAGAATTTTAATCCTGATCGTAATGATGTTGGCTTCTTACCGATCGATAAGGAAGAATTAGCTAAATATCCAAAACTGGGAAAAAAGTTAATTAATAAAGCAAGAATTGGAATTGTAGTAGGAAAAAATTCTAATCTATACAATTATGAATATGTTACACCGGCAGATCTAAATAATGAGAAAATAGTAATCTTAAAAAATACAAAAAATAGCATAGTAAAAAAATTCTCAAAAAGCTTGTCTAATCATGCAATTTTGACTACGAATAATCCTAGATTACTGTTAAATGTCGTTAAAGAAAGCACTGCATTTTCATTTATCCATGAATTTACAGTAAAAAACTATCCTACATTTCGTACTGATGAACTAAATGTAATCCCAATAACTTATACTGATGAATCAGATTACATATATCAGGATGTATGGGCCATTTTTTCTCAAGAAAATGGATTATCTAGTTCATCAAGAGAAATTATTAAACACATGTTATTTCAACTAAATAAATAATTTAAAGGAATAATTACAGTCCATATAGTGGAAGGTTTTATTCCTTTTTCAAATTATTCATATCAACAATGCAATCAAAATAAAATTCATTTATAATTACTTTTAGGAGGTGATCGATTATGACAAACACTGTTAATTTGTCAGATAAATCAGCATCCCATGCAAAGCCTAGATTTAGAAAGGCGATACTTTGCATGGGTAGGTTTTAACTAATCGCCCAAGTAAGCAGTTCTAATTTGATGGCTTTGCACCTTATTTAACTAATAAGAATAAGGGGCTTATCAAAGATGGCATATATAAAAGCAACTGCGATTTTACCAGAGAAATTATTATCGGAAATACAAAAATACGTACAGGGAGAAACTCTTTATATTCCAAAATCTGAAAAAGTTCCAAAAAAATGGGGCTCGCGTTCAGGTACAAGAAAGCTAATTGACGATCGAAATAATGCAATCAAAAAATCATTTAAAACAGGTCAACCAATTGAACAATTAGCTAAAGAATATTTCCTCTCAATCGAAACAATCAAAAAAATTGTATATACTAAATAGATAAACTGACACTGACTACCTATTGTCAGTGTTTTTTTATGGCTAATTTGTTTATTACCTAAACTCAGCATATATAAATCCATTAATTTGTTGTAAATTAATAGATGTTAATTCTAAATTGAACTTTCCTAAATTAGGAGTGATATAAATGGAACCTTTTATTCGAACGGAACAATACAATTTTATTAAACAACAGCTTCAAGTCCTTACAAACGGGCACGCATCAGTAAATGACAGAGCTGTTTTAAACGCTCTACATTCCCTAGTCAGCGATAAAGCGCTAGGTTTATTTACTGACCTTACAAAAGAGCAACAACAACTGTTCATACAAATTGACACAATTAAAAAATCCGAACAGGCAGAAGTATTATTAAGACAATTACTACCATATGTAATTCCTTTTAAAGAAGTATCAGAGCAATCCATAAAAAAACTATTTCCAAAAGCTAAAAAACTGAAACTTCCAATCCTAAAAAACTTCGATTTACTACAAACTACGTATATTGGATGGGACGATCTAGGATCAAATTCAAAATTCATTGTAACTTATTTAAATCAAAAATTAATCGGTTTACAAGGTACTTTTAATCCTATTAATAAAAAAGGAAATTGCACGATTTGTAATAAATTTGAAGACTTAGGTTTATTTATGACAAAAACTAAAGGAAAAATTGAAGGTACTTTCACTCAAAGAGGAAATTATATTTGCAAAGATAGTCAAAAATGCAATCAAAATATTACTTCCTTAGATAAACTACATGATTTTATTGCTTTAGTTAAATAGGAATTATTAGTGCAAGAGAATAATAAAACAATAACTAAATGGGCTGTCAAAAAATCGGGATAACTGACAAATAGATAGCCCTTATTTAAATTAAAGATTCTGTGAAAAATTAAAAACTATTCATTCTTAACCGATAACATGTAAATACTAACTATGAAATTTACTAAACGAAATGGAGATTAAAAAGAATGACTGAAACGAATGAAATGATTGAAACGCTGAAAAGTCTACACAATGAAATAAGCGTTAAACTTAGCAATACATTCAACTTTGCAGAAACTACTGACAATCATAACCAAAGTAAACATCATGACTACGCTGAATTATCTAAAGTTGCTAAAGAACACTTAGAACAAAATAATGAACATCAAATAGCTAGAACAATTTTAAAGCATTTAGAAGCATTACTTAGTGAAGTTGATCAAATAAAAAACGCTAACGTTTAAATTCATTTCATACATTGAGAAATTAAATAAAATTATACTTATCAGAAACTGCTCTCTACTAAAGTAGGTTGGGGGTATTTTAGCGATGTTTTTTATTTTTGTCGTTTTTTCATTAAGCCCACTCTTTTTTCATACATACTAAAAAACCAAAGATAGTTGGTTCTGTGATTTCTTTTAGATTGAATTTACCTAAGAAATCATCAACTGACTTCACTCTCTCGCTTCTTATTTACATATTCCTAAATTTAATTTGGATTTAAATTTGGAATCTACATCGACTTTTCTTCCCTCTACAATAAATACTTTCTTAAAGTAAAAAACAAATGTCCTAAAAGTTATACTTTTGGGACATCGTCTTTCATTTATTTTTTTATTCTGCGTTTACGTCGGGTGATTTCTTTTTAGAGAAAAACCATCCACCTAGAGCAATTAGAAGCATTACTGTCCAGAAGATTGTATTCCAAATTGGGCCTTCAACAAAGTGATGTGAAATAATGTGTAGTGAAGGATGTGCTAGGGTATGCATTAGTAGTTTAACCCCTACCCAACCAACTAGAAGCATAGCCGCTGTTTCTAGACTTGGGCGTGTTGTGAGTAGCTTTACAAATATACCTGCAGCGAATCGTATTACGATTAATCCTGCTATTGCTCCAATGATAATGACGATAAATTTAGCGCCATCCATTCCGCCTATATTACTCATATTAGTATTAGGTAGGTCAATAACTAGGGCTACTGCTGCTAGTATTGAATCAATGGCAAATGCAATATCTGCTAATGATATTTGAGCGACTGTCATTGCAAAGCTTTTCCCTTTTTTCCCTTTATCATTGTCGTGCTTTTTCAATAAATGCTTTAATGCAATGAAAATTAAATAGGCTGCTCCGATCGCTTGAACCTGCCATACATCAAAAAGAAATGAAATAATGAAAATGGCACCGATTCTAAATATAAACGCTAATAGTAAACCAATATTTATAGCTTTCTTTTGTTGTTGTTCGGGTAAATGCTTTGCCATAACGGCTAGCACTAATGCATTATCAGCCGATAATAAACCTTCTAATAAAATTAATATCAGTAATACCCATCCATACTCTAGTAAAAGAGATAGTTCCATACGTTCCCCCTGTTTTAATTTACTTTTAACCTCTTTTTAATTATATTCTCATTTTTGTATTTTCTTTATCCAAATTTTTGAATATTCTAGTACAATTTTATTGTTTGTCATTCTAATTAGTTGACTGAGTCAACTATTCTAGTTATAATAAATCTAAAATTTCAGAATATTAGGAGTGGTAATAGATGAACTATATTGAAAAAATACGAAAGTTTAACAGGCATTATGCAAATGTATTAGGGAAAATTGATCAAGAAATTTACAATCATCCATTTCCGTTAACTGAAGCAAGAATCATTACTGAAATTAATGAAAACAGTGGATGTACCGCTTCCGATATTATCGGGAAACTAGGCATTGACCGTGGCTACTTAAGTCGAATAACTCAACGATTTGAAGACGAGAACATTATCGAAAAAATTCAATCACCAGAAGATAAGCGTCAATATTCTCTTCACCTAACTAATAAAGGGAAGGACATCTACTGTAAATTAGTTGAGGACGCGAACATCGGGGTTGAAAAAATGATTAAAAGCTTTTCTCACGATCAAATAAAGGAATTAGTATTATCAATGGAAACAATTGAATCTATTTTCTCATTAACCAATTCAAATAGCACTGAAGTATCAGTTCGACCATTTATTCCTGGAGATGTTGGGTATGTCGCTTATATACATGGAAAAATTTATAGTACAACTTTCCAATTTGGACGAGTATTTGAATATTATGTAATGAAAGGTTTAAGTGAATTTCTAATGAACTCCGAGGGCGGTGAACTTTGGGTTGCAGAGGTGAATGGTGAAATCGTTGGGTCAATCGCTATTACGAAGGCAAATGAGTCCGTTGCACAACTTAGATGGTTTGTATTAGATGAAAGGTTCCAAGGCCTAGGAATTGGTAAAAAATTAATCGAGACGGCACTAAACTTTTGTAAAGAAAATCAATTTGAACATGTCTTTTTATGGACGGTTAGTACTCTAGGGGCAGCCAGATATCTTTATAAAAAATATGGTTTTACTTTAACTGAAGAAAAACCTAATTTCGAGTGGATTGGATCGGAGTTAATTGAAGAAAGATGGGATTTGGCCCTTTCATAAATACAATAAAAAGAAGGTCCCGATATTTTAACTAATGATCGTGACCTTCTTATCCATTTTATTATTTTAATTTACCTAGTTCATCAATAAATGCTGGTTTTTTAACGTATTTTTGTTTCATGTTACTAATTATATTAGAAGCATATTCACCACCAAAAATTTTATTAAATTGTACGATCGTTTTACAAACCTGTTTATACATTTTTCGGTCGGTTGCTTGTTCTGCTTCTACTATAATAGACCTTTCAAATAAGACCCTTGTTTCTTCTAAATACTCTTCAACTAAATGAGGGTATAGCTGTTTTACAGATGAAATATACATTCTACAATACTGTAATAACTTCTTACTCATCTTTTTCTCAATTAGGATATCTACATAGGTAGTAGGAATATAGCTTTGCTTTTCAAATTCAGCTAAAATCCCTTCTAAAATGCCAGGCCATTCATCTCGTTGATAAAGTATTTTTAACTTTGAATAATACACAAATTCGTTATCATAAATAAATTCTAAAAGTAACTCAGATTGTTTCATTTTATTTTCAAGATTTTCGTAAGCAACTAATTGAAATTGTTTCCATTGCTTAACTAGTCCACGCAATTCTTGATCTTCAATAATACCTTCCTCACAAAGTCTCAATACCTCTAAATAATTGTCTGATTGAATTAAATGCTCAATAGCTATTTCTCTAAATTTACTTAACTTTACATTTTTATTAACGAACTGCATTGCTTGTTCTATTCCATCAAATCGTTCAATAATTTGATATTGAAGTAATTTTATATTCTCTTTATTGTAGTTTACACTCCATGAACTTCCTTTTAATTCAATTAGCAGTTTTTCAAGTAGATTTTCCAATTTATTTCTTACTTTTTTAATGCTACAAAAATGGATGCAGCACTCTAACAATCTAAATCTCCACTCAGACCAATCATCATAACGTGCATGCTTGGCCTCTTTTAAAATCTTCTCAAAAAAAGTCACTTGCTCGCTTTCATCTAAGTGACTTACAAAATGAGCTGTATCTTCTATAATATCTAAACTTTTAGAGATAACGGGACTTATGTAGCCCCCAGAATCATCACTATAATTCAACATTTTTATCACTTCTGGAAGAATAATTAAGCTTAATGAAATGGCTAAATCTGGTTCCTCTTCTAATAGCATTTGTCTCGCTTTATCTAACGTCATATATACACCTTGAAGTGCATAGTTTAATTTATTCCATGGAATAAACCCGCGATATTTAGCTTGATTGATATATTCCTTAATTATTTTTTTGCTACCCGCTATTACATCTTCATTCGTTGAGTACTTATATAATAAACCTTGCTCTATATCTTCATTTTCTTCTGCTAAATCTAGAATAATTGTAATTAATTCCTGTTTTTTTAGATCAGAAAGTGTTTGTTGTAAATCTATTTCTTTATTACTAGTAGTTTGATTGCTCATGGCTTTCTCCTAATTTTAGTGGCATCCTCTTAAGTTTAAACTTAATACTTCTTATGACAAAATGTACAATAAAGAGGCAACGTAAAAATATACGTTGCCCCTTTGTTAGATTTACACATGCCCTAAATAACTTTTAGTAATATAAGGATAAACGATTTTACCATTTAAACTATACTTATTAAATAAATTGCCTAGTGCACTTCTATATGTCTCATATTCTTTTTCCCCACGTAATGGAGAAAAGGAAGATGACATGTTCCTACCTAAAAATCCTTCTAAATCCATTTCAAGATCATTTTTATAAACTTTTATTTCAAAAATACCATCTTTAAAAAATTGGTCATAAACATCTGGTGTATCTTCTATTCCACCACTAAAACCATTAAACTTAGGACAAGTTTCTTTGCAAATCTCCTGCAATTCAATCATTATTGGGCTTGATAAGTCTTTGCTATTCCAAACTAGAGAGACTTGTGAACTCTCTTTTAAAACGCGTTTGCATTCTAATTTGAATTTTTCTTTATCAAACCAGTGAAATGCTTGTCCTACTGTTATTAAATCAACACTATTATTTTGTAATGAAGTATTTTCAGCTGCTGCATTAATTGACTTATATTTTTCGTATTTATTCAGAGCCTTCTCTGCGTTTCTCCGCATATCATCATTCGGTTCAATTGCTATAACATGTAACTTTTTTTCAAGTAAAAGTTTAGTTAAAATACCTGTCCCTGAACCAATGTCTGCAATGACACTACTCTCACTTAATTGATTTTCAGAGAGTAAATTATTGATATATTCTTTCGGATAACTCGGTCTATGCTTCGAATATAAATCTGCTTTACCAGTAAAATTTTCAATCAATACAAAACACCTTCTTTAAAAATGTTAAATTTGATGAGCATGAAGCTTAGCAAAAATTCCATCTTCCTGTGATAGTAGTTCTTTATGAGTACCATCTTCAGCAATACCTTCTTCTGTTATTACTAAAATTCGATCTGCTTTTTTAATTGTGCCTAATCTATGAGCGATTACTAACGTTGTACGATCTTTTGATAAGTCATTCAAAGCTTCTTGGATGATTGCCTCTGTCTCTGTATCTAATGCTGATGTTGCTTCATCTAGTATTAGGATTGGCGGATTTTTCAAAAACATTCTAGCGATTGCTAAGCGCTGCTTTTGTCCTCCTGAAAGCTTTAATCCTCTCTCACCAATTTGAGTTTCATAACCATCTGGCAATGAAGCGATTAAATCTGTTAGATGAGCTTTTCTTGCTGCTTCTTCAATCTCCTCATTAGATGCATTTAGCTTACCGTAAGCAATATTTTCTTTTAATGTACCAGTAAATAAAAAGACATCTTGCTGAACGATTCCTATATTTTTTCGTAATGATTCTTTCGTCATATTTCTAAGATCGATTCCATCAATTGTGATGGCACCATTTAAAACATCATAAAATCTTGGAATTAATGAACAAATTGTTGTTTTCCCTGCTCCTGAAGGACCTACGAAAGCGATTGTATTGCCGGCCTCAATTGAGAAGGATAAATCATTTAAAATTGTACGTTTGTTTTCATAACCAAAAGTAACATTTTTGAACTTAATATCTCCTCTTAGATTAACGACTTCAATTGCATCTTTTGTATTTACAATATCTGGCGCATTATCAATTAATTCCGTAAATCGTTTAAAGCCCGCCATACCTTTTGGATATAGTTCAAGTAAAGCACTAATCTTATCAATTGGTTTAAATAAAACATTTAAATATAAAATAAACGCTACTAATTCTCCATAAGATAAAATTTTCGTAAAACTTAACCATGCTCCAAAAACTAAAATAACAAGTGTCATTAATCGAGTAGATACATAGATTCCTAGTAAATTCATGCTCATTACTTTATAAGCTTTTAATTTTGTTTTGCGGAAGTATTGATTATTTTTATTAAATCGTTTCATTTCATATTGTTCATTTGTAAATGATTGAACGACTCTTACACCTGAAACACTATCTTCAACTTGCGAGTTTACATTCGCAATATTCCCATACATTTTACTCCATGAATTATTCATTTTCATGTTTGAGTATGAAATTAACCAAACTAAAAATGGCACGATAATGATGGCTACTAATGCAAGCTTCACATTAATTGTTAGCATGATCCAAAATGCCCCAATGAAGGTCATAATTGCAATAAATAAATCCTCTGGACCATGGTGTGCTAATTCTCCAATATCCATTAAATCATTTGTAATACGGCTCATTATATGACCAGTCTTTGTATTGTCAAAGAAACGGAATGATTGACGTTGGACATGATTAAATAACTCACGACGCATATCTGTTTCAATATTAATACCAAGTTTGTGCCCCCAGTAATTTACTACAAATTGCATACCAGAGCTCATTAAATAAAGTAGTAAAAGTCCGATACTTACTGAAATAATTTTGCTCCAGTTCCCTTCTGGTAGCAGAGTATCAATAAACCAAGACACTGCTAAAGGAAATCCAAGCTCCATTAATCCTACTAATAGTGCACAGAAAAAGTCTATATAAAATAGCTTTTTATGTGGACGATAATAACTAAAAAAACGTTTAATCATAAAAATACAGCACCTCAATTCGATTGAATAATCTAGTTCGTCAGATGTTTATACCTTACCACATGTACTATAAGTGTGCTATTATTTCTGAATTTTCCATTTAAATAAACTATATTTTTATAAAATGAGTTTTAAAATTTTCAATCGAAAGTATAAAAGACAAATTGTCTCATATTTTAGTAAAGTATGTACTCCTCATACCAAATGAATTGTCGAACTATGCTTTTAAATATTTTGTAAATTCTAAATAAAATGTATTTAATTTTCAAGTTTAGTATGTTACGATTCAACTTGTGTGTTACTGGATAATTTTACCATAAAAGGGGGATAAGTTTGATGTCTTGGTTTACAAAATGGGCCTTTAATAATAAAGCCGCCATTACCTTTCTATCCGTTCTCATCTTGTTAATTGGAGTGCTCAGCTATAATAAGCTTCCAATGGAATTTCTACCTGCTGCAGACCAACCAATCGTCTCAGTCATTGTTATGGGCCAAGGTACTGATTCAAAAACAATGGAGGATCAAGTAACAACTCCAATCGAAAATGCTGTCTCTGGCGTAAAAGGTAAAAGTCATATTTATTCAAGTACAAGTAATGGTTTTTCAAAAGTCGATGTCTACTATGAATCTGGAACAAATATGAAGGATGCTAAGCAAGAAGTCCAAGAATCTTTAAGTAATCTCACACTACCTCAAAATGTTAGTAAACCTACAATCGTTCAATTAAACACTTCAATGATTCCAATCGCAGATGTTGCAATCACGTTCGAGGACGGCTTAAGTCCGAATAATATTGATTTCGCAAACAAAAAAGTTATTCCATATTTTAAAGACATTAAAGGTGTAGCAGACGTTCAAACTTACGGAACGGAAAAGTCTTTTGTTTCTGTAAAAGTTGATAATGCAAAGCTCGCACAAAATAAAATATCCCTAGAAACAATCATGGGGATCATTCGTGGCAAAAATTCTGCCGTATCAGTTGGAGAAGGAATCATAAATGATAAAACTAGTAATATAAAAGTTGTTGGGAATTTAGATAATATCGATAAAGTAAAAAATCTTATGATCTCAGAAAATGTTAAATTAGCTGATATCGCAACAGTTGAAGTGCAAAAGCCTTCAAACAATCTAACAAGAATCAATGGAAAAGACGGATTATTATTAATCGTAACGAAGGATAGTAATTCCAATGCCGTGAGTATTACAAAGGATATTAGAGATGCTACTAAACACTTAAACAAAAAATATAAAAATATGAATTCAGATGTCATGGTCGCAACATCAGATATGGTTAAGGCTTCTGTACATGCAATGATTAAAGAGGTTTTACTAGGTGCTTTATTTGCTACAATTGTGATCATGCTATTCTTAAGAAATGTACGCTCGACGCTAATCACAATTGTTTCAATTCCTTTATCGCTATGTTTAACATTATTTTTACTTGCTCAATCAGGGATTACGCTCAATGTTTTAACGCTCGGTGGAGTAGCTGTTGCAGTTGGTCGATTAGTTGATGATAGTATCGTAGTAATCGAGAATATTTTTAGAAAAACTCAATCAGAAAAATTTTCAGTTCAAATGATTATTGATGCAACAAAAGAAGTTGGGAGTGCAATTACAGCCTCTACTTTAACGACTGTTGCGGTATTTTTACCAATCGGAGTCATTAGCACTGGTCTTAAAGACTTCATGCTACCATTTGCTTTAACAATTACTTACTCTTTATTAGCATCATTATTTGTAGCACTAACTGTCGTACCATTATTAAGTGCATTCTTCCTTAAAAAGGCTAAATTAAAAGCTCATAACCCATCAGTGCGTTACAAAAAAATTCTTACTTGGTCATTAAATCATAAATGGGTCATTGTAGTTGTTTCATTTTTATTATTTGTCGGCTCAATCGGTACTTACTTCGCAATGCCAAAAGGCGCGACCGATAATTCATCTTCAGACTTTGTTCAAACAACTTTAACGTATCCTAGTGATACCCCAGTTGAAAAAGTAAAAGAAAACACCCTTAAATTAGAAAATTACATTTTAAATCAAAAAGGCATAAAAGGTGTGTATACTCAATTAGGAAGTACGGCTGATGCTGCGAAATATGGAGATGTTCGCTCTTCTACACAAGCAATCTTTTTAATTACACTTGATGATAAAAAGCTTACTGACAAGATTGTAAAACAAATCAATACACAAAAGTCTCACTATGCCGATGCCGAATTAAATACGATGGCCTCTAGTTTATTTGGCGGTGCACAAACTCAAATTACAATTGATATTATCGGTAATAATTTAAATGACTTAGAAGCTACTGCTACCAATATTAAAGATAAAATAAAAAATATTGATGGAATTAAAAAAGTAACAACAAATGAGGAAGATAAAAAGACTGTTTATTCATTAGAGGTTGATCCTTCAAAAGGTAATGCCGAGCAGTTATCACAACAGTTATTCGTTATGTTGAATCGAACTCCACTTGGCACAGTTACAATCGATCAGCAACCGACTGATGTTTATCTTGAACCAATTTTGAATCCTAAAACTCCAGAGGATCTTAAATCAATCCCAATAATGACGAAAACAGGAATGGTTCCAGTATCATCAATTGCCGCATTAAAAGTAGCTGAAAAGCCTACTAATCTATATCATAAAGATGGCGATACGTATTTAAGTATTTCAGCCGAAGTAAAACCTGATAAACTGTCAAAAATTAATGCAGATTTAAATAAAGTTATATTTGGAGACAAAAAATCAAAAGGAATGAAACTAGCTGATGGTGTAAATGTATACATTGGTGGTGCTCTTGCACAACAATCACAAGATTTCTCAGATTTATATATGATCATGCTCGTTTCAATTGGATTAGTATTCCTAATCATGATTATCACATTTAAAACATTCCGTGCACCAATTGCAATCCTATGTTCTTTACCTTTAGCTGCAATTGGAGCTGTACTTGGATTAATCATAAGTCGCATTTCTGTTGAACCAACTGCCTTATTAGGAGCACTGATGTTAATCGGAATTGTCGTGACAAACGCAATCGTATTACTAGACCGCGTAAAACAAAAAGAAAAACAAATGATACTTCGTGAAGCAATTGTTGACGCTGCCGTCACTCGAATTCGACCAATCCTAATGACTGCAGTCGCTACAATATGCGCAATGCTTCCACTATTATTCAAAAAAGCTGAAACCGGCAGCCTCGTATCTCAAAGCCTTGCAGTAGTAGTAATTGGCGGATTAACTGTTTCAACATTATTAACACTAATTGTAATCCCAGTTATATACGAGTTACTTTACTTTAGAAAATCTAAAAAACAACGCAATCAAAAGGATACAAATAAACCAGTTAGTTTATAAATAAAAAAGGGAAGTCTCGGTATTATTTGAGACTTCCCTTTTTTGTCTGGACTTATGAATGAAAAACGCGAACAGTATTTGAACAATATTGATAAAGTTGTGAACTTGGTTGATATATCGGTAGAGCTCGTTGATATATTACTAGCATCCGTTGATATATCATCAAAGCTCGTTGATATATCACTAGCATCCGTTGATAAATCAACCCAACCCATTCATATCGTTACATTAAAATCACCAAAAAAACAAAAAACCACAAGGAAATTATCCCTTGTGGTTCACTCTAGTAACCTAAATCAGCTTCCAGGTGGTTTTGGATCATCATCTGTCGTATTTGCAGCTACGTATGATGCATTGTTTGATAAATGCTGATTTTGAATAGTATGAATCCCAGTATTCGTAAGTATTGCGATAATTAGGGTAAGGCTAATAACTTTAATCATTTTTTTCATCTGAGAACTCCCATATTATGTGTCTTTTTCATTTGTTTCAAGCTAATTTTTAAATATTTACTCGCTAAAAGTAAGTCGCCTTGCTCTTGATGATATTCAGCAACTCGCTCACTGTATTCATGTATCTTGATTCGATTACCATGCTTCTCCATTATTGGAATGCCGTCGTTCATTAAATAGTGAATTAATGTCTCTTTTTCACTTTTTGCTTCGTAATATAATACTTTTAACTTCACATACTCTACTCTTGTTGTATCTTTGAATAGTTCTAATTCATGCTCTAATAAATCTATTACTTGTTCATTTTTTTGTAGCTTTAGTAAATGATTAGCAATATTTCCTATAGTAAGATAATACCCTTCAGTATATTTCTCAATTAATGGAAGTGATTTATAATAACACTCCAATGCTTTTCCAGAAAGGTTTTGAGTACCATATAAATACCCTAAATTATGCCAAGCCATCTCAACAATTGTTGTGTTTTGAATTAATTCCGCATCATCTAGTATTTCTTTTAGTAAATTTTCAGCTCTTTCGTATTCACCAGTTTCAGTTAAATGAATGGATAAAATTGTTTTCACATCTAATGTTCTAATAATATTATTCCTTTTTTTAAACACTTCAAGTGCCTTATTACCAAAATAGATCGCTAATGCTGATTGTCCTAATTGACAGTGCATTAAGGATTTTAAATAATAATATTCTGTAATTTCATCACGATAAAGCTTTCTCAAATCATTTACTTCATCTAGTAACTCTAAAGCTTTTTGATAGTTACCCTTTTTATGATTAAAGATTGCATTTAATACATTCCAAACAAATAATTCATATTCAGAAAACATTCTCGTGCTTTTCATTATATTATTAATTAATTTCTCTGCTAAATCTAGCTGATTTAAAAACAAAATATACCTTAACATATATATTTCATATACATAAAGCATTTCCGTATATTGAACATACTCCTTATATTTAGATAGTTCTAAATATAGAGTATCTGCCTTTTTATGGTGTAATCGTTCAATTGCATCATAAAACTCTTGTAATTTAATTTTTAAACGATTTACTTTATTTTTTTCATCTTCAACTGAAATACCTAATTTCAAGCATAGTAGGTTTAAAGTTTCAATATTAACTTCTTTTGTGTTATTCTCAATTTTACTCAAATGAGAAACGGAACATATCCCATCACATAATTGTTCTTGTGTCATCTGGTGTTTTTTTCGATGGTAATTAATGATTTTTCCTATTTTCATAAGTATTTTCCTTAAATATTATTTTAATATTGTTAATATTCATTATAATGTATATCTATCCTTATTTCATCTTACATTTTTTCCCAAGATTATAAAACTCTAATTAATAAGATTATAGAAATAAAAAAGCATAAATCCCACCAAAAGATGGTCTTTATGCTAATCAATTAAACTATTTAGTACTCTATATTATAATAAAACAATTTCTTTAGGTAATTTGACAGCCGATAAAACTAGCGTTTCTTTTACGCGATCTTTAGCATATGAGGAATTGTTTAAAATTTCATGATCTAGATAACCTGGATGGCACATTACTTCAACCGATTGACCATCTTGAACATGTGTCAAAACCTTTTCAAAATAATCCTCAGTTACACCTTCTCCATAAAAACCGTGAAGAAAAACATCAGTGAATGGCGTTACCCCTTGTAAGGCATTTTCCGAAATACGTCTTACACTTAAATTATATTTTTTCGATAACTTCTGTACGACTGGTAAGAATTCAGGAATGGAATGAACATGATGATGGCTATCAAAATGGGTTGGTTTTAGTCCTGATTCTAGGAATGTTTCAATTTGTTTAGTCCATTCTCTTTCTAATTCTTCTAGGGAGATATTTTTATGCTCGAAGAATTCATTCCTACTTTTAAAATTTCCTTCTTCATTAACAAGCGTAGGAACATCACTTAACAGAGGTTTTCCGCAAGTTAAAACGAGATGGATCCCAACTTGAAGGCCAGGGTTTTCTTTAGCCAGCTCAACTGCGTGACTTACACCAGGCATATTCATCATCATCGTAGCTGAATTAACAATTCCATTCTTGTGCGCATCAATTATTCCATAATTAATCCCTCTTGAATAGCCAAAATCGTCTGCGTTAACTATTAATTTTATCAATTGACATTCACCTCTTTAAAAAATTGAGGTAAGTGTTTCTTATGAGCTTCTAGCATTTCATCAACAATTTGTTTGGCCACTTTATCTGATGCGACTAAAGGATTAATGGTTAATGCTAAAATTGCTAAGTCATAATCACCAGTGACTGCTGCTTCACATGCCACTCTTTCAAATGATTTGATTTGTTGTACAAGACCTCTTACGGAAACAGGTAAATCTCTCATTACGATTGGCTTTGGACCATCCTTAGTAATGACACAACTAACCTCAACTGCTGAGTCATTTGGAATACTAGCAATCGATCCATTATTCATTGTGTTAACTGGTTGTATATCACCTTTATCATTATAAATAGAAGAAATTAAACGAACAGCAGCATCACTATAATATGCTCCCCCGCGTTTTTCAAGCTGTGGCGGTTTAATTGATAGATTTGGATCTTTATAAAGTTCAAAAAGATCGTCTTCCAATTTTTTAACAACTTCAGCACGTGTACCGACAGTTTCAGCATTTTTAATATCTTTTTCAACCATATCTCGAGTTTTATAATAATAATTATGATATGGACAAGGAAGTGCATTTAGCGCACGAAGAAACTCAGGTTCCCAGCCATAGCCTTGAATATTTTTAACAAAGCTAGAATTTTCCGGATTCGTTAAAAGTTCAATGACTTGATCTTTTACACTTTCTCCATCAACAAATACATCTAATCCATAAACCATATGATTTAATCCAGCAAAATTAATTCGTACACGAGAATGCTCAACGTTTAATAATTTAGCAATTCCCATTTCCATTCCAATCGGAACATTACATAAACCAACAACTTTTCGATGGTCAGTATAACGAAGAACTGCCTCAGTAACCATGCCTGCAGGATTTGTAAAATTAACCAACCAGGCATTAGGACAAAGCTCCTTCATATCCTTCACAATATCTAAAATAATAGGTATTGTCCTTAAACCTTTAAATAAACCGCCTGGTCCGTTTGTTTCTTGGCCAAGTACTCCGTATTTTAAAGGAATTCTTTCATCCTTGGCCCTTGCATCTAATAAACCAACTCGGAATTGAGTTGTTACAAAATCAGCATCTTTAAGCGCTTCTCGACGATCAAGCGTCAAGTGAACTTCTACAGGAAGACCCGCCTTTTGAAACATTCGCTTTGCTAATTGGCCAACGATTTCTAATTTTTCCTTACCTTCCTCAATATCTACAAGCCATAGCTCTCGTAATGGAAGCTCGTTGTACCGCTTAATAAATCCTTCTACTAGCTCTGGAGTATAACTAGAACCTCCACCAATTGTCGCAATTTTAATTGTTTTACTCATTACTATGTAAACCTCCTTTTATTTGTTGTTAACTTCTTGCCGCAGCTCAATAATTTCCCTCGCTAAATCCTTTAACGTCATTGCTGTCATTAAATGATCTTGGGCATGGATTAATAGGATTGGAGTATCAAAATCCTCTCCCCCAGCTTCTGCCTGAATCAATTGAGTTTGAAAACGATGTGCATGACTAAATTCACGATCTGCCTCTGAAAGCTTTTCAAACGCTAAATCAAAATTTTTTTCCTTAGCTGTATAAATCGCCTCCATTGCAAGACTTCTAGCATTTCCACTATGCAAAATTAGTTGAAAAGATAGGTTGTACAATTCTTCCTTTGTCATTTGAATCACACCCTTCAATAGATTTGAAGAAAACAATACCAAGAGCCTGCCACAGGGCAAGCTTCCAGTGTGTTTACAAAAAATAATAAATAAGATACCCAGACTGATTTTGTAAACAGTCTGGGGAAAGCCCTTTTAGTTAGTAGAACTATTTTCAGTTTTCAAGTTTTGTTTATCCCACATTCTGAAGAACGGGAAGTAGATTAAAAATGCAATAACTAGGTTAATCAATTGCATTGCAGATCCTCTCCAGTTACCTCCAGTTGCTAGCCAACCGCCGATAATTGGTGGAGTCGTCCAAGGAATGGCAATACCGTGAGTTTTTGGTGCAAAACCGGTCTTCATTCCTATATATGTGGTCACAACAAGAACTAATGGAGTTAAAATAAATGGAACTAACAGTAATGGGTTCATTACTACCGGTGCCCCGAAAGTAATTGGCTCATTAATATTAAAGATACCAGGACCGATCGATAGTCTTCCCAATTGCTTTGCATGCTGACTCTTTGCAAATAGTAGCATCATAAGTGCAAAACAAATAGTTGCACCAGAACCGCCCATATAGACGAAGATATCAAAGAATTGTTGTGTAACAACGTTTGGCATTGCATGGTGTGCTTGTAAAGCCATACGGTTTGCATCAGTTGCTGCCAACCATACTGGACCCATTACGCCACCAACAATTGCCGCACCGTGTAAACCAACTGACCATAATAATTGAATTAATAATACCGCTATTAAGGCACCTGCTAATGATCCACCAAGTTTACTAAGTGGATCTTGTAATAAATCACCTACAACATTGTGTAAAGTTTGGTAGTGTGTGTGTTCAATTAATAAACGAATAATCCATACGCAAAGAATAACTAAAAAAGCTGGAAATAATGCAACGAATGATTTACTTACACTTGGTGGTACACCATCCGGCATCTTAATGACAAAATTCCTCTGAATTACCCATCTATAAATTTCGGTTGAGAATAAAGCAATAATAATAGCAACAAACAGACCTTTACTTCCTAAAAACGCCATAGGTAGTACTCCGCCTACTTTTATTGCTGCAGTTGCACCAGTAGGAGTAAACATTGTGAAGTATGGTGTTGATAAAATAAACGAAGCAATTGAAATCGAACCAGCATTCAATGCATCTACTTTGTAATGTTCAGCAAGTCGATAAGCGATACCAAATCCTGCAATTAGCGCCATAATATCAAACGAAGCACTTACCGGATAGAGCAGCTTTGTTTGCCAAGCAGCGCCAAAAGTTTTTGCCATAAATTCCGGATAACTGTCAAAAGGTAAGAAGCCTAAAATTAAGAAAATAGAACCGACAATGATAAGAGGTAGCGTTAAAATAATTCCATCACGTAATGCTTGCAAGTGTCGTTGACCCGCAATTTTACCAGCAACAGGCATTACTTTCTCTTCCAACATCTGAGTAAAGTTGGCCATTACAAATCACCCCTATATGAAATTATGAACCTATTAAATCGATTGCAAATTTCAGGACCTCTGCTCCTTTACACATCCCGTAGTGAACAGGGTTTATGGCATCAACCGGAATTCCTTTTTGTGAACCTTCTTTCTTTAATTGTGGAAGTAGATACCTTACTTGGGGACCTACGAGTAATACATCTGCTTGATCAAGATGATTTTTAACATCATTAGCGCTTACTGCCCAAATTCTTGCTTCGATCCCTTCGGACTTTGCAGCAGCTTCCATTTTCGTAACTAATAAACTTGTAGACATACCGGCAGCGCAACATAGTAAAATATTCATTAAATCCCCCCTTCTCTCTAAAGAAAACGCTTACAACACAATTAAACTTCTACTACCAAGCAGACCTTACGAACTTACCTCTCTCCCCTAAAATTTTAATCTCAAGAAATATATATTCACCATTTTGGACAATAGGACAAATATAAAAAAATTTTTTTACTGGTCGAAACCTATAGATTTTCACATTTAGAGTCGCTTCAAATAAAGCACTGCTCATGCTTTGGGTAGATTGTCTTACTAAACTCAATTAACAAGATTATGATGATCAGATAGCAAAACTAAAGTCTCATATTCGTAATAAAAATGACTGGTGTTTTGAACTAGAAATGCGAAAGAGACTATCCATAAAAAAGAAATGGTATGTGTAAAACGTCTATTTATAAACTAGTAATTAAATTTGCTCTCCAAACAACTAGCATCTCGGTATTTTATATTCTGAAAAACTAAGAGTCGGTTTGCTAATTTTATTTGCAGTTTTGTTATTTTTAATTGCAGTTTTGCTAATTTTATTTGCAGTTCGACCTTTATTTGCAGTTTCTAATTACTTATTTGCACGTTTATCGTTCTAATTTGCACCTCGACGATCTTCTTTTAAAATTCCATATTTATAAAATCAAGGATGCCCCTGTGCAAATTTGTGACATCCTCCTTAGGCTGTTACTAAACGGCCTTTTATGAGTATGTTATTTTTGGTTTTTACTCTTTTCCTTACTCACAAACAAAAAAAATGGCTAATTAACGAAGCCATTTCCTTTTACTTATTATGAGTTTTCATCGTCATGATCCGGTGAATCTTTTTCCATACTGCTTTGATGAAATTCGTAATTTTGTGGGTCACGTTCGGGTCTGAATGCGCGTTGGGCTTGTTCTCTCCCATAGTCACGCGTGTCTTCATGTGGCCTAAATTCACGTGGATCAAATCCTGGTCCATATCCACGGGGGGGTTCACCTGGACCAAAACCACGTGGATCCCGTCTCGTTCTAAATCCATCTCGGCCATGTCCTGGTCCAAAACCTCTTTGGTCATGTTCTTGTTCAAATTCTCTTTGGTCTTGGCCAGATTCAAATTCCCTTGATTCGTGTTCGTGTCTAGCTCTTCTAAGACTATGTTCACGCTTAACTCTACGAAGGGGATGTTCGTCTCTAAATCCACGAAGTCGTTGAACAAGCTCACTTTCATCATGACTTCTGACTCTTCGATATTCACCACCGTTTTGTGACAATTCTTGCTCTAATGCATCTAGTAACTTTAAAGTGATTTCGGAAAAACTAAATTTTTCTTCATCTGAAAGAACATCAAAAACATTCAATTCATCTTGTTGTTTTTCGTTTTCATTCGCTGCTTCTAATCCTGCTTCTGTTAGCTGAATAGATAAAATACGACGGTCATTTTCTAATGGTTCGCGAGTAAGATACCCTTTCTTCTCAAGTTTACCTAGTAGCTCTCCCAATGATTGCGGTCTCATATCTAATAAATAAGATAGTTCTTTTTGCGTCGTTTTTGGTTTTAATTTTAGTAAACTCAATATACGTCCCTGACCTAAAAGCTTGTTGCGTAATACTCCGCTTTCTCTTGATTTAATAACGAAATATTTTCGAAGTTGATTTTCAAGTCTAAAAAATTGTTCAATTAGATCATTCTCATTTAGTTTGGTCATACTAATACCTCCAAATAGTATTTTGAAAAATTATAACTTCACTCAAAAAAGTAAGGTACCTTATTAAATATGATAATAAGGTACCTTACTAAAATTGTCAATTATAAATTTCCATTCTAAATGATACTAAGCAGAGCCTTAAGTCTTAATAACTTAAGGCTCTGGCTGAGAACTTCAGACAGCTACTTAGATCAGTCATAGTTTTCAACAAGAACATTTAACTTTTTAATCTGCTCTTCTATACCAGTATCTGCATTAATAAATACTTGATATGTATCATTCCCTCTAATGCCAACAAATTCGTAGCAGAGCACTTCTTGATTTAATTTATTTAAAATAATTGCTTTGCGCTCTTCCATTATTTTTATATTTGAACTAATATTATTTCGCGCCTGTTCAACTGATATTTTTGGCTTTGGAATCGTTCTTTTCGCAAATGCTGATAAATAATTTCTTGATGAAAATCCAACAATACTTCCGTCATCAAGAGCTATCTTCATCGTAACGGATTCAGGATATATTCTGACACCATCCTGCTTTGAAACATAAGTAAATACACCGACAGTATCATATTGCGAGCTTTCGGTAAGCTCCATATTTGAGAATTTATTTCTTTCTAAAAATTTAAGGCCATTAATTGAAGCTTGATTCAAGTCGACTTTTTGTGGTTTTATAGCTCGGCTATCAATTACCCAAACAGGATAGCCTCCCTTTTCAGTAATATCCATATAAATTTCACTATTTGTTTTTGGTTCCCTAATTTCTAAAGTATAGTATCGATCTTTTAATTTCTCGCCTGTGAGTTGAGCTTTTATTTGTACAGTACTATTTAATTCTAGAAATTTCTTGGCAATATCGATTGCTTGTTCTTTTGTTACTTTTTCACCTTTTACATTCGCTAGGTTTGACCGATTTACTTTAAAATCAGTCAGTGAAGGATCTGCATTTGCATCCGAATATGTCATTACATTCTTTTCGACTGTTTTAAATCCGTCAATAATTGCGTTATTTTTTGGATTTTGATCCTTTGCATAAGCGAGTTCAACATCCATCCAACGCAGTTTATTTTCAAAAACCATATGCTGCACTTTTCGAATCTCACCTTGTATCTCAGCAGAGTTCTCATATAATTTTTGTAGCTTTGCGTATTCGTTTTCAGTCAAAGGTTCTTTATCCAAATCTCTTACTGCAGTTCGATAACTGAAGTCACCTATATCGGTTAGAAACTCTTCTGTATTATTAATTGGTAAAAGTCGCAGTGGCAGCTGTCCCACATTAGAATGAGCTTGTGAGGTAATACCCCATACTTCAACGAGGGCTGGTGAGATGGATGACTTCGACTTCATTGCCAAGGTGTCACCAATTTTATCGTGTAATAAATCTAATTCATAAGTCAATTCATGGAATGCACGTTGATAATTGTTTTCTGCCTGAACTTTAATTTCGTTTTTAGCTTTATGCTCTGTATAACCCCAATATGAAGTTCCTAATATTCCTACTGCTAAAACGCCTATTGCAGCTTCTTTAATCACACAAACACTCCTTTCTTATCGGCAAAATATATGTCTACCAATTTGCTTAATTTGTGGTCGGCTCCAAATCCAAGCACTAGTCGCTGTGTCAGGATTAAAATAATATAAAGCATTTTCGCTTGGATCCCATCCATTTACAGCATCTAAAACTGCATTTTTTGCAGTCTCATTCGGCGTTAAATAGATTTGTCCATCAGATACTGCAGTAAAGGCACCTGGTTCAAAAATGACACCTGAAACTGTATTTGGAAATGAAGAATTACTTACACGATTCAAAATTACTGCTGCAACAGCCACTTGACCGATATACGGTTCGCCACGCGATTCTCCATAAACTGCATTTGCCATTAGCTGAATATCATTTTGCGAATAACCATTTGGTACATTTGATCCAGAATTACCTGTATTTCCGGACCTTTCATATTTTGTAGCTTTTACTAGCATTGCTTTTGTTTTTGCTCCTACAATTCCATCAACTGGCATCCCAAAGTTGTTTTGAAAGTTTCTAACGGCCCAGTATGTGTTATATCCAAAGACACCATCTACTTTACTAGTGTAATAACCGTTGTATTTTAAGCGAGACTGTAATTCAATAACATCCTCTCCGGTAGCACCCATTTGTAACACTTGGCTTGTAAAAGCTTGTACATTATTGAGCTGAACATTACAGAAAATGCTCATAAAAACGATCCAAAAAATTAACGGACCCTTTAAGAAAACTAGTTTCCTCATTTCAAACCTCCTAAAGTATAAATATCCCTTTTCGTATTTTTTTCAAGAACACCCAATTTATGTAAAAAAATTTAAAAAGTGAATTTTTTAGATCCATCTGATTGTGATGAGATAATTGTTTCTTTTAATAAAAAAAGACAATTCACCTTGATGGTAAATTGTCTTGAATAATATTATGACTGTTTTTTCGTGAAACTAATTCACTTTAACTAGCTTTGCTTTACTTATATTTCCTGCACTATCCTTTGCCGATACAGATAAGGTAATCCCTTTTTTCAAATCAAGAATTTTTAGTTGATAATTTCCATATTTATCAGATGTAGTTGTATATGTTTTACTACCATTTTTAGCTAATACGCTAATGTATTTTTCAGTTGTTCCACTAACTATTTTTGTTTTACTAGAAGCAGTTTTTACTGTAGGCGTACTAGGTGGTGTTTTATCCAGCACTACAGTAACCGCAGAATTCTTATATTGCTTATTTTTACTAGTTACAACAATATTTAGCTTTTTGCCTGCTTTTTGAAGTGGTAAACTAATCATAAAATTACCAGTAAGATCAGCTTGTCCACTAGCAATCAGCTTCGTTCCATCCATTACACTTATTAATGCTCCACCTTGTGTGAATCCTTTCAATACCTTGTCTTGATCAGAGACATTATAAACATATGGTGTGCCTAGTGGTTTTATCACATTAAATGATGTTCCATCCGACATGTCTATTTTGTATGAATCTTCATTTAATGAAAAATTCATCACAGAATTAGCATTATTACTTATACTTGTAAAATATTGAACATTTTTTCCACTAGATTGAAAATCTAATTGTTTAATAGGATAAATACTATTAAATACCGTAGAAGCAAATCCTCTAATTGGTGTCTTCTGACCAAAATACTCTTTTACGCTAGAAGAGTTATGTTGTTTGAACATAATCGATTGATTCAGTAAAAAAGTACTTGGATCAATTTTTGAATTCTCGATTCCTTGACCAATATTAAAAATTTGTTCTGTTTTATGACTAGTATTTGAAAGAATTTCATCTTGAATGAGCGTTACTTTGTTCTCCTTTAAGTACACGATTGTACGATAAACTCGAACACCGCTATAAATTGTATGTTCTCCTGTAATAATGACACTTTCTGGGCTATCAATAAAATTCGTCATTTTAGATTTTCCAACATTGCTAACTGAAATTGGATATGACTTTCCATCAATCGTAACTACATTATGAGCAAATGTTGTTCTTAAGTACTTTTGATAAGGATCGCTTGTATTGTAATTATATTTACCCCCATCGGTAAAGATTTCCTTACCATTTTGAGAATAGATAAACGATAAATCATCAGCATGTTTATGCGAGGTACTAAAATTACTAGCTGTAAATAATAATGATGAAGTATTTACTCCCCAACCATCTCTAATAACTGCAACTGCGTTAGATAGATTACTTACTAATGGTGGTTGTACCCCACTTTTTCCTTTTGTAATAACATATTCGAATTCAGGATCTAATACTGAATATTGACTCGGCCTTGGTAAATAACGAAAGTCTGTATCACCTAATCTAGGAACCGAAAAGTCTGATAAAACAAGCTTCGCAAATGCATTTTGTGCTTTTAGTAAAAGATTCGTCAAATCACGATCATTTGCAATCTTATTTATATCCCCGATCAAAGTCATAACAACGTCAAAATATTGTGGACTATGTTCTTTATGAAGACCATCTACCGTGAAATCCTTTTTTATATGAGCCTTCGTTCGATTTAGTGCATTTACTCTCCATATTGAACTCGTTGCTTCTTCAGGGAAATAGGCCGCAAATTGAATAAGGGCACGATCTTGAAAATAACCATAGTTTGTTTTTGTATCATAATACTTAGAGCTATTTAACAAGCTGCCATGTAATCGAAGTATATTCTTTATGTATTCTTCATTTGTTTGGGTTGCTACTGATGAATTTGCATAATAATGATAAAAATACATTAAATTATTCGTGCGATTCGCAATAGTATGTGCATTATATGTATAGTAATCCGATGGCTTAGCCGGATTCGAATTTACACTCCAAAATGACTTGATTAAATTTAAACCGTATAATAAATACTTTGTATCATTCGTTTTTTCATATGCATTTGTTAAAAAACTTAAAGTATCTAAGCTTTGATAATACAAACGCCATGTTGTACTATGAAAGGGATCCTCCTTCCAAGTAATCTTTTTAGTCGGTTTATAAAAAGAATAGGTTGGAGAAACATACAATTCTCCCCCTAAGATGCGATCAGCAATAGCTGCTGAATCATTTGATACTTGACTTCTCTTCGTTAAATAAATTTCTTTATTTACTTCAGCAAATGAATGAATAGTAGTAAAAAATAACATAATGGCTGCTAAAAATATTGCACTTAATTTTTTCATAGTTCCTCCTAATCTGACAATCTATTAAACTGTCAACCAGAAGATTATACTACAAAAAAACTCATTATTTTCTAAAAAAACAAATATATAATTTGAATATTTTGCCAAAGTATGATTCGCTTTTTGTATATATTTCCAAACGAACCATTTTATGTAAAAATCTTTTTAAAAAGCTAAAGAATCACTTGTAAATCAGTATAATGCCAATTTATTATCAAAAAAAAAGGACCGTTTTGGCCCTTTCTGTATAAAGTCAAAAAATGGATTTTTCGGATACTATTTTATTGATGAATGCTATTATTAAAAGTAATACCTTCACCATATACTCGATCATAAATGATCCAATCCCAAACATCATTTGAGTGATTTTTAAGTACCCAATCATACCAAGATTGTTCAATCTGATTATTCGTAAGAATCTTCATTAGAAGTGGTCCAATTTCATATGATTCTAATTTAAGATTACCATTTTGTAAAAATGGCTTTGAATAATTCTTAATCTTGTCCATTGTATTTTTGTCATTACTCCAAATCCACATAGGAGTTTCATTATACCAATCTTCTTCTTCGATCTTCTCTACCGGAGCTCCCCACTGCTCGTAAGTTTCTTTTTTATCACCAAATGTTGGACGATGGTCACCATAAAAAAGGACGATTGTAGGATTTTTACGTTTTTTGATTTCCTGCCATACTGAGACAAGCGAATTTCCACTTTTATAAATACCACTTGCATAGCTTCCCACTTTTTCTTTTAACGCGTCATCCATTGGAACTCCACTTACTTTAATATTTTCTTCCGGAAAGCGACCTTTATGCCAATCAAAGTGGTTCTGCATTGTCACAAAGAAAACAAACTGACTCCCTTTTTTATTAATTAAGGATAATGCTTTTTTGGAGCTGCAGTCGTCAGATATATAAGAACCAAATTTTTCACATGATGTTAAATCTTTTTCAGACAAGAACTGATTAAACCCTAAGTGAGGATAAACTTCTTTTCTTTTAAAAAAGGTTGTTTTAAAAGGATGAAGCGCAATTGGATCCATACCTAATTTTCTAACATCCTGAACGAAACTAGGCATTTCTCTATTTCCCATTTTTCCTTCTTGATATGGAGTACGCTCTTCCAATTTCCGTTTTAATTTTAGGCTAGTCAAGATTTCAAATTCCTCATTAGCTGTTCGGCCTCCAAATGTGTTACTGATTAAAGTCCCATGAATCCCTTCTTTTATTGAACGAAGGGGTGCATTTGGATCGGTATTCCATGTTAATTTCGTACCATCAAAAGTATTATAAGCCTCACTTTGGATCACTAAAATATCCGGTAATTGTGCAGGCTTCGTTAGTGGTTTCGATGATTTTAACTCATTAATAATTCCATCTTTTACATTAGGAGCTAACTTAGGCTCTTCTTTTTTACTGTTTATATACGTTACTAAAAATGTTGGATACATACCATATCTTTCTACGCTAGTTTCGTAATTCCAAGGAATATATTTTACATTTGAATATTTAACAAAATAAGCATACCCTTCTTTAGTCCCAAATGAAAAAAACACGCCTAGTGAAACGATTAATAGGAAGCGGAAAGCATTTTTCCTTTTAGAAGCATTTCTCCATTTTTTATAGGCAAAATAAGTGCCTAAACCTATAAAAGCTATAATTGTAAATAGGCCACTCCATTTTAGAATAGAAGGAAGTTTTGAAAATTGAATAAAGACGATTGGATCACGCAGAAAAAGTAAATCACTCGGATGAAATGGCTCTCCAGTATATTTTATTTTTTCCGATAGTGCATAAGAGAATATTCCTAATGCCCCGACAATCGACACTAAAATCCACCAAACGCTATAGCCAAGGGCATACAGACCGATCACAATGATGGAAACAATAACTGATACAATCAAAAAGTTCCATTTAAAAGTATCTGTTAGCATCCAATTCTGATAAAGTTTCACATCGTTTTTCCACAAATAATTATGAGACCAGATAACAAGTAAATAACTACAGACCAACCCTATAAGAATTGGTCCTAGGAAATGAAAGCTTTTTTTAACCATTAAACATCTACCCTTTATAATTAATCGCTACTCTCAATTTAGAAGTAGCTTCATAAAAAATATCGTCGGTTTTAATTTAATTTCTCATTTGGTAATTCTTCATCAAATTGGTTGATTTGTTGAATGATCTTCTCCATAACTAAAGATTCAAAAACTTTAGCGGCTCCTTCTGTATCACCAATTTCTGACTTGTATTTCGTATCAAATCTACTTAATATACTACCTTTTTCAAAAATCCCCCAAATATTATTCCCACTACCTTTATAATCGCTCAATTTCGACGGTAAATAAGGATTAATATCTTTATAATCTTTCGTGAATGCATCGTTTACAACTAGACAATCAAATTTCGTAGTAAAATTCAAAAACTCTAAAAAGTTAACGTACGGATTAACTTTAATATTTTGTTCAATTGTCTCTCCTGATAATTCATTTGCTAGAGCCTTTGGATCAGAAGTAAAAATATGAAGTTTAATTTTATCTCTTAATTCAGGCTTCGTTATTTTAAGCCCTTCTATTAATTCATTTAATTTTCTCGTTTGATAAAATGTACCAAAATACCCTAGGTTTACTTTACTTGGATCAATTCCATATTTACTTGCCTTAACATGATAATATTGCTTCGGTAATGTCGGTTGATTACATATTTTTGCTTTATTTAAAATGACTTCTTTCATTTCTTGCAACGGGAACATTTCGGACATGTACTTCATCTGATTTTCATTTGTAAACACAATTTCATCTGCAAATGCATAAGCAATATATTCACACCAAAAAAACATATTATTATTAAACGCTAGTGGGAATTTATTTTTCTTTAAAAGGGCATTAACCTTTTTATAAAACCCTAAATCAATAATTGCAGACTTACGCTCATTTCCTTGAATATCCAAAAGGATTGGATCTGAGAACTCCGCAATCCATCTTACTTTTGGATTTTTTAGTTTATATTCAAATGCCAAAAAGTGTGAAGCTGGCCAGAGTGCTCGGCTATAAACTTTATGATATGTACCATTTTTTTTTTCTTTAAATTTAATTTCCTTTAGAGATTTTTTTATAAAATCTTTCATTGATTTCCATTGTTTAAAACTACTAGCAGATGATATTTCCATCCTATTAAGAATAAACCCATCCACCATTGCATTTTGACGATAATCAGTTTCTCTTACCTTTGACATATCATTATAAATGACGTCCACTACTTCATTATTTTCGATAATACGTTTAGCCATCACAGTGCCACTTGTATCAACATAAGGTGGAAAACAATAAGAAATTATTAAAGAACGTGCCTCACCATTGTATAGCCTAAAATAAGGGAAATAGACAAAACGATGTTTATTTACTTCTTCAGTTACTTTTTCTCTCAATTCATTGCTATTATTTATATACCGATCTATAAATCCATATTGAGCGTGTATCTTCCCTTTAATGAATTGTTGAATTGTAGGACTATTTGTTTCTCCAAGTAAAACATCAAGATGTTTCATTACTTGAAGACGCTCTATTACATTAAACTCAAATGAATTTTCACGTCTAGAAACCGAGTTATCTCTTAAAACTCGATAATAAATTGCATGCTCTTCTAATGGCACAACTTTAAGATGAAAGTAATGTGAAGCAAATAATTTAGTAAAAAATACTACATCTTCTCCACTTTTTAATCCGACAGAATAGTGCTGGGTTTTTACATTCTTTGTTGGTATTAGTTTACAAGCGTTCATTGTTAAAACACTATTCAAGTCATTATAAGTATAAAGTTTATTATCCAACGCTCTTTTAATTTGGGAGTTAATTGGGTTATTGGGATTCATGTTTCCATTTAGATCCACATCGACAACTTGTGAAATAACTACTGAATCTTCATCAGCGTGATTAAACAGTTTCTCAAGATAATTAGTAGAAATATAATCGTCATCATCTAAGAAAGTAATATATTTTTTAGATGCTTCTTGAATCCCCATATTTCTTGCCGCCGAAACACTAGCTGCTTCTGAATAAAGAACTTTGAAGTGATTTATACTTTGCTCTTTTATAAATTGCATCAAAATCTCTTCCGTTTGATCCTTTTCTCCGTTAATAATAAAGATGACTTCGAAATATTTTGATGAAAGGGTTTGTTCATTTAATGATTCAATGCACTTAGTTATAACCTTTTCGCCTTTATATGTTGGGACAATTACGCTAATACCATTTACTAGCTTTTTGAAATGATATTTTGAAAAGTTAGAGTCCTCAGGGATTTCTCTCTTCATTCGTTGGTATATTTCGATTTTCATTTTTTCAATTTCTTCTAGTCTTTGTTGAATTTCAAACTTGTTCAAAAATAACTCACCTACCTTTTATCTTTCTTATAGCCCATCTTTTTAACTTCCAATAAAATCGAATTATTTTACCAAGCTTTGATTGCATTACTTTCGAATAACGCTCTTCTAATAATTGGATTTCTCTCTCCAACTTTTCAATATGCTTTAAATTTTTATATTGTAGCTCTAGCGCTGTTTCTTCATTAGTTAAGAAGGTTAAAAACTGTTCATAAAACTGCGATTCATTTTCAATATGATTAAAATTAGCTTTAAGCTTATTTAGTTTTAAAAACCAACTAGGAATTTCTGATTCATTTATTTCTGAATTTAACGAGTGAGTTCTAGGATCGATTGTTGTCATAATCAAGAGGTCCTTCCAAATAGTATGAATACTCTTTAATATGCCCTAAATAGCAAGTTTTTTTTCATGAAATGTAAAGATTAAATTTCATTTTCTTAGACAAAATAAAAAAGACAATCACCTTTAGGTAAATTGTCTTAAGTAATCATATTGAATTAAGCTTGAAATTGATTATCCCTTTTAATTTTACGTGATAGATCTTCGTAAACCCCTGAACCGAACAGCACACCGATTAAAATTAAAATAAAGCCGACTACTTGTGTTAAAACGATTTTTTCTCCTAAAAATAGTACCGCTCCAATTAGAGAAAAAAACGGATTTAGATTTAAAAATATTGCTGCCTCTGTTGTACCAACCTTGCCAAGTGCAAAATTATATAGCATATGCCCCATAGCTGTAGCAACAACTGCAGATGCAAAAAATACCGCCCAAATTCCAGCAGAATGATGTACCATACTTGCCAATCCATCTGGCTCAAGTATTTGACTGATTCCAAATAAAATGATTGATCCCATTACTAGCATGTATCCAGTCATTAATCTTGGGTCTAAAGTTTTAGAAGCTTTTTTAATTAACACGAAACTTGAAGCTTGAGCTAAAATTGCTAAAAACACATAAAAATCTCCATGTGACACTCCATGAAATCCGCCACCACTTTGGAAGACAATAAAAGCAACTCCTGCAAATCCAAATAAAACGCCTAAAATTCTAACAAAGGTCATTACACTACCTAAAAAGAAAACTGACAGTAAGGCTGTTAAAAGTGGCCCCATCCCGAGTATTAGGCCCCCGTTTGATGCTGAAGTTTGAGAAAGACCAATCGATAAAAAATAATGATGTGCGACTACATTTAATAACATCGCAGGAAATACATACCCAAATTCCCTCTTAGTAAGTAGTCGAACTTTTTTAATTAAAAATAAAATAATAAAAACACTTACCCCAGCAGTAAATACGCGAATTGCTGTCATCGTAACAGGCATAAAGTTTTCTACTAGAACTTTTGTAGCAATAACATTAAATCCCCATACCACCATAATACAAAATAAAATGATGTAAATTTGTTGCTTCTTCAACTTCTCCACTTCTTTCTCTTTAGCCTATCGATTAAAAATAAAAAGAGGGAAATGCTTCCCCTCTAATTTTATGAATCCGAAAACTTTTAATATACTTTTACCAATATAGTAAATTTTAGAGATATATTCAAAATGTATGCTCAAATTCTTAAATGATTATAAAAAAATGCTACCTCCAAATTAAGGGTAGCACTTTTATATAGTAAAGTTTAATCAAGTTCCACAGTAAGTTTGATAAGGACGATCCGGATCAGGTGGAAGTGAACAATAATTTACTTGTTCTTTAGACTTAACAAATGGATTAGAAAGTACTTTAACCAACTTCTCCATTACACTATAATCTCCGTCTTTAGTCGCTGCTTCTAATGCTTCTTCTACTCGATGGTTTCTCGGAATGACCGTAGGGTTGTTGTCTTTCATCAGTTGAAGAGATTCTTCTTTTGATTCTGATTGTCTATTTAGTCTCTTTTGCCACTGGTTTTCCCATTTTTTATATTCAGTAGTTTCGAACAACGGTTCATCTTGCTGCCCATATGATAATGCTCTGAACGTATTCGTATAATCCGCTTTATTCTTTTCCATTATTTCAAGTAATTCATCAATTAATGATTTATCTTGTTCCTCTTCATTAAATAATCCTATTTTTTTCCTCATTCCAGCTACCCAATTATCAACATAAGCAATAGGATATTCAGAAATTGCATCTTGTGCTATTTCTAGCGCCTTTTCTTGGTCATCATGCAATAAAGGTAAAACTGTTTCAGCAAAACGCGCCAAATTCCAACCTGCCATTTTTGGTTGATTACCATATGCGTATCGACCACGGAGATCAATTGAACTAAAAACTGTTGCAGGATCATACGTATCCATGAATGCGCATGGACCATAGTCAATTGTTTCTCCACTAATTGTCATATTGTCAGTGTTCATTACTCCATGAATAAACCCAACCATTTGCCATTTGATAATTAATGAAACTTGCCTTTTAATAACTCCCTTTAGCAATAAAAGATAACGATTCGGATCATCACTTTTTATTTCTGGATAATGCCTTTTTATCGTATAATCAGCAAGATCTTTTAACTCATTTACACTGCCCCATCTTGAAACATACTGGAACGTACCTACACGAATATGACTAGCAGCAATCCGAGTCATGATTGCACCTGGTAGTCTAGTATCACGTTGAATCTGCTCACCCGTCGTTATTACGGCTAGGCTCCGTGTTGTAGGAATCCCTAAGGCGTGCATTGCCTCACTAATTATATATTCCCTTAGCATCGGCCCAAGTGCTGCACGACCATCTCCACCTCTTGAATAAGGCGTTCTACCTGACCCTTTAAGTTGTAGATCATATCGCTCATTATTTGGAGTAATCTGTTCGCCTAACAATAATGCTCTTCCGTCCCCAAGCATATTAAAATGAGCAAACTGATGACCTGCGTATGCTTGAGCAAGCGGTAATCCACCTTCTGGAATTTGATTCCCAGCAAAAACATTTATACTTTCTTCGTTTTGAAGTGCTTGAACATCTAAACCAAGAGATTCTGCTAATGGCTTATTTAAAACAACTAATTCTGGTGAACTGACTGGATTTAAGTCTTGAATAGCAAAAAAGAATTCTGGTAGCTTTGAATAACTATTATCAAAATTCCATCCTGCGCCATTTCCCTGTGTCATCTAATCCCCCTTTTCCATATTTTTCTCCAATATATTCTCTCTACATATATCAAAAAAACCATAGATTGACTATGATTTTGCTTCACAATCTATATCTCAATTTAGTCTCTACCATACAATTCAATCTATTCACTGAGTAAAAAAGTATGAAAAAAAGAAGCCTCAATTGGCTTCTTTTTCCATAACTTATATTCCACACTTTAGCTGTACTTGACAGTTATCACATGTATTGCAACCACCATGTTCAACTACAGTACCAACCAAGCAGATTGGACAAGTGTCTCCGTTTTCTACACCTACATTACCTGTTTTCGTTGGAGAAATTTGATCTTGATTATTTTGCGTATCAACATTTTCAACTGCTTCTAGTTCTACAGTTGTAAAATCATTTTCTTCATTTGTTAGTGATAACACTTGAGCGTCACGAGAACCATCTACATAAACCGTTCCGCCTTTCGCACCACCTTTATGCAATCTTTCATACACTTTCGCTACTTGTTCAACAGTGTAACCTTTAGGAGCATTAACCGTTTTGCTGATTGAAGAATCGATCCATCTTTGGATAATACATTGAACATCTGCATGAGCTTCTGGAGAAAGATCCATCGTTCCAACAAATTGTTCTGGTAAATGTTCAATCATCTCATAAACATTTTCTTCCGTTACTTCATAACCATTAGCTTCTAACCACTCTAACGCGATATCTGCTACAACTGGTATGAATTTACCTAGACGTCCTGAACGGAAGTATACGAAATTAAAATAAGGTTCAAGCCCTGTACTAACATTCATCATCGTTCCAGTGCTTCCAGTAGGAGCGATTGTTAATAAGTGGGAGTTACGAATACCATTTTCTAATACAGCTTCACGAATTTCCTCAGGCATTTTTTTCATATATCCTGAGTTAATAAAACGTTCTCTACCATCTTCAAATGTTGATAAGAAAGGAAATTCACCTTTTTCTTTCGCCAACTCAATTGAAGTTTCATAAGCAGCAGTAGCAATTGCTTCAAAAAGTTGATCTACTAGCTTGTTTCCAGCTTCTGAACCATACACAAGACCACAACGGATTAGTAAATCATGTAATCCCATTACACCTAATCCAATACGTCGTTCTCCTTTTGCTTGCTTCGTGTTCTCTTCTAAGAAATACGGAGTTGCATCAATTACGTTATCTTGCATTCTCGTCCCGATTCGAACGGTTCGTTTTAACTTTTCCCAGTTAACTTTACCATTTTCAGTCATTTCCGCTAAGTTAACTGCTGCTAAATTACAAACCGAGTATGGAGCTAGTGGTTGCTCTCCACAAGGGTTTGTTGCAACTACTTTTTGACCATACGATACAGCATTTGTCATTTTGTTTGCATTATCTAAGAAGAAGATACCAGGCTCAGCTGAATAAGTAGCACACACATTAATTAAATCCCAAAGCTCTTTTGCTTTTATAGTGTTGTATGTTCTTACACCGTATCCACGCGCTGCCCATTCACGTACATCTCCACATTCCTGCCATTCTTGATCATAAATTAAACGCATTTCATCGTCATAGTTTTCTAAATCCGGGAATTGAAGCTTGTATTCCCCGTCATTTTCAACTGCTTTCATAAAATCATCTGTTAAACAAACTGATATATTTGCACCAGTTAAAAACTCAGGATTATGAACTGAATATTTACCGCCATCTTTAAGAAGTTCTTTTGCTTGCTCTACTTCAGGTGTATCCAGCTTTCCGTCATTTGTTGCAAGTTGAATTAAAGCTTCAAAAGCAGCCTTTTCAGTTGTACTAATTGGCTCAAACTTTAATTTGCGCTCTACTTCTTCACGAATTAATTTCGATTTTGTTGTTTGTGCTATATAACGTAAAACCTTTGGATTTTGGTTTTTCGATACGATGAATTCTACGATATCAGGATGATTTACATTCATCATAATCATTTGTGCCCCACGTCTTGAACCACCTTGAATGACTAAGTTTGTTAGTTCAGATAAATCGTGTAACCAAGATACTGATCCACTTGATCGCCCGTTCACACTATATACAATTGTATCTCTTGGACGTAAAGTTGATCCGTTCGTCCCTACGCCACCACCACGTGACATAATTTCCATTACTTTCTTACGGTGTTCACCAATCCCATCGCGAGAATCGTGAATATGAGGCATAACATAACAGTTAAAAAATGTAGTTGAAGCCCCTGTTCCCGCACCAGCCAACACACGTCCCGCTGGTACAAATGTTTTGTTCGCTAAAATTTCATAAAACATATCTTTTACTTCGGAGAATTTTTCTGGAGTTTCTGCAGATGCAAGTCCACGTGCTACACGGTCTGCAATTTGTTCATAGAAGATTTCAAGTGGCTTGTCGACTTTATTAAATGCAACTGTAATCATTGCCCCATCCTCAAATTGAGAATCTAACTGAACAGTTACTTCTTCATCATTATAGTCAATTGCAATTACTTCACCATATCCACGACGAGGAAACTTTGGATCATCCTTATATGTTAAAACAACTAGGTCACCTACTCCTAAAGTTTTAAGCTTAATATCTTTAAATGCATATCGATCTAACATAACCGTTCTAGATACACCTTTAAATGTCGTTTTATGCATTTCAGGATTAATAGGTGTAATCATTGGAAAATGCATTATGTCTTTGTTTAATTTCTGTATATTCGCAGGTAATTCAGCATCAATTATTGTATTTATCATCACCTGTTCCTCCTCGTATAGATTATATCGATTTTACCATATATCGATATATAGGTGTTTACTTTCATCATAACACCCATATGTAGTATTTATCCCGTCTCAACAAGATATAAATATACCGACTTAAGAAGTAAAAGTCAATGTAAACGACCCAAATAAACTTATTTAAATTTGCACATTTTCCCACAAATTTCATTGACAAATTTACTTTTAACTAAGTGCTGTTAAATAGCATCTTTAAGAATTGAGGATTAATAAGCATCCTGCAGTAGGAAGACCATAATTGTATTTTTTTAAATAAAGTTTGATAATTTCTCCAATAAATAGTGTACAATTTATAGAAAATTAAAGAATGGGGAAAAACATATGGTAACTTGTAAAGAAACAAGAGTCATTAGAACAAATTTAGTTTTACCAAATGATGTAAATAGTCATAATACTTTGTTCGGTGGAAAACTGATGAATGACTTAGATATAATCGGGAGCATTTCCGCAATGAAATTCTGTAGATCATCAATTGTAACTGCTTCTACAGATTCAGTAGATTTTCTTCACCCGATCACGATGAAAGATTCTGTAGCGTTCGAAAGTTATGTAACTTGGACTGGTACCTCATCATTCGAAGTTTTCGTTAAAGTAACTGCAGAAAACTTAAAAACAGGTGAAGAAAAAATTGCAGCAACTGCCTTTTTAACTTTTGTTGCCTTGGATCAAGACGGAAGTTTAATTAAAGTTCCACAAATTATTCCGGAAACTGAGGAAGAAAAATTCTTATACAAAGGCGGAGAAGAACGCGCTAAAATCCGTAAAAATAGAAGACTAAAAAGTAAGGAATTAGCTGACTTTTTATATAAGAAATAAAGAAAATGGTTGAATCTAGTTGTTATTTGGAAATGGCGAACACTTTGTGTACTTTATTGATAAAGCTGTGAACTTTGTTGATAAAGTATTGGTTTTTGTTGATATAGTACTGGTTTTTGTTGATATAGTACTGATTTTTGTTGATATATCGGATTTTTTGTTGATAAGATGGTTGGCAGACTCTTAAAAAAAATGGGACGACAAAAGTCGTCCCATTTTAAATAAGAAATTTGAACTACTACTATACAGTCATTTTCCAACTAGATAATGCTAACCAATTTTCTCTTTCCTTATAATCAGGTATTATTTTACCTACTAGTCTCCAAAATGAACGATCGTGATTCAGATGAATGAGATGGCACATTTCATGAACGACTACGTAGTCAATTACTTGTTGTGGAGCCATAGCTAGCTTCCAATTAAACGTTAATTGCCTTTTTGAATCACAAGTCCCCCAGTTCGTTTTACTATCAGTAATACGAATCGAAGAAGGTTTTACTTTAAAATTACTTTGATACTTTTTGATACTCTTTTCAACGATTGCTTTACACTGCTGATAATAAAACCTTTTAAGTGCCTGTTGTATTCGCTCTTCATCTAGTTGTTTTACAATAATATTTAGACAATCTTTTTTTAAAACCACTTGATCTTGCTGAATACTTTCATCGTGCGAAATCTGAATAGGATATGAGCTTCCTAAATAAAGAAATGTCTCGCCGAATTCATATGCCCTTTCCTTAGGACCTCGAAGTCGCTCCTTCATTTCATTTGATTTCTGAAGAATCAACTCCCAATTAATTTCTAATACTTCAGTGACATTTTTGTCTGGCGTATCTTTAGGAGCTTGAACCTCAACATTCCCATAAGAGTCTATATAAATACCAATTGATTTCCTCTTTTTATAAAGTACATTAAAACTAATTGTCTCTCCTAAGTATGTATGTATCATTTGATCACCTATCGTTAACTTTTCATCCTAAATCTATCTAATTATATAATATAACAGAAGAAGTTTAATTTTTTAAATAGTAAAGACAACACTCTTGTTAACGAGTATTGTCTTTACTATTTATCCTATAATAACTGGTAGTTCTTTATACCCATATACAAATGTACTTGATATGATAGTAAGCTCTCTCGTTTTATCCAATTTCATATTTGGTAAAGTTTTTAGCATTTCTGTAATACTAATTTTCGCCTCTAGTTTTGCAAGCTGCGATCCTAAACAAAAGTGCACACCTGAACCAAATGATAGATAATTATTTGGAGAGCGATTAACATCAAAGTTCTCAGGTCTGGTAAATACAGTTTCGTCTCTATTTGCTGAACCGATCCATGCCAAAACTTCTTGCCCTTTTTTAAGATTTATTCCATTAAAATTCATATCTTCGGTGACAAAACGATTCATGCTATGTACAGGAGAACGGTAACGAAGAGATTCTTCAATAACAGCAGCTACCAATGAATGATCTTTGTATACTTGATCCAGTACATTTGGATGCTCAAACAACGTAAGCATTGTATTACCAATTAGATTTGTAGTGGTTTCATTACCTGCAACGAGTAGAAGGAAGCAGAAGCTTAATAGCTCTTCAACTGATAATTTCTCACCATCTACTTCTGCAGCAATTAAAGTAGAAACTAAGTCATTTTTAGGATCATCACGCCTTTTTTCAACTATTTGATAAAAATAGTTTCGTAAATCATGAATTGCTTTACCTTGTTTTGCCTTCAACTCATTCATTTCATCAAAAGAGAGAGTTTGAGTACCCGATACTACAATATTAGACCATTCCTTAAATTTTTCGCGATCTTCACTTGGTACTCCGAGCATTTCAGAAATGACAATAACAGGGAGTGGAAAAGCAATATCCGCAACAATATCAATCTCATTTTTTCCTTTTAGTGATGCTAATAATTCATTTGTAAGAGCTTTAACTCTTGGAGAAAGTGCTTGAATTGCTTTAGGCGTAAATGCTTGGCTTACAATATTACGATATCTTCGGTGGGTTGGAGGATCCAAGCTTAGTAATGTTGGAAAAGATCCATTTCTATTAGAGCTGAATTGCTTATAGTTTTGTAAGACCATTTGGACGTCCTTATAGCAAAATACATCCCAACAATTTCGATCCGGATCAAAAGAAATAGGAGAGTTCTCTCGCATCTTTTTAAACCAATCGTGAGGCAAATCCGTTTCAACTAATCCTCTTGGGCGAACTAGAAGTCCATAGCTTTTTTGACGTTCCTCCAAATTTATTCACTCCTTTAATATGTACTGATTACTTAATTGCTTTAAATAACGATACAATTAATGCAATCAAAATTTCTTCTATTAAGGTCTAAAAATTACAATCCTTATCTTACAATTGAAAAGCATCTGTTGTTGCAGTTTCAAATCGATTATGATTTAAAAGATCTAAATTTCTTTCAATATTTTTAGATTCACGCAAACGAATTGCCCACAAACCAGTCTTTAGCATCCAACCACTTGGTTGTGCTACCATGTTGCCAATCGATGCAACTTCATTATCATGTAATTTAATTAGCCCCTCCCACTCTGCCTCTTTGGCTCCTGCAAGCTTTTTTGCAAAATCCCAAGCATAATTCCGTGATTTCTCTAAGCTGAAGTTTATAATCGCCTTAGAAGCCTTTGGATCAACACGGTCTAAAAAACCAATCCATGGCGATATTCGATCCATGTCATCCCTTACCTCGTCCACTAAAGATGCCAATATACGATTTATATTCATAAAGTCATTGTAGAGAGATGAAATATCAGTATTTCGGCATACCATTGCAGCTGCTACGCCTAAATCCAAATTAATATGTGCGTTAATACCGAGCAATAAATTCTGTAGCAAAATAGATTTACGGCCCTCTGCTTGTCGAAACGCTAACTGCCAGCTAAGGCTACAAGCATCACCATTTAAATATTTTTTGAGTGCTTTTAAATAGAAATTTGCAAAATTCACATCCAGACTTTCCATTCTTGCACCATCTTCAAATTGATCTGCTAAAATCCCTTCTTTTACTTTAATGGTTACCATCCGATATAAAGAAGCAAAATATCCTAGTTTACTTTTTGTTTGATTACTCATAGAAATAATCTGATCTAATTGATTAATTACTTCGTCGATTGTATTTGCGTTTCCTAGCTTGTTTGAAAGACTGTCCATTATTCACTCTCCTGTCTATTGTGACAAGTATGCTATTTAAGATTTGTTAATCAATATGCTCGTGGGATTGAAAAGATACTTTTAATTGTGGGGACTTTATTTTGATTCAGTTTATCTATTGAGAATTCCTTTATTTTTGGTGGTGACACTTTGTGAATAAAGCACAGAAGTTCGTTCATAAAGCGTTTTGTGCATAACGCAGTGAGTTTTGTGCATAAAACGCTAGAACTCATTATGATTGTTAAATTAAAACCAATTTAGTGCTTCAAAAGCCGAACACTCTGTGAACATTGTTGATAAAGTTGTGAACTTCGTTGATATATTGCTAAATCTCGTTGATATATCGCTATCATCCGTTGATATATCGCTAATTCTCGTTGATATCTCACTATCCTCTGTTGATATCTGACTAAAATTCCTTGATTAACACCATCCTCTGTTGATATCTGACTAAAACTCCTTGATAATCACCACTCTCTGTTGATATATAGCCAGAACTCATTTAGATCTCACCACTCACTATTAATCTTTTGCTAAAATTCGTCGATATCGTACTTAGGTCAGTAGCACTTTTCCACAATTCAAGAAATAACGTAAAAAATCCACAAGGAAATTAATTACCTTGTGGGTTCACTTGTTTATATAGTCATTCTGACCTCAATCGCAAATTTACTCGCTTTCAGGTAACTGATCAAAGTCCTTTAACAATCTTTGAATATTCTTCTCGTAATAACTCCCCACGGTTACAATGGGAGGCTCAGGACGAGTGCGGTCATATAGCCTTTCGTATATATCTTCTATTTCTTCACCTGTTAAGTCTCCTCTTTTTAGAAGCTCTTGGGCAATTGAATGTACGAATTCAGAGTGGTCTGTTACAAGTTTTTTGACTTGGTTCATTTGATCCTTTAGAAGAAGGTTGATTTTAGGTCGAAGTGCTCTTAGACCTTCTGCTTGTGATCCTAATGCATTCCAGCTGAAAAGTTCATCTCCCATACCGACTAAGCCTAAATATGCACCGCCAAGAAGTGTAGCTTGTTGCAGGTCAGAAGTAACTCCATTTAATTTTTTGTGTAGAAATTCTTCTTCTACTGCTCTAGCCGCTAAGCAAACTTGGATACCTGCGAGAATCTCGCTATCGCTTCGGTTGTATCTTTCTGTTGTTGGTTTAGTTGCTGCTAGGCCTAGAGCATCACCTCTACGAATGATCGTTACTTTCCAAACTCGGTCATGTGGTTTTAGTAAATATTGAGCAACTGCGTGGCCCGCTTCATGATAAGCTACATTACTCTTCTCATCTTCACTCATGGATCTAAGTGGCTGTTTAAGTCCCCACTCATAAGTCTCCATTGCATCCCTGAAGTCAGTATAATTTGTAACCTCTGCGCCTCGCTGATGAGCGATTACAACAGACTCATTCACAATATGTTTAATCTGTGCAGGGCTATAGCCAATTGTATCAAGTGCAGCCCGCTCTGGTGTTAGAGTATCATCACTTTTCACCTTTTTAAGATAATATTGGAAAACATCGATTCTTCCGTCATAATCTGGAGAATCTACCCAAAGTTTTCGGTCAAAACGCCCTGGTCGAAGTAGCGCTTGATCAAGTACATCAGGTAAATTTGTAGCTGCAATCGTCAGAACCGCCGGACGCTCAGCTTTCTTTTTCCGTAACCCAAGTGAGCGAAGCAATTTTGCGATTTTAGAATTATCAATATTTGGCGGGTCCATTTGTAATAACAACTCATTCAATAATCCGGATCCCATTCCCATACCGAACATTCCTGCGCCGCCTGCTCCTCCACCGCCTTGACGAGACATTCCGATTGCGTCTACCTCATCTATAAAAATAATACACGCCCCGTAAATATTAGCTAACTTTCTAGCCTTTTTGTATATTCCCATTACCTTCAAATTCCCTACGCCAAAGAACATGTTTTGAAAACTTGGTGCCGAAGCATAAGCAAAAGGTACTTGAGCTTCATTGGCAATTACTTGAGCAAGATAGGATTTCCCTGTACCTGGAGGACCACAAAGTAGCAATCCACGGATTGCCTCTCCACCCATCTCCTTAAATGTTTTGACACCTTTTAATAGCGTTACGATTCGTTTTGCATTTTCAACAATCTCAGGGTTTCCACGATAATCATCCCACGTCGAACCAGTTTCACCAGGCAATATCCAATAGGTACGTCCCCGGGCAAGAAACCAGAAAAGCGCTACAAATTGTATAATCATAAACAGCATTGCTAAGACTAGCTGAAATAAAATACTAACAAGCGATAATGCTACACTCCAGTAAGTTGGGCCACCATGTATAAGCACAGCACCAATAATAACGATAACTGCAAACCAAATTATTACTCTTCGCCATTTTACCCATTGATATTTCTTCATGACATGACTTCCTTTTAGGGAATTTTTTGAATATCCTATGAAATTCTCAGCCCATTGGTGCCTATAAATTTATGTATGTAAAAACTATATTTTAAAAATAAGAAAGCCCTCTGTTATGAGGGCTTTCCATGCTTATTGAAATTTACTAAAAATATCTTTCAAATACTTAATAACAACTGCGATTCCGCAGATAAAATAAAATGTAATTAGAATCCAACCAGAAGGATCAAGTGCATACATCGATATTAAAAACTGCAATGGAAATACAAAGTAAAGAATATCTTTTAAATATCCTAGTATAAAAGAAGTATCGAATGAACCTTTCCAGAAAGAACGAATAAATGCTACTAAAAAATCAAGAATCAATAATCCCATAACTGCCCATAAAGTATATAGCATCCAATCCGCAAGTCCGAAACCTAAATCCATAAATTATCACCACCTTACATCATACTATTCAAAGATAATAGGCTGGTGATATAAATTAACTTAATTTTCAGATAACATTTTTAAATCGTTATAAAGTCATTAGGATAGGTCTTTATCCTTGTATTTAACATATTAATTTAATAAGAGATTCAGATGAAAATAATTTAAATACTCACTTCATATTGATCGGCAGTTACTCTTTTACTAAAATTTAAATTTAGCCAGGCCACTATTTAATTCATACTTCCTAGAAAAGCATTTTTCTAACTACACGTTAGCCCAACTAAATAAACCCAAGTTCCCCCATCTATTCCTGAACATAAAATATTAGAAAAAAATAAAGAAAGGGAGAAATAGTAGTGGGATTATTTATTAATAAGAATGAACACCCAGATGTCTTTAAAAACAATGAAAAAATTCAAACAGCAAATCAAGGGCTTGTTCGGCATAATTACTTAGCTGAACTAATGGAAGAGCAACAAAAGAATAACATGAACTTAGAAAAATCAATTTCTGATTTGAAGCCGCATTATGAACAATTAGAAGAATTGCAAACAAACCAATGGAATCATGTTATAAATCAAATAAATAGTCTCATAGTTAGTAACCATGAGCGTGAAAAATTTGATAGCGCAATGATTCAACGGTTACAAATATTAGACGCAAATGAAAGTCTAGAGAAACAAACGCTTATTGATCAAATGATTAGTTTAAATAAAGCGTATACAGATTTAACAAAACGTTTAGAAAAAAGTGAATCTGATAACCAAACTCTTTCCTTACAATTAAATCAGTTAATCGAAAAACAAAATGAAGTGGCTCATAGTTTACTTCAGCAAGAAGAATTTCAACACGGGGTTTTAGATCGACTTGATACACAAGAGGCGTTACTGGAAAGAGTCTCTCACCAACTCAACAATATCCGTTCTATAATATTTGAACGAGCAAGTTATTTAACGACAAAGATTGAAGATAGCTATAAACTCACTTCTGATTATATATATAAGCTAATAAAAGGTTCCGAAAAAAACAAAACCTATACTACTTCAGTGAATAATAAAAAAGAGGAAAAAGAAAAACAAAAACAGTCAGACTAACGATTACAATAAAAGCATTGTTCGACATTTATTAATGTCTACTAAATCGAGCATTAAAAAAGCTTCTCGACATGTCTATGTATAGACTTGATCGACAAGCTTTTTTTGGTGGCTAAATGTTATTAGAAATACACTAATGTAGTTTTTTCTTTTTTTTCTAAGTTTTCAATCATTGAATACCATGAATCTGGTCTATTTGATAATACTGTGTAATAACGCTTCAGAAATTTTACGATTAAGCTTGATGGCAGTTCATTTGTTTCGTCGTTCATCGGAAGGAAACATAAATCAAGTCCTGTGACAGCCTCACCATCGTTATTCCATGATGGGTGAACATAATCAAAATCTAGTCGCTTATAGCCTAGGTGAGCTAATACTTCACGTCTTACATACGGGTCCATTGGTTTAACGCCGCCAAACTCATAGTGTTCTACTTTATAAGGATTATAAATTTCAGCAAACATGCCAGATAACTTCTTATTATTCTCAGCTGCTAACGCTTGTAAATCTACTAATCTATTTTGTGCTAAGTATGGACCGATTCCTAAACCGGCTTGTCCGATTATTGTAAAATCAGTCATGGCAACATTAAAATCCTCATAATAGCGATATTCAGTAGCGCCAACAACTTTATCTTCATGAACTGCAACAAAAACACGAATTCCTGGATCCTCCAAGGGCTCTTTCCAAAGATCAAATTCTAATACTTCTTCTGGAGGGAATACATATTGCATTAACTGATGCATTTGTTTAAATAATGGGTCATTAATATTCGTAATTCTTCTATATTCCATTTTCTTAATCTCCTTTTAATTAGAATGTATAAATGGATTTCTCCATTCCATTAGAGTCCCATAATTACATGATTCATTATCCTCTAGATAATTTGCTACAACCTTAACAGGCATGCGACCGCATCGTAGTAAAAAGCTAATCACGGGATCTTTTAAATCACCTTTAACTACAGCATCTACATATTGTTCTGGTGACAGATTATTTGCGACTCTATGGTAGCCTGGCATTCTTCCTCCACCTAGTAATCTTTCCAAACCTAGGTGAACGACAACTTCATACATTGCAAACATTAGCCACTTGCCTAAACCCAATTTTCGGTAAGTTGGTTTGACGCCTATATCAACAACATATAAGGTATTCCCATTCGGATTATGGGTACGAATATAGCCATTATCTGTAACCTCTTCCCATGAATGGTCCGGTTGTTGAGGATTAAAATCGACGCGCAAACCAGTCATGGAGCCAGCCATTTGACCATTTACTTCGATGCATAACGCGCCTTGCGAAAAGAGAGTCACATGATTTTTTAGCTGTTCTTCATTCCACCATAACTCTGATGGAAATGGCGGTGGAAAGCTTTCTTGTTGAATGCGAATTAAATCTGCAAAGTCATTTTCATTATAATTTCGGATTACTACTGAGACTGGTTTATCTTGTTCGAAAACAAAAAATTCTTTTCGATACATATTGAATCCTCTTTTCTCTTTAAGAGTAAACTTATTCAAATCACCAATCTGGATAAAGATCTGTTCGTCTGTCACGCCATGTTGTAACAGATCCTTTTTCACGAACTTTATATAATAAATCTAAATTAAGATCAGCTGTCACAATCATATCCTGATTAATTTCACCTTCCACCATAATGCCTTTGGGAGGAAACGGAATATCATTAGGAGTAATCACTGCTGCCTGACCAAAATTTGCACGCATAAAATCAACGGTTGGAAGTGAACCGACCGTACCCGTATTGACGACATATACTTGATTTTCGATTGCTCTTGCATGACATGTATAACGTACTCGATGGAATCCATGACGATCATCTGTGCAGGACGGACAGAAAATAACGTCTGCACCTTTTGCCTTTGCCATTCGAACGATTTCCGGAAACTCAATATCATAGCAAGTTAGCATAGCAACCGTACCCTTATCTGTCTCGAAAACCTCTAAGCCATCTCCAGTGCTCATATTCCATTCATTAACCTCAGTTGGCGTCATATGAAGCTTTGCCTGCTCACCAATCCGACCATCTGGATAAAACAAATGTGCAACATTTAATAGTCGATCCCATTTACGGATTACATGAGTTCCTCCAATAATATGGACATTGTATTGTTTAGCCATCTTAATAAATAAAGAGCGATATAGCTCCGTAAAGCTAGGTAAATCTTGAATCGTTAACGCTTCACCTTTTTCATTGCCAATAGACATAAGCTGAGTCGTAAAAAATTCCGGAAAAATGATAAAATCCGCTTCAAATTCCTCTGCAGTTTTAATATAATGCTCTACTTGATTTTCAAACTCTTCAAAGGAGTTAATTGTGTGAAGATGATATTGAACAGCTGAAACTCTTAATTGCATAGAATCCCCCTCTTCCTATTTATTCTTTTAATCCTATTATTAGGTAAATAGAAAGAAGGGGCAAGTATATACTTTTTCATTTCATTGAGTGCAAAAATTTACTATGTACTATTTACTTAATAATATTACATTCTTATCTTTGTCCAAGGTAATAACAAGATCGGTCATACCAACAAATAATCCATTTTCTACCACACCAGGTATTAAGTTAAGCTCTCTTTCTATTATTTCAGATTGAACGTTATTAGGTATATTGCAGTCAAAAATATAGTTTCCATTATCCGTAATAAACGGTGTCGTTCCATTTAAACGAATTTCAGGGCATAAACCAATTGCTCTAATCTGTTTCATAGTCATTTCCATGCCAAATGGAATAACTTCTACCGGAAGTCGGAACTTACCTAATTTCTCTACCATCTTATTTGGATCGGCAACTACTAAAAATGTTTTAGCTGCCTTCGCAATGATTTTCTCTCTTAAAAGCGCACCTCCTCCTCCTTTAATAAGCTCCAAGTCTGGATTAATTTCATCTGCCCCATCTATCGCAATATCAATTTGCTCAATTTCACTAAAACTTGTGAGTTGGATTCCAACCTCTTTAGCAAGCTTTTCCGTCTGAACAGAGGTTGCAATACCCTTTATATTTAGTTCGTCTTTAACTAATTGCCCTAGCTTTTTTATCGTATAAAAAACGGTCGATCCCGTACCCAATCCAACGATCATACCATCTTTTACATACTCTACTGCCTTTTCTCCTACAATTTGTTTATCATTCATTTTGACACCTTCTATTTAATAGTTTTACTTCTTAAATTAGTATAAGTCATAAAAGAGAATTTCATTTTTGTATAAAAAAGAATAACTATTCATAAATAAGAAAAACTAATTAAAATAAAAAATACTTTTGTAAGGTGAAAAACATATGGATTATCCTAGTTTTGTGCTTAAGTTTTGCATTATTATAATGGTTTTACCTATAACTTTAGCGTGTTGTTATCTTGGTTATGTAGATAAAAACTATCAAATCGTTCTATTCGGTTTTGGGTACTTATTTTTAGCAGGAATATTGAATTATATAATTTTTATTAATGGAAATAAGAAACAGAATTAGTCATAAATAATAACCGACCAAATTAAGAAATCTAATCGGTCGGTTATTATTTCGTATGTGTTCAGTTCAAAACCAAAAATTTAATGGTGGAATGCTTTGTGGAAAATTAAATAGATTGTATGGATCATATTCTCGTTTCACGATTCTAAGACGTTGTAAATTTCCACCATAATATGCAGTTGGCCAGTTTCTAATAAATCGATCAGGCCAATTCACATAGTCACCGGTAGTGTATTTTGATAAAGCACTCCTTAACTCTTCTACCCATCGTATACTATTTTCTTCTTCTTCAGGCCTTTTCCATCTAGAATAATACTCTTGAACGATAATGGCATCCCTGTAATAGTAGGCTGTTTCATCTGGTTTAATGCGTTTTACTTCTCCCCCAAGAGATTGTTGCCAAATGGCGGTTGTTTCATTTGGTGTATTTTCAAGAAAACTTTTCATAATTAAAATTGCTCTTTTTGGAAGTATTTCATTAATAAAGGATCCAGATCTCTTTTTGTAAGTTGGAATGTTACCAATTGGTTCGTCAAAGAAATGAACAGCTTCAATATAAGGAACTTCCTTTATCTCCACTTTTATAGGTGTGCCGGTTTCAGTAAGCGGTCGGAGTAGTTCTCTTAATTTCGCAGCCGGCCCTACAAATTCACCTTGAGCAATAATTTGATTTGCTTGTTTAGATCTCAGTTCAATTTCTGAAGTTAGTCTATTATCAGTGTTTGTTGCAAATTTTTGCCATGCATCAAAAGCAGCTTCGAAGTCATTCCACTCCCATATAATTGAGAAAATGGATACATTTGAAATTGAATGAACCTTATATTTAAGCGACGTTACGATGCCAAAATTCCCTCCACCACCGCCACGGCAAGCCCAAAATAGATCACTATTTTGTTTCTTATTTGCCTTAATGATTTTAGCTTTTTCCTTGCCATTCGATACAGCTATTTCTACTTCAAGCAAATTATCACATGTAAGTCCATACAATCGTGACAGCATTCCAATGCCCCCGCCAAGCGAAAGACCGACAACCCCCACACTGCTTTCTGTTCCTGCTGGAATTGTCGTACCGTTTTCCCATAGTACATTATAAACTTTCCCTAAATTAGCCCCAGCCTGTATTTTAGCGGTCATATTTTTACAATCAACAGTAACAGTATTCATTTCACTAACATCTATTACAAGCCCACCATTTACGAGGGAAAAGTTTTCAAAGCTATGCCTGCCGCTTCTAACTCTAAATGGCATATTATTTTCCTTCGCCCAATTTAAAGCATTCAATACATCACGTTTCTTTTGACAAAATACGATTATTTTAGGAAATTTTGGATTGTTTAAAGTATTGTTTGTTCTGGCTTGTTCATATTCCGCATCATCAGGTGTAACAATCCTACCAGTAAGTCTTGTCTTTTCCAAGCAATATAACCCCTTCCAAAAATACTGTATAGAGAATGTTATATTCTATGAAAAAACCTAGGAAAGGACACTTACATGACTATAGGTACTTTAGTCTGCTTATTTTCTCTTTTTTACAATCATTCGAAGTCCATTTTTCGGGCGAAGTGTAATAAGCGGTTCTGTCTCTACCTTATGATGATTTGGTGCTAATTCAATAGAAAAATGCTGCACAATGGTTGCTAATACTAAAGTTGCTTCCATTATTGCAAAATGATTCCCGATACAAACACGTGGTCCGCCACCAAAAGGGAAGTACGCAAACTCAGGCACACCTTCTACCTTTCCATTTTTAAAGCGCTCTGGGATAAACTCCCCTGCATTTTGGAAATACTTATCGGAATGTTGCATAATATATGAGCTCATCATAACGGTTTCCCCTTTATGAATTCTGTAATCTCCAATACTAACATCCTCTACTGCTTTCCTACTTATAAGCCATGCAGGAGGATAAAGTCGCATACTTTCCCAAATAATTTGCTGTGTATAAATCAAGTCTTTCATCGAATGATAATTTGCACGTCTTTTTCCAAGAACACGATCTACTTCCTCATATAATAATTTAGCTTTATCAGAATGCTGAGTTAATAGATAAAGACACCATGATAATGCATTTGCTGTTGTTTCATGACCTGCTAGGAATATTGTCATTGCTTCATCTCTTAATTGTTGATTAGTCATTCCCTGTTTTGACTCTTCGTCTCTTGCTCGCATTAACAGTCCAAGTAAATCATCCTTAGTATCCGAGTTATTTCTTTTTTCAATAATTTCATATAGGACCTTATCAATCGCTTTAATAGCCTCCGTTAAGGATTTATTTTTTGGTGTGTTCAACAAGAGAGGCGTTTTTAATACAGACCGGATTCTCTTCGTTGCTATATCCATAATAATATCGAAATGCCGCCCAACTCGATCATGCCCTTGTTTCATATCCATACTAAACATCGTTTTAGCAATAATCGCTAATGTAAGCTCCATCATATCTCTACTAATTAGACGGTCTTCTCCGTCATTCCAATAACGAATAAACTCCTCGGTGATCATCGCCATATCCTCTGCATAGGATTGTATGTGCTGCTTCGTAAACGACGGTTGAATTAAACGACGCTGGCGCATATGTACTTCATCCTCACTTGTTAATAAACCCTCTCCAAGTAAGGTTTTCATCTCCTGAAATGGCTTTGATTTATGAAAGGAATTTTGTTTCGTTACTAATACTTCTCTTATGAGATCTGGATCTAATAGTAAATTCATTTTACGATGAGCAAATCGAAAAGAAACAATCGTTTCATGGTTTGTATAAAGATCAATTAAAAACTGTAGAGGATCTTTCCGAAATTCATTCAAATGCCCTAAAGGTGAATAAGAAGACAACCCTTTAACTTCAACCATAAAACCAACTCCATTCAAGAAGGATTAATCGAAAGATATTCTATTATATTAGGTGAAGGAGGAAGCTCATGCTTTTATATTTTGATATTCAAATAATTAAAATTTAAAATTAAAAAATTGTTTTGAAATAAAAAAAGAATGCCTAATTAGACATTCTTAGTGAACCTATATTCTATCTATACAACTATTTCTCTTTCAATTGAGATTCCTTATATTTCTTCTCATCACGCTTAACAATCTTTATGATTACTAGACTACTTAAGATGATTAATATTGGTATTCCTTCAATAAAAAAGAAACCAGCCCAAAAAGCCCACCATGGAGCATTTGGATCATCTGTTGACATGCCTCCAATAAAGTAAGCCACAGGTAATGCTAAAATGAATAATATTGTTCCAATTGTAAGTAATACTTTCCCAAAGAACATATTGCTTTACTCCTTTTCCAACCATAGCAAAAACTATTTTGTAATCGGGGACTTTTCTTTTTCCCAATTTGTAGGTCCTTCATTATTTGGTAAAAACTTTCTCCAATATTCTCCGGTTTCTTTGTTGAAAATAATCACATTATTATCGTTAACTGGAATCATTTCAAATTTGTATTCTTTCGAAATTTTGGATGGTTCGTTTTTATTATTTGAAAATGTCAACTGTATGAAAAATCCTAAAATCGCACACCCAATAATAATTGATGCTCCTATAATTACTGAATTGCCTTTCATATACTCCACTCCATTTTACAAAATTTAACAATATATTTGTTTCTTAACTATTCTAGAAAACAATTATTTTTCCTCTTTTCCTTATTCATTCACCCTTTGCATAAGACATTCCAATTTAAAAAATAGGCTCTGTTAGAGTAGATTATTAAAATTCTTATGTAGCTAAATGACAGTCTAGTTTAATTAAGAAAAGGACTTTATTAATAAAAATTGAATAAAATTATATATGGATTAAATTGGAAGAGGAGAAATCTATGAAATATTTCTATTTTGGTATCATACTTTCAATAATTGGAGTTTTGTTCTCTTTATTCATATTTGGAATTAATAACGCATCACTAATTACAGGAGCAACTGGAGTTGTGTTTATTGTGTTATCAATGTTATTTTCTGGTTCACTGGTTAGTGGTGATCGAATGCGAGCAAATTATTCATCTGAATCAAAAGAAGATAGACGTCAACGACTTGAAACAACTATAAGGTTAGCTTTAATAGGATTTCCAAGCATAATAGTTTCATTATTATTTTACTGGCTGTCCAACTAACGCATGCGATTCTTCAATAAGAAGATCGCTTTTTTTATTCAACAAAATGACAGATTAGTTTAATGAGAGTTATTCAAATTTATTATAAAATTTAGAATAAAAAGGAGGGGAAATAATGAAGTTTTATATTGCATCAAGTCTTAAAAATATTGAATTGGTTAGGTATGTTAGTAAAATTTTAATAGAAAAAGGATTCATTAATACATATGATTGGACCACAAATGAGAACGTTGCAACACTTGAAGAACTAAAAGTAATAGGTCAAGAAGAGAAGGAAGCTGTAATTAAAGCTGATTTTGTAGTTGTTTTGTTTCCAGCAGGAAAAGGAAGCCATATTGAATTAGGTATCGCTCTTGGAAGTGGCAAAAAAGTCTATTTATATTCACCAAACAAAGAAGTAGATAACTTTGAAACTACGAGTACATTTTACCATTTGCCCGAAGTCGAAAAATACTTCGGTACAATAGAGGATTTAGTGGAAAGTATAGAGTCTAAATCAAAAAAAGTATTCAACTAAAGCATGCTTTAGTCCAGTAACAGTTCCTAAACTGTTGTCTAATTACTCAACATTTTTCCAACTCAAAATCAACATTAAATTTAACAGAGCCAAAAATAAAAAAACAGAAACAAGCCATAGACCGTTTCTGTTTTTCATCATTATTTCCCTTTATTACGTGTCATTACGTCAAAAACTACTGCAAGAACAAGAACTGCGCCTCGGATGACGTATTGGTATGAAATATCGATACCCATTAAGTTCATACCGCTTGTTAATGAAGCCATAACGAATGCACCAATGATTGTACCTGTTACTTTACCAACACCACCTGCAGCAGAAACACCACCTACATAAGCAGCAGCAATTGCGTCTAACTCAAACATTGTACCTGCCTGGGGAGAAGCAGATGCAAGTCGAGCTGTAAATAATACGCCTGATAATGCCGCAAGCATACTCATTGAACCAAATACGATGTAAGTGATTTTCTTTACGCTAATACCACTTAGCTGTGCAGCTTCAGGGTTCCCACCAACTGCATAGATGTGACGTCCTAAAGGAGTTCTTGTTGTAATAAAATGATAAACTGCTACAACAATAAGCATGATGACAGCAGTCCAAGAAATTCCTTGATAGCCTGCAAGAATATAGGAAATGTAACCAATGATACCGGAAATAAATAATAATTTGATGATTTGCATTGGCATTGAAAGTACTTCAAAACCATATTTTATGTTTACACTTCGCTTTTTAAAGTCACTCCATATGAAAAGAATAATAGAGATCGCACCAATTAATAGTGTTGATAAGTGTAAGCCATTCAAATCTCCTAAACTAGGAATATAGCCATTTCCAATCGCTTTAAAGCTTTCGTTAGCTACGATGATCGTACCAGTTTTAACAAGAGACATTAGTAGCAGTCCCTTGAATATTAACATTCCCGCTAGTGAAACTACGAATGATGGAATTCCTAAATTAGCAACAAAGAATCCATTAATTAAACCAATAACAGCACCAAATACTAGAACTGCAATTATTGAGATCCACACTGGCAAACCGTGTGTTAGAAATAGAGCAACTACTGCTCCTAGAAAACCTGCAACGAATCCAACTGAAAGGTCAATATGACGGATGACGATTACTAGTGTCATACCTACAGCAAGGACTGCAACATAACCTGTCATATTAATTAAATCACTTAAGTTACGAGATGACATAAATAGTCCATCTGTATTTAAAGTAAATACTAACATTATTACTGCAAGAGCAATATACATTCCATATTCACGGATGTTTTTTCTTAATAACATGCCTGCTTCTTGAAAAAAGTTCATTTTATTCAACCTCTCTTAAACGGTAGCTAGAGCCATAACGCTCTCTTGAGTTGCTTCTTCTCTTGATAATTCCCCGGTTATTTTACCTTCTGCCATAACATAAATTCGGTCACTCATACCAAGGACTTCTGGAAGTTCAGAGGAAATCATGACAATGCTCATGCCTTGTTCAACCAGTAGATTCATAAAGCTATAGATTTCAAATTTTGCACCTACGTCTATTCCACGTGTTGGTTCATCTAGAATAAGTACATTCGGATTTGTAAATAGCCATTTACTCAATGATACTTTTTGCTGATTACCACCACTTAATTTCCCAACGATTGAAGTGATTGAAGGAGCTTTAATGTTTAGCTTATTTAAGTAATCATTTGCAACGACAATTTCTTCATGTTGATTAATCACACTTGATTTGGAAATTTCGAATAAATTTGTAATGGAAATATTGTTTTTAATATCTTGTTCAAGGATTAATCCATCGCCTTTACGATCCTCTGTTACATAGGCAATACCAGATTTTATTGCATCTTTTGGATGTTTAAAGCGCTTCACTTCACCTTTTACTAATACAGAACCATCAAGTTTGAAGTTTGTTGGATTTCCAAAAATACTTTTCGCTAATTCTGTTCGTCCAGACCCCATCAATCCAGCAATCCCGATAATTTCACCTTTTCGAACATTTAGATTGATATCATGAAGAATCTTTCGACCTAATTTTGGATCGTATACATTCCAGTCTTTTAATTCTAATGAAACTTCACCAAACTTCTGGTTTGGACGTTTCGGATAAATATCGTCAATCTCACGACCAACCATATGTTTAATAATTGTGTTTTCGGTGATTTCTTCTTTATTTAAAGAACAAATTGTTTTCCCATCGCGAAGTACTGTAACAGTATCGGCAATAGCAATTACTTCTTTAAGCTTATGCGAAATCATAATACAAGAAATGCCTTGATTTTTTAACTCTTCCATTAAGAAAAGTAGATTTTCACTATCATCTTCATTTAAAGCTGCAGTAGGTTCGTCAAGAATAAGCAATTTAACATCTTTACAAAGTGCTTTAGCGATCTCAACAAGTTGCTGTTTCCCTACACCTAATTCTTTTATTTGCACGTCTGGATTTACATCCAATTTTACTTTTTTTAGCATTTCGATTGCTTTTACAATCGTTTCATTGAAATCTACAGTAATTCCCTTTTTAATTTCATGTCCGATAAAAATATTTTCGTAAACGGACAACTCTGGAAAAAGAGATAATTCCTGATAGATAATTCCAATTCCCTTTTTTTCACTATCACTTATTTTTGAAAACTTTTGAACTTCGTCTCCAAAAACAATATCACCTGTATATGTTCCAAAAGGATAAATACCACTTAATACTTTCATTAAAGTTGATTTTCCAGCACCATTTTCACCAACTAAGCAATGTATTTCACCTTTTTTAACTTTGAAGTTAACATCGCTTAATGCTTTAACGCCTGGAAACTCTTTTGAGATATTTCTCATCTCCAAAATATATTCACTCATATGATCCGTCTCCCGAATTTGCCATCTACTTGAGTCTTTATTAAATTGAATAATTAACAAAATAGTGACGGTTAGACCATCACTATTTTGTAATTGTTTCTTATATTAATTACTTCAATCCAGTGAAGTCTGAAGCACTATAGTATCCAGAATCAACTAAGTCTTTCTTCACTGTGCTTTGATCAACAACAATAATATCTGTTTGTTTTGTTTTAATATCAGCTTTACCATTGTTTGTAACGCCTGAAGCATCAGGTGTTTCATTTTTTAAGATTGAAGTTGCAGTTGAGATTGCATCTTTAACTAAAGTACGAACATCTTTGAAAACAGTCATAGATTGTTTGCCATCAATGATGTATTGTACAGAAGCTTTTTCAGCATCTTGACCAGTAATAATATATGAAGATACATCTTTATCAGCTTTAAACGTATCAGCGATTGAACGAGCAGTTCCATCATTTGGAGCTAGAACTAATACATCACCTTTGTCAGCTTTTGTAGCTTTTGTTAAGTTAGATGAAGTTAAGTTTTTAGCAACGTTAAAGTCCCAGTTAGTTGTAACTTGACCGATAATTTTAGCTTGCTCATCACGAGTTAAATCAGCTTTAGCTTTTAAGCTATTTGCAGCAGCAGAGTTTTCAACTTTGAATGTACCATCAGCAATTTTTGGTTGAAGAACTTTCCAAGCACCTTGGAAGAATAAGAATGCATTGTTATCAGATGCAGCACCTGCGTATAGGTATAAAGGTTGACCTGATTTACCTGAAGCATGGTCTACAAGATATTGTGCTTGTGCAGCACCTACAGCAACACTATCAAATGAAACATAGTAATCAACAGCGTCAGTACCTGTAATTAAACGATCGTAAGAAATAACTTTAACACCAGCAGCTTTTGCAGCTTCAGCTGAAGCAGCAGCAGCAGCGCCGTCCTGAGGACAAATAATTAAAACTTTGATGCCTTTTGCGATTAAAGAATCAACGTTTGCTTTTTCTTTAGCAGAGTCACCTTGTGAGAATAAAATTTCAACTGAATAATCTGTATCTTTTAAAGCATTTTTAAAACGAGTTTCATCTTGAGTCCAACGAGGCTCATCTTTTGTAGGTAAAACGATACCGATATCAACTTTACCATTTTTGCTTTTCTTACCAGCAGAACTACTATCACCTGATGTTGAAGAAGTTCCACATCCAGCAGCAAGAAGAGTCATTACTAAAATTACTGAAATTATTGAAAAAATCCTTGTTAACTTTTTCAAAGTATTTCCCCCTTTTTTTCTGGTTACGCTTACAAAATAAGATTATCATGTTTTCAATTGAAAACGCTTACCCATTTCCTTCACTCTCTTGTCTATTACCTGTACTAATTTACCCCACCACAGAAAACGGTTACATTCAGAATATTAAATCTAGCACTTTTTAAACTTTAGGACATATTAGTGCAGAAAATTTCAATTTTAATTAAGTAATAGACTGATTGTAAACACTAAAAAATACTAGTTAACTAGAAAAAATAAAACATAACCACTCGTGGTCAAGCCGACGGTTAAAGTAACTGGATTTGTGCATAATTGGGTGAGTTTTGTCCATAAACCGGTGAGCTGATGCTATTTTGGTTTGCGGACCAAAATAGTTTAGTACCTCTGAGGAATTTTTATACTACCACGCTGTAAGCTTTTTGGAACCCTAGGCTTAGCCAGGGGTTGTCGTTTCCATAAAAAAACCTTTCCTCGACATAATGTCAAGAAAAGGTCGGAACTTACTCTTCTACTAGTATAAATTTATTGTATTTATCATCGTACAAACTTCATCATATTAAAGTTTGTCCCTCTTTTTAGATTATATATGAGTACAACTATCAGTAATTCTTCAAATATTCATTAAAACTTTCTTCCTATATTCTTTCGGAGATTCATTCGTACATTTTTTAAAAACTCGGCTAAAATAATTCGGATCATTATAGCCTACTTGGTAGCAAATTTCTTTTAAGTTCAATTCTCTATTTTCCATTAATTGTTTTGCCTTATTAATTCTTAAATTCATTAAATAATCACTGAAAGTTTCAGCCGTTTGCTTTTTAAATAATTTACTAAAATAAACTGGATTTAATTTTAAATAGTTGGCTACTTGCTCCAGCGAGATATCCTCTATGAAGTGTTGAGCTATGTATTCTCTAGCCAATACCATCATATGATTCGTTTTAATTTCTTTTTCTCGATCAATCTTTGTAATTAAATTAATGATTTGTTGCTCTACAATCACCTTCAACTGATTGAGATCGTCTATATCTGGGATATGGAATTTCTCAACATCAATCGATGAGTTACGGAGAGATTGAAAAATTTGATTGAATAGAGAATTTAATTCTGTTCTCACCTTTAAAACATGATAATTAACGAATCTTTCATATAAATGATTGAATTGGTTCATCACATCTTCTAAATCAGCTTTTCTAAAAGAATCGATAAGAATTTGCTTTTCGTCATCTGATATACTTAAAGACACTCTCTCTGAATACTGACTAACCCGAGCTAGTTCATTGCAATCTAAGCTTGCTTGCATTGCCTCATTATATGATTTCTTAAATCCTTCAATTCCTTGATTTAAGGACCCTATACCAATTACCGTTTTATGACCGGTTTGATTTTCAATATACTCAATCGTTTTTAAAGCATCTTGATAGAATACTAGCTTTTGCAGATTGTCTTCACGCTTCGGTTGGACTGGAATAAATATAGCTAATTGACCATTTACAACTGGACTAATTAAACAATCTCTCGCAGATTTCATAAAATGCCTAACACATTCATAAACACGTCTTTGTTCTTTATCATTTTGAATGATTTCTTTTGGAAATTTAATGACACTCGCATAACCGTACTCCATCTCAAAACCTAGAATCCCGGACAATTGATTTACATTTAGTTCTTGAACAGTATTAAACATTAACATTAATGTATATTCATTTTCCGTTAAAGGTCGTATAAGTGATAAATTTTCAATAGCCTCTAATTCTTGTAATCTCTTTTTATAATCATCTTCAATTTCATCGATCATCTTTTGCAGTAAAGAGATGATATGGTCCTTTTTAGCAGGCTTTAAAATATAATCCTTCACACCTAATGAGATTGCTTCTTGTGCATATGTAAAATAGTCATATGCAGTGACAATGAATATTTTCGTGTCCGGCAGTTTTTGTTTGATTACTGAAACGGCTTCAAGTCCTTGAATACCTGGCATTTTTATATCCATAAAGATAATATGGGGCTGATATTCAATTGATTTTTCGATCGCTATTCTTCCATTCCCAGCTTGTTCAAATTGAAACTGATTAGGCATTGATCGATTAATCATCAATTCAAGTCCCTCACGCTCTAATGGTTCATCATCCACAATTAATAACCGATACATAGGTTACCTCCTTCAATTATAAAATTATGATGTAACAGGTAGTTTTAAAATAATGGTTGTCCCTTTATTTACTTCACTTTTAATATCAACAATATCTTCTTCTTCATAAAATAAGCGCCAGCGTTTAAAAACATTTGTTGTACCTAATCCTGTTGAGCTTTTTTGAGAGATAATCGGCATAGATGAACTTAACAGCGCTTCTCTAGTTTCTTCTTTCATACCAGCACCATTGTCGTAAATCTCAATGAAAATATACTTATCAAGATTCTTGATCGTTATTCCTATTACAGCACCTTGTTCCATCCCCTCAATACCATGTATAAATGCGTTTTCAAGAAGGGGTTGCAATGTTAAACAAGGAACTTTATGCCCTAAGCAAGAATCCTCAATATTCAATTCGAAACGTACACGATCTCTAAATCTTGCTTTTTGAATTGAAAAATATTCTTCAGCATTTCTTACTTCATCCAAAAGAGTTACAGGCTCGTCTAATTTTCGTAAATTATAGCGTAACAAATTCGAGGTCGATACAGTGAGATCACTCGTTTGTTCAGCCCCTTCGATATAAGCTAGCTTAGAGATAACGTTTAATGTATTGAACAGAAAGTGCGGGTTAATCTGACTTTGTAAGGCCTTTAATTCAAGCTCCTTCACAAGTCGATCCTTCTCTACGATTTCAATATTTTTTATCATTAAATTACTTAAATTCTTTGACATTTCATTGAGGATTTTCCCAAGGATACCAATTTCATTATTTTGATACAAAGTAGGAGGAGCTACATTAAAATTCCCTTTTCCTATTTGCTTGGCCATATAAACTAGACGATTAATCGGAATTACAATACTTCTTGAGAGCCAAATCGCAAAAACAATGCTAATGACTGTCGTAATAACAAACAGCTGTACACCTAATTGATTCATAGACTGAGTATTTGAAATAATCTTTCGAAAAATAGGCTGATAATTACTAAGCTCTAAATCAACTAAATTTTGACTATCCTCTCTAATAAATCCTGCTATTTTCTCTATATCGCGGTACTCGTCTGTATAGCTGGAAAAATTTTGAGAGACAAGATTGTCTGTAATTGAAGATTCTAACGCTAAAAATGAATCAATCATATGAGTAAAATTCTCTAGTACGAGCTGATTATTTTTTGTAGCATTATGCGTTAGCAATTCCTTTTTTAATTTTTGCAGATTGCTTCTATGCTGGATAATTGAACGATAGTTCTTAGGTTGTGGGTTTATAATATAACTACTAACTAAGCTTAAATTCTCTTGGGTTTCTAAAGAGATTTGCTTATATAAAAATATTTTATTAATCATTAAATTATAACTCTCTTGAACCTTCTTTCCATTTTCAAAAACAAAAAACGAAACTAAATTCAATAAAATAACGAGAATGGGGATAAAAATAAATAATTTCGTTCTAATTTTCAACGTTTCTCCTCCTGATCAACGTTTCTTTCGTCACCACCTCGGTTGGTGTAAAATTTTCTTTATTAATAGCTTTTCCATGTAATGAATCAATCAATAATCCAACAGATTGATAGCCCATTTCATATGGCTTTTGAATGACAGTTGCTTTAATTGAATCATCTTGAACTGCTTGAAGTGTACCTTCAATATTATCAAATCCAAATATCTCAACTTGATTTAACTTTAAATTTTTTGACGCATTTAAAATTCCGATTGCATCTAGTGCACTTGTACCAACCATAATTGAAATATCTTTATTATTTCGCATCATATTTTCAGCTTGGAGTTTTGCTTGAATGATTGATATATTAGAGGACTCAATTTCCTTTACTACTAAATTCGGATTTTTTTTAACAACATTTAAAAAGCCATTTAGTCTTGCCTGTTGACTTTCTGATTTTTCACTCCCAATTATCACGCCAATTTTCCCAACTCCACCTGTTTCCTCTACAACAACTCTTCCTAATTGCTCCCCAGCATTAAAATTATTTGTACCGACATAAGCGATACGCTTACTTTTTGGCGCATCTGTATCGATTGTAATAACCGGAATATGTTGTGTAACCGCTTTATTAATTACGGGCGAAAACGTACTCTCATCAAGACTTTGTACGATAATTCCATCTACCTGAGAAGCAATTGCCTTTTCTAATAATTTAATTTGCTCTTCCGGACTTGTACGTAAAGGACCGATGTATTCAACATTTACGCCGTATTTTTCTGCGGCAACATCTGCTCCCTCTTGTACTTTCCTCCAGTACGGATTATCGAACTCTTGTGAAATAAGGACAAAATGAAGTTTCTTCTTCGGCTCTATTTCTTGATCCCGTAATTTTTGAACTGAGTTTTCTATATTTCGAGCATTTATTTCAAAATGAATAAGTACATAAACAAACAATAAAAAAAGTACGCTTAAAATAATCGACCATTTCTTCTCTTCCATGACGTCCCCCAGTCCTATATTAAAATAGTACATTTTGATTATACAGTTTACAAGACTATTAGATTTACAATTTTTTCCCTCGCCAAAATTAAATTAATTTAGTGACCTATTGACGTTGAAAAATATAGCAATAAAATTCCCATTAGAAGAGATCATTCTTATTTTGTTATTTCCACATAAAGAAAACTCACTGATTGGCAAGCCGTCAAGCGAATACAGAGGCGTAGTTGCACTTATACTTATACCTAAAATTGACATATACGCCGACATTTTTTCATCGTTGTCAATTTTATACTTTCTTAATATGTAACAAAAAACTCCTCATTTTTTTGAGGAGCCTTCTTTACTATTTATATCGTTTCATTTATTTTCTTACTATTAATTGAAGATTTTCTTTTTCGTTTTGAAGGTAAATAATAAAATAATAAAGGAATTAATAAGCCGACCACCCAAGCAATATCTGTACCGTTTAATGCTTTAGCGATAGGTCCCTCATACATTTCAGCATTTACGAAAGGAATTTCGAGAATCACCGCAATGAAATAAGAAATAATGGCTGTCCAATTAAATTTCCCATATTGACCATTTACATTAAAAACGTCCTGTATGTTAAATTCACCCATGCTCAATAAATAATAATCAATTAAATTAATTGCAGTCCATGGCACCATAAAATAGGATAACAATAAAATAAAGCTTTCAAAATTATGTAAGAAGTTCCCTTGACCCCAAATAGAAAGTGATGTGCCTATAATTACTGTTATAAACACCAACCAAAAACGTGTTTTTTCTGTGCCTTTTAAACTTGTAAATGCTTCAAGAGTTGTTGTAATGGACATAAACGCTCCATATAAATTCAGTACATTTACAGCTAAAACTCCTAAAACAATAACGATATAAATGATTAATGAGAATCGGTTTCCAACTAAATTAGCAAGCCCTGTACTTGAGTTATTTAAAAACTTAGGAATCGCTAGACTTAACAAAACACCTAATGACATCATCCAAACAGTTCCGATTACTGTACCAGCATATGTATAAAAAAAGGTTTTTGCTGATGAAGTATTCGTTGGTAAATATCTTGAATAATCTGCCACATAAGGTGCATACGTTAACTGCCACGTTGCTGCAATACTAACCATTAATAAAAAAGGACCAATTTCAACATGTCCAATTGAGAACATTTTTGAAGGCATTGGTAGACTTAGAGCCTTATACGTTACTATTAAAAAAACAATCGTAAAAATAATTGCAAAATACTTTTCCATTTTATGAATTAAGTCATAGCCAAATAATGTAATTAGTAGTGTAACGATACCAAGTAAAACAATTCCAGCATTAACTGGTAAAGAAAACGCACTGCTAATCGCTTGAGCTCCTAAAACCCCACTACTCGCAAAGAATCCCATATACATAAGGATCACAATAACAAGAGGTACAACTGCTCCAATTACACCAAATTGTGCACGGCTTTGAATCATTTGTGGAATCCCTAGTTTTGGTCCTTGAACTGAATGTGAAGCCATAAAAATTGCTCCTAATAAATTACCGATTACAATGGCTGTTACGCCCCAGAAAAAATCCAGTCCAAATACTACTGCTAAAGCGCCAGTTACAAGTGTTGTAATTTGCATATTTGCGCTAAACCAAATTGAAAACAAACTACGAGCATTTCCGTGTCTTTCATTCTCTGGTATAAAATCTAAAGTCCGTTTTTCAACATGCACATTCATTTCCCCCTTGATTCAAATATTCATTTTACAAGCTGAAAATATATCCCGAATTATACACTATTTAGATTATTCCGAAAATAATAATTATATTATTTTAATAAATCAGTTAGCAAGATAATAGAAACTTCTGGGGTGAATGAATTAAGTCTTTAGTAAACTAGGAAATTTGGCTACATGAATATCGCCACGAATTCAAGTACCATCTGGTGTATCACATACGTTGCAACCGAGGAAGAAATACGTCGATTTTTTGCCGCTATACTTAATTATTGTGCAAAAAAGATGATCCCCTATTTATTTCGGAGATCATCTTTATAAATTCATCTACCTCTCAGCTCACATGCCCTTCTGCAAGTTGAGTATTATATAGATTTGAATAAAAGCCATTTTTCTTCAAGAGCTCTTCGTGTGATCCTTTTTCAATAATTTGACCATCGTTAATGACTAGGATTGCGTCAGCCTCTCGAATGGTGCTAAGTCGATGAGCAATCACAAATGAAGTTCTACCATTCATCAATGTTTTCATTGCCTCTTGAATGTGGAATTCCGTTCTTGTATCAACGCTACTTGTTGCTTCATCTAAAATAAGAATTGATGGATTAGCAAGTACTGCCCTAGCGATTGTCAAAAGCTGTTTTTGACCTTGGCTTAAGTTACTTCCTTCCGCATTTAAATGCGTATCGTATCCTTTAGGAAGTTTTCTAATAAACGTGTCCGCGTTAGCTAAACGAGCTGCATTTTCTACTTCTTTATCTGACGCATCTAAACGACCGTATCTTATATTATCTCGGATTGTTCCTGAAAAAACATATGCATCCTGTAGCACTAAACCGATTTGCTTTCTTAAAAAGTGTTTGTCATATTTGTTAATTTCTTCACCGTCAATTAAAATCCTACCTGATTGGATATCGTAAAAACGCGTCAACAAATTAATAATTGTTGTTTTTCCCGCTCCGGTTGGTCCGACTAAAGCGATCATCTGGCCTGGTGAAGCTTGGAAGGAAAGGTCTTTTAAAACAGATACATTTTTTGTATAACCAAATTGAACGTGATCAAATATAACTTCACCGGTTAATTTTTTATCAACGATTTGATTCGTTTCTTCAAATGTTTCAGACTTCAAGTCTAGTATTTCAAATACACGTTCGGCTCCAGCAATGGCTGATTGAAGTAAATTATACTGATTAGCAAGCTGATTAAGTGGCTGACTAAATTGGCTTGAATAATTCAGAAAACTAACAATCACTCCAATTGTAATCGCATGATGATATGCAAACACGCCACCGACTACAGCAATAATAACAAAACTTAAATTTCGCATTGCGTTCATGATTGGTCCCATTGAGCCCGAAATGCTTAAAGCTTTTAAACCTACCACTCGTAGTCTTTCATTCATCTCTTTAAATTCTTCAATTGATTTTGATTCACGACCAAAAACTTTTGTTACCCTTAAGCCCGAAATGCTTTCTTGGACAAATCCATTTACTTCTCCTAAACTCTTTTGCTGCTCTGAAAAATAATGGCGAGTATATTTCGTAATTTTTTTCGTAATAAACGTGATTAATGGCACTGTCAAAAGTGTAATTAACGTCATCCAAACACTCAAACTGAGCATCATCGCAACACTGCCGACTAGTATAAATATACTTGAAATTAACTGGACTACTATTTGATTTAATGTATTCGATACATTTTCAAGGTCATTCGTCGTTCGGCTCATTAATTCACCATGTGTCTTTTGATCAAAAAACGGAATTGGTAAACTTTGATATTTTTCAAATAAATCCTGCCTCATATCTCGCACTGTATTTTGCGAAACACTTGAAGCGACATACTGCTGAAGCCATGTAGAAGCTGAGCCTAATAAATAGACAACAAGTAATACAAAGCTCAATAAAATTGCTCCTTTATACTTTTGAGGAGCAATATAGAGATCAATGATTTTTCCTATTAAATAAGGTGCTAAGAGCATGAAACAAGAAGTTAAAGCAGTAGCAATGATGACAATCCATAATCCTTGGCGCTGCTTCTTTAAATAACTCCATATTCTAAATACTGTTGTCTTTGCATTCTTCGACCTAACTTTAGGGATTCCCTGATGGTGTTGCCCTGGGCGAAAACTATTTTGAAAGAGGTTTGGTGAATTTTTCGTATTCGTATTGTTGTTATTGGACATTGTAAACCTCCCTCTCACCATATTGGGATTTATAAATTTCTTGGTAAACCACGCATGTCTTCATTAATTCTTGGTGAGTTCCGCTTCCTACAATGGCCCCATCCTCCATCACAAGTATTTTCTCTGCATTTACGACAGAAGAAATTTTTTGAGCGATTAAGAAAGTAATGCTATCATTCATTAATTGACTTAAAGAATCACGCAGTCTCTTTTCCGTATTAAGGTCTAAAGCACTCGTGCTGTCATCTAAAATTAAAACAGGTGGTTTAATTAGTAATGCACGGGCGATTGAAATTCGCTGTTTTTGTCCTCCAGACAAGTTGACGCCTCTTTGTCCGATTTTCGTTTCATAACCATCTGGTAATTTGGAAATAAAATCATGAGCCTGTGCGACTGTTCCAGCTGCTTCAATTTCCTCTTGAGTCGCATCCGATTTTCCAAATGCAATATTATCTCTTATTGAACCAGTAAATAAAAATGACTCCTGTAGTACCATTCCAATTTTCTTTCTAAGTTCTAAAAGAGGCAGTCTTTGAATATTTACTCCATCCATTAAAATCGATCCCGCTGTAACATCATATAACCTTGGGATTAGCTGAACTAATGAAGTTTTTCCAGAACCAGTTGAGCCAATAATTGCAATTGTTTCTCCTTGCTTTGCCTCAAAGCTCACGTCTTTCAAAATTGCTTCATCCTCATTTGATGAACTTCCATAAGAAAATCCTACTTGATGAAATTCAATCATATTACCTGAGACAGAAGTATGATCTTGCTCTAGAGCATTTTCAATTGTAGGTTTTGTTGTAAGTACTTCTTGAATACGTTTTGCAGACACGCTAGATTGCGAAATATTTACAAGAATTGTGCTGACCATCAGTAAAGATGAAAGAACTTGCGTTACATAATTTATAAATGCTATTAAATCTCCAACTTGAACTGAATTCATTCGAACTAGACTTCCACCATACAAAAGAATTCCTACAAGACACATATTCATAATAAATGTAACAATCGGTGTATTCATCGCAATCACACGCGCAGCTTTTATAGCACTTTGCGAATAATCTTTATTTGCAATTTTAAATTGTTTCGTTTCGTAATCAGAACGCACAAAAGCTTTTACAACTCGAATTCCGGCTAAATTTTCTTGTAAGCGACTATTAACAGCATCAAGCTTTGCTTGTACATTCGAAAATAATGGGTAAGAAAACCGAATTAAAATAACTAATAGTACAACTAACACAAATAAAGTTCCCATTAGGATTAATCCTAAACGAGAGCTGATCCAAATCGCCATAATAACGCTACCGATTAATAAGCCCGGTGTACGCACAAGCGATTGCAATGCAATTCTTAATAGGTTTTGAACTTGCACTACATCATTTGTCATTCGAGTAATTAATGATCCCGTCTTATACGAATCAAGATTTTCAAAAGAGAATGCTTGAACTTTTGTAAATAGCCCATCTCTTAAATCTGCACCAAAATTTTGAGATGCTCGAATTGCAAAGTAATTACACCCTACGCCCGCTAGTAACCCTAATACAGCTACCAAAACCATTAAAGCACCAGTCTGTTCAATCGTATGGATATCATGTTTTACTAAACCAAGATTAACAATATCAGCCGCATATTTTGGCTGAAGCAAATCAAAAAACACTTCAAAAATCATAAATAACGGAGCAATTAAAGCAGATTTCCAATATGGCTTTATATAACTTCTCAGCCCCCACATGTTAACTCACCATCCATCAACAAATCCTCCTATAGCTTTCATCTCCCTACATCAAAGGGTCACTTTTCATCATTTCCGATTGACTCACTAGAATCCAATGCCGTCGTTTCATCAGTTTCATTTGTACTTTCACTTTTTTCCACCAGTTCACTTTCGTGGATTTCGAACACTTTAACAAATTCATTAATTACCATATCTATAGCCTTTAACTCTCCAACGATAATTTGGTGAATTGATTGAAACTCTGGTGCATTTAACTGTTGCATCAATGTCGAACGCTTAATATTCATCATTTCTAAAAAGCCAATTGCTCTTCTACGGCGAAAAGTTTTTGCCCCATTTCGGTGATGCTCTTTTCGTCTAGAGCCATCCCCGCGGTCTTTTCCTTCCTTGTGATGATCGTTAAATTCTTCATTTCTCATTTATTAACCCCCTCATTTGTATACATATGTATACACTAGTTCATTAACTATAATGTATACATATGTATACAAAATGTCAAAGGATAATAATTTTAAATTTTCACATTTTTAATCACATAACCACACGTGAAAACGGGAGGTTTGCTCTGCAGCTGTAGGCCTTTGTTACTGACCGAACCCTAAAGGGATACTGAACGGCCACTAAATCATCTATTTGTGCATAAATAGGTGATTTTTGTTCATTAACTACAAACTTTTGTTCATAAAGGCTTTTCCGCGCTGAATTATGATGGCAATCCAATGAAAAACATAAGGAATATGTTTGGTAGGCGAACCAAAAATAGTTTAGCACCTCGGGTAATTTTTTTAATACCACGCTGTAAGCTTTTTGGAACCCAGGCCTAGCTGGGTTTTCGTTTCCACAATCATAAAAGCCCAATTTCTTCAAAGTATAATTGAGAAATCGGGCTTTTATTTACATTTGCTTATTCGGTTAAAGTCTTTCATTTTCATATGATAGCTAGTTAATCCCCGTATCCCCTTGGATGACTTTTATGCCAGTTCCATGAATCAGTAATAATTTGGCGGATATCGTTTCGCTTCGGATACCAGCCTAAAATTTTTTTAGCCTTTTCGGATGATGCAATTAAAATAGCCGGGTCACCTTGACGTCTTTCTCCTATTTTCATAGAGATTGATTGATTTGTGACTTCGCTAACTGCATTAATGATTTCCTTTACTGAAAATCCTTTCTCACTCCCTAAATTGAAAACATTACTCTGTCCACCACTTATTAAGTAACTAAGTGCTAAAGTATGAGCACTAATTAAATCTTCCACATGAATATAATCACGAATACATGTACCATCTCGTGTGTCATAATCATTTCCAAATACGGTAATATGCTCTCTCTGTCCTAAAGCAACCTGTAAAATAGAAGGGATTAAATGTGTTTCAGGAGCATGGTCTTCTCCAATCTCACCTGTTTCTTTAGCACCAGCAACATTGAAATAACGAAGTGCAACGTATTTTATGCCATATGCTTGGTCACACCAATTCAACATTTTTTCCATCATTAACTTTGTTTCACCGTAAGTATTTGTGGGTTTCATTTCTAAATCTTCGGTAATTGGCATTTGTTTTTGCTCTCCGTATGTTGCGGCCGAGGAAGAAAATACAATGTATTTAACTTTAAATTCATTCATTACATCCAATAGATTTTGCGTACCATAAACATTATGATCAAAATAATGAATTGGGTTTTCCATTGATTCACCAACTAATGATTTGGCTGCAAAATGAATAACGCCTTCAATCTTTTTCTGTTGAAATATTTCTCTTAAGAAAGATTTATTCCTAATATCTCCTTTATAAAAAATTGCATTTGGATGAACGGCTTTTTCATGGCCAGTATAAAGATTGTCGATCACCACAACCTCCATACCCTTTTCAATTAACTGATAAACTGCATGTGAGCCAATATAGCCAGCACCACCTACAACTAAGATTCTCATCAAATGTTTCTCCAATCCTATTTTGTATCAATGACTTACTATATTTAAACGAATTTTGCACTCTCTTCTTCGATCAATCCTTTTATATATGGTAATAATTGCGGATATAAATCTTCTCTCTGTAGACCGATTTCCATCGTTGCTTTTAAATAACCTAATTTATCGCCAATGTCATATCGATTACCTGATAGTTCTAATGCAAGCAATCCTTCTAGACCACAGCTTTTATGGAGAGCATCCGTTAATTGATACTCACCTCCTGCACCTTTTTCAAGCGATCTAAGAATAGGGAAAATAGACGGATTTAAAACATATCTTCCCATAATCGCCATATTTGATGGTGCATCTATTGGATTTGGTTTTTCTACGAGTCCAAATACGTCATGCACATTTGGGTTTATTTTGGATGAAGATATAATCCCGTATTTGTTCACGTCAGATGTTGGAACTGGCTTGACTCCAATAACTTGCTTTCCAGTTTCCTCGTATAAATGAATCATTTGCTGGAGTGCTGGTGGATCAGAAATCATAATATCGTCTCCTAGTAATACTGCGAAAGGTTCATCACCAATAAATTGTTCTGCACACAATATGGCATGCCCTAAACCTAAAGGTTCTCTTTGACGTATATAATGGATATTCGCCATTTCACTAATACTTTGGACAAGCTTTAGCGTATCTAGTTTTCCACTCGTAAAAAGAGAATGCTCTAATTCTACTGATTTATCAAAATGATCTTCAATTGATTTTTTGTTTCTCCCCGTTACAATAATGATACTTTCAATCCCTGATTGAACCGCTTCTTCGACGATATATTGAATAGCTGGCTTATCAACGATCGGCAGCATTTCTTTTGCTTGTGCCTTTGTTGCAGGTAGAAATCTAGTACCTAAACCTGCCGCCGGAATAATAGCTTTTTTTATTTTCATTTTTAAACTCCTCCCACCTTAGACGAAGTAAATACCCAGTAACGACTTCCTACGTAATTCATTAATACACTAACGCAAGTTGCTACTAATTTACTGACTAACACTGACAATCCAAACCATTCACTACAAACTTTTAAAATTAATAAAGTTAATAGCAATGTAATGGCGTTAACGATCACAAAGCGCATTTTTTCTTGTACGCCATTTTGATTTTTAGCTTTAAATGTCCACCTCTTATTTAGTAGATAACTATTCACAATTCCACAAGAGTACGAGATAACCTGTGCTACTATATAGGGCATATTCGTAAGTGCATAAATTAGTAAAGTAAATACGATAAAATCTACTCCTGTGTTTATTAACCCTACAATTCCAAACTTAACAAAACCTTTAAATTGATTTATCATAGTTGAAAATCAAGCTTATCTTTTGACTTCTCTTTTTCTAACCCTTGTAACTCCCGCACAATATATAGTGGTCGACCTTTTGTTTCATCGTAGATTCGACCAACATATTCGCCAAGTATTCCAAGAATAATTAGGACAAACCCATTAAATAAAAGCATAATACTTATTAAGGAAGACCAGCCTTTTATAACTGAATCAGTAAATAAAGCTAAATAAATGACGTAAATCATATACACAAATCCTAAGCTTGATAGAATTGCGCCTAAATATCCTGCAAGTTTTAAAGGTTTATAGGAGAATGAAGTAATACCATCCAAACAAAGCTTAATCATTTTTTTTAGTGGATATTTCGTTTCTCCTGCTAATCTCTCATCACGTTCATATTCAATTGCCGTTTGTCGGAAGCCCACCCAGCTTACTAGTCCACGTACGAATCGATTATTCTCAGATAGCTGTTTCATTTCATCACAAACTTTTCGATCCATCAGTCTAAAGTCACCAGTATCAACAGGAATTGATATATCAGTAGATGCCCTTAAAATTCTGTAAAACATTGCAGCTGACCATTTCTTAAATATAGTCTCGCCATTACGCTTTATCCGTTTCGCATAAACAACTTCATAGCCTTCCTTCCATTTACCTATCATGTCTAGGATAAGGCTAGGCGGATCTTGAAGATCCGCGTCAATGATAATTACTGCCTCACCCGATGCATAATCCATCCCAGCTGAAATCGCAATTTGATGACCGAAATTCCTAGAGAAGTCAATCAATTTCACCGTTTGATCCCAACTGCAATAATCCTTAATGATGTCAACAGAACCATCCTTACTTCCATCATTAATAAAGATCAACTCGTAAGGATCACCTGCACTGTTCATAACCTTTTTTAATTGTCTATATGTTTCCTGTATAACTGCCTCTTCGTTATACATTGGAATAATGACTGAATATTTAACTGCTGCCACTTTACGATCCCTCCTTTTTATAGTGAAACTTTGTAAAGCTTCTTACTTCCTCCAGGGAAGCCCATACCATTACCGTTACTAGAATTAGTTTGCCATTTATCAGAAGAAATTTCTTTACCGTGTTTTTTGATCCAATCCGTAATTTCAGAGCTGCCTCCACGGCCGCCTATGCCATCAGATATCATAAAGTATTTAACTTTTCCTTCTTTCACTAATTTTTCAAGCTTATCAACTGTCAGAATTGGATCCGAACCAGAGAAACCACCCATTGCCATAACTGCTTTTCCAGTTTCAATAATGTAAGAAGCCGCTGTACTATAATCTGCAGTAGCAAATAAGAATTTCTCACCAGTATTATTTTTCGTCAAATATGCGTACGTTTTCTTATCGATTTGTTCATTGCCCATACCATTACCGTTCTTGTTACTACCTTGCCCTGGCATACTTGGCATATTTCCTTGACTAGTTCCATCCTGTCCACCTTGACCCGGCATTCCACTTGGCATATTACCATCCTGCTGACCTTGACCTGGCGTACCGTTTTGGGTATTTCCATCTTGCCCGCCTTGTCCTGGGATGCCGTCTTGCGCGTTTCCATCTTGCTGACCTTGTCCTGGCATTCCATCTGACATATCTCCTGATGGCATATTACCATTCATTCCGCCTGGTCCACCAAAGCCACCCATTGATGAAGTTGGCCCTGCTGCAGGCAACATGCTACTTTGTCCATAAGTAATTGGCGTAAAAGCCCAGTACATAGGTCCAATTAGTAAAACGAAAAATCCAATAATCGCTGCCATAAATTGCATACGACTTTCACTTACCTTGATGATCGACAGCCAAATTGTTACGCCAATACCTAAAATTAAAATCGCAATTGACCAACCAATGCCAATAACTGAATCATAAGGATGAACGATGAACCATTCGAAAACCGCAGTAATAAAGATAGCCGCTGGCAGTAAGAAAGATTTCCAATTTAATTTACTTTGATATAACTCAAAAAGCTTTGACCAACCCGCCCCAGCAAGTGCTGCCACTGGTGGAGCAAGCATGATTAAATAATATTGATGGAAAAATCCTGCAACACTAAAGAATCCCATTACTGGTACTAACCATGCCGTCCAAAATAATGCTTCCTTATGTTTCTGTGTAAAATTCTTCTTACGTAAATCGATAAAGATTCCTACTAAACCAAATAATACAAATGGAATCAACCAGCTCGCTTGTCCAGAAAGCTCTGATTGGAATAATCGGAAAGGTCCAGCTGTTCCTGTATTAAACATACCGCTACTATTTTTACCTTTCGTTCCACCATCAAAATTTGGGAATCCTTCTGGCATTCCATTTTGCCCTTGAGTCAATTCATTAGTTGGAACTGTATTGTTTGAATTACTTGAAGCTACATTGTTTGAATTATTAGCAGTACCATCATTTTGAGAAGCACTATTTTCCGTGCTACTTTGCGATTTACTTGTACTTTGACTAGGTGGATTTCCTCCGCCTCCATCCATACCAAGTAAACGTGAAACGCCATTATAACCAAATGCAAGTTCAAGCACTGAGTTCGTTTGGCTACTACCAACATAAGGCCGTTTACTTGCTGGTATCGAATCGACAATTACTGCCCATGATAGAGAAACTGCAAGAAGAATCGATGTGGCTATCGCCATTATCCCAAGCTTCTTTTTCCAATTAACTTTTGCAGCTACCCAATACAGTAGATAAAACGCTGGTAAAACCATATACGCTTGAAGCATTTTTTCATTGAAGCCAACACCGATCATTGCAAAAGCAACAAACACATACCATAATTTATTTTTCTTAAGTCCTTTAAATAGGAACCACGATGCAAGTAACAGAGTAAAGACAAGCATACTATCAATATTATTCGTACGACTAACTGCTACTAAAACCGGCGTAATAGCAATTGCCAATGCACTTAATCGAGCTGCAGTTTTACCAAATGTAGGCTTTACCATTACATATATTAAACAAACCGATCCTATTCCCGATAAAGCTTGAGGAAGAATGACACTCCAACCATGCAAGCCAAAAATATAAGCACTAATCGTTTGAATCCAAAATGTAACTGGCGGCTTATCGACTGTTACATATCCTCCTGGATCAAAGGATGCAAAAAAGAAGTTGTGAAAACTTTGAAGCATACTCGCAACTGCCGACGTATAATACGAATTTACGTATTTATCCGTCCAAATGTTATACCCGTTAAGAATTGCTGAAAGTAGTACGATTAAAACAAACGGGATGTCTAATCGTGATTTCCATTTTGAAAACATTGTTAAATCACTCCTATAATTTAAATTTCAAGTTGCAACACTGTTGTTGCATCTGCCTGTGTCTTTGTTTACCTGTAACCATTTTGCCTTGTCTAACTGAATTCCCCATGAGTGCTAACTGAAAGTTTACTGAAAGCTTACTTGCTTATACGAAATTCAAATTTATTTGTGCTACTATATGATTAAAAATTAGTATGGGAAGGTATTAATATGACATCAATAAAGGGCATAAAAATACTGCTTGTAGATGATGAACCACATATATTGCAATTTTTACAATTGGGGCTTGAAAATGAAGGATTTATTATAGAAACCGCACCAGATGGTATGAGTGCAATCAATATTGCTCAACAATTTAAACCACATGTTGCGATTCTCGATGTAATGATGCCTGGAATGGATGGATTTGAGACATGTAAAATGTTGAGAAAATTAGGACTCGATCTAGCCATCATCATGCTGACAGCTAAAGACGAAGTAGATGACCGAGTAAAAGGCTTAAAAATTGGAGCAGACGATTATGTCGCCAAACCATTTAGTTTCGATGAGCTACTAGCACGAATTGAAGCTAGAGTGAGAAATCAATTCCCTAGCCTTTTTAGTGAAGTTGTTCTAGGACCGTTTCGAATTGACGATAAAAGGAAAGAAATTAACTTTCGTGAACAAGCACTTGGGCTCTCGCCAACTGAATATGAACTCCTCAAATACTTAGTTTTAAACCACGGAATTGTTTTAAGTAAAGCAATGATTTTAGATAAAGTGTGGGGCTATAATTTCGGAGGAGAAGAAAATATAGTAGAAGTTTATATCCGCTCATTAAGAGATAAATTAAATGATAAGGAACACCGATTAATCCGAACACTTAGAGGTGCCGGTTATCGAATCGACTTAGTATGATAAAACAATTTAAAAGAATTTTTTCACCAAACTCACTTAAATATCAGCTATTTTCGAAGTCATTATTCATATTAGCCGTTCTACTTTTATTAATAGGCGGGCTCCAATTTATATTAATGAAGCAATTTATGTACCGAAATCAAGCTGAATCATTAAATGCACAATTGCGCTCAATTCCTTGGGATGTACTCTCAAAGCAATATCCCTTACCAAATGGATTTACCGATAATACGAATAAGCCAATCGTAAAAGACCAAAATCCAAATAATCGAGTTTTATTTTTGCCCTATTTATCTTTAACGTTTATCGATGTAAATGGTAAATGCATTAACTTAGCAAAGGAAAGTAATTTAAACACTCCTTGTCTCACAAAGAATGAATATAAGAAAATAGAAACTAATTTTAATAATCGAACGCCTGTAGGATACCAAATAATAAAGAATGAAAAAGGTGTACAACAGCTAGTAGTTTTTCAACCATTTGGAGGACCTGACCACTTTGAAGGCATCGTTCAAATGGGAATTGAAACTACTCCAATAAAAGACGTTTTATTACAGCAGCTTCTCATCTTCGGAAGCTTATCCTTATTAGCCTTAGCAGGTGGTCTCGCTCTTTATATTCCTTCACTTCGCCGGACACTTGTACCATTAAATAATATGGTCACTGCAGTAGAACGAACAAACGCTGGAAATTTAACCGAGCACTTCCCTGTTAATCAGGGACAAGAAGAGATTGATCGATTAGCCGAATCATTTAACAACATGCTAAAACGATTAGAAACTTCATTTAAATCAGAACGAGAAGCAAAAGAACAAATGCGTCGCTTCATTGCAGATGCATCTCATGAGCTCCGTACACCACTAACATCAATCCATGGATTTTTAGAAGTACTTTTACGCGGTGCCGCTAATAAACCTGAACAACTAAATGCAGCACTCAACAGTATGCTCGGCGAATCAACAAGAATTAAAAAACTAGTCGAGGATTTACTACTACTAGCAAAACTAGACCGTGCACCAGAAATGAATCTAACTGACACTAGACTTGATGAACTAATGACAGAAATGGAACCACAGCTACGAATTTTAGCAGGTGGACGAAATGTCCACTTCGATTTAACAGCGAACATAAAAGGAATGTACGATCCAGATAAAATAAAACAAATTATCCTAAACTTATTTCAAAATGCCGTCCAACATACAGACGCAACAAATGGCAACATTAAATTATCACTCGTTATTAATAGCACTCCGACCCCATGCGCCGAAATTATAATCAGTGATAACGGCCCTGGTATTGATGAATCACATCTACCACATTTATTTGAACGATTTTACCGAAGCGACAGCTCCCGTGCTAGAAAATATGGCGGCGCTGGGTTAGGCTTATCGATTACTCAGTCAATTGTAGAGGCTCATGGCGGGAATATAATTGTGGAAAGTGTGTTGAGTGAAGGTAGTACTTTTATTGTTCGGTTGCCTATTTGATTTTTGATGAGTCGGGGCGGGGCGGGTGACGAAAATGCGAACACAATGTGTTATTTGAGCATAAAGTTGTGAACTACGTGCATAAAGCTGTGGGTTTTGTTCATAAATCATCCTTTTTTGTTCATAAAGCACCGAACTTTGCTCATAAACTGTTTGAAGCCACCTTTTAGGGTGGCTTCTTTGTTTGATTCTTGATGGTTAATCTAATTTATCAATAATTACACTCCTTCATGAGCGACTTTCACTGCTAAATAAGCCAACTTCATCATTATTTCCGACAACTTCACTGCTTTTTACTCGATGATCACAAATCGTTCGTGGTTTATCAATATTTGATATCAAAAAAAGACAGCAATAACCGCTGCCTTTAGATCACATCACATGTAAAATTAATGTATGGTCAATTAGAAGTTAGAAGAATGTAAGTTGCAAGTGGTTCACATAAATTTTGATTACAAAACCTATGTAAAAGTTCACTCGTATCAATATTTTCATTTATATTATTTTTAATCAACTCATTAAATTGACTAAAATTCAAATAATCTTTCGTGGCATCTAATTTATATTGTGGGAATTCGCCGTCTAATTTTTTTATTACTTTTTCATAACTAACCCTCTTACCATATTTACTCATTGACATAAAGGTCATAAAATCAGTGATAAATTCAATATCTTCTTCCTTAAATCCTTGTTCCGAACACCATTCCATTAATGTTAATTCCTCCACAAACTTACTCCCCTTCAATTAATTATTATTTTTATAAAAATAACCAGTCCGCCCCTTTTATTGCCCATTTAATAGTAATAGCAATTGTTTCAGCCGTGCCTTTGCTCATATTTGTATTCGTAGTTAAATAAATTGGTAATCGAGTTCTTGCCATATTGGCGGCATCATCGCCTGCATTACTAATGCTTATCTAAAAATTGAGCAATTTTTCCACTATGAGATTTCATAGTTTTTGCTACTTTAGAATCGATAATATTAAAAGCACGTGCCATATCAATTACCTCATCTCCACCGGCACGCATTAATTGAGCAACTTTTATAACGGCTTTGGATTTAATTCCTCTATTATCTTTAACTAAAATTGGTTGACTTTTTAATTCTTTTAACTGCGCTTCTGATGTGAGTTCAGCTTCTTCAGGTGTAATAACCACTTCTTCATTCTGACTTGCAATTACTTCGGCTTTTGAAGTAATTGTTCCTAACGAACAAAAAAGTAATACAAAAGATAACATTACTACTAATACCTTTTTCATAAGAACTCCTCCTTGTATACTATTTAAAAATAACTTTACACACCTACAATAACATGAATTTTTTTCCATAAATGAATAATTTTATGATATTTTTGTGTAAAAACGATTTGTCCAAAACAAAAAGGCCCGCAATCTCTGCGAACCTACGAAATAACCAATCCTATTTAACAACTAAGGAATTGGACTAATTTTAACAGCTATTCAATCTAATGCTACTTGAACAGTAATTGGTGTAATGTCTGACCAATCAGTTAGATTAGTCGGGGTATAAGCTAAACTAAATGCATCATCGACTCTAATTAAAAAGATACTTATGATGTTGGAGATGGAAATCTCGCAGCTTCAAAATGAGTGCTAACTTCACCATCGACATTTGCTTCGATACTTCCAGATGTGCTACTTTGAGCAAAAACCTCCACCTTATCCCTCGCAGTTAGTTTCAAAATTGATGAGACATTTACAGTATTTCCGAATAGTATTGGACCGAAGAAATCATTATCAAGAGCGATTGCAGGTTTTCCGTTCACACGAAGTTCGATCCTTACTCTATAATTAACATCGTTATTATTAGGGAAAAAGCTAATTGTTGCGGAAACTAAATAAACCCCATTATTTCTTGGTCTAAACGTTGAGGTTAACGGATTATATTCAACTGCTAAATCAAATTGTTTTTTTTGATAGTTTACTTTCACAAAAGTATCTTCAGGCACCCTTAGACTTGTACTACTTACAGCTCTAAAGGCTGAGGCAATATTAATATTCTCCTCATTTGAATCATTGGAATCGATTGGTCTTTTTGGCTTTGGAGGCATAATGTTCACTTCACTCTCTTATAAACTTCTATATTATATAGAGACAAGCTTTAAATGTTTGTATGCATGTCCATGTATGATAATTTTTTATGTAAAATTCATTAGTTCATTTACCTATTAGTAAAGACAGAGGAGTAGCTTGCACTTTTACCTAAAAATAGAAATATGCAAAAAGACCTCTATGGAATCTTCCATAGAGATCTTAAAACTTTTCATTATCTTTTTGCCCCTGTAAAACGTCTATTTAAAAACTTTGCAAACACTCGAGCAAATAAATTAAATAGAAGAATCATGACTATAAGAACAGCAGCAGATTTTGTTGCGATTGATTGTGCATCTGGAACAATACCTTCTGAATTTAACTTCCAAATGTGAACTGTTAATGTTTCTGCTGGTCTAAAAATATTAAACGGATTCATCGGTGTATCTAATGGAGCAGCATTATTTAAAATTGGTGTTGTTAATCCAGCTGTATAAATTAATGCCGCTGCTTCACCAAATATTCTTCCTGCCGCTAAAATGATACCTGTAATTAATTGTGGAAATGCTGATGGAATACTGATTTTAACAATTGTTTGCCATTTTGTAGCACCTAATCCAAGACTACCTTCTTTACTACTTTTCGGAACATTTAATAACGCTGTTTCACTTACCCTTGTTAAACCTGGTAGATTTAAAATTGAGATTGCTAAAGCTCCGCCAATTAATGTATATCCCCATCCAGTTAGCGTAACAAATACTAATAATCCGAATAATCCTACTACGATTGATGGTAAAGAAGCTAATGTTTCAATACATAATCTTAAAAATCCTAAAAAACGACCTGGTTTTGCGTATTCTGCCATATAAATTCCAGCACCTACACCAATCGGAACTGAAATAATTAATGTTAAAACTAGGATATAAAAAGAGTTAAAAAGTTGTGGTCCGATTCCTCCACCTGCTTGTGTATTACTAGGTTTTCCAAACAAGAAATTGAAATCCCAGAATCCCCAGCCTTTATAGATAATTTCACTTAACAAAAATAATAATAAAACTACAACTAAACCAGCTATTCCGTAAAGAACTCCAGTCCAAATTTTATCCATTTTTCTTGCGATCATGACTCATATCCTCCTTTTCTCCCAATTAAACGAATGAATAGAATAAAGAGGAATGAAATTAGTAGTAAAATCATTGCCAAAGTCCATAACGTATTATTCCATGCTGTACCATTTAATGTATTCGCCATATCCATTGTTAAAATTCCTGTTAATGTTGCTGTCGGATCAAAAATACCATTCGGGAATTTCACCGTATTTCCAATTACCATCTGTACTGCTAATGCTTCACCAAAAGCTCGTGCTAGACCTAAAACGATTGCTGTTAAAATATTTGTTTTTGCAGCAGGGATGATTGCTAATTTAATTGCTTGCCATCTTGTAGAGCCAAGTCCATATGATGCTTCTAAATACGTTCCAGGAACAGCTCTCACAGCATCAGAAGCTATACTTGCTATTGTAGGTAAAATCATAACACTTAGAACAATAATCCCGGCAATTAAACTAAAACCTACTCCACCTACCAAATTTCTAAGAAGTGGAACTAAGATTGTTACGCCAAGAAATCCATAAACTACTGAAGGAATACCTACTAGAATCTCCAAAACTGGGATTAATACTTTTTGACCAAATTTAGGTGAGATAAAGTTCATAAAAACCGCTAATGCAATTGCAACTGGTGCAGCAATAATGACAGCACCAATAGATACTAGAATCGATCCAACAATAAAAATTAGTGCACCATATGTCGGATGTTCTGCATTATTTGGGCTCCAATTTTTTGAAAATAATATATCACTTAACGATAAATGATTTACTGTAAACGATTGAATTCCCTTACTAACAATAAAACCTATTATTGATATTGTAATCGCAACCATTAAGAAACCACATAAAGTTACAAGAGTTCTTCCAAGGTATTCAATTAGAAAAAAGTTTCTTTTTTTGAAATTCATGATAAACCCCTATCATCCATTAATAAATTAGTTTAAAGAGTTGGTATAAAAACCAACTCTCTTTTTTTTATTTTTTATTCTAGACCTGCCATTTTTGAAGCTGGGATATAGCCCATCTCAACTAATTTATTAGCAAACTCGTCTCCACTAATAAATTCGATATATTCTTTTACAGGAGATTTTGCATCGCCTTTTGTAATCATGTACTCATAAGAATAGAATGGGTAATCACCTGCAACGATATTGTCTGTAGAAGATTCTTTTCCGTCAATTTTAACTGTTTTTAATGCATCTTTTTTATCGCCAATTAAATATGAGTTAGCAAGATAAGAAATCGCACCAGGAGTAGAGTTAACAGCTTGTTCTACCGCACCATTTGAATCTTGAACTGTTCCTACGCTATCGTTAATTTTAACGTCTTTCATAATTTTCTTTTCAAAAGCTGCACGAGTACCAGATGATGCTGGACGGTTAATTACGTTAATTTTCTCATCTTTACCGCCAACTTCTTTCCAGTTCGTTACTTTACCAGCGAAAATATCTTCAATTTGTTGAAGTGTAAGTGAATCTACACCAACATCTTTATTCGTTACCATTGAATAACCAACACCAGCAACTTTAGCCTCTACTAATGAACTTGCTAATGTTTTATCTTCTAATTTTTCAGCAGCTGGTACATCTGAGTTACCAATTTGAATAGCACCCGTAGATACTTGGTTTACACCAGTTCCACTACCGCCACCTTGAACTGTAACTGATACTTGTGGGAACTTTGTCATAAATTCTGTAGCCGCTTCGTCAGCTAGTGGTTGTAACGCTGTTGATCCCGCAGCACCAATTGTTCCAGTTAATTCTACTTTTTTATCATCTGTTGCCTTACCAGTAGTCTTGTCATCTTTATTTGAACATCCTGCTAACATACCAGTAATAGCCATTGCAGCGAAAGTTAATTTAAATCCACGTTTCATTTGAATAATCCCCCTAAAATGTTTGTTTTTATTTTTAAATTTGTTTTTGTTTTTGTTTGTTATCTCTTACAATCTCTACTTTAAAGTTTTAAGGTTAAGCAAGTTTTAATCAATCGTAAAGAAATTGTAAATCTTTTTAAGAGGGTGTATATTTAGTTGATTTTAGGGGATAGCAAAATAAAAAAAGAAAACTACTTTATCTATTTAAGTAGTTTTCTCGATATGTCTATATTTAGAAATTAGGAAAAATCCTCTGGATGCTTTATTACGATCTTTTTCCATATGTATTCAGTGTGGTTTCTATCCTTTTGATCAACCCAGCTTACTTTCATATAAACAACATGTAATTTCTTACTAGCATTTTCAAAAGTCGCTTCAGGGAACAAGTTAAAACTTCTACCTGTAGAAATACCACCAGGTGATTTAATAGAAGGAGAAATCGTGTATTGTTTTGAAACTTCTTTATTAGAAAAAGAATCCTTTATTAAAATATTCGTAATCAACAAATCAGGAGTGTACAAAAAATCAAAAGCATTCTTTGTTAGAATCCCTGAAATGATAACATTCTTCATGTATGTTTTTGGTTTTGAAACTCGAATATCTAACTCTAATCTTCCCTTGGCTGACTGATACGTTTCAGCTTCAATTTGAAAATTTTTGCTATTTGAAGCGAATTCAGAAGAATTTTTCATCAGCAGTTCTTTTGATTCCTTTTTCATCAAATTACTTATCTTTTCACTTGAAACCTGTTCTGACGTTACAGCCTCTAAAGAATCATTTTTGTCGCAAGCTGAGAATACCATCACTATAAAAATGGAAGCTATTACTATTATTAGTTTTTTCTTTTTTAAAGTTACAGAATCAATCAACTCTATTCCTCTCCTTCCTTTCAATTTCGTACACAATTAAGAACACCATATTAATCATACACTATTAGAAAATAAGAGAGTTTTCAATAGAATCATTAAAAAAATTTAATTTTTCTGGAAAATAAAAAAGCTAACCCAAAAAGTTGCATAGCAACCTTTTCGAGTCAGCTTAATTTGAATATTATTCTAGACCTGACATTTCTGAAGCAGGGATATAGCCCATTTCAACTAATTTATTTGAGAACTCGTCTCCACTAATATATTCGATATATTCTTTAACTGGAGATTTTGCATCGCCGTTTGTAATCATGTATTCATATGAATAGAATGGGTAAGCACCTGAAGTAATGTTTTCAGTAGAAGAATCTTTCCCATCAATTTGAACAGTTTTTAAAGCATCCTTTTTATCGCCAATTAAATATGAGTTAGCAAGGTAAGAAACCGCACCAGGAGTTGAGTTTACAGCTTGTTCAACTGCACCGTTTGAATCTTGAACTGTTCCAACGCTATCGTTAATTTTAACTTCTTTCATAACTTTCTTTTCAAAAGCTGCACGTGTACCAGATGATGCTGGACGGTTGATTACGTTGATTTTCTCGTCTTTACCGCCAACTTCTTTCCAGTTCGTTACTTTTCCAGCAAAAATATCTTCAATTTGTTGAAGTGTAAGTGAATCTACACCAACATCTTTATTTGTTACCATTGAATAACCAACACCAGCAACTTTTGTTTCTACTAAAGCACTTGCTTTTGATTTGTCTTCTAATTTTTCAGCAGCTGGTACATCTGAGTTACCAATTTGAATAGCACCAGTAGATACTTGGTTTACTCCAGTTCCACTACCGCCACCTTGTACTGTAACTGACACTTGTGGGAACTTAGACATAAATTCTGTAGCAGCTTCGTCAGCTAGTGGTTGTAACGCTGTTGATCCTGCAGCACTAATTGTACCTGTTAGTTCAATTTTTTTATCATCTGTGCTTGCTTTACCAGTAGTCTTGTCATCTTTATTATTACATCCTGCTAGCATACCTGTAACGACCATTGCTGCAAATGTTAATTTTAATCCACGTTTCATTATTGTTTGTCCTCCTAAGGAAAGTTATTATTTTCTACATCTCTAACTATAAAAAAGAATAATTAACCTAGTTTTAAACGATTGTAAATAATTCGTAAAGTTAGTTTAAGAGTACATAATTTCTTTATTTTCAATTTTAAAAATTAGTTTTAAAACTTACTTTACTTTAATCAAAAAAGATAACACCCTATCTCCATAAAGAAGATAGGGTGTTTTGATAATACTATTTAGAAAATAAACTCAGATTATTTTGACCAAACCATTGCTCCACCTGTTAATACATTAGCTGTATATCCCTCAGCATTTACAGTAACAATACTTGGTGACTCAGAATAGATTTCAACATTTTCACTAATAATCCCGTTACCCGTTAAAGTAAAGCTTGCTTCTTCACTAGCCTTCTTATCAACGTTTACACCGTACCAGCCGTTTCCACTAGTGTTTAAATTGTTCGCTTTTACATTCGAGCTATTTACAATTAAACCGGCCGCAGCATTATTTGTTAACGTGACATTATTTAAAGTTACATTCGATGAACTTACTACGTTTATACCACTTCCATAATCAGTTCCTGTACCTACCATTGCAATATTTGCTGCACCAGTAATTTTTAGATTTTCTAATGTTATATCTTTGACAACACTATTAATGGTAATTAATGAGGCATATCCTTTTTTTGTTGTATTATTTGTCCATGGTGCTGTACCTTTTGTAATTACCGTAGACTCTCCTGCTCCAATGATCGTAATTGCTTTCTCAATTCTAAGCTGGCTATTCAATTTGTAAGTTCCTGCTGGTACCTTTACTGTATCTCCATCTTTTGCTGCGTTTACCGCTGTTTCAAGATTTGAGTAAACTGTATTAGAATGTGTTACGTTAATGAAATTCTCTGGAGCTTTGTTGTTCCACATTGTAGCTGTTGTTCCATCAATCGTGTAAGGCGAGTATCCATTTGCTTGTACTGTTACATTTGATGTTTTATCTGAGATAATTTGAGTAGTTTCTCCAATCACACCATTGCCTGTTAAAGTAAAGCTTGCTGGGCCACTTTCACTTTGATCAACATTTACACCATACCAGCTATTTCCGCTCGTATTAAAATTGTTCGCTGTTACATTTGAGCTGTTTACAATTAAACCAGCCGCTGCGTTATTTGTTGATGTCACATTATTTAAAGTTACATTCGATGAACTTACTACGTTAATACCACTTCCATAGTCAGTTCCTGAAATAGCGGTCATTTTAATGTTTTCTGCTCCAGTTACTTTAATGTTTTGTAATTTAACTGGTTGGTCTTCAGCGCGAATCGTGATTAACGATGCAGCTCCTTTTTTCGTTGTATCATTTGTCCAAGGCGTAGAACCTTTTTTAATGATTGTTGAAGAACCTGCACCAACTATAGTTAGTGATTTTTCAATTCTAATTTGATGATTTAGTTCATACGTTCCTTTTGGAATATAAATCAGATTTCCAACCTGTGCTGCGTCTACTGCTGCTTGAATATCCGTGAAAGATCTTGTGCCATTTTGACTTGCTAACGTAATGCTATCAGGAATTCCGATTGGATTTCTGTTTTCAATCGTATAAATATTTTGATTATTATCAGTGATTTGAATCACCGCTTTTGATGGCGTTGAGAAGTCATAAGCCGAGCTTGTCCATGAATCATCTGTTACATTATTATCTTTTTGAACAAATTCAGTACTTACCGTTTTGCCATCTGCTTTTAAATGTGCAATCTGATTACCTTTAGCTGTTTTAGTTGCAATTGACTTTCCATTTTGATCAAGTAGTGTAATTTTAATTTCTTTAATCGAACTAGAAGGTAAATCTTTTTCGTCTAATTTGAATCCAACATTATAAGCAAAATATCCGACATTATAGTTATTAGAGAATTTGAAGTCTTGAAATTGCACGTAGTCTTCAGAATTTGAAATTGTGACAGGCCCCATGACAACAACTTTAATTCTTGCTTTCTTAGTTGTATCCGCTACAGTACCATAAACAGTATATGTCCCCGCCTTGCTAAAATCGGTTTGATTCCATTGAACTGATTTAGTTATTTTAGAGCCATTCAAAAGTGTTACACCTACCGTTTTAGGGAGAGTTACCTTCTGCCCACCGTTTACAGTAATATTATTTAAACTACTTACACTTGCAACTTGTAATCCAGCAATTTTCTTTGTAATGCCCGACTTAATGCTATTTAGCTTTGAGATTAAAGTTGATTTAACATCTGAATATTTTAAGTTATTAACTACTTTCGATGCAACATTATAATGAGCAGTCACTTCACTACTTGTTGTTTTTACTGTGACCTTACCCCCGAATGATTGAAATTCTTTGATTGCATCATTTGCATTTTTTTCTGCTTTATCTTCTATCGCCTCATAAGAAACCACTTTTTTGTGCTGACTCGTAATTTGGTTAGTAAATAGGCTTTTCTTTGTTTTATATTTACTCGTTAATTTTGCTACTTCTTTTTTAGCTTTACTCTCTAATGATGCAATCCTTTTTTCATCGGTTGTTTTCTTAGGTAGTCCAGCTTTAACAAAATTATTTGTTGCTCTTAATGCATTTGCATAGGTTGTATAAGATGAATCTGCGTATGCGGGTGTCACTGAAGTTGCTACGATAGCAGCTAACACAGTTGTAGATAAGACCTTTCGAACAGACTTAAATTGTTCTTTCATTTTTAGTGTTCCTCCTAAGATGCTATACTTTATGAGCACTAATTGTATACAATATAGATAAAAAAAATTAATTATCTCCTTCTTATCCGTAATATCACACAAACAAATTTAAAAGGAAAAAATATTTATTCATTTAAAGTCCTTTTTTGGCTTAATCGAGACTTAAAATTAAATAATTTTACTCTCCTCTCTTTTTTTATGAACTTACAAATTCACTTTAGCATGTATCATTACAAAATAAGTGTTTAACTTTGAACAAATTGTGAAATATCTCACAATAAAATGATACAATATGAAAAGTATGGAATAATACAATAAAATCCCCTAAAGTAGGCTTTTATAGAAGCTCAATTTAAGGGATTATTTCAATGACCTATACTGTATTTTATCTTCAAAAGTATCATTACAACTTCTTTATCCCCCCAACAAATAGAAAGAAAAAATCTTGCTGGGTCTATAAAATAAAATTTATGATGAAACAGTTTAGTGGTTCACTTTCTCAACGCATAATTTTAATACAGCATTAAGTAAAACGTTAGCCCCTTTAGCACAATCCTCATATGAAGTTAATTCATCCTCACGATGACTATATCCATTTATACTTGGTACAAAAATCATTGCTGTTGGAATATAAGAAGCAATGAATTGGGCATCATGCCCAGCACCACTATACATTCGATTTTCTTTATACCCTAACTCTTTGCAAGCAGAATCTACTGCATTTATTACGGTTTCATCAAACTTAACAGTATCACGGTCCCATAGACGTGTAGAGTTGATTGGACAGCGATTTAAATTTACTGGCAGTTCTTCCACCATTCGTGTAACTGCCGCAATAACCCCAGGGTCCTTATGTCTTGCTTCCAACGTAAAAGTCACTTCAGAAGGAATGACTGTATGAATATTTGGATATGCATTTATTCGACCGATTGTGTAAACAAGATCTGAATCTAGTCTCTGTAGCTGCTTTTGTAAATCTACTACCACATTAGCAGCAGTAAACATTGGATCTTTGCGCATACTGATTGGCGTCGTACCTGCATGATTCGATTCTCCAAAAATTGAAATTTCATAGCATACCATTCCTAGTACACCTTCTACTATTCCAATGTCTAAGTTTTTCCGCTCCAGTACTGGACCTTGTTCAATATGTAGTTCGATATAGGCACTGGCTTCTACTAAGCGATTTGTTTCTGAACCTTCAAAACCGCTTTCGACTAATGCTTGAGCAAATGAAGTCCCATTTTTATCTGTTGAAGCAATCATTTTCTTTTTATCAAATTTTCCAGATAACACACCTGAAGACATAAGTGATGGCTCAAATCGTGCGCCTTCTTCATTCGTAAAATTGACAAGCATAATCGGATAGTCTAGTTCGATATTTTTTTCTTTTATTGTATAGATAGTTTCTAAAGCTGTTAGCACGCCTAACACACCATCAAACCGCCCACCTTTAATAACGGAGTCCAAATGTGAACCTATTACGATTGGTGGCAAGTTTTGCTTCCCCGTTAATGTTGCATACATATTTCCCATGTCATCATACTTTACTGTCATTTCAACCTCTTCGCATAAAGCTTGAAATCTCTTTCTTGCAGCAATATCTTCGGCAGATAATGCAAGTCTAGTCACACCATTATTTTCTGTTTTTCCATATTCACTAAACATTTCAACTAACTTTTGAAGCCGATTAGGATTTGTTTTAATCATCTCAGGGACCTCCCTTTAACTATCAACGAATGTGTTAATGATTAAACTTACGCTAACAATTACAAGAATATTAATACCGATTGCTATAAAACCAATGTTTATATCATTTATTGAACTTAGACTATTTGATAAACTATTTAAAGGAAGTCATTGTATTACATAATACGAAGGAAACTCCAACTATAATACCTTTGCACTTTATTATTCATAAATTTGTGTTCTGAGGATTGGTTGCGGATTTGAACTTGATGTTGAACTAAGAATAGGGGATCGGTATTTTTTATCGGTTAATATGTAGCTTGATACAAAATCTAAAAAATCTTCAACCGAACGAACATATTTTCATTTGATAGTTCCATTGAATTTGAAAAGCATTACAGGATTTTTCCAAGCTTCAATAGCGTGCTTAGGTATTTTTTGTTGCCCTTTTTCGCCAACCGCTTCTAAACCTCTTTCAATATATTTGTAGACCATTTGACGTGATACACCTAACTCTTTTGACGCTTGAGTAGTCGTCATCATTCTCTTAAATCATAATCAAAGACTAATATGCCTTCTGAAGTAATCTGATAAAACCACGTATCAAATTTAATTTTCACATTATTAAAATCTATTTTTTTTTCATGCATTTTTTGTTGAGATCTCCATCATTTCTTTCAAAAGGTTAGTTAATTCAGCATTATTAATTACCTCTGGCTTTTAATTAAATAGCTCGTCTTCTAAAATTTGAAACTCCATCTTAATGAACATCAATTGTAATTAATTCAGAAAATTTGTATTATTTTGCCATTTACCATTGATTTGTGTTGATAAAAAGATATAATTATTTTGAAAACAATTTGTGCAAACGGTTGCAATAGATTAGCATTACCTACATACATATTTTTATTGCATCTTTTGTATAAACGTTTTCCTAATTTAGAAAGAGGAAAGGGGTTTTTTCATGAGGAGAAAACAAAGATCAATATTATCGCTCGTCACTGTATTAGGATTAGTTCTTCAGATGTTTCCGGGACTAATTACAAATGGATCTGCAAAAGCAGCAGAAACGGTAGCTAAACAAGTTGTACTTGTTGGTAGCGTTCAAAGCTTGTTAGGCAATCAAAGCGATTGGGACCCAGCTTCGGCCAAAACGGAAATGGTGTACAAAGGTAATGGTCTCTATACTTTTACTGGTACTTTACCGGCCGGTGAATATGAGTATAAAATCGCCATTGGTGGAAACTGGTCGGAAAATTACGGTGAAGGCGGAAATCCAGGTGGCAACAACATTAAACTAGTACTTTCCGAACAAAAAGATGTCACCTTCTACTACAATGATAACACTCATTCAATTTCAGACAGCACTCATTACACTCCTTTAGCAAATGAAAGACAACCTCGTCTTGTTGGAACGATACAGCCTGCAATTAATGCAGGGGCAGCTTGGAGCCCAGCGGAATCAACAGCCTTTTTAAAGGATGACAATTTTAAAAATATCTATTCCTTCACTACAAAGGTGCCAAGTGGTACATATGAATACAAGATTGTATTGGGCAAGGATTGGAACGAGTCCTACCCTACTTCAAATTTGAAATTAAATGTAATCTCTGAAACTACTATTACATTTTTCTATAATAATCAAACAAAAGAAGTTTATACAGATTATAAACCAGCAGGCTCTGATGGCTTGATTGATCAGAATGCCCTGTATCATGATTCATGGGATCAAATCTACCGAAAGCCATTTGGGGCAGTTCCTGCTAAGACACCTGTAACCTTCAGGATATCGGCTAAGAAAGGTGATCTGACAAGCGCAAGCCTTTATGTAAAAAACTACAATTCAGGTACAACAAAAGTCTTGGCTATGAAAAATGTTGGCTGGTCAAATACAACTGGCAAAGGTGATCTTGAGTACTGGGAAGCCACTTTTACTCCAGCAGATAAAGGAATTCATGGATATAAATTCATTGTAAGAGATCAAAATACAACAGCAGAATATGGAGAAGACACGCAAGAAGGTCATACTGGAAAAGCAGAAGATAAAAATGCAGGTCTTTTCCAATTGACAGTTTATGACCCTGAATATCAAACTCCAGATTGGATGAAAGAAGCTGTAGTCTATCAGATCTTTCCGGATCGCTTTTTTAACGGCAACAAGACAAATGACCATATTAAGGATAAGGTTGGAGCTCGCGGTAACCAGCCAATCGAACATCCCGCTTCTTGGTCAAGCTTACCAGATAATCCTTATGAACAAGGAACTGGTTCATATACTGGAGACGGAGAGTTTAGTAATGATTTTTATGGAGGCGACATTGCTGGAATCAAAGCCAAGCTTGATTACCTTCAATCACTTGGAGTTAACACACTCTATATAAATCCGATTGCTCTTGCACCATCTAACCATAAATATGATGCAACCGATTACAAAGAACTTGATCCGATGTTTGGCTCAGAAAAAGAATTTAAGGATTTCACAAAAGAGTTATCGAAACGTAACATGCATTTGATTTTGGATGGCGTTTTTAACCACGTCTCTGACGACTCGATCTATTTTGACCGCTATAACAAATATAAAACAGTTGGCGCATATGAATATTGGTCTCGTGTTTATAATTTGATGAATGACGAAAAATTGACCGAATCTGCTGCAAAAGAGAAAGCGAAAAAACAACTTATCTCTGAAGGTCAATCCTTTAGCCCATACGGTTTTGAAAACTGGTTCCATATTGAAAATGTTAAAGTTCCTAATGAAAAAGTTAACGGCGTTTCAAATGGTGAACATTATAAGTATGAAGGATGGTGGGGCTATGATAGTCTGCCAGTATTTGAATCAGTTGAAGGATCAAAGGTTGATCACCCTAGTGAACTTAACAACACTGAATTTGCTAACTATATAATGTATGAAAAGGACTCCGTAGGAAAATCGTGGATAGATCGAGGTTCTTCGGGTTGGCGTTTAGATGTAGCAAATGAAGTGGACAGTTCATTTTGGCAGGAATTCCGAAAACAAATGAAATCCAAGACTATGACAGGATCCGGAAGTACGCTTCAAAAAGATGAAAAACCACTTATTTTAGGAGAAATTTGGGATGATGCTTCCAAGTACTTCTTAGGAGATCAATATGATTCCGTAATGAACTATCGTTTCCGAGGCGCAATCTTGGATTATTTAAAGAACGGTAATGCAGAAAATGCACAAAACTCACTTGAAGCTGTTCAAGAAGACTATCCTAAAGAAGCGTTTTATGCACTCATGAACTTAATGGGATCTCATGATACTGCACGCGCTATATTCCTGTTAGGAAATGGAACAGATACTTATAACAGAGCTGAACAGGATCCGAACTATAATTACAATGAAGGTGTAAAGCGATTAAAGTTAGCTTCTATTCTTCAAATGGGCTACCCTGGTGCGCCGACTATTTATTATGGAGATGAAGCAGGACAAACAGGATCAAAGGATCCAGATGATCGCCGTACGTATCCATGGGGAAATGAAAACCAAGATTTAATTAAACATTATCAAACGATAGGTAAAATTCGTAGTAAAAATTCCGATTTATTTAGCTTTGGTGATCTTCACCATATTTACGCAAAAGATGATGTATTAGCTTACACTCGAACAAAAGGATCAAAATCTGCACTTGTTATAATCAACAGAGGGAAAACTTCACAAACTGTTGAAATTGATACAAAAGGACTTATTGCGAATGGTGTTCAATATGTAGACCAATTAGATACTAAGTATTTAGCTACAGCAAAAGATGGTAAGCTTACATTGACCGTACCAGCTGAATCCGGAAGAATGTTACTATCAAACAATGAAGTGAAACAACCACAGTCAGTTAAGAGTGTTGTAGGTACTGCAGGTTCTAAACAAATTACTTTAAACTGGACAGGAAATGGAACAAAATTCAATGTCTACCAATCAAATATTGCTGGTGGATTATGGACAAAAGTGAAAGAAACTACTAGTAAATCCGTTGATATTTCAGGTTTGAATAATGGGCGTACCTATTATTTTGAAGTGGTAGCTGTAGATTCTAATGGCAACGAATCTGAACCAGTTGCCTCAGCTGGTCTCGTGCCACATTATGATGTTGCGAATGCTAGCGCTAGCAACCTGACTGCCTTATCTAATGGGGAGCTGAACTTAGCGCTTGATTCTACTGTTAAAGCATCTTTTTACTTGTCAGGTGCTACTGAAGCTGGCCCGGCCGAGGGAATCACAGCCGAACTTCAAATAAGAATTAAAGGCCAAACAACTTGGACAACATATCAAGCTCTATATACAGGTCAAACTCAGGAAAATAAGGCAAATGAGTTTCAAGGTAGCTTTACACCATTGGAGTCAGGTACTTATGAATACAGAATGTCCTTTACTCCTGATCTAGGTAAAACATGGGTATCTACTTCAACAGCAGAAGTAAATTATACACGGAGCACATCAGATACGACTCCTCCTGCTAAAGAAGTCACATTAGATACACCAATTCAAGAGTCTGGTCAAGTTAACTTAAACTGGAACTTTAAGCAACCAGATCAGCCATATAAAACGATTATTTATCGTGACGATCAATTACTTACAACAGTAAATGGAGACACTACCACATTCCGTGATTATCAGGTAGCTAACGGTACAACTTATAAATACAAAATCCGTGTATTCGATCAAGCTGGGAATTATGTGGACTCTAACACGGTAACTGTGACACCTGATATCGTCATGGTACAAGTCACTTTCAAAGTGCATGCACCAGATGATACTCCACTATCTTCTCAAATGAATATTCCAAACAGCTTAAATGGCTGGAATACAGGTGCTTGGTCAATGAGCCGAAATGGTGCCGTTACAGCTGATTGGGAATATACAACTGAGCTTGAGGAAGGAACTGAAATTACTTATAAATACACGAGAGACAACACTTGGGATCATGAAGGTTTAACAGACCATACACCATCTGATTCATCGGATGATGATATCAGTTACTATGGTTACGGTGCGACTGGAACTGATATGAAAGTAGTTGTTACAAACCAAGGTGGCAACAAAATGGTTGTCCAAGACAAGATTTTACGCTGGATTGATAACCCACTTGTAGTGGGCCAAATTGACTTGAAAGGTTCGACATTAACGATCAAAGGAAATAGTATTAAAGGTGCTAACCTCACCATCAATGGGGAAAAAGTAACTGACTATAATGGGATGAATTTCACTCAATCTATTAATCTAAGCGAAGGTCAAACGCAAGTCCCAGTACACATTGAACCAACTGATTCTACCAAATCCACGATTTTTAAAAGTGATGGCGGTTCGATAGCTAAAAATACAAAGAACTACGTGATTGATGTTATTAATAAAACGATTAGTGAATCCAAGTAATTAGAATTAGAAAATGTCTGCTGCGTCGTGCGGCAGACATTTTTTGGGTAATTATGAGAAAATTTTCTTAAGCCACGATTTCGTTGTTAGGCTCGGAAAAAATCTTATATTAGTCATTAGTTATACACCGACGTGTCGTCTCCGTCTAGAAAAGAAAAAGAAGAGTACAGATTAGATCAGCATCCTATGCAAATACCAATGCAAAAAAGCCCCAGCAAAATATTGGGGCCATTTAATATAGGGGCACTTCTATTCTTCGCTTATCCCGATATAATTCTTTGCCATAAATTTATCTAGCATATCACGCACTTCTTCTGTTGATTCTGTGTTCATTAATTGATTTCTTAATTCGCCTGCTCCTCTAAACCCACGGACATAGATCTTAAAGAAGCGATGAAGAGCTTTGAACGAGCGCAGCTCATATTGATCATGAAGATCCAAATGCAATCTTAACAGATTAAGTAATTCCTCACTACTGTGTTCTTTTGGCTCCACTTCAAAAGCAAACGGATTATGGAAAATTCCACGTCCAATCATAACCCCATCAATACCATATTGTTCAGCAAGCTTTAAGCCAGTTTGACGATCAGGGATATCACCATTGATTGTCAACAGTGTATCTGGTGCTACTTCATCACGAAGTTTCTTAATCTCCGGAATTAGTTCCCAATGCGCATCTACTTTGCTCATTTCATCTCTTGTACGCAAGTGAATGGATAAATTGGCAATGTCTTGTTTCAATATGTGTGTCAGCCAGTCACGCCATTCGTCTATTTTAGAGAAACCAAGCCTTGTCTTAACGCTTACGGGTAGTCCTCCTGCTTTTGCTGCTTGTATTAGTTCTGCCGCAACTTCTGGGCGAAGGATTAGGCCGCTTCCCTTCCCATGTCCTGCCACATTAGGTACAGGACAGCCCATATTGAGATCTATACCTCGAAAACCAAGTTCCGCCATACCAATACTCATTTGCTTAAAGAATTCAGGCTTATCCCCCCAAATATGTGCTACTAGTGGCTGCTCATCTTCTGTAAAAGTCAAACGACCGCGTACACTTTGGTGCCCTTCTGGGTGGCAGTAACTCTCACTGTTTGTAAACTCTGTAAAAAACACATCAGGTCTGGCTGCTTCACTTACAACATGGCGAAAAACAACATCCGTCACATCTTCCATTGGAGCCAGTATAAAAAAAGGTCGCGGTAATTCACGCCAAAAATTATCTTTCATTTTCAAATTCAAATCCTCTCATGATGGGAAACTAGGCCAACCACTTATCCGAAAATTAAAAAGTAAGATGACCATGCTTATTCATTTATTATCAAACTGATCAAAAATGTTAATCGGTGTTTACTAAAATTTTCTCCAACATTCTTCAATAAGAAGAAACCGAATTGCCAAGAGTTTAACAGAAAAAAGCCCCCGAATTCGAAAAAAGTACTTTCTAACGAAATAAGGGTGGCTAATGTTTATTTAAACTAGCAAGAGCATTTTTAATTAGACATCTTCAATTCCAAATTCGCTACAACTTCTACATGCGCAGTATGCGGGAACATATCTACTGGCTGCAAATACTTCACATCGTAACTCTTACTTAATACCTTTAAATCTCTAGCCAAAGTAGAAGGATTACAAGAAACATATACTAATTTTTTCGGTTTAATTTTTAATACAGTATTTAAGAACTCCTCATCGCAACCAGTTCTAGGTGGATCAGTAATAATCACATCTGGTTTCCAGCCTTCTTTTAACCATTTTGGTAATACTTGTTCAGCATTACCTGCTTCGTAATGAGTGTTTGTAAATCCATGACTTAATGCATTTGTTTTCGCATCGATGATCGCCTCTTTCGTAACGTCCATACCTCGAACTTCTTTTGCATCTTTAGCAAGCCATAATCCGATTGTACCTACTCCACAATAAGCATCAACGACTTTTTCCGTTCCTGTAAGTGCCGTTGCTTTTTTCACTTCATCATATAGTTTAACCGTTTGCTCAGGGTTTAATTGGAAAAATGCTCTAGCCGAAAGCTCAAATGATAAGTCACCAAGCTTTTCTTCGATTACTTCTTCCCCAGCTAAATAAACAGTTTCACGACCAAAAATTACTGAAGTCATTTGATTATTAATGTTTTGCATTAAACTAGTTACTTCAGGCATTCTCTTTTTAATTTCACTAATTAATTCATTTTTCTGTGGAAAATCTTTCGTACCAGTTACTAGAACTAATTGAATTTGACCTGTTCGTAATCCGACACGGGCAACAATTGTTCGAATAACTCCTTTATTTTTTCGTTCATTATAAACAGGAATATTTAAACGAGTTAAAATCTTCTTCACTTTACCTGTGATTTTATTTAAATCCTCATGTTGAATTGGGCAATGGCCAATATCGACAACTTCGTGTGAGTTTTGTTTATATAATCCAGCGATAATCTTATTTTTTTCAAGTCCAGTTTGAAGTTGACTTTTGTTGCGGTAATTCCAAGGATTTTCCATACCAACCGTTTCTTTAATTGGTGTTTTTTCTAGTAAATCTTTCGCATACTTTTCCATTGCTTGGATGACAATATCGCGTTTATATCGAAGCTGCCCTTCATATGAAGCATGCTGAATTTGGCAACCACCACATTTTTCATAGATTTTACAAGTTGGATCTACACGGTCTGGCGATGACTTACGAATACGTTGAATCTTCCCTTCAGCAAAGCCGTTGCGCACATTCGTTACTTCAGCAACTACTTCCTCACCAGGTAATGCTCCTTTAATAAATACAACTTGTCGTTTGAAGTAACCTACACCCTCACCATTAATTCCGATACGTTTAATTGTAATAGGAAAGGATTGCCCTACTTCTAATTTATTTTCTAACTGATTGCTCATATATACAACTCCATTATTCTATGCTCTTCCAAAGATACAGAGCAGCGTAGCTTCCAAACGGTGAAACCTGCTCTTTAACATACTCCATTATTTCTTTTGAAGGCTTTTCATCTAAATTTAAAAGCTTTTGAAGTGCGATTTGAATGCCAACATCACCAACTGGGAAAATATCTTTTCTTCCTAAACCAAATAATAAGAAGTTTTCAACCGTCCAAGGACCTACCCCTTTTAGCTTAATTAACTCCTTTGAAATTTCCTCTGAAGATAATGTTCGATAATCTTGGTGACTCAAATCTCCTTCACTCCACGCTTTAGCAATGCCGATCATATATTCAGCTTTTCTAGTACTAAGCTGCAAATCTCTTAACTCATCAATCGTTAACATGGCAATTTTCTCTGGCGAAGGAAAAAACCACGCATTACCAATTCTCTCACCATACATTCGAACAAAGCGCTTTGTGACTTGAATCGCAAAAGTACGCTGAATTTGCTGATGAATAATACATGTAATTAAACAGGCGAAAGGATCATTAGAAACAGTGATTGGTGTATGTCCAAAAAGGTCTATTAGAGGCGATATAGTAGTTTGTCTTAAATGATGATGTAACTCTTCAAATTCAGTTTGCCATTGCAAAATCGTAGCAATTTCATCGAGAATTTTAGCTTTATCTACATGTTCACTAATAACTTCAAATCGAACCGGAGCATCATCTATTTTCTTAACCTTTACAACTGTATGCTCTCCCTCAATATAAAGTGGAATGCTTAACCGCTTTTCAGCAGAATGCACTGTAAATGTTGGCTCATGCTCTAATCTCTTTAAAACCTCTTCCCATTGATATGGAGTTTCTAAAGCAACCTCTTCCTTCCACATTCTCCCGTTCCTCCTTAATTACTCTGAAGTGTATTATAGCATAATCAGTACCGGTTAAGAAAATTTGTGTGAAACGCAAAAAAACTAGAGAAATGATCTCTAGTTACATGCTTAACAATTTTATTTTCAGAAAGCTCTCATACAGTCTGAAAGCACAAAAAAAGCTTGGGGACTAATCAAGCTTTTTTTGACACATTAAATTTTAAGGGAATGGGGAAACTTTCAAGTCCAATCAGGTTTTAAAACTTATCAAATATCGCTACAGCGGGTTTTGATATTTAATATACTTAAATGATAACGATTATCATTATCAAAGTCAATAGATTTAATAAAAATTTACTTAATCTTTTCTAAAACTACCACTCATAAAATAAAGCCAATTTAGAAACTCTGCATCTACTACCCCTCTTAATAAATATCTCCATCAAATATTGGAGAAAATACTACTACAAAAACCACTTATCAAGCGTAAATTAATATATGATGGAAGACACATTAGTTTATAATTTATGATAAACTATTTAATTGAAAGTAGAGACTAGTGAGGTAAGACTATTATGGAAAAAGCAAAAATAAGTATAGTCGTTGTCGCACATAATCATGAAGATGTCTTAAAAGATTGCCTTAACAGTTTACTAGGTCAATCATTAACTGATCTTCAAATTATCGTGATTGACAACGGTTCAACAGATAATAGTAAAAAATTAATTGAAGAATACTCAAATTCACATAAAAATTTCCAATCCTTATCAATCGATTTTACGGCAAAAAATAAAGCACGTAACATAGGCTTACAAGAGGCTATTGGTGAATTTATTGCCTTTATCGATGCAGATGATATTGTAAATTCTTCATCTTATGAAAAACTATATGACGGTGCTACTAAAGCAAATGCTGAGATCGCTTTAGGAAATATCCAATTATTCAATGGTACAAGAAAATGGGAGCACCATGACTTAAAATCCATTTTCAAAAAAGATTTACCGCAAATACGCCAATTTGACCAACAGCCAGAACTTCTTTTAAATCCTTCTATTAAAAATATGATTATCAAAAGAAGCATATTGAGCGACAATCAAATACAATTTAATGAGAATATAACTGAACAACAAGATTTATTATTTACTCAACAATCCTTTATTTGTTCGAATAAAGTTTATGTCACTTCAGATATCGTCATTAATGTGAGAGATTTAACGAATAGCGATGTTATTAAACAAACTAGTACTTTAGATTTTTTTAATGACCTTCTTATTACTCAAACAGAATTACTGAACTATTATAAATTAAAAGATGTTACCTCTCATTACGCTCATATTGAGAAAAAATTATGGGATTATTATTTAACATCTTTATTAACTAAAGCGTACTACTTCCCTTCTGAGCAGTTCGATGAATTATTAACGATTTCATCTGACTTTGCTAATAACATGTCAGAAAATCAAATAGAACATAATACTTCTAAAATTAGTAAAGTATTCTATACGATATTTGTTAATAAAGTTTCAGAAGAATTTAATTTACTAATGCGCCTATTATCTGATCGAACATTACAAAAAGGTGCAGTGAAAATTGAAGGAAACTATTATCACTACTTTGCAAAATATTTTCCAAATTATAAAGAATACCTAGAAATAAAAGCATTTAACCTATATCAAAAAATTGAAATCCTTTCATTACGTGAAGATCGCTTACAAGTAGGTGGCTTTGCCTTTATTGAGGAAATTAATAATGATGATTCTATTAAAGAAATACAGTTTACGAATAAGTCAAACGGACAAGTCATTACAGTTACGCTTGAAACACTTGAACGTTCAGATTTATCTTACTTATTCTCAAAAAATAGTATCAATTATAACGATGGTGGCTATAAAACAACGACGATTGAATTAAGTGAAATTTTACCAGATGGTGATTATGAAGTTTCAATCTCGGTAACAGTCGAAGATATCACGATAAAAAAACCACTTCATATATTTTATTTTTCAACAAAAGCAAATTCAAAACCAGCAACAACTAAAACACACAGCATAGTCCCATATTTTCCAAAGAAGAATTTGCATATTCGAATTAAAAAAACAGGCCTATTAGGAAGATTAAAAACAAAAATACAAAAATCCTTCCGTGATTTAGTCTATGAATTTGGTTTACTCGTGCTAAGAAGAGAATGGAAATCCTTCCTTATCTTTTTCTTATACCGCTTAACAAACAGGCACTATCGAAATAAACATATTTGGTTAATTGGAGAAAGAAAAGATACAGCACAAGATAATTCGTATCATTTATTCAAGTATATACAGAAAAATAATCTAAGAGAAAACTGTTACTATTTAATCGATAAAAATGCTAAAGATTATGAACATATAAAGGAATTCGGAAACATCGTACAATATGGAAGTATAAAGCATACACTTTACTTATTAACTTGTGATAAAACAATTAATGCATATTCCGAGCGTGCTAACATGTACACGCATGAATACCTACAAGTTTTAAAATGCCATCCTGAATGGCAGCAAAATCAAAAAATCCTTATTCAACATGGCGTAATTGGAGTTAGTAGAGTAAACCATGTACTAAATAAAAATCGAATGGGCTATTCATTATTTATTGTTTCATCTGATTTTGAAAAAGATCATATCGTGAACGAATTTGGATATGCCGAAAATGAAGTTGCCGTAACTGGACTAGCTAGATGGGACGCCCTTGAAAATACAGGTAATGGGAAAACGATTCTAATTATGCCAACGTGGAGAAACTGGAATAAAAGTACTCAGCAATTAATGAACTCTGAATACTTTAACCGTTACTTATCTTTACTTAGTAATCCTGATTTACACCAAATTTTAGAAGATAACGATTTAAATATTATTTTCTATCCACATTACCAAACTCAGGTGTATATGAAAGATGTTCCAGATTTCCATAAACGAATCAAAGTAATCCGTCAAGGTGAAGAAACCGTTCAATCACTTTTAAAACGATCCGATTTATTAATCACTGATTACTCAACAGTTTCGTTTGACTTTTCATACATGGAAAAACCAGTTATTTTCTATCAATTTGACTATAAACGATTCTATTATGAACACTATAACCAAGGCCCAATCACACAAGAATTACTTTTTGGAGAAGTTGTATTAGAAGAAGAACAAGTTCTTAACGGAATTAAAAAATTCGCAAATAAGGACCAACAATTCTTAGAAAATACAGTCGAAAATCCTTTCGTAATTAAAACGTCTAAACAACACGCAAAATTAAACTACGAGGCAATCGCAAACCGATAAAAAAAAGCTAATGATTAAAGCAGTTTTACTAAACTACTCAATCATTAGCTTTTTATTTTTTAGGAAGATAGAAATTAGGATCAAATCCACTTCTCTCCATCATTAACTCATCTAAACTTCCAAAACGATATCCTCTTTTATGTAAACCGGTAATAATCGCATCCATCGCCTCTGCATTATCCTTCGATACAGTATGCATTAAAATAACCGCTCCTGGATGAATCAAATCCATCACATTATCATAAGCATATTTCCAACCTCTTTGCTGATCAACCTTCCAATCAACATATGCCAATGACCAAAAAATATTTTCATACCCCTCTTTATTGACCAACTTCAAAGTACGCTCACTAAAAACCCCGCGTGCAGGTCTAAAATATTTCATATCTGTTCGGCCAGTTAATTCTTGGTAAGCCATTTTAACTTGTTCCAATTCCTCAACAATCTTCTGATCACCAATCGTTGTCATATCAGGATGACTCCACGAATGATTTCCAACTATATGCCCCTCATTTACCATCCGTTTTACTAGCTCAGGATTCTCCTTAATATAATGACCCGTTATGAAAAAAGTCGCATGAACACCATGCTTCTTTAAAACATCTAAAAACTTCGGCGTAAACCCATTTTCATAACCATTGTCAAAAGTTAAATAAACATCCTTTTTCGTAGTATCACCTAAATACACTGACCCCGTATTAGATAACAATTTATTAAGCTGCTCACCAGCATCTGGCGGAACCTCATTCTTCGCACGAACAATCCCCCAGCCATGTGGCGTATTACTATAAGCAAAAGTAGTACTAGGAAACACTAACAAGAAAGCAAGAATCGATACGATAAACTTTTTCAACTCACTCACCTCACTTAAAATTAGTATCTGTAAATAAATTAGAAATATGAATAAAATCGGTGCATTTTTGAAATAAAACTAAGTTTTTCTAGCTCAGGATTTTGTCGGCTCAGGAATTTAAATTTTCTAATGAAAATAAGGGTTTTTCAAACCAAACCATTCAATTTTGCTTAATTTACCCTAAAATTAAACTTTTTCTTCATGAATTAACTCCTTATTTGCAGTTTTCATGATTTTATTTGCACTTGGGAATTTAATTGCAGTCGCTGGGGCCTTATTTGCACTCCTCACGTTTTTATTTGCGACCTCCCATCTTTTATTTGCAGGTTTCATTTTTCTTATCTACCCATCGAATTTAATTGTAGAACCCCACTCCATTACACACCACCCAAATAATATCCAAAAAAAAGCAATGCCATCAAATGACATTGCTCCTAAATCTCAACTATTAAAATACCTTCTCAGCCATAGTAGCTAATTTCTCAAGTGAGCTCTTATCTACATCTTGATGCAATGAGTTACCGTGAGAATCCATTGTTACAACTGCTTTGAAATCTTCAACTTGTAAGTGCCACATTGCTTCTGGAATTCCGAATTCTAAATAGTTTACATCTTTTACTTCTTTAATACATTGTGAGTAATATTGTGCTGCTCCACCAATTGCATTTAAGTAAACACCGCCGTGCTCTTCTAATGCTTTTAATGTTTTTGCACCCATTCCGCCTTTACCAATTACAGCGCGAATGCCGAATTTTTTCATGATATCGCCTTGGTATGGCTCCTCACGAATACTTGTTGTTGGACCAGCTGCTTTAATGTGATATTTGCCTTCTTCATCTTTTAATACAACAGGTCCACAGTGGTAAATAATTTGACCATTTAAGTCTACTGGACAGTCATGGTCTTTTAAATGATGGTGAATTGCGTCACGGCCAGTGTACATCATTCCACTAATCGAAACTACATCTCCAACTTTTAAATCACGAATTTGTTCTTCAGTAATTGGCGCTACTAATTTCACTTCACGAGGTGCTTCTGCAGTATCCGCAGCTTCATTTGTAAAGCTAATTTCCTCACCATCACGATAGATCCATTCTGAAACTTCGCCAGTCTCAGGATTAATTTTCATACCTAAACGACGGAATGCCCAGCAGTTATACGCTACTGATACAAAGAAGCTTGCAGGTAGACGGTTCATTACGCCGATTTTACAACCAAGTAATGTTGTCTCTCCACCAAAGCCCATTGTTCCTACGCCAAGCTTGTTTGCATTTTCCAAAATATAATCTTCCATTGCTTTAAGCTCTGGAATTGGATTTTCATCTTCAGTTAAACGGAATAGTTGATCTTTTGCAAGCTCATAACCGCTTGTACGGTCTCCACCGATACCAACACCGATGAAGCCTGCGCTACAGCCTTGTCCTTGTGCTTGGTATACGCTGTGTAAAATACATTTACGGATACCGTCTAAATCACGACCTGCTTTACCAAGACCTTCAAGTTCACATGGTAAGCTGTATTGGATATTTTTATTTTCACATCCGCCACCTTTTAAGATTAGACGAATATCGATATAATCGCTCTCATGTTGCTCAAATTTCACAACAGGAGTACCCGGTCCTAAGTTATTTCCGCTGTTTTTACCAAATAAAGAATCTACAGAGTTCGAACGAAGCTTACCATCTTTAGTAGCTTGTTCAATTGCAGCATAAATTGCTTCTTTTATCACAAGCTGGTTTACACCAACTGGAGTTTTTACTTTAAACGTTGGCATACCAGTATCTTGGCAAATTGGTGAAACATCGTTTTCAGCCATCATAATATTATTTGTAATCGTTTCCAACGCAATGGCACTTCTAGTTCCAGCAGTTTCATTTGCTTTAGCTTGTCTGATTGCTTTACGTACGTCCTTTGGTAGATTCGTTGATGTCTCAACGATTAATTGATAAATACTTTCCTGTATGTTTTGCATTGTTGCTCCCCCTCAACCCTTTATAAAAAAGACAGAATGTTCCCCTTCTCATTATAATACAATTTTTAATAAACGGAATAAAAAAAGCCCTGACAAGTATGTTTCTTGATGTAGCTGTCACGTCGCTTTTTCAATAAATAAAAAAAGCCCATTTTAATGGACTCATTCAGGTTGATTCACTTCACGACATTTAGTTTCTATGTCATCTAAAACAGATAATAATTGATCTAATTCTTCTAAGCTTACTTCTTCAGCTTCTAAAGATTCGATTGCTTCCATTACTGAGTTAAAACGCTCTTTAATATAAGATAATTGTTCTGTGCTTGACATAAATAACTCGTCCTTTCTTAATACAATTCATTTTATATTATACCCTTCTTCGACTATATATCGTAAAACTTTCGACATTTTTTTATTTTTTAAGCATTTATTTCTATACAATGATTAACTTTCTTTCTTATAATGGTTGAGGAAAATTAAATTTATCTTATACTTATGGGTGCACTTTTGTGCCTAAAGGAGTTTTTTTATGAAAAATTTATTACAACAAATAACACCTACATATGACCCTTGGGAAGCATATTTGGATGTTGAAGAGTATGGTAAAAACATATTAACAAATGTAGAATTTACAACAACAACAATATGTAATATGCGATGCGAGCATTGTGCTGTCGGATATACTTTACAACCGAAGGATCCAAATCCATTACCGATTGAGCTAGTACTAAATCGCTTAGAAGAGATCGAAAAGCTTCGTTGCATTAGTATTACCGGCGGAGAGCCGATGCTTTCTAATAAAATGCTGAACGGTTACGTAGTGCCATTATTAAAGTATGCCCATGAGCGCGGTGTCCGAACTCAAATTAATTCAAATCTAACATTAGATTTTGAAAGATATGAAAAAATCATTCCTTATTTAGACGTACTACATATCTCACATAACTGGGGAACAGTTGACGAATTCGTTGAAGCAGGATTTGCCATGATGGATCGCAAGCCAACATATGAGCAACGTGCAAAATTATTTGAAAACATGATTGAAAACAGTCGCCGTCTTGCTGAAGCTGGCGTTATGGTATCTGCTGAAACAATGCTAAATAAACGTACTCTTCCATACTTAGAAAAAATTCATCGTCAAATTATTGATGAAATGAAATGTCAAAGGCACGAAGTACACCCTATGTATGCGAGTGATTTCGCTAGTACATTAGAAGTTTTAACGAAGGATGAATTACGTAAAGCAATCTCTACTTTACTAGATGTCCGCGATGAAAACATTTGGATGCTATTTGGTACTCTGCCATTTTATCCATGTAGCGATGATCAGAAGGATTTAGACATTATTCAAAGACTATATAATAGTAAAAATGTAACACTACGAAATGATCCTGACGGACGTTCTCGCTTAAATGTAAATGTATTTGATGGAAGCATTATCGTAACTGACTTTGGTGATGTACCTCATCTTGGTAATATTCAAACTCATACACTTCAGGAAGCTTATGATACTTGGTCATTATCAAAAACTGCAAAAGAACTAAGCTGTCATTGTCCAGCAGTTAAATGTTTAGGGCCTAATATTCTAGTGAAGAATAGCTACTATCGTGATACTGATTTTACTGGTAGAAGTTCAAAACTTTAAAAGTTAAGCATGTCATTTTTATGACATGCTTTTTTTGTTGATTAAATCATATTTAATTGTCACCTATCTTCACATATTGAAAATACGAACACAATTTGAACAATATTGATAAAGTTGTGAACTCCGTTGATATATGGTTAATTCTCGTTGATATATCGCTGTTCTTCGTTGATATATCCTCATAAGCCGTTGATAAATTACAATCCCCATCTCTAAATCTCATTGATATAGCGGCGCAGTAAAACAAAAAATCCACAAGCAAAATCACCCTTGTGGATTTAACATATTTTATCTAGGCTGCGGCGTAGCTAAATACCCAAACGATACATAATCTTGGACAGGAATCCATGCGCCTACACCTTGCGACACGACATTTTTCACTTGAAGTGATCTTTTATTACCCTTTAAGATTAAATATACTTCTCCAAATGTAACTTTTCCTTTTTCATTAACAGCAGGAGCGTATGCGTATAAATAGCCTAGTTGCTTTGGTGGTACATTATATACTCGTTCGTTTTTCGTACCTGCTCCGACTACTGTTTGGTATGCTAGTGGCAAAGTTGTTTTTTCTGAAGCATCATGCATCATTAGGTTAATAACGTCATCTGAATCTCTAACTTTTGCAGTTAAACCACCGCGAATAATTTGCTGTGTGTTTTGATAGTACTTAATACGTTTGTACGTTTTTTCTCCTCGATTATCGAGAAAGTTTGTATTGATTTTTTTATATTGCCAATTAATTGTTGTCTCATTTGACTCATAATTTAAAGGCCAAACACCTAGGAAAATCTTCGCGTTATACCCAACAGCAAATGGTGCTTTACTTACTGAGGATTCATTAAACATACGAATTAGATTAGGATTCTCTATTTTTACATTCGATGAATCTAATAACTGCTTAGCCAGTCCACCTGGTTGTAATTCTGGCAAGTCTTGAGTTGGATTTGGATAAGTGTTTTCCTTTGTCACATTTGCTGCCGAGCCTGGGACTCTTATCTCTGAATTTGCTGCAAAAGTTGTTTGTCCATTATTTAAAGAAATAAATAAAATGACTATATTTAGTAGAACGAATGGTTTTAACCATTTAGACATGTTCATGCCCCTTTCACAAATAAGGAAATTATTTACTCTTAGCATGAACATTTTATTTAAATATATGTATTCCATAAATGAATTATTTCGTTATGAACTTAGCTTATTATAAAGCTTTTCAATTGGAACTCTAATTTTTTGTAGTATTGGCCCGATACTGAAAGTAATTACTACAGTACCGATTCCAATTGGACCTTTTAGAAGAAATGCCAATACTAGGGCAAACACTTCCCCAATCGTTTTAGCTACGCCTAAGCTTACGCCAAATCGTTTACTGAGTGAAATCATTAAATCATCAATTGGACTTAATGGAAACTTTGCTTGTAAATAAATAGCAATACCAATTGTCATGCTTAAAATAGCTAGTACGAGTTGGATGTATCTAGTAATAATATTTGCATCAAATAAATGTTCTGACTCAACTGTTAACCAAAAATCTAGAAACCGACCAATTAATATAAACGTAATTGCTGCAAGCCAATCAGGTCGTTTTTTTTGTAAAAAGGCATTAATAAATAAAAGTACTGACGAGTTAATGATAATCCAATTCCCTACAGATAAACCGAATGTTTTCGATTCGCCGACTGCTAGCGCATCCCATGCACTTGCACCAAGTTCAGCTTTTATCGCTAAACTAATTCCTAAAGTTAAAAATAGTAATCCAATTAAATAAAATACAATGCGTATTAATATTTTCAACTATTACCACCTTCAATTTTAGTTTTTATAATAAATAGAAACCGATCCCCATGATAAAATAGGCCGCTAATAAAGTTAGCCCTTCAAACCAGTTCGTATCACCATCGTTCATAATAGCAATTGTTAAAAATACAGATGTAATCATAGAAACCAATTCAGGCATAGAGAAAATTAAAGGCATTCTCTCACCTATAAATAATGAGCAAATAACTAACACTGGTGCTACAAACATTGCAATTTGTAGTGAAGAACCAACAGCGATTTCCACTGAAACCCCTACTTTATTTTTAAATGCCATCACAATTGCAGACGCATGCTCAGCAGCATTACCAACGATCGCAACAACGATAATACCGATAAATAACTCAGTCCATCCAAATTTATCGCCGACGGTCGTAAATGTATGAACAAGCTTCTCAGAAACATAGCCCACTGCTATAGTAGCTAAAGCTAAAACAATCATAGCTTTCGTTGTTCCCCACTCAGCTTCTTCATGTTCCTCTACAATCTCTTGATTTTTTGCAACATAAACTCCACGATGCGTAACTAATTTAAATAATAATGCCGCTAAATATAAAATCATTAAAACAATCGAAACCCCTACACTAAGCGTCATCGTTTCATTCGGGGTCATCTTTACTGAAAAAATTTCTGGAATGACAAAGGCTAGTACAACTGCAAAAATTAGTAAACCTGAATTATGCCTCGCATCATAAACATTAAAGCTTTGACGCTTATACTTTAATCCCCCTACAAAAAACGATAGACCACCTACAAGAAGTAAATTTCCAATAACAGAACCCGTTAACGATGCCAAAACTACTTCTGATAACCCGTTTTGCAATGCAAATATCGCAATAATTAACTCTACCGCATTACCAAATGTCGCATTTAAAAGTCCCCCAATTCGTGGGCCAGCTGCGATCGCTAAGCTCTCTGTCGCTCTTCCCATAATGCCAGCTAATGCAATAATCGTTACACAGTAAATGATAAATAAAAGAATTTCATTCCAATGCATCAAGCTCCCAATTACCGATAATGGAACACCGATAAAAGTAACAATAAAAAACAAACGATGAGCCATAATAACCTCCTAAATAATTTTCCTTACTAAATATCATATGCAAAAGGATTAAAAAAATAGGTTTAAATGTAAAACAATTAACAAACACTTAAACTGTTGATGGGTAAATGCAGATAAAAGTTTAGTTTTACCTAAATTACGAAAAGGATTATAACCTCGATAACTAGAATTACTAATGTTGGAGATGAACATGGTAGAATCCAGCAACCAGTCATCTTTCGAACTTGAAGGGAGTTATTTAAAAATGATTCAACAAAATATTATGAAGGTATTAAAAGCGAAGCAATTAGGTCTATTTACGACCATTCGCGAAGACTTTCCACATAGCTGCTACATGATATTTTTCTTTAAAGGCCTAACACCTTATATCGCTACTAATAAGAATTCACAAAAAATAGATGATATAAAAAATAATCCAAATGTACATATACTACTAGGCCACGACGGAGATCGATTAGACGACAACTTTGTAGAAATGTTTGCAAAGGCCGAAATAATTGAAAATCCAAGTGCCGAAGAAAAAGTTTGGACTGAAGAATTGTCTAAATGGCTAGAAGGTCCAGAAGACCCTAACTATGTTCTAATTCAAATGAATCCTGTTAAAATCGGCTATGTAGAAAAAGCCGGCACAGAACCTAATTTCATTAAACTGTAAGAGATGGAATCTTATCTAACTTGAGGTTAGATAAGATTTTTTTATGTGTGGGAATTGGTTAGCGGGTGTTGGATCTGGAAATGGCGAACACTTTGTGTACTTTGTTGATAAAACATTGGTTTTTGTTGATATAACACTGGTTTTTGTTGATATATCGATTTATTTTTTTGATATGACACTTGGCAGCACTGCAAAAAAGCCATTAGCTAATCCTCTAATGGATTCATAATGTAGACATTGCTTATTCTTCAGTTTTTTTCGCCTTAAAACCACTTCCAGTAATCTTTAAAGTGAATGCACATGATAATATAATTCCTACCGCCCATAGTGAAGCACTTAATAATGACATCATTCGTTCCCCCTTGTATGTAATAAAGCAACTTATTTAGAAAATATTGGAAACACTTTCCTCCCTCATTATAAAACATATTTCCATTTTTTGTAAGTGGTGGATAACTGCTGAATCTAGTTGGATATGCGAACACTTTTTGTACTTTATTGATAAAGCTGTGAACTTTGTTGATAAAGCATTAGTTTTTGTTGATATAGTACTGATTTTTGTTGATATATTGGATTTTTTGTTGATATTATACTTGGCAGGTCTTGCAATCAGTGGGTTTGTGCATAAATCAGCGGATTTTGTACATAAATCATTGTGTTTTGTGCGTAAATGGATAGATTTCGTGCATAAAGCCACAGGCTCTCGCGTATTCATCAGATTTCGCGCATAATGTCACATCTATCTGCCCTTATCATTAGATTTTCACCTCAACGCCACAGCTTTCTCCCTATTTCATTAGATTTTCCCCATAATGTCACATCTATCTCCCTATTTCATTAGATTTTCCCCTCAATCCCACAGCTTTCTACCTATTTCATCAGATTTCCCCCTCAATCCCACATCCTCTACATAAATCAATAGATCATTCCCACATTCCCTCAACGTCTACGTAAATCACTAAATCCCCTCCACAATGCCCCCTGCTCCTCCGTTTAGTAAAACGCAAATCACAACAACAAATAAAAACCATTAGATTAAACTCTAATGGTTTTCTGTACTCTAGCATTATGCCTTTTATTAATAAGATAATACAAACAAGCTCCGACCATTGCACCGATGCAATCAATCACGACATCTTGAACTAGCGGCGTACGACCCGCTGTAAATGATTGGTGGAATTCGTCGCCCATTGAGTAGATGGCTGCGATAAGAATTCCTACTAGGTAATATCTTTTGAAATAAAGTCTTGATAGTCTTATTGTAAAAAATGCTAGTAGTAGGTAAATGGTGAAGTGGGAGAGTTTTCGGATAAAGAATTCTGTAAATCCTGGGACTCCCAAGCTTTTGATACTTACCTCTTCTCCAGCATAATTAAAGTGAACAAAGTCGAAATGCTCCATCATGTCATATAGGAATGTCATATGACTGATTTCTGGTCTTATGTCTTGCTTTTCGTACGGTGTAGCCGAAGAATAGAATATAATACCGGCTATTAGAATAACTGGTAACCAATATTTGATTACAGTGTTAATAGAACTATTTTTCTGCATATGAAACTCCATACGAATCAGTTTTTAATTTTGTTTAGTTTTCGAATTCATCGATTTTTTGTTTTATATACGCCATTAAATCGTGTTTTAAGTCATCGCGTTGTAGTGCGAAATCGATTGAAGTTGTGATGAATCCTAGTTTTTCACCAACGTCGTATCGTTTGCCTTCAAAGTCGTATGCGAATACTCTTTGGATTTTATTTAGCTTTTGAATTGCGTCAGTTAGTTGGATTTCTCCACCTGCTCCTACTTCTTGTTCTTCTAGGAATTCAAAGATTTCAGGTGTTAATAAGTAACGGCCCATGATTGCTAAGTTTGATGGTTGTGTACCTTTAGCTGGCTTTTCAACGAAGTTACGTACTTGATAGCGGCGGCCATCTTGTTCAACTGGGTCAATTACTCCATAGCGGTAAGCTTCGTCTTCAGGTACTTCTTGTACACCGATCACTGAAGAGTGTGTTAACTCGTATTGTTTAATTAATTGTTCAACACAAGGAACATCTGATTGAATAATGTCATCGCCAAGTAGTACTGCGAAAGGTTCGTCACCAATAAATTTACGAGCACACCAAACTGCGTGTCCTAAACCTCTTGGCTCTTTTTGTCTAATATAGTGAATTTCAACTTTAGATGATGCTTGTACTCTTTCAAGTATTTCGAATTTCTTTTTCTCTAATAAGTTTTGTTCTAATTCGATTGAAATATCAAAATGATCTTCAATAGAGCGCTTTCCTTTTCCTGTTACAATAATGATATCTTCAATTCCAGCTGCAATAGCTTCTTCAACGATATATTGAATAGTTGGTTTATCTACGATTGGTAACATTTCTTTCGGCATTGCTTTTGTTGCAGGTAAGAAACGTGTTCCTAGTCCTGCTGCTGGTATAATTGCTTTTCTTACTTTATTCAAGAGTATACTTCCTCCTATGTTCCATTCGAAACTTTTTGTTTATTTTTATAAATATAATTAGGAAACCAATTATATTGGTCTCCTAATTTTTATTAATTAACTAACAGTTAATTTCATATGCTTTTCTCGATCTAATTCTCTTTCTTCAGCTGAAAGTTTATTGTATTCAGTTAGAAAACTTTGATAATTTTCACATGTTTCTGCACATTCACCATATTCACGAACTGTACCATAGTGCATCCACAGTGCTTTTGTACAAAAACTTTTCACTTGGCTTAGAGAATGACTGATAAAGAATATTGTCTTTCCTTGCTCTTTGAATTCATTCATTTTATCTAAGCATCGTTTTGTAAATGTAGGGTCACCAACAGATAATGCTTCATCGACAACCATAATATCTGGGTCAATATTTACTGATATGGCAAATCCTAGACGGGAACGCATTCCGCTTGAATATGTTTTTACAGGTTGATTAATAAATTTACCGATTTCTGCAAATTTAATTACTTTAGGAATAATTTCATCGATTTGACTTTTGCTTAATCCCATCATTAATCCTTTTAAGCGAATATTCTCAAGTCCAGTTAGTCGGTTATCTAATCCAGCCTGAATAGCAATCAATGTTGCCATCCCGTTTACTTCAACTTCACCTTCGTTCGGAATTGTAACACCTGCAATTAAATTTGACATTGTACTCTTACCTGAACCATTCAATCCAATGATCCCGACGATTTCGCCTTGATTTACTTCAAAAGAAACATCTTGAAGTGCATGAAAATATTCTCCACTTTTACCACCAAAGAATAAATCTTTTAATTTATCAGTTGGCTTACTATACATTTTAAATTTCTTCGACACATTACGAAAAATTACTTTTTTGACCAATTTTCTCACCTACGATCCGAGCTATTTAATTTAAAACTACGCTCGACTAACTCTCTACTTATTCATTAAACATAGAAAAGTTTTTTATAAAATATCAACAAATGATTTTCTAAATTTAATATGAATTACAGCTCCAAAAATTAATAAAGCTAACATAAAACACCAAAAGTAAACTGAATACAATGAAAAAATCATATGATAGTCATTATATAGCATCGATCTACGATAGCCAGTTACAATATAGTAGTACGGATTTAACATCATAATTTTTTGAAGGGTTCCTCCAGAACGAGGTACCCATAAGATTGGCGTTAAGTATAACAACATTCTAGTTGTAGACTGGATTAATAAGTGAATATCACGTATTAATGTTGAAAGCGTTGATGAAACTAAAGCTAAACATATCGCAAATAGTAAGTTTACGAACATAAAGTACAGTAAAGAAAGTACATTGATATGTCCAAAACCTTGACTAAAAACTACGCTAATTAATAATAACGCAAGCATAAACAAATGTGTATAAAATCTCGAAAGTATAACATATGTCGGGATAATACTTAATGGGAAATTCATTTTTGACACTGTATTAAGTCGATTAAAGATGGCACTAGAGCCTTGTAAAATTGACGAACTAATGAAGAACCAAGGAATTAATCCACATAGCATCCAAAAGATGAATGGAATCCCGTCAACAGGTAGTCCCTTTCTAATACCAGTACCGAATATTAACCAGTATACACCAATTTGTAGAAGAGGATTAATAAAAGCCCAGACCGTACCCAATTGGCTATCAGCGAACTCCTTTTTCATCTCATAATTGGATAAACGTCCAATCATATAGAAATTGCTAAAATGCTCTTTAAAGATTGTAGTTAAATTCTTCATACCTCAACCACGTTCTCATTTGTATACTGATATAAATTCCCAAAATTTACATACGCTAACTCCCCACCGTTAACTGGCGGAACACAGTTTTTAGTATCAAATAACATTCTATTTTCCATTTGTTTCGAGATTGATTCAAAGTCCATATTCTTAAATTCATTATGATCCGTTAAGACTAAGATTAAGTGAGCACCTTCTACTGCTTCCTCCATCGAACTCAATTGAATCTTGTTTGAGTGTACATGTGGATCATGAATTGAAATGTTCATCTCTTCATTATTTAATAAATCAATGATATCCATTGCCGGACTTTCACGAATATCATCTACGTTACCTTTATAAGTAATTCCAAATACTGCAACTTTTGGATTTTCTATGCCTACTAATAGTTTTTTAACACTGTCTACTACATATTGTGGCATAGATACATTTGTGTCACGAGATAGTTTGATAATATTTGCTAAATCTGGTGATTTTGCAACGATAAAATATGGGTCAACAGCTAAGCAATGTCCACCAACACCAGGACCTGGTGAATGAATATTTACTCGAGGATGCTTATTAGCCATTTGAATCACGTCTAATACGTTAATGTCTAATGAATTACAAACCTTTGTTAATTCGTTAGCAAGGGCAATATTTACATCTCTAAATGTATTCTCCATTAATTTGGACATTTCTGCTGTTTTTGCATCTGTTTTAATAATTTCGCCTTTTACGAAAGTGCGATATACATTCGCTCCAGCTTCTGAACATGCTGGTGTAATTCCACCAACAATTCGATTATTATTGATTAATTCATCCATAATTTGTCCAGGTAAAACTCGTTCTGGGCAATGTACTAGGAAAATATCTTCGCCCACTTTAAAGCCAGCTTCCTCTACAAGTGGCTTAACGAAATCATCCATACTTCTTGGCGCAATTGTTGATTCAACAATTAAGACATTACCTTTTTGTAAAAATGGTATTGTCGATTTAACTGCTGATAATACAAAGCCTAAATCACAAGATTTATGTTCATCTTCAATATTTGGAGTCGGTACTGCAATAATGAATGCATCAGCGTGTTCAGGTTGTAATGAAGCTCTAAAGTTCCCCTTATTAACTACATCTTTTACAACTTCACCTAATCCAGGCTCTTCTATATGAATTTCCCCTGCATTTAATTTATCAATAACACTTTTATTAATATCCACACCTACGACTTCATTACCATATTTAGCGAACATGGCAGAAGTTGGTAATCCTATATATCCTAATCCAATTGTACATATTTTCATAAATTCTACCTCTTTCAATTGAAATCACTCAATCAAAACAAAGTCGTTGTAATCAGTTTGAATACTGAATCGACTTTGATCTATTTCACATCTTATTTTCTAGTACATCGTATAATAGATTAACACTATTTTGATGACTATTCACTAAATGTGAATAGCGACTGTTAGTACGTTGATCAAGTATAAAATCTTCTTCTATATATTTGTTCATCCTTTGGAGAACTTCTTTTTCAGTTTCAAAGAAAACATCAGTTAATGTACTATTCATATAATCTCTACTAACTGAATAATTAGCATTAAAATAATCAAAACCATACATTATAATCGGTTTTTTTAAATAAATAAAATCAAATAAAATACTCGAATAATCTGTTATCAACATACTACTATTCTCAATAGCTTGTTTCACATCTGTTTCTGTCAGCTTTTCCAATATGATTCGGTTATGTAGTTTAGGTATTAAATCAACATACTCGATCATTCTTGGATGAACTAAGACTTTTAACGAGACATTGTAGGATTCTAATTTTTTTAATAACTCTTTGTTAAGTAACAAACCTTTTAATCTATAGAAGAATTCACTTTGTAAAAAATCTTCTTTACTTTTTATTTCTGTTCGCCAAGTAAACATAACTAGTATAACTTTTTCCGTCACATGATTCATTAAATATGATGTACGTGGCAAACCTGTAACAAAAACATTATTCGGTTCATAACCAAAGTGTCTAATAAAGATTTCCTTCTCTTGTTCCGTAGAAACAATTATTTGATTAGCTACTCCCCTACTTGCATGATAAACATGGTCAACCTTTTTAAATAAGGTTACACCATGACCAATAAATACAAGATTAGCATGACTAATGTCCCTAAGTTCTTTTGGAATTAATATTTTTACATTATCTGTGCTAATAATTGTCTTAGCGAAAATAGAAAAGAGAAAATGTTTAAAGCCATTATATGGGATTACATTACCTAATTTCTTTATCTCATTATAATTTTTTGCATCTTTTCTTAGTAGATAATAAATATTACTAGCATCAGAACGTTCACGACAATATTGAAAAAATGCAAAGCCGTTATCATTTGTACTATCAGCTAATTTTTCACTGATAATTGTAAACTTTCGGTTACCTATTGTATAACCAAATAACTCATTAAATATGATAATGATAGCAAAATTTATCTTTTCCCTTGTGGAGTTGTTGGGATTATGAAAAAATCTTGAAATCAATATCTTTTTTTCTTTACTACGTGTAATTACATTTTTTATAACGCTATTAACAAAAGACACAGGTTCTATTTTAAAAGAAAAATATGATTTATGTAATAGATTAATTTTTAATTTTTTATTAACAATCGTTAAATTATTGTTAAATTGATAATTTTTTCTCACATTGATTGCATATTTTAATTTACTTTTAATAGTTCTTCCATAGCAAACCGTTTCAAGTGTTACATCGTAATTGCCTACATTAGAAAAATCATCCAAATTAATATGGAATTCATAACCACCTGCGCAATAATTATATCTAGAACTATTGAAATGATTTGTGCGTGACCTTTTTATCTGAATAGTTTTTGTCTTATTATTTGAATCCTTAATGATTAATTGATGATCAATATCTTCATCATTTATTAAATTAATACCTTGAAAAAAAGCATTTCCTCTAATTACTAGCTTATTCTCCAATTTTTCAATATCGATAATCTGATTTTCAAAATGGGCTTTTTCCAACCAGTCTGATATATCAACTTCTACTAGTTCATTATCATAAGAAAAAGTAAACAATACTTTTGTATTTATTTTCTTAATCTTAAAAATAGAATAATCTAGTTCAGTAGTATATTGGTCTAAACTATTTATTAACTCAGAAAATGTAACTGCTTCTTTAAACTCTTTTTGTAAGATTAATTTTGCAAAAACATAATCGTAGACAAAAATTTGACTTAAATCACACTGACTAAATGTGTCTTTTAATATGAAATATAAATATTCAATATATATTTTTTTTTTCTTAATATTAATTAGATGAAAGATATCAAACTCTACTTGCTCTTCATTCATTATGAACTTTTTAAACTCTTCAAACGCTAACTTTGGATCTTCGTTTAGTGCTCTAATAGCCTTTTGCATATAAAATAAGAATATCCCTCCTTGTACATAAAATCATGTTCTTTTCAAAATTTCATGAAAGATTGCTTCAGTATGTAATGATTTATTTCGATTCATAAATTTATTACTCTTGATCAGATAATCCTCATCAATTTTCATGTTGTGATTAATGATACTTTCTAACTCAGATAGCACTTCGTCTTCTGTATCGCACGCTTTTCCAAATAGATCCTTTTTATGATTGATCGGACCTTCATTATAATGCCTTGAGTAAAATTCATCATAATCAAATTGATAAAATATGACTGGCTTTTCCATATATACAAAGTCAAATGAGACAGTTGAATAATCTGTAATTAGCAAGCTATGACGCTTTAATAGATTTTGAACTGTTTCTTCTCCTTGTTTAACAATATGAATACGTTCATGGAAAAACGGTAATTCTCCCCAAAGTAGCTGTGTTTGATAATGTGGGTAAAACGTGATCGTCTTATTGTATTTTTCTAATAGATGATGAAGTTTTTTATTACTTAAAAATAAAATTAATGACTTCATATATCTTGAATCTTCAAGTGCATCTCTAGATTTAATCCAATTGCGCCAAGTTGGCATGAACAAAATTTCGTTCCCGGTACTAGTATCCTCTAACGCATCCCATCTTGCCAATCCTGTAACAACTACTTCATCTTCTTTATAGCCAAATTCTTCAATAATATGGTTTCTTTCAAATTCAGATGATGTAATAAACAATGAGTAGCCATACTCATTTTTATTAAGTGCTTGATTTACTCGACTAACCCCTATGACACCATGTTGAATAAAAATCTTTTTATTCTGCTGCCATTCAGGATATTGCCTAATCACATTTTTATAAGTTTGAGTGTACATATTTGCATGCTCGGCGTAACTATTAATCGTTTTGATGCAAACCAACATATAAAAACTATGAAGGAAACTACCAAATTGTATAATATTTCCTAAGTCCTGAACATGTCGATAATCAGGAGAATTTTTATCAATAATGTAATAACAATTTATTTCTGGATGATTTGTTCGAATATATTTATATAGATGATATGAGTTATCCTGAGCAGTGTCACGTCTTTCTCCGACCAACCATATTTTTTTACTTCTAAAATACCAACCAAATACTTTATAAAGAATGACAGCAAATAGACTATGAAAATCTTTTTTTAGTAGAAAAGCTGCATCACTTCTTACTGTGCGCTTCATATTAGAAATCAAAAGATTTAGCCCGTTCTTCGCTGTTTTATTTCTTATTAATATGGACAATTTTAGGTTACGGAATTGTGCAATCAGCTGTTTTCCTGAAACTGTTGTTGGCTTCATTTTGTTTCGATGTTGGGTTAAAAAAACAATGACAGGCTGCTCAACTACTAGTCGGTCTTTTTTTAATCGGATAAATAAATCCCATTTTCCGTTCCCTAAAACTTCTAGTAAAGAAACGTCAACTGTTTCATAACCTGCCCAGTTATAATTGCTTGTATTTTTACTTTCCATAAAGGTAACATCTGTTCTCAACATTGGTCGAAGCTCAATTATTTTTTCATTACCCTTTTGATTTCGAAAAACAAATTCCTTCTTAACATCCTCTGTTGATAGATTCTTAATAAACGCATATCCACTAATCGTTAAACGATCAACATGTAAACTGATATCTTCTAATACATGATTAATAACAAGATTATTGATGATTAATTGATCTTTATATTGTGGAAAATAGTTTATCAAATAAGAGTAAATTTTATCTCCAGCAATCACATTTTCTTTTTGAATCGATAGATCATTTATGATCTCAATCCACTTTTGTACACTAATACCATCGTTTTGACTCATTAAGTGACATAAGAATGCTTTCGTCTCATTTAATTCATTTACGAGTAATTCCTGATTCGTAAGAGCTGCTAAATACTGTTGTCCAGCTTGAGCTAACTCTATTTTTTCATCATCGGGTAAGCGATTCCCTTTTAGAAAAATAGAATCTATGAAGAACTGTAACTGTCGACGTTCAATATGAATTAATTGGTCTTGTATTTTATGTGACTTATAATACTCCGATAATTTTTGTTGTAAGTCAACAAGCTGGATAAAGAAATTGATGCTACCGGCCTTAATTAGGCTTGAACTTGAATCATTTACACGATAACCAATCACATCAATATCTTTTACAACTGTTTTATTCGATTGAATTAGTCCTTTTTGCGTAAATAATAAATCTTCACCAACTCGTAAATCGGTATCAAATAAAATTTGGTTAGAAACAATCATGTCTCTTTTAAATAACTTATTACTCGCAGAAGGAGTTTTAACTAATTCAGAATTTTTTAGAATCTGTCGAACTACAGGAAGCTTTCTTAAAAACAAATCGTTCATATAGTTTAAGCGATAGGACTTCATTTCATTAAAACAAAGAATATTACCTACAGCACTATCCGCTTGATGCTTTTTAGCGAGTTTATATAACTGCTCATAAGCATTTGGAAATGCCCAATCATCTCCATCTAAAAACGCTAAGTATTCACCTGTAGCATTTTTAATTCCATTGTTTCTAGCCGCACTTGGTCCACTATTTGCTTGTTTCACTAGTTTAAAATTCTTATGTTTTTCAACAAATTTTTCTATTATATCTAAGCTTCCATCAGTTGAACCATCATCTACAATAACACATTCAATCTGATTGAGTGACTGCTTAGCAACGGATCGTAGGCATTCTTCGATATAGTTTTCTTTATTATAGTTAATTACAATGACACTAACCTTATAAGCAGTCATTCAAATTGCACTCCTTAGGAGGAATATTTCATCACTAGTCTAATCAATTAACTAGCTAACTGTTTTTGCTTGTTATTTAATACTTTATCGTATATTCCAATAAATACTTTCTTCTCTTCATCCCAATTATATTTATGTCGAGCTACTAAACAATTTTGGCTCATTTCATTTCTTTCTTCAGGATGATCTAATAAATAATTTACACCTTCAGCAATAGAATTAATATCATGTGAATCTACACACACACCAGTATGTTCACCTTCTACAACTTTTTGAATTTCAGGAAAACTACAAGCTACTACTGGAACACCACTCATCAGGTATTCAAATAATTTATTTGAAGATGCTGAGTAATGGTTAAAGTTAATATTATTTAAGATTTGGAAACCTAAATAAGCATTTCGTGTGTAGCTCAACAATTCATCTACTGGAACTTTATCGATAAATTTAATACGATCATGCAGTTTTTGCTCATCAACCATTTTTAATAGTGTTGGTTTAATTTTGCCGTCACCAATAAAAACAACTGTCCCTTTTTTAAATAACGGTGTTGCCTTTACAATTAGTTCTAAACCTCTACCTTTTTGGATACCACCTTGATACAACAAGATTGGTTCATCTTTCGGTAAACCAAGTCGTTCATTTAAATTAACTGAATGATTTTCCTCTGGTTTTGAAACGAAAGGATAGTTGTGGATTACTTCTGGGTATTCAATATCATAAAGATCTTGAGTATATTTCGCTCTCGTATTATTTTCATGAATCATAATATCAATATATCGAATGCAGAACTTTTCAATTTTACCAAATATCGGATTTTCATAACCTGATCGACTTGATTGCACTTCATGAGAATCGTAAATTAATTTACTTTTTTTAAATAGCTTTGCACAAATAATTCCTTGTGGTAAAGTGTTTAAATCGTTCGCATGATATACGTCATAATCTTTCTTTAAGCCGTATCCAATCATTTGAAGAATATTATATCCTCTTGTTAAAAGGACTTTCATATAACGATTTCCAAATAAACCGATTATAATCGCAATAATAATTGTAGGGATTGTCGCAAAAAACAAACCAGCTAATACAAGAAGTACAGCTAAAATTTTCATTGCTGAACTTCTCTTTATTGCGTTCATAATTTTACCAGTAAAATAGACTAGATGGTAAAGTCCAAAAGGCAAACGATTATTCACGCGAATAACATTAAAACCTTCTTCACGTCGCTCTTTTTTTGGTAAGGTTGGCGAATCATCATGCAACGCGATTAAATCAACTTCATATCCTACTTCTGCTAAAGCAGAACATTCTCTAAGCACCCTTGCATCATTCGTAAAGTGATTAAATACAAAAGCACACACCTTTTTATTCATGGATTTCCTCCAATAATCTAGTTAATACAGAAATATTTGTTTTCCAACGTAAGTTTTCAAATGCGTAGTTATATCCGTTTTCACCGTATTGCTTTCTAAGCTCTCGATCGTTTGCTAGAATTGTTATATTTTTTACTAATTCTTCTACAGTGTTTACATCTGAAACTATCCCACAATCTGCAGAACGAATAATATCACTCGCATAGCCGGAAACATCACCAATAATCGGCTTTTTCACACACATATAATCAATGATTTTACCAGGTAATACAGTTTTAAAAACATCTTGATCAACTAAGCTTACATAAGCAATATCAGAATTTGATACTAAATCTAACGTTTCTTTACGCGATTTTGCAGAATGGATCGTAACATTCGTTAAATTCTTTTCATTAATTATTCTTTGCAAGTCATTTGAATGATAGCCGTAACCTAATATAATAAATCGAACTTTCGATTCATCTTTCATTTTTTCAATGACTCTGATTAACTTTTGAATGTCCTGTGCCATACCAAGATTCCCAGTATAAATGACATTAACATGATCGCCTTCTGACTTTACTACTGGCTCATTGCCATTTAACTCTTCTTCTGTTAACGAATTAGGCATAAATGAGATTTTATCTTTCGGCACACCTTTTCCAGTCATATAAGTAACAAAACTAAGACTATTTACGATTATACGATCTGCTTTTTTATAAAGAATTTCTTCTACTTTATAAGCTGTATTTAATATAAAACGATTTGTAAATAATTTTACACCTGTTAAAGACTCTGGCCATAAGTCTCTAATGTCTACTATTAAAGGCGCCTTTAATTTCCATTTTGCAATTAACCCTGCTACCCCAACAAAAATAGGCGGTGATGTAACAAAAACCGCGTCATACTCCTTGCGTAATAACAAGATTGAAAAAATAAATCGAATCATTACTTCTATGTAAAGATATAATCGTTTCACTATGTTACCAGAATGTGTTTTTATTGAAGGATCAATACGTATAAAATCAGATTCATCCATTAATGGTTCATTCCAAAAGCTCTTGTCCTCGTAAAGCTCACGACTAGGATACCTAGGTTGTAACGTTAACACCTTTACTTCATAATTTTTTTCTTTTAATTCTAAATAAATGTTTTTTAATCGATTTGCCGCACTCCCTATTTCTGGATAAAAATGCTGGGAAATCAACAGAATCTTCTTTCTATACAATTTATTTCGTACACCTCCAAGGTCATAAACAATCCTAATTTAGACATAATTCTACATGTAAATTGCTTTAACTATTTTATCACAAACTTGTTTTTCCTGAAAGAAATCTCATAGATGAAAGCTAAATTACTTTATATCATTTACTAAAATTAATAATTAGAACACTTTAAAATAAAGAAAGTTTAAACACTCTGTAATGAAATCACAATTACTAAGACAAAATAGTAATAAAATTAGATATGAAATCTTTTTGGAGGTCTCTATTTTATGGAAAGTATTTATGTGGAAAAGTACACATTTATAGATAATACAATCATTTTGAGAATAATAAATCCTATTCAATCATTAAATGAAATGAAATTAATTTTGGTTGATAGTGAACAAAAATTTCAGCAATCATTCCCTATAAATATCAAGCAAATTGATTTCATATACGAATTAACGATAAATTTAAATGAACTTAATTTATCTAAAGATTTTAAATATCAGTGTAAATTATATTTAACTGACCCAAATTCAATTTTTTATCAATTACTTTTTAATCAAAAATCTAGGAACGACCGATTCACCTATAGATTTTCTGATGAATCTAGGTCAATCCTCTATCTAAATGAAGATAACCAACTGTCACTATTACATGGTCCAACGTATGATCTCACTAGACAATTTAATGAAATTCACAACTTTAAATTTAATACTCAATTTGAAATTAGTTCATTTGAAATTAAAAAAGATAGTATCCATTTGAAATTATTAGAAAATGACCTGTTAAAAAAAGAGCATGTTACATTCTTCTTGCGAGAAAGAAATTCATCGATCTATTATGATTTACCCTATCAATTACTAGAAAATAATGAAATTCAAATGACTCTCATACCGTTTGGAATAGATTTTATAAATGTCATTTCAAGATGGGATTTATATATTGAATTTCAAACTGACAATTTGATCATCGAAGGTAAACTTGTCTGGCTTGATAAAATGGTCGAATCAAATTCAGAAAGATATTTACCATATCTAAATTTTGAAGGAATCTCAGAAGTAACTCAAAATGAAGGCGGATTAGTTAATTCGAATATTATCACTCCTTATTTAACATTAAAAAAAGAAATAGCAATCGTCATACGACCATTACAATTTCTTTTTAACGAAAAATATAAAAGTAGAATTTCAGTTTTAGACTTAAAGCTAAATAATAGCAATATTAATATTCGGATGAATTTAGAAATATTAGAACCAGTAGACTACACGATTAAAGAAATAAGGTTAAAACTTCGAAATAAAGCAATTGAATCCGAATATAGCATTCCAATCAGTTCAACGAAATTAATGAATGACATCAATGAAATTATGTTTAATTTCGACTTTACGAACTTTGATTTTATCCCATTTTATTGGGACTTATTTGTAATCGTGACAATTAATAATGAGGATGTTTATATCAAACTAAAAAATCCAGTTCCTGAGCTAAAATATTCAATTAATAAAAACATTCTTCGATATGAAACTGTACTACAAGATCAATATATGATTTATCCATATGTGGCTGGGGATAACGCAGTTGCGTTTTGCTATCGAGAAAGAGCAGATTATGAAACGGCACCATATAAACGGAAAGAAAAACTAGCTTATTTTACGTATAAGCTTTTTAAGCCATTCTTTGATAAAAAGGATATATGGCTTGGATATGAGAAGTTTTCAAGTACTGCCCAGGACAATGGATATTATTTCTTTGATTATTGTTACAAACAGAATAAGCATAAAAATTTTTATTATATTATTAAAGAAGATGCAGCTGACATTGTAAATTTAGAGGACAAAAAAGATAAAGTTTTAAAATTTATGAGTTTCAAATACATGCTATATATGTACGCTGCCAAGTTATTAGTTTCTTCTGAATCAAAAGGACATAGTTATGATATTCGTATTCAAAAAGGACATTTGAAGAAAGCATTAGATGAAAAACGTTTTGTCTTTTTACAACATGGTGTTACAGCATTAAAACGAGTTGATTATGTATTTAAGAAGACAAAGCAAAATGCGGTAGATTTGTTCGTTGCGACATCTGATTATGAAAAGAATATAATTAAGGACTATTTTGGATATGACGAAGACGAAATTATTGTGACAGGATTTTGTCGTTGGGATGTACTTCAGGATAAATCAGTGCCTGGGGAAAAAGAAATTTTCTTAATGCCAACGTGGCGTTCATGGATGGATGGGATTCCGGAAGAGGAGTTTATTCAAAGTGATTATTTCAAGAATTATGTTGACCTATTAACATCATCTAAATTGAAGCTATTGCTTGAAGAATACAATGTGACACTAAACTTCTTCTTACATCCGAAGTTTATGGAGCATTTACATCATTTTAAAGCTACAAACGATAAAATTAATATTTACCAATTCGGCGAAATTAAAGTAAATGAATTCTTAATGAAATCATCCATGCTAATTACAGATTATTCGAGTGTAGCATGGGAAATGTACTACCAAAAGAAACCAACATTATTTTTCCAATTCGATATTGATAAATATACAAAATTCCAAGGTAGTTATTTAGATATGGAAAAAGAATTATTTGGAGAACGTTCTTTAACTGTTCAAGATCTAATTGTACAGATCGAAAAGTATATAAAACGTGATTTTAAAGAAGAAGAAAAGTATGCGGAAATGCGTAAGAAATACTTTAAATATATTGACCAAAACAATTGTGAACGCACATTTAAAGAAATAAATGATAAAAAAGAGTATTTATACAGTAAGAACAAATATAAAACATTGTACATACGCTTAAGAGAAAACATCATTCTAAAAGAAATTTATCGTAAAGGTAAAAACAATCGTCTTACAAGCAAAGTATTTATAAAAACGAAAAATGCCTTACGAAAAGATTAATCAATAAAAAGAGGAATTATTAATCAATTAATAATTCCTCTTTCTTATTATTTTTGTTCGGTGAATGTAATAACCTTTCCTATTTCAGCTACTAAGCTCTTATAGTAAGAATGTTCAAAGTGATGTGGTCCCATACTGATTGGGTGATGATGACTTGATTTATAATTATAAGCATTCATATCAATCACTTTTGCATTTGGTACTTTTGATAAGAAATAATTATTCATTCGATTCCATGTCGTATTAAAGTTTGTGATTTCTTTTTTCACAAATTGATTTTTCTCATAAAAAGTATGAGGTAATCCCTTTGCATCAAAATATTCTTCCGTTAATCCACCAATATTTAAAATAACCTTATCTAAAGGAATTATTTCTTGTAATCGATCGATGAATTGGTCACATGCCTTTCTCCATTCACTCATAAACGCTGGATTACGATAATCAAATTGCTCCGTATCCTTCAGAATATGATTTTTGTAGTAGGCTGATTTATGCATATCACCATTTTGTCCAAGATATCTTCCATCTTTTAACTTTCTAGCACCATGAAGCGCATCGACAAAGAAATCTATTAATAGGTAATCCACTTTCGCATTCTTTAATTCTGTAAATAATGTTTTCGAATATTCTCTTTCAATGTTTCGAACTACTTTGTCTGGTATATCTGAAAAATTACTTCTATTATATTGGATTGGTTCACTTACTGAGCTTAATAAAGAAATCCAGAAATAACTGTAGCCAATATTAAAATAATTTTTATAATCTTTATTAAAGTATGGATCTACACTATTAAAAGCAGACCTTGTAAAACAAGTACCTAAAATACCTAGGTTAATCGATTTACTTGTCGTCGGTTTTAATGAAAGTGATACATTTTTCTCACATGTTATTGCAGAAGTTGTAAGGTCTCCTGTATATGAATCCATAAATTTCTCATTTGTTGATAGATTATATAATAATTTTTCATTTCCTTTGTTTACTTGTAAAAACAATTGATATTTTTGCTCATAGTTCGTTTTTATTCCTTCGAACAATAAGCTTAAGTCACTATTTAAACTAAGTAAACCATTTTGACGGGCCATTTCGATCTTTTTAAATTCTACAAGATCCTCTAATTTGTTTGGTAGTTGATTTACTCTATACCAAACTGCTTCTATATTACTATTTTGTATACCGCTTAAAGACTTCTCATTTATTTGGATGATTAGTCGTTGATTATCCAATATACACTGTTCTACATGGACTGATGGATGCACTCTATCGATTTTTAATGCTAATGTATTAGAAGCTGTAGTATATAATTCAGATGATGACAAATCTAAAACAGAATCTAAATTTAATTTTTTTATGATCGACTCCGTTTTACATAATGTCTCAATTCGAATATTTTTTTCTTTTACTCTCAATTTAAAATCAAAAATAGTTCGTTCATCTAATGCAAAATCAGCAAATTGGCCTAATGGTAATTCAAACAAATTATCTTTTTTGTGTAATAAACGAACTTCATCATTATAAAGAAGGATACTTTTATGCGTTCTTTTTCTAAGGTAAACATCAAAATTATTTACAGGAATTTCTACATTCTTAATAAATCCGTTTACTTCAAATAATAATGAATTTTGTACTTGTTCTTTAAAAGTAATATTAGACTTAATCGGATTTGCAGCTAATTCAAGTCCAAGTGTTTTATTTCCTCTATATAGAAGTCGCATCTCAAAATAAGCATTAACAGGAATCTCTTTTATTTCTTGAACATCTTTTTTAAATTTTTCATTAATTTTACATTCAAAATACTGTCCGTCACTTTCAATAAAGAACCAAACGATTTGTTTCTCCATATTCGGTGCTGGTAAGTGAGAAGTGATGCTTTCTAATGGTAGTGACAATATAAATCGATCCGATTTTTTCTTCATTGGTACAGAAAAATACTCATTAAAAGCCCCAACAACAAATCGTTCCATATCTTTAAAACGTACTTCGAAGTTTACATTTTTTGATTTTACTTTTGTTTGACTAATTAATTCCAGATCGAGTTGTCCATTGTTAACTTTGAAACTTGTTATTTCAAACAAATTAATTCCTCCATCACTAATCGTAAAAGATTTTTCTACGCGAATTATTATTTTTTTAAGAAATTCCTTTTAAAAGATTTTTAGTTTTTAATGAAAATTTACTGATTAATTTATTCTTTTTCCCAACATTCCATATTGCTCGTACAAGTTCATTTTGGCTAATTTTTTGATAGAAAGAAACCTTTGTACCTACATAAGTATTTTTTATATATAATTTGTCTTTGTTTTCTAATATATAATCAAATGTTCTTAAAGAATTATTTTGATCTATATATTTAAAGTATTTCTTACGCATTTCTGCATATTCTTCTTCTTCTTTAAAATCACGATTTACATACTTCTCGATTTGTTGAATAAGATCTTGAACAGTTAAAGAACGTTCTCCAAATAATTCTTTCTCCATATCTAAATAACTACCTTGGAATTTTGTATATTTATCAATATCAAATTGGAAAAATAAAGTTGGTTTCTTTTGGTAATACATTTCCCATGCTACACTCGAATAATCTGTAATTAGCATGGATGATTTCATTAAGAATTCATTTACTTTAATTTCGCCGAATTGGTAAATATTAATTTTATCGTTTGTAGCTTTAAAATGATGTAAATGCTCCATAAACTTCGGATGTAAGAAGAAGTTTAATGTAATATTTCTTTCTACTAGTAGTTGCTTCAATTTAGACGATGTCAATAGCTCAACATAATTTTTGAAATAATCACTTTGAATGAACTCCTCTTCTGGAATTCCATCCATCCATGAACGCCACGTTGGCATTAAGAAAATTTCTTTCTCCTCTGGTAGTGACTTATCCTGTAATACGTCCCATCGACAAAATCCTGAAACGATAATTTCGTCTTCGTCATACCCAAAATATTGCTTTATGATATTCTTTTCATAATCTGATGTCGCAACGAATAAATCTACAGCATTCGTTTTTGTCTTTTTAAATACATAATCAACTCGTTTTAGAGCCGTAACACCATGTTGTAAGAAGACAAATCGTTTTTGGTCTAGTGCTTTCTTTAACTGCCCTTTTTGAATACGAATATCATAACTATGTCCCTTAGATTCTGAAGACACTAATAGCTTAGAAGCATACATATATAGCATATATTTAAAGCTCATGAACGTTAAGACCTTATCTTTTTTATCTTCTAAATTGACGCGGTCAGCTGAGTTTTCTTTAATAATATAATAAAAATCCTTATGCTTATTGTGTTTATAACAATAGTCAAAGAAATAATATCCATTGTCTTGAGCAGTACTTGAAAACTTCTCATATCCAAGCCATATATCCTTTTTATCAAAGTAAGGCTTAAATAGCTTATACGTAAAATAAGCTAGTTTTTCTTTTAGTTTAAATGGTGCCGTTTCGTAGTCAGCTCTTTCTCGATAGCAAAACGCAATTGAGTTATCCCCTGCCACGTATGGATAAATCATATATTGATCATTAAGCATATACTCGTATTTTAATATTTTTGTATCTAGTTTTTTTCGAACTGACCAAAATGGATTTTTTACTTTTACATAATTTTTTTCACCGTTCACATTTACTATTACATATAAATCCCAATAGAATGGCATAAATTTAAAGTCTTCTAGATCAAAAGAAAACTCAATTTCTGAATTATTCTCCGAAATCTTTCGTTCAGTAGCAGGAATGCTGTGCTCAAGAATTGTCGCTTTATTACGGAAACGGAGATATACTTCGCTTACTTTAAAGTCACTTAATTCGATTACCGATAAGTTTGCCTTAATTGAAACGATGGATTTCTTCATTTTAAATTTGGTTACGGATATTTTCGTTTTAAACTTTTCATTAAATAAAAACAACTCAGGACGAATTACTATTGATAATTCATTTTTTGACGTAGTATACGGTGTTACTACGTTTGATAAACCTGTATCGTCCAGATCAGATTCAGTTAATTCATTTTTAGAAAGATTTACATCAAACGATTTAAAGAATCGATCATAAACTTTAGGGACTTTTTGATTAAATTCACTGATTTTCCCTTCAACCAATACATTTTCATTTTTAAATGTAGCGACTGCATCCCATCTCGAGATTTTCTCAATATGGTGTGAAGCAAATTCATTTAAATCAATTTCGACTTCATTTTGTTGATTAATTTTAAAGTTAAGTATGAATACTTCCTTTGTCGTTCTTTCTCTTAGAAAAAATTCTAAATCTGGTTTATTAAGAATCAGATCCTTTGATATATTAAAACTAACTTTCGGTCCTTCAATTCTTAAATTTTCAATTTCAATAATTGAAGAAAATTTATAATGATTGATCTCACTAAACATCTTTGTTACATGTTGTTTTTTACCTAAAGTTAGGGATACTAATCGATTTTCTAAGTGACTGATTACAACAAACTCTTCACTTAACTCATGACAATTAGTATATTTATTAGGCTCAACTGTTAATGGCGATCCCATCATATAAAATGATTCATTATTCGAATCCTTCGCAACGACTAGAAATTGACTAATTTCATTCTCTAGTTGAAACTCTTCAATCTTTATTTTGAAAACGATTTCGTCTTTATTTAATGTAAATGTTGATTCGAGTTTCTTCATTATTCCACTAGACTTATTCTCTAAGTAAAAAGATAGATCGTTCTCATGCACTATTTCTTGTTTAGTGATTACTTCTAGTAAACTATCTTTTAGTCTAAGTCCTTGTATTGCAATGTTATTCATATACGTCTCCCTTGTGTGTAGCAATTATCAAATAAAATTAAAGGTTATATTTCTACATATTTTGCAATAAATTATACCACTTTTTACGAAAAGTGTTAATGACAAACACATTGCAATTTCGGGACAAAAAAACAATTTAAGGATGAAAAATCAAGAGGCTTTAAAAATAGTTAATGAATGATCGAAAAATAAACGAAACTTTTAAATTGTCGACCAAACTATCCGGTTGCAAAAGGTCTAGAGAACATATTTAAATAGTAAATAAAAAAAGAACTGCACCATTGTTTCCAACCATTAGGCGCAGTTCTTTTTTATACGTTAAATCATTTATTTATTTTGTGAATCCTTCAGGATGAGATTGATGCCAATTCCAAGCTGTTTGAATAATTTCTTCTAATTTATACTTAGTTTTCCAACCAAGTTCATTATAGATTTTTTGTGATGATGCAACTAGATTTGCAGGGTCTCCAGCGCGGCGCTCTCCCATGATGATGTTCGCTTTTCGGCCAGTTACTTTTTCACATGTTTCAATTACTTCTTTTACAGAGTAACCTAGTCCATTACCTAAGTTGTAAGTACGTGTGAACTTGTCTTCTTCAAGCATTTTCTTTAATGATGCAATATGAGCACCAGCTAAGTCTGTAATATGTATATAATCTCTTATACATGTTCCATCAGCAGTTGGATAGTCATCACCAAACACAGTGATGCTTTCTCTTTGACCTAAAAGGTGCTGAAGGATTAGTGGGATTAAATGACTTTCAGGTGTGTGGTCTTCACCAATTTCACCAGTTATATGTGCACCCGCTGCATTAAAGTAGCGTAATACAACATAGTCCATACCATAAGCAGAATGGAAATCACTTAATACTTTTTCAATCATTAATTTAGATTGACCATAAGGATTGATTGGATTCGTTTTTGTTTCTTCTGTGATTAAGTCTACATCTGGAATTCCGTATGTTGCAGCTGTTGATGAGAAAATGAATTTCTTCACGCCATACTCTAACATACTTCCTAGTAATGTAATTGTTGCAGAAACATTGTTTTGATAATATTTAAGTGGATTTACAACAGATTCTCCGACTAAACTATTTGCAGCAAAGTGCATGACTGCATCAATCGATTTTTCTGTGAAGATCTCTGATAATAAAGTAGCGTCACCAAGATTACCTTCAATAAATTCTGCGCGAGGATCAACCGCATTACGGTGCCCTGTTGTTAAATTATCTAATACAACTACTTCGAAATTTTGATCTAATAACTCTTTTACAGTATGACTACCAATATAACCTGCTCCACCAACTACTAATATCATAAAGTTGTTCTCTCCTATATAAAAAAATACGTTTACAATTTTATTTACGACTTACTTCAATTTTACTCAATCGAAAATTCCAATCAGATTTGATGATATCTTCTAGCGTATTTTTCACGTTCCAGCCTAATTGCTCAATTACCTTATGGTTAGATGCAACTATTGCAGCCGGATCCCCCGGGCGTCTGCCACTATACTCAACTGGAACTTCAATGCCGCTAACTTTCTCCACCATATCAATTATTTCTTGAACAGTGTAGCCAGAATTAGAACCAAGATTAAAAATACCACTTTGTTGTTTCGTAGTAAATTCTGCTCCTAATATATGGGCTTTTGCTACATCAGTGACGTGAATATAATCACGTATGCATGTACCATCCTTTGTTTCGTAGTCTGTTCCAAATACAACTAATTTATCTCTCAATCCTAATGCAGCTTGGATTGTAACTGGTATCAAATGTGTGAGATTATCCTTATATAAACCAATTTCTCCTGAAACATCTGCTCCGGCAACATTAAAATATCTCAAGATACAATAATTCAATCCATATGCCTTAGCAGACCATTGAATTAATTTTTCAGCTGCTAATTTTGTTTCACCATATGGATTAATTGGTAAACAGAAATCTTCTTCAGTACATATCGAGTTTTCTGGCTCTCCGTAAACGGCTGCCGTAGAAGAAAATACAAAATTATTTACTTTATTTGCAACCATTGCCTCTAATAGAACTTTAAGCCCGAAAACATTATTATCATAATACTCAAATGGTTTTTCTACACTTTCTGGGACAATGAGCTTTGCTGCAAAATGCATGACTACATCAATATTATTCTCTTTTTTAAATACTTCATTTAAAGAATTTAAATCCCTAATATCTGCTTGATAAAATGTAGCAAGTTCATGAATGTCTTCTTTTCTACCTGTTGATAAATTGTCTATTACTACTACTTCATGATTTTCACGAATTAATTCATATACTGTATGAGATCCAATATATCCTGCCCCACCTATGACTAAAACTTTCACATGAACCCTCCTATTGTGTAGAATAGAAAATTAAATAATGTTTAAAATCTAATTATATCATACATTCTAAAAGAAGACTGTTTTTAGAAACCTGCCTTGGACCTGCAAAATATAGTCCTTCACAAAATCTACGATCGTCTACTTCTATTGTTTATATAATGCATTAAATTTATTAATTTTTCCTTTAAATGGACAAAGAAAAAGACTATCATTGAAAACTTTTCAAAAATAGTCTTTTTTAGATCACTTAACTTTATTTTTAAAATGTTTAATAATGACTTCAACGATTCTTCTAGAAGCTTCGCCGTCTCCATATGGATTCGATGCTTTAGACATTTTTGCATGTGCCTCTTCATCTGACAGCAATTCATCAGCTAGTGCAAAAATGACATCTTCGTCAGTTCCCGCAAGCTTTAATGTACCAGCGTCAATTCCTTCAGGACGTTCAGTTGTATCACGTAATACAAGAACTGGTACGCCTAAAGATGGTGCTTCTTCTTGCACTCCACCAGAATCCGTTAAGATTAAGTGAGATCTTGCCGCAAAGTTATGGAAATCAATCACATCCAGTGGCTCAATTAAATGGATTCGATTGTCATTTCCTAAAACATCATTTGCAATTTCGCGAACAACAGGGTTCATATGTACAGGATACACAACTTGAATATCTTCATGTTTTTCGACTAAGCGCTTAATCGCTTTAAACATATTCCTCATTGGTTCCCCTAAGTTTTCACGACGGTGTGCAGTCATTAACACTAAACGGTCATTACCGATTTGATCTAACACAGGATGAGCGTACTCTTCCTTTACTGTCGTTTTTAGCGCATCGATTGCTGTATTACCAGTAATAAAGATTGTTTCTTCTTTTTTGTTTTCAGCTAATAAATTTTGGGCTGATTTTGTTGTCGGTGCAAAATGGAAATCCGTCATTACACCCGTTAATTGGCGGTTCATTTCTTCTGGATATGGTGAATACTTGTCCCAAGTTCGTAAACCTGCTTCAACATGTCCAATCGCAATTTGATTATAAAAAGCTGCAAGACTAGCAATAAAAGTAGTCGTCGTATCACCGTGAACTAATACTATATCAGGTTTCACTTCTTGCATAACTTTATTTAATCCTTCTAAACCTCGAGTTGTTACATCGATTAACGTTTGACGATCCTTCATTATATTTAAATCATGGTCAGGAGTAATATCAAAAATCTCAAGTACTTGATCAAGCATTTGTCGATGCTGAGCTGTAACCGTTACAATTGATTCGATCTGATCAGGATGTTTCGCTAATTCAAGCACAAGCGGCGCCATTTTTATCGCCTCAGGTCTTGTTCCAAATATAGTCATTACTTTAACAGTCAAAATTCTTTCCCCTTTCAAAATGAATCGGTTATTTCCTAATATGTATCTATCTATTGTATCTTAACTATGAAATAAAAACATTTATTATCACGAAAAATGTAAATTTATTCCACTATTTTTTCGTGACTTCTCGCCACATTTTATAGCGATAATCTTTTTCCATCCGTACTAATTAGTTTCCCACATATTAAAACCATTCATACACGATGTATATAATATGGTAGAAAAAAGCACAGATCCTTCTTTTTAGAATTCATTGTGCTCATACCTTCTTAATGAACTAATTTACTTTGTAACTCATCAATTAGACTCAAAATCTCTGAACACATTTTATCCATACAATAGTGTTTCTTAACGAATTCAACTAGTTTTTTCCCTGATTCTTTTTTGGAATTGGCGATGAATTCCGCTGCTTGGTCGATTGTTTCAAAAATGTACTCATCAGGGAAGATTGTTCGAGCTCCTTCACGATTTAAAACAATAGGCACAGCGCGAGAAGCCATCCCTTCCATCGGTGCTAGGTGGAAGCTTTCATAATCGCTTACAGATAAGACATAACCGATTGACTGAAGCCACTCCGCTGAATCTCCCCACTCTTCAAATTGAATTTGATTACTATAGGGGGATTTATCAATTTTTCGAAATACATTCGTATAATAATCATGCTCTTGTTGATTATTCCATACCCACGAAAATTCTTTCGGATGCTTTCCTTTAATCGAAAGAGAGTATCGACTGTCTTTTTCACATAATTTTTCAAAGATAGCAAGCGCTCGATCTAACCGTTTTAACTTCGGCACATAACCAAGTAAGCCAATTCGGAAATTTGCGTCATACTCCTTAGGCAAATGAAATCTCTCAACATCAACACCATTTGGAATGACAACCATCTTATCTCTAGGAATTTTCGCAACTCGATGAAACTCCTCAAATATATAGGAAGAAATCGCAATAACCTTATCAATCTTCGTAAAATCAAATCGTTCTGGAAATGGTGTATTCATTTCAAAACGATGCATTCTGACGATTAATACTTGGTGTTCTTTTTTATGCTCCTGGTACCAAACGACATTTCCAAGTCCCCATTCGCAAAATAGAACATCCGCCCAATTAACGATTTCTATGCTTTTTGTAACCTGGTGAATTGTATGGCCTTCCCATAAATCTATTTTAATTTCGATGTCGCCTCTTGCTTCAAATCTCTTAATCGCATCGTTTATAAACTTTAAATCATGCCCAATAATCGCCAGTTTCATAAAGACAGCTCCTTATACTAAAATTCTCTCGATTTCGTCGTGGTCAATGGCTTTTTCATAGGCATTTCGATAAAAATTAAACTCATCAATTTCAAAAAATTGAACGCCAGCTTTTGAAAAATGATCAATCGTTGATTTTGTCTCTAAAAGCCTCATAAATTCATTAGGATGAATAAATCTTGTCGCCTTTGTACAAATCAAAGCTTCGTCAATTCGGCAACTATTCACATAGCTATAGCTATTTTGATTCCCTTTAGCAATAATCGTATCATTTGTATATTTTGTAGCGAGCATCAAATCTCTTAAATAATTTTCTCCGTAATAATGATCTAAATGAATTGGTACAATATAACTCGAATCAACAAGATCATTAATACTAAAGTAATGATGGCAGTAATCAATCAAGTATGTTTTTACATTCCCATGATTGTTTTGATTAAAAATGTCTAAATAGCCATCAAATAAGTCGAGTAAAATAACTAGCTTTTTCTGTTTAATTCCTTGTCGATTGTAGATTGCCATTAGCTTCTCATAATCTGCATTACTTCGAACAATCCCTACTAATGTAGCAGTCTCTTCGTTTCTTTCATACGGCAATTTAATAAGATCAAGTAGCTCCTCCACACGATTCGTGTAAGTATGCTCTTCTAATACTTTTCGTAATGTGAGTAAACGGTTTTTCTTGTAATAAGTCTCATCTGTATAATAATTAGCAAGGCGTTGCTTCATCACTTTTTCATTGTCGGTAGCCGTTACGATTTCACCAAACATTCTATGAATCCCTTCTGAATGGGAACTAATGATTGGCGTATTACTCGCCAGCAACTCAAATACTCTCCGGGCAAACATTGTCGGAGATTTAGTAATACTATTCACATTAAGTGCTACTTTATATCCTTTATAGGCAATGTCGATTTCATTTTGTTTTAAGTTACCAACAATAAACGGTCGATACTCTTCTGGAAATTGATTTGGACTTGTTGGATTATGATAGTTTCGATCATAAATATCTAGTCCATATTCTTTCGAAGCATTCACTAGCTTCTCCATCGCACTTGTCCGTTCAGGGAATTTTTTACCGTAATATGCTCCAGCAAAAACGACCTTTTCTTTACGTGGAAGATATTCAATTGGATTGTGAATTTTTGGTTGAGCTGCAAAAGGTAAACAATATACATTTTCACAGCCTTCTGCCTCGTAATACTGAACTGATTCATGATCAGTCGTGAACACATAATCAAAATGCTTCGCAGTATCAATGAAAGCTTGATAATGAAACGGATCTTCTTTATTCCAAAACACGGTCGGGATATAGTGCTCTTTACACCAATAAACTAATTTTAAAAGTTTCGTATGATCCCGATGATTTTTCGTACCAATCTTATCCTTCCAAGCCCCTTCGTTACCAAGCCATGCAGACTCACAAAAGAAGAAATCAATTCGATGCTTTTTAAATTCATCTAACCAGTTCTCAGGCGTGATCTTTATTAGTTCAAACTCATAATCAAAACAACGCGTCGTAAATTCATCTGCAATAAACCCAACTCGAAAATCTTTAATTTCCTTTTTTTGTTTCTTCAAGTAACTATTGTCTACTTTACTTTCTTTATATGAACCCATTAATTTAGCATGGAAAAGATGCAATGTACCTGCGCCAGTCATGTGAATTGAAAAAGAGACCGATTGAAACTCTTTTTGAATATATGGAGTTAAATCGACTAACTCATCTAATTTAAAATTTAATGTGCTAATGTAATCTTCATGATCAATAAATCGCAATTCAAAAACAACTTCACATTTACCACCACTGACGAAGCCTGTAACCCCAAATTTCGTAAATAATCTGCTTCTTCCTTCATTAAATAATAGCGTCACTAAATTATCGCTCTTTACATAATCAATAATAGCAGTCTGTTTAATTAGTTTGTTTTGAATTAAAATTTCCTTTTCCTTTTGGAACTTTTGAACACCTTTACTAACAGTGAAATCATCAGCTAAAAATGAAAATAACTCATGGTTTTGAAAATAAAAAGGTTCATCCACATTCATTAATTTTTGCAGCATCATTTTTGTATCAAATTTCTCATTGCGTAGTCGCGTGATTTGTTTTTCGATAGATTCTTTTAACATGAATGTCCCCTCATTTTCTTTTTAAATACTTCAAAAGCTTCCAGTACTTCCTTGCCAATTTCCCAAATTTCGAATTCCTAAATGTTTCATAGTTTAATTGTAGCCTTTGAAATTCCTCTTGCAGCTTTTCATATTCATATGAACCAAAAGATTGCTTTACTTCGTTTACAAGAACATAATCATCGAGCCCCATCATAAATTCCTCATGCTCCACAATTAAATCCAGCTGACGAAATAACTGCTCTTCCATTCTTTTTTCCAATTCCATTACCTTATTGGAAAGGAACTCATTTTGCTTTACTAACAATTCATTTTGACGTTCCATATTCGCATCGAAATCCTCAGTCGTAACCTTTATTAAACTTGGCTTAAAATTTAAAGTTGTCGAATCAACATGATTATTACTCAATAATTCACTATTCTTCATTTCAAACCTCCAGAAATGATGTGTTTATTCATAAAGAAGATATTTTTATTATTTTAAGATTAACTTTTTAATGTGAATCTAAATGTGTATCCTTGTTAAAAAATTGTAAAAAAAATAACTGCCAGTGCAAAAATTTTATTCGACTACGAAGCAGGGATTTATATTTAGAAAAAATTAAAAGATGCATATAAATTCTTTAAAATAAAAATAAACATAAATTAAAGGGGCACCCGGCACCCAATTCAAATTAGGGGGATAAAGATGGCAGTACTAAATGTAGGGAGTTTTATGTATATACTTTAAATTCACATGAGAAACAGAAGATAATTCGTAAGAAAGTCGAACTTGTTAAAGTTACCGAAGAAGTGATTGATTTTGAGGAGTCAGGACAAATTTTCACTGACGATGTCTTCTACTTTTAAGTATGGAAAAACGGAAAAGCAGTCGAACTTTTTAGTGAAAGAAGGACTCTTGTTGGCACTCTTACACCTATAGAAAGGAGAGCACGGTGCTATAAATGCAGTTATCCTTTGGAAAGAAAAATACATGATATTTGCGAAGATTGTGGTTGGATTAAATGTCCAATCGAAGGTGCTTGTGGTTGCAAATATCTATAATTGTGTTTTATAATATGTGACTTCCAAATTTAATAAAATCCTTCTATTATTCCTGTGTATATAAGATATTTTACTACCTTGTTAGACTAATGTATGTGTTAGTAAATTAAGATTTGAACACCAAAAAAGGCATTGCTCTTTTAAGCAAATGCCTTTTTTGAATTATTCAACGTTCTTTAATTTTGAATTATGGTAAGACTTTTCAATCGCTTCAAAAATTCTCTTTGAGTTATTTGTGTCTTTATATTTAAAAATTCTATTCGAATTTCGTTGATATTTCTTTTCCGTTGTAAAACCTCTATTTGAAATTTTTATAATTTCATCAATTAATTTTTCCTCATTATTCACAATCTTTCCTAGATCACTATATTTAATCTGTTCAGTAGGTGCATGATGATTTTTATGTGGATCAAATTGATAAAACACTACTGGTTTATTCATGTAGAAGATATCACTTGAAACAGATGAATAATCTGTCAATAACAACTTTGACTCCTTCAATAAGTCTGATACCTTGGCATCCTTTTTTAATAAGAATTCAATATTAGGGTGATCTATAATGAAGTTTTCCAAAAATCGTTGCATCTGATGATGAATATAAAACTTAACCTGGATATTTTTCCTACTAATAAAATCTTGAAATTCTTTATTTGATATTAGATTTTTGTATGTCTTAAAGTACTCGGAATTTGAGAATTGTTTTTTATTTATTTTAAATAAATGACGTCTCCAAGTAGGCATAATTAATATTTGCCTTTTTGTTTTAGCATCATGTAAATTATCAAATCTAGCTAATCCTGTTACTTCAACTTCATCATTTGAATAATTAAGAGTTTCCATAATTATTTCTTTTTCAAATTCTGAACTAGCTATAATTAAATTTTGATTGTACTTTTTCTTTGATAAATATGGAGAAATATTATGAATAATAACACCATGCTGTATACATACTTGAAACTTATTCTTTAATTGCTTTCTAAATCTTGATCTGAAATCTTTCGAAGGATTAGGATAACCACTTTCACCAAATGTCCAAGCACTAACAAATACATCCGCTAAAAGTGTATATATTTTATGTTTAAAGGAAGAGTGATGAATAACATTTCCTAAATTGGCAACTTTAGCATAATGCGGTGAATTTTTTTCGATTATATAATAAATTTTCCTATTAGGGTGTTGCTCTCTACAATACTTAAAAAAGAAATATCCATTATCTTCAGCTTGATCAGCTCTTTCACAAATTAACCATACTTCTTTATTTACATATAGAATTTTATAGATAGCTACAATTAGCAGTAAAAAATATTTAATAATAAGTCCTGTTACTTTACGAATGGCTGGCTTTATTTTGCGGAATGGCTTTGTCATTTTCCATGTTAAATCTTCGCTTGGATCAGTTGGATTCTTTTCCAAATAGTTACTGTATTTGTTTGCTATATGATATTGGTATCTCTTACTCCTAAACAACTTCATATAGCTTATCGCTTCAGAATATTTCTTCAAACTTAAGATTGCAAAGAATCCTTTATAACCTTCTAGTTTAATTTCCTTTAAAACTTCTTCTAAATTTATCTCTTTTGTTATTAAGCGTAAAAGTTCTAATAATTTAATTTGAAGCTTTTCATCTAATTCATCTACAAATTTCTTCTTATCTATTAAAAACATTAATTGCTTAATGTACATACCATATGCATGCTTTTGTAATTCCACATTGGACTCTTCTTTTACTTTTAAAAACAAATTATCAATTTCTTTGACTTGATTTATAAAGTACTCATCATCAATTTCATTATTTTTAATTGACAATACATCATTCGTTCCAATTTTTTTATTTGTAATATATTGCTTAATAATATAATACTTTAATCCAATATAATCTATTTCTTGAGTCTTAGTTTCTATAAGATATTCTTTTAAGGTATTAGTCCTTAGTAAATTCATACTCATTAAATCAGAATAGGTAAAATCATTAAAATTAATTGGATTAACTTCTAATTTTTTTTCCTTTACAGTAGAAAAAATGCAATCGTATTTACCGGAATCAGCAATTCTTAAAAATATTTCTAATAAATATTGATTGAGGCTAATTTTACGATCATAAATAAAAACATATTTACCATTAAGATCATCTAACTTCAATTTTGTATTTACCAAATTTAAGTTACTAAACTGCTGTGATAATATTTCTTCAGTCTCTTCAGCCAATAACTCATTTTCTGTATTATAAAGGATTAATTCAATTTGATCTTGCTTAATACTTTGCTTCTTGATTGAATTAATACAATCTATTACTTTATTAATCTCCTCATTTATATATGAAATTATGATGCTAAATTGCAAGTTACGACACCCTCTTTACAAGACTTATAACTTTTCGTAATGGATTTGTCACTTTCCAAAAATTACTATTCTTAATTTTTCTCGACTTCTTATAATCTTTCGCTAATTCAATGTTGACTTTATACCACCATCTTCTAGAAATTAATAAAAGATTATAATCTAAAGCTTCCTCAATATGTCCAGAGCTAATCAAACTAAGGATTGGCTCTTCTACTTCCATATAGTCTTTAGCTAAATCAGGGTCATATCCAATTGCTACATCTTTTACTAAATTAAAAAGGGCATACTGTTGTTCTTTTGGTAAATTTTTAAAGTCTGCGTCACCGGTTTTCCAAAAAATTGATCTAAATACGTTAATCTGAAAATATTTGAAATCTTTTTTTGAAAGTAAAGGTTTTATTAACAAAGCCGATTTCACATCATTTTGGACCGTACTAATAATATCTCTTTGTGTTAAAGATAGATTTTTCTCATCGTTTCTTCCGCGATATAAATAAATTACTTCAGGAATATAGCTGAACTTTTTAGCTTTAGAGAATAATTGAATATCATAATATTTATCTTCTCCATTTTTCATACCCTCGATAAAATTAATATTATTTTGTCGCAAGAATTCAGTTTTTACTAATTTTAAATAAACTGCTGTTTTAACTTGATAGAAAAAAGGAGCATCCTCTATATTCACATCAATATATTTCTTTTGTAATTGATATTGTTTAAATGTAACATGTTCGTGTCTACGCTTCGTTTGATCATCAAAGCTGATCATCTTACCCATTACAAAATCAGACTCACTGTTTTCAATTACATTAATTAATTTTTCGTATGCATCTAAAGGTAAAACATCATCTGGATCTAAAAAGATCGTATACATACCTGTTGCATTTTCAATTCCAACATTCCTCGGTTTACCAGGAGCACCAGAATTCTCCGTGAAATGAATTGCTTTAAAGTTTGGATACTTACTTGCATACTCATCAATCAAAATTGGGGTACGATCGGACGAGCAATCATTCACCATAATCACTTCTAACTTTTCATACCCAATCGTTTGATTTAATAATGAATGTAAACATTCATTGATATAACTTTCGACATTATAAATAGGTAAAATAACAGAAATTAATGGTTGATTCACCCGTTTTCCCCCTTTATTAAAACTTAATTTCTCCCACCATTTTAACTTTCTGAAAAAAATTACATTAATTTATTTTTCAACAAACAAATTATTCAGAAAATTATTCTAAAGTAAAATATAATATTAAGTTTTTGTAATGTTTTTAATAAAATTTGTAAAATAAATGTCATTTTATGCTACAAAATGTATTATAACATAAAAAATGTCACAAAAAATCAGTACTTTTTAAAATTAAATTTCAATTAAAGTTAGATTAATATAATATCAAGTGAAATATTTCTCATATTTAAAAAATAAAATAACCAGAATAAGAATTTATTCCAATGGCTATTTGTCGATTAACGAAATTGCTTCGTAAGTAACAAAATATAAAAAAGACGCTTTACTTTTTAAAGTAAAAACGCCTTAAAAACAACAAGATCCTTATTCTAGGGAATACTGCTCATCAAAATACTTCCTATACTCACCAGAAACAACCGCTTCCCACCATTCCTTATTATCCAAATACCACTGAACAGTTTGAGCAATTCCAGTATCGAAATTATAAGTAGGTTTCCATCCAAGTTTTTCTAATTTACTAGGGTCTATTGCGTATCTCTTGTCGTGACCTAAGCGGTCTTGAACAAATTCAATTAAGTCTTCTGATTTTCCAAGAGTTGAAATTATTGTTTTAACGACTTCTAAATTCGTACGTTCGTTATGCCCACCTATATTGTAAACTTCTCCATTTTGTCCTTTATGCAAAACTAAATCGATTGCTGCACAATGGTCTAGCACATGTAGCCAGTCTCGAATGTTTTCTCCAGTCCCGTAAACAGGAACCTTTTGGTTATTTACAACACGTGAAATGGTTAATGGGATTAGCTTTTCCGGGAAGTGATATGGACCGTAGTTATTTGAGCAGCGTGTGATATTCATAGGGAATCCGAATGTTTCATGATAGGCACGAACTAGAAAGTCAGATGATGCTTTGCTTGCGGAGTACGGACTATTTGGTTGTAACGGAGTCTCTTCAGTAAAAAATGTTGTAGGATCGAAATCCAATTCACCATATACTTCATCAGTTGATACGTGAACGAATTTTTTGATACTAATTGCTTTAGAAGCATCTAATAAAACTTGGGTTCCTAACACATTTGTTTTGACGAATATTTCTGGCTCGGCAATTGAGCGATCCACATGGCTTTCCGCTGCAAAATGGACGACATAATCGAACTTTTCTTTATTAAATAATTTTACAATCTCTTCACGATTCGTAATATCGACTTTTACAAAATGATAGTTCTCATTTTTTTCGATGTTTTTATGCTTCGTTAAATCACCTGCATATGTTAAAACATCTAAATTATAAATCGAATAGGAAGGATAGTTACTCAACATATATTGAACAAAGTTGCCACCGATAAACCCGGCACCACCTGTAATCGCTACTTTCATTTATTACTGTACCCCGTCTCTAATTGAACTAGATTTCAATTGAACTAAAAATCTTGCTAGTGCATCTTGCCATGAAGGTAAAGGAGTGAATCCATTTTCAACTAGCTTTTGTTTCGATAATCTTGAATTCTTTGGTCGAGAAGCCCGAGTAGGGTATTCTTCGGTTGCAATTGAATTGACTAACATTTTACGGTCGGCTTGTTTGAAAATTTCTTCCGCAAATTCTGCCCAACTAGTATAGCCATCATTTGTAGTATGATAAATTCCGTATTTGTTAGTTTTGATAAGTTCTACTATTAATTTAGCCAAATCAACAGTATATGTCGGTGAACCGATTTGATCACCTACTACATTTAATTCATTTCTAGACTCTGATAGTTTTAACATCGTCTTTATAAAATTATTCCCATTAATCCCGAATACCCACGAAATGCGAAGGATAAAATACTTTTCGATTAAAGACTGAACAATTTTTTCTCCTTCATACTTTGTTAAACCATAATAACCAATCGGTTCAGGTTGGTCCTCTTCGGTAAAAGGATTTTCACCTTTTCCATGAAATACATAGTCTGTACTAATATAAACAAATTTTGCATTTTGCTTTTTTGCAGCTTCAGCTAAATATCTCGTGCCTTCAACATTTACATTCCAGCAATTCACTTTATCATCTTCAGCTTTATCGACCGCTGTGTAAGCAGCACAATGAATAATTACATCAGGTTTATATGAATCTACTAAAGCGAATACTGATTCTTTCTTCGTAATATCAAGCTCTTTTCGACCGCAGCCTTTAACATTTAAACCATGTCGTTCGCATTCCTTAACGACATCGTACCCGAGTTGCCCGCCGTAACCAGTTACTAAAATCTTCATTTTATTGCTCCTTATAAACAAAATTAATTTCAGCATCCTTTAATAATGGAGCAGTTTTGTCTTTTGCTGATAATAATGGAGAAAGATTGATTGGCCATTCGACCTTTATGTCAGGGTCATTCCAGTTGATCCCTCGATCACACTCAGGTGCATATAACTCATCTACTTTATATTGAACTTCCACATCATCCGTTAATGTCATAAAACCATGAGCAAACCCTTTTGGTACTAATAATTGCTTTTTATTTTCAGCACTTAATTCAATCCCAAACCATTCCCCGTATGTCGGACTCCCTTTTCGAATATCTACAACTACATCAAAAATCGAGCCCCTTGTACACCGCACTAATTTCGTTTGTGCTTTTGGAGATAATTGATAATGCAAGCCACGTAAAGTTCCCTTCATCGCTGAAAACGATTGATTATCTTGAACAAAATGTAAATCCATGCCAAAATCCTTCATTTTTGAATCATTATATGTTTCCATAAACCAACCACGGTGATCACCAAAAACAGTCGGTTCAATAACTACAATACCCTTTAAAAAAGTTTCTGTAATCTTCAAAGATAATGACTCCTTAATATTTAATCTCGCCACTTGCAACTTTTCGTAAATATTGTCCATAACTCGTTTTATTCAGATGCTCACTTAAACGTAATAATTGCTCCTTATTAATCCATCCATTAATATAAGCAACTTCTTCCGGAGCAGAAATTTTAATCCCTTGATGCTCCTCAATTGTCTTTACAAAATTCGTTGCCGAAACCAAGCTCTCATGCGTACCAGTATCTAACCATGTATAACCGCGCCCTAAAAGCTCTACATCTAATTCGCCCAAGCTTAAATAAGCTTCATTGACAGAAGTAATCTCTAACTCACCACGATGAGATGGTTTTACGTTTTTAGCCATTTCAACGACACGATTATCATAAAAATACAACCCAGTCACTGCATAATTCGACTTCGGAGCAACAGGCTTTTCTTCAATACTTAAAACTTTCCCGGACGCATCAAACTCCACAACCCCAAATCGCTCAGGATCCTGAACATGATAACCGAACACTGTCGCTCCGTTTTCTTTCAACGCTGCTTTTTTCAAAATACTACGCAACCCACTACCATAATAAATATTGTCACCTAGTATCATCGCAACAGAATCATTTCCAATAAACTCTTCACCAATAATAAAAGCTTGAGCCAACCCATCCGGACTAGGCTGTACCTTATATTGCAAAGAAATGCCAAACTGAGACCCATCACCTAACAACGCCTCAAATCGAGGCAAATCCTCTGGAGTCGAAATAATTAAAATCTCTCTAATCCCCGCCAGCATCAAAGTAGATAACGGATAATAAATCATTGGTTTATCATACACAGGCAATAGCTGCTTACTAGTCACCATCGTCAATGGATAAAGTCGCGTACCACTACCACCTGCAAGTATAATGCCTTTAATCGTCAAGACCTCCTAAACATTTTTACTCATAATTTTAGGAATATATATATTATTATGTTGATGAATAAGGGTGTGTGTAGGTAAAACTCTAATTTGGGAGGAATGAGTATTTTGGGGTGAATTTTAGAAGAAATTAGTAGAGTCATAAATATAAAAAGACATAAAAAAATAAACACCGCTAAAAATATAATTTTTAACGATGTTTATTTGAAGGTTTCGTTATTTATTCACTTCTTAAGGTAATTCCAAATGTTGACGCAATTCAGTTGATACTTTATCTTGTTCTTCTTTCGATACAATTACATACCAGATTCCGTCAATCTTCTTACTCTCACCTGTAATTTGGGTTTCAGTAACATTTTTCGCAGCCGTACGATAATCTTTTTGGATTGAAACCATATCCTTCAAACTAATATTCGTCACTACATTTTTTTGAATCGCTTGTAATACAGATTGATAGTTTGTTAGAGAAGAGATGGTTGCTCCTTTTTTAACAACCGCTTCAATCACTTGTCTTTGACGAAGCTGACGCCCAAAATCTCCTCGTTTGTCTAACTTACGCATACGAGAGAACTTTAACGCATCTACACCATTTAAATGAAGTTGCCCCTTCGTAAAGTGCACGCCTTCATAAGTAAAGTCTAAATCATTATTAACGTCTACCCCATCAACTGCTTCAACAATATCCTTAAACCCTTCCATATTTACCTCAAGATAATAGTCAATCGGAATGTTCAAGAAATTTTCAACCGTGTTAACAGACATTTGGATTCCACCAAACGCATAAGCATGGTTAATCTTATCTACTTTATCTTTTCCAACAATATCAGTTCTCGTATCACGTGGAATACTTACCATTTTAGTTGTACTTGTTTTTGGATTAACTGTTAACACAATCATCGAATCCGAACGACCTTTATCACCAGGACGATGGTCAACACCTAGTAGTAAAATTGAGAAAGGCTCTTTCTTTTCAACACTTAAATCTTCTTTTCGTTTGTCCGTTTTCTTTATTCCTTGATAGATTGCATCTGATGTTTTATTTACATTGTGGTAGATTGAATATGCGTATCCGCCTATTCCTAAGCCAATTACAAGTATTACACTAACTATGATTAATAGTACTTTTTTTGCAGTGGACATTTTTTTCTTTGAGTGTTTTTTTGATCTGGACAAGGTTATTCTCCTTTTAATATGTAGTTAAATTGGGAGTAAATCAGAGTTGTCTTTTTTACTAAATTTAAACAAAAAAATTACACGACCTCTAAAAAAAGGTCGTGCTTTTAATAAATTTAAATTTATTCACTTACTGATCAAAGCGACTTAATAAATCCCTCTTAATTGATTCTAATTTTTCACTGCTATTTTCTAAAGAATTTCCTTTAACGCCAAAATAGAATTTAATCTTCGGCTTGTTACCCGATGGTCTTGATGCTTTCCATGAATTATCTATTAGATTAATTCTACTTCAAGCTGAACTACGAAACTAGTTAATACATCTAATTCTGCAAGAGGTAGTTGTACTCCATCAGGAACGTATACTTTGAATCCTTTTATTCCGATTGCTTTTACCCTTAGTACAATACCACTGAATACACCTAATAAAGAACGGCAAATGTTAAAACCGATGTTAGGTATAATCTTTCAAATATACTTTGTTTTTCAATGAACCGAACTAGTCCTTCTGGTGCTTTTCTTACTGTGGATAAGTTTAGACGGTTTGTTCCTGCATCTAGTTCTTCTCGCATGTGAATTTTACCAAATTCCAGTATTTGTATAAGCTAGTTCTAATGGTTTTGATTTGATTTAATTTGTTCTAGTAAGGTAATGATCAATCTCTGCTGAATAAATCTCTCGTATATACCTTAAGCTCAACATTTCTTAAATCATCTGATAATCTATTAGCCACGATTACATCGGAAACTTTTATAAACTCGTCTAAATCATTAGTTACTTTAGAATTAAAGAATTTCTCTTCATTTAATGCTGGCTCATATACAATCACTTCAATGCCCTTGGCCTTAATGCGTTTCATAACGCCTTGAATCGCGGATTGTCTAAAGTTATCTGATTCTGTTTTCATGGTAAGTCTATAAATACCTACAACCTTAGGAGTTTTATTAATTATCATATCTGCTATATGGTCTTTTCTAGTTCTATTTGCATCAACTATAGCTGTCATAATATTATTTGGGATATCCGAATAATTGGCTAATAATTGTTTTGTATCTTTAGGTAAGCAGTAGCCACCATATCCAAAGGAAGGATTATTATAGTGGTTCCCTATTCGCGGGTCAAGGCCAACGCCATCTATAATTTGTTTCGTATCTAATCCTCTTATCTCTGCATACGAATCTAGCTCATTAAAAAATGCGACTCTCATTGCAAGATAAGTGTTGGCAAATAGTTTAATAGCTTCAGCTTCTGTTGAGTTAGTAAATAAAACATCTATATTTTCTTTTATTGCACCTTCAACTAATAAATTAGAAAATACTACTGCTCTTTCGGATTGTTCTCCAACGACAATTCTTGAAGGATTTAAATTATCAAAAAGTGCATTTCCTTCTCTTAAAAACTCGGGGGAGAAAATAATATTCTCTGTATCAAACTTCTCTTTTACTAACTCTGTATACCCTACTGGAACTGTTGATTTTATCACCATTATAGCATCTGGATTAATAGATAGTACATTAGCAATAACGGCTTCAACAGATCTAGTATTGAAATAGTTCTTATCGGGGTCGTAGTTCGTTGGTGTAGCAATAACTACATATTCTGCATCTTTGAAAGCTAAATAACTATCTGTAGTTGCAGTTAATTTAAGTTCTTTAGTTGTCAAAAATACTTCAATTTCATTATCAATAATAGGAGATATTCTATTATTAATCATATCTACTTTTTCTTGAATAATATCAAGTGCTATTACCTCATTATGTTGGGCTAATAGAATTGCATTTGATAATCCAACATAACCTGTTCCTGCAACAGTAATTTTCATTGATTCATACATCTCCATAACTTTTATTTTCATTTTTATAACGTTATTAAAAAGCAACAATAAAGCTAGTTAGTTTCGAAAGAAGGTTCCAAATTAAAATTATAGCTCGACACCAGTTCTACCTTCTCAATAACAAGTTCATAAACCTATTAATCTTCCAACAAAATAATCCGATTTAAAGTACCATAAATAGAAAGACATCGGAATTAAATAAATGCTTTAATTAGAATCATTCTTACATTTTGCTTTTCAAAATTTGCCGCTGTTTCAATTGCCTTTTCTTTCATAAATACTTTTTTATTGTGACTAAGCCTAAAATATCTAATAATACTACTTCTTAAACTATTAATGTCACCAGGTTTAGTGAGGATACCATTTTCCATGTCTTTCAAATAAGTACTTATACCACCAATATCACTACCAATAACAGGAATACCACAGCTCATTGCTTCTAATCCAACTAAACCAAGGCTTTCTTGCAATTTTGTGGGAAATATGAAAACCGACATCAAATTATACATCTTGCATAGTTCTGAGTGGGAAAGGCTATCAAAATGATATACATATTCAGTTAAATTTTTATCTTTTATTTTACTTTTTAGTTGTAAGTACTCTTTTCCACTACCTACTATTAACAATTTAACATTAATAAATTCTTTATTTTTTACTATTAATGAATATGCCTCTATTAAATCATCCCAACCTTTTCCATATTCAATTCGTCCTACATAACCAATATATTGAAAATGAGGATTTAAATTAAACTTATTGAAATTACTTTCTGATGGGAAAAATATAGAAGAATCAATTCCGCCTGATGGATATATGACAATCTCATTTTGAAGATCATACTTCTTATTAACTAGCTCCTTAAAAAAAGAGGAAGGAACTATTACTTTATCCGATTTTTTTAATATCTGCTTTACTAGTGGCTGTAAATAAGATTGAAATCTTGTTTGCGGAACAACGTCACTACCATGAACGTTTGTATATACTCGTATGTTCTTTTTAAAGAATTTACAAAATAAAATCGGAAAAGCAGTGTGTGAAGCATAATGTACATATATAATGTCATAACTCTTTATTAAAAGAGAAAATATAATACGCAAATAAAATAGTATATATTTAATGATTTTGTTTAGAGAGCCTTTACTTTTAGTTAATACAATTTTGCTTACATCAATATTATATTCCTCTAATACATCCGAACTCTTCTTAACAAATATTCCATACGAGGGAAATTCCTCATTAGGATACATATTTGATATTAATAGTACTTTCATTTGACCTCACCTTACCTATGTTTTTTTATCCATATACTTAAATTCCTATGTTAAATTCAAATTACCCTTCTATGGCAATTCGGTTTGAATCAAAGGACCTAGCGGTAAAGTAATTAGTAGAAAACCCCTTTTTATGACTAGAATTAGTTGTATCGCTATTTTATCTGTCAAAGAAAAGAATTACCTAGAATCGGTCCATTATGATCAACATTATTTTCAGTCCAAATGTTTAAGAAACAAAACTACTAATAGAATCCTCTTAAATAAAAAGCACTAATTAAAGCTTGTAAATCAAAGAAATGATAAATATATATTTCAAAAATATGCCGATCCAAAAAGAATACGGCATGTTTCTAATTATAGTATTAGAAGCATGCCGTAACGACTTAGTATTCAGTTTATACTTTAATATACCAATATTAATTTTCAGGTAAGAAAGTATTGTTATTTATCTTACAATATTTTTGACTTCAAAAACCTTTTTTTTATAGTCTCTGTGATTTCTACCATTGTTTCCTTATTTATTAATAAAATAAAGAACAATAGTAGAATTTGGACCATAAATTCATAGTTTATATTAAGTTGGAGTATACCAATTTGAAAAAAAATAAGTATGAGAGTAAAAGAAAATTTCATAAAGTTTACTTTAATATGAACAAACTTTTTCGTATCAATTATTCTTAAATACCAGATTACAGCGAAACTTATCATTGTAGCAATAGAAGCACCGTTTATTCCAATTAGTGGAATTAACAATACGTTTAAAATAAGATTAATAAAAGCACCAACAATTGATGTTTTAAAAACTCCCTTTGTATCCTTGGCTGCAATATAATTTGTTCCTAAAAAAGCAGAAAAACATGAAAAAACTACTCCAAGAAATAAAAAGGGAGAATATTTCCATGACTCATAAAATTGTTCTGCTACAAAAATCTTCATTATAAATTTTAATAAAACTATTAAAATCGATGTAGATATGAACATTAAAGATGAAATTATATTGAATACTTTACTATAAAATATAGACTTATTATTCGAATCTGCCTCTTCTATAGCTGACATTTGCCAAGCTTGGAAAAAAATCGAATTTATTACATTTAGCAAACTGGGAATTTTATTGGCGACTGCGTATAAACCATTTGCGCTTATACCTACAAAATAAGTTATCATATAACGGTCAGAAGCATTCATAACCCACCACATCATTGCATTAGGTATTAGTGGTACACTGTACAACAACATCTCTCTTGTTATTTCTGGTTTTAAGTTTGTAAAATTAATAAAATTTTTAACGTCTCCAAAAATAAAAAGGATAAAACAACTTACTAAATTTGATGCAATTAATGAGATAAAATAGCCATCTATGCCTATATTAAAAATCAATAGTAGTACTGACGCTGTGATTAATAATATCAAGGCACTAATAATTCCTGTAAATGCAAAAAGTTTTACTTTCCCAATACCCCTAATAAACTGTAGCAATATTGTATTTAGTAATTGACAAAATAGCAGAATATAAAAATATATAATAAAATGTTTAAATGGTTCTAAATTATTGAGCAAAGGGTAAAAGAGGATAAAAAAAATAAAACAAAAAAACATTACTATTATACCATTAGAAAAAACTTCAGATTTACTGTAGTTTTTATCCATTGAAAACCTTAACATAGCATCGTAAATACTGAGTGATATTAGGGGTAAAAGTAAACTTATAGTAGTTGTAATTAAATCAATTGATCCATATTGTTCCTTTGACAATGAGTAAGTATATATTGGTACTAAAATAAATGCTATTAATTTAGTTCCTAAATTCCCAATAGCAAAAACTGCGGAATTTTTTAGTAGCCTACTATACACGCTCATTCTTTACACCAGTTACTTTCTTCTGAATGTAACCATTTATTAATTTATATTTGTCTTTAAACGGATTTTCATTAATAGATTGACTATTATTTTTATGAATTAGTAACTCCGCCCTTTTGATAATTTCATTTTTATCTTCAATTTCGTTTACTTTTAGAAATTGGACGTTGTCTTTATTTTGTAACCAATCTAAAAAGGTACATTCAATCTTATGGTTAGAATTTTTAAATACTATGCATGGTGTATTGGTTATCACGGCAAAAATCATACCGTGTAATCTATCAGTAATAACAAGTTCAGAAGATCTAAATCTATCCCAAATTTGACTAAGTTCTTCCTTCCTCTGGTTAGGATAGATTTTTTTCGGAACAGATGTATCACTCACAGTTACTTTTCCAAAATGTTTTTTTAAACTTTCCAATAGCATTTCCTTATGTGAGTGATTAATTACTTTTTCCTTATCATTTCTAAAACATGTTAAGATACCTTCTCGTTTCATATCTGAGGATTCATTTAAAGATAATACTATATCAGGTGTCAATACTACCTTATCTTCTCCAAAATATTTCTTCATTGCATTATAAGATTGTGTTTCCCTCGCTACAATGAGCAACATTGGATTTTTATTATATATGCTTATAGACTTTTTTAGCTCTCTCTTACCAATTGATGATTCACTAAAACTAATAGTTTGAGGAAATGAAACTATTTTTGTACCTTTAAATGTTTTAATAATATATCTTCTTAAGTATTCTTCTGAGAGATATAAATCCCCCATATTTCCTCCACCATGAATTCCAATGACATCATCACCTTCAAGTACTTTTTTAATTTCCTTAGTATCTTTGATTACATCTTCAAATGGAACTTCTATATATTCATAACCTTTAAAATTATCTTCAATGAATTTCTTTTGGGCATAAGCTATAGCTTGATCTCCTAAATTACCATGAGTCGGTGTTTGCATAACAAAGAATTTCTTTTTACCTTTATATTTTCCATACTGAGTTTTTCCATCTTTTGATGAATTTAATATAAAATTTTTTAAATAGAATTTAGTATTAAATTTAATATATTCAGAAAAACTTAAACTATTTTTTTTCTTGCTTGTAGTAGACATAATAAATAATTTCCCTTCTAAACAGTTACTCGTTTCATAACCTCTCTTATGAAAGTTTTCAAATCCACACACGAATTTAAATTTTTTGTTAACAATTTTAATCGCTCACTTTTCAAATTAAATTCATAAAAAAATAATGAGGTATATAGTATGTTTTTTCTTTTTTGCAAAAATCTCCAAAATTCGCCTTTATCTTTTTCTACTTTTTGTAAATCATTAAATATGTTTATTATCTTAATTATAGATTCAAAAGATTTAACGTTTCTTCCAAGGCTTTTAGTCATAATAGAGTTAGCTCTATATCTTCTTTGAAAATATTTACTTGAATCATACATTATTCTATTACACTCTTTTAATAATTGAACCGTAAATAATTCATCTTCATGAAGTAAATCTTTTTTAAAAGTCAAACTTTTTTCCAAAATAATTGAAGATTTAATAAAATATAACCATACCGGCGGCATAAATCTTTTTCTAACTAGCCTTAGATACTCATCCTTTGAATAAATAACATTTTCTTTTAATAACTTTGAAGTATCATAGTTACTCATTTTGAAATTTCCTTCGATTTCACAAAATGGATTAGCATCAAATTTAACTAAATCTAAATTATTTTCTTCGGCCAGTTTAACTAGATTTTCAAAAGTATTAGATAAAAGGTAATCATCAGAATCCAAAAAATATAAATATTTACCTTTAACATGCTTTAAACCTGTATTCCTAGCTTCAGAAAGCCCTTTATTCACTTGGGTAATTACTTTAAAGTGTTTGAATTTATTTTTATATTCAGATAAAACCGAAAGACTATCATCAGTGCTCCCATCGTTAATTGCTATAATTTCAAAATCTTGATACGATTGATTCAATAATGAAATTAAACAGTCTTCTAAATATTTTTCGACATTATAAACCGGTAAAACAACGGAAATCATTTTTTCATTTAACATATTTCTAACCTCGTTCTTGATCTTTCTTACATACTAATTGAGCACATACAATTCCTAATAAGGTTGAAGATAATGCAGAATATAAAACATGTCCAGCAAAAAATGAATATAAAATTAATACCCAAAAACTTACTGAATAAATACCGAAAGTTCTCTTAATGGACAATAAAAAATATTGGAAATAGCTAATAAGTACAATACCGATTCCAATAATTCCGAGTGAAAAGAATGTATCAAACATGTCCATTTCCACTAAATCTCCATTTCCCCAGTTCTGTATCCTATACTTAAAGCCACTGCCGAAAATAAATCTAATTATTTTCATAGGTTCTTCGTCTAATCTCATATACGCCTCTCCTAAGAAGATACTCCTAGAACTTGATATAAATTGAATTAGATTGCCTGAATATAAATTATAAAAATATAAAAATCTTTCATAAGTGTTTAACAATGGCTCAATAAAAATATTCTTAAATATATATATTGATAAAAATAAAATCAAAATTGTAATAACTAAAACCTTTATCCTGTTAACAACCGAAGCTTTCTTATTAAAAAATACTGTTTTTATATATAGGAAAAGGAAGCATATTATTCCAAATAAAATACCAGTTTTTGTACCTATTAATATCAAAGAGGAAAAATTAGAGAAATAGACAATTCCATTTAATATATATTTTTTTCTATTAGTAATTGATTGAAAAAAAGTATATCCCATAAAAATATTGAGCAATAAAAATACAATTGTTATATCATTGGTAGCAGAAAAAAAACCTTTATATCCACCACCATTATTATATGTGCTTGTTCCAACACCCAAAAAATACGGTATTAATAATAAAACTGGAAATATAATAGAATATATAAATAGTATTTTATTAAAGTAATTTTTTTTAGATTTTCCTTTGATAAACTTTTTACTGAATTCAATAATATACATTGATAACAACAGCTTAAGTACAACCGATATATCACTTGTAAAAAAATAAGGATTACCGTGTAGAAAAAAAGTTTGAATAAATAAAACAAAAAATAATAGGAAACTAGCAATATAAATTTTTAAAAGCCCTTGGTCATTGTATTTATAAAAAATAGAAAGGCTTACTAATATAAAAATAATAAAGAACCCCCGATAAAACATACCAATTATCTGAGGACCTCCAATATTAATTAATAAACCATTTACAAAATCAATTAAGGGCATTAAAATAAGCAAACAATAAAAAATTTTAATTAATAACTCAATTTTGTATTTATTTGAGAGTATTAAAATTATAATCACTCCCTTGTTTATAATTTCATTTAAATTATTTTTTTATATATTTTTTAACTCAAAGCTGGTTTGGAATTTTTATCTACTTAAAGTTACCGAAAAATACTTATAATATAATTTTCGTTGTTACAAAAAGAAATAATATTAAATCTACAAATATTATCTTTTTATAAAAATAATCTTCACTGAAAAAGCTATTGAATTTATAGTAATTTTATATAATTTTTATATAAATTAATTAATGCTCGATAAATATCCTTCTAATATATTAATAATATTATTAGTATTGGACTCATATTTTCTAAATTGCATATCCTTTACTTTATTAATCGCAATTTCTAATTCGCTTAAATCAGAAATCCCATATATCATATTAGAATTTGTAAACTGTTCAATTATTTCAAACTGATGGTTATCTACATGTTCATCGTATTGCACTGTTCGAGGAACACCAATAACTTTCTTTTCTTTTTTCACTCCATTAACTATAGAGCCTGTTCCACCATGAGTGACAATTATTTCGCTCTTTTCAATAACATCTAAAAACTCCTCTTTATCTAAGAACTTCTTATATGAATAAAAGCGAGGTTCATACGTCGAATAGCCGGTTTGAGCAAATACTTCATTAAAATCTATTTTCTTTTCCTCAATTAATCGATCAATTTCTTGTAGCAACCTGTTAAATTGAAATTTTTGGGAACCCACTGTAACAAATATCAATATAATCCCCCTCCAAAAGTTGCATTTGGATAAACCTTTTTCATTTCTTCCCATTGAACTAAAAATAAATCAGCATATCTGTACATCAATTTCCCTGTAATAGTAGGTGAATTTATCTTAGAAAAAGATTCAATAAATATGAGTTTTCTCTTAGTAAACTTTGCTAATAAACACACTGGTATCGTAGATAATGCACCAGTGGAGATAACAACATCTGGTTTTTCTTTAATGAAAATAATTAAAGTTTGAATAAATAAAACTAAAAACTTATAAACAAATGTGAATTCTCTTCTATTTATCTGGATAACATCATAACACTTAATATCTTTTGAATTAAATCCATAGTTTGTTTTTTCTGTCAGAATAAAACTATCGTGTTTTTTCATCATTGGATAAAGCATCAAAAGTTGTTCTAGATGTCCACCAGATGATGCTGCGAAACATAACTTCAATAAACTCACTCTTTCATTAATTTGTAGGAGAAACTAGTTAATGTAATAAAAACTATTATTGGATCTACTAAAAACTTTAAATAAAAAAAATTATCGCTCTAAATAACAATCTATTAAAATGCGTTCTTAGAACCTAATAAAACTCCAACAGTTTTTAAAATAATCTGAATATCAAAAATAATCGAACGGTTACTTATATACACTATATCCATTTGGACCATTTCATCAAAACCAACGCTATTCCTAGCACTAACCTGCCAAAGGCCTGTACATCCAGGCGTAACTAGTAATCTCTGTTTATCATAAACTGTGTATTCCATTACTTCTCTTGGAAGAGGTGGTCTTGGTCCAACAAGAGACATGTCACCTAATAAAACATTAAAGAACTGCGGTAGTTCATCAATCGATGTTTTTCGAATAAACTTACCAATCCTCGTAATCCTCGGATCATCCTTCATTTTAAACATCGCACCTGAAACTTCATTATATTGTATAAGCTCTTTTAGTCGTTCTTCTGCATCAGTTACCATTGAACGGAATTTGTACATTTTAAATTCTTTTCCATCTCTACCGACTCTAGTTTGATAAAAGAAAATTGGACCTTTTGGATCTTCTAATTTAATAAAAATTGCTACTACAATAAAGACTGGTAATAATACTAATAGACCCAAAAAAGCGCCTAATATATCCATTAAGCGCTTAGTAAATAAATATATCCAATTTTTTTCAACAGTTTCCTTCGATAAGAGTGGTTGTGAAGCATATTCTGATTGTTCAAATCTCATTGCTTTCAATCTGCTCATCCATCCTTATTTAATATTTACTGTTAACATGTCATGTAAATACTTCAATAAATCATCTCTTAAATCTTCATGTTTTAACGCAAACTCAATTGTCGTTTTAATAAATCCTAATTTTTCCCCAACATCATGACGTTTTCCTTCAAAGTCATAAGCAAACACACGTTGAATTGAATTTAATTTTTGAATGGCATCCGTTAATTGAATTTCTCCACCTGCACCAATATTTTGTTCTTCTAAAAACTTAAAAATTTCAGGTGTAAAAACATAACGCCCCATGATTGCTAAATTAGATGGAGCTGTACCAAGTGCTGGTTTTTCAACGAAGTTCTTTACTTCGTATCTTCTACCTTCTTGCATAATCGGTTCAACAATACCATATCGGTTTGTTTCTTCTTCCGGTACAGTTTGTACACCAATTACTGAAGAATATGTATTTTCGTATTGATCAATTAACTGCTTTAAGCCTGGTGTTTCTGCTTCAACTATGTCATCACCAAGTAATACTGCAAATGGCTCATTTCCGATAAAATTGCGAGCACACCAAACTGCATGACCTAATCCTTTTGGTTCCTTTTGTCGTATGTAATGAATGTCAATATTAGACGGAGCTTTTACTTGCTCTAATAGTGCATATTTTTCTTTTTCTAATAAATTGTGTTCAAGCTCAAATGAAAAATCAAAATGATCTTCAATTGCACGTTTCCCTTTACCTGTTACGATAATGATGTCTTCAATTCCCGATGCAATCGCTTCTTCAACAATGTATTGAATTGTTGGCTTGTCTACGATTGGTAGCATTTCTTTCGGCATTGCCTTTGTTGCAGGTAAAAAACGTGTTCCTAATCCCGCAGCCGGTATGATTGCTTTTCTTACTTTCTTCATTTTCTAATTCCCTCCATCGTTTCTTTCCCCAATATTATAAAGTTTCTACTTCTATATTCATGTGAATAAATACACAAAAAGAAACTCTATTTTCTTTCATAACAAATATAATTTAGGGCATCTAACCCCTCCTCACACTATACCTTTGACGACTGGCGTCTAAGCAGATGATATTAAAATTTTTAATTCCCTTTCTCGAATGCGTTTAGCCAGTTAAGTTTGTGTTCTTTCATGAGGTCTATTCGCATTAAGTTTTATGGAAATATAATCCATTTAATCATCTACCACAATAAAGCCGAGTACCTCCATTGATAACGGTAAGGAGATATCACCATTCGTTTATTAAACCCTTAGTAAACGACTAAAAATATTTTGTTTTAATTTGAGAGGTTGTTCTGGATAAAGAATGTCACTATTCACAATTGACCCGACATTCTCTTTCAGTAAGAACTCGGTTTCAATCCCAAATTTCTCACGAATGATTTCATAAGCTTCTGATAATTGAAAATTCCGACTTCCAGTATTATGTGCATCAGATGCAACCGTATGAGCCAAGTTACTCTCAATACACTTAAACGAAAACTTCTGAATTTTTTTACCGAATTTACCTGTTAATGATGAAGCCGTAATTTGAGTTAATATGCCTTTTTGGACAAAGTCATAAAGTATGTCCGGTTCATCTATAAGAACTTTATTTCGTTCAGGGTGAACAAGAATAGGTGTTATACGATTTGATTGCATCTCATAAAATAACCTATTGGCGAAACGCGGTATATGGGATGATGGAAGCTCGCATAATACATAGCGTCTTCCATCATTAATTGAAACAATTTCATTTAACTCAAAATCTTGAATCAATTCTCCGTATAGCCTTATTTCCTGTCCAGGTAGAATAGCTAAAGATATTTCATTTTGCTTTAATACATCATTTAACTCTTCTATTTTTTTAAATATCGTTTCTCTGTCTGTATTGTAGCGACCATTTTGATGATGAGGTGAAGCAATAATCGTATGTATACCGTTTGCTACAGCAGCACGGGCCATCTCGATGCTTTCATCCATTGTTTTAGGACCATCATCTAGATCCGGTAGAATATGACAGTGTAGATCAATCAATTTTCGTTACCGTAGTAATAGTAATAACCATCTTTTTCTTGTTCCGCTCGATTCAATACGACACCTAGAATATTCGCATTTACTAAAGTTAACAACTCTTTTGCTTTCTTGATTTTTTCTTTTGACGTATATCCTCTACGTACAACTAATATCGTTCCTTCACAAATTTGTGAAATAATCTGAGCATCTGTCACTGCTAACAACGGTGGCGCATCAAAAAGAACCATGTCATATTGTTCGTACATCAGTGTAATCAAATTCTTCATTTTCTCTGAAGATAAAAGTTCAGATGGATTAGGAGGAATAGGACCCGAAGTTAAAATTGATAGATTTTCAATTTGAGATTTTTGTACAAAGTCTTTTAATTGCTTATCTTGTGCAATAGCAGTTGTTAAGCCTTTAAAATTCTCTAATCTAAAATCAGTGTGCAACTGTGGTTTACGTAAATCCGCGTCAACTAAAAGAACTTTTTTCCCTTGCTGAGCATACGTTACAGCGAGATTAGCAATCGTCGTTGTTTTACCTTCAGACGGTTCCGAAGATGTAACTAAGATTGATTTTACTTTTTTATCAATTGAAGAAAATTGTATATTAGTACGAACTGTACGATATTGCTCCGCAAATGGAGATTTAGGGTTTGTTAATGTAATAAGAAATCTTTTTAATGTTTCTTTAGCAGTCTGTTTAGACATTTTACGCACCCTTTCTCAATTTAAATTTTTTAAGTTTAGGCGTTACATTTCCTTTTGATACTTCTGAAATCACACCTAAAATTGGTAATTCTAATAACTCTTCAAGTTGTTTCTCAGTTTTTACTGTGTTATCTAAAAACTCAAGTAAGAAAGCAATACCAACAGAAAGCATTAACCCAACGACAAAGCCAATCGCAACATTTAATTTCTTATTTGGTTTAATTGGGCTCGGATTGTCACCTAACTCTGCTTTAGCTAAAACAGTTACATTGTTTACGCTCATAATTTTTTTAATTTTATCTTGGAACACATTTGCAATCGTATTCGTAATTGCTTGCGCTTGCGCTGAATCAGTATCTTGTACAGATACAGTGAAGACTTGTGAGTTCGTTTCACTTGCAACAGTAATTTTATTAGTCAATTCTGCAGCTGAATAATTTAAGTTTAGTTGTTTAATAACTTCGTCTAAAATAGCCTGACTCTTAATAATGACATTGTATGTATTAATCAATTGAACATTTGTTTGTACCTGATTGTTCTGATAAATCGAAGAGTCTTTTGTCTCTTTTTGGTTAACTAAAAGTTGAGTAGAAGATTGGTAAATTGGGATTAAAAATAAAAAGCTAATGACTCCTGCAACGACTGTGGCTAAAACTGTAATACTTATTATCATAATAAGACGTTTTTTAATAACGCCGAATAATTCCTGTAAACTAATTGTCTCTTCCATGCCTACCTCCTTGAATAACATCTTTTACTATTCTATTAAAATATCATAAGACATTCAACCGACCTAAGTATAAGAATTACTTAACATATTGTTAAGTAATTGTTAATTAACTATTACTTAAATTTAAGTTAACAAACCAGTAAAATCAGGGGGTTTTTCTCCTCTTAAAAAGGAATGACTTATGTCCATTTAATGACATCTAAATATATTACAATCATTAAGTGAATTTGTAATATTATATATTATTCCAATATAACAAACTTGCTTGTTAGTACTAAAACAGCTAATATATTTTTTTATCTTTTAGTAAAAATATCTAGCACATTTTATCTAAACTGTTATATAATAGTTATTAATTAAATATACTGTATTAAGACAGATTGAAAACAAATTATAAACTTAAAGGAGTGTTGTAAATGATGAGTAGAGAAGAGCGTAAAAACATGGTTCAATTCTTGGAATTAACGAAAGGATTTTCAACTGAGGACTTGGTATTCATGACGGATGCTGATTTAGAGCATATTTACGATGCGGCATATACGTACATGTTACATCACGCTGAGTAAGATCTTACAACTTTGGATTACAGCACTTATAATTATAAAAAGCTAGGTGAACACCTTTTCATGGTTTCACCTAGCTTTTTCCAATTTATGCATTTCCTTCCTTTTTTATATTTCAAATCTCGTCACCGAACGACTGCATTCCTCAAATTAAGACAAATAAATTTAAAGATATATTCTGAATATTTGTTTTTGCTATATTAACATTTTAATATATACATTTTTTTCCAAATTTTATAATTGGAATTTCTTGACATTCAAACTAATGTAAACGTTTCAAAACGATACCCTTTTCCCTTAATCGTTTTAATATATTTAGGATAATTAGGGAATTCTTCAATCTTATTTCGTAAACTATGAATATAAATATCGATCAATCTTCTGTTTTTATAGACGCAAATTACGTCCATTAGCTCCTCTCTTGTTACGATGAAGTCAGCTTTTTTTACTAAAAATAGTAAAATTGCGTATTCTCTACCGTTTAATTCGATCCTCATTTTGTTTTTATAAACCTCTTCTCTATTTAAATAGAGAGAAATATCTCCAAAATGTAAAACTGTTTCTCGAATTTCTTCCTTTTTTTCACTGCAAATTCTGCGCATAACAGCTTTTATTCTTGCTGATAAGTCTCTTGGATGGATCGGATATTTTACATAATGATCCGCTCCAGCTTCAATACAGATTGCAGCTTCGTATGAATCATAAGTTTCAACTAATAAAATAATCGGTATTTCTGTTATTCGTCTTATTCTCATTATTATTGGAATAAACTCGTCCAATACATTGCTCTTCATTAGAACTATGCACCCTTTTAAGAAACCAAGGTGAATTTCTTCATTAAACTCTTCGTATGGAAATGTGCTTATTTTCACCAAACCGAATTGATTACTTTGTTGAAGCACATTTTCAATCTCATTTTGATCTTGGATGATGACAATTTGCTCCACCGCATATCTCTCCCATTTTTACTGTGTATACGGTCATTTTAATAGGTTATTAACAAAAAAGGGGGACTTTCACTATACCTTTACAAATTCTTTACGTGGGGTTAAAAGCAGGTTAATCTTTGTGGGATATTGTAATACATATAATAGAAGAAACTAGTCAAAAACCTCAAATTCAACTGAGAACTTTAGCAACTATTTCAGTTGTAAATCATACTGATTTAAGCACATCTACAATCGTTTCTCCCCCAAATTTATATAAAAAAGAAGCTACAATTCATATTTGAATCGTAGCTTCTTTTAATTAAATCTCAACTATCGTCTTCCTATTAACAATCCGATCCTTCAACTCTTCACAAAGCTCAATAACTCTCGGAGTTTTCTCATCATACTTCATATTCAATACATGATACAGCGTAATATCACGACATTTTAAGAAAGAAGGAATACGGCTATACCATACTTCATCTAAAACATATTCTGTTTCATACCCTTTTCTAAAAATCTCTAACTGCCTTTTTGCGAAATTAGATTTTTCTTCGAATGATGCTTTGCTACCCCAAGCAGTATAGTACAGAACGATTGTGATATCTGAAATAAAGTAATTATATTGTAGGTCATCGAAATCAAAGGCTGTTATTTCGCCTTTATCATTTACGAAGAAATTATGAAGATGCAGATCACTATGGATTAACCCGTATGAATCTTTTTTTCTTTCATAGCTTTGAATTTCTTCGATTAGTTCTTTCGTATATACGCCAAGCTCTTCGTCTGCTACCATTTCATTTAAATAAGCTTCTTCATCCCAATGCTCTCGATTAGTGACAGGGTAATCAACTGTTAACGCGTGTAGCTTGCCGATTGTTTTACCCCATGTATACATTAGATCGTCATTCCATACAGCTGGGTTTGTTCGATCAACTAATTGACCGTCTGCCCACTCAAACATTGAAGCGAAGAAGCTTGTGCCATCGCTTGCATTTTGAACTTCTACCAGATTACCGTTTAGTGAAGTTAAAGAACCTGCTGCATTTGCTCCGTTTTCTCTAGCATATTTTAAAAATTTCAGCTCTGCTTCTATTTCTTCTTTTGAGCGATGAGATGAATGCGTTAATCGTAATATGCGATCCGTACCATCTGCTAACTTCCCTTTAAATAGATAATTCTCGAATTCACCAACTGGTTTTTCTTCTACTGTTATGCCAAATTGTGACGCGGCATTTTTTAAAATTTCTTTCGTAAAAACTCTTTCAACAGCTTGTTCCATCTTTTAATCCCCCGAAACATAAAATGAATAACTAATTACTTATTTCTCATTCATCCAGAAATTTCCTGCAACTATTTTACTAAATATTTTTATTCATTCAAGTTTCGGAATTCATTTGGAGTCATGCCGACGATTTTTTTAAACACTTTTCGAAAGTATTTATCGTCTTGATAACCGATTTTGCCCGCTATTTCATAGATTTTTAAATTCGGAAATTTTAGTAATTCTTTCGCTTTTTCGATTCGGATTGAAACAATATAATCCGAGATGTTTACACCATATATTTGTTTAAATTTACGAGATATATATTCACGGCTTAAGTAAAATTTCTCTGAAAACTCTTGAAGTGAAATCTCCTCAGCATAGTTTTGTTGGATATAATTTGCGATTGCTTCTATGCTATTAAGCTCTTGATTAGTCTGGTTTTTCTCTTGAATAATTGATTGTACTCTTTCCCTTTGTGTAGCTACATATTCACCTACTTCAAAATGTCCTTTCGCATTCCAAAATAATTCGATATTCACTCCCTCGATCGTTTGAAGTGAAAGCTTATTAATCCAGTGGTTAAAGAATATTAAAAACTCTTGATGCAATGAAAGTAATTGAGCAAACGGAAGATACTTTTGCTGGGTAATTCGTTTACTAAAAAGTTGAATGACTTCGTCGTAAATATAAATATCCTGCTTCTCTACCATCTGTTCAAATAAGTTAACGATTTCAACTAGATTAATCGGATTATATTCTTTTACATCTGTATAAGAATAAACCGGTAAATCTCTCTTTTCTAAAATATTCATATGCTGTAGAACATTCACTACCTCTTCGTATCCAAATGGAATTGATTCAACTTGGAGCTTTCTACTAATTGCAAAGTGAAACGGGAACGGCACTACTGTTGATAAAATTTTAGCGATATGCTGAATATTGTCAATTACTTCATCTCCCCAATAAATTAGGCAGATTTCCTTTGATCCTTGTAAGTTTTGAAATGCAATTCCTTCATTATGTTTTTGAAGTACTTCATTCACAATATTTAAAAGGGCAAAGTAACATAAATCTTCAGGCCAAATATCCCGGAAAGTTTCTAAATTTCGTAGTTTTAGTAAAGAAACATGCAAAGTTTTACCTTCTTCATATCCTAGTTGTATTAAGAAATTCCGATTAAATTCTTTCCCTAAAATTGCATTCGTCAATTCCTTATCTCTGTACACAGGTAAGACTTCCTGAAGCATACGAAAATCATTTAATGCTTCAATTCTTTCCTTTTCTTGTTCATTCCAATCTGATACTACTTTTAATAATGTTTCATTTAAGATATCTGGATCGATTGGTTTTAGTAAATAATCCGACGCACCAAACTGGATCGCTTCTCTCATATAATGATAGTCATCATATCCTGTTACTACGATTACTTTGCTTTTAATATTTTCTGTGTGAAGCCATTTTAGTAAACCTCGACCGTCTAACTCTGGCATCATTAAGTCGGTAAAAATAATGGTAGGTTGCTCTTTTTTAATTATTTCTTGAGCGATTGCTCCGTTTTCTGCTTCTAATATTTCTGTAACGCCAATTACATCCCAATTTGCAAGAAGTTTTACTCCTTCTCTTACGTGCTTTTCATCATCTATTAGTAGAACCTTCATGATTAATTTCCCCTTTAGCCATTTCAATCGGTATGATGATTGTTACAACAAAGTTTTCATACTTCACACTTTCTATTTTCAATTGTGCCTTTTTACCGTAATAAAATTGAATACGATCAGAAATATTTTTTAAACCGATACTTTCAGTAGTGTGTAAGCCATCGTCTGATAGCGACGCAGTGATTTTTTCTACTTCCTCTTTTGTTGCTCCTTCACCATTATCAGCTATTACAATTTTCAAGCTAAAATCTGGTTGTTTATGAACTGAAATATTTAATACACCAAGTATTTGCTTTTTTTCAAAGCCATGTTTAAAGAAATTTTCCACAATCGGCTGTAAAATCATTTTTGGCATTTTTACTTTGTTTAACCCTTCGTCCACTTCCAGGTTATAGACAAACTTGCCGTCATAGCGCTCATTTTGCAGCGATAAATAATCTTTTATATGATTTAATTCATCTTTAAGCGTTACAAAATCTTCATTATTCTTCATGCTATATCTCATGATTTTTGAAAGTGACATAATTAATCGATACACTTTAATCCCGTCATTTTTTAATGATAGTGTTCCGATTGATTGCAGGGCATTGTATAAAAAGTGCGGATTCACTTGCGACTGAAGTACTTTTAATTGATTCGTTTTGTTCTCGATTTGAAGCTTATACTCTTTTATATACAGATCGTTTAACGTATCGACCATTGAAGTAAAATGCTTCCCTAGTTGACCGAACTCATCATTCCCTAAACTATCGAATGAAACAGCTAGTTCACCTTTCTCAATTCGCTGCATATCTCGAATTAAGATGCGGATTGGTCTTGTAAATCTGAAGGAAACGATGATTGTTAAAATGATGACTAATAACACGGAAATGGCCCCTAAAGTAACTGTAATTTTCAGCAATTGAGTTGAATTATAATAAAGATTTTTATAAGGAATGCTTTTAATGACTGTCCATCGTTGATGATTGCTCATCATTTTGTCATACACATATACCCCACTAAAATCTTTATCCCTCCATTCAAAACTAGTTTCATCTGATTTTTCTGAGCTAATTTTCTTATACCATTTCGTGTCTAGCTTTTTCCCAATTAACTTCTTCTCAGATGAGTAAAGAACAACATTCCCATCACCTACAACGTAAAGATGTTCCTCTCCCTTTTTATAAATACGATCAAAAATTTCTTTAATTCTACTTAGCTCAATATCAATTGAAAGAAAACCTAACCATTGGTCAGAAGTAACATTGTTTAAAAAATAATGAAGTGAAACAACTTGCTTAGGTGGCGCGATTCGAAAATCAGATAAATTATTATAGTTTTGTGTCGGATGAGTAGGTTGAATATAGTATGAACCTCTCGTAAAACTTAAATTTCGATACGCGGGCATTTGATTGAAATTATTCATTTTCCCCCGACTACTCACTTTTGCATTGTATACAGTGTAATCATCCTTACCCTTTGTAAAATACAAATTCAGTTGCACGATTTCTCTTCTCGAAAAATATAGACCTAATAAACTACGTTGAATTTCAGTTGAATTTTGTTCAATATAAGTAGTAGCCCCGTTTTCTAAAACAGACAAAAAAGGTCTGTTACTGTAAATCGACAATGGAATACCGTAAATCTCATTGAAATAATTCAATAAATCATTCCCACTACGCTTCAGCAAATCATGATTTGTATCTACAAATTCCTTCGTAACCGTGTTTTTCGTATAAAAATAATTCGCTATAATCGATAATCCAAACGGAATGATCGTAGCGATTAATAATAATATAATAAGCTTACTTCTAATACTATTTTTCATGATAACATCCTTTGCGGAAACGTTTGCACTCTTTACTATTTAGTTTATCAGAAAGTTAAAAAATTAAATATAAAAACAGGAATAAAAACAGCGATAGTCAGACGACCACCGCTGTTTTTTGTTAAATAGAGTCATTCCACAAAACTCTTCTAAACTTTTCATCTATATGTTTAATCTGTTCTTCCACTTTTTGCTGATTTACTAAGTTGTGATACGCCGGATCAATAACTGCTACTATGCGTAATTTTAAATAATCTCTTATTGCAGTACCAGGATTTAACCCATTTATATATAGAAATTTCGGAATTACTAAAACAGATAACATCGTTTGATCTTGAATCGTCAGCAATTGTGCATTCATTCCTTTATGAAACACGCCTATTTTCATTCCCGAATGATAAAAATTCCGTATGACTGCATCTCTTTCATTCATCAAATTAGAAAAGTTTTGGTAAAGATCAGGATAGCTTGCTCTTAAATCATTTAAAAATACTTCAGAAGCAGATCCAGCTAAGATGATGTTTTGAAAGAAAATCGATACAAACTCATCTACGAATTCTGCATTTTCAACTGGATTTCCAATATCCGTTACGTTCTCTATGTAAGTGATGTAACGAGAAACTACTGCCTCAATCACTTCATCTTTGTTTGAAAAGTACTGATATAATTTCCCTCGGCTAATGCCCATCACCTTAGCAATTCCGTCCATTGTAAGTGATTTAAAGCCATTTTTTACAACTTCATCATTAATTTTACTAACCATCTGTGCTCGGCGTTCATTCTCTGATAACATTCATTTTCACCTCGTTTAACGATAGGTTAAGTATATCATAATGAACATACAGAGCAAAATGAACACTTTTAATTGATTTTGTTCATTTTGTATAATACAATACATTTGAATAGTAACATTATTGGAGGTATCTTTTATGACGAAAACTGTTTTAGTAACAGGCGGTACAGGTTTTGTAGGTGGATGGGCTATTCTTAAACTTTTAAAACAAGGATATAAAGTAAGAACAACAATAAGAAGCAAAGACAAAGAACAAGTCGTTATAAATACAATTTCAAACTATATCAAGGATACTGACCAATTATCCTTTTGCATAGCAGATTTGACAAATGACGAAGGCTGGAATGAAGCTGTTGAAGGCGTCGATTATGTATTCCATATCGCATCTCCATTAAGCATTGGCAATACTGACGACTTGGATTCCTATGTAGTTCCAGCCAGAGATGGAACGCTCCGTGTCCTTCGTGCATCTGTAAAATCTGGCGTTAAACGAGTCATCATGACCTCTTCACTAGCTGCAGCTACACCAGATATATCTAACCAAGATCAACAAGTTAATGAAACACTTTGGACAGATCCAAACGATAAAAATATAAATGCATATCGCGTCTCAAAAGTAATCGCTGAAAAAGCCGCTTGGGATTTCATGCGTGAACAAAACAGTGCAACCGAATTAACAACTATTCTTCCTGGGGCAATATTTGGTCCAATTCTTTCAGCTAATGTGCCAAGTTCAATTGAAGTGATTCAAAGAATAATCAAAGGAAATGGACCTGGTAACCCGAAAATTGGATTTGAGATTGTCGATGTACGTGATTTAGTTGACCTGCATATCCTAGCGATGACCGAGCCTAGTGCTGCTGGGGAAAGATATATTGCTAGTAGTGGCTATTTGTTGATGAACAATATTGCTAAGTTATTGAAGCATGAATTAGGTGAGGTTGGAAAAAACATCTCGACTAGAAGTATTCCAGATTTCGTGTTAAAAAGTGCTGCGAAGGTAAATCCTGCTTTTCGTGCATTGGTTCCTATGCTGGGCAGGAAGTTTCGCTATACTTCAGAGAAAGCTCGTGTTCAACTTGGGTGGAAGCCGCTGCCGGTTGAGGTGACTGTTTTGGATAGTGCTCGGAAGTTGATGGAGTTTAGGGTATTGTGATTTTGTGGTTGGAGCAGGCATGTGAGTTGGTGCATGTCTGTTTATTTGTGTTTGTGGAGTGAGAGAAGGGTTCGGGTGATTTGTGCATAAAGTTGGTAGTTTTCGTTCATATTGTTGGGAGTTCTGTGCATAAGTGCGGAGATTTGTTCATAAAGCGTTGAGTTTTGTGCATAAGCTGTATGCTCCTACATTGAGAGGCCATTACGCGTTGGAATAATACCCCGTTTGAGCCAAAAAATACGAACACAATATGTACTTTGTTGATAAAGTTGTGAACTTCGTTGATATAATGCCTATTTTTGTTGATATATTGCTCGTTTTTGTTGATATATTGCTCATTTTTGTTGATAAATGCCCTATTTTTATTGATATATCGCTACGCTCCACTTTTCATACACCATTTTTGCTTAATGATCGCCAAAATCACGACTCAATCATTGCAAAGCTGGCTCTCCCCACCCGTTCATCCCCCAAAAATATAAAAAACCCACAAGGAAATTCCTTGTGGGCTATCGAGGTATTTTAGGGAAGCCTCAATTTATTATTTTTTTAATTTCATCCAAGAATCTTCAAGAGATTTTAACATTTCTTGAGAAGATTTTTGTTTTCCAACGTAAGCTTGCATTGCTGCACCAAACTCGTTAGTAGCTCCGTCTGGATATTTGAACCAGTTCCAAGATAATGTTTTGCCTTCGTTTGAGTATTTTAATAGATCGTCAGCGATAGGTCCTAAGTTTTTACCTTGAATTGTTTTTAAAGCTGGGATGAATTTGAATTTCTCAACAATGTATTTTTTACCAGTGTCAGAAGTAACCATCCATTCTAGGAATTTTTTAGCTGCTTCTTTGTTTTTAGAGTTTTTGTTAACTACCCAATTATTTGGTACACCCATTGGTAATTTGTCCATTGCTTCTTTGTCATCGTTGATTGGAATTGGTAATACGCCTAAGTTCATGTTCGGAGTAATTCCATCAAGCATACCTTGGATCCAGTTACCTTGTTGGATCATAGCAGCTTTACCTTGAGCAAAGTTTGTAACTTGAGTGTTGTAATCAGTTGTTAAAGGATTTTTGTTACCGTATTTAACTGTTAGATCAAATAGTTTCATAAACTCTTTGAATTTTTCGTTGTCTTGAATTTTTACTTTACCTGAATTCACATCAGCCATGAATTTATCTGGATCTTGTTGTTGAGCAAAAGGAATATTTAATAAGTGAATTCCTAGGATCCACCACTCACCGTAACCGATTGAGAAAGGAGTGATGCCTGCTTTTTTAAGCTTTTCAGCTGCTGCAGTTAATTCGCTTAAAGTTTTTGGTGGCTCAGTAATGCCAGCTTTTGCGAATAAGTCTTTATTGTAAATAAAGCCATAACCTTCAGTATTCATAGGCATACCGTATAGTTTGCCATCGATTGTCATTGGTTTTTCAGTACCTGGATATAAATCTTTTACCCATGATTGGTCAGAAAGATCTTCTAATTTATCTTTCCATGTAACTGCTTCTTGGAATCCACCGTTGTTGAAGATATCAGGCTCGTTACCTGAAGCAAATTGTGCTTTTAATGCAGCACCGTAGTCAGCACCGCCACCAACAGTTTGAATTTTAACTGTTACGTTTGGATTTTCTTTATGGTAATCCTTCGCCATTTGTTCTAAATCTTTTGCAATCTCAGCCTTAAACTGGAATACGTTTAATGTTACTTTTTTATCCTTTGAATCATTTGAACCTTTGTCTGAAGATCCTCCAGAACATGCAGAGAATAACATCACTGAAGTTGTTAATGCTGCTGCAACCTTTAGCATCTTTTTCATCCTAAAAACCCCCGTCTCAATATTCTTTATTTTGAATACGCTTTCATTATACATTTAAAAATTCTTAACTAAGGATAGCCTATATTGACATGATGGGTGGAATATATTGATAGCTTCCACCCAATCACATTATTTAATTGAACCGCTCGTAATTCCTTTAATGATATGTTTCTGTGCTGCAAAGTAGAAAAGTAGTAATGGAGTGATCCCTAAAACAAGTCCAGATAATGCTAAGTTCCATTGTTTTGTATATGCTCCAAAGAAATAGAATGTAGCAAGCGGAATCGTTCTTAACTCCATATCTCGTAAAACAAGTGATGGTAATAAGAAGTCATTCCAAATCCATAACGTATTTAAAATCACAATTGTAACGGTAATTGGTTTTAATAAAGGAAACACAACTCTCCAGAAAACCATCGCCGGTGAACATCCATCAATAATTGCCGCTTCTTCTAACTCAATCGGAATCGTTTTAATAAATCCATGATAAAGGAAGATTGATAAAGCTGAACCAAAGCCTAAATACATGATTATTAATCCCCAATGACTATTCATTAAATGAAGAGTACTTCCAACCTTCACTAATGGAATCATAATTGATTGGAACGGAATAACCATTGTTGCTACAAAGATAAAGAAAATGACATTTGAAATCTTACTTTTCGAACGAACTAATTTATAAGCTGCCATCGAACAGAAAAAGACGATTACAACATTACTAATAACTGTCACGATTAAAGAATTCATCAGAGCTTTCCAAAAATCCATTACTTCAATTGCTTGTTTATAGTTTGTAAAATCTAAGCTTTTTGGAAGCGAAGATGTATTTTGCAAAATATCAGCAAATGATTTAAACGAGTTTCCTAATACATAATAGAAAGGAACTAAGAAGATGAGAGCAAGTATGATTGCCGCTACTTCTAATATAAAAGTTAGGCTAGTATATCGTTCTTTTAGCATTATGCCTCAACCTCCTTCTTCTTCGTAAGGTAAACTTGAATCACCGAAATTAACGCAACGACTACGAAGAATACAATTGCTTTCGCTTCACCTAATCCATAACGGTTATTAACAAAAGCCTCAGTATAAATATTTAATGCCAACATTTCCGTAGACTTAAACGGTCCACCATTTGTTAACGAAAGGTTTGTATCAAACACTTTAAACGACCATGAAATCGTTAAGAATAAACAAACTGTTACAGCTGGTGCTACCATTGGAATAACAATTTTACGTAACACCTGGAATTTATTCGCACCATCAATTTGAGCTGCTTCAATTAATTCCTGTGGTACACCTTGCAGTGCCGCTACATAAATAACCATTATGTAACCTGCACCTTGCCAAACCGCCACGATTACAATCGCCCAAAACGCACCCTTTTCTTCTCCTAAAAGTGCTCTTTGTAAAAAGTCTGAATGTAATATCTGTCCAACCGAAATTAAACCTTTATTAAAAATGAACTGCCAAATGAATCCTAATAATAAACCACCAATCAAGTTTGGTAGGAAAAATATCGTTCTTAAAATATTTCTTGTTTTCAAGGCTTGAGTTACAATCAACGCTAAACCAAAACCAATGACATTGGTCAAAATCACCGCGAAGAATGTATATTTACCAGTTAAAAGAAATGAATGAATAAAATCTTTGTCCTGTGTAAAAATGTATTTATAATTTTCAAGTCCGACCCACTTCGCAGAATCCGCTACCCCATCCCACTCAGTAAACGAATAGAAAAACCCTATTAAAAATGGCGTTAACACGATCGCTGCAAATACAATACCTACTGGTCCTACAAACGTAAGATAATTTGAAAAATCTCTTAATTTTTTAGATGACTTCTTTGTCTTGGCATCTGATAAATTTGAATCAATCACTTTTTTCGTTTCAATCATCTGTAACACCTCCACTATCATCATAAAATACCTCTCCACTTGTGAAAACGTATTCATTTGAACAGTAGGGTGGAATATATTGACTAGATTGTTCTGATGTATTGTATTTGGTGAAAATCATGATTTAATTATTGGCTTCTTCGTATGACAATATTGAAATAAGAAGATTCGGGAAAAGTTCAAAAGGAGTTTATTCAAATGAAGTTTATTAAATTTTTCGTTATACAGTTCATGCTATGGGGTGTTCTATTCCTTACTGCTAGATACTCAGACAGATATATAAGCAAACCATATACTATTATTGATTTAGTAACGCTAATCATTAGTTTAGCAATTTGTTATATTGTTTTAACTCTTTTCGATAAGGCGAGAAAAACTCTAAAACCCGATCGCTATGAGTTTTTAATTTATATATTACCTGTTCTTATTGCAGCTATCGTTATAGGTGCTTTAACTGGGGACGTGAAGTTTTAAACTTTCAAACAAGGAGTCGATAACCATCGGCTCCTTGTTTTTAAATAAAGGTGTATTAAAAACACTGTGGAATTAAAATATTAGCGCTGATAAATTTTTGGAGGAAAATATGATTTCGAAAAAGAGCATATATGTATATTTGCTATACGCATTTTCATTTGCAGTAACGTATTTTTCAGTTAGAGTCTTCCTATTTCACGCCGAAACTAACTCAGCTTTGGCCGGCTCTATCGGTGGAGGATTTGTAGGGTTTTTAGTGTCTATTATACTGGCTAAACCGATTGAAAAATGATTTTATGGCTAATCCGGAGATTGAGTTTGAGCGTAAAACATTCAAAAAAAGGGAGAAAATATGAAAGGTTTATTCAACAAAAAATGGCTACTAATTAGTTTCATCGGATTGGTGCTCCTCGCAAGCATCATCTGGTATGCGGTCGTCCCAATTCGTTTCGAACAGGTGCTACCAACTAACAAAACCATCGAGGAAATAGATTTTATGGAGTACATTGATGGAATGAACATGAGTTCTTACAACAACAAGTTCAAACAAAAAAACGAGATTAAATCGATCATCGACGTATTAAAAAAAACAAACTATCGAAGAGTGATTTGGCATAAAAAAACCGATCTCACCGATAAGTATCTTGATTTTGCTCTATTATACAAAAAAGAGTATCACATATTCGGCTTAAGCGAAAAAGGGTACCTCACCGTTGATGAAAAGACGTACAAAGTAACTAAACAGCCTCAAGAACTCTTTCACGAACTACTAAAAATCATGGCAATAAAAAAAGAATAAACAAATATCAGAGTACGAAAATATAAAATTTATAAAAAGAATTTACGGTTATACACTGGAGTGATTAAGGAATATGTACATTTTAAAAATTGCGATTCTACTAGGCATAGCTTCTATAGGTATATTTTTCGATTGGCTTTTGAGAAGAAAACTTGACGTTAATGGAAAGATGTTTACATATTCAACTGTAAATAACTTTCATAAAATGGTAAATCGTCTCCTTCTACTTTTCAGCTTTATAATCTCTCTCTTAGTCGATTTTAAGGAAATTAAATTCATATCTTTCATTAATGTATGGTTCTTTTATTTGATTATCCAAACTTTTTTTCAAGCATACATGCAATGGAAATATCAAAAGGAAAAGAAGGAATACATAATTAGCTTAGCGTTTTTTCCATGTATTTTAATAACTTTTATATCACTAAAACTGTTATTAAACTAATTCATTCCATTCGTTCCATATCCACCTAGGAGCCAATCACAGATCCAATTCTACTTTCTGACATTTTGATGGTATAAGAATGACCAATGGAAGAAGACTATAAAATCGAAAGCATTATTTTTCGATTGGCTCTAGTCGATCAATATGGAAAGGATGATTAAAAAATGGACATAGATGTTCCTAATGATGATGACATTGAAATGCAAGAAAAAGTGGAACTAAGTGGTAGTCTTGATAAAGTAACGGAACATCAAGTTTGGGGCGCGCAAGGCTTCATGGATATTCCAACACCGGGTAAAGATTATAGAAGAAGATATTTAGGCAATCGATATCAATGATTTGATGTATGATTTATTTCATCTGGGCTACTTCGGTGGTCCTTTTTTTATTGAATTAAGTGGTCGGTGCTATTTAAAATTAACAGAGACTAAAAAAGAATCCCCCATAGAGATTCAGAATCACTAAATTCTCTTACTGATAAGATTATTGTAGATTTTGAAAAAGAAAGTTAAACCTCATTAAAGGGTTTCCATAATTAGACGACAAAAAACCGCCTTTTTCAAGACGGTTCATCTCCACTCTATAAGTATCCCTTACTCTTTCGGATTTCCACCAAATCGATTCTCTCCCGCTTCACTATCCAAACAGAAGAAAACCAAAAGAATTATCGTACCAATAAACGGAATCAAACAAAGTAACAGCCACCAACCGCTCTTACCAGAATCATGTAATCTACGTGCTCCTACTGCTAAGTTTGGTAACAGAGTTAAAAGACCATAAATTCCAGTTAAAACATTATCTATACCGGCAATGCTTTGTAAAATTGAAAGTATAATAGTGATAATGGCACTAAACAGGATGAACATCCAATACTCGGTTCTTCTAGCTCTTCCATTGAATACTGCGTAATTCTTTAATACTTTTAAATACCATTCCAAGAAAGATCCCTCCTAAGAAGTAAATATGGTACATTTAAGTCTATTCTTGGCATGCCATTAACATTATTAATTTTTAATACTTGGACAATCTATTTTGAATTAACACAAAAAAACCACCTAATTATTAGGCGGTAAGTAGTAGCTTTAGATTAACTCGGAGCTTGTATTAAATGGCTTTAGGAACACTTTATACAAATAATGCAAAATTTGTTGAGGAATTCTAAAAATATTACTGTATAATTACCTCGTAACTATGCATTTTTTGGAGAGATTTATTTTGAAGCCAATTTTCATTAAATTTTTACTGTTAATATTTTCACTTATGTTTATTTTTAGGTTTACTTTTTTTCCAGTCGCTTCTTTAGGAATAGGTGTTTCTAAAGGTGGATTAAATTTAATTCCATTAATCAACCTGTTTAATGCGTTTGGTTTTAAACAATTTATCGTTAATGTTTTTGGAAATATCCTGTTATTTGTGCCATTTGGGTTTATTTTAACGACCATTAAGCGCTCAAAAAAAGTGATAATAGTTGGCTTATTTTTATCGGTAAGTATAGAAGTTGTCCAATATCTTATGTCCTTTAGATGGTCAGATATAGATGATGTTATATTAAATTCTTTAGGAACATACATCGGGTATAAGATTGCGATGATCCTTGGAACAGAAATTAAGAAACAACGTTCGAATACATAATTGAAAGAACCTGTATCCTTTATTTGATACAGGTTTTTTTGTTATTCTTTGTACTCAAAACTTCTTGTTGGAACTGGTCCAAATCGATTTTCATGGTCTTCACTTTTAAAACAAGCCATTATTAATAAAATGATTTGTCCGATAATCGGAATTAAACTAATTAAATACCACCAACCACTTCTACCTATATCGTGTAACCTGCGAACTCCGACTGCTATTAATGGTATTAAAGTTAGCAAACCGTATATTCCTGCAAACATTTCATTAGTATTTGCAAAGTCGTCTACTAACGTAAATAAAAAAGTAATAATTGCATTAATCAACATGAACATCCAGTATTCAGTTCGGCTCGCTCGACCATGAAACCCTATGTAGTTCTTTAACACTTTTATATACCAATGCACAACAGATCTCTCCTAAGAACAAAAGTAGTGTATATTTCTTTTTATTATTCCCTGAAAAAAAATCAAATCACGTAGTTTATTTAAAAAATATGTAGTTTATTAATGAAAATTGAAAAATACCAACAAGTTTAAGCGATTTATCAACGTGATCTGGAATATATCAACGAACTTTAGCAATTTATCAACGAACTTTAGCAATATATCAACGGACTTTAGCAATATATCAACGGAGTTCACTGGTTTATCTATATTGTTCACTTAGTGTTCGCCTTTCAGCTACTTTCTGCATAAAAACCAAAAAAAGGAGAAGTCCAAAACCTCGGACTCCCCCATAAAACTTATTTATTCACATGTGTCAACGTAGCACCATAAGGAGTTACATCGAAAAAGTCTCCGTAACCAACAACAGTTCCGCTTCCGTTAGCAATAACTGATTTTCTAGATTTCCATGTATCTCTCCATTGTTGGTTTACGTCTGCAGCGCGGCGGTTGACGATGATGTTCATTTTTTTCGTTTCAATTTGTTCTTTTGTTAGATTTTTTGTATCTATTTTTTTAAAGTCATCAAGGATTAGGTTTTTCGTTTTATCTGATATTGCACCACTTTGTACGAAGATATCAAACATTAGTGCGTATCCTCTTTTTGTCCATAATCCGAATGTTTGGTAATACTTTTCAGCTTGGTCAAAATACCATTTTGAAGCGTTAATTTGTTCATCGATACATTCTTTACTTGTTCCAAGGTTTTTAAAATATGTCTTCCAAGGCTCTATAACTTGGTATTTATCTTTAGGATCCGTAATTGAATCTCCCCAAGCTACTTGTTCTTTTGTCGTTTTGTTCATGATAACATCTTTAAACGTATTATAAGAATCCGTATCTCCATTAAACGCTTTTAAAACGATGTCATTATGATTGTTAAACATATTTTTCATAATTGGTTGTATAGTGTTTGTTCCGAAATTTTCTTGAAGTGCACCAAATGATAAACCTTGCCCATCAAAATTACCGCTCGTTGTACCAAAAGCATCGGCTTCAGATGATGATGTTTCATACCAAGAAGTGATTTCTAGTGCCATCTTTTTAACTGATTCGCTTGCTGGAAGCTTTACTGAGCTAATCGTTTGAGTAGCTGGCTTCTTTGGAGCAACTTTCGCTTTTACTGGAATATATAATTTTTGACCAATTCTAATTGAATTTGATTTTAATTTATTTTGTTTTTTAAGTTCCGTAACGGTTGTTTTATATGATTTTGAAATTTTATAAAGCGTGTCCCCTTTTTTTACTTTATAAGTAACAGAAGCAGCATTCGCTGGCCCGACTACAGTTCCTAAAGAAAACACGATCGCAGTTGATAAAATTACATTTTTAATTGATTTTTTCATGTTAGATTACTCTCCCTTACTATTAATCTATTTATCTAGGTTAAACTCAGGATTTCATTTAATTGATTTATGCAGCTCGACAATTACTATATCAAAATAATTGTATATATTCATCGTACAAATTCTTCCATTCCAAAATCAACCAAAAAATAAAGACAAATCTTATTTGGAAATTATTCCAAAATAAGATTTGTCTTTGATTTATTATTTCTTTAACTTATCCCAACTATCCTGAATCGATTGCAGTAATTGTTTTGCATTTTTTTGTCCGCCAACATAAGCTTGCATAGAAGCACCAAATTCATTTGTTGCTCCGTCTGGATACTTAAACCAGTTCCATGAAAGTACTTTTCCATCTGATGAGTACTTTTGAATATCATCAGCTATTGGTCCTAAGCCTTTTCCTTGAATTGATTTAATTGCAGGGATAAATTTAAACTTTTCAACGATATATTTTTTCCCTGTATCAGAAGTAACCATCCAGTTTAAAAACTTCTTAGCTTCTTCTTTGTTTTTCGAATTTTTATTAACTACCCAGTTATTTGGTACGCCGACTGGGATTTTGTCCATTGCGTCTTGATCATCATTAATTGGCATTGGTAAAAGTCCAAGTTTCATATTAGGAGTAATGCCATCAATCATCCCTTGTGTCCAGTTACCTTGTTGCATCATTGCTGTTTTTCCAGAAGCAAAGTTTGTCACTTGTGTATTATAATCTGTTGTTAATGGATTTTTATTTCCATATTTAATCGTTAAATCAAATAATTTGATAAACTCCTTAAACTTATCATTATCAGGAATTTTTGCTTTGCCCGCATTTAAGTCAGCGATAAATTTATCTGGATCAGGCTGCTGTGCAAATGGAATATTTAATAAATGTATTCCTAAAATCCACCACTCACCGTAACCAACAGAAAATGGTGTGATGCCAGCGTCTTTTAGCTTTTTAGCTGTCGCTTCTAACTCAGTTAACGTTTTCGGTAATTGGGTAATTCCTGCTTTATCAAATAAATCTTTGTTATAAATGAAGCCATATCCTTCAGTATTCATCGGCATACCTAATAATTTTCCGTCAACAGTCATCGGTTTTTCTGTTTCTGGATATAAATCTGGCACCCAAGATTGATCAGATAAATCCTCGAGTTTGTCCTTCCAAGTAATGGCTTCTTGGTAACCACCGTTATTGAAAATATCCGGTTCGTTTCCTGATGCAAATTGAGCTTTTAACGCTGCTCCATAATCCGCACCTCCACCTACTGTTTGAACTTTTACAGTTACATTTTTATTTTCTTTCTGGTACTCATTCGCTAAAGCTTCAAGGTCTTTAGCAATCTCAGCTTTAAACTGAAATATATTTAATGTTACTTTTTCGCCTGCTCCTGACTTTTTCTCTTCTTTTTTATTACTATTACATCCTGAAAATAACAACATACTCGTTGATAAAACAGCAATTGATTTAAATAATTTATTTTTCATTTTATCCTCCTACTTTATTGAACCACTAGTGATTCCTCTAATAATTTGTTTTTGTGCCGCAAAGAAGAAGATCAATAATGGCAAAATACCTAAAACTAGTCCGGCAAGTGCTAAATTCCATTGTTTTGTATATGCGCCAAAGAAATAAAATGTAGCGAGTGGTATCGTGCGTAGCTCTTCATCTCGCAACACAAGCGATGGTAGCAAGAAATCATTCCATATCCATAAAGTATTTAAAATAACAATTGTGACGGTAATTGGTTTTAGTAAAGGGAACACAACCTTCCAAAAAACCATAAACGGAGTACAGCCATCAATAATTGCCGCTTCTTCTAGTTCAATTGGAATACCTTTTATAAAACCGTGATAAAGAAAAATAGAAAGTGCAGATCCAAATGCTAAGTACATAACAACAAGCCCATAATGACTATTCATTAAATGAAATATAGACCCAACTTTTACAAGTGGAATCATGATCGATTGGAATGGAATGACCATTGTTGCTACAAAAATGAAGAAAATAATCGTAGAAATTTTATGTCTTGTACGAACGAGTTTATAAGCTGCCATCGAACAAAATAAAACAATCACGACATTACTAGCAACCGTAACAATTAATGAATTTAAAAGTGCTCTCCAAAAGTCCATAACGACAATGGCTTGAGAGTAATTCGTGAAATCCAAAGATTTTGGGAGTGAAGATGTGTTTTGTAAAATATCTGCAAATGATTTAAACGAATTTCCTAATACATAGTAAAAAGGAATTAGAAAAAGAATCGCTAAAATAATTCCAAATAACTCAAGCAAAAATGATAATCCAGTATATCGCTCGTTTTCCACTAAGCTTCAACCTCCCTCTTCTTAGTGATATACACTTGGAGAATTGAAATAGCTGCAACAACAATGAAGAAAATAATTGCCTTTGCTTCTCCTAATCCGTAACGATTATTTACAAATGCTTCTGTGTAAATATTTAGCGCTAGCATTTCTGTTGATTTAAATGGTCCACCACCAGTAAGTGATAAATTTTGATCAAATACTTTAAATGACCATGAAATAGTTAAAAATAAACAAACCGTTACAGCCGGTGCTACCATCGGAATAATGATTTTTCTTAATGTTGTAAAACGATCCGCACCGTCCACTTGAGCCGCTTCAATCAATTCCTGAGGTACGCCTTGGAGCGCTGCCACATAGATAATCATGATATAGCCCGCACCTTGCCAAATTGCTACGATAATAATTGCCCAAAAAGCCCCATTTGCAGTGCCTAGCATTGATTGCATCAAAGAATCCATGCCTAACGCTGCCCCTAATGAAGTTAGACCTTTATTAAAAATAAATTGCCATATAAAACCGAGTAGCAACCCACCGATTAAATTAGGTAAGAAAAAAATCGTTCGAAGTATATTTCTTGTTTTAAGCCCCTTTGTAACTAACAGCGCTAAGCCAAAACCAATCAAATTTGTTAAAATAACGGTGAAAAGCGTATACTTTGCAGTAATAATAAAAGACTGCTTAAAATCCGAATCTTGCGTAAATATGTACTTATAATTATCAAAACCAACATAATGAATATTTCCAACTACTCCATTCCAATTCGTAAAAGAATAATACAAGCCCATCAAAAATGGAGTTAGTACTAAAGCTGCAAAAACAAGAAAAGCTGGCCCAACAAACACGATAAAACTTCCAGTATTTCGCCGTTTTTTCCGATTGGAAACCTTAAAATCAGTAGCATCACCTACTACCGATTGCATTTCATTGTTCATTGTCTTATCAAACTTTGACAACTATGTACCTCCCTTCAACTAAAAAAAAGCAACTCCACTTTATTATTTAAAAGTGGAGTTGCTTTTATTCAAGAAGCACTCTTCATATGAGAACTGCGTTGTTCCTTTTGATAATTAACAATAATAATCCCTGAAGTGACCATCATTAACCCAATAAATACAAGATACGATAAAACTTCATTAAGCATGATTGATGATAAAATCACCCCAAAAACAGGCACTAAAAATAAATACATCGATACTTTCCCAACTTGATTATATTTCATGACATTATTCCAAAGTATAAATCCTACAGCTGATAACAACGATAAATAAACTAACATACCAAACGTTCTTAAATCAAATTGGAACGGGAAAAAACCTGCCGTAAATCCCCCGATTAATAACAAACCAACAGAACCAATCATCATCTGATACGCTGTTAAATAAGCAACATCCACTTTCTTTGCAGCTTCCTTAGCAAGCACATTGCCATACCCACCAAAAGCCATCGCAAACAATAACAAAATCTCGCCAATCCCTAAATGTAAAGAAAGAGTCCCTTTCGTTAAATTAACAATAATAACCCCAATGAACCCAACCGCTACACCAACAATCTTACGCAAATTTAACCGATCATTCTTATACATAAAATGCGCAGCCAAAAGCTGAAAAAACGAAGTAGTCCCAGCAATAATCGAACCCTGAACACCCGTCGAAAAACTCAACCCTATATAAAACAGCACATACTGTAAAAAAGTCTGAAACATCCCTACTTTCCCCACAACAAAAAAAGTATCTCGCCTAAAAGCTAACTTTCTTCCTATTAAAGTAAAAATGACCAAAATCAACAAAGAAGCCAAAAAGAAACGATAACCAGCAAAAATCATCTGCTTCCAAATCTCATTCTTCCCAATATGCAAATGCGCATAACTCAACTTAATAAACGGAAATGCACTCCCCCACAAAAAAGTCGTAACAACCGCCGACCCAATCACTCCCAAAGGATGCGTAAAAAATCTCTTAGCTGACATTGCTTCCCTCCATATGCCTTTTCTCTCTATAAATACAGTCTATTCTATCATTTATTTGGGGATTCTATCTATTTGTTTTTTAGTTTTGAGGGTGTGGATAGGGTGGATTGGGGTTTTGTTAATGGGATTGGGCATTCTTTCGATGAATAAAGGTGTATATCAACGGAGGAAAGCAATATATCAACAAAAAAGGCAATATATCAACAAAAAAAAGCGTATATCAACAAAAAACTGTACTTTATCACCAAAGTTCACAGCTTTATCAATAAAAGACACAATCTGTTCGCATTTTACAATTTAATCATCAAATTGAAATAGGTATTTTGAGCTTTTATTAAGTCCAATTCTGGCCAAATTAAGCGACTTTAACAAATACGATGCACTCGATCCTGAGGACAGCTGCAAAAAATCTCTACATTCACAATTCGTAATAAAATGGCTAATTAGATAGCCGTAATCATAGATAGCTTGAATGTGCGCATCTTTTGATTGATGGGAACACTTACAATGCCAACTACCATGTCCTCGCTTCATAATATTAACGGTACAATTCGGGCAAAACACGCCTTTAATAATCTCATTTTTATTAATATTATATTTTTCTAACACATCAAAATTTAATGTAGTATGGTTTTTTAATATAGTCTTTGTAATTCTTCTTAATTGATTTGGTGAAATTATATGATTAGTTTTGATTTCATTAAGCTTTTGAATTTTTAAAGGTAGTTGTTCTTTGTGAAATACATTTTCAAGGACTTGAGAGTTGCGAAGAGTGGTTTTTATTACAGATGAAGAATTGCTGATGATGATAAATGAGTAGATAGGAGGGATTGCTTGTTTATGTTTATCAAAGAATGCCCTCAGTTGCACCTGGTGACGATCAACTTGTAAAATCGGATTAGGAAAACTTTCTTCATTCTCCCCAATAACTCTAATAAATTGATTAAAGTCTCTCTCAAACATAAGATTTCCCAACATGTTTTTAACCTCTAATATAAGTAGATATTTGCTTGTAATTATTAAAGTATCAATCTGAAAGAAATGATTGTCCTCATTTTTCACTCTAATATTATGGAGGATATTATATTCCTTTTTTGGAAGTAAGTCTAAATAATAATCAATCTTCTTCTCCCCGTTATATCCTGCTTTGAACTTCATAAAATCACTTTCAATTATTGGACGCATTGAATGCTCTTTTGGCAATCTCCGCAAAAGCGCCTCCAATTTTAATAACATCGTAGGGATTTTTCTTTCTTTAACTATCAAAAATGGCCACTCCTTTTCTTATTACTATTAATACTACCTATTATCTAACGAAATGAAGCATATAACTGTCTGGATATGTGACCATTTTATGTATATCAACAAAACTCTGACTATATCAATAAAAATCAGTACTATATCAACAAAAACCCCCCATATATCAACAAAAATCACAGCTTTATCAATAAAAGACACAATCTGTTCGCCCCGCCACCTCACACCCCAAATCAAAAACATTAAAATTTTTTTAATCCAATAAGCAAATTTTTTCATCACAATTAAACTAATGTGTTAATATATAGTTAATAAGAATAATTTTAAATAAGTAAATAAACAACTTAGAGATTAAATAAATAGTAAGTCTTATAAAATGTACGCTGCTGTCCTAGGACGGCAGCTTTCGTCGTTTTATAAGGGTAGTGAATTTGATTATTTTTCTCAATTGATAATATGAAAGGGGTATTTATTATGGAGGCAAGTCCAAAAGTTTCAACGATTCATACTACATATGAGGCCGAGCATGTAGAGTCTTCAACGTTTCTTTCAAAGCATGGTGAGTTAATTGCTGCTTTAGTTTCTGGTGCTTTAATTCTAGTTGCTTCATTCGGAACAAAAGAACATTCGATGATGTCGATTATATTATATGTTTTAGCTTTTTGTATTGGTGGGTACGCGAAAGCTAAGGAAGGTATTGAGGATACGATTGCTGAAAAGGAATTAAACGTAGAAATGTTAATGATCATTGCTGCTGTTGGTTCGGCTGCAATTGGTTATTGGACTGAGGGTGCCGTTCTGATTTTCATTTTTGCTTTAAGTGGCGCGCTTGAGACTTATACGTTAAATAAGACAAATAAAGAGATTTCTTCTTTGTTGTCGCTTCAGCCGCAAACGGCGATTCGTTTAGTTGGTGATGTTGAAGAAGTTGTTAGCATTAAAAGTTTAAGTATTGGTGATTCGATTTTAATTAAAGCCGGGGAGCGTATTCCTGCTGATGGTCAGATTATTAAAGGTGAAACTTTAGTTGATGAATCAGCTCTTACTGGTGAATCGATTCCTGTCGTTAAAAATTTAAAGGATGAAGTTTTTGCAGGAACAATTAATATTAAGGGTACGCTTGTGGTTGAGATTACTAAGCATAGTGATGAGACTCTTTTCCAAAAAATCATTAATCTTGTTCAAACAGCTCAAAGTGAACAAACGCCTTCTCAACAATTTATTGAGAGATTCGAAGGGATTTATGTTAAAGGTGTATTAATTGTCGTACTGTTTATGATGTTTTTACCGCATTTTGCATTGGATTGGTCATGGACGACAACTTTTTATCGAGCGATGATTTTACTAGTTGTTGCTTCTCCTTGTGCACTTGTAGCATCTATTACACCGGCTGTATTATCGGCAATTTCAAATGGAGCAAAATCTGGAATTCTCGTTAAGGGTGGTATTCATTTAGAGCGTTTAGCTGTTTTAAAAGCAATTGCGTTCGATAAGACTGGTACTTTAACTATTGGTAAACCTGAAGTGACAGGTTTTGAAAAGGTAGAAAATTTAGATCGAACTGAGTTATTATCAATAGTTGCTTCAATTGAAAGATTTTCAACTCATCCATTAGCTGCTGCTATTGTTGATTATGTGATGAAAGAAGGAATCACTGTTTCATCATCTTTCGAACAAATTGATGACCATCCTGGTTTCGGTGTTTCTGCGATTTTAAATGGTACGGAATACAAAGTTGGTAAAAAAGAATTCGTTACGATGAAACAAAATCCATTACTACATTTTGAACAACAGTGGGAAAAAGAAGGAAAAACAATTGTTTATGTTGGTACTGAGGATCAAGTCGTTGCGATTTTCTCATTAAAAGATTTAGTTCGTAATGAGTCAAAACAAGCTTTATCTACTTTAAATAAACTAGGTGTTCAAACAGTCATGATTACAGGTGACTCTGAACAAACGGCAAAAGCGATTGCTGCAGAAAGTGAAATCAATGAATACTTCGCATCTTGTCTACCGGATGAAAAAGTATCGATTGTTAAAAAGCTAAAAGAGAACTATGGCCAGGTAGCAATGGTTGGTGACGGAATAAATGATGCGCCTGCTCTTGCGACTGCTAATGTTGGTATTGCAATGGGTGGCGGAACTGGGGTAGCTTTAGAAACTGCTGATGTAGTTTTAATGAAAAACGACTTAACAAAAATTTCAAAAGCGATCACTTTATCAAAACGTATGAACAAAATTGTAAAGCAAAATATTATCTTTTCGCTTACAGTAATCGCATTTCTAATTTGCTCGAATTTCCTACAAATCATTGACCTACCTTATGGAGTAATCGGTCATGAAGGTAGTACAATTTTAGTTATCCTTAACTCATTGAGATTATTAAGAGATTAAAAAAAACGCATCGTACTCTTACTGTACGATGCGTTTTTTTGACTGAATTGACGGTAATGAGCAATGCAAGCAGGCAAAGTCCGCATTTTTCTTCAGTCTAAATATTAATGATAATCATTATGTCCGTTTGCAGATCCACTTGTTTTGTTCTTTGGATGAGAGCTACTTTTTTGCTTCTTATTAGATTTATCATTATGATTTTTCTTATTGTTACTCATACTTATTTCCCTCCCTCTATTGAAGTCCTTTTTAGTTTACCTGTTTAAAAAAAGACTACTCATGGAAGAAAACGCCATTATTATAGAAGAAACTATTTCGGATCTTGCTGTTTAGGGTCAATTAATTTAGGTTTAGGTTTGAGCTTGCCATATTGTCGCTCTTTGATTAAAGCATTTAATTCACCGCCAATTATGACAACCATCGCCGATATGAAAAACCAAATCATTAAAACGATAATTCCACCTAAACTTCCATAATGACTTGTGAAATTGCCGAAATTGTCTACATAAAAGGCAAAGCCAAACGAAGAAATAATCCATCCTAAAGTTGCAAAAAGTGATCCAAAGAAAACTTTTTTAATGTGGACAACCTTACTCGGTCCAATAGAATATAAAACAGTAAATACAATTAACAAGATCACAAAACTTAGTGTCCAACGAATGATGCTCCAAGTATAAAGGAAATCATTTGATATACCTAAAAATTCAAATACAAATTTAGCAATAACTTTTCCAAATACCGGTATCAATAACGCAAACACAATTACAAAAATCATAATAATTGTTAAAATAATCGAAACCCCTCTTGTAACAAAGTAATTTCGTTTATCTTCTACATTATAAGCATCATTTAGTGCTCGAATGATTGCATTAATACCATTAGACGACGCCCAAAGTGTTGCGATTACCCCTACTGATAAAACGCCACCATGTGATTGGCCAATTATTAATTGTAAATTACTTTTGATAATTGCCATTGCATCTGGTGGAGCGTATTGACTTAAGAAAGACATAATTTCATCAGTAGTGAGTGGTAAAAAGGTAATAACCTGTGTTAGAACAATTAGAAATGGAAAAAGAGATAGCATTAAATAATATGCTAGCTCTGCTGAACGAGATGTTATTTCGTCTTCCATACACTTTTTCGTTAAGTCCCAACCAAATGCTACAATAGAATTTTTTTTGTTAATCAAATTGACACCTTCAATTGTTATTCTTTAGATGTATTACCTGCCAATAAAATTGATTCAACTTTTTCTTGTACTTCATCTGCATTTTCTTCAGTAATATCTTCAATACCTTCAAGAGAAGCTTCTAACTGCTCATCTGTTTCAGAAGATTCGTTCTCGTGAGTTACCTCATGAGAAGTCGCTGAAATTTGCGATTTACCTTCTTCTAGATCGATTGAATCTTCAATTTTTGCTTCAACAGCCTCAACAGCCTTCTCAGAAACCTTTGAAGATCCTTTGTCGAACTTATTTAATGTAGAATCTTTAATTTCGATCCATTTATCTTTTACAAGCTGAACATTGCCTTCTAATTTTTCAACTGAGCTTTGAACAACCCTCAATTGATTTCTTACAGCACCTTTTACGATTTCTGGATCTTCTTTAATTTGATTTAATTTGTTTGTAACGCTTCTTCCCTTACGTGAGATTTTCTCACGATTTTCCTTGTTAAGTAGGGAAACTCCTGCACCAATTGCGACTCCGACTAGAATATTGCGTAAAGCTTTGTTACGTTTTGACATTCTACATCCTCCTCTAAACTGTTAATTGGTGTTGCTTTAAAATATGTTGAAGTAAATGTGAACATCCTTCAGTTACGATGTCAAATACTTCATTAAAATTACCCGTATAATATGGATCAGGCACTTCCTTCCACATTGATGCTGGAACATAATCTGAAAGTAGTGAAATCTCTCCTATACAATTATTTCTTGCTAAATTCACTAAATCCTCTTTATTCTGTGCATCCATAGCAACAATATAACTAAAATATTTAAAGTCATTATCTGTCACTTTTCGAGCTTTCATACCCTCGCAATTTATACCCTTTTCGCTTAATAATCCCTGTGTTCCCTTATGAGGAGGGTGACCTAAATGCCAATCCCCAGTACCCGCTGAGTCTATCATAAATTGTTTTTCTAACCCTTTTTCTGTCACTAAATGACGAAAAACAGCCTCAGCCATTGGCGAACGACAAATGTTACCTAAACAGACAAATAATACTTGTATCATCTCGATGTCTCCTTCAAATTATTTACACTTCTACCAAAAATTAGCTGTTTGTTCCGTATTCATTCTACCACGGTATATTTTAAAATGAAAAGCAAGCTATTATGAATAATTTATGGACAGTATAAATAAGATAAAAGTTATAATGCTTATTTTTTACATAATAGCTATGTTTACACTTACTTTTTAAAAATAATTTTAATTACAGCGTAAAAAATTTAATTTTTACAGATAAATTAATTGTATTTTTAAACCACCTTGACTATATTTAGTAGAGACAACTAAATGTACGCTGATCCACAAGGGGAGCCAATTGGCTGAGAGTGAATAGAATAGCTATTCTTACCCTTCGAACCTGTTAGTTAATACTAACGTAGGGATGTGGCACGATGAAAAGCAACACTGGGATCATCATGCTACCCGTGTTGCTTTTTTATGTACTTCAACTCGAAATCCCAAACTGTGGAAACGACTCTCATTAAAAAAGTGTTTCACTACATAAGTTGTCCACGAATAAAGGGGGAAATATAAATGAAGACATCAAAGATTCAATTAATGGCAGAAATAGCGATGTGTGCAGCACTTGCAATCGTATTCGACTTCTTACCACTATTTACAGCACCTCAAGGAGGATCCGTATCACTAACAATGATTCCCGTTTTCCTAATCGCTTTCCGTTGGGGATTAAAACAAGGCTTAATTACTGGACTATTACTAGCAATTCTACAACTAATCACAAAACCTTATTACGTACATCCAATACAAATATTCTTAGACTATATCGCAGCATTTACAAGCATAGGCCTAGCAGGTATCGTATTTAAACAAATAAAAAACAACCTAGCAAACGGCAATAAAACAAGCGCAGCAGTTTACATTATTATAGGAACATTTATAGGCTCACTAGCTCGATTCATCTGCCACTTTATTGCAGGAGTTGTATTTTACGGCTCATACGCACCAAAAGGCACTCCGGTTCCACTTTATTCATTAGTATATAACGCTTGGTATATGGTTCCTTCATTTATAATAAGTGCTGCTTTATTAATTATCTTGCTTTCCTCAGCACCAATTCTTGTTAACGTTAAGAAGAATCGAAATCAGGCAGCTTAAGACATTTATATAGGAAGAAAAAAATACATTCAAATTGAAAATCACAAGTTTAGCTTGTGGTTTTTTGTTTGTTTTTGGTTAGTAAACTCACGAACTGGGCCAGTTTTTTAGCAATATATCAATAAAATGCGCACTTAATTAACGGCCGATGACATATATCAACAGGAATGAGCATTTTATCAACGGGAATCTGCACTTTATCAACGGGAATGAGCATTTTATCAACGAAGTTCACAACTTTATCAATATAGTTCATCAAGTGTTCGTATTTTTTAAAATACACCTGCTGTATTCCAACGCACAGCAGCTCCCCTTAGTGCCCCGAACCCCTTTTATGCACAAAAACCTCTACTTTATGAACAAATCATAACCATTTACGCACAAAAATCAACGCTTTATAAACTAAGTTCAAAGCTTTATGCACAAAGTACATATTTTGTGCGATTTCCTTCTCCTCTCCTTCACCCAGATGCCCCAAGCCCAAATCAAAATATTCCTCTAAAATTTGAACACTTTGTGAATTTTAGTTATCTGTCCTTTTCTTCAATCATATATATAAAATACAGAAAATTTTCGAAGGGGGTATTTACAATGGCTTATGATGTGCTCATCTTTTTCTTTTACGTGATTATTCTTTTAGGTATGATTGGTTCATTTTTCTTAGTATTAAAAAATGCGTTTAATGAGGATGATGCAGTTAGAATTGATCCTAAGCTATCCCTTCCCGAAGAAATGGCACATTCATAGAAATTTGACCCCATCAAAGCAGATGGGGTTTTCTATTTTAATATAATGCTACCTACCAATTTAACGTTAAATTTACTAATTGTTGTCTTAGCTATCAAATATTACCATGACTATTATCGGTCATTATCAGTTAAGATTGTGTATATGGTTTTTTAATCTTTTACATCATTTAGAGGAGGTATTTTAATGGAAACATCATCCATCTCAAAAACGACTGTTGATGTGCTAAACAAGCAAATAGCAGACTGGAATATTCTATTTGTAAAGTTGCATAACTATCACTGGTATGTAAAAGGTCCAAATTTTTTCACTCTACATACTAAATTTGAAGAATTTTACAACGAGGCGAATTTACATATTGATGAGCTAGCGGAGCGAGTGTTAATAATTGGTGGAAAACCACTTGGCACAGTGAGAGAATATCTTGATACTTCATGTATAAAAGAAGCAAATACAAATGTTACTGCTGATGAAATGGTACAGGACATTGTTAAGGACTTTAAATACTTAATTGAAGAATTAAAAGATGGTATGGAAATTGCAGAGTTTGAATCTGATTCTGTAACACATGATTTGTTATTAACAATTCGTGAAAAGCTTGCTAAGCATGTTTGGATGTTAACGGCTTATTTAAATTAAAACTTTAAGGCTAAATTAAGAAAAACAGAGTAAAGTAAGTTGGAGAGTTGATCCATTTTGCTTTACTCTGTTTTTTCTTTTCTTATATTTTTACTAAAATTATAGTTTAGTAGACCCCCATTTTTTAACTAAATTCTTATTTTCCTATATGAAAACAGGTATAAAGTACTAGGAATATCAAACTACAAATTTACCCTCCATATTATATTTTCCACAAAATTCTTACAATTTACGACAAACTTCTTCTTTTTTCTATCTTTTTTTCAAACACATCTTATTGACTATTTCACCTACATAAATGTAAACGTTTTCATAATTAACAAATCCTACTGCCTCTTATTTTAATTAGTATATCAACCTTTTTATCGTGTCCTCATTACAAATTTTACCTATTTATTGACTAGTTGAACAGGTTTAAATTCAAAATCTAGTTAAAAAGGACTATTTATTACAGGCTTTGATACCGTATTGAAACATTCGCGTAATAATATTATACTTATAAAAATTCTAAATAAACCAACAATTTGCTCATGATATCGCGAAAGGAGATACGATATGTCAAAACCTCTTTTGGAAATCGAACATTTAACGACATCGTTTCGTATAAACAACCAATATTATCCTGCTGTAGATGATGTGTCATTGACTGTCCATGAAAATGAGATTCTCGCAATTGTAGGTGAATCTGGCTGTGGTAAAAGTGCACTAGCCCTCTCAATTCTTGGACTACATTCAAATAATCGTACAAAAATGAATGGATCAATCTCTTACAAGGGTACGAATTTACTAACACTAAATGATAGTAAATTAAATAAGATTCGAGGTAAGGAAATCGGAATGATTTTCCAGGAACCTCTAACCGCTTTAAATCCGCTAATGACGATTGGTAAACAAATTGAAGAGAACTTAGATTACCATACTGATTTATCAAAATCGCAGAAAAAAGAGCGTGCGCTAGAGTTACTTAATCAAGTTGGTATTCCGAAACCAGAAGTTACTTACAAACAGTACCCACATGAATTATCTGGTGGGATGAGACAGCGTGCAATGATTTCGATTGCAATTGCTTGTAATCCGTCATTCATTATCGCTGATGAGCCTACTACCGCTTTAGATGTAACGATACAAGCTCAAATTTTAGATTTACTAAAAGAAATTCAAAAGACAACGAAACTTGGCATCATTTTAATCACTCATGATTTAAGCGTAGTTGCTGAAGTAGCAGACCGAGTTGCTGTTATGTATGCTGGACAAATTATTGAGACTGGTTCAGTAGAAGAAATACTAAATAATCCATTACACCCATACACAAGATCTCTATTAAACTCTATTCCTACTACTCATTCAAAAAATCAAAGACTTCATATTATTGAAGGCACAGTGCCACCATTAGACAAACTACCAAGAACCGGCTGTCGATTCAGCCACCGTATTCCTTGGATTCAATCTTATGCTCATGAAAATCAACCTAACTTGCACGAAGTCACACCAAATCATTATGTACGTTGTTCTTGTTATAAGCATTTCCATTTCAAGAACGAGAAAGGAGCACCGATCGTAAATGTCTCTATTAAAGGTTGATAACTTAAAAGTACATTACCCAATTCGCGGTGGTATCTTTCGAACAGTTGTAGATCACGTTAGAGCTGTTGATGGAATTTCATTTGAACTTAGCGAAGGCGAAACATATGGCCTAATTGGAGAATCTGGTAGTGGAAAATCTACTGCAGGTAAAGCGATTTTACAATTAACAAAGGCTACACATGGAAGTATTGAGTTTTTAGACAATGACTTAATAGCGTTAAGTAAAAAACAATTGCGAGCATTTCGTCAAGAAATTCAAATGATCTTTCAAGACCCATACTCTTCTCTAAATCCTAAAAAGCGAATTATTGATCTAGTTGCAGAACCTTTAAGAAACTTTCAAAGTTTAACACCTGAAGAAGAGCGTGAAAGAGTTCTTTATTATCTAGATAAAGTAGGTCTATCACCAGAGTCTCTGTACAAATATCCGCATGAATTTTCTGGTGGTCAACGTCAACGTATTGGGATTGCTAGAGCTTTAACTTTGCAACCAAAGTTAATCGTTGCAGATGAGCCAGTTTCAGCATTGGACGTTTCTGTACAAGCACAAGTACTTAACTTCCTACAAGATTTACAGGAAGAATTCAAATTAACTTATTTATTTATCGGTCATGACTTAGGTGTTATCCGCCATTTATGTGATCGAATTGGTGTTATGTATCGCGGTAGACTTGTTGAAGAAGGCACTACTGACGATATATTAAATAACCCGCAACATATCTATACTAAACGCTTAATCGCAGCAATACCTGACATTCGTCCAGAAGTTAGAGAAGAAAAAATTAGAGAAAGACAAGCAGTTAGAGAAGAATACCAACAAAACTTTTCTTCTTACTTTGATGAAAATGGTCGACCATTTGATTTAAAGGCAATATCAGATACTCATCGAGTAGCATTACCATAGAAAGGAGTAACGAATATGTTGAAATTTATCATCCGACGTATACTCATCATGATTCCTCAGCTTTTAATCTTGAGTATACTAATCTTTGCACTCGCTAAAGCCATGCCAGGTGATGCTCTAACTGGTCGATCAATTAACCCAAAAGCTAATCCACAGGAAATTGAAAAGATTCGTGAAGAAATGGGTTTAAATGATCCAGCTTATATCCAGTATTATCATTGGATTAAAAATGTAGCAAAAGGAGATTTTGGTGTTTCTTATACACACAAAATCAAAGTGGTTGACGTAATTGGCGACCGTATTGGAAATACTGTATTACTTGCACTTTTTGTGTTTATATTTACGTATTTACTGGCTATTCCTCTTGGCATTATTAGTGGACGCTGGAACGACACATGGGCTGATAACCTGATAACCGGATATAACTATTTAGGTTTTGCTACACCCCTATTTATTTTTGGATTAGTTATGTTGTTCATTTTTGGATTTTATTTTGATATTTTTCCAACGGGCGGTAGCGTCGATCCACAGATTGCTGATGGAACTTTTGCCTATTACGTAAGTAAATTAGATCATCTTATCTTACCATCTTTATCAGGTGCACTAATTTCAACTGTTGGTATTTCCCAATATTTACGTAGCGAAATTATTGACACAAAAGTAAAAGATTTTGTAAGAACAGCTAGATCAAAAGGTGTACCTGAAGGAAAGGTATATTCTAGACATATTTTACGAAATTCATTCTTACCAATCGCTGCATTTTTAGGTTATGAGATTACCGGTTTAATAGCTGGTTCAGTATTTTTAGAGTCAATTTTTGGATATCCAGGAATTGGACAGCTGTTTGTTAAATCCGTTATGTTACGTGACTTTACTGTAGTAAATGCACTTGTTTTAATGACATGTCTTGCAACACTATTTGGAACATTAATCTCGGATATTATTCTAAGCATCGTGGATCCACGTATACGGATTGATTAAGGTAGGTGAAATTTATGGAATTAAAAATCGAAAATCAAAATCATATAGTTGAGAAGCGAAAAAGTGCATCTGGATTTAGTGTTATTTGGGCAGAATTTAGACGAGATAAGTTAGCTTTAGGTTCTCTTATCCTACTTGGCTTAATAATATTATTGGTGTATGGCACTTCGCTTGTACTAAATCAAGATCAAATTGTTAAAGTTGACTTTCTATCAATCTATCAGCCCCCTTCCTCTGCTCATATACTTGGTACAGATTACGGAGGACGTGATGTTTTCGGGCAACTAATAATTGGAACTAGAAATTCTTTTACAATCGGTTTTTTCATCACAATTATTACGAATTTACTAGGCTTAACACTTGGGTTAATAGCTGGTTACTTTGGTGGCTGGGTTGATGGTACTGTCATGCGTATTATTGACTTTTTCCTATCTTTACCAACAATCATGTTAATTATCGTATTCGTTACAGTTGTACCGACATTCTCAATCGTAAATTTCATCTTAATAATGAGTCTATTTTTATGGACAGGTAAGGCAAGATTAATTCGTTCAAAAGTATTATCAGAAAGCGAATTAGATTATGTTGCCGCTGCTAAAGCGATTGGCACGCCAAGCTGGAAAATCATTATTTCACACGTTTTACCAAATGTAAGTTCATTAATTATTGTTGCATTTACATTAAACCTAGCTGGAAATATCGGTATTGAATCAGGTTTAACGTTCCTTGGATTTGGTTTACCAGAAAGTACTCCAAGTTTAGGAACACTAGTAAGTTATGCAACAAACCCTGATGTTTTACAAAACAAGCTGTGGATTTGGCTACCTGCATCGTGCATGATTTTAGTGCTCATGCTGAGTATAAATTTTATCGGTGAAGCGCTAAAGCGTGCAGCTGATGCAAGACAAAGAAGAGGTTAAGAAACCATTAAAGGAGAGTGGAAATATGAAAAATGCAAAAGGATTTTCTAAGGTTTTAAGCGCAATGGCAGTATCTATGTTAATTCTATCTGCTTGTAAGGGCGGGGACACAAAAACGTCTACAACTGCTAAAGTAGATCAAGCTGCTTTCCCAATTAAAGTATCGAATAACAAAAAATCAATCGCAGGTGGCACTTTAAAATACGGTTTAGTATCTGACACGCCATTTGAAGGTATTTTAAATACAGTTTTCTATGAAGGCGATCCAGATTCTCAAGTTCTTCAATTCTTTGATGAGGCACTTCTTTCAACAGATGAAAACTATATTTACGACCAAGATGGTGCTGCTACATACAAATTAAGCGATGATAAAAAGACAATTACTTTAACAATTCGCGATAATGTAAAATGGCACAATGGTGACCCTGTAACTGCTTCAGATTTAGAGTACGCTTACCTTGTAATTGGTAGCCCGAAATATACTGGTGTACGTTATGACTCACAAATGTCTATGATCGAAGGTATGGAAGATTACCATAACGGTAAAGCAAAATCGATCTCTGGGGTAAAAGTAATTGACGACCACAACATCTCAATTACATTCAAAGAAGCAAACCCATCAGTACTTACTGGTTTATGGACTAACCCACTACCTAAAAAATATTTAGGAAATGTACCAATCGATAAATTAGCATCATCTGACCAAATTCGTAAAGCTCCAATTGGCTTTGGACCATTCAAAATCAAAAAGATCACTCCAGGTGAAGCTGTAGAATTTGAAGCGAACAAAGATTACTGGAATGGTGCTCCAAAACTTGACGGTGTACTTTTAAAAGTTGTTAACCCAACAATTGCTACATCTTCATTACAAAACGGCGACATCGATATCGCGTCTGTTTCAGCTGACCAATACGATCAAGCTAAAAAATTAAAAAATATCCAATTAATCGGTAAAACAGAATTAGCTTACTCTTACATTGGATTTAAATTAGGACATTTCGATGCGAAAAACGGTGTAAACGTAATGGATAATACAAAATTCTCAGATAAACGTTTACGTCAAGCAATGGCTTATGCGATCGACAACAAAGCAGTTGGGGAAAAATTATACAAAGGATTACGAGTGCCTGCAACATCTGTAATTCCACCATCATTCCCTAAATACTTTGATAAAGCATTAAAAGGATACACTCATGATCCAGCAAAAGCTAAAAAATTACTTGATGATGCTGGTTACAAAGATGTAACTGGAGATGGCTTACGTGAAGATCCAAACGGTAAACCATTCAAAATCAACTTCGCTTCTATGAGCGGTGGCGATATTGCTGAACCATTAGCACAATTCTACATCCAATCTTGGAAAGATGTTGGCTTAGATGTTCAATTATTAGATGGACGTTTACATGAGTTCAACTCATTCTACGACATGGTAGAAAAAGATAATCCAAAAATCGATATCTTCGCAGCAGCTTGGGGAACAGGTTCTGACCCAGACCCATCTGGAATTTGGGCTAAAAACGCACCATTTAACTACGTTCGTTGGGTAAATCCAGAAAACGACAAGTTATTAAAAGAAGGTATCTCAGCTCAAGCCTTTGACGAAAAATACCGTCAAAAAGTATACGACCAATGGCAAGAGCTTGTAAATGACGAAGTACCAGTTATCCCTACTCTATTCCGCTTCGGTTTAGACGGAGTTAACAAACGCGTTAAAGGTTACGACCTAACTGCTGGTCAAGGTTTCCAAGGTCACTTACAAGACATCTCTGTTACAAGTGCAGAGTCTGAAAAAAATAAATAAGCTTTAAAAATGGGACCGTCTCTTTTGAGATGGTTCTTTTTTTTGAGTGTGGATAAGTTGCTGCTCCCCTATGTTTTGGGATGGTTTCTTGGAAGAAATACGAACATATTGTGAACTTTGTTGATAAAGCTGTGAACTTTGTTGATATAGTAGGCATTTTTATTGATAAACTACTGATTTTTGTTGATATATCGATGATTTTTGTTGATAAAATTTTGGGGATTTTTGTGAGCGGCTGCTGTGCGTTGAAATATGGCTAGCGAATTATTAATAGCACATACTTTTTGTGTGCTTGGTTCATAAAACGGTGGCTTTTGTTCATAAATCATTGAGACTTGTTCATAAAGTGCTGGTTTTTGTGCATAAACCAATAAGTTTCGTTCATAAAGTAAGAATTTTTGTGCATAAACGACCTAGGGGTACTTCTGTGCATCGAAATATAGTGTATTTAAACTCAAAAAGCACGAGAACTCCGTAGACATTGTTGATAAAGTAGCTAATCTACCACTAAATCCTGTCAATGCACCCTAAAAACCGATCCCAAATCAAATTTAATCAAAAACAATCACAACTCAATTAAAAAACAAAAAAACCCGCCAGGAAGCCTAACCTCCTCGCGGGCTCTATCTAATTAAAAGTCAAGTTCATAAACCGAAATATTAACTTACCTTCCTACCCGCTTCTTGCTCATGCTTTTCAATCTTATGCCTAGCGGAGAAATGGTAATAAATTAAACATAGAATCATAAATGGAACACCACAGTACAATGCAATGCGTTGGTCTGGGATAAATGCAAGGCTAATCATTACAGCCACATTTAACACTAATGCAACAATTGGTACGATTGGGTAAAGAGGAGTTTTGTATTTTAAGTCCTCTAATTTCCCACCTTCTTGAATGTATTTCTTTCTGCCTAAAAGATTTGATAGTGCAATGCTTGCCCAAACGAATAGACAGCCAAATCCTGCAATTGATAGTAACCATAGATAAACCGTGTCTTCTGCGTAAATACCACTTAATAGAGATAAACATCCAAAAAACATACTAAAAGTTAAAGCGTTTAAAGGTACACCTTTTTTAGTAAGTTTTCCTAATTTCGAACTAACCATTCCTTTTTGAGCCATTGAATACATCATACGTGATGTTGCGTATAGACCTGAGTTTGCAACTGAAAGAACTGCTGTAATAATAACAAAGTTCATAATATCCGCTGCATATGGAATACCGATGTTATCAAATACTACTACGAATGGACTATCTACTAAGCCAGCTTTCTCCCAAGGGAATAAGCCTGCTAAAACAAATATTGATAAAATAAAGAATACTAGAATTCTCCATACAGTGTTATTAATTGCTTTAGGTACAGCTGTTGCTGGATCTTCACTTTCACCAGCTGCAATCCCTACTAATTCACTTCCCTGGAATGAGAAGTTAACTGCAACCATTGTGACCATAATCGCTAAAAAGCCATTCGGGAAAAGTCCGCCGTGGTCTGTAAAGTTAGAAAGCATTGGAGCCTTTGACCCTTCCACTGGTACAATGCCAAACATTACTGCTCCACCTAAAATTATAAATAGAACAATTGTCACTACTTTAATACTTGCAAACCAAAATTCAACTTCAGCAAAACTTCTAGTTGAAAGTGCATTTATTGCGAATAATATTACCCCGAATACTACACACCAAATCCAAGTCGGTACATCTGGAAACCATCTTTTCATTAACATACTAACTGTTATTAACTCTAAACCGATTGTTACCGACCAGTTTAACCATGCCATCCATCCAACTACATAACCTGACGCTGGTGAGATATATTTAGTTGCATAAGTTTGATAAGAACCAGCATCTGGTAAATTAACTGCTAACTCTCCTAAACATAGCATTGTTAAGTACATTACGATTCCACCTACTAAGTAGGCTAATATTGCTCCACCTGGGCCAGCTTCACTAATTGTATAGCCTGATCCCATAAACAAACCTGTCCCAATTACCCCCCCAAGAGCAATCATAAACAAGTGTCTACTTTTAAGTTCTTTCTTTAACCCCTGTTCTTGTTGTTTCATGAAAGTCCCTCCTCTAGATGCAAATTGTGCGCATAAGTTAAAATATTCTGATATAGCAGAATGCAGACTCCCCCGAATCCCATAACGAACACTAAAACGCTTTAAATTAACATATTTCAAGAATAATTTTCAGATATTAATTGAAAACGCATACAAAATATTGTATTAAAATAATACTTAATTATAAAAATAGACTGTCAATACAATATAAGTGCTCCAGATGGAAAACCACCTGGAGCGAACCTATTAATCTATTAAACCCATCCACGGAAACGAGATGCTTCTGCCATTTTACGAATACCAACCATGTATGCAGCTAATCTCATATTTACTTGACGATTAACTGAAGTTTGATAAACACTGTCAAATGAACGAACCATTTTTTCACGTAGCTTTTTAGCCACTTCTTCATCAGACCAGTAATAACCTTGGTTATTTTGAACCCACTCAAAATACGAAACAGAAACTCCGCCAGCACTTGCTAATACGTCTGGAACTAATAAAATTCCGCGTTCTGTTAATATTTTAGTAGCTTCTAGAGTAGTAGGACCATTTGCAGCTTCAACTACGATTGTTGCTTTAATATTGTGAGCATTTTCAATTGTAATTTGGTTTGAAATTGCAGCTGGAACTAAAATATCACAAGGCATTTCAAGTAATTCTTTATTTGAAATTACATCAGTAAACTGGTTAGTTACTGTACCGAAGCTATCTCTTTTTTCTAATAAACTTTCGATATCTAAACCATTTTGATCATATAATGCGCCAAGTGCGTCCGAAATACCAACTACTTTTGCACCTGCTTCAATCATGAACTTAGCTAAGAAGCTACCCGCATTACCAAATCCTTGAACAATGACACTAGCACCCTTTAAATCGATTCCTTTACGCTTCGCAGCTTCTTCGATACAGATTGTTACACCTTGAGCCGTAGCTGTTTCACGTCCTGCTGAACCACCTAGTACAAGTGGTTTACCAGTAATAAATCCTGGAGAATCAAACTCTTGAATTCTACTATACTCATCCATCATCCAAGCCATAATTTGAGGATTTGTGTATACGTCTGGTGCAGGGATATCTTTCGTCGGACCAACGATTTGGCTGATTGCACGAACATATCCTCTACTTAAGCGCTCTAACTCAAATATTGACATCTTTCTTGGATCACAGATGATACCGCCTTTTCCCCCACCGTATGGTAAATCAACGATACCGCATTTTAAGCTCATCCACATTGATAAAGCTTTTACTTCATCTTCATTTACCTCAGGATGGAAACGAATTCCGCCCTTTGTTGGACCTACAGAATCATTATGTTGTGAACGATAGCCAGTGAAAATTTTCACTGAGCCATCATCCATTCTTACCGGAATTTGTACTGTTAAAAATCGTAAAGGTTCTTTTAATAACTCATAAAGTTCTTTTGAATAACCAAGTTTATGAAGTGCTTCAGAGATTACTTCTTGAGTTGACTCAATTAATTCTCTGCCTTCTTCTTTGATTTTGTTTTGTACTTCATTTTGTGGGATTGTAGTTGTCATTTTTTATCGCTCCATTTATACAGTTGCTTTATATTGGCTAAATACTTCGTTAATTTGTTGAATTGACCAGTCTAAATCTTCTTTAGAAATAATTAATGGTGGTGCAAAACGAATTACTATATCATGTGTTTCTTTACATAATAAACCTTGTTTTTTCAATGCTTCACAGTAAACACGTGCAGGAACATGTAGTTCAACACCAATAAATAATCCACGTCCTCTAACTTCTTTAATATGAGGATGCTCGATTTCTCTTAGTTTTTCCATAAAGTAATTTCCAAGCTCATTTGAACGCTCAGCTAATTTCTCTTCTTCAAGTACATCTAATGCTGCTACAGAAACAGCACAAGCTAATGGGTTTCCACCAAATGTAGATCCGTGAGAACCTGGCTCAAACACTCCTAGAATTGAACGATTTGCAGCAACACATGAAATTGGGAATACGCCGCCTCCAAGTGCTTTACCTAAAATGTACATATCAGGAATTACTCCATCCCAATCACATGCAAAAGTTTTACCAGTTCTGCATAGACCAGTTTGAATTTCATCTGCAATAAATAATACGTTTTCATTTTTACAAACTTCAGCTACTTCGCATAAGAATCCTTCTCTAGGAATATTAATTCCAGCCTCACCTTGAATTGGCTCGATTAAGAATGCAGCAGTATTAGGAGTAATAGCTGCTTTTAATGCTTCCATATCGCCATAGGGAATTAACTTAATTCCTGGTAAGAATGGTCCAAATCCACGTTGATAGTCTTTTTCTGATGATAAAGATACTGCAGCCATAGTACGTCCATGGAAATTACCAACACAAGCAATAATTTCAGCTTGGTTATCTTCAACACCTTTTACATCATAAGCCCATCTTCTAGCAGCTTTAATTGCTGTCTCAACAGCTTCAGCACCTGTGTTCATTGGTAAAATCATGTCTTTGTTAGTAACTTTTGCTACTTTTTCAAACCACTCACCCATGTTTTCACTATAGAAAGCACGAGAAGTTAATGTAACTTTGTCCGCTTGATCCTTTAAAGCTTGAATAATTTTCGGATGACGATGACCTTGGTTTACAGAAGAATAAGCACTAAGCATATCTAAATATCTGTTCCCCTCTGGATCTGTCACCCAAATACCTTCAGCTTTAGCGATTACTACTGGTAGTGGATGATAGTTATTTGCGCCATACTGATTTGTTTGGTCAATGATTTTTTGAGAATTAGTTGCCATTTGAGTTCCCCCAATATTGATTAATTTTTAGTTTCTTACTAAAAGAATAAGCAATTTCCGTGCCAAACATGATAAATACAGAAAAATTCACAGAATGTACTTATTCCGGATGTTATCCATCGATAAAGATGATACCGTTTACAATTTACCGCAAAATATTTTTGCATTTAAGCGCAAAATTAATTAAAATATGCATAGAATATTTGCAGCAAAAAAAGGATTAACAAAAAAAATTAGCACATTTGGAAAAACTGCCTTTTTATCTTACCAAAAATAGTTAGAAGTGCAAATTTTTTCTACAGTGATAATGAAAAGAGAGAATTTTATGAAAAATGACAAACAAAATTTTTTAGCTGTTGATGAATTATTACAATTAATATTAGAAGAAATTGACATCGGTATACATGTAGTTGACCAAGAAGCAAATACGATGGTATATAACCGAAAAATGATGGAAATTGAAATGATGAATGAAGAGGATGTATTACATAAAAATCTTCTGGATGTATTCACGTTTCAAAAAAACCAATCAAGTACACTTCTCGAAGCCCTCCAAAAAGGGAAAGTTCGTAAAAATATTAAACAGTCCTATTTTAATAATAAGGGAAAAGAAGTTACAACAATCAACGATACTTATCCGATCATGAAGGATCATAAAATTATCGGAGCCATCGAAATGGTTCGCGATGTCACTGAATTAAAACAATCCGTACAAGACGGAATTCTTCAAAACAGAAATACACGCTACACATTCGAACAATTAATTGGAACTTCCGCGTCATTTAAGAGCATTATTGAGGACGCTAAGCGATCAGCTAAAACTTCTTCCTCGGTATTAATAGTTGGTGAAACCGGAACAGGTAAAGAACTCTTTGCACAAAGTATTCACAACGCAAGCCAAAGAGCTACAAAGCCATTTATTTCTCAAAATTGTGCCGCTCTTCCGGAAACCTTAATCGAGAGTATTCTTTTCGGTACAAAAAAAGGAGCATTTACCGGGGCAATTGATAAGCCGGGATTATTTGAAGAGGCCAATGGTGGAACATTATTACTAGATGAAATCAACTCACTTAGCCCGAACCTGCAAGCCAAACTTTTACGTGTCATTCAAGAACGCAAAGTTAGAAGAATTGGTGATACGAGTGAAAAAGAATTAGATGTACGAATTATTGCTACTATAAATGAAGATCCGATTGAAGCAATTGCGAATAACCATTTACGTAAGGACTTATATTACCGTTTAAGTGTAGTCTCATTATTTCTTCCACCATTACGTGAACGATTTGAAGATATTCTATTATTAGCAAACTTCTTTATTCAAAAATATAATCGCCTATTTGGCCATCAAGTAACTAAATTGGATGAGGATGTATCAAATTTCTTCCTTAGCCATAACTGGCCGGGTAATATACGTGAGCTTGAACATATGATTGAAGGTGCAATGAACTTAGTTGAAAATGAAACAACTATTTCTTCCACACACTTACCGTCTAGATTTTTTAATGAAAAGAGAAATGTTATTTCCGCATCTACAATCAGTCAAAATAAAGAGGTCAAATCAGTGGATATTACTGAAGATCAATCAAACTTAAAAAACACTTTATTAAATAAAGAAAAACAGTACATTATGAATGTTTTAAACGAACATAACGGCAATATTACAAAAGCTGCAAAACAATTAGGCATCAGTAGACAAAACTTACAATATCGTATTCGTAAGTTAAATTTATTTAACGATTAAGAGCATTAAAGAAATATAAGTTTCCAATCCAGTTTTAACCGCGAACGCCCAAACCTTCCGCATTTGTCCAGCATATTTTAAATATGTAAGACTCATACGTAAAGGAGGTTTGTTATACATGTCGAATGAACTTGAGTATCGTCCGGGGTTTGGCGGTGGCTTCCATGGTGGAGGCGGATTTCATGGTGGAATGGGTGGATTTGGTAGACCAGGTTTTGGGTTCGGTAGACCAGGGTTCGGTAGACCAGGCTTCGGGTTTGGTAGACCTGGATTCGGATTTGGGCGTCCATTTTTCCGTCCATTCTTCCCATTTTTTCCATTTTACGGGTATGGTTATGGATATGGGGATCCTTACTACTATTGCCCACCAGGATACTACTGTCCTCCCACTTACTACTATTAATGTAAAATTAAAAAATATAAAAGAGAAGGATCCTAATCCTTCTCTTTTTTTATAGCGATATTGTAGAGTAACTCCCTACAACATCTACCGAAAAGCCTAATGCTTCTAATTCTTGCTTAACTCCAGGTAATAATACTTCATCATAGCCCATCTCAACATCAATAATGAAAAAGTAATTTCCCAACCCCGTTTTCGTCGGGCGAGACTCAATCTTTGAAAGGTCAATCTTTCTCCAGGCAAATGCAGATAGCACTTGGTGAAGCGCACCGGCATGGTTCTCCGGCATATTAATGACTAAAGTTGCCTTAGTCTGTTTAGAATCAAAATAATTTGTTTCCACTTTCGCATCTTGTCTTTGTAAAACAACAAATCTTGTATGATTATAAGAATTCGAATGAATGTCTGAAGCAACAATTTCTAAACCATATTTTTTAGCAGCAAATTCATTTGCTATCGCTGCAATGCACTCATTCGATTGATCACTCACAATTTTAGCGGCTGCGCTTGTAGAAGTTACCGGCTCTAGCTTTGTGTATTTATATTGATTGTGTAAAAACGTATGACACTGAGCTAATGCATGGGAATGAGAATAAATTACCTCTATATCCTTCACCCGATGTGCCTGACCTTTTGCCATCAATAAATGTTGTCTAATCGGTATAATGATTTCACCAACCATTTTTAATGGCTGCTCATGTACAAGATAATCAATTGTTGTAGTCACAGAACCCTCAACAGAATTCTCTATTGGAACTACTACTAAATCAACCTCTCCCTCAGCTACACTATCCATACATACAGGTATACTAGAATAAGCAATATGTTCTTCGTTTTTAAATACAGATCGAACTGCGACATGTGTAAAAGTCGCCTCAGGACCTAAATACCCAATCTTCACGTTCCCACTCCTTTTAATTTTTAATTATACTAAAAAGAGTAAAGATTAAAAGCAAAATGTTTCATTTTTAGCAATTATCTTACAAATTTCGCGAATTACGATTTAAAGGGATTCTTTAAAGACTACTTTGACGTATTTTTAAAGTCGTTGGAACAATCACCTTTTTAGCTATTTTCCTACCTAAAAGCCTTTCCATTAATAAATCCACGGCGGATTCTCCCATTAATTCGGTATATACTTTCAAAGTACTTAAACTAGGAAACAAATACTTTGTAAACACAAAATCATTCATTCCAATTAGATTCACGCGCTCAGGAACCGATATTTTTGCCTCATGAAGTGCCTTTAAACATCCAACCGCCATCGTATCACATCCGACTAAAAAAGCTGTTGGTAATTCTCCACCTTGCTCTTTGATTGCCTTGTTCATTAAATTAAATCCTTCTTCTGCTGTAAAACTACTTAAATACAGATTTTCTTTATGAAAAAGTCCCTTTTCTTCTAAATACTTTTTATATGTTTTCACGCGAGAATTATGATTTTGATTTCGATCATACTCACGTCCACCAATGTATCCAATTTTTTGATGACCATGCGATATAAAATGGTCTAAAACTTTTACAATAGCATTCTCATAATCCGTTATGACAGAATCGTATTTTTCTTCATCTGGTGAAAAATTAACAAACACAATGTTTTTCGAAACTTTTTTCAATGAAATGATTTGTTGACTATCGAACTTACCTAAAGCAATAACACCAAGGATTTGCTCATCATACATTCCCTTTTCACTTCCATGAAAAAAAGTAGAAATATGTAAAGAATGTTGCTCACACTTATTTTCAATTCCGAATCGGATTAGCATATAAAACAATTCATTTAACTCTTCTTTGTCGTGCTCGCCTTTAACAAGTGCGATTTTAGCAATATTCTTTTTTACTTTAGACTTTTTCCTATAAGATAGTTTTTCGGCTGTCTCGAAAATTCTTTGTTTTGTATCATCACTTACCGATAGTGCAGGGTCATAATTCAGAACTCTTGAAACAGTAGCAATTGATACCCCTGCTTTTTCCGCAATATCTTTAATAGTAGTCATTCAACTCTCCTCGTAATCTTTCCAACTTAATTGAACTTATTAAGTTAATTTTAACAGTTGAAGGTTGTACGATTATTCATTAAATATGGAGAATTTTTTACATATTTTAATTACTTTAAATCCGAATCGCATATTTAAGTTTTATTTATGTGTTTTTGAAATATTATAATTTACAGGAGGAAATTTTATCTTTGATGGAGTTTACTAGGTTGCTTTTTTAATTGTTGGTTGATGTGGTTTCTAATTTTTATTCATATAAAGTTTTTATCATCGTACTTGTTAAAGCTTCAATTGTCCTACTTGAAGATAAGCCAATTTCATTTGGAAGATTACTGTAAATCAGTATATCCATCCCCCTATTAATACGATATCCCGCTTGCTTTAAATAACTTATTACTTTCTTTAAATAGCTAGTCCAGTCATGTTTTATTTGATCCTCTACATCATTTAAAGTCACTTCAATGATACCTAAGTCTTCAAAATTTAATGATACTAGTTTAATTAACTGTGCTTCTGTTCTAGATAAAATGACATAAATACCAAATTGACGAGATCCATTTTCTTCATTCCCAGTTATTTCTTCGATCTGACCATTATGTCCTGATAAGAAAAATATACGTAAGCTCGAATGATTGTAATACTGGTTGTACACCGATACTAAATCTTTAACATTCATTTCTTAATCACTCCTATTAAATTATTTCAATGAAGCTCATTAGATCTAATTCAACTTTCTAACTCTCCCCTCGCCAAAGTCATAACTAGATATAAATTTTACTAGGAATAACCTCTAAACTACTAAAAAATGGGTTCTATAAAAAGTATCCTACTCTCATGGATATTATTGGTCAATAATTAAATCAATAAAAATTTACTAAAATAGCAGAAACTTTTACTTAGTTTTTTATTCTGTCACAATTAAAGTTTTCAGAAATAAACTAACGATAACATAAGGAATTCAAAAGCTTTTTTGATATTAGTTCTATTAGATTACTAAAAGTAATTATTTTACAATTTTACTTTTCGCCTTACGAAATAACTATTTTTAAATAACAAAGTAAATAAAATTAACTAAAATTTTTTAGCCTCTATTTCTTTGGTGCGATTTGGAAATAAGTTTATATTGATTTATTTTCAGAAAATTTAATAAACTATTAGTATAGCCTTACAATAAAGGGGGTAATAATTGGTGTTATCGTTTAATAGTGGTTTAGATGCATTTAAAATTCTTGCTTTCATTTTTCCAATTATCTTCGTATTCGTTTTTGCAGGTATCTTTTTCGCTTTATTAAAAGGATTAAAACAATGGAATTTTAATAATAAACAGCCTAAATTAACAGTTCCTGCAAAAATAGCTACAAAAAGAATTGAATATATTCAGCGTAATAAAAACCAGCTCGGTCAATCCTACACACATTATTATGTTACAATTGAGGTTGAATCTGGGGACAGAATTGAATTTCAAGTTGATGGATTTATTTATGGTCAATTAGTAGAAAAAGATTCAGGAAAACTAACATTTCAAGGAACTAGATTCATAAAATTCGAGCGATAACAAATTTTTTCGAGGTGGAATAATGAAGGTTTTCATAAGCGGTGCCACTGGTTTTTTAGGGAAACACACTACTAAAAGATTAAGCGAGATGGGGTATTCTGTAATAGCCTATGGAAGGAACGAAGAAGCGGCTAAATTTTTCGTAAATATGAGTAATGTTACGTTTATTAAAGGTGATTTAAACAACTCCGTCTTGTTAAACGAGAATATAAATAATGTAGATTATGTAATTCATTGCGCAGCTCTTGCGGCACCTTTTGGAGATTATTCTGAATTCGAAAAAACGAATGTTGAAGGAACAAAGAATATTGTGAATGCTGCACTTTTGGCAAACTTAAAAAAGTTTGTTAATATTTCTACTCCAAGTGTTTATTTCACAAATGAAAGTCGTAAAAACGTTAAAGAAAGCGATCCACTCCCGATGAAGCACTCTAATTATTACGCTAAAACGAAACATTTAGCTGATTTAATTATTGAAGATGCGATTGAAAAAGGACTACCAGCTATTTCACTAAGACCTAGACAAATTTTTGGTCCTTTTGACCATACAATATTTGGAAGATTTATACAGATAAATGAAGATGGCGGAATTCCTTTAGTTCATAGTGGACAAGTTCTAATGGATTTCACGTATATTGATAATGTTGTCGATATGATTATTGCTTGTATGAAAGCTGATCATGCTCTTAATGGCGAATACTACAATATCACAAATGATCAACCTATTTACTTAATAGATGTCCTAAAGCAACTATTCTTAGCTTTAAATAAAGAATTAAATACAAAAAATATCTCTCCAAAACTACTCTCATTCATTGCAACAAGCTCTGAACTGATAGCAAAGTTTACTAAAAAACCACCAAAAGTTTCAAATCATATTGCGAATTTCTTAACCTATGACTATACACTTAATATTGAAAAAATCAAAAGCGACTTAAATTACGAACCAAAAGTTTCAATAAATGAGGGTATTAAACGATATGCTGATTGGTACTTAACTTCAAACGAGTTAAAATAAATGAAAACAAGTTAAAATCACTGGATTTAGTGGTTTCAACTTGTTTTTTAATTTACGATTCTATTTAATGACCATATGTAATTCCTTAATATTTAAAGACCATAACCCACTATTTAAGATGATTTCCGCGTCTTTTATATTTAGGCGTTCTTTAAAAAGTGGTCCGTCAATGACGAATGTATGGTACTCTCCTCCCTCACCCATTGGACAGATTTCTTTACTAGTAAAAATTTCTTTTAAGTCTACATTTAAAGTCCTACCTACTATAGACGAATCAAAAATTCTCTCACTTGCTCTACAAACAATTGCATTATATCCAGTCATTAGCCATTTATTTAGTAAATTAATAGACTCATTTTTAGTAATCCACACAGGGAAAAATGCTTGAAGTCCAGCTTGGGATGCAACTAGCTCATTCCATTGTCGATCTTCACTTACATATAATGTACCAAATGCAATACTAGAAAGATTGAATTGTTCTTTTATCGCTTTTAGCCCGTTAATCATTGACTCCTCATATTGACCTGCCGAATCTATCATAACAAGGGGAATACCAATTGCATCTGCTTGCATTTGCAAAAAATTAAGTTGTGTCCCATGTGCATGGTTTCTATCATCTTTTTTCGAAACCATCGATACTAAACATGCCACTTCATATCCATCTTTAATCAGTTGATCTAGAGCTAAACAACAATCCTTCCCACCGCTCCAGGAAACTGCTACTTTACGATTATTCACCTAAATCATTCTCCCTTAAATTAAAACTCTATATTTCCTTTTAATAACGAAAATGCGATTCGTTCAAACATCATTTTATTAAACTTTTTACATAAGCCATGCCTTTCAATGAAAAATTAAACCACTGTTGATTATCTCCGTAAGGAATTTCAACCCATTCTCTCATTGGTTTTCCACCCATCGGATCAAAGTTTTTTGCATCTGTTAATTTTAAGGCAGCTTCAACGTCCGCTGGATTTAGTTTTACGACTATATTGGGCTCATTATAAAACATAAAAACCTTTCCTTGCACCTTTAATCCTTTGTGTCCAAAAATACTCCCCTTTGTAGCATCATAATCATTAATTAATTCCGTTCGTAAACTTTCAAATAGTTCAATTGTACCTTCCATATTCATCATTCCTTTTTCAACTTTAAGCTTAAAAATACCCTTTTATAAGAGGATCTTATTAATACTTATAACTTATTGATATTATTCATTGTAAAATTGTCGTCTATACTATTCTTATAGATAATTTGAAATAATTCAAAGGGGAGGTATTTACATGACAATTGACTTCCATGATGCACAAAATAAAATGACTTATACATCTCGAGAGGCTGACCCTTCATGGCTCGAGCTAATGAAGGATAATATTGACTTAAATGGAAAAAACGTGGTCGATCTAGGCTGCGGCGGCGGTATTTATTCAATTGCCCTCGCTAAGTTAAATGTTAACCAAGTTACAGCCGTAGATTTTTCAGAGGAAATGCTTAAAGGAGCTGTTGAAAATTGTAAAGACTATAATAACATAATGTTTAGTAAAGGTGACGCATATGATACTAAACTCCCATCCTCTAGTTATGATGTAATTTTAGAAAGAGCTCTAGTACATCACTTAGATTCTTTAACTAAATGTTTTAGTGAAGCAAATCGTTTACTAAAAAAGAATGGCATCCTCATCGTACAAGACCGAACGCCAGATGATTGTTTATTACCAGGAGGCGAGAACCATTTACGAGGCTATTTTTTCGACCAATATCCTAAACTAAAAACAAAAGAAATTGTTAGAAGATATGATTCCAAAGAAATGCAATCGGCATTAGGGTCTGCTGGTTTTCATCTAAAAAAAGAAATAAAACTTTGGGAAACTAGACGTATTTATAATGATCTAGATTCACTTAAAACGGATTTATTACTTAGAACAGGTCGTTCAATTCTACATGAACTTACTGATGATGAACTAACTAATTTAGTAAAATTTATAGAAAAAAAACTTAAACATCAAGCACCAATCATTGAGAAAGACCGTTGGACGATTTGGATTGCTAAAAAAGTAATAGAGTGAAGTAACACTTAGTATAATACTGAGCGTTTTTTACTCTCTTCAGTATTTCTACTTTTGAAAAGAATTATCTAGTTATTAATCATTCACTTTATTTTCAACTTTTGGTAGTTTAATTGTTACTTTCGTGCCCTCATCAACGCTACTCTCGAATGAGATTGTTCCATGCATTGCTTCAATTATACGGACAGAAACCGTTGTTCCAACTCCAGTTCCCTTTTCTTTCGTTGAATAGAAGAGTGTACCAATGCGTGAAAGTTGTTCTTTTGTCATACCTTTTCCATTATCTCTGATCGTGATGACAGTTTTATCTTTTTCTTCGCATAGTTTTGTATGTACATATCCACCGGAGCTAGTTGCCTCAATCGCGTTTTTGATTAAGTTTATTAAAGCTTGTTTAAATTGATTTTTATCTGTATTGATGAATGTTTCTGCCTCGATATCGCCCTTTAACTTAACATTTTGCTTTAATGCTAAAGGTACTAATAAGGTGACTACATCTGAAACGCATTGTTTTAAATTGAACGTTTCTACTTTATCAAATTGCGGCTTGGCAAAGTTTAAATAATCATTAATAATCCCTTCCGCTCTACCTAATTCGCTCAATACTAAAGGTAAATATTCCATCGACTGGTTATCTTTACTCTCTTGCATTAATTGCAGAAAACCTTTAACAACCGTAAGTGGATTTCGTACTTCATGTGCAATCGAGGCTGCCATTTCACTTAAAGTATTAAGCTTTTCTGCCCTTTGGATTTCTTTGTGTAATATTTTATTCTCAATTAACGTCTCAATTAGTTTTGCTCCTAAAGTAATGGCGATTAACTCGATCACAATAAAAATGAGAACTAAACCGAAAAGTCTGTAATCGCTTTTAAAACTAATATTATTTACAATTAAATAAGTGAATAATATCCCTAGTTGAACTACAGCAGGCCATAAACTAATTAAAGCTGTTGCAATTATTCTTTGTTTAGGCTTAAATCTCCAAAACCATTTAAATAAAATCAATGCCCCTAGTGAGGATAGGGTAATACTAATCACACCAAATATGATTGCGTCTCCGCCTAAAATAAATCTACCTAATAAAATCGCTAAAAAAGTTACAATACCCCAGCGATAACCGCAATAAAGAAAAGCAAGCGTTAAAGGGATATATCTTAAGTCCCAAAATAATCCATATGCTGGATACGGAAAGGCCATACAAAAAAAGCCTGCTACAGCTTGGAACATGCCAAATAGATAAATTTTATCCTTATAGCCATGTCTTTCATAAATAATACTGTAGATTAATATCGGACTTAATATGATTAAAACATGCAGTAAAAGTTTTTCGATTAACACGTTTTCATCCTCACTAAATTCAAATTTACAAAAATGAGTTTAACATTAAAATAATACGACAAAACTTCCAAAAATCCTTTATTTTGTCCTACCAATTCCCATCTTTTTTCAATTTCTGTCGATTAATATTTTCACATTAAATTCACGTTATAATCGATCGAAATAGATGCGTTTATAAGTTTAAACATTTATACTAGAAGTACTTCACTAATACATGAAAGGGATTATTATGAATAAAAGAATCTTATTAAATATTACTTTCGTTTTGATTTTCTTTTTAATAATTAATTTTTTCATAGGCATTAACGGATGGATCTATATCAATACTTTATTTAGTAAATGGACGAATCCAACGATAAAATTAATTTATTGGATTGTATTTGGGATATTTACTTTTGCTTATATCCTATCAAGAGTTCTTAAAAGAAAAATCCCTAATTCATTCTTTAAACCGTTACATAAAATTGGCGCGTATTGGTTAGCCATTTTTTATTATTTAATCTTTTTGATTATCGCAGCAGATTTAGTTGGCGTAATTTTAAGAGCCCTAACTCCTTTAAAAACGAATGTGATAACTTTAATCCTTGGAACGATTGTAGTTATAAGTATCATTTTATTGATTACTATCGGAAGAAGAAACGCTGTCAACACAGAAATTGTTCATTATGATATAAATGTTGATAAATCTAATGATAAATATAAACAGTTATCAATTGTATTAGTCTCAGATTTACATTTAAGTACACTTGTCACGAATAAAAGACTAGAGTTTCTTGTTGATAAAATTAATAAAATTTCACCTGATTTAGTTTTAATTGCTGGAGACATTATCGATGAGGATATAACTCCTTTTGTTGAAGAAAACATGATCGAAACTTTAAAAAAATTAAAACCGAGAATTGGAACATATGCTGTACCTGGAAATCATGATTATTATGGCGGGCATTTAGATTTACTAGTTGAGCATTTAAAGGATGCTGGCATTCATATTTTATTGGATGAGAAAGAGCTTGTTGAAAATAACTTTTATATCGTCGGTCGTAAAGACCTCGCAAGTAAAAAGCGTTTAGAATTAAACGAATTACTCGAAGGAATTGATCATACTAAGCCAATCATTTTACTTGATCACCAGCCCTATCACCTAGAAGCCCCAACTCAATTGGGTGTCGATTTACAAGTTTCAGGTCACACACATCGCGGCCAGTTTAAGCCAAATCACTTAATTACGCGCAGACTTTATGAAGTAGATTGGGGATATTTACAAAAAGAACAATCACACTTTGTCGTTTCTTCTGGATTCGGAACTTGGGGGCCACCAATAAGAACAGGTAATCCTTCAGAAATTGTTACGATTAATGTTTCTTTTACTAATTAATTTAACAAAAATGATTTAGAGACCACAGCGTTTTTGCGATGGTCTCTTTTTTTATCACAATTTATGTATAAATAATTTTCAGAAAAGTGTAAAATATTATTGTAAGTTTCTTTTTTTAGAATGGAGATTGAAACATGAAAAATACGGAGTACTACAATAATAGAAGCCGACGAATTTATATTTATTTCATGGCTTCACTTACTTCTTTATTACTAGTAGGTATTACACTTTCTCCTTTAACTTTTAAGGACCATCCAATCGAACTTCTTACCCAAGTATTCTTAATGTTCGTAGTCATTTTTGCACTATTTTATTTCGTTAAAAAAGATAACACATTTTCAAAAGTATTATTTACGACTATTGCTTCACTATATGTTTATATTAAATTTTGGACATACCCAGACACATCAACAATGTATAGTTTTGTAGCCATTATCCCTATCTTTACAATCTTTTTATATAACCGAATAGCATTTTACATAGGTTGGATCTTAAACATACTAGTTGGACCTACTTTTGTATTATTAATCTCATTTACTGAACTCAAAGAACAATATTCATATATAGCATTAGACCCTGTTGGTAATATACTAGAATTTCTTTCCATTCAATTAATACTCTTATTTGTATTTTTACAAACAGAAACAAAAGTCATCGCCTTAGAAGCAAACTATAAAGAAATACAGCAAGCAAAACAATTAAATTCAATCGGCCAACTAGCTGCAACAATTGCACACGAAATTCGCAACCCAATTACCGTCGTAAAAGGATTTGCACAACTTTTTCAAAAATCAAAAACAATCCTACCAGACGAAAAATACTATGTCGATACAATGTTGAAAGAATTAGAGTACGCCCAAATAATAATTAACGATTATTTATCACTAGCAAAACCCCAAACAGACACAATTCTAGTCACTGAAGTAAACAAAGAAATTCTAAACGTAACTGACTTATTAGCCTCAATGGCAAATAGTCAAAGTATTGGCTTTCAATTAAACTTAAACGAAATGCTTTACACAAAAATTAATCCAATTGAATTTAAACAAGTTCTCGTTAACATGATGAAAAACGCAATCGAATCAATGCATTGTGCCGGTTATATTACGATCAACCTTTTGCAAGAAAATGAATTTGCTCTTATTGAAATCATAGATACAGGAATTGGTATGTCTCAAGAAACAATCGAAAAACTTGGCACCCCTTTTTATTCACTAAAAGAAAGAGGTACAGGCATCGGCTTAACCGTCTGCTTTAATATAATTGAAAAATTCAAAGGCAAAATTAAAATAAGCAGTAAAGAAAATGTAGGAACAACATTTCGGATTTATTTACCGATATGGAAGAAGGAAGATGAATAAAAAACCACAATTTTGTGGTTTTTTTATTTTTGAATACGCTATAAATGCTATTCAACGCAAAGAAGTGAGCTTTTTAGAGCCGCCAAAATCACTCTTATGCAAAAAGTCAGTACCTTATGAACAAATCCCGTCAATTTACGCACAAAAAACACTGCTTTATGCACATATCTTGGCAATTTACGCACAAAGTTCACAACTTTACTTAGTGTTCATTTTTCTTGTATTACCACAAAAAAACTCACATCAAAGTGAGTTTTCTGTTGAGAATTTTTAAAAATCCTTCGCAGCTTCCTTAGCTTTTTGGATTGCTTGTTCTTTAATTTCTTGAGCACGATCTGCGAACTGATTTTGACCTTCTACAAAGATACCATTAAAATCTTGTACACCTAAGAAGCTCATGATTGTGCCAATATAGCGATGTCCCATTTCAAGACCTGCTGCTGGCCCCTCCGAATAAACACCGCCGCGCGCCTGAATATGTAAAGCTTTTTTATCACCTAATAATCCTTGTGGTCCATTTGCAGTATACTTAAACGTTTTACCAGCAACACAAATCGCATCAATATAGTTTTTCATAATTGGAGGAAATAAAAAGTTCCATAACGGTGTTACGAAAACATATTTATCAGCTTCAGCAAATTGAGTTACAAGCTCATTTAATCTACCAACTTTTGATTGCTCACCTGAAGATAGTGTGTCAAATGCCCCTCCAGTTTGAAGTTTCCCCCACCCTGAAAAAACTTCAGCATCAATATGAGGAATCGTTTCCTTATAAAGGTCAATATGTACAACCTGGTCATTAGGATGCGCCTCTTTATAGCTCTCAATAAACGCATCACCGACTGCCATACTATATGAAGTAGACTTATCGTGAGGATGCGCTGTGATATACAATAGTGTTGTCAAACGTATTTCCACCTTTCATTTCAATTTAAAAGCCTTCAATTATCATCTGTCATTTCTAACCAAACAATACAAATATTTATAAAAAAACCTTTTATTTATGTGGAAAGATAGGAACGCTTAGTGAAGTATGTTGATAAAATAGTGTTTTTTGTTGATATAGTAATGTTTTTTGTTGATATCGGGGTGAAGTTTGTAAATAAACGGTAAAGTTTGTTGATAAAATGTTTTTTATTGCACAGGTGATGGGTCACACTTCTTCATCCGAACACATTAACAACAAAAAAACCTTTACTCTAATAGTAAAGGTTCACAGTATAATTATTATTTTGCTTTAAAAATACCAAATGGTTTCCCTACTGGTAAAAATTCTCTTCCAAAGTGACTATTTAAAACAGCTGCAGCTGATCCATAAAATGACATAATTGCAATTCCTAATTCACTATATGCTGCAAATGTATGTGTAGCTTCTTCCATAAATCCAAGAGTGCTAAGTGATAAACCGATAAATAGACAATCAATTAATACAAAAATAATAAATAAAACTTTATGTGTTTCCATTGCTCCGATTGTCATAAAGATTGAAAAGATTAAATATCCTACAAAAGCAAAACCAAGTTGTTTTACATCTGCTGCTTTCATTAATGCTTCCCCAAACACGCCTAATTGAATTAACCAAGTAGTACCAACAGCTAACCAGAAGAAAGCATAGCCGGCAAATGCAGTTGCACCAAAAACATTATTATGTTTGAAATCCTGGATACTCGCAAATAATTGTGCAATTGCACCTAAAAATATAGCCCAAGGTAAAATTAATGAAACACCGTCAGTAATTCCTAACTTTTGTGTTGAGGCAACAAGCGTTACCATCGCTAAGCCAAATAAACCAATTGCAGATGGATCCGCAGTAGTAATTTTAATTTGTTGTACGTCTTTCATTGATGTAAATCCTCCTAAACTTTTAAACAGACTAAACTATACTACTATATAATTTCGAGGATTCATATAGCTTTTTTTCGCTTTAAAAAAAGAAAGCACTTTCTTTTAAAAAGAAAGCGCTTTTTACCATAATTTACTTTTTATGTCGTTTTGCGTACCCACATCTTTTGCATAATTCTTCCACTGCACATCGTCTTGAGAACCCATCATAAATCGCTCTAGCACGTTCAGAATTTAAAATATCTTCTAATGATGTCTCATATAAGTTCCCTAAAGGAATTTTACCTTCACTATCTAAACAACACGGTACAACAGTACCATCAACTAGTACTCCGATTTGATCCCTTAAACCATAGCAGAATACTTCCTCATCGATAATGTCATTTCCCATGTCTGGCCATTGAAACTTTTCTGCCATATTTAAATAAATTTTATCGCGCAGTTTAATATTATGCGTTTCTTGCAGCCTTTCACTTAAAGAAAAATCTAAATTTAGTTTTTCCTCAAGTAATCTTAATATATCAATATTTAACGAGTTACTTGCTTGTAACTCTGCACTATCCATATTCCAAAGCCTAATCGCACAAATCATATCGCTTTTTTCATTCGCTTCATTTATGAAATTCGTAATATTTTCAACGTAATCATGCAAATCCTTCGTTAAATCATTCGCTTCAAAACTGTGAAGTGAAAAGTTGATTTGTCTTAAACCTTTTGAGTCAATTAACAAATCCTTTACTTTATTAATTAACGTACCGTTCGTTGTAATATTAACCTTCAAACCATTTTCATGACTAATGTCCAAAAATCTACCAAGCTTTGTATTTAAAAATGGCTCACCCATCAAATGAAAATAAATATGATCCGTATAAGGTTTTACCGAATTTACAACATGAGCAAATGCCTTCTCATCCAAAAACTTCAACGGCCTCTCTAGCGTTGGGCTCGGACAAAAATTACACTTCAAATTACAAATATTTGTAATTTCTATATAAACTTTCTTAAATTTTCTCATTCTACTCTCCTACTTTAAATGATCTATATTCACATATTTCGCTCTAAAAACTCGAATAAATCTATCATACAATAATTTTCAAGATATTAATATTTCTACACTCTGTTCAATTTTTACCAACCGAACAAAATTGTAATCATTCTAAAACTTCATGAAATTGTTTTAATGTAATGACTAAAACCGCAGTTTGCATATAATTATTTTATTATAATTTAATTAGGCAATTGAATAGCATAGGGGAATGGTTTTATCTTCTTTTCTACAATTTTTTTGTAGAAAGGAGGTGATGCCAATGGAAACACTCGAAATACTTACACTGATCTTCATCGCAATGACATTTGTCGTTGTATTGATTCAATTAGTAGTTAGTATAATTAACGCAACAAAAAAGAAATAGCCCCTATGCTTTCCACCGCATGGACTACTTCTTTAGTAAAATTCTCTGATAAAACCATTTCGGCTTATTTAGTTGCCTAGAACGAGTGTTGTCGCACTCGTTCTTTTCTTAATATATATTTATTATAGCATATGATTCATTTGATATACTTTGATAGCTTGAATTTTTTGTTAAATTATTCTTATCGCAATGACCTTTGTCGTTGCATTGATCGAATTAATTTTTTGTATAATTAGTGCAACAAAAAAGAAATAGCCCCTATGCTTTTGGCTCACATGGGCTACTTCTTTGAAAAACTACATAAAACCAACTCGACTGCCTAGAACGAGCGTTGTTCCTCTCATTCTTACTTTTAATTTATCATATTTTTTAATCCAAATTTATGAAGTATATGTTGTTTCTGTGAATTGATAATATTTTACAATTCCAATCAGTTTTATCGACATTTTTCCATATTTCCCGAGAAATTTCCTACCTGAATTTTGACAAAATCTATGTTTTTTCAAATAAAATTTGTTGACAGTTGTTTGTAATCTGTAATATTATTTGTTCATCGCAAAACAAACTAGTTTGATTTTAAAAAAATGCAGTATCAAATATAATTAATAATTTAATTTAAAAGCCATGATGAGAAATAGTAAAAATATTAAGTTCTTAAACAGAGAGTTCCCGGTTGGTGCGAGGGGCGTAAGACAATATTTTGAACACATCTCTGAGCTGAGCACCGAACCCTTTTTGGTAGTAGACTGTTTCCGGATTCCCTGCACCCGTTATCGTGCTAGAGTATAGCTTAATTGCTGCACTTGAAGAGGTTGGTATCGTGAGGTATCAATAAATAGAGGTGGAACCACGTGAGTATTACTCCCGTCCTCTAGCTATTCTATATAGCTAGAGGTCGGGAGTTTTTTGTTTTTCAAGAATATTTTTAAGGGAGAGAGTAAAAATGAATAAAAAATTAATGTCAGCAATTATCATGTGTATGATTTCAATATTAGTTGTAACGGGTTGTGGAAAAGAGAAACGAAATGCGAACGAAGTAGTTGTTGGTTTAGACGATACTTTTGTTCCAATGGGTTTTAAAGATGATAAAGGAAAGGTCGTTGGTTTTGATATCGATTTAGCAAATGAAGTGTTTAAACGTGAAAAGATGACAGTAACTTTCCAACCAATTGATTGGTCAATGAAAGAGACTGAATTAAAGTCTGGTAATATCGACGCAATTTGGAATGGTTATTCAATTACACCAGAGCGTGAGAAAAAAGTTGATTTCTCAAGTCCTTATTTAAAAAATAGACAAGTTATTATCACACTTGCAAATTCAAAAATAAAAACAAAAGCAGATTTAAAAGGTAAAAATGTTGGTATTCAAGAAGGATCAAGTTCTTTAGATGCAGTTAATAAAGATGAAAAATTAGTAAAATCTTTCAATGGTAGCAAACCAGTATTATACGAAAATAACAACCAGGCTTTAATGGACTTAGAATCTAAACGTGTTGATGTAGTTGTCGCAGATGAAACATTAGCTCGTTACTATATGAATAAAAGAGGCCAAGACAAATACAAAATTTTAAACGATAACTTTGGTGAAGAAGAATATGGAATAGGCGTTAGAAAAGACGATGATGCTTTACTTAAAAAAATTAACAAAGAAATTGATGCAATGAAAAAAGATGGCACTTACGACAAAATTTATAAAAAATGGTTCGGTACATTGAAATAAAAAGGAGATTATGATCATGGAACAAATTACATCTTTATTACCTTCCATGCTTGATGGATTAACAGTAACGCTAGAGGTTTTCTTAATTACTCTGGCGTTATCAATCCCACTTGGAATCGTTATAGCACTTGGAAGACTTTCTAATATAACAGCAATTAAATCAATAGTAAGTTCTTATATACTTTTAATGCGTGGCACACCTCTACTTTTACAAATAATCTTTATTTTTTTTGGTTTACCATTAATAGGAATTGTATTTGACCGCTTTACAACAGTTATTATCGCATTTACATTAAATTATGCCGCATATTTTGGTGAAATTTTCAGAGCCGGCATTCAATCGGTTGATAAAGGGCAATATGAAGCAGCTGAGGTTCTAGGCTTAAGTCGCAGTCAAACATTTAAACGAATTATTCTACCTCAAATGACAAAAAAAGTACTACCTCCTGTTTCGAACGAGGTAATTACGCTAATTAAAGATTCGGCTCTTGTATATGTAGTTGGACTTGACGATATGCTTCGAGTAGCAAAAATCGCTTCTAATACTAGTGCGTCGCTACTCCCTCTTGTTTTCGTTGGTATCATCTATCTACTATTAACAGCAGTATTAACTACATTATTTAAAAGTTTAGAAAATCGATATTCATATTATAAATAAGGAGAGACTTATATGTTAAAAGTAAATAACTTAACAAAACAGTTTAATAAACAAACAGTATTAAATGAAGTCTCTTTTGTAGTCAATAAAGGAGAAATTGTTACCCTTTTAGGACAATCTGGAGCCGGAAAAACAACTATTCTACGTTGCATTAATGGCTTGGAAAGTTTCGATGGTGGATCAATTGAAATAGATGGTCAGATCATTAAATCTAAAAAGGATCTTTTAAAAGTACGAAAAAACATCGGTCTCGTTTTTCAAAACTATAATTTATTCCCTCACAAAACAGTAATTGAAAACATTATTGAAGCGCCAATGCTTGCATTAGGGTTGAATAAAGAAGAAGCTTCAAAAAGTGCTATGAATTTATTAGAACAAGTTGGTTTAAGCGAAAAAGCAAATTCGTATCCTAACGAGCTATCAGGTGGTCAACAACAACGTGTAGCCATTGCTAGAGCATGTGCACTGCAACCAAAAATTCTTTGCTTCGATGAACCTACTTCAGCTTTAGATCCTGAACTAACGAACGGCATTGCTGAAATTATGAAAAATTTAGCAAAAAACGGAATGAGTATACTAGTCATTACTCATGATATGGAATTTGCAAAGAATGTCTCGACTCGCACTCTTCTTGTAAAGGAAGGTAAGGTTTTAGAAAGTGCCTAATTAAGGTGGCTACTAGATGATACTTTGAATGTTTTTACTTAGATTTACACTATTTTCTTATATTCAATGTACTAAAATTGTAAATCTAGGTAAAATCGACTTCATTTTAGGTGAATTTAGCTTCTTATTTGCAGATTCACCTTTTTTATTTGCATTTCTACTTCTTTATTTGCACCACCATAAAAAAAAGAGGCCACAATAAAATATTGCTAGCCTCCCCACAAATCAATGAAAAAACTTACTAATAAAGGATAACCCCATTATTAAAGCGACGATAAAGCATAAAATAACTAAACGTTTTTCATGTTTATTTGAAGAGTGCATGTCATCTCCTCCGCTCTATTTTTTACCTTGAATATATTCGGCATCAAATAAAAATAATTTAAATAAGAATAGCAATGATGGTACTAATAGGAGTAAGCCTAATAAAAATACGGTTACTAGCATAGTTCCGGACGTTTGATTTGTGTAGCCATTATAGATTGTTATATATGGGTCTAAAATATATGGCAAGTGTGCTGCTCCATAACCGAAAAATGCGAAGAAGAATTGGAGCATAACAAAGATAAATGCTGTTCCGTAGTTTCGTTTTATTAAAATTAAAGTTGATGCAATCAGAAAGCAAATTAGTGAAAGTAAAAACATCCACCAATAATGGTTAATGATATTTTGATAAAATCTAGGATTGTTATCTCGTAATCCTACAAATACAAGGAAGCTTGATAAGATTGTTGGAACGGTCCAAAATAGGGCGTATTGTCGTAAAATTGCTAGGGCACTGTCATCCTTTGCTTTACTAGCGTAATATGTTAAAAATGTTGCGCTAATATATAAAACTGAAATGATTGCAATGATTACAACACTCCATGAATAGATACTTGTTAATAAATTTTTAGCTAAAAATTTAACGACCCCGTTTTTTTCAAAAATATATCCTCCACCAGAGATTGTTAGAACTGTGCAAAGTGATGCAGGTATTAACAAGCCAGTCGCTCCGTATAGGAATAAATATACTTTATTTTCCTTTGAACCGTAGTTTGAAAATGCGTAGAATGATCCTCTAATTGCTAACAGTACTAGTGAGATACTACCTGGGATTAATAAAGCTGTACCATAGTAGAATGCAACACTTGGAAAGAATCCAATAATCCCTACAAAGAAAAATACAAAAAATACGTTGGTAATTTCCCATACTGGTGATAAATATCTACTAATTAAATTATTTATTAAATGATCCTTCTTCGTAACCTTTCCGTAATAAGCAAAGAATCCCGCACCGAAGTCAATTGATGCAATGATGATATATCCATATAGGAATGTCCATAAAACGATTATTCCTAATAACTCAATATTCAAAGAAGCTCACCCTCCTATTCATCAGCTCTGTTCACTCTTAATAAACAAAGCCTATTTTTTTAAACGATATTGAAGTTCATCTTCGGGTGGATTATGAATGAACATTTTTCGAATTACGATTGTACAAAACACTCCTAAAAATACATACAATACAAAAAATAACCAAAACATTCCGCCTAGTCCTTTGGCTGTTGTGGCCCCTTCTGAAACCTTCATATATCCTCTTAATATCCATGGCTGACGGCCAACTTCAGCAATCATCCATCCTAGTTCGATATTAATCATCGCTACTGGTCCGGTCATTGCTAGTCCACGTAATAGCCATTTATTGTGCATCCAATTTTTCTTTTTAATTGAAAATACAACAAAAATAAAGGTCATCGATATAATTAAGCCAACAAAGGTCATCTTAATATCAAATAAATAATGTATGTATAAAGGTGGGGTCTCATCTTTTGGAAATTCATTTAAACCGATTACTGGCGCATTGAAATCTGAAAAAGATAAAAAGCTTAATAATTTAGGAATGCGAATTTCATATTTTACTTCATGGGTCTGATCGTCTAGTGTTCCGAATAAGACAAAGTCAGCCCCTTTCTGTGTTTCAAAGTGCCATTCGATTGCGGCTAACTTTTCCGGTTGGTATTTAGCAAGAAATTTTGCTGAGACATCCCCTGTTATTCCAGTTAAAATGGCGAATATTAATCCTAATGTAGCCGCTAATCGTAGACCTTTTCGTGTATATTCTGTATTCATTCCTCTTAATAATTGAATTGCAGCAATCGAAGTCAATATGAGAGCAGATGCAACATATGCAGTAACGATTACATGCAATGTTTTTGATGGTGCCGCTGGATTAAACATCGCGGCAATTGGATCGACCGTTTTAATGGCTCCATTTTCCAAGGTAAAACCTTGTGGCGTATTCATAAATGCATTTACGGTAGTGATAAAAAATGCTGACAAGGTCGATCCTAATATTACTGGTAAAATAATTAACCAATGATAAATAGGCTTTTTAAAACGATCCCATGTATATAAATATATTCCAAGAAAGATTGCTTCAAAAAAGAAAGCAAATGTTTCCATAAATAACGGAAAACTAATAGCCTGACCTGCAATTCTCATAAAGCTCGGCCATAATAAAGATAGTTGTAGACCGATACACGTTCCGGTAACTACTCCAACTGCAACAGTAATGGTGTAGCCTCTAGCCCATCTCCTTGCCATCAACGAATAATGTGGGTCTTTTTTTAATATCCCTAAACCCTCAGCAATCGCAATCATTAATGGGATCCCAACACCAATCGTTGCAAAAATAATGTGAAATACTAGTGTCATACTTGTTAGTAATCTACTGAGTGTGACATTATCCAACTCCATCTGCTATCCCCCCTACACTGTAATATCTTATTGTCCATTGGAATTAATTATTCTAAACAAATTTTTACTAATGTTACTATTTTGTGAAATTTATCACTCTATATACTTTTCACGTTCGCATCTATAAAAGTATGTTCCTCTAGCAATAAAGGTATACGTTAAGTTACGGATTAAGAAAGGTGGAAATAAAGAAAGAAAAATTGGCGAAGATAGGGCATAGTTTCACTTATGCCTGAATTAGAAACTACGTCGATTTCTCTTTCTAAACGGGAAAAAAACCACAAGAAAATATCTCGTGGTTTACTCCTTAATAGTGCTTACAGTTAGCCCTTTATATTAATTTATTAATCGGACAATGCGTTTCTTTTTCCAAGAAAATTTGTAGTAAAAATAGTTTAGACAAAGGCCAACTATAAAGGCTGCCGGATATCCTACCCAAATTCCTTTCATTCCGAGATATGTGTAATGAGACAATAGATAAGCTACTGGTACTTCAATGCACCATATTACGAAAATACTAATGAGAGTTGGCCAGAGAACTGCGCCGCTTGCTCGCATTGTTGACGTCAAAATAAATGAATGGCCAAGGATTAAATATCCCCATAATGTGATCATTAATAAACTATTCGCAATTTGAACTGTACTTGCATTTGTTAAGAATAAATTTAAAATCGGTTCCGAGAAAAGATAGGTTAATAAAATGACTATGCCCCCTAGCACATAGTTAAGTAGTAATCCAATTTTAATAACTTGGTTTAATCGTTCAAACTGATTCGAACCAATTGACTGGGCAGCAAAAATTGATACTGCAATACCAATACAGATTGACGGCATCTGAACATAGCTTAATAATTGATTTACTACCCCATATGAAGCTGTAGCATTTGATCCATAATGATTAACAAACGTAATAACGGCGATTTCTGAAATCGAAAGAAAAACCATATTTATACTAGTCGGTATACCAATTTTTAAAATTAATTTTAATAGTTCCAAATCCATTCGTAAATATTTTCTAATTGATGAATCAATCCTAAGAGGATGCTTCGTTTTATATAAGTAAATAATTAGAATGATACATGTTAAAATCGTTGAAACAACTGATGCATACGCCGCTCCGTAAATTCCTAACCTCGGAATACCAATCCATCCAAATACTAAAGGCGGTAAAAGGGCAACATTTAAAACCGTACTCAATACCAGAAAGTAAAATGGAGTTTTCGAATCTCCTATACCTCTCATGAGAGTCGTATAAACCATATAGATAAATAAAACTGGTATTGACCAAAATAAAATCGACGCATAATGACTACTTACATTAAGAATATTTTCAGGTGTCCCTATTAATTTAAGTAAATCTTTAATAAAAAGATTACCAATAATAGCTAAAGCGACAGCAAGAATTAAAGTAAAAGTAAGAGTTGTTCCAACAATGGCTTTTAACCTCTCATCAAACTTTGCCCCATATGCCTGTCCGATTAAAATTGAACTACCAGATCCAATTCCAATAATAAAAGAAACCAAAAAGAAAAATATTGGAAAGAACGCAGAAATTGCAGCTAGAGCATTTTCTCCTAGCCAATTCCCTACTATAATCATGCTAAAAACTTGGCCAATTGACTGCAGAATATTACTTAAAAGCAATGGAATTAAAAACTGAATCATAGGACGTAATAAAGTAAATTTTGTTACCTTTTGCCTATCGGGATTTATCTCTGATGTAATCAAGCTTGATCACCCTTGCCATTAAATGAGTTATAACCTCGTTCACCGAACGGTTGCAGTTTTTCTAGCCATTTTTCCTCAAGCTTCTTTAAATCGCCCTTTATACCTAATGGACTAATATCTTCTTCTTTCAAAACTTCTAATTCCTCAAAAACAAATGATTCTTTACCATATTCATTCCATTCTTGTTGAAGAGCTTGATTTGTACAAGACCCTGCCTCTAATTCAAATTTCTTTCCATTTATTGTTTTTAAATTTTTAGTACTTACAATAAATATTTTTTCATTTTTAACATTCCTAATTTGGTATATTCCTGCTTGCACTTTCGTTTCTTTATACTGCATTTTTAATTCTTTTTTCCTACTCATTTCATAACAATCCTTTCTTTTACTAAACTTTTAGCCAATAACTACTTCCATCTGCCTTACGATCAATAAATCCATACTCAATTAAATATCTTCTTAAAATGACATAGTCATGGTAAATAGCTGTTAGTACTGCATTTATCTCTTTTTCTGTATATGACTGATTTGGTGAAAATCTTTTAGCGATTTCTCTCAAAACTACGAGTTTTTGTTTTTCCTTTAATGGAAATTTTGTTAATGGGCCATCCACGCCTTCAGGAAAATATTTCTTTAAACTTTTTTCCTTCTCGTCTTCTGTAATGTTATAACGATCATCAACCATTTTCGCCGTTTTATGAAGTGGCAAAAAGTTTGGAGCATGCTGATCCTTTTCCTTTAAAAGCTCCATCAATACGAGGAATAATTTCGCTTGTCGCTCTTTTTCTTTTAAAACAAAGCGATGATTCCTAATTGTTGAAGCACTGCCAATTCCGGTTTCTTTTTGAATATCTGCATCACTCTTACCTTGGTAAAAAAGACTTAGAAGATGGTTTTGATGTTCAGTTAATCCTGTCAACTTTTTATCAAGTTTAATTAAATAGTCGAAAACAGAATTATGATTACGTTCTATATGAATTTTCATAAACTTTTCAGCTTCATATAAAACACCAGAATCTTGGTAAACAATTCCTTTCTCAATTTTTTCACTACAAAGGAGGCATGAATAATGATCCTTCTCTTCGCTATACCCTTGTTTTAATTCTTTATTTCCAGCATTCCAAAAAGCATCTAAATTTTCCATTTGGCAAACACAACCTTTTATCGTCTATTAATATACAAACAAATAATAAAAATGTTTATTAATTAGTAAACATAATATGTCATTGTTTATAAATTGTCAATTTCATTAAAATTTAATTCCAAAATTCATATATTGATCAAAAAATCTTTGTAATATTCACTGCAAATGAAATTCATTCAATTATTTTCAAAAATAATAATTAAATGGCATTTATTTTCAACATTTCCAGTTATTACCTGAAAAAACTTACAAAATAGTACTTTGTTCCCTTTACAAACATATTCACTTAAGACACCAGAACCAATTTAAAATCAACAATTGACAATTCTTTACAGTACTTTACAATTAAATTGTAAAGATAATTTAATATTTGTCATATTTCAGCATGTTAAAAAGAACTATTTTACTTATTATTTTCTTAATAGACTAATATTTTTTAAGAAAAAACAGTAAAATTAAATATATAAACAAATCAGGCTTTGACTATATATCGTTCACGTGTAATCGGAAGTGATTTCTATAAAAGTTAGGGGGAAGTTATGTCAATTTACCAAGAAAAACTTATTGAGCTTTTATCCGTCGAACAAAAATTCGATAGATCGTATTTGCATATTAAACTATTATTTAATCAAGAAATTGAGCTTCATTGGGAAATTGACAACAAAACGGCTAATCTTTTGAAATCAAAAATTAATTTTGATGAGAATGTGAAGTATAATCTTTCGTTAAATAGTTCTTGGTATGAGGAAAAAGGTGAGTTTACTAGTTTTGTAACTAAAACTAGTAATCATAAAAGCGAGAAAATCTACTTTTCATGTTCAGAGGAATACCATCTCCAACTCCATTCCATAAAAAATATGAAAGATCTTAGAATACTAATCGATTTGCCTTATTTATCAATTACTCGATCAAGTTCAAAAAACGAAAAGAATAACTCGAAACGGTATAAGCTTTATGGGTGGATTACTGTTGCGACTATAAGTCTTCTTTCTATTATTTTAATAGGTTATAAGAGTCACACTTGTGTCTCAAAATCCTTTTTTTGTGGAAAAAAACCAGCAAAAGCTGAAAGTGTTGCCAAGGCACAAAACATAAAAGTTAATGAAAAACAAAACAAGATAGAGCAGCAAAAACAAGATCCAAAGAAGACTTCAATTAAAAATGTCTCTCAACCGAATTCTCAAATAAATGAACCAGACGTTAGATATGCAAAACAAGAACCCGTAAAGAAGCCCGTCCTATCACTCTACCCAACTACAGAGTTAAAAAACGTAGTAAGTTATAGCATCCCAGAAGGCAGCGTAGCACTTACATTTGATGATGGTCCATCGAAATATTCAAAGGAATTTGTTAATATATTAAAAAAATACAAGGTCGGGGGAACGTTTTTCTATATTGGGGAAAATGTTCAAAGATTCCCTGAAAATGTTCTATATGCATATTCAAACGGCTACTCAGTCGGAAGCCACTCTATGCACCATTATGACTTCGTAAAACTATCTTATAAACAACAAGAAAATGATTTAATTCAAACGAACAATCTAATCAAAAATATTACGAAGCAAGACACAGTTCTCTTTAGACCTCCATACGGAGCAAAAAACGAAGCAACTATTCAATTAATGCAAAAACATCAATTTAAAATGGTTTTATGGAATAAAGATACTGAAGACTGGAAAAACCGCAACACAAATACAATTATTCATTATGTAAAAAGCTACACCGAGTCTGGTAGCATCATTTTACTTCATGAATCCAAACCTTCTTTAGATGCTTTACCTCAAATTATTGAATATCTTAAATCAAAAAATTTAAAAATAGTTAGTTTAAATTAAAAAAGTAGTCACGCTATAGTGACTACTTTTTTATTCATTTCTTCCCTGCATCAGTGTAAAACTTCTCACTTGTTAGTTCAAAAATGTACGAAAATTTATTTTCCTCATTTGTTGACTCTCTCTCGATTTTACCTTTATTACTAAATTTATTTCTCTCTAGTAATTGGATAGATTTTTGATTTCCCGACTGAACATCGCCTTCTATTGTTTGTAGATTTAATACTTTGAATCCGTAATCTAGCACTGTTTCAATTGCTTCCTGCATGATTCCTTTTCCTTGAAGCTCCGGTGAAAGTTCGTATCCGACTTCCCCCTTTGATTGTTCGATTGCAAAATTCCACAAACAAATTGTCCCAATCAATTGATCACTTTCTTTAAGTGTAATTGCCCAAAGAACCCATTCATTACGTTCTATTCCTTCATTAATCATATTAATGTATTGCAGTGCTTCATCTATCTCTTTTACGAGCGGTCGGCTAATATACTTGGACATTTCTTTATTTGATCGCAATGCAAATATTTCATTTTTATCCTCTTGGTTCATTTGTCTTAAAATTAATCGTTCCGTGATTAATTTTGGAAATGGTTTGAAATTAAGGCTCTCCATTCTAATTTATCCTCCAATTGAAATACTTAAATCAGTACAACTTGTTTCAATTCTATTATCTCTAATCTAATTATGTAATGAAATACTTCTAATAGAAAAAGCACTACTTTATGTAATGCTTCTTTTACGTATTTATTTAGTTTTTATCATGAAATATAAGAACCAATTTCCATGAATGCCGTCTTCAATAGCCGCTCGATTAAAGACATTTTTAACAGTTTGATTCGTTGTACTGTCGGCAATTTTTAGATAAAAGCGACTATCGTATTGTTCTCCAATAAATAAGGCCTCAATTCCTTGTTTAAAGGTTTTCCCACATACTTGTGTAATTTTGGCTTCAATTGTTCTTCCAGTTAATATTCGATAAACTTGTTGAAACGCTTCATAATGTCTAACATCATCTTCACGAATCTCATTAATCACTACTTTTGTAGCATCATTTGGTGCTTGTTGTCCTAATTGTGCAAGGCAATTGATTGCATTATATTTTAAGTTAATCGCTTTTTCAATGTCTCTTTCTAGTTCAGCGTTTAACTGTCTATAGTAATCGTAATAACTATTTGGATTTTGATAAGAATACATATGTCCCCTCCTCTTTACCACATATTACTTTATGGGTAAACGAAGTATTGGGTGCGTGTCTAGATAATGGTATGGATTTAGGAAAACTAATGGTTTAAAAAAGATTAAAGGAATAATCAATTACAAGGAATAGGGTAGAATAAGGAGCAGAGTAAAGAATTTAAGATTGAATTAATATTAATACCTAAGTGCAAGGGATTGGATCCTTGCTTTTTTATTTTTTTGAACAAACTTTTCTTTTTCTTCCCCATTTCTCTACACTTCATTGTTCCTAATTTTCATAGTACATTTTTACGAAAATACGCGTTTTCGGTATGATTTATTTTTAGTAAAAATTTAACTTATATTTTTTTTATTTTTTATAAAACTTTTTCGAATAGGTATACGTCTTTTATATGTGTACCTTCTTAGATACGTATCTCAAAAAAGGAGCTCTTTACATGAAGGGGAAGTTAAACTTAGAAAAGGAACTTGTTGATTTTATTATTAATAATAAAGACGATTTTTATCGTTTAGCATATAGCTACGTTAAAAACTCAGAAGATGCGGTGGATATATTACAAGATTCTATTCAAAAAGCCATTTCCTCAAAAGATAAATTGAAAAATGAACAATCTTTAAAAAGTTGGTTTTATAGAATTGTAGTAAATACAGCATTAGATTTTTTAAGAAAACAGAAAAAAATAATGGTAGTGGATGAAGAAACGATTGAGTTATATTCTCCAGGCCAAGATGATAATTACACCAATATTGATTTAGAACGGTCATTAGAATCTTTACCAACTAAATACCGTGCTGTAATTGTCCTAAGGTATTTCGAAGACCTTAAAATCGAAGAAGTTGCAGAAATTTTACAGGAAAGTCCAAATACAATAAAGACTCGTTTATATAAAGCTTTAGAAATACTCCGGATTAAAATGAAATGAATTTATTTTTTAGGAGGCCAATTAGTTGGATAAGAAATTAGAAAAATTAAGATCGGACTACAAGAATGTCCCCATTCCTGATAACTTGGACATAATCGTTAAAAAAGCAATTAAACGCTCCATGCAAAAAAGATATCCTCTAAAATCGATTACTGGATTTGTTGCCGCAGCACTATTTGTTTTATCAATTAACACTAGTTCATCATTCGCAAAGACTTTATCAAATGTTCCAATACTTGGAAATGTTATTAATGTACTAACTTTTACTGAATTTACTGTAAATGAACCAACCTATAAAGCGAATTTAAAGGTTCCTGCTGTTACTAATTTAAAAAATAAAGATTTAGGGCAAAGCTTGAACAAAAAATACTTAGATGAAAACCGTAAGCTTTATGAACAATTCAAGAAAGAAACAGAATCAGTCAAAAAGGATTCTGGTGCGCACTTAGGAATTGACAGTGGTTATGAAGTCAAAACAGACAATGAGGATATATTGTCTATTGAACGATATGTTGTCAATACTGCTGCTTCTTCGTCAACAACTATGAAGTTTGACACGATTGATAAGAAAAAAGAAATCTTATTGTCATTACCAATCCTTTTTAAAGATCAATCATATGTAAAAATAATTAGTGAAAATATTAAAGAACAGATGAAAGAGCAGATGAAAAAGGACGAAAGTAAGGTATACTGGATACCTGAGGCAAATCTTGATTATTCAATTGATGCTTTTACAAGTATTAAAGAGAATCAAAATTTCTATATAAATAATGATCATAAATTAGTTATCTCATTTGATAAATATGAAGTAGCTCCTGGCTATATGGGTATAGTAGAATTCATTATTCCAACTAACATTCTTTCCAAAGATTTAGTCGGTAATCATTATATAAGATAGCAGGGTTTCCTTAAATTATCCTTAATAAAACAACAATATAAACAAATGAATTTAAAAGGGCCTCTCTCATTTTGAGAATTGGCTCTCTTTTAAGCGAAATAAAATAGATAAAATAATAAGCCAAATATATAAAGATAGGGCTAATATAAGTAGTTATATTAGGGGAAGGGGTCGTTTATAATGAACTTTTGGGTTCGGAAAGTTAGAAAATTAGATTTTCCAAGCGTTCAACATTCTTTTGAGAGAGAAATCGTTTATGAGGTGTTTAAACGAAGAGGCAACGCTTATGTCTAATACAAACAAACAATATCGTTACATGGGCGGATTAGATGGGCTTAGAGCTTTAGCGGTTTTGTCAGTAATTGCATATCACTTAAATTTCTTCTGGGCATCTGGAGGGTTCTTAGGAGTATCGGTCTTCTTCGTACTTTCAGGTTATTTAATTACTGATCTATTAATTGCAGAATGGAGTATTAATAATAGAATCGACTTAAAAGGTTTTTGGTTCCGTCGCGCCAAAAGACTTTTACCTGGGATGTTTACGTTATTACTTATTGTCATAGCATTCGTTTCATTGTTTAAATCATCTATGATCGGAAATTTAAAACAAGATTCGGTAGCTGCAATCTTTTACTACAGTAATTGGTGGTATATTTTTCATCATCTTTCGTATTTTGATTCATATGCAAACCCATCATTATTAAATCATTTTTGGTCGTTAGCAGTTGAAGAACAATTTTATATCATTTGGCCAATCCTTACTCTATTAGGTTTAAAATATATTAAAAATAAGGATCGACTGTTCTTATTTACATTAATCGGCGCCCTTGTTTCAGCAATATTAATGGCTATATTATTCCATCCAGGGAGTGATCCGAGTCGAGTATATTACGGTACTGATACGAGAGCCTTTTCATTACTAATAGGTGCAGCTTTAGCACTAGTATGGCCGAGTCGAAAGCTTACAAATCACGTTACAAAGTCTGGAAAAATTTTAATTGATGTAGTTGGAATTACAGGTTTATTTATTTTTCTACTTATGGTAGGGAAAACAAATCAATATGATAGTTTCCTATATCGTGGGGGAATGTTCCTATTATCAATTTCTGCTGCTATGCTAATTGCGGCGCTTGCACACCCTACAAGTAAGATTGGTAGATTCTTATCAATGAGACCCTTGAAATGGATTGGATTACGTTCATACGGTATATATTTATGGCAATACCCCGTAATTATATTATTTACCCCTAAAGTAAATGCAGGTGATGTTTCAATCTTTAGAGCACTTATTCAAATTACTTTAATATTTGTTCTTGCAGCACTTTCATATCGCTACATTGAAGATCCGATTCGAAAAGGCAAACTAAGATTACTTTTAAAGAACTTCCTCTCAGGAAATATTAATATAAAAGAATTTTTCTACAAACATATCGTCATGATTAGCACGTTTGTTTTATTAGCTGGAATTGCTAGCTTTGGGCTATCAGTACTTCCAGACGCTCAAGGAGTAAAAGCAAGCTCAGAGGTAGAGTCAGTTCAATCCGTATCAAAGCAATCAGCTGAAACGGTACAAAACGATGTTAAAAATCCTCCTTCAACTAACGTAGTTGATCATGATAAAGTAGCAACTAAGCCAGTTCAGCATAACGAAAGCAATAACCTATCAAAAACCGACGAAAATCCATCAAAAACTGATGAAAAGCCCGTTGCAAATAATACAACCAATCAAAATGAACCAGATCAGAATGTACAAAAGAATGCCGATAAAAATGAGAATAAGAATGAAGATCAGAATTCGAATGTAAATACTAGCCAAACTCCAACTAACACTAATAAACCTGATGTTACGGATAATCAAAAAAACATCTTTATTATTGGAGACTCGATTGTGATTAATTCGATTCCTCAGCTCAAAAAGACCTATCCTTCTTTATCAGTAAACGCTAAAATTGGTAGACAATTTACTGAAGCAACTAGCATTATTCAACAAGCTAAAAACACAAATTCGCTTGGTAATATTGTTGTCATAGAACTAGGTACAAATGGTCCATTCACTGGAAAACAAATGTCTTCTCTAATTGATTTAATTGGAAAAGATCGAAAAATTTTATTTGTAAACACGCGAGTACCTAGACCTTGGGAATCTTTCGTTAATAAAACTTTAAGAGAAGTTTCAAATAGATATCCTAATACTAGAGTTCTAGACTGGCATAGTGCTAGCGCAAATCATAGCTCATACTTTTCACCAGACGGCGTTCATTTAAAACCAAATGGTGCAAAAGTATTTGCCTCATTAGTAACAAATGCAATTGAATCGTGGAAGTAAAATGAGTAAAACCACAAGGGCATCATGTTCCTTGTGGTTTATTTTTTGTTTTTTTATCGGATTACAGTCACTCTTTGGTGCAGAATGCCCCTTATAAACGAAATTTAGTGGTTTATGCACAAAACTCACACATTTATGAACAAAACTAACACATTTACGCACAAAAAAACTGCTTTATGAATAAAGTTAACAACTTAATCAACACAGGACATATTATGTTCGCTTTCCAACAGCTTACTCATTATCAAATTTTTGGGTTTTAGATATTAAAACAAGTCCAATAATCAAAATAATGATATATGAAAATAAAGCATACTGCTCTGATCCAAAAGGTAAGATAAAATTAAAATTGCCACTGCTAAACCAAGGCACAATGCCTCTTATCAAACCTTGTATGCTTATAATAAATAAGGCAATACCTAATACTCGCAAAAGCGTATTAATAACCGTTCACTCCTTATTACATTAACATTTTTTAATTAACAAGTTTATCTTAACATAGCTAGTAGAACTTTCTAAACGTAATAAAACCACAAGGTACACTCCTTGTGGTCAAATTAATCTATTAACTAATTAAAGCTCTTCTTCAATTCTTCTAACGATAATTTACTTGTTTTTTCAACTGGTTTAATTGAAGTAGGGAAATATGGATTTGTTGTCATAAAGTTCTTTTCAACATAATTGAAGTCTACTAGATCAACTACTCCATCTTTATTTAAATCTTCCTTCAAGTTATCGCCTGTTGCCTTCGCTTTATTTGCAATTATTTTTGCATCGTAAATGTCGATTACATTATCTCCATTTAGATCTCCCGCAGCAGCGGTGTCAGTGTAAGCGATGTAGTCTATTCCTTGGACTGTTCCGTCTATTAATTTACTTAATTTAAGTTTTTTACTATATTGATAGTGTCCTGGAATGTTGACTACTAATGTGTAATCATCTGCAGTAGCTGGAATATCAAAAATAGTCATATATCCATTTTCTGAAATATCCGCTTTATATTGTTTTCCATTTTTGCCCACAACATATGCTTTTACACCTAATTTTGAATAATCTAAGTCATAGTTATAAAAGTTAACTGCCTCACCGTGGAAATAGCCTTCTAAAACTGAGTGTTGAGCTATGAATTTAAAGTGATTAGCGTATGTTGGTAATGTAACTTGATTCCCTTCATTGGTCTGATAAGTTGATTCCTGATAATAAAATCCGCTTTCTCTCATATAGTTAAGATCGCTCACGACTTTTAGATTAATATCTAACAAATCAATATTGCCATTAATTTTCACCGGTAATTTTGTCTTTTTGTCCTTAATATCAATTGAAATTGTCGTCATATTTGACCAAGTGTCTTCTGCTACTTGTGGTTTACCAATACGAACACTCCAATTATTTTTCTTTATTAACTCATCTAATTGCTTCGATTGCTTTACACTCGTGACTTTATAATAGTTAGGAATATTGATTGTTGCATTTGCACTTGTTAAATCCTTTGCATTATGGACAGTAAACGTACTCGTAAACTCTGAACCAAGCGTTACTTCTTTCGCCGCTGTATTAATCGTTGAATATCGATCACCTTTATTAATAATTGTAAAATCAGGGAAAATTGGGTTACCTGCAGTTGCATAGTCATAAGTATAAACTGCTATATTTGTAGGGTAATTAACATACTCTTCTGGTAGTACTCCAAATTTAAAATCTCCATTTACTGTAGGGAAAAATTGTGCTGTTGGCCAAGATGAATCCTGGTAAGCATAAACCATATTCGCTTCTTGTGTCAGATTATGTCCTCTGCTATTTAAATAGTCAATCGTATCATCATACACATTGCCGTGGACCCAATAAGCTTTGTAGTCTTTACCATCTATTGGGTTTGTTTCAGTTGTTAAATCATCACTAGTAATTTCATTTATGCCTGTCTTTTTATCAAATATTACTTTTGGAGGAGTATTATCAATTACCATATCATTGTCTACTTTATAGGTTTTCCCATCTGCATCTGTACCAATATAAGAAACGATATACTTACCTTCATCTAATGATTCATATTCTAGTGATAGTGGTTTATTTGGGTTGCCTGTAAATAATTTTACATCACCTGAAAATCCGTACATCACTAAATAGTCTGTATCAACATTTGCTCCATCTAAATCGAAAGTACCGTATAGACCAATTGGTTTTCCAGATAAATCACTAACAACAACATCTATTTTTTTCATTTCACTGTTTAATCTGATTGTAACTGGAGTAAAAGGTAATATATCTGGGTGGTAATTACTTAGATCACTCGTAATTGCATTCTTAAAGAATTCAACCTTTGCGAAGCCACTTGTTGTATAACGAACATGGAATGGAATTTGATATTCCTGTGTCTTTGATTCATTTTCTACGTAAATATACCCTTCATAAATACCAACCTCAGCAGAATTTGGTATAGATATTTTCGCATCTACATTAACGCTCTCGTTTCCATTAACTGTTACAGTTGAAGGTAATACTAGTTTTACTCCGTTTTTACTAGCATCCTTCGAAACACTATCGATTGTTAAAAATTCTACTCTCGTATGATATGTTTCATTTTGATCACTTAAGTTTTTAATATTAATTGATGTTGTTCGATTTTGTTCCTCACTTGTTTGCGTAATACTTCCAAATGGTAACGAACCTGAAACATCATCAATCTGTTTTTTTAATCCGTCCTCATCTAATGTATATGTTTTATTCTGAACTTCGACTAAAGTCGTATTATGAACGGCTTCATATGCATCTACTCGTCCAGCTCCAACTTCGTTTACATTATAAGTTCCTCCTTTTAACGGATCTGCTGTATTCATAAGTGCAGCTTTTACATCTGCAACAGTATAATCTGGATGGGATTGAAGAAGTAATGCAGCTACTCCCGCAACATGCGGTGTAGCCATTGAAGTTCCATCCATACTAGCGTAACTAGTTGAATAATCCGTACCCTCCTGGGGATTGTTTATATATTCTGGAACCGTTGAAAAAGTGGATACTCCAGGTGCAACTACATCTGGTTTAATATCAAAATTATTACTAACAGGACCACGGGAACTAAAGTCTGCTAATACATCGCCCGAAGTCATATTTGACTGTAAATCTGTCATTTTTAATTTAGCATCTGGATTCTTTTTAAGTTCATCTACAATCCTTTGCCCCTCATCTTGACTCATTTTAAAGGTAGGTACATACCCAAAGTTTTCGCCTAGGAAAAATGGAATCTCATCTTCTATATTGTTATAAATTAACACTGCCACCGCCCCTTTTTCATGAGCACGACGAATTTTTTCGTCAAAAGATAATGTACCGCGTGAGATCAGCGCCACTTTCCCGGTAACATCTTTATTTGCATAATCTTCTTCTGCACCGATACCTACGTCAACAACATTCAATTTTTTATCAATAACACTTAAATAATCTTTGCCTAAGCCATGAGCCATTAACTCATTACTAACTACAGCCTTACCTATACTCGTTTTTACTGTCGGTATATCTGTAGGGACATCACTTGCCCCAACAGTAATTGCTAATGGTGATGAACCAGGTGACCCTAAGGATCCTGGTGTCGGACCCGCATTTCCTCCAGCTACAACAGGAACTACCCCTTGCAGCGCTGCATTATTAATTGCTACAGCTGTTGCATCCAAAGAATAATTATTGCTGTTTCCTAAAGATAGATTAATAACATCCATACCATCTTCTACAGCTTTCTCAATACCAGCTATAATCCAAGAATCATATCCTGAACCATAGTGACCAAGTACTCGATATGCGTATAAATCAACGTTCGGAGCAACACCGGTCATTGCATATTCAACATTATTACGTGGGTTTGAAGCAATTGTTCCTGCTACATGTGTTCCATGTTCGGTAACAAATGGTCGACCATCGACTTCGGCAGGCTCACCAGAAGCGATAAGATCAGCAGGCGTTGACTCCATCGGATCTGAGTCATTATCTACAAAATCATAACCACCTTTATAAGCATCCTTCAAATCCGGGTGATTATAATCTATACCTGTATCAAGAACACCAACCTTAATTCCTTGACCTTTTATATCCTCGTTATGTAAACGATCGACACCTAAAAGTGGTAATGCTGGAGGGACTACTTTATTTTCTTTCGAATCTTGAGTAGTTAGCTCATTAATTGGTACACTAACTTTGTTATCCTTCCAAATTCGTTTGACAACACCAGTTTCAAGAAGTGAATTGATTCGATCTGTAGGAATTGTCATAGCCACTCCATTAAATACATTTTCAAATGATTGCTTAATATGAAACTGGCTAGTTGCCTCCTTCGCTTCTTGATTTATTTCTGCTTTTTGGTTTTTCTTATTCCATATTTCCGATAATCGCTTTTTAAAAAATTCTTGTTCGCCTCTAATTTTTTCTCTTTTAATTTTTGACACTTCTTTTATTTTTCCATTTTGATCCTTCTCGATTGGTGAAGTTTTAAGCTCAACAATAATGTTTGCGTTTTTGTCCTTTGATGTTAATAAACTTGGATCTACCACAAAACCTTCTTGTGGAGTTAATCGTTTAATTGATTGTCTCTGCTCATCCGTAAGTCCCTTTAAGAGTGTTTCTACAGAATTAGAAGTTGCATAAGACTTTTTTGGTGGCATTAAATAAGATGTAAAAAAGCTTGTAGTCAATACACTAGTTACCATCACGTTTAACATTTTATTCTTTCTAATCTTCATTTCCATGCTCTCCTTCTCTTAAGCCTTCGTTAGATTAACTAAGTGAAAATCGAATCTTAATAGGACACAAATCAAAAATGATTAAGTATCTAAATATATTTCATTCCTCCTATTAAAAAAATGATGTAAAATTAGATTAAGAATAATTAAATAACTCTAATAATTCGATTGTAATTTAATAATTTTTCATGGTAAATAGGGGTTATTTCAGACAAAGTTTTCATTTAAATTCTTATTTCATGACAAAAAAATCGTTTCTAGATTGTCTTTTTAGGATGAAAGTCTCATATTTTACTAAATTTATTGATTGATAGATTGTATTTTGGAAGAAAGTCATCTAAATTCAATAGAAATTTTTATTATAAACTTGGGGGAATTGTTGGTTTTCTACTACTCAAACTTTTAATAAAAGGTTTTCTAAGGGGAGAAATATATTATGTATGAGGGGAAAATCATAAAATATTATCGAGAAAAATCTCAAATGACACAAGAGCAATTAGGAAAAGGTATTTGTTCTAGTACACATATTAGTAAAATTGAAAGATCTCAAACTGAATATGCACATGAAATCATTACACTACTATCAGATCGACTTGGAATAAAAATTGAACAAGAGATTTTAAAATTACAAAATATCAAAAAGCAGATCGATAACTGGCAGCAAGCAATTGCTATGCAATTATTTGATGAAGTAGAAAAAATCAACATAGAGCTTGAACAAGAAGAGCTAATTCAAATATCAAATTATATAAATCAATACAAATTACTCCGCATTCGATACTTTCTAATACAAAATTTACTTGATAAAGCATTAGAGCTCATTGGTGAAATCAAAAAAATAAAGCATAAATTAACGCCTTACGAACTAAATCTTTTTAGACATGTGTTAGGAATTTACCACTTAACAATCCACGAACCTTTACATGCCATTCAAGTTTTAAAAGAAATAAATAATGGGGAATATGCTAATGAAGAATATTTTTATCATTTAGCATCAGCCTATCACTCAAACGAGTTGTCTGTAATGGCCTACTTCTATGCTGATAAAGCTCGTCAATATTTCAAAAGTATTAATTCCTATCTACGTGTAATTGATTCCGAGATGCTTATGCTCATACAAGTTAAAGATAATGAAGACTTTACAGAAATCATTAAAAGGTTTGAAAACTTAATCCAAAGCTGTGAAATTTGCAAATCGAACGAACGAAAAGCTAGAGTATTTCATAATTTAGCATTTGAATACTATCGAAGAAACGATTACAAATTAGCAAAAAAATATTATTTTGAGTCGATGAAATTGAAGGATCATAAATCGATCCCATACATACTATCACTCGAAGGATATATACGAAGTTCCTATTATGGAGAACTTTTACCCAAAGGAGAATTACTACAACTTATTAATGAAGGCTACCAGTTAGCTTCCGAGAAAAGCGATAAATTGTTTATCTGTTTATTTACTTTATTAGATCTATTAATTTTAGAAAAAGAACAAGATTATCATCGATATTTATCGGATTACTCATTACCATATTTTAAAAAATTAGGCTTTGCATATTTGATCAATCAGTCGGAAAAAGAATTGTTTAACTATTATTTTAAATGCAAACAAACACGTAAAGCACTTGGAATTGCTAATACATTAATAAATCAATAAAATGGCATGTCCTCATTGAAGGACATGCTATTTATTGTGTTGAAAATATGTGGTTGATGTCATCTTTTTGTTTATTTACTTACTCATGAACCTCTTATGAGTTAATTTTTTTCGTAACTCATCTCTTTTTTAACTCATGAACCCTTATAAGTATCTTCAATGTATTTTTCAATATTGAACAGATTATTTAATTTCAGCACACTAAAAAGGCATGTCCTATTATAGAACATGCCTTTTCACCCGCTCTTCCTATCTTAGCTTTTCTTAGCTGGCATTGCTTCTTCCAGTGCAAGATGTTTTGTATATAGATAAGTAGCGTATTCTTTTCCGACGTAACGAATATGCCATGGCTCATAGTGATAATGTGTTAAGTCTACTTTATCTTCAGGATAACGAATGATAAATCCGTATTCATGTGCATGTTCTGCTAACCATTTTCCTTCAGGCGTTTGTGCAAACTCGACTTCTAAAGCATTACCAAATGATGGCGAAGAAACATCCATAGCTAGTCCAGTCTGATGTTCGCTTGTTCCTGGATATGCACTGTATGCTTTAGTCCATTCTTCGCCATGTACAGATAGATAATTATTGTATAACGAAACTTGTCGATCGTATGAACGATATCCAGAAATTGCAGTTAATGTATATCCATCCGATTTTGCACCAGCAAATAATTTTTCTAATGCATGAGCAGCTTCACTTCTCATTCTTGTTTTTTCTTTTACTGCTCCATTTAATGGAATAGATGGATAGATAAGATCGCTCGGTTCATATCCATCTGGTAGTTTTCGATCTTTATTAACTAAAACTAAATTTGAATCGATGTTTAACACTTCTAATAAACCGGACTCGTCTTCTTTTGTTGTTTTATAATAATCTGGGAAGTTTAGTACATTATTATTTTTAACAATATCTGTTTTGACTTGGTCGTTTTTCTTAATCACAATTGTTTTAGGTTCTTTATTATGATTCTGATAGTTTATAGTACCTACAACTCCTGCTGCTATAACTAAAGATGAAATGGCTATACCTATAATTGGTTTTTTTCTACTAGACACTGACTTTTCTCCTCCTATATTTTCTATATTTTTTATCATTTTTCATGTCACAAAAAATCAACTTTAGCTTTTAAAAAAAGCCGAAATTTTACTTTATATTTTCTCTACTAACAATAGACGAATTTAATTATACAAAAAGTTTTATAATCTGACATTTTTTTTAATTATATGTTATGGTAATAAATAGTATTTTTAACAATTCTAAAATTGTGTTAATATAATTTTATCAATAGATAAATATAACTAATTTTTTTAGAATTTTTAGGAAATAGATTTCACTACAAAACTAATACATCTAAGATTCTATATACAGGAGAGAAAAATATGAAATGGTTAATTTGTTTTGGCCCCTTATTGGAACTAGCTATAACTGCTACTATTGCTAAATTTTGGGCTGAAGACTTTAGAGAAATAGCACCGATTATCATACTTCAGTTTTTACTTTATACATTTTTAATTACACCAATACTACTTTGGGGATTTTTACGTTAACTATTTCCCAGGATAAAAACCTTCTTTTCGAAGGTTTTTATTCTATATTTAAATAACAATCAACCGAAGAATACTACGTATTTTTAAGTCAAAAGAACTATATGAACTAATTTGCATGTCGAATGTATGTCGAGCGATTCACTATTTAATATCCTAACGTAAATATGTTTCAAACGTGTAACATACTAGTTAAAATTTATTTTTTAAGTATTTTATAAACTTAAATGTTAAATAACCAACTCAGCAGTTTTGGAATTCCTTTTCGTTAATTTAATATTGTTATCGGTATTATTTTATTTTTTTATACAATGAGCATTGCTATTTTTAAGTTTAAAAAACGAACTTCTGGATTTTGAATAAGTTTTTTATTTAATCAGTAATATTTTTCAATGTAAAGGAGGCAATATGAGGTTGATTTCCACTACAGGATTCTCGCTTTCCATGGGGCAAGACCTGAGCCTCCTCGGCAAGCCTGCGGGGTCTTTAGCCTTCCCGCATTTCCAATAGGAGTCGAGTATCCTTCCGTTCCAATCACCTTCTTCAAATTAAAAAAGCATACAATAAAGAACCTTTTTAATCCCCCTTACTTAGTGAAAAATAGAAATTAAATACGCAGTTATTTTGCTAATATCGATAAATCGTCTACTTATAAACAAATAATAGAATTTCTTCTTCAAACAATTAACATCTCAATATTTTATATTCTGAAATAAATCCATTACTAAAGTTTGATGGTATACCCCAAACAAATTATCTATTAAAACTAATTAATAACATCCACCTGACCCAACAAGCTTTAAATAAATGTCTATTCTTTAAACACATTTCAAACTAACAATTAATTCTTCACTTCTTAATCTAATTAATAATTAAAGCTAAAGTGATTTGTTTTTAACGGATTTTAAAGAACACCAAATTGAATTTGAATGCATTTAGAATATACTTCCTGAAGATCAACTACTTGAAAAAATAAATCAATACATTCATTTTTTCAGTTATTCTTGAAAGATTGAACATAGGGAACAGTACATTTAACACCTACAGCAAAGGCAGATTTTTCACGTAAAAACACATTTTTTATTGAAAGGTTATTTTGACATAAAAAAAGAGCGTAGAAAATTCTCTACACTCTGGGGATACAAAATATCATCCTCATTTCACTAAAATCAACCGTGCAAGTTCCCTAGCATCCAAGGTCTATTTCCATAATATCCGATTGGAATTTGTATTAGACTTGTTTTTTCTGTTTCTTCTAATTCATATATTTCGTCACACAATTTTACATCATATCCTAATAGTGGGTGGCCACCCATTTCTAGGGCTGATGCGGCGATCAGTAATCGCTGCACCATCATACCGGCTTCCATTTGTTGAATTCGGTAGCCACGATAGCTATGTGTCGACTTGATGTGTTCTTTGTTTCCGACTACATGTATGCAAATTGGGATTTGGCATAAGTTTACAGTTGAAGCATTCATTCCATATTGAAGCTGGATTCGATGATCACCTAATTTGATTTTTATTAATGAATGAGTAAGATCATCATAGCAATATGCGCCATCGGTAATCCCCTCGACGTTGTGTAAACACATATATAGTTTGGGACGATTTTTATTTTTTTTGAAGGGTTCGTCTAAATCGTTCAAATACGAAAAGGTAGCTGTTGTCTCTCGAAGTAGGGTCGCTAGATTTTTTTGACTGACGGGACGTATTGTAAAGTCTAATTCGGGTGAAAAGCGTTTCTTACATATAGCTGCTAGATCATATGATAACATGCTGACTTTAGGCAAAGTTATTCGTTGCTGACCTTCTAAAACTTCATCACTTTTGTCTACTTTTTTAAATGATTGCGTCGAATCCATCATTGATAGTTTATTTATTTTAATTAGCATTGGGAATTCTCTTATATTTTTCGATTTTAATATATACTTGTGCGAAACTATTGGTAATTCTATACTTAAATCTGTTGAATTGAAACTCATGCTTTTACTATTTTCACTAGAAAATAAAGACGATTCTTCAATAGAGATCGGAATTGCAGCGTATATACTTTCCTCCCGTTCGTGCACACCAATTAGATGGTTGATTGCTTGATCTAAAAACTGATAGTATACCCCTGCTTTAAACCCAAAGCGTTTTGATACTTCTAAAATCTGTCCAATTAATACACCAGCATCCAAACTTTGGAGACGATAAGAAAAATTATTATATTTAAAGAAGTTTTTCCAAAACATTGTTGAAATAAAAATAGTACCAAAACACTTAGAAATCTCACATCTATTTCCTAGAGCACTTGATACATAAGAATCAAAGTTTCCTTCTCTTAATAAAACTAAGCAATGTCTAGCTACATCATAATGATAAATCCCGGAAGAGACTTTATCGCTTTTTAAATATAAGTATACTTCATTAGGGTAAAGCCCCCCACCAGAAGGTACAAATCTTCGGTTTGAAGACATCATAGTAACGGTCTCATTTGAACCAGAAGGAATAGCCGTTTGGGCAATTTGAGTTAATCCATATACATACCATAGAAAATACCCTATTTCGTTTAAGCTCGGATTTACTTCGTTTTTTTCCTCTGTTAATGATAGTGGAATGTCCAGTGAAAGAGGAATTATAGGTAAATCTTTGTATAATTTATAAGTTAAAGGCGCATCCTCCCAGTCTACTTCCCAGTTTGATTGATTTGCCTTTTCAATATCAAAATGAAGGTTGTGTAGAAATGTTTGTAAACTCATCTAATGAACCTCCTAAAACACCCCCTATGGAAACGGATGTGGATATGGATTTAATTGTTCCGGCTTTAGTGGCTTTTTCGCATAGCCTAATTTAACTGGCACCTTTAGCACTCGATCAAGCCCATTTAATCGTTTTAAATGATTTCCGAATGTCATCGGTAGCATACCAGGGATTAATACTTTTACACAAAATAATCCATTTCGTTTAAGCTCAGGTGTAGTTTGATCAACTACAATCACATCAAGATTTAATTGTTTAAATACTTGCAGAATATCCTTTAGATCTTTCGTCAAATCTGCATGGTTTGTATTCCATTTAAATTGTTGCTCAAACGTACTTAATGGGCGGTTATCATCTAATAGAAACTTCAAACGCTCTTCTGCTTGTCGCAATCCATACAGCATTCCATGATCATCCATTTGTTTAACGAGCGTGTTATCTAGAAGCATTTTCATAGTATTGGCGTAATTTTCTTCAAACTTCTTATCCAAAGTCAACATCATTCCAGCTAGCTCATACACTGCGCTCTTAACCGCCCTAACCGGGTCAAGATGAGCACCGGCAGCGCAAATGAGATTTAAGCCACTTTCTTTTATATTTTTGGCAATTGCTACGATACTTGGAACTCCATTTTCCATCGTCGAGTTAAACAAATGAAGTTCATAGCCACCAACCAAGCGCATACGTTCAATCATTAAATCCAGCTCTTGATCATTCGCCGATTTAGGATCAAGTCGAGGAAGTTGTAGCTTGGCATACCAAGTCATTAAGAATGAATCCCGTTCAACAATTTCCAAAATACCATAAAATATAGCTTCTTCTAGACTACCTCCAAGTGCACAACCATTTGAAGTTTCATACACAAAGCCATGTCCACAGCCCAAGCTGTAATACGCAAGTAACTCAGGTACAAGAATCGGCTCCTCTTTCATAAAGGAATAGCCCCATACCCAATCCATTTTACGCTTAGGATTAAACGACCTGAATGGGAAGTGTGGTAAAGCATATTGCTCTTTTGAATGAGTACCAACTATTTCCGGATTAATTGCCCGGTCTTTTAAATTTTGATAACTATCGTGAACTACTGTTCGCTTCCCCCTAGGAGTAAGACCACAATATCTTTCTAGCCCCTCTAAAATAGCAGTTAATTCACTAGACTCATATGAGAGAGTCCGTCCTGCCGTTCCTTCGTCCCCTTGAAGTAGTGGTAAATTTACAACTACATCTGCAAATGGGGTAGTTAGATCATATGCCTTTCCGTTTAAAAAACCTGTTCGTTGACCTAAATAATCACTAACCAACACCTTTTTCAATTCGTCCATTGAACGACTACGGTAGCTTGTAGGAGAAATTTTCATACTAGGTTCAAGTGAAATAATCGCAGAATCAGAAGTATCATCATCTAACTGCCCACAATTTGGACATAATGGGTTTGGTAAAAAAAAGTGATTTGAACTTTTAAATGTCTTTAAATTTAAGATAAAGATTCTTTCGTCTATACGCGTTTCTTTCCCGTTCATAAACTTTTCTACTTCAGCTGCAATGAGATAAGCCATTTGTAGTAATCCTGTTCTAGTTCCCCATACATCGCTTGATTGCCCATCACCTTCTAATAACCGATCATCTATTTTTAGCATTTCTCTTCGTTCTCTGCCGGCCATTATACGTCGATAATCGGCGCATTTAATGCAACCAACTTTTCCCGGACGCACTAAAGGTCCAATTACACCTTCTCCAAATGAAACACAGGCACGTAACCATGGCACATTAGCTATTCTTAACTTTTCGTCGGCTTTTTCAAGAACTTTTGGATTCCATGCGTCGTCCAAAATTAATATTAAATTAGTGTCTTCTTGGATCGGTTCGTCTATCTCCTTCTGCTGGACTATTTGATAGTTATTTAAAAGAATCTCAGACACATATTTCGTTAATAGTCCATCTCCCAAAATGGTAACGACTGATTTCAAGATTGGTTCACCTCTCTTAACAAGACGCCATAAACTCCCGCTAGCTCCTCTACATTAAACGATTCTAGCATTAATTCTAGCGATAAAATCTGCTTTTTATTCTGCTTTAAGATGTTTATAGCCGAAAGTAAAAGATCAGTATGTTCAGTACCTTTAGATTCAGGAATTATGATGTCGAGTTTTTGCTTTTCTTCAAGTAAAATTGCTGAAGTCTCAATAGCCTTTGAATCATATAATGAAGACTTGTTTTGTGCCTCCTTAAGTGCCAGTTTTAATGCTTCTTGAAAGGCAATTGTTATATTTAAACCAACACTTCTATACCAACCTTGTTTTGTACCAATCCATATTACAGGAAATCCGAAAATTTCCTTTCCTAGTGCTATCTTCGGTAAATCTTGTATCGTATTAAATGCTTGTAGATAAAATCTGGCCCGTTCATCTTCTATTTTTATTTCATTTACATTCCGTATATCGTTTTTTTGTCCATTCGTTTGCTGATCAAGCTCTTCAGACAAATATTTTTGTAAACCTCTACAAATACTCTCTGAAAAAGTTTGACCGGTAGCGATGGCAATATATTCATGTGGTTCAATACTCTCCACAACTTCAGTTTCTGAATTCATAATAATTTGCTCCGCTATTTGTGATACATACATTTCAATCCCTGTAAGCCCTGCTTCCCTTCGTGCTTCCTCGTGAGTTAGTTCAGTACATACTTTATTTGATAATAGTTTAACTGGACCCTCAGTGAGTGGATCTACTACTTGTATATGGCATTGCGCCAAAGGAAGTTGATTTAATTCTCCTTCATCCCAAACGTGAAATAGTCCAGTTTCTTGGGAGTTAAATTGACCTAAGTATGTTAATAGCTTGCTTTGGTCACTTCTATTAATATTTTGCCCTAGCATTTCTTTAAAATTATGAACTAGTTTGGCCCTTGCCTTCCCACTGACTAATGGATGAGGCGAAAATGAATGCCAATTACCTTCAAGAGTTTCTTGATTAATAATAAAAATTTGATTATATTTTTCCTTCTCACGTGAATTTGTAATATCTTTAAATAACTCAAATACTATGATATTCGTTAACATTGCTGCCGTCATTGAAGACAAAGGTTGCAGTGTCCCCCCGTCATTCAGTATTTCTTGATGAATACTTCTCCAAGCTGACTCAAAGCAAGCCACAGAATTTGGCGTCACTAGCGGGCCGGCCATACTAATCTTATGAGAAGAAATTGCAGGGATAAATCTCTTGTTCTCCCTTTTACATATATCATTCAGCATCTTAAGTTCATATAAATTATCATCCTCTGAAACATATAAAATCGAATCAAAATTAGAAACAATTTCTCGTAAAGAAAGCTTCTCTCTCTTTATTAATACAACTTCTGCCTCAGTATCTGTTTTCTTGGCATGATCAACAATCTCTTTTATTCGTTTTTCGTCGGTATTTTCCGGGCTCGTTATTAGAAGGTTAAATTTCGGCAACCCTGACTCAAGTAATGCCGAAACTAGCGAATTGACAATTGATCCAGATCCAATTGCTAATACTTTTGATTGTCGAAACGTCTGAAAACGATAGGAACCAGACTCTCCAAAACAATTTAGAAATTCTATTTGACTTGCATATTTAGTTAAAACCTCTTCTGACAATTGATGAGGATGATCCTTACTTACATCCCGCGCAAAGCCATTATTATATAGTATTTCTCCAATTTCATATACTCGATCTCGGTATTGGCTAGGAAGTCCATTTGTTAAACTTTCCAATGAATGGTCACCATTAAACATAGGAAATAACTTTTCAATCCACTGGTAAACAGAGGCACCTTCCATACGAAATGAACTTAAATTATTCCTGAAATAAACACCTCCATTCGAATCAGGTATAAAAAAAGTATCTCGATTAACTTTTAGCCGTGTAGATGAATTCAATTTGGACATACTTTTCAACCCCTTCAATGCAGTGAGTTGTATATTGAACTGCACAAATACTTTCTTCATAATCCTATGTTTTTTTAGTATTCCTTATGTCATAACCTAACTAGTTAACCCCTACTTTATATAAGTAGGGGTTAATGACCTTAATGGACAAATAGTTTTTATAAAACGTTACAAATTAACGATGACAGCGACCGCAGTGACCGCAGCCTCCGCAACGGAAACAGCCTCCGCAACCTCCACATCCTCCACAGCCAAAGCAACTAAAGAAAGGGAAAAAACATGCAAAAACTCGAGAATCATAAGGTTGATATTGATAATAATCCCATGGGACTACTTGACTAGACTGTAACTGCCCAACATTTAATTGTTGAAGTTCTCTTTGAAAATCATACATTCTTATAACCTCCGAAATGAAAATTCTAAAGCTCTCAAATATACAACTTACTGACCCAAAATAAAAACAGTTCACTCAATTGAATCTACTATCATGCAGACTCTCAAATACAAAATATGATGAGTACTTGGGCATTGTTACTGTTTCAAACGCCCAATTTGGGTCATCCTATAAAAATAAAAAACCCCACTTTAATAAAGTGAGGTTTTTCAATCGTAATTTATCGGTCTTCATCCTTCAATTAAAACAACAAATGTCGCTACAGTTTATTCTTCATTAAGAGTAATATTTTTTAGTGGGGAATAATTAAAAATACTCTTTCTTCTCCTTGACCTAATCCCTTTGATTTCTTTTCTAAATACCATTTTTATAATATGTAAGTTATTTATTTTACCTTCTTTAAATAATAAGAAATACGGCAACAAAAGGAAATCGAAAATAAAAAGTAAATCTCTTACCATAAAAAACGAGAAGAGTGTCATTGAGAACTCTTCAGTTTGATACAAACTTGAAAATGAAAAAACCGCATACCTTTCATAAACGGTGCAAATTAATAATATAGCTCCTACTACTAAAGATGTGAAACTATATCCAATATGTAGTTCTCTTTTATTGAAATCTAAAAAGGTCGGAAGTAAATACAGCAAAACAACAATAAAAATACTAAATAAAAATCCTACTAAAGTAATTCCACTGTATACAATAGACTGGACTAACAAAAGTTTTCCTAGAATAAAAAGCATGATCATACTCTTCATCATTTCCCTCCTCCAATTATCAATTTTAGATCACCAAACTTTAATGATTATCTACATCTACGAATTAAAATGGCTTCTCTTCTGTCAATCAAATTATATCTTTGCCTATTAAAGTTTCCTATGCTATTTTTTACCGTTTCAATAGGTAAAAACGGCTAATATATAAAATGGCTTTTAGCAATTTACAAAACTATTTGTGACATTCCTAATTTAATTATTACCGTTTTTAACGGTAAAAATAGTCATACCTTTGTCGTCCATCTAGGATTAAAATAATTTTAGGAATATAACATTTTTTGTGATTCATACCACAAAGTTTTGAATTACATTTAGTTAGTCAAAAAATTTACTTATTGATAAAAGTAGGAGATGGGATGGATAAGGCTAGTTTACGCAGATTACAATTAATTGATGTTTTAAGCAGTCAAGAAAAATGGTTTAGAACGGAGGAGCTTGCTAAAAAGTTAAACTGTACGGAAAAGACAATTCGAACTGATATACAAATAATAAACGCAACATTCCCAGAAGGTTGGCATATTGAAACAATTAAAGGAAAGGGTATTTATATAAATAACCCTAATAATTCTACACTAGAACAAGTCCGTTCATTATTTGTTAAGAATTCTCTGTCACTACAAGTCATCATGTTTATCCTTATAAAGGATGTTGAATACATTAGTGATTTAGGCAAGGTTTTATATACGCATCATAATACTGTTTATAAGATCCTTGAACGGGTAGACACTTTATTAAAATCGTATAACCTAACTTTAAAGCGTGCTCCCCTTGAAATAATCGGAAATGAGTTTCAAAAAAGAATCTTATGCTGTGATGTACTATACGGACTTTATTCTCATACAAATACATGGCCATATGATTCACTATCGTTTTCAACGATTGAAGAAATTGTTTCTATATCAGCTGAAAATAATAATTTATTATTATCTCCATCGACAACATTCAAATATATTTACTACGTTGGCACGATGCTCCAAAGAATCGACAGAGATTTGCACTTGGATATAAATCCCTCAAACAATATAAAAGACTCAAAGTTTTATTCAGTTGCAATTGAGATTTGTGCGCAGCTAGAAAAAGCATATAAAATATTAATTCCATCGAATGAAATAACTGCCCTTTCTCTAATGATTTCTACATTTCCTTATTTTTGTAGTGAAGACGAACATCAGGACGAAGTAATTAAACTCTACCATAATAAATCAGGGAAATTTTACTTGGAATTACACGCTCTTGTTACGATGCTCGAAAATAAACTTGATTTAAATTTACATGGTAATAACGATTTTATTCTCACTTTACAAAAACAATTTAGAGCCCTTTCCTTAGTTCTATTTATTAACACTAGAATAAATAGATCCTGTCCAATTTCAGATTACGTTAAAAAGCGTTATCCTGAATTATTTAATCATGTAAAAAATGTATTTCGTCATTGGTGCAAACATTTCTCTTATCCAGAAGTAAATAATGAGGTAGTTGCTAAAATTACATTAAATATTCAAGCAATCATTATTAATTTATCTTTTATAAAAAATAGAGTTCTACTAATAACTAGTGAAGGTTATGGTGTCCAACATTATATAACAGCAAAATTAACAAAAGAATTTAGTAATAAAATCCGATTTGTCGAGCTTCAAAATGGTGAATTAACAAATGAAAGAATTAGCGAACTACGAGTAGATTTTATTATCGCTGATTTTAATATTGATATAAAAAATATACCTGTTGCGGTAATTAGTCCACCTCTGTCACAGCGTGATCTTAACCATATCGCTCATTTTTTAAAATAAACTTTACTAATTAAGTATTAAGGTGATTTTATGATAAAAAAAAGACCAAACTTAGTCACAAATGAATTAATCGATCTTTTAAACAAACTTGATTATGAAACATTCATGCATGGGATGCGTGTCGGAGAAATGCTTTATCGATTCAGTAGTCATCTAAATCTCACTTTACCTCAATCGAATCAATTGCATTTTATAGGATATGTTCATGATATAGGAAAGCTTCAAATTCCAAATGAAATCGTACAAAAACAAGGCCCTCTTACAGACAACGAATGGGATTTAATGAGGAACCACACAACGTATGGTTATGACATTTTAAAGAATCTTTTAGATCATCATAAAGTCTTAAACGCTGTTCGTTATCATCATGAAAATATTAACGGGACTGGCTATGAGGGCTTATGCGGTGACGAAATTGATTTTAATTCTAGAGTAGTGAGAATTATTGATAGTTTTGACGCATTAACACATGACCGTCCATATAAAAAAAGTTGTTCAATTGAATCGTCGTTAAAAAAAATTCAAAGACTAAATGGCACTGTTTATGACCGAGATTTAGTAAATGAATTTACAAAGTTTATTTGCAGTTAATGTTGTAATGTTAATAATTTACACATGTTAATTGCTAGACCTGAAACTATTAACATGTTATAGTTTCATTAAAATTATAAAATTCACTCGTATAATCGTGAGGATATGGCTCACAAGTTTCTACCGGTTAACCGTAAATATACCGACTATGAGTGGTAACACATCTATTATTTTAAGAGCGAATCTAAAACTCAAAATGTGTTACTTCACTCATTTTTTATACAGTGAAGTACATGTTTTGAGTTTTTTTGTCTAGATAAGGGGGAGCATTATGGAATTATTACTAAAGAAAATTGAACAAGAAGGAATTGTTTTAGCAAATGATGTACTAAAGGTGGATGCCTTCTTAAATCATCAAATGGACCCTGTTTTAATGAAAGAAATTGGTGAAGAATTTGCTCAGCTTTTTGCTGAAGAAAAAATAACAAAAGTAGTTACGATCGAATCATCTGGTATCGGACCTGGACTTATGACAGCACTGGCTTTAAATGTACCACTGGTTTTTGCTCGTAAGAAGAAATCAATTACAATGCAACAAGATGTTTATACTGCCAAGGTGTATTCATTTACAAAAAAAGAAGAAAATGAAATTTCAATTTCCCATAAATGGTTAGAAGAAGGCGACAAAGTCTTAATAATAGATGATTTCTTAGCAAATGGGCAAGCTGCTCTAGGTTTACTTTCAATTATCGAACAAGCTAAAGCAGAAACGGTTGGATTTGGAATCGTCATCGAAAAATCATTCCAAGACGGTGGAAAGATTTTACGTGAACGTGGTTATCGTGTAGAATCACTTGCTCGTATTCAGTCATTAAAAGATGGCCAAGTTAAATATATTAACGAAGATTTAACTGTATAAATCGCAGAATTAAACTTTAAGTTACATTCTCTAAAATACCTAATTCAAAAAAGACATTGTCTGAACTGATCATGCAGTTCACAATGTCTTTTTTTATTGAAGATCATAATTCATTTATGCTTTTTTTAAGATTAAATAAACGAAATAAGGTCCACCGATTAGTGCTACGATAATTCCCGCTGGTATTCCTTCCGAATTAGTTAAGTTTCGTCCGATTGTGTCGGCAACCAATAATAATAAACCACCGATTAAAATTGCAACTGGAATATATAATTGATTTCGTGGTCCAACCAAACTTTTCGCAATATGCGGTGCCATTAAACCAATAAATGCGATTCCTCCAGTTAATGAAACAGCAGATGCTGCTAATGCAACTGCAGCTAGCATTAAAATAATTCTTTCCTTTTCTAATGAAACCCCTACGCCGATCGCAACAGGTTCATTTAAATTAAGAAGATTTAACGTATTTGCTTTATATAGTGTAAATGGAATTAGGATTATTAACCATGGTAGGAATGCCCAAATAAACGGCCAATCCGTCCCCCATATATTTCCTGCTAACCATTTCGCAATAAAATCTACTTTCTCACGTTCTGCAGATGAAATTAATACAATCATGATTCCTGAAAGGGCCATTGAAAAACCAATGCCGACTAAAACTAGTCTGATCGGTTGAAGACCGGAATTTTTCTTATAAGAAAATAAGTAAATGACGACTGCGGTTACAATTGCGCCACAAAATCCGATTATTGGAATTAAGTAAACAAATGAACCTGCTTCAATCGGGAAGTATAAAAAGAATATTGTTATGGCTACACCGGCACCAGCATTGAAACCTAGTATACCTGGTTCAGCCATATCATTTCTTGTAACCCCTTGTAAAATTGCACCCGATAGTGCAAGCGCCATACCCGCCATTAATGTAATGAGCATTCTAGGTAATCGAATTGAAAAAATGACAAACTGTTCTTTAAATGTACCATCACCTAAGAATGTTGGGAGTAGTCTACTATATGGAATAGCTGAAAATCCCATACCCATTCCAATAAACATTGTTGCACAAATAAGAATAAATAACGTTATTACGATTAATCTTTGTTTTCTAATCATAGCAGGCTGGATCAAGAGAATTCTTTGCCTCCTTTATGTACAATCATTAAAAAGAATGGAAGGCCAATCATTGCGACAATCGCTGCAACTGGTGTTTCGTAAGGAATATTGATTGTTCGACCTAGTGTATCTGCCAACAGTAAGAATGTAGCTCCAAAAATAGCAGACATCGGTATAATAGATCGATAGTCAGTACCAACAAATCCACGTACTATATGAGGTACCATTAAACCTAGAAATGCCATATTTCCTACTAGCGCAACTGCTGCTCCAGCAAGTAAAATGATTACGATAAACAAGATTATTTTAATTCTTGTTGTATTTTGACCTAAGCCGATCGCTACCTCTTCGTTTAAGCTAAGTATTGTTAATTGGCGTGCTAGAAAAATTGTCACTATTATACCTACTATAATAAAAGGTGCAATTGATTTTACTTGACCCCAAGAAGTACCTACTAAACCACCCGAAGTCCACATTGAAATATTTTGAGAAATTTTAAAGTAAATTCCAACGCCTTCTGAAATAGCAGTTAAAAAGCCCGTAACGGCTGCCCCTGCTAAAACAATCCGGAAAGGAGAAAATCCACCTTTTTTGACTGAAGCGATTCCAAAAACAATCAGTGAACCAACTGCTGCTCCAATAAAACAAGCTACCATAATCCCAAAATAATTTACGTTTGGTAGGAACGCCATTGTAATTGCTAAAGCTGCGTTTGCTCCAGCTGTTAAGCCTAACAATCCTGGATCTGCAAGTGGATTCCTTGTCATCCCCTGCATAATTGCACCCGCAACTGCTAAAGCTGCTCCTACAAATATTGCTGCTACCTCTCTAGGTAACCGCAACTCTCGAATAATAGAAATCTGTTGATTATTTAAGTTTGTAAAAATCGCATTCCAGACATCGCGCACTGTTGTATCCGCTGCGCCGAAAACGATTGCAATGACAAACATAGCAATAAAAATAATAACGCCTATTAAAAGTTTAAAAAAGAACGGAATTGACCCTTTATTATTCTGCTTCATTAGCCCCTCATCTTCTCTTTATAGAATGAAAGAGTAGGAATTTTATGATTCCTACTCTCTTTTTTGTTAGTTACTTAAAAATTGCTTTTTAAGGAACTCTAATTGCATATCTAAAGTATCTGGATCATTGAAATAGAACTCACTTCCATTAACTTCAAAAACGTGTTTGTTTTTTACTGCAGGTGTATTTTTATAAGTATTTGTTTTTTCTACAGATGTATCAGCTTGATCGAATTTACTAAAGATTACATAGTCTCCCATAAATTCAGGAAGTACTTCTAATGAGATTGCATAATAGCCTGGTTTTAACGCATTTTCTTCAACCTTTTTAGGCATTTTCAACTTCATTTCTTGGTAAATAATTTCTGTGCCACGACCCCAGTTGTTTCCATATACATAAAGTTGTTTATCGAATTTTTCAATGACAGAAACTGTTGCATTTGGACCAATCTTAGCTTTAATCTCTTCTCCGACTTTCGCGGCACGAGTCTTGAAATCATCTACCCAAGCTTTAGCTTCTTTTTCTTTATTTAATAATTTACCTATTTCGATCTGTTGCGTTAAATAATCTACTTTTCCATATGTGTATACAACAGTAGGTGCAATTTTCTTTAACTTATCAAGATTTTTAACGCTATCTAACCCAATAATTAAATCAGGGTTTAATTCAATAATTTTTTCGATATTATCATCTGACACTACTTCAGCATTTTTTAATTTTTCAGTCCAACGAGGATTCGACTTTGACCAAGAATCAACACCAACGATGTTAACCCCTAAAGACATTACATTCCCCGCGAATGATGATAATACGACGACACGTTTAGGATTTGCAGGTACTTTAACTGGTCCATTTTGAGATTGATATGTAATAGTTCCAGACTTTTTTGGTTCATTCTTAGAATCATCCTTGCTTGCTGCTGTATTACTACATGCACTAATAATTAGCACGAATATTAAAAGAAACGGTATTAAGATTTTCTTCATTTTTTTCTTCTCCCTTAAGTAAATTGTAAGTTATGCACATTGGTTTATTTGTTCTTGGATCTCTTCCAATTACTGTATCAATCGAAAAAACTTTTTTAAGAACTTCATGAGTAATGACTTCTTCACAAGAGCCTGCTTTTACGATTTCTCCGTCTTTCATTGCAATGATGTAATCAGCAAAACGTGCTGCTTGATTCAAGTCGTGTAAGACCATTACAATCGTGCGGTCCTGTTCTTGATTTAATTTTTGTAACAGCTCTAAAATTTCAAGCTGATGTGCCATATCCAAATATGTAGTAGGTTCATCAAGGAAAATAATTTCAGTTTCTTGTGCTAACGCCATAGCGATCCAAACTCGTTGACGTTGTCCGCCCGAAAGTGAATCAACTGCTTGATACTTAAAATCCTTTGTACCTGTAACTTCAAGCGCCCAGTCAATTACTTCAATATCTTTTTTTGTGAGTCTACCGAATCCACTTTGATATGGGAATCGACCATAAGATACTAATTCACCTACTGTTAACCCACTCGCACTCTCTGGAGTTTGTGGAAGAATTGCCATCTTTCTAGCTAGTAATTTAGTATTCTCTAAGGAAATGTTTTCCCCATCTAAAATAATTGTTCCGGATTGATGCGAGATAATTCTAGTAATCGCCTTCAAAAGTGTCGATTTTCCACATCCGTTTGAGCCAATAATGGTTGTAATTTGTTTATCCGGAATTTTTATATTAAGGCCTTTTACAATCAAACGATCACCGTAACCAATGGTCAACTCATCAGTATATAACCGTACCATAAACGGACCCCCATTCATTTTATATTTATTTCTCAATCAAAATGATAATGATAATTATTATCAATCTATGTCACTTCGTAAATATAATTCTATTTACTAATTATGTCAATATTAAATTTTCGTTAAATCATTGAAAAATTCTTAAAAATGGTTTATATTTTATTGAGAATGATAATCAATGACAGAATATTCTGGAGTGAGACGGTAATGAACATAAATGATCTATTTGATGTAACAGTAATCGGAGGAGGTCCCGCTGGACTTTACTCTGCTTTTTATAGCGGTTTAAGAGAAATGAAGACAAAAATTATAGAATTTCAATCTGAATTAGGTGGTAAAGTTCATTGCTATCCTGAAAAGATGATTTGGGATGTTGGTGGGCAGCCTCCAATTCCGGGTGAAAAGTTCATCGGTCAAATTGTTCAGCAAGGATTAACATTTGATCCTACTGTTGTATTAAATGAAAAGGTCGATACGATCACTCGAGATGAGAATGGCATTTTTATTTTACAAACAGCTTCAGGTCAATTGCATTATTCTAAAACAATCATAGTTGCAGTTGGAAGCGGTATTTTAAATCCAACTAAACTAAATATAGATGGTGCAGAACGATTCGAAGTTTCAAATTTAAACTATACAGTTAAGTCACTTAAACGATTTAAAGATAAAACAGTTATTGTTTCTGGTGGAGGTAACTCTGCAATAGATTGGGCTAATGAATTAGAGCCAATCGCCAAAAAAGTTTATATAACTTACCGAAAAGATGCACTTAAAGGCCATGAAGCACAAGTCTCTCAATTAATGAATAGTTCAGTTGAGTGTCTATTCAACACTTCTATTACAAAACTGATCGCATGTGAAAATCATGAGTTGATCGAAAAAGTTGAACTGTCAAATAACGAAACGGGTGAAATATCTCACTTAGCCATTGACGAAGTAATCATCAACCATGGCTATGAACAAGATACTTCTTTACTTAATAATAGTGAAATTAAAGTAGAAATGATTCAAGACTTCTACATAAAAGGTAATACAACGAGTGAAACTTCAATTGAAGGAATTTACGCAGCTGGCGATATTTTAATGCATGAAGGAAAACTGCAATTGATTGCTGGCGCATTTCAGGATGCGGCGAATGCCGTTAATAAAGCGAAGCAATATATTCAGCCTGATGCTAGCGGTTCAGCTATGGTTTCATCTCATAATGAAGTATTTAAAAAACGAAATCGTGAGCTAATTAAACAAATGATGAGCTAATATAAAACAAAAAAACGAATTCCATGCGAATTCGTTTTTTTATCGTTCATTTTTCTAAAAAAATTGAAGCCCTGAAGACTTTTTCGCGCTTCACTTCCACACTGTCATATATTTCTTTCGATACTTTAGATCCTCTTCGGTTTCAATCAACTCTAATGCCTTTTGCTTAATTTCTTCATTCTTAACTGCATCATATAGATTTCTCATACATTGAATAATATCGTAACGAATCAACGTATAGTTTTTCTCTTCTTTGCAATTTAAAAATCGATTTACTAGATGTTCAATGACGATTGCTCTTTGTTCCGGACCGGCTAGACCTACTCTCCATATGGACTGCAAAGTATGTCTCGCGGTTACAAACTTTGGATCATATGTAACCTGCCAAATTGCTGGAAAATCATTAAGCATTCTCTTCTCTGGATCACTTATCGCTAAATTCGAAAGAAACTGGGCAGCTCTTGATCTCTGATGATTTCCCTTATTTGTTAGCTCCGATTTTAATCGATCCCATACTTCATACGACCAATCCACCGGCTCTTTTGTTACGGAAATAATATAGTTAAAGGCTTCGTATTGCAAATTCTTATCTTTTGATTCTAAGTTTTCAAAATAACCTATTACTTTTTGATCCATATCATATACCTCTTTGAAAATAGTAAATAACTCGCATATCTAGATGATATCATTCCCTAGCATTTTTCTAGCTATGAAAAAAAATTATCGATAGTTCAAATTTTTTTCGTATTTTTACTAATACTAAGCCTACATGATATAAGCTTTTAAAAGAATTGGAGGCTAGTATGATTATGTTAAGTAATCTTATTTTGGCTAGATGGCAATTTGCAGTAACAACAATTTATCATTTTTTATTCGTACCTCTAACAATTGGATTAGCCTTTTTAATCGCATTTTTACATACTCTATATTTAATAAAAAAAGATGAACAGTATAAAATCATGACAAAGTTTTGGGGCAAGTTATTTCTACTAAACTTTGCTGTAGGTGTCGTTACCGGCATTATGCAGGAATTTCAATTTGGCATGAATTGGTCAGATTATGCCAGATATGTAGGTGATATTTTCGGTGGGCCTTTAGCTATTGAAGCTTTAGTTGCCTTCTTTTTAGAATCTACATTTTTAGGATTATGGATATTTGGCTGGGATCGACTACCACCTAAAATTCACTTAGCTACAATTTGGCTTGTGGCAATTGGTACGACGATTTCTGCTTTTTGGATTTTAGTAGCAAATTCATTTATGCAAGAACCAGTCGGTTTCACATTACGCAACGGTCGTGCTGAAATGGTAAAATTCAGTGCTCTATTAACTAATCCACAAGTATTAGTAGAATTCCCGCATGTTGTTTTTAGTGCATTAGCTACAGGTTCGATGTTTATGGCTGGTCTTAGTGCATATAAAATGCTACGAAAACAACAAACTGAAATCTTTAAACCTTCATTTTCAATCGCTATTGTCGTTGCATTAGTTTCTAACTTATTAGTCGCATTTTCAGGACATCATCAGGCTCAACATTTAATGCATAGTCAACCAATGAAAATGGCTGCTGCTGAAGCTTTATGGGACACGACTGGTAATAGTGCTCCATGGGCACTAGTTGCGAATATTGATGTAGATCATCAAAAAAACCCTTTTGAACTTCAGGTACCAGGATTATTAAGTCTTCTTACTTACAATAAATTTACTGGTAAAGTTGTAGGGATTAATGATCTTCAAGCTGAATATTCAAAAAGGTTTGGGCCTGATAACTATGTCCCTCCTGTTAAAACAACATTTTGGAGTTTCCGCGTTATGTTATTTGCTGGTGGATTAATGATTTTACTTGCCCTTTATGGATCATTTGCCGTTTATCGTCATCGAATAGACAATCAGAAACTATTTCTTAATTTAATGATACCTGCAATTTCTCTTCCTTATATCGCAAATTCAGCTGGATGGATTATGACTGAAGTTGGAAGACAACCTTGGTCCGTATTTGGCGTATTGAAGACGAAAAATAGTGTTTCACCAACCGTATCTTCTCCAATGGTATTAACTACTTTTATTGGATTTACCGTAGTCTATGCGATTTTGTTAGTTGTTCTAATCTATTTATTTGTTCACTTTATAAAAGCAGGTCCAGCAACTAAAGATACTAGTAAACATAAGGAATCGTTAGAACCAAAATTATATTAAAGGAGACTATTTATATATGTTAGAGACCACATGGTTTATTTTAATAGCCGTTCTATTTATCGGATTTTTTTTCCTAGAAGGCTTCGATTTTGGCGTTGGAATGCTATTACCGTTTATCGGTAAAAGTGATACAGATCGGAGAATAATCATTAATACGATAGGTCCATTTTGGGATGGGAATGAAGTATGGTTTATTACCGCTGGAGGTGCAATGTTTGCAGCTTTTCCAAATTGGTATGCTACCCTGTTTAGCGGTTTTTATATGGCTCTCTTTTTAATGCTATTAGCTTTGATTGGTCGAGGAGTCGCATTTGAGTTTCGTAGCAAACAAAAAAGCCCAGCTTGGCGTTCAACTTGGGATTGGATTATTTTTTTCGGTAGCTTATTGCCTCCATTCTTATGGGGAGTTGCACTTGCCAATTTAATGCGAGGCGTTCCAATTGATTCTAAAATGAATTATGTTGGTACGTTTTGGGACTTAATCAGTGTTTTTTCAGTGACTGGCGGAATTAGTATTGTACTACTGTTTCTTCTACATGGAGCGTTATTTATCTGTCTTAAAACGGTAGGCGAACTAAGAGAAAAAGCTTTCTCAGTGGCTCTTAAAATTGGTATGTGGACCACTACATTTATGTCTATTTTTATTATACTAGCTTATTTTCAAACAGACTTTTTTACGCGCTACGGTGTCGTTCCAGGAGCGATTCCGATTTTATCCGGGATCACATTATTTTCTGTCCGCTATTTTATTAAAATTAAACGTGAAGGCTGGGCATTTATAATGACCGGTTTAACAATTGTCTTTTCAACTATTACCGTTTTTTTAGATTTATTCCCAAGAGTTATGATCAGTTCGATTGATCCTGCTTATTCTTTAACGATTTATAATGCTTCATCAAGTCCTTATACTTTAAAAATCATGACAATTGTTGCGTTTTCTACAATTCCATTTGTGCTTGCGTATCAAATTTGGACATACTGGGTGTTTCGAAAGCGAGTTACTTCATCTGATTTAGAGTATTGAATTCAATTAAACGTTTGTTTAATTTTGTATAGATGAGCGATTCCGATAACAACGATCGCTCATTTTTAAATTGCTCTTGAAATATACGATTTTTAAAAAAAATGAACGAAATTCGATTCTCATTCGTATAAGAAGTAAGGAGGGAACGTTTATGAAAACAATTTTATTTGAAGAAAATCAATTAGTTATTACATTATCTAGTTTAGAATCTGTACTTGGGCTAAAGCATAAAATTGAAATTCCCTATAATGATATTAAGGAAGTTTCAATAGAAGACATCCAGCAGTATTTATGGAAAGTATATGGTACACATATGGGTCCAAGTAAATATGGTTTTTTTAAAAAGGACGGTTTGAATTATTTTGTGGCGACAAGTACGAACAAAGGCAATTTAGTCTTAACATTGAATAATCATAAGTACGATAAAATTATTTTGGAAATGGATCATGTTGATGATGTTTTACAGCAAATACAAAATAACTTGAGTACTCATATAAAATAACTTAAATAAGACTGTCTTTAATGGACAGTCTTTACTTTTTGATTTAAATTGCCTTATAAATGAATAATTTCAAAACGATGATCAAATTCTCTTAAGTATTCTACTACTAATTTACGATGACAATGGTGTGGTTTTTCTTCGCTACATAAAAAGCATGGAACGCCAATACTTGTAAAATCGTTTATTTTTTTTTCAATTTTACGGTTTTGAATCAAGTTCAAAAAGTCTTTTTCGAAGTCATTCCACTCGATTTCTTTTTTCTTAATTGCTTTAAGTAATTCTTCTGTTGGTGCTAAATCTGTGTCATGTGTGTATTGAATATTTAATAGACGCATTACAAATTGTAAGTCGTCTTTTTTGGCGTATCCTGCTAGTTGTGATGTGTTATGTAGCCGAGTATCAATTAGATGAGTAACTCTATTTTGTTGAAGCATTGTTGAGAAGGTTCTTAAAGATTTTTTTGAGAAACCGATTGTTGTTATGTTCATTTTGGAAAGTTACTCCTTTAAAGATTACTTCTATTTATGTTGATATAAAAAAGGTGATTCGACTCGTTTTTGATAGACCACACTCACTTTTGCAGTAATCACATCAAACTTTTTAAAATGGTCCTGAAGGGTTATTCGTATTATTAACTTTAGTTGTTTCTCTCCCAATTTCTTCATTCATTGTTTGATTATCACTTTTATTTGGTGCGCCCGTTCCGAATTTCTTTTGCATAAAATAACCAAATGCGATTATTAAAATAACAAATCCCCAAAATAAATATCCCAATGTTGTAATTTACCTCACCTCATTTTCAATTATTAGTTTAGCTGTTCCTCAACTTATTACAGTTTATTATTACATTCGATAATTTACAGTATTTCCCTTTTATATTATTGAAGTAATTTGTCACATATTGAAATAAATGATATTCGACTAATAATCATCCTCTACTTTGGTTCAGCTAAGGCAATGCGATCGTTCAATAAATAAATTCTTTTCCAAATGGAAAGTATGCTTGATATTGCTCCATTTGCACGATAAACTTAATCTATGGAAAGTTAACTTTCCATAAAAAAAGGGGGGACAATGTTGCTCAACCGTTTAGAAGAAATCCGTAAGCAACGCGGAATTAAACAAGAAGAATTAGCAACAGCTCTTGAAGTGTCAAGGCAAACGATCGGTTCACTGGAAAACGGACGTTATAACCCTTCTATCCTTTTAGCGTTCAAAATTGCTCGTTTTTTCGGTATGAGTATTGAAGAAATCTTTATTTATGAGGAGGATTAAAGTATGAAAAAAACTAATTCAATTTATTATCTTACCGCAGTGGCTTTTATACTACTAGCGGGTGGTATTTACTTCATCAAAACAAATCACGATCCACAAGGTTTGCTACGAGTGTTACCTTATATCTGTTTTGGGCTTGGCTGTAGTATTTTTGGTCACGGTATGGGAGAAATACTGCTCCGTTTCGCTGTGAAGAATAATCCTGTCGCAGCAAAAAAGCTAGAAATTAACAAAAAAGATGAGCGTAATTTGGCAATCGCTAATCAAGCAAAAGCGAAAGCATATGACATGATGGTTTTAGTGTTTGGAGCCTTAATCTTAGCATTTGCCTTGATGGATATAGATTTTACCATGTTGTTACTATTAGTTTTTGCATATATGTTTCTCCTTGGATCTAACAGTTTTTACCGTTTAAAGTACTATAAAGAGATGTAATTAATTAATAGTTATGACAAATTATATTGAATTCCAAAATGAAAAATGATCCATTATGTATACAATTTAAAAACAAAACCGGGCAATAATCAGCCCGGTCCTTTTTTGTTTACACATTTTAAATTAAGACTTCACTACTTCCACTGAAACTTCTTCAAATGGCCATGATGGAAGCATTTTTCTTAAAACTTTATCCTCTCTATAGCCAAGGTCGTATTCAGCTTGCATAATTGTGTGAATTTCACGAGTACCTTCATAAATTACAGGTGCTTTTGAGTTTCTTAAGTAGCGCTCTACAGGGAATTCGTTTGAGAATCCATATGCTCCATGGATTTGTACTGCATCGTTTGCTGCTTCATTTGCGGCATTACATGAAATCCATTTTGCTAGTGATGTTTCTCTTGTATTTCGTTTACCGTTATTTTTTAACCAACCTGCTTTGTATACTAATAATCTAGAGATTTCTAAATTTGATGACATTTTTGCAATCATTTGTTGTACTAGTTGGTGCTTTCCGATTTCTTTGCCGAATGTTTTACGTTCGTGGCAGTATTTTACACTCGCTTCAAGAGATGCTTGAATTAAGCCGCAAGCACCAGCAGCTACTGTAAATCGACCGTTATCTAGTGCTGACATGGCAATTTTAAAGCCTTCACCTTCAAAGCCTAAAAGGTTTTCAGCAGGTACTCTTACATCATCTAAAAATACTTCGCCTGTATTCCCAGCTCTAATACCCATTTTTCCTTTAATTGCTTTTGTGGAAACGCCTTCAAATGTACGCTCTACAATAAAACAAGATATTCCGTGATGCTTTAAGTCATGGTTTGTTTTAGCAAAAATTAAGAAATGGTCAGCAACATCACATAATGAGATCCATGTTTTAGACCCGTTTAAAATATAGCTATCTCCGTCTTTTACAGCAGTCGTTGTCATTGCGACCACATCTGAGCCTGCATTCGGTTCAGTTAATCCAAATGCTCCAATTTTATTCCCTTGGGCTTGAGGTACTAAGTATTTTTTCTTTTGTTCTTCAGTACCCCATTGTAATAAAGTCATGCTGTTTAATCCTGTATGCACTGAGACTGCCGTTCTAAATGCTGTGTCCCCTCTTTCTAATTCCTCACATACAATCGCTAATGTATTATAATCCATCCCTACTCCACCATATTGTTCTGGAATACATACACCCATTAATTGTAAATCAGCTAGTCGCTTTAAAATATTTACTTCAAAATGTCCTTTTTCATCCCATTCTTTAATAAAAGGGATAATTTCTCGGTCTACAAATGACCTGACTACTTTCCTTACACTAACTTGTTCTTCTGATAATGAAAAATCCATTTTTATTTCCTCCTCAAATTGTTTTATTTAATTTCATTTCTTCTATTTCAATTCGGGAATAACCTAGCTTACTCATTATTTCATCAGTATGTTCGCCGTGCAGGGGTGGGTGTCTTAATACTTCAACTGGTGTTTTTGATAATTTTAATGGTGATCCGACTAGTTTTAAATCTTTAATATATGGGTGGTTTACATCCAACACCATATCTCTCGACTTAGCTTGTTCAGACTGTAGGGCTTCACTCACATTATTGATTGGTCCATTCGGGATTCCATTTTGATCTAATAATTCTTTCCATTCATTTTTAGTTTTCGTTTTTAACTTGTTTTGAATTAATTGCTCTATAAGTTTTCTATGCTGTAGTCGACTAGTATTTGTTTTAAATGTTTCGTTCAATAAAGTTGGCTCATCGATTAATAGCGCAAATCGTTTAAATTGTTCATCATTACCAACTGCTATGACAAGTTCCCCATCACTCGCCGTAAAAACTTGATATGGAACGATATTAGGATGATGATTTCCCATTCGTTCAGGTACAATTCCACTGCATAAATAATTACTAGCTACATTTACTAAAGCAGCTAGTTGTGAGTCAAACAAAGAAATATCAATTTCCTGGCCTTCCCCTGTACGACTCCGATGTTGCAGTGAAGCAAGAATCCCAATACATGTAAATAAACCAGTTAAAACGTCAGAAATAGCTACTCCTACCTTTGTTGGCTCTGCTTCTTTCTCGCCTGTAATGCTCATTAAACCAGACATTGCTTGAATGATATAATCATATCCCGGTAGACTTGAACTCGGCCCTACACTGCCAAATCCACTAATGGAAGCTAATATAATGTCACCTTTTATTTTTTTCAAATCTTCATAGCCAAAGCCTAGCTTCTTCAATGTGCCAGGTTTGAAATTTTGAACAACTACATCAGCCTCTGAAATTAGCTTTTTTAAAATTTCTTTACCTTGCTCACTTTTTAAGTTCAAGGTGATGCCCTGCTTATTGCGGTTTGCACATAAATAATAAGCGCTTTCACCTTCCACGAAAGGTGGCCCCCATCCTCTTGTTTCATCACCAATATTTATACTTTCTACTTTTATGACCTCGGCCCCCAAATCCCCAAGGATCATCGTACAAAAGGGACCGGCTAGCACTCTTGTTAAATCAATGATTTTAACTCCATGTAATGCACCCGGCAACTTTTCCACCTCTATTAATCTAGTTAATAAGCCAGTAAACACTCAATTACAATTGCCTGCACCTGAATGTTTAACTGGCTTACAAATTTTTTAAATGTCTAACCCTATTGAGATATATTTAACTTCTAAAAATTCCTCAATTCCGAAGTGACCGCCTTCTCTTCCTAGACCGCTCTCTTTATAACCACCAAATGGAACTTGAACAGCTGAAGGTAAAGCATCATTTAAACCAATAATTCCGTATTCAAGTGCTTCTGTAATACGGAATGAACGACTTAAATTCTCTGTATACACATATGCAGCTAGACCATAATTTGAATTATTTGCTCTTTCGATTACCTCCTCTTCCGTTTTAAAAGTAGAAATCGGTGCTAGAGGTCCAAAAATTTCTTCCTTCATACATGCCATTTCATCTGTAATTCCAGTTAAAATTGTTGGTGCATAATAATATCCATTTTCTTCTTTTGGTTTATTACCGCTGAATACTATTTTCCCACCATTTTTAGTAGCATCCTCGACTAATGTTTTTACCTTTTCTAAAGCTGAATGATCAATTAGAGGACCAACATCAACTCCTTCTTCTAAACCATTACCAACTTTTAATTTTTCCAATTCTTTTGTAAATAGGTCTGTAAACTTTTCTGCTACACTTTCTTGTACGTAAATACGATTTGTACAAATACAAGTTTGGCCAGCATTTCGGAATTTTGACTGAACTAAACCAACTGCTGCCTTTGATAAATCGGCATCATCCATGACGATAAATGGCGCGTTTCCTCCAAGTTCAAGAGAAACCTTTTTGACATTTTCTGCTGCACCCTTCATTAGCGTTTTACCAACTTCAGTAGAACCAGTAAATGTAATTTTCGTTACTCTAGGATCTTTTAACCATACGTCACCAATTTCAGACGATTTACCAGTAACAACATTAATTACACCTTTTGGAATTCCTGCTTCATGAGCAAGCTCTGCCAGCTTTAATGCTGTTAAAGGTGTTTGTGTTGCTGGTTTAATAACCGTCGTACAACCAGCTGCAAGAGCAGGCGCAACTTTTCTAGTAATCATTGCTGCTGGAAAATTCCATGGTGTAATTGCTGCTACAACACCTACAGGTTCTTTTCTAATAAGAATTCGCTTATTAGGCTGTGATGCAGGAATTGTTTCTCCGTATATGCGTTTACCTTCTTCTGCATACCAAGAAATAAAGCCATTTGCATAAACAGTCTCACCTAGCGCTTCTTTTACTGGTTTCCCTTGCTCAATTGTCATTAATCTAGCAATTTCTTCTTTCTTTTCGTCAATCAGTCGATACCAATTCATTAATAAATGATATCTTTCTTCTGCAGTCTTTTTTGACCAAGTTTTGAAGGCTTTATGAGCAGCATCAACAGCTAATTTTGCTTCATATGTACCACCTGTTGGAATTGCACCTACAACCGCTCCAGTTGCAGGATTTGTAACCTTTGTATAATATTCATGATCAGTCCCAATCCATGCACCGTCTATATACATAGGGTAGACTTCGTATTTTTCTTTAATTTGGCTCATTTAGTTTACCTCCAATTGAAGTTCTGGAACTAATACAGCCTCGATGGACTCTCTTAAAATATCTAGCCCTTCTTCAAGCTGCTCATCAGTAATCGTAAGTGGCATTAATAAACGAATCACGTTACCAAAAATTCCTGCGCTTAATAACATTAACCCTCTGTTATTTGCTTCTTTTACAATCTTTCCAACTGTAGCTTTATCTGGTGTTTTATCCTTTTTATTTGTGACAATCTCCATCGCACACATTGCGCCAATTCCACGAATATCGCCAATTTGTTCAAATCGTTCTGCCCATTGGTTCATTTTCTCATTAACCTTTTCACCAATGACAACAGCTCGATCATTTAATTCTTCTTCTTCAATGATGTCGAGTACTGCTAATGCAGCACGGCATCCAAGTGGACTACCAGAATATGTTCCGCCTATTTCACCACTATCAGAAGCTTCCATTATTTCTTTTCTACCAATTACGCCACTAATAGGTACTCCTGCACCCATTGATTTTGAAATCGTAATTAAATCAGGCTCAACTCCAAAGTGCTCGATCGCAAAATATTTACCTGTTCTAGCGAATCCAGTTTGAATTTCATCTGCTACAAACAATATGCCATACTGCGTACAAATTTCTCTAACTCTTTTAACAAAATCAAGATCCGGAACAATAAAGCCGCCTTCGCCTTGAATTGGTTCCATTACAACAGCAGCAATTGTTTCTGGTGCCACTTCTGCAATTAGGAACTGCTCAAATTGTTCAATGATGAAATTACTATATTCTTTTTCATTCATTTGTTCTGGACGACGATATACGTATGGATAAGGTGCTTTATACACTTCCGGAGCAAATGGTCCAAATCCATATTTGTATGGCTTAACTTTACTTGTCATTGTCATCGTCATTAAAGTACGACCGTGGAATCCTCTAGTAAACGAAATGATGCCTTGACGCTTTGTATATTTTCTAGCAATTTTCACTGCATTTTCAACTGCTTCTGCACCACTATTAAAAAATGCTACTTGTTTATCGAAATCCCCAGGCGAAATTTCGGCTAGTCTTTCAGCAAGTTGAATATAAGATTCATACATCATGACATTAAAGCCTGTATGAATATAATCACCGGCTTGTCCTTGAAGTGCTCTTACTACTCTAGGATGGGAATGTCCCACATTTAGAGTTCCAATTGCACCAGCAAAGTCAATAAACGTATTGCCATCAATATCCTCAACTAGTGCACCTTTTGCCTTTTTTACGAATGCTTCACTATTATTACTAATTGCTTTTGGAACCACTTTATTTCTTCGAGCAAGCAGCTCTTGTGATTTTGGTCCTGGAATTGAAGTTTGGATTTTAACAAATTTTCGATCTGCCATTATTGCACCGTCCTATCTATAACGATTTTTTCCGACTGTAATGAAAGCATGTCATGATCTATAATGTCATGACATGCTGGTGAATAAATTAAGCTTGAATAGTAGCTAAAATTTCTTTAAATGCACTTACTACAGTATCAACCTCTTCATAGCTAATTTTTAGTGAAGGCTCGATACGAATTGTTTTTGAGTTAATTAACGTACCAGCAACTAGGATTCCTTTATCAAACATTCCTTTAGAAACTTCATAGCCGATTTCATCTTGATGGAACTCGATTCCGATCATTAAACCTTGACCACGAATTTCTAAAACTTTGTCTTCATGTCCTTTTGCAGCTTCTTTTAATTGATCTAAGAAATATGCTCCAACTACTTCTGCTCTTTCAGGTAATTTTTCTTCAAGTAATACGCTGATTGTAGCAATAGCAGCAGCACATGCTAATGGATTTCCACCAAATGTTGTTGTATGCATAAATGGATTTGGGAACCAGCTTTTGAACACTTCTTCTTTTGCTACTACTGCACCAGCTGGCATAACTCCTCCACCAAATGCTTTAGCAAGACAGATAATATCTGGTACTACTTCATATAAATCAGCAGCAAACATTTTACCTGTACGACCCATACCTGTTTGTACTTCATCAAAAATTAATAGAGAACCGTACTCATCACATAACTCACGAACTTCTTTTAAGTAGTTTGGAGGAGGAAGAATAATTCCGCCTTCACCTTGAATTGGCTCAAGAATTACTGCTGCAACATCCTCACCAACTAATGCACATGTTTCAAATGTTTTTCTCATCATGTCAATGTCACCAAATGGAACATGACGGAATCCAGGAATTAGCGGTAAAAATGGTTTACGGAACATTCCTTTTGCAGTACCTGATAAAGAACCTAAGCTTTTACCATGGAATGCACGTGTAGTTGAAATAAATGTACTGCGCTCACTATACATTTTTGCTAGCTTTAATGCTGCTTCCACACTTTCAGTCCCACTATTTGTAAAGAATGAATATTTTAAATCTCCAGGTGTAATATCAGCTAAAATTTTTGCAAGCATTGCACGTAATGGATCTAATAAATCTTGGCTATGAAGTGCCTGTCTTTTTAACTGATCTGTAACAGCTTTGATAACTTTTGGATGACGGTGTCCAACATTATAAATTCCGAATCCGCCTAAACAGTCAATATATTCTTTTCCATTTACATCTTTAAAGCATGAACCGCTATCAGACCACTCAACAGAAGCAAATTGACCGCCTTCAGTAACTGTTTTACGGTAAGCAAGGAAACCTGGGTTTACATGTTCTCTAAATCCATCAACTGTTTCTTTTGTGATCCACGCAGCATCTTCTTCTGTAACAGTCTCTTTTTCTATTAAACTTAAAACTTTATTAATGTACTCAGTTACATTTTTTTCTTCACTTTTTAATTCGTTTTTTAAATTGATACTCATTTTGTCCACTCCTATAGTCGTTTTATTTATTTTTTTAGTTAAATTTTGCCCTTTATTATTCTGCAAACCAGCCAATTGGTTCAACTTGTAAATTAATGTTAATTTGCTTAATCTCTTGGAATTCTTCTAACCCAAATGTACCTAGGCTTCGACCAACACCACTTTGTTTGTATCCACCCCAAGGCGCTTCATTATAAGTTGGATGGTAGGCATTGATCCAAGTAATCCCTGATCGTAGCTTTTTAATAACTCTTAAAGCTTTCGCTCCATCTTTACTAAATACTGCACCTGCTAAACCATAAACGGTCCCGTTTCCTAGTTTTATTGCTTCCTCTTCAGTTTTAAACTTTTGAATACATACTACAGGGCCAAAAATTTCTTCTTGAACGATTCGCATATTTTGTTCAACATCTACAAATACAGTCGGTTCAACAAAGTATCCCTTTTCTAACCCATCTTTTTCGATACGATTTCCGCCGCAAGCAACTCTTGCGCCTTCATCTTTACCAATTTGTATATAGCTTAAAACTTTTTCTAAATGCTCTTTACTAACAAGTGGGCCCATTTCATTTTCTGCTACATTTCCAGGACCTACTTTAATTTTTTTAGCACGCTCTACAAATCGATCAACGAAGCGATCATAAATCGATTCTTCAACTAAAATCCTTGAACCCGATGAACAAACCTGACCCGAACCTGCATAAATTCCAAATAGCGCATAATCTACTGCCGTTTCAAAGTCTGCATCAGCAAAAATGATATTCGGAGATTTCCCACCAAGCTCTAGTGACACTTTTTTCATCGTATCAGCAGCTGTTTTCATGATATGTTTACCTGTTTTTGTTCCACCCGTGAATGAAACCATGTCTACATCAGGATTGGCAGTGATTTCATTTCCAACCACTGGTCCTGCACCCATCACCATATTTGCTACACCATGTGGCAAACCAACCTCTTCAAAAATCTCAAATAATTTCTTAGGGGTTACTGGTGTTACTTCTGAAGGTTTGAAAACAATCGAATTACCTGCCGCTAATGCCGGAGCAATCTTCCAAACACTCATTAATAATGGGTAGTTCCAAGGAACAATCAATCCACAAACTCCGATTGGTTCACGTACAACCATAGCTTGCATTGGATCTGCTACATGATAAGTAAATCCGTCTGGCTTCGTAATCAAACCTGCATAATAACGGAAGCATGCTGCTGCATCAGCCACATCATAGCCCGCTTCACGATTCGTTTTCCCATTATCTAATGTTTCAAGCTTTGTTAGTTCCTCTTGGTACTCTTCTATTTTGTCCGCTATTTTAAATAAGTAAGTTGCTCTTTCTTGAGCAGATAAATCAGACCATCTTCCATCATTGAATGCTTTACGAGCAACATCAATTGCTTCTTTCGCATCTTCAATCGTTCCTTCTGGTGCATAAGCGATGATTTCTCCAGTTGCTGGGTTAATAACAGGGCGTTTCTCATGATTGCTAGAATCTTTCCATTCACCATTTATAAACATCTTTAAATCAATTGTTTTGAATTGAACATCGACCATTGTATATAAACCCTCCTTAATTTCTTAACAATTTAATAGTTTGCAAGAACTGTGCCAACTTAAATATCGCTAATTTACAAGGTTTTTACTGAATACTCTGTACAATTATTATTCAATTTTGCATAACACTATTACAATTTGCATAATCTTTGAAATTCGTTAGTTTATTAAGGTTCAATTACTTTTTAAACGATTTTTTTTAAATACGATTAGTTAAACCGACATATTGCGAAAATTCGTTGCATAGGCTAGAACACCATGAAAGGAGGAGATTAATATGTTACTTGCTGGAACGTGCATTGCAGTGGGACTTATCATGATTTTCATGGCATTTGGGATTGCGAGGGATCAAATTAGAATGACTGAAGTGATTGAAAGTCATAATGAAAATATAGGGGATTTAGAGAAATAAACGCACAAGTTCCGCTTCACTCTGTCGAAAAAGTCGACAGTTTTTTATTTATTGTGGACACGAAAACCCTAGGCTAGGCCTAGGGTTCTAAAAAGCTTACAGCGTAGTATTAAAAAATTTCCCCGAGGTGCTAAACTATTTTTGGTTCTCCAACCAAAATAGCAGCATACGGATGGATTTTTATGACAAAAGACAGTAATAATCTAGCAAATACAACACACCTTAATCAACGGCGGACATATATCCTCATGTTTTTCATCGGATTGCCATCATAATTCAGCGTGGAAAGGCCTTTATGAACGAAAGCCTGTGGTTTATGAACAAAATCAACTAGTTTATGCACAAAACTCACTGGTTTATGGACAAAAGCCACCTATTTATGCACAAATAGTCGTAGAGCAAACCACCCGTTATCACGGGTGGCTATGTTTTATTGGCTCATAACCTCCTCTGAAGTTACTTCGTAAATAAATAAGAGTGTAGAGAAATCGTTAAGGATTTCTCTACACTCTTAAAACTCACTCACTTAAATGACATAAAATCATTATTTAAATTTTTTTCATTCATTATTTTTTGATACTTACGGCTAACAGAAGATTGACTGATCCCTAAAACCTGCGCAGCTTTTGTTGTTGTTTTATATTGCTTCATCGCAAGTACAATAAGTTGCTCCTCTACGTAATCAATTGCCTCTTGTAAAGGAATTACCTTATTAATGACTGGTTTTGATTTATTAAAGTCATAGCTATTTGGCAAGAACTGATTAACATCCTCTGCATTAATAATTTGATCTTCTGCAGAAACGACTAATCTTTCAATAATGTTTTGAAGTTCTCTGACATTACCTGGCCATGAGTAAAATTCTAAAACATTAATTGCATCTGGTGTTAGGTGAAAACTCTTATTATATTTTTCATTTAATTGCTGTAAGAAATGGAAAGCCAGTAATGAAATATCTTCAAGTCTTTCCCTTAATGGCGGAATGTTAAGAGGGATCACGTTTAAACGGTAATATAAATCCTCTCTAAATGTACCATCCTGAACCATTTTTTCTAATCTTTTATTTGTCGCTGCGATAATTTGAACATTAACTTTAATTGGCTTTGTACTACCAACCGGAATTACTTCTTGCTCTTGAAGAACTCGAAGCAATTTAACTTGTAAATGCAATGGCATTTCACCAATCTCATCTAAAAATAAAACACCATCATCAGCTTGTTTAAAATAGCCATCCTTATTTTGATCTGCTCCCGTAAAAGCCCCTTTAACATAACCAAAGAGTTCACTTTCTAAAAGATTTTCAGGTATTGCACCACAGTTTAACTTTAAGAATGATTTAGAGGAACGATTTCCTAGTTGATGAATAGCCTGTGCAATTACTTCCTTACCTACCCCGGATTCCCCATGTAGTAAAACAGTAGAAGAAAAATCAGCAATTTTTTTTGCTTGATTGATGATTTGCTCCATTTTAGGACTACAATAAATCAGTTTTTTAACAAAACTGTCCTTGCTTTTAATATCTTCAAGTTCCCTTTTATATTGCTCAGAGATCTTCTTCATTTCTTTTAATTCTGTTTTAAGTCGTGAAGTTTCTGTAATATCTCTAGAAGCAATAATAATGCGGTCAATTTCCATATTCTCGTCAAAAACCGGATTACCTACTGCAAGTACTTTACGTCCATTTATTGTTTCTTGAACAATTGATACTTTTTTCTTTTTTTCTAAAACTAATTTAGTAACAGAAGGCGTAAAAAGTCCTTGGTTTTCAAATTCTAAAATACTCTTTCCAAGCATTTCCTTTAAATCTACATTCCAAAAACCAGGAATGATATTCTCACTATAACGAATTAACTCACCTTTATGATTTACAACAAGTATTTCATCATAAATACTTGATAATATGGCATTCAAATCTTTATTTAAATCCTTAACATATTCGATTTCAGAAGCCATTTCTTCAACCATTGGAAGATCCTGTACTACAATAACAACACCTTCAACCTCGTTATCTACGAAAATCGGGCTATAATCAACAAGAATTCCCATATCATCATTTATTTGAATCTGATTAAGAACTGTCTTACCTGTAGAAAATACATTTTCAATTTGTTCACCGCTAAAAATGACTTCTGCTTTTGTATTAATTACCTTTTCTGATGTTGACTTAATCATTTTTAACCCAGCATCATTGCAGTTAATTATTACTTTATTTTTATCTACTACAAACGTGCCCATCGGTATCGATGTTAAAATGCTCTTTAACAAATCTACACTTTTATTATCTTGTTTGAAAAGCTCGGCCAATATATCTTCACGAAGTATGTAACCTATTGGCATATCTTCATCTTCTTTTACAATCGAGATTGGTTCACCAATGATTTGAAATAGATCCGTTATTGAAATTTGCTCACTTACACTACAAACACTATTAATAGATTGAGAAGAGCTAGTAATCTTTGAAATTGCTATATTTTTCTTTTTATCATTTCCTTGAATAATCTCATTTAATTGAACATAACCAAAAATTTGATTTTGCTTGCGCAAGAATAAAAAGGGTTCATTTATCTTGGATAAATCGATTTCATCGTTTTCTTTAAATTGATCGATATCTAATGTGATGACTGGTCTAATTTGTTTCTCGTTTATTGATAGCATTTCTTTCCCCCCTTATGTCTAAACAAATATACATTCCTATTTTAGCAGAATTTTTAAATTTATCATAAAAATCTAAAATTATAATTTGCTAATCTATTAAATATCATTATTAAAAACAGAAAGAAAGGGCAGTCTCATAAGACGCCCCTTTGCAATTATTAAGTCGTAAATACCTCATTGTTCACGAAAAATAAATTGACTTCCCCAACCCCTGTATTTCTTTTCCCTCTAAACCAAATCTTTTAATCGCTAGCTGATACAAATAAGTCCTCTTTAACAAACGCTAGTACCATCCCCGGAACTACCCGATCTCCTTTTGCTACCTCTAATGAAACAATTTCACCACTAATTCCTTGATGAATAACTTTCGTAATGCCATCGGATGTTTTTATATAAAATAATGGTTCCCATTCATAAATTCTCGAATCTTTTTGAATAGCTGCTTCTTCGACTGTTCCATAGTAGTCACAGACGACGACTCCATAATACATAGCGCTCACTCCTTTTAGTAAAAATAAAGCCTTACATTATAACTCGCAAATGTGTTTTGATTGTAAAACCATACTAAAGAAATTTTGAATTTCTAAAATGTCTTCCTCAGCAATTCCGAGTTTTGGAGCCCAATAATGTTCAGAATCAATATCTTCTAAACATAATAACGCCATTTTACTAGATTGAAGTGATGTAACCATTGACTTTCCGTAAAAGTGACTAGAAAAGGCAATCGATAAATCATATCGGTTATTCTGTGTTAATAAACAATAATGGTGCACAAGCTGTCTTTCTGCTGATTCAGAAATAATATCGATCATCTAGATTTCCCCTTTTGTTTAGAATTTTACCCAACCTCTCAAACGACAAGCTTCAGCGATTTTACGAATCCCTTCAATATAAGCCGCTATTTTCATGTTTACATTATATTTTTGTGATGTTTTATAAACTTTCATAAAGCTATCCGTCATTTTTTCTTTTAATCGTTCATCTACAGTACTCTCTGCCCAATAATAGCCTTGCATATTTTGACACCATTCAAAATACGAAACAACTACTCCACCTGAGTTAGCTAAAATATCTGGTACAACTAAAATCTCTTTTTGATCAAGAATTTCTAAAGCTTCTTTCGTAGTTGGTCCATTTGCTGCTTCAACCACAATTTTGCACTTCAATTTATCTGCATTACGATTATTAATAACCCCACTAATTGCCGCTGGTATTAAAACATCACATTCTTTTTCCAATAATTCTTGATTTGAAATTGCATTTTTAAATAAATTAGAAACAACTCCGAATGAATCTCTGTTATCTAAAAGATATGGAATGTCTAAACCTTTTGGATCATAAACGCCACCAAGAACATCTGAAACACCAACAACCTTTGCTCCAGCTTCGTATAAATATTGAGCTAAATAACTACCAACATTTCCAAACCCTTGCACAATGACCTTCATATTCTTAATTTCGATATTCTTTAATTCACTTATTAACTCAAGGGCATAAAATACACCTTTTGAAGTTGCTGTCTCTCGACCAACTGATCCTCCTAAAGTAATTGGTTTACCAGTAATAAAGCTCGGCGAATCAAATTCTCTAATATGGTCATATTCATCAAGCATCCATGCCATCACTTGCGCGTTAGTATACATATCAGGTGCCGGAATGTCCTTTGTAGGTCCAACAATCTGGCTAACCGCTCTTACATAACCCCTACTTAGCTTTTCAAGCTCATTCATGCTTAAAAGTCTTGGATCGCAAACGACACCACCTTTTGCTCCTCCATATGGTAAATCAGTAATACTACATTTTAAACTCATCCATCCAGCCAATGCTTTTACTTCTTCTGGCGTAACATCTGGATGAAATCTAATGCCACCCTTTGTTGGGCCAAGTGCATCATTATGCTGAGCACGATATCCCTGAAATACTTTCGTCTCACCATTATCCATTTGAACTGGAATACTAAATTCTAAAAATCTCATCGGCGTTTTAAGAAATTCGAATACTTGGCTCGGATAGTTCATTATGCCAATTGCTTCATTTAACGTTTCTCTAAATTCTTGAAGGGAATCATCTATTTCGACCTGCTCACTAATCTTTTCTGTTTGCTCTACTTCAGTTAAATTTGAACTCATCTTCTGCACCTCATTAGTTATTTTTAAAAATTAAATAGCAATTCCTGTGCCAACTTGAATTCACTTCATCATTTTACGAGTAATATATCTCACAAAAGCTTATTAGAGAGCCATTTAATGGACTATATCTATTTTTTAAGATTCACTATTTTCTTTGAGAATGAAATTTGATTGTTTATTGGATATATGTTTGGATGCATGAATTATTCAGTTTTGCATTATTGATTATTCAGAATTGAATTGCTTGATGTTGATTGGGTGGACGCGTTGGTGGGGGCGAAATGCAAACACAATGTGTCATTTGTGCATAACATGGTCAACACACAAAAGTAGTTCAATATGCTGGATTTTCATATTAAAAATACGAACATCACTTGAACATTGTTGATAAAGTTGTGAACTCGGTTGATATAATGTTAAAGCTCGTTGATATAGTGTTTAAATCCGTTGATATTATGTCAAAGTTCGTTGATAAATTGTTAAAGCGAATCAATTTGGAATTGGGCTATCGAGAAATTTGACCTCATTTTAAAGAAAAACGCAAAAAAGCCACAAGGAAATCAATTCCCTTGTGGCTTTTCGAAGCATATTATACGGCTGCTTCTTCTTCATATTTAGGTGGAGCAATTTGGAATGCTTTCGTTAAGTAAATTAAATATACTAAACCAATGACGAACCACACTGTTCCCATAATTAATGAGCTTTTTTCAATATTAAACCAAAGGATCGCTACTGATGCGGCCCCAATTAGAGGCAAGATAAGGTAAGAAATGTAGCCTTTAATTGATCTCTGTTTTCCTCGAATAAAGAAATGATTAATTACTGATAGATTAACAAAAGTAAATGCCATTAGTGCACCAAAGTTAATTAGTGAAGTGGCTGTTACTAGATTGAAAAAGATTGCTGACAACGAGATCACACCAACGAAAATTACGTTAAATGCTGGCGTTTTCCATTTCGGATGAACAAATCCGAACCATTTATCTGGGAAAACTTTGTCGCGTCCCATTACATATAGTAAACGTGATACACTCGCATGTGATGCCAATGCAGAAGCAAGTGTATTAATAAATGTTATGCATAAGAAGATTGATTGAAATAATTTTCCACCTACATATAACGCAATCTCTGGTGATGCAGCATCAGGATGCTTAAATCTAGATATGTCAGGATAGTATAATTGGATGAAGAATGATGTAACTGTAAAGATTACCCCTCCCCAAAGGGCTGTGTAAAGAATTGCTTTTGGGATTGTTTTTGCTGGATCAATCGCTTCTTCTGATAAAGTGGAAACAGCGTCAAATCCCAAAAATGAAAAACATAGAATTGTTGCACCGGTTACTAATGAGCCAAAATGCATTCCCGCACTGAATAATGGTTTTACGCTGAATCCACCATAACCCTCTCCATGATGTAAACCTTGGATTACTAGAACGATAAAGACAACCATAATCACAAGCTGTACTAATACAAAAAGGGTATTGAAATTCGCTAACATATTTATACTTCTTAAGTTTAAGAATGTAACTAGCCCTACAAAACCAACTACCCATATCCAAGTTGGAACATTAGGAAAAAGTGCATTGAGGTAAATTTTAGTTAATAAAGCATTTACCATTGGTAAAAACAAGTAATCTAGTAATGATGACCATCCAACAAGAAAGCCTAAGTGACCACTAATTGCTTTCTGAGTGTATGTATAAGCAGAGCCAGCATCAGGAAATACTTTTACAAGTTTACCATAGCTTACCGCCGTAAATAACATTCCAATTAAAGCTACAATATATGCAGTTGGTACATGACCATTAGTTACATGAGATACAATTCCGAAAGTGTCGAAAACAACCATAGGAGTCATATAGGCTAACCCCATCATAACTACTTGCCATAACTTTAAGGATCTTTTTAACTGTGTTTTATTTTCCACCTATCATATCCCCTTCGTTTTAGATTAAGCGCTTACACCTTTATTTCTACTTCCTTATAATTCTTACTTTTCCGACAGAAACCTCCTTTTTTTGAATATTTAAATAAGTCATTTTATAAAGTTGCAAGTTTTATGCCAAAATATTAATTTTATGTAAACGTTCAATTAAACACTTAATATTACACTGAAAGCATTAAGTAATAATAGAAGAAACTGATTTAGATCTTTTGAAAATTACTTTATCTACCTACCTGCCCATTATTCAATCTTGCATATATTATTCAAGCTCTCATAATCCTTCTCTCTCTTTTCATGAGAACCGCTATATTCTATTCAATTATATGGACTGGCACGGAAGTTGCTATGCTAACTATAAACTACCAATCTAAAAATACATAGCTTCTATTAATAATAAAACTTTTAGTTATTAAACTAGACTAACTATAAGTTTAATTATAAGAAAATTCAGTTAATTAATTCGAATTCGGAGGAGATGATTTATGAGTAAACAAGGTTTTGATTCAGATGCTTTACAATCGTTTAGCTACAAACAGGAGTTACAGCGTTCTTTAAAGTTTTTCAGCTCATTTGCAGTTGCGTTTTCATTTATTTCAATTACAACAGGTATTTTTAGCTCCTATAGTCTTGCTTTAGGTGCAGCTGGACCGGCGGGAATATGGACTTGGCCATTTGTAATGGTAGGGCATTTGCTTGTAGCTTTAATTTTCGCAGATTTATCAAGTAAAATTCCTTTAAGTGGCTACGTATACCAATGGGTCAGCCGTTTAACGAATCGGGGATTTGGTTGGTTTACGGGTTGGGCTGCATTATGTTACTTAATAATTGTTGTACCTACTGTTGATTACGGTGTTGCGCCTATTTTTCTTGATTTAATCGGTATTAAAAGTACAACTACTGTACTTACAACGGTTGTACTAATTACAATCGTTATACAAGCTTTATTAAATATTTATGGAGTAAGAATTGCTACGATCATAAACAATTCAGCAGTATATACGGAAGTAATTGGATTTATTGGCATTATTATTATTTTAAGCTTTGTCTTATTTTTTAAAGGAGCAGATTTTTCATTATTAACTTATACTGCTCACAAAGTTGGTTCAAATGGCAGCTATTTTACAGCATTTGTACTAGCTGTGGTAATGGGTTCGTATACATTAGTAGGCTTTGAAGCGGCTGCAAATCTAGCTGAGGAAACTGTTGATGCTAAGAAGACTGTACCTAAAGCTATTGTATTCTCAATGTTAATAGCGGGGCTAATCGGCTTTATCTTCTTAATTATCGTTACATCAGGCATTAAAGATATTAATAGCATTATGACTTCTGCTTCTCCTATCTCTGATATTTTACAATCACGACTAGGTACTGCGGTTGCAGACGTTTTCCTTGCATTAGTAATCGTGTCCATTTTTGCTTGCGGATTAATTATTATGGCTTCTGCTTCTCGTCTTATTTATGCACTAGCAAGAGATAATGTTTTCTTTGCTTCAAATGTATTTAAGAAAGTAGATCAGAAACATAATGTACCGTACAATGCTATTATTTTAGTCTCTGTATTAGGCATAATTGCCGTATTCTATTTTGGGAAACTATCATTATTAATAGGTACTTCTGCGGCACTTCCAGCCATTATTTACTTAATAACTGTAGTCGCTTATGCTACTAAAATTAAAACATTACCGGATTCGGATGGTTTCAAATTAGGAAAATGGCGACTTCCTGTTACAATTCTTGCGATTATTTGGTTAGTATTTGAAGTTGGCATTTTAACACTTCCAAAGGACTTTTTACCAACTACGAAAGTTATACTTTATTTATTCCTTGCTGGGATTGTTATTTATTGGGCTGTATTTCGATCTAGAATTAAGGAAGGTAAAATTGGTATTAATTTGGAGAAGGATTTGGATGTTTAATTAACATGAGAACTTAGTTTTAACAAGACTAAAGCCGTTCCTCTTTATGGGGAACGGCTTTTAGACTTCATGAACTTATGCGTTAGATATATTTTTCCTTTTTCATAAGCTTGTTTGGTAAAATACAACTATTCTTATGTGTTATATGAAAGAAAATGCTTTAAATAATAGATTAATAGAAAAATAACGTACATATTCATAAAAAATATGTACGTTATTTCCTTTATCAATTATTAATCAAGTTGAGCACCGTTTGTTTGAATAACATTTTGGTACCAAGAGAATGATTTTTTCTTTTTGCGTTCTAATGATCCGCTTCCATCATCATGCTTGTCAACATAAATGAAACCGTAGCGTTTAGACATTTCTCCTGTTGATGCGCTTACTAGGTCAATACATCCCCATGGAGTGTAACCCATTAGTTCTACACCATCTTCAATTGCTTCTCCAATCGCTTCGATATGGCTGCGTAGGTAGTCGATACGGTAATCATCATTAATCGAACCGTCTTCTTCAATTTGATCGTACGCACCAAGTCCATTTTCTACGATGAATAGTGGTTTTTGGTAGTGATCATATAATTGGTTTAATCCAATGCGAAGTCCAGTTGGGTCGATTTCCCATCCCCAATCACTTTCTTTTAAGAATGGATTCTTTACACCGCCAACTAAATTACCTTGGCTATTTTCTTCGTTCGTTTTATGTTTTTTCTCAGTGCGTGACATGTAGTAGCTAAGTGAAATGAAATCAACTGATCCTTCTTTAATGATTTCTAAGTCACCGTCTTGAATATCTAAGTTGATTCCATTCTCTTTCCAGAAGCGTTTTGCAAATGCTGGGTATGCTCCTCTAACTTGTACATCACCACAGTAGTTGTTCCACAAGCGAGACTCTTGTAGAGCATACATTACATTTTCAGGGTTTGAGTCGTAAGTGTAAGTTGGTACATATACAAGCATACAACCAATTTGGCTATCCGGAATAATCTCGTGTCCTGCTTTTACAGCTAACGCACTTGCAACAAATTGGTGGTGTAGTCCTTGGAAGCTATCTTGTAATTGTGTTTCTTTACTTTCAGGAGAAAAACCAAGTCCTAATATTGGTAAATGTGTTGCACCATTAATTTCATTAAAAGTTAACCAGTATTTTACTTTGTTTTTATAGTATTCGAATAATGTTTTTGCATAACGATCAAAGAATTCGATTACTTTACGGTTACGCCAGCCACCGTATTCTGTGATTAAGTGCAGAGGAATTTCGTAGTGAGAAATTGTTACAACTGGTTCAATATTATATTTTTTTAGTTAATCAAATACACGGTCGTAGAATGCTAAGCCTTCTTCATTTGGCTCTAATTCATCACCTTTTGGGAAAATACGACTCCATGCAATACTCATGCGATAAGTTTTAAAGCCCATTTCTGCAAAAAGTGCAATATCTTCTTTATAGCGATGATAGAAGTCAATTCCATCATGATTTGGATAAACAAATTTTTCATTATTTATTTTAAAATCAAAACCTGGTTCTTGTATAACTTTTAATCTTACTTTTCCACCAGGCATAACGTCTGCTAAATTTAACCCTTTGCCACCTTCTTGATAAGCACCTTCTAATTGGTTTGCAGCAGTTGCTCCTCCCCATAAAAATCCTTCTGGAAATGAATATTTAGTATTTGTCATAATGTCCCCTCCATAATTAATTCTTTATTAAAATATTCTGACTGCTGATTGTAAATTCACCAGTCAGAATCATTTATCTAATTAGCCACAAATCGTTAAAAGTGTTTCATTTTCTTTAATATTTTCTTTATTTACAGCATTTACTTCTGAGTAATTTCTACTGTTTGTAATAATAACTGGTGTTGTAACTTCATAACCTGCTTCTTTAATTTTTACTAAATCAAATTCAACAAGTAAGTCTCCAGCTTTAACATTGTCACCTTGATTTATATATGCTGTGAAGAATTCTCCATCTAATTTAACTGTGTCGATCCCGACATGAATTAAAATTTCAATTCCATCTTCTGAAGTAATGCCAATTGCATGTTTTGTTTTAAATAATGTTGTAACGACCCCATTAACAGGAGAAACAACTTTTCCTTCTTGAGGCTCAATAGCAATCCCTTTACCTAATGCTTCACTAGAAAATGCAGCATCATTTACTTCGGTTAAAGGTACAACTTTTCCTTGAAGCGGGCTTACTACCACGTGGACAGCATCTTTATCTAATTTTTTTACTTCATTTACTACCTTTACTTCTTTTTTATCATCTTGTGCTTCTTCCACATCTTCAAATCCGATAAAGTAAGCAGCAATCGTGCCACCAATGAATGCGATTGGTAAACCAATTAAAGCATAAACAAATGTTGACCCAATAAAGAATGGAATACCAGGAAGACCAGCATTACTCGGAATAACGAATAATTTAACAGACATTAATGCGTAATACGCTCCACCTAAAGCTCCACCGACTAAAGCCCCAATGAACGGCTTTTTAAGTCTCATATTTACACCATACATAGCAGGTTCTGTAACACCCATTAAAGCTGTCATACTAACCGATAAAGCTAATGATTTAAATGATTTATTTTTCGATTTTAAGAATACTGCAAAAGCCGCACCTGCTTGACCCATATTAGCCATAAACATTGCAGGTAGAATTGTGTCGTATCCTTTTGTACTTAAGTTTCCAACTACGATTGGTAAAAACGCGTAATGCATACCAGTCATAACGATTAAAGAGAATGTACCTCCAAGTAGAAGACCAGCAAAGATTCCAGTATGGGCATATAGGAATGTTACCCCTTTAGAAAGTCCGCCACCAATAATTACACCAAGTGGTCCAACAGCAATTAATGTAATTGGTACCATGATTAGTAAAGTAACAGTTGGTACGATAATTAATTTGACCATGCTTGGCGTTACACGATCAGTCCACTTTTCAACATAAGAAGCGATCCAAACTGCTAATAAGATCGGTATAACAGATGATGCATATGTTACCGCTGTTACAGGAAGACCGATAAAGTGTACTGGTTTCCCAGCACTTAATAACGCTGTAATTGTTGGGTGCATCAAAGCTCCTGCTATGGACACTGCAACAAATTGATTAGAACCAAATTTTTTCGCTGCACTAAATGCTACTAAGAATGGTATGAAGTAGAACGCTCCATCTCCAATTGCATTCATTATTGTATATGCTTGGCTTTTGTCTGAAATCCAATGGAATGTCAAAAGAATAGCAAGAATGGCTTTGATCATACCTGCACCAGTAATTGCAGGTAATATTGGAGCGAATGTTCCAGAAATTACATCAAAGATACTTCCTAAAACATTTCCTTTTTTCTTATTACCACCGCTTGAATTGCTCGTGTTAATATTGGCGATCTTATTAATTTCATTAAATACTTTTACAACATCGTTTCCGATGATTACTTGAAACTGAGTTCCGCTTTTATTTACACCCATGACTCCATTAACTGCTTCTAGTTTAGCTTTGTTTTTTTCAGCAATGCTTTCGTCATTTAAATTGAATCGTAGTCTTGTGATACAGTGAATCAAATTCGATATATTTTTTTCTCCACCAACTAATTCGATTATCTCACTAGCCGTTTTTTTATAATCCATAAATACCCCTCCTCAAGTTACGGAAAATTCCAAAAACAATGAATATCTCTTCTGAATTGTTATTGTAGAAAAATAAAAAACCTAAACTACTCGCGTATAATAAAGTTCATACGCACTTGTAATTTAGGTTTTGCCTGCATGATCAGTAACAATCCTGAAATAAATTATTAAATTTTAAATCAAATACAATTATTAAGCAAACTGGCCTTCCTGACTGCCTTTGTCCGGATCAAAAGTGGCTCAAGAAAACAAAAAACCTAAACTGTACGTCTCTAAAATAACATTAGAAACGACAATTTAGGTTTTGCCTGCACGACCAGTAACAATCCTATCGGATGTATTTAATTGATACCTTAATATTATCATTGTATATTAATCATGTCAACGCTTTCAGTAAAATTAATTTCGATTTACAACACGAGCAATGTGAATTGTAAGATAAAGCTTTTCTTCCGTACTTAATTCATATTCATATTTTTTCAATACAAAATCCGTAATCTTTTCTGTACAGTTAGAAGCATCTTTATATTTCTCTTTAATCGTATTAAATAAAAAGTCCTCTTCATTATTTAAATAAGTTTTACTAAAGATTCTTTGAGCAAAGAATTTAAGATGAGTGATAAATCGATAATAGTTTAGTGATTCCTCATCGAATTCAATTTTAAAATGGTATTTAACAACTGTAAGGATTTCTTGAATAAACTTTGTAATATTTACAATGTTCGTCATTTCCTCATTCAATTCCGCATTTACCACATGCAAAGCAATAAAACCTGCCTCATCCTCTGGTAAGCGAATACCCGTTTTTTGCTCAATAATATTTAGTGCGTGTTTACCTACCACAAATTCTTCTTTATAAAGTCGTTTGACTTCCCAAAGTAAAGGATTCTTAATTTCCATTCCATTTTTTTGTCTGTGTAATGCAAAATGGATATGATCAGTTAGTGATACATAAATGCTCTCATTTAATTTTTTTCCTAATGTTTCTTTTGCAAAACTGATAATTTCATCAGATAGATCCATATATTTTAAAGGAATTTCTTCAAGTAATTTTTTAAAATGCTCCGATAAGTCCTTATTTTCTAGTTTGAAAACCTTTTCAATCAATTGCTCATCAACTAGATCGCCTGGTTTTTTCTTAAAAGCAAGCCCTCGTCCCATCACAACCATTTCTTTATTTTGTTCGTTTAAAACACTTACTACATTGTTGTTAATTACTTTATGGATTATCATCTATCTCACCCCTCTTGTGACGGATTGTTTGCTAAACCATTTATTATCTATACTATATCTTCCCTTTTTACAGGTCAATTTTACTACATCATCATCTATAAATAAAAATAACCTAAATAACCAATATCTACACTAAGACATTGATTATTTAGGTTTTGCCTGCTTAACAGTAACAATCCTATTATTTATAAGATAAAAATAATTATAAAAAATATTGTATATATAAACAAGATATTTTTTATTTTTTGATTCCAAGAGAGGAAATAATCCTTCTCCCCCTTGAATACTAGGGTATTTTTAACTAGTCTACTTTACCAATAAAAGCCATAATTAGGAATTAGAGAATAAACAGTACTCTATTATTCTCCAACTTTTATAGATTTGTATTTTTGAATATTTATACTTTTTACCTAGTGGGTCTTACGAATTATCTTATCCTATTCTAATACTGGAACTCCAGTAGGATTACTATTTTCAACTACATATTTCTTTTGATCTTTATCAGTAATTTGAATCACTACTTTTTTTGGTACAGAAAAATCGTAAGTTGAACTTGTCCACCACTCACTTGTCGCTGCTGCCTCTTGCTTGATAAACGCTGTGCTTAATTGTCCATCAAGTCCACCATATGTTACATCATCTGCTTGCAGCTTCAGAATTTGATTTCCTGTTGCTGTTTTAGTCGCAATACTATTACCATTTTCATCTTCAAGCATAATTTTTATTTCTTTAATCATATTATATGGTAATTTTGATAAATCTAGTTTAAATCCTACATTGTATGCTGAATTACCTTTTCCATCATAGTTATTCCAATAACCAAAATCTTGTGGTTGAACGAAGCTTTCTGAATTCGCTACTGGTCCTGTATGTATTCCAGTTGGATTGTTATTTTCAACTAAATAAATTTTATTATCTTTATCTTTTATTGTAATCACTGCTTTTGTTGGTTCTGTAAAATCATAAGCTGAGCTTGTCCACCATCCGTTTGCTGCTGCATCATCTCTTTGAATAAACGCTGCACTTAACTGTCCATCAAGTCCACCATATGTTACATCATCTGCTTGTAATTGTTTAATTTGATTTCCAGTAGCCGTTCTTTGCGCTAAAGTTTTCCCGTCTTGATCAACTAAAGCTACATTGATTTCTTTAATCATATTATATGGTAGTTTCGCTAAATCTAACTTAAATCCCACATTATATGCTGGGCGGCCATTACCCGCATCTTCCCAATAGCCAAAGTCTTGCGTTTGAACGAAGCTCTCTGAATTCGCTACTGGTCCTGTAGGTATTCCTGTTGGATTGTTGTTTTCAACTGAATAAAGCTTATTTTCTGTATCCTTAATTGTAATGACTGCTTTAGCTGGTGTTGAGAAGTCAAATGCCGTACTTGTCCACCATTCATTTGTTGCTGCTGCGTCTCTTTGGGTAAAAGCTGCACTTAACTGTCCATCAAGTCCACCATATGTTTGATCATCTGATTGTAATTTTAAAATTTGACTTCCAGTAGCCGTTCTAGATGCTATCGTTTTTCCGTTTTTATCTACTAATGAAATCTGAATTTCTTTAATTTTTATGTATGGTAATTTAGCTAAATTCAATTTAAATCCTACATTATATGCTGCGCGACCTTCACCTGCATCTTCCCAATAGCCAAAATCTTGTGTTTGTAAGAATTCTGTAGGATTCGAAACTTTAACCGGTGCAGAAACGGTCACTTTCACTGTTACCTTCTTATTAACATCAGTTACAGTACCTGTAATAGTATAAATTCCAGCTTTACTAAAGTTTACGCCATTTGTGTTCCAAACAACTGATTTAGTTAATTTCTGGCCGTTAACTAGTTTTACTTCTACTGTTTTTGGAAGGGTTACTTTATTACCTTCATAAACTGTAATGTCATTAACTTTACTGATGCTAGCAACTTGTAAACCAGCAATTTTTGCATTTATTTTAGTTTTTGTAGCATTTAGCTTTGAGATGTATGAAGCTTTCACATCTGAATATTTTAAGCTATTAATAATCTTTAAAGCTGTGTTATATTGAGCAGTCACTTCACTACTCGTTGTTTTAGCTGTTACTTTCCCTTCAAATGATTGGAATACTTTAAGTGCATTCGTTGCATTTTTTTCTACTTTATCTTCTGAAACCTCATAAGCTACTACTTTATTATGTTGATTCTTAATTCGATTCGTTAATCTTCCTTTTAAAGTACGATAATTCTTCCCTAATTTTGCTACTTCTTTTTTTGCCGAAGATTCTAATGATGCAATTCTTTTTTCATCAGATGATTTCTTAGGCATGCCAGCGCTTTCAAAAGTATTTACAGCTCTAGTAGCGTAAACTTTTTTTGATGCTGCATAAGCAGATGAACCCACCGATGTTGTTGCTAATAATGTCGCTACAAGAGAAGCAGATAAAACCTTTCGAACAGATAGAACTTGATTCTTCACTTTAAAAATCCCCCTAATGTTAACTATTTAAGACAGAAAATTTATAATTTTTTTAACCATCCAAATTATATTATAAATGTTACACATTTAAACTCCAAAGGTAAAATTTGTAATATTTTTGTAATAAAAAAAGAGATGTAAATTCTAGTTGCGAATTACATCTCCAATCTATTTATTACTTAGTAGAAAGCCCATTACTATTTACATAATTCTGTGTTTAATTCTCTAAATCACATTCAGTAAGATGAACAATTTTTGTCCTTTTAATTAGCTTATAACCAAGCCATAAAACAAGGAAAAATGGCAATCCAATATAGGAAACAAGTACACCATTCCAATCAATCGTTTTTCCCATAAATGCTGAGTAATTTTGACCAAGTATTACGATTCCACAAAGAACAAATGCAAATAAAGGACCAAACGGGAACCATTTCGCTCTATATGGAAGAACATTTAGATCCTTCCCTTGTGCTACAAAAGCTTTGCGGAATCGGTAGTGACAAATAGCTATGCCAAGCCAGGCAATGAAACCAGACATTCCTGAAGCATTAAGTAGCCAGACATAAACAACTCCGTCACCATAAAGAGAGGCTAAAAACGCTAAAGTACCAACTGCCGCTGTTATTAGTAAAGCATTAACAGGTACACCTCTCTTATTTAATTTACTAAAAGCCTTTGGAGCTTTTCCTTGACGAGCCATGTCCCATAACATACGGGTTGAAGCGTACATTCCAGAATTACCAGCAGATAAAACCGCAGTTAATATGACGGCATTCATTACAGAAGCTGCAAAAGCAATTCCCGCTTTATCAAAAACTAGCGTAAATGGGCTGACAGCTACATCGCCGCTGGCTAAATTATGATTTGTATATGGTATTAATAGTCCAATGACAAATACAGATAGCACGTAAAATAATAAAATGCGCCAAAATATTTGACGAGCTGCACGAGGAATATTTCGCTTAGGATCTTCGCTTTCTCCTGCTGCTACACCTAATAGCTCTGTACCTTGAAAAGAAAAACCAGCTGCCATAAAAATGCCGAGTGTCGCCATGAATCCTCCATGAAATGGAGCATCTCCTGCAGTAAAATTTTTAAACCCTACTGCTTGTCCACCAATAATTCCAAAAATCATTAAAAATCCTGCCACTAAAAAAATGATTACTGTAACAATTTTTATTAAAGAAAACCAATATTCAGATTCCCCAAAGCCTTTGACAGATAAATAGTTTAGAAGAAAAATAATCGCTAAAAACAATGAACTCCATAGCAGTGACGACGTATGTGGTAGCCAAAATTTCATAATCATCGTTACGGCAGCTAGCTCAGCAGCGATTGTAATTGCCCAGTTATACCAGTAATTCCATCCGAGTGCAAAACCAAGAGCAGGATCGACGAATTTAGTTGCGTATGTACTAAATGAACCTGCAACCGGCATATATGTAGCCATTTCTGCAAGGCTTGTCATTAAAAAGTACACCATAATTCCAATCGCAGCATAAGCAACAAGAACCCCACCAGGTCCTGCGTTATGGATCGCACCTCCACTCGCTAAAAACAGACCTGTTCCAATTGTTCCTCCTAGTGAAATCATTGTAATATGACGAGATTTTAAACCACGCTTTAATTCTTGGGGTATAGAAGGAATTTGATCCTGAGGATCAATGACTGTTATTGTATTTACCGTATTTTTCATTAAAATACTCCTTTTCAGTCGTTTTTGGGATTAGATAATTTTTTCTTAGCTTTTTTGAAATTTTCAGCTGCAGGTTTAAGGAAAGAAATGAATTACGATAAATTAAAAGTTCAATAATTAGAGAAAATGAGAAGCGAATAGTCGCTTCTCATTTTTTTATAGGGAAAAATCAAAATAATTTTTCTTTAATAAACGTGGTTGCTGTATTAACTCTTGAAATGAAAGTGTTTTTTCAATAAGTTTCGTATTAATTAAATATAATTGCTCCTCAATTGCACCAACTGTATCTTCTGTTTGATAAGTTATATTACAATTCTGGCATATAACACATGGTGTTTCTTTAATCTCAATTGCCTTCGTTCCATCAGGAAGCTCCCAGTAGACCGTATTTGTTGATTCGACTATGTTAGCTGATTCACACCACTGACATGTCATCATTCAGCTTCACCTTTTGTGGGTGCACTCGCTACTAGCTTTTCACTAACTTGAATTTTTGTAAGCTGTGCTTGAAATTTCTTTTCTTTTAATTCGTCACGTTTTTCACGTTTATCTTTTAAAGAAGCATGCTCTGGGTTTGTCGTATATGTTTTACGAGCTTCCATACGTTGTAATCCTTCTGGTACAAGATTGAATTTTGTTTCATTCATCAATCCTGCAATTCCTGCATTGGAACGTTTTTCTTCCATATTAGGATAAATTTCTTTAAAGTATGCTTCTGCTCTACCTGGTACATAATTTTGTGGCTCTGGATAAGTAGTAATTACACCTTCAAAATTACGAAGTACAACTTTATCCGCACTTTGTGAAATTAAGTAATTCGGTTGGAGAGCAATTTTCCCTCCACCACCTGGAGCGTCTACTACAAATGTTGGTACTGCATATCCTGAAGTATGGCCTCTTAGACCTTCCATAATTTCTAATCCTTTTGATACAGGAGCACGGAAATGACCAATTCCTTCTGATAAATCACATTGATAAATATAATATGGACGAACTCGAATTTTAACTAAATCATGCATTAGTTTTTTCATGATTGGTACACTGTCATTAATTCCAGCCAAGATTACAGCTTGATTTCCTAACGGTACACCAGCATTAGCTAGCATTTCGCAAGCTCGTTTCGATTCCTCTGTAATTTCAATTGAAGTATTAAAGTGAGTATTTAGCCAAACTGGATGATATTTCTTTAAAATGTTACAAAGGTTTTCAGTGATACGTTGTGGGAAAACTACAGGTGCTCTTGTACCGATACGGATAATTTCCACATGTGGAATCTCTCGTAAATTTTTTAAGATGTACTCTAAAATATTATCGTTAATTAAAAGACCGTCTCCCCCTGAAATTAGGACATCTCGCACTTGAGGAGTTTTGCTAATGTAATTAATAGCAGCATCAAGTTGTTTCTTCGGCACTCCCATTCCGATTTGCCCTGAAAACCTACGTCTAGTGCAATAACGACAGTACATTGAACATTGATTTGTTACTAAAAATAAAACGCGATCTGGATAACGATGTGTTAATCCTGGTACTGGCGAATCTTCATCTTCATGAAGAGGGTCTTCTAAATCATACTTAGTTTTATGAATCTCCGCAGAGATCGGAACTGATTGCATACGAACAGGACAACGTGGGTCATCCGGATTCATTAATGACGCATAATATGGAGTAATATTTAGTGGAATTGTCTTTGTCGCAATTCTTACTCCATCTTCTTCTTCTGGCGTGAGGTTAATTATTTGTTTTAACTCATCCAATGATTTGATGGTGTTTGTAAGTTGCCAAACCCAATCATTCCATTGTTCATCTGTTACATCTTTCCACAATTCAATTTCTTTCCAGTGTCTTTTTGGAGCATAGACTGCATTTACCATACTTACATCCCCTTTCAAACTGTTTGTTTTTATATAAAGCAAGAGCCGTGCCAAAAATTTACAATTATTTAACCAAAGCGCTACAAATATAGAAAATTCAAACTATTCAGCCTGTTATTTTATTTTTTTCCGTTAAAACTCAAAGCGAGTATTAATTGAAACATGCCACAACAATAGTAAAACCGCCTAAATTTAGGCGGCTTGGCTAATAAATACAGTTATAAAACTATGATTTTCAAATGGTATTAAACAAGATTTATACTAAAATATTTAACTTTTGAATCTTATACTGAAGAGTCTGCCTAGGTATTTCTAGAAGTGCTGCAGCTTGTTGAATATTAGCGTTAGTTTGCAACAATGCTTGTTTTATAAGTGAAATTTCCATTTCCTGCATTGCCGAACGTAATGGCTGAACTCCTCCTTTTGTTTCAGTACTTTTCTTAATTTGTTGCAATTGTATTGGAAGATGTTTAACAGTTAGCGTATGCCCTTCCGCCATAATCATAGCATGTTCAATCGTATGCTTTAGTTCACGGACATTCCCAGGCCAATTATACTGGTGAAATAATTTAAATACCGTATGCTCTACATTACGAACGTTCTTCGAGAAGCGTTCATTAAATTGCTCGACAAAATGGGATGTCAGTAATTCTATATCATAATTCCTTTCTCTTAAAGGTGGGATGAACAATGAAAATACATTCAGTCGATAATATAAATCCGGTCGCATAATGCCATTTTGAACGCAGTCTAACGGCGATTCATTAATTGCAGCGATTACTCTCACATTCACTTTCCGAGTCTTTTGATCACCTATTCGGCGAACTACGCCATCCTCTAGAACTCTTAGTAGCTTGGCTTGGAGCTCTAAAGGCATGGAATTAAGTTCATCTAAAAATAAGCTACCGCAATCGGCTAGTTCAAATAATCCCGCTCGATCGATAGCTCCCGTATAACTGCCTTTTGTTGTACCAAATAATATACTTTCTAGTAATGATTCTGGTAGCGCAGCACAGTTTTGAGCTATAAAAGGGGCTTCACTTCTACTTGAACAGTGGTGAATTGACTGGACGAAAAGTTCTTTTCCAGTACCAGTTTCACCGACTACAAGTACGGCAGAATCAGCATTTGCCACCTTCTCAACTTGATTTTTAACCACCATTAAAGCTGGATCATCCGTTAATATATCTGAGATCGTATAGGAATGAATTTGTTTCGCTTTACCTTGCTTAACTTGCGGTTTAATTCTCGCTTGTAAATCTAAAACTTTTTCTCCAAGTGATTTAATGGTGGAATAATCCTTTGCAATTTCAACCGCACCTATAAGCTGATCATCCAAAATAATAGGAATAGTCGTATTAACTGTATCAATGTATTGGCCCTTAATATTCTCATAGCGTTGGGGCTGTTGAATAATCGCTTGCCTTGTTTCTAGTACCTTCAGTAGGGTGCTTGTTTCTTTTGTTAAAGAAGGGAAAGCTTCTAGCACATGCTTTCCTAGAACCTCTTCAACTGAAACTCCATCATGGTCAGCCGCAACTTGATTATAAAATATAGTCATTCCATTATTGTCGACTGCGTGAATTGATTCATCGATACTATTTAATATGGCACTAATCATTTGATTAGTTGGAATTGTTGCGTTCATTTTCTACCCTTCCTTTCACCGCCGAAAACTTGGCAATTTCACGCTTAATTTTCGGCAGTTTGACATTAAGAGACTACTTTCGAAAGATCTTTCACCCAAACGTTCATATCTTCTAATTTATCAAAAATATAGCAGTTGTTTGTCATTCTTCCAGTATACATATAACCTAATTGATGAAAGGCTGCATTCATTCCATACGATAATGATCTCGCAATCGTATATGAACAATAAATAGCTTCGCTTACTAAGTCCTGTTCTAGCTTCTTCATCAGTTCCTTCATTAGTCCATGCTTACGATGCTCCTCAAGCGTTGCACAATTCGTAAGCTCAGCATTTCTTTGTCCGAAGTCAATTTCAGCTGATGCTGCACTCACTATTTTCCCTTCTTTTTCGTAAATCCAATAAATAGTCCCTTCATCCATCGTCTTTTCAACATAAGTCGATTCATTTAAAGGTGTTGGATATACTTTAAAAACTTGATCATAAAGTTTTGCTAGTTTTTTTGAGTCATTTTTTTCAGCTCTTCGTAAAACATACTCATCAGGAATTACTTTTTCTTTTGATCGATCACTTTTTAAGACAGCATCTAAAATGTCATCTCCAGCAGCCCAATATAGACTGTTTCTTCTGTCCTGGCTAGCATATTTCGTAACAAAGTAACCATCACTTCCTTGAAAATATCCCTTCAGTCCAGATTCAATCATATACCCTGATTGTAAGAAGGAATATAAGTGTTCACTTCTTGCTTTAATTATTAACTTTGTATATTTATATTCTTTTGCTAGTTTTTCTACTCTCTCTATTAATAACGACACGTTACCTAAGTAGTAATCAACTCGAATTCTTTCATTAAAGTGATCTAAAGCACCTTCAAAATAATAGTTTTCTTGTTTAATTTTTACTGTTTCATAATACTTTTTCGTTTTCATATGCTCCCTCACTTTCATGTTGGTCTTCTACTCCACACCAATCAATTAATGTACAAGCAATGATTTCTGCTGATAAAAACAGTTGATCTAAATCAATAAACTCATCTGGATAGTGAGCTACTTTCGTCTCTCCTGGTCCAAAAACGATCATTGGAATATTTAAAATTTGTGTAAATAATCCTCCATCTGTTCCCCATGGTGCAGCTTCCACTATTGGACTTTGATTCATTGTTTCGCAATAGTTTCGTTGCAAAGTTTGCACTAATTCACTATCAGCTTCAACAGTACCTGGGACCCATCTTGCTCCAAACCATTCTACTTCTACAGGATTTTCAACGAACCAATCATCAAGGTTTTTAATATTATAAATCCAATTCTCAAATTCTTCTCTAGCAGCTTCCAATTTTTCATTTGGTGCTACTCCAAATCTTCCTTCTAAAGTGACTAAATCTGAAACAGAAGATGGCCACGTTCCACCATGAATCGTTCCTATATTAATAGGTATTGGAATTGGTACTCCATCATATAAAGGGTCATTTATTCGGTCATTACGTAGTTGCTCTAGTTTTTGAATTTGTTGAACGATTAACATACTTTTTTCGATAGCGCTTACACCTTCGTAACGAGTACCTCCGTGTGCTACTTTCCCTTTCACTCTCAGACGGAACCACATAGAACCTTGTTGCTTAATGAAGAACTTCATATTTGTTGGTTCAGGGATAATAACACCATCAGCTGAATATCCTCGCAAAATTGTTGCAAGTGTTCCAGCACCGCCACTTTCTTCCTCAATTACACTTTGAAAATAAACATTACCTTTTAATGTAATCTTACTTTTCTTTATTGCTTCAATTGCTAAAATTAGTGCGACATTTCCACCCTTCATATCAGTTGCTCCACGGCCATATAGCTTGTTATCTACCACAGTTGCGCTGTAAGGTGGGTTAGTCCATTGCTGAATATTACCTTCTGGAACGACATCAATATGTCCATTTAAGATCATGGACTTTCCTCCACCCGTTCCTTTAAGCGTAGCCACAATATTTGGACTACCAGCAAAGTCGTCTCTTGTAGAAATAAAGTAAGGATGCTCTTTCATTTCCTTTATATCTGGATCCCAAACGTCTAAGTCCAATTCAAGCTCTCTTAATTTTTCAAGGACAATTGCTTGTGCCTTACTCTCATTACCAGAGACGCTGTTTTCCATTACTAGTTGTCTAAGTAGTTCAATTGTTTTAGCTTTATGTTCGCTAATATAGTCTTGAATAACTTTTTTGTAATGACTCATCCTCTTCACCCTTTTCTATATAAACATTTTTAAATCTTTACTGATTTTTAAATCCGCACCAGTATGTTTGATTACATCCTCTACAGTATATGGACTCATTATTTCTTTAAGCACTAATGAATTATTAACAACTTCAATAACAGCCATTTCCGTTATGATTAAGTCCACACAAGATTTAGAAGTTAATGGCAAACTACACTCTTTCACGATTTTTGGATTCCCAGCTTTATCCGTATGATTCATTACGACAATTACTCTTTTAGCCTTTTGAGCTAAATCCATCGCTCCACCGATTCCCGGTACACGTTTTCCAGGTACAATCCAGTTTGCCAAATCTCCTTTTTCACTTACTTGTAATGCGCCTAGAACAGTTAAGTCTAGTAAACCCCTGCGTATAATTCCAAATGCCGTAGCACTATCGAAATAGCTAGCACCTTTTATGGCAGTAATTGGGAAACCACCTGCATTACATAAATTTTCATCTTCTTTTCCTTTTTCAGGACTCGGTCCGATCCCCATAACTCCATTTTCAGCATGGAACATAACATGAACATCTTCTGGTAAGTAATCAGGAACGATGGATGGAATCCCAATCCCCAAATTTACAATCATTCCATTTTTAATTTCCTTTGCAGCTCGCTTCGCAATTTTTTGACGAAAGTCTATTCCCATGCCCATTTCCAGTTCACTCCTTCCGATGAAATTATGTAATCAACAAACACACCTGGAGTTACAATTTCCTCTGGATTTAGCGTACCAAGTGGAACAATTTCTTCTGCCTCAACAATTGTAATATCCCCGGCCATAGCCATATGAGGATTCATATTCCTTGCACTCTTGTCAAAAACCAAATTTCCAAATGGATCAGCTTTCTTTGCAAATATAATACTGACTTCTGCATTTAGAGCTTCTTCAACTAGAAATTGTTTACCTTTTACAAATACTTTATCTTTGCCGTCTTCTGCCATACTATCAAGACCTACATCTGCTAGCACTCCTCCAAGTCCCATTCCGCCTGCTCGGATACGCTCCGCTAGAGTACCTTGTGGAGAAAATTCAACTTTTAGCTTACCTTCCGTCATTAACTTTCCGGCAAACGGATTTGATCCAATATGAGATGTAACAATTGATCTCACTCTTCCATTTCTTACCATCCTTCCAATGCCAATATCCGGAAATCCAGTATCATTACAAATTAAGTCAATATCCTTTATTTCACTTTCTAATAATGCTTGAAGTAAAGTTGGCGGTGAACCGACTCCTCCAAAACCTCCAACCATTAGTGTCATTTCATCATGAAAAAAAGGAAGGATTTGTTCCATTGTCGCTATTTTTTTATAAGTATTTTCAACTAGATTCATACACTTTCCCCCTTAGCTGTATATGTTAATTGGGATTGTTCCATTTCCAATTCTGTTAAACTTTCCGTAAGAATTTGAAGTAATTCATCCAGTTCTCCATAAGTAATGGTTAAAGGTGGAGCAATCATGAAGGCTGAATCTTCTTTTCCATTTTTTCCCGCAACGGAAGGGTATAATAGCAAGCCTTTATTCATTACTTTTTGAATAAACGCACTTAATTTTATGTTACTTATAAATTCGATGCCGATTAATAAGCCTTTTCCTCTAACATCTCCAATGATTGAAAATTTCTCTTTTAATCCTTGGAGTTTATTCATTAAATAGTTACCTTTTTCTTCTGCAGCTTGTACTAAATTATGTTTCTCAACATATTCAATAACAGCTAAGGAAACTGCTGCTGATAATGGGTTTGCACTAAATGTATGCCCGCTCATTACAAGTTTTGAGCCTTGCATAATTGGTTCGATCACTCGATCGCTTGCAATAGTTGCAGCCATTGGTGTGTACCCAGAAGTTAATCCTTTTCCAAGTGTCACAATATCAGGCTGGACACCCCAGTGCTCCATTGCAAACATTTTTCCAGTACGACCAAAGCCAGTCATAACCTCGTCTGAAATTAGTAAAATATCATATTTTTCACAAATGGCTTTTATTCTTTGGTAGTAACCTTTAGATGGCACGATTGCACCACCTGCAGCACCAATTATTGGCTCAGCAATAAATGCTGCAATATGCTCAGGACCAATTCGATCAATGGCTGTTTCTAGTTCAGATGCACATGCTAAATCACAAGATGGGTGTTCTAAGTTGAAAGGACAACGATAGCAATATGGTGGTGAAACTGAAGGATAATCCTCCAATATTGGAACAAAACGCTGACGACGTAAAGGGTGCCCCGACATGGATAAAGCACCAATTGTTATGCCATGATAACTCATCCAGCGTGAAAGGATTTTATTCTTACCTTTTTTACCCTTCTCTTGGTAATGCTGTATTGCTAGTTTCATAGCAGTTTCTGTAGCTTCAGTGCCGCTATTAACAAAGAATGTCCAGTTTAAATCACCTTGAGTAATTTCACTTAGCTTCTTTGCTAGCTTCTCAGCAGGTTCACTTGTAAACTGTGAACGGTAGACAAATGATACTTGTTTTGCTTGTTCAGTCATCACATTAATAATCTCTTCAACGCCATGACCAATCCCTACGGTAATTGCACCAGATGAACCATCAATGTACCGATTTCCATCTTTATCAAATAAGTACACACCTTCCCCATGTGAAATCATAGGGTAATGCTGACCAAGCAATGGTTTTATTAAATAATCTCGATCCATCTTATCCCCACCCCTTTTTTTATAAAAAACTAAAAAGCCAATCTACTAAATATTGGAAATTTAAATAGAGGCTTTTTTTTAGTATTCTTGCTTTCTGAAATACTTCCTTTTTATTTTTTTTTAAACTTAAACAACTGTTTAAAAAAACTAGTTGGCTGTATTAGTTTCCTTAACAAAAGATTTATACCTTTAGTTACCTGCTTTAACTGATAACCATATACATATTTATATAAAAAATTTGTATCAAGATCAGTTGGCGGTGAAGAGTGAAAATGGTTTTATCAGAGCAGATTAGAGCTGAAATGGACGGTCTAATAGATAAGATTAAGTTGGATCAGTCCGATGATGGTTCGTGGAGATATTGTTTCGAAAGTGGTCCTATGACAGATGCCTATATGATTATTATTTTAAGAACACTTGAATATAACGATGAAGATTTAATTAAGACACTAGTAAATCGTTTATTAATAAAACAAGACTCAAGCGGTGCTTGGAAACTTTTTGACGATGACTCAGGAAATTTATCTGTGACTGTTGAGGCATACACTGCACTACTATTTTCAGGTTATATCGAAATTTCGAATGAAAAAATGAAGAAAGCAGAAGAATTTATTCGCCAAAATGGTGGATTAGAAAGTGTACACGTCTCAACAAAATTTATGCTAGCTTTACATGAATTGTATCCATGGCCAAGTTTTTTTCCAATTCCTCTTCTCTTAATGAACGTACCCAAATCTTTTCCTTTGTCCTTCTATAAATTTAGCTCTTACGTTCGATTTCACTTTGCACCACTTTTAATATTAGGACATAAAAAGTTTACGACTAAAAATAAATGGACACCTACTATACAACATTTATTTACAAACAATAAATTAAAAAAGATTAGCAAAAAACGAAGGTTCCCTGCGTTTAAAATTCCTTTTATTAAGACATTTTCAAAAATAGGAATTAAAAAGGCTGAGGAATATATTATTCAAAATATTGAAAGGGATGGGACATTATCTAGTTATGCTAGCGCGACGTTTATTGCAATTTATGCACTTCTTTCGTTAGGTTATGAAGTTACTTCGCCCGTAATTCAAAATGCTGTTTTAGGCATAAAATCTTTTCTATTTGAGTTGGATGATTCTCATCATATTCAAAATTCCCCTTCTACTATATGGGATACAGCACTTACTAGTTACGCTTTACAGGAGGCAGATGTACCATTAAATGATGAGGCTATTCGTTCCTCGGCTAACTATTTACTCTCTCTACAACTTAAGATTGTCGAGAATAATAGTACTATTGGTTTAGGAGGATGGGGATTTTCAGACAGTAATACCCAAAATCCAGATGTAGATGATACACAAGCAGTTCTAAGAGCGACAACTACTCTATCCTTGATCGCTGACGATTATAGAAAATCTTGGAACGCTGGTGTGAAATGGTTATTTGAAATGCAGAATAAAGATGGTGGATGGGCATCATTTGAAAAAAACAGTAGTAAATACTTAAAACTCATCTTCCCTATCCAAAACTTTGTTGATACTGCAATTGATCCATCAACGGCAGATTTAACCGGTCGAACAATCGAATTTTTAGGTTCAAAATTAAAACTAAATATGAATCATCCAAGAATTGAAGATGGGGTTGATTGGTTAGTAAATAATCAAAATGAGGATGGTTCCTGGTACGGTCGCTGGGGTATTTCATATATTTATGGAACATGGGCAGCGATAACTGGTATGAAAGCAGTCGGAATACCTTCAAATCACCCTAGTATACAAAAAGCCAACAGTTGGTTACTTAACATAAAGCAGCTTGATGGTGGTTGGGGTGAATCGTGTAAAAGCGATATTGAAAGAAAATATATTCCTCTATCTTTTTCTACAGTTGTTCACACATCATGGGTAATCGATACACTGATTTCTATAAACGACTATCCTACTAGTGAAATTGACGAGGGAATTCTAAATATTTTAAACTGGTTAAAAACCCCTGATAAGCGAATGACCTACCCAACAGGTGGCGGTTTACCAGGTCATTTTTATATAAATTATCACAGCTATCATTCAATTTGGCCTTTATTGACTTTAAGCCATTATCTAAAAAAATATAAGACAAGTGACTAATTTACAATTTCTAGTTAAACGCCTTGTCCTTATTTTCTTTGACTGCATATAATACACTGTTTCTTACAAAAAAATATATGAGCGTATGTCAATATAGTTAATGGTTTAAACAATAAAGGAGTGGCTTTATGGGAAATCTTGACCCAAGTTTAATGAGAGAATTTTGTGGAAAAGTTTGTGATCCTCGTCATTTTCCACGTATTTATCGTATTCTTCGATCATACCGTCGTAACGATTTAAAAAGTCGAGAAGGCGCATGTCATATGATCGATAGACTATCGGAATGTTGCGGATCAACAATAACTGAAGCACAACGTGAAAACGCGGCACAGTGGCTAATGAACTGTGACGTAAACCCACAAGATCCATCTCATCAAAAAGAAATGTGGAATATGATCAGAAACAGCAGAAGACGTTCTTGGTTTTAATTAACTATAGACAATAATATGTATTATAAAAGTCTATGAAATTTCTCTTAAAAGGAAAATTTATAGGCTTTCGTGCGTGAAAACCCGCATGGAATATCGGATTCCTAGCGGGTTTTTTCCGTTTTATTAATATATCAACCAGAACTGGCAATATATCAACGAGTTTTAGTAATATATCAACGGCCAATAGCAATATATCAACGGAGTTCACAACTTTATCAATATAGTTCACATTGTGTTCGTACGGATCCCAACATATTTTGTTCGCATATTATCCATTTCCCGCCGCTTAATTCAATAAATGTTTGTACCCATCCATAAAAACATGGCCAGCAAAGTAAAGGAAAATAATCGCTGCAATAAATGAAAAGATATTAAGTATTTTTGGGCCAACTATATACTCGGCTTTTTTCACAACGACTGGTAAAAAAAGTGACCATAATAAGTTAAATAAAAAGAAACCACCAAAAAAGAAAAAGATGTCGGTTTTAGAGTGGTTATTGATTGTTGCAGAAATGATACTTCCCCCAACAGTTGCAAACCAAATAAAACCAGATGGGGATGAAGCTGTTAAGGCAAATCCTTTAAAGTAATGTTTAAAAAGTGATCCTTTTTCTATACTATCATCTGCTTCTAAGTTTAAGTTTCTTTCCCTAAACGCATCCTTTAACATGAGATACGTCATATATACAAGGACTAATGTACCACCTACCCAAAGTGTATATTTAACGTATATATTATTCAGTAAAAGGGATAGGCCTAAAAGTGATAAAATTGCATAAAGCATGTCTGAAGTCGTCGCACCTAACCCCATATAAATACCAGGGGTAACACCTTTCGTTAAGCTCGTTTGTATAACAGCGACATTTGCAACACCTATATCAAAGCATAGTGACGCAGATAGAACAAATCCAACCATAAAAAGTTCCATTATACTAATTCTCCTATATTTAAACATTTAAATGTATATTATATAGCTTGCGAGAATCTTTTAATATAGTTTTTTACTACCTTAATTTTCTTTTCCATAACAAAAACAAACCCCCTCAAGGAAATATAATTACCTTGAGGGGGTTTGTCATCTATAAGTAGTCTTTAACCTCAAAACTTTCCCTTAACCAAGTCCACGAACCGATAATCCACCATCACTAGAAATAACTTCACCAGTAATAGCTCGTGACTGATCTGAAGCTAAAAGTACATATGCTGCAACATGATCTTCAGGCATTTGAGCTAGTTGAAGTGGATTTCGTCTTTTTATATTGCTTGCTTTTGTTTCATTGTCTACGGATTTAGTAAAGTTACGTAAAGGTGGGATCACTGTTAGTGCTGTTAAAGTCCCTCCTGGAGCTACTGCATTTACTCGAATATCTGGTGCTAGTTCGAATGCAAGTTGACGCATTAAACCGATTTGAGCATGCTTACTTGCCGTGTACCAAACGCCACCGCCGTCTGGGTAGAAGCTTGCACCTGATACAGTGAAAATGATATTACCATTTGTTTTTTGTAATTCTTCTAGCGCTGCTTTTGCACCGAAAAATGAGCCTTTTACATTTATATTTAAAAGAAAATCATATGCTTCTGAAAGAGCCTCAGGTGTTACGTCTGCAAATTTAGCGAATCCATCGAAAACGCCAGCATTTGCAATAAAGACATCTAGTTTACCGAACTGTTCAACAGTAGCTTTTACAGCTCGTTCATTGTCTTCATATTTACTTACATCACCTTGAATGATTAGGAGATTGTCATTAAATTCTTCTTTCATTTGCTCGAGTGTTTCAAGAGAGCGGCCGATAATACTTACCTTTGCTCCTTCTTGAATGAAACGTCTTGTAACAGCTGCACCTATTCCTGATGCGCCGCCTGTAACTAACACAACTTTATCTTTTAATAACATAACTTAGCCTCCTCTATTAAACAAAGATTGCAAGATTTCTAGTATTAATGGTTGTCTGGTCTACAATAAATACACGTTTGGAAAGCTTCCATTTCCCATCTTCATATGTAAACTCGTCATTACGTTCCCCTGAAATTAGATCATGATGAATATCTGTGCTGCGGCTTCGATAAATAAGTAAATAGCTCTTAACTACTGCCTTTTCTTCTTTTGCTAGCTCTTTTACGCTCACATTACTTACAAAACGGCGGGTTCTTGAAGGAGGAATTTCCGCCCATGCATAATCAGTTTTCAATCGGTCCACTCGAAGCTTTAATAGTTCAATATCATCATTAAACGTAAACATCTCTGTTGAATAATCCGGGCGTTCAGTTCCTTCTTTATTGACGCGCACAGGCATTTGATAGACTAAATTTGTGTGCATTAAGCTAAACCAATCATCAAATTCAATATCATCAAGTAATTGCGCTTCATCAATTAGCCATTGTTCAAACTCTAATTTTGCTAATAATTTTTCGGTATTCATTTTCCTTCCTCCCCCCTTTATTACTTTGTCATTAATTCAAGCCAGTACTTATAGAAATTACGTTGGCTTGCTTCTGTAAATTTATCGTCATAAGCTACACCTGGGCCGATAAAGTCGACGGGCTCACGATGTAGTCCCATTGTATAGTTATAAGTCAAATTCTTTTGAAATGGCATTGGACCTTGGGCTGCTTCTGTGATGTCCGTAAATACTTCAGTATCATCTTGTTCAAAAATACCAGATGGACTAAATGTTAAGATAAAAGAATCTCTTGATCGATTCTTCCATTCCTGAGAAGCATTTTTCTCTACTAGTAACCACGCAATTACTTCCATCTTATTGTGGCTAATTGGTCTCCACATTCTAATTGAAGTATTCGAAATTAATTCGCCCTTAATTTTTGTGTGAGATATTAAAAATGACATGTTTGGAAATGCATTTCCAATCATATTTTTCAAGTTTGATAACACTTCATATTGTTCCTCTGATAAATTACTTTTATATTCATCTTTCAATTCTTCAGGAAAAGCAAAGTCCGGATTTGGTGTACCAAGGTTTAATCCATGTCCGTTTTCCGTATGGATTTGGAAACCGCGCTTCGAGTATGTTGCATTTGGTACCATACCTAATTTGGCAATTGAACCGTGAGTAACCATCGTATGGTAGGAATCACCTACAAAGTTATCAGAACCGACTTTCCAGTTTGATTTCACAATAAAACGTTGCGGAGCTCCAATTACTTCCATCTCAGCACGGCCCACTACAATATCTAAATACCACTTAAAATCACCGAGGAACTCTTCAAGAGGTTCTGCATTTTCATCCCAATTTCCAAATATAAGTCCTTTGTATGATTCTAGCTTTACTTGGTGAAGACCCATTTTAGTTCGGTCAAGCCGATCTCCATAAATATCTTTTTGAAGTGGAACACCAACTAGTTCGCCTGTATTTTTAAAGTTAAATCCATGGTATGGACATGTAAATAAAGTCTTGTTTCCTTTGTCAGCTCTACATAGCTTCATACCTCGGTGAGTACACATATTATAAAATGCATTGATTTCTCCATTACTATCTCGTGAGATAATGATCGAGTACCCTGCAAGTTCACGTGTCATAAAGTCACCGGAATTTGGAACTTCAGATTCATGACCAAGAAAAACCCATGTTTTTAAAAATACTTTTTCATGCTCTAACTCGTAAACCGCTTTGTCACCTAGAAGATATGCAGGGATGCTTCCTTCATCTGGTTTGACCGTTTCGGATAAGTAATTTACTAGTTGCTCCTTTGACAGTTCATCTAAAGTTTTCTCTGTTATAATCATACTCGCACTCTCCTTTCATCTTTCGATTACCCGACTTGTACATAGTTATCTTTATTTTGTAATTTCGCCAAAACGCTTAACGCTGCTAAATAACTTGTTTTAGGATTATTTGGCATCGGATCATTTTCAATCTCAAGTTTTAGTTTCCCGAACGCACCAGAAGCTTCAATTGTATGGCTATTTTTTATCACACTCGGATCAGCAATAATTTTTACTTTCGTATTGTTAGAGCCTAGTCCCGCTAACGATAATACAATTGCTACATTTATATTTCTTGGGTATAGTTTGATTGCTTCTGCTGCAGAGCCTTCAAACAAAATCGTTTCTTTTTCTAATGTATCTCCAGATAATGCTCCAGGTGGTTTTCTAGTTGTAATTGAAACGGTGTTTAAACCATTTACAGCTTTTGCTGACTTTAAAATATCTAAGCCGCCGATTGCTCCTGAAGGTAAGTAAACGTTCACACCTTTTCGAATACAAACCTCTCGAACTTTGTCTTCAAAAGAAGAATCAGCCATTACGCCAATACTACTTAGTAATAGATCTTTTCCAGACTCAAGAACTTTTATAGCGTACACCTCTGCTGCTTCAACTGTTGCAGCTTCAATGACTAAATCTACATCAGAATGAAGGAGAGCTTCTACATCTGTAAAAGCTTCTGTTTCAAAATCTTTCGCTAATTGGACGGCTGATTCTTCGCAGCGTGTATAAATTGAAACAATCTTTCCGCCGGGTAACATGCCGTCTTTATTAATTGCTTGCAGAAGAAATTGACCAATATTACCACACCCGATTAGACCTAATTTCATGTCTATTCACCATCCTCAATTTGCAAATCCGTATGAATCTGCAAAGTATTCCAATCCACAGTGTCTTGTTTCTCTTGATACACCACTTTCTTTTAACCCCGGGAAATCCAGTGCTAAATCGCTAAAGATGGTGTGATTATTATGAAAAACTGCTCCTGCTTCTAAACGATCTGCCATTTCAACTGCCAATTCTTCATTCTCAGTCCAAACAGATGCCCTTAAACCAAATTCACTATCATTTGCTAGTTTGATCGCTTCGTCAATCGTTGAAAAAGGTAAAATAGGAATGACTGGCCCAAATTGCTCTGCACGAACGATCTCACTTTGCTGGTCAACCCCTATTACGATTGTTGGTAAGATGTAATATCCTTGTTCCCACATTTCAGGATTCAGTTGAATTCCGGCTGTTATTACATTTGCACCTGCTTTTTCAGCACGTTCAATTAATGCATTTACATAGTCATATTGAGTTTTATTATTTAATGGACCCATTGTTACATCAGGTTGAATACCATCGCCTACAACAATTCGCTCAAATTCTTTCTTTAATTTTTTTACAACTTCAACATATCTAGATTCATGTACATATACACGTTTAATAGCCGAACAAACTTGGCCAGCCGCTCGTAAAATACTCATTCTTAATCGTGTAATTGCTTCGTCATCTAAGTTAGCATCCTCTAAAATAATTGCCGGGTCATTTCCACCAAGCTCCATATAGACTTTTTGAAGATTTCCAGCAGATTTCTTCATAATATCTTTACCAGTTTGGGTACTTCCGACAAAAGCAATCGTACGAACTCGTGAATCAGAACAAAGTTTGTCACCAATCACTTTCCCTGAACCTGTTACAATATTAATAACGCCAGGTGGAAAATGTTCAGCCACTACTTTTAAACAAGTCATAATTGTTAACGGACAATTTGTCGCTGGTTTGACAACAACTGTATTCCCTGCTAAAACAGCTGGGATTACTCGCTTAAATGTTAAAATCATTGGCGAATTCCAAGGTGTAATGACTGCTGCAACCCCTCTTGATCTTCTTCTTACTTGAACTTTTTGATTGCCTGGAAGTAACTCCGGATTCCACCATTTAAGTAGTTCATCTGCTCCACCATTCATCACTTCAACACAACGTAATAAGTCTTTTTTAGCTTCTACAAGTGTTTTTCCATTTTCACGAACAAATAATGAAACATTTTCTTCAATGATTTTAGAAAGTTCATTAGCTGCTACTTTCATTCTTTCTACACGATCGTGAACTTCACTTTGTGACCAAGATTCAAATGCTTTCGATGCTGCATTAATAGCTTCGTTTACGATTTCCTCTGTACATAACGCAACTGTGCCGATTACTTCCGACTTATTTGCGGGATTAATAATATTAGCTGTTTCATTTATTTCTTTCCATTCACCATTTATGAGATATCTTCCTGATACAACCGGATATGTCGAAATCATATTGAATCTCCTTTATAATTTTTTAGGCTTAAAGCTTTCTGCTGCTCCTGGAGGTCCACCGAATGGTATTGCCATCGGTCCAACTGCTTCCATATCGACAACGATCATTGTCGGTCTTCTTCTTTCAGTTGCCTTCTTTATTTCTTTCACAAATTCGTCTCCTGAACCAATACGTGCTGCATCAAAATGCATTGACTCAGCTAGTTTTACAAAATCTGGACTTAATAAATTCACTGCTACTTGTCGTCCGTATGCTGCTTGTTGAATATTTCGAAGTACTCCATAACCAGAATCATCAAATAACACGATAATAATTGGTAGACTTTCTTCAGCTGCAGTCACCATTTCACCTACGTTAACCATAAATCCACCATCACCGGCCATTAGTACGACTGTTTGATGAGGACGACCCACTTGTGCACCAATAGCAGTAGGAAGACCTTGACCGATTCCTCCACCAGATGCGTGAATAGATGTTCTAGGTTCGTAAATATCGAATATTCTACTTCCCCATACATTTGCCTGTACTGTAACATCTCGAACTAATATTGTATCTCTAGGTAAAACTTCTCTCATTCCATCTACAAATTGTTCAAATGGACCAAGTGTTTTACGAAGCTGCCCTCGTACTTCATTTCTTAAGCTGCGTACTTCTTCTATATAAGAAGGTAAAACCGAAATAGATTTTTCATCGATTTTATTAATCAGAGCTGATAAGATCTCTTTTGCATCTCCAACTAAACCAACTGTCGCTTTATAGTTACGATTAATTGCATTTAAATCCGCATCAATCGAAATATGTTCTTTAGGGACAGTTACTTTCCAGTTTGAAGTTTCATTTCCTCTGAAGCGAACTCCTACACTGATTAATAAATCTGCATTTCTCAAAAACTCTTTAGTAGACTCGTTGGCTGCAAAATGACCGATACATTGCTCGTGGTCTTCTGGAATCGAGCCTTTTCCTGATTGACTAGTAATAACAGCTGCACCAATAATTTCTGCTAAATTTGTTAACTCTTTTGACGCATTAGCAGAAATTACACCACCACCAGCCCAAATAACTGGACGTCGTGCTTCTAAAATTTTTGAGATTGCTGTTTCCGATATAACAGTTGTTAATTGCTGCTTATAAACATCCACTTGTACTTTCTCAATCGAAACATCCTCGATTATCGCTGATTGAAAGTCGATTGGAATTTCTAATGAAACAGGTCCTGTTGGCGCAGTTAATGCTTCTTCAATTGCTTTTCTTACTACTCCTGCTGTTTGATCTGGTCTTCTTAGTCTTATAGCATTTTTACAAGCACCGCTCATCATTGATAGCTGGTCTTTACATTCATGTATATATCCTTTACCTGTTCCAAGATAAGGTGAAGCTACTTCCCCAGTCAGATGAAGTAGTGGTACTCCAGCCGCCCAAGCTTCTACTAATGAACCAGCTGCATTTCCTGCTCCTGTTCCTGTGCTAGTAATGACAACTCCTAATTTCCCTGTCGCACGTGCATAACCGTCTGCCATGTTTACTGCACCGCTTTCACCACGTGAACAAACTAATTTAATACTTCCATCCCTAAGAATCGCATCATAGATTGGCATATTATGAATACTTACAATCCCAAAAGCGACTTCTACTCCAGCTTGAACTAGCTCTTTTACAACGGCATCCGCAGTAGTAAATACGATTTCATCTTGTCTTTTCATCTTAGTATCCTACCTTTATCTAATAAATTATTTAAAGTGCTTTACCGATCGCACCAGCAGTTTCAATTGTTGAACCGGCTACATAGCTCGCTTTGTTCGAAGCAAGAAAGACTATTACACTAGCAACTTCTTCAGCTTCACCTACACGACCTAGTGGAATATTTCGTTTTTTCGCAAGATCTCTATAATATTCTTCAGGATCCATATCAGGAGCATTTTTCAATCTTCTTCGCTCCCATTGATCTGTTCGAATTAAGCCAAGACTTACTGAATTCACTAAAATATTGTCTGAAGCTAATTCCTGAGACAATGTTTTACTTAAATTTAAAAGTCCTGCACGAGTAGCTGCTGTTGCAACCATATGACGCTCAGGCTCTTTTGCAAGAGTGGCATTTATATTAATAATTCGTCCTCCTCCTCTTTTCACTAAATAAGGATGGGCTGCACGAATTGCATAAATAATTGCAAAATATTTTAACTGAATTTGTTCCTGCCACTGTTCATCTGTAATATCAAAAAAATACCCCATTACACTTTGACCAGCTGCGTTTACTAAAGTATCAATTCCACCAAACTTTTCTGCTGTTTGTTGTATAAATGCATTAACGTCCTCTTTTGATGTAACATCACAAGTCGAAGCAAATATATCTTCTCGGTCACCATATGAGAGTAAATGATTTAAAGCCTTATCTGCGCGTTCTTTGCTTCTACCGCAAATTGCTACTTTTGCGCCTTCTCCTAAAAATAATTCCGCTGTCTTTAGCCCAACACCAGAAGTTCCACCCATTATGACTGCAACTTTTCCGTTTAAACCTAAATCCATTCTCGTCACCCCTTTTCATAGCCGCTTCATTTTATGCTTAAGTTTCGAATGATTAGTTTGTTTTCATGAACGTACTTCAACTTCAATATCGACCCAACCGGCATCCGGTTCTCCGCCCATCGCTTTACGAGCTTCTGGCTTTGGTGGGCCTGCAATTCCCCATTGATCCATTAAATGTGGCACACGTTTCCATACGCGTGCTCTCCATTCAGCCTCATCTTCAATCGTCTCAAGATAGCAAGTGTATTCCATGACGAATCCACCGAGATCTTGAAAATAACAGAAGATATTATTACCAGGACCATGTCGACCTGGCCCCCATAACTCACTGAGTCCAGCCTTCCTAACATTACTAATCCCGCGCATTAGTTCATCTACCGAATCAACCTCGTAAGCAATATGATTCACTGAAGCGTGTGCATCTTGGTTGAATGCAATCGAGTGATGTTTTCGGTTACACCTTAAGAATGACATTTGGTGCTCGCTCCAGTCTGTTACTTTAAAGCCAAGTACATCTGTATAAAACTCGACGATCATATCTAATTCTTTTGTATTCATGACCACATGATTTAATTTCACCGGGTCCACGTTTTTATTGTTCCAAATGGACGTTTGAACCTCTACCCAAGCAGAAAGCTCAATTACACGGTTTTCTGGATCAACAAATCGAAGTCCGTATCCTCCACCAGCTTCGTCTAAATAACCTGGCTCTTCGATGATATGTATACCTTTTGAATGTAAGATTTCCGCTGCACGATCGACTGCATTTTTATCAACCATTCCAAATGCGATATGATGTAAACCAGCTTTTTCTCCTTTTCGAAGGCTTAGAATATGATGTTCAGGACCTGCCCCTCGAAAATAAGCAATATGATTGTCTTCTGTTGCATCTACGCGATCTAAACCCCAAACTTTTTCGTAAAATTTCACTTGTTCCTCAAAGTTTGGTGTGATCAAACTGATGTGCCTTAAATGAGTAATTCCTAGCATCAACAATCCCTCCCACTAATTTGATAACGATCTATATTAAGCGCTTTCTTTTCTACTCTATTGAAAAAGGCAGCTGCAATTTATCCAAAATGCAGCTGACCCTTTTTTAATTCTTTTAATTAACCTTTGATGATTGCTTCTCTTTCTTTAGCACGTTGTTTACGAAGATCTTCAAGAGCACTACCTTCTGGATATGTTGGAAGGTTTGGTTTTACTGCACCAAGCATAACTAACATACGAGCTTCAGTATCTCCATCATTTCGAATGCCACGATGAACTCCAGGAGGTGAACTGATGCAATCTCTAGCATTTAATTTAATTTCATGTATTTCGTCTTTACCAACTTCTTGAATTAAAGCTGTAACTTCTCCTTCAAGAATGAAGAACACTTCTTCTACATCATCGTGTAGGTGTAAAGGTCCAATACAGCCAGGAGGTAGAACCATTGTACTTAATGTAAAATGTTCTGCTGCAACTACATTTGAGTCATTATTCGCTGTCGCACCGCGTCCAATATAACGCATTTGAGCGCGTTTATATCTAGGATCAATTTCCTCTTGAAACTTTAATACATTCCAATCAAGCGTACGGTCTTCTAAGCGAGCCACATATTTTTTTTCAAATTCTTTAACTGAAAAAGTTTCATTTGTCATTTTAAAAATCCTCCCTGTGTTTTTGGTCTTTTTTTAAACAAAATGTTTTGTATTTAAAGCTTATTGTGTTTCACATACAAAACAGTGTTTTATCTATAAAATAATTCTAGAATGGAATTTCTTTCATGTCAACATAGTTTTTAGAAAATTTTGATATGTCACAAAAGTAAAACACTACAAAAATATTGTATTTACAAGGTTTATAACTAGTTTTTTGAGCAAAAAAAATATGGATTCCCATTGTTTAGGAATCCATATTTATAACTTTAACGATATTACTTAAGTTGAAACTCTGCCATTGTAACCCATATAGTTTGATAATAAAACAGAGACATCTAGTAGTTTAGGCAATGCAACTTTATTCATAAAATCTTCCTGATAAGACAATTCTGTTGCTACGATGTTTAGGGCAGCTAAGACCTTTCCAGTTCTACCGTAAATTGGGGCAGCGATCGAATGAATGCCTTGATGGAACTCCCCACTAGTTATAGAGTAGCCATTTTTTCGTATATTTTCTAATTGCTCCATAAACTCACCAGGAGTCGTCAACGTTTTATCTGTATATGGTGTTAAATTTGAAACTTGGAATAGTTGCATAAGACTTTCTTTTGGTTCGTACGCAAGAAGTAGTTTTCCATTTGCTGTTGCATGTGCTGGTAGTCTTAAACCAATGTTCACATTGACTGCTGATACACCTCTAACTGGTGCACTACCTACGTAAACAACTTCATGTCCATCTAAGATCGACAGATGACAAGATGCACCGATTTCATCACGCAATGACTCCATATAAGGTTGTGCAATTTCAGGTATTTTCAAGCTATTTATATAACTAAACCCTAATTCTAGAACCTTTGGAGTTAGCGAATATTGCTTCGTATTTTCATCCTGTGTTAAGTATCCAATCGACTGAAGTGTATAAAGTAAACGATAAGGTACTGTTCTGCTTACCCCTAGCTTTTTTGCAATCTCAGAAAGTGACAAACTAGGATGTTCCTCATTAAAAAGCTTAATAATTTCTAAACCTCTTACTAATGAATTTGCGCTATATTTTTCTTTCTCTACATGATCCATCGAGCAAACCTCTCCTAATACATATTATCGCAACTATTAAATCTATTTTACATTATTGACCATTTGGTTGTTTCTTTAAAAAGTCTACCACGAATTGATTAAATAGTTTAGGGTCTTCTTGATAGCATAAATGCCCTGTATTCGGAACGATAGCAAATTCTGAATTTGGAATCAACTCGTGAAATATTTGTGATTCACTTACTGGTGTTACTTGATCTAATTCCCCACACATAACAAGCGTTGGGACAGATATTGAAGATAGAATCTCCATTTGGTTTAAGTTTGATAAAGAGTAGGAAACAGAACGATAACCAGATGGACGTACCTGTGCCATGATGCGCTCCGCTTCTTTTATAACCTCAGTCGATGCATTCGGAGATAGTAATGCTTTTACTCTCTTTCTAGCTAGTTCACTTGGTTCTAAATGATCAATAGAGTTTAATCTATTTTGAAGTTTTTGCTCATTATCTTCTTTAGTTAGTCCTGCTGCTCCTCGTGTTGCATCTGAAATAATTAGTGAATTGACCATTTGCGGAAAACGGCTCGTAAAATCAATTGCAATAGCTGAACCCATTGAATGGCCTAGTAAATTGATAGATTCTAGCCCTAAACTATCCAAAAATTCTTTTAGGACATTCGCAAACTGGGAAAATTCATGAAACTCCTCTTTTAAATCGGAACTCCCACCATAACCTGGAGCATCCCAAACAATCACTCGATAATACTCACTCAGTTGGCTTAATTGATGCTTCCATGACTGAGAATTGTTTCCTAAACCATGTAGTATTACTAGCACTTGTCCATTACCTGACTCTTGATAATTAATTGATAAATCATTTAAATGACTAATTGGCATCCACAGTACCTCCGCTCTATTTTCTCTACTCAAAGTCTACTAAATTGATTAATCCATGAGGATTTAAAAACAATGTGTTTCATATAAAAAACATGTTTTTCAAATTGAATTATAGATTTATCAGAATTTATTGTCAATAATTCTATTTTTATCAAATCACTGAAAAACGCTGGTTTAATGTTTTTTAATACAAAATTTGGAAAGTATTTTTAATGAATTCTTAATTGACAAACTTTTCTAATTATTTTATCTTTAAAAGAGTTTCATATTACGAAAAATGAAACACTGTTTTATATTTAAAACAAAAAAATCAAAAGGAGTTGATAATTAAGGTTGAGCCAAAATAAAAACGTGAGGTCTCAAAACATATCTTTTGAACTTCACATCTGCTAGATTAACGTTGATTCTGCTTTTTCCTTCCAAATTTTTAACGAATTTAATTGATTTTAAAGGAGAGAGAACTTTAATGCTAAAAAGTCAAAAAAGATGGTTTTTAATTGCTTTACCAATCTTTTTCTTTTGGTTCTTCGGACAAATTGATAAAGTAGGCATTTCAGTCATACAAACAGATCCAGGATTCTTAAAAGCACTTGGTATGACGGGCATTGACAAAAATGCAAAAATTGGACTTCTTTCATTTGTTTTTACAATCGCTTATGGAGTTTCGAATCTTTTTTGGGGATTCATTATTGATAAATTTGGTGCGAGAAAAACGGCTATAGCTGGATTATTTGTTTGGTCTCTTACTATGTTCTCGTCCGGTCTCTCCACTACATATGAAACATTTATAATAAGTCGAATTATTCTTGGATTTTCAGAAGGGATGATGATTCCTGTTTCTGGAAAATTTATTTCGGCTTGGTTCAACAAACGCGAATTAGGGCGTGCCCAAGCATCTTGGCTTACAGGTAACTATTTAGGACCAGCGATTGGAGCAGTCATATTAGTCCTTGTTATTTCATCACTTCATTGGCATGCAGCTTTCTTTATACTAGCTGGATTTAACCTAGTCATTAATATACCTATGTTTATTTTTCTTACAAGGAATACACCTGAAGAACATCCGTGGGTTAGTAATGAAGAACTGGCTTTAATCCAACGTCCAGTTGATTTTGAAGAATATGAAAAAGGTTCAAATGGAAATAAAAATTTTATTCAAGACTATCGCTTCTGGATTGTTTGGTTTGGCATGTTAGTCTGCTCTTTCCTTTTCTTCGGAATTAGCATTTGGCTACCAACGTATTTGATCGAGGCAAAAGGATTTGCGCGTGAAGGTATGACAAGCATCACTTCCCTATCATGGTTATTTGCACTTGGCTTTGTACTCATATGTGGCTTTCTTGCGGATAAAACAAGACGCCCAAGTTTAATGGCGGCAATACTATTCTCACTGACGGTCATCTTCTTGACTACAGCAGTCTTTGTTCCAAATGCAATAATAGCAGGGGTTTGCATGGGGCTAGCAATGGGATGCCAAGGAGGCGTCTTCCATCTAAGTAATATGTTCTTAGTAAAATATTCAACACAAGAAACGGCCGGTCGCGCCGCAGGTTTAATCGGATTTACAAACTTAATGGGTGGATTTTCTAGCTATATCATGGGTTGGTTACGCGATTCATCAGGTGGCAGCTTCACTACTTCAATTTTCATGTTAATTATCACAGCTCTTTTAGGTTTGATCGCATATTTATTTTCTATTAAAGAAGAAGCAACTGAATTACGTGCTATTCCACTTCCTCCACAGAAAATAAACGCTTAATTTTTTCATTTTTTTGAAAACGCTTTAATAAATGTTCTATTAGTAAGAAGGGGCTGTCTCATCAGTTTGGGGAACTGATGAATCTGCGCCTCTTTTTCTATATAGTAGAATAAATGATTTTATATGGAGTATTGGATTGGTTTTTAAACATAATTTTTACTACATAAACTATTCATATAGTAGAGGGGTATCACGGTGTTGATTTTCAGTTGTAATTGGTATTACGACCTATTTTTATAGATAACTAGTAGATTTCATCGTTTTTTTGTTCGATTTAGATAGAATTACGGGAAATTTGCTAGCTTTCCCTTTAAAATAAGCCGATTTTATACAATTATGAAACATATATCCTAACCGGTATGGGTATTATATTGTTTTATTTGCGATTCTCAAAATTTATTTGCGATTCTTCAATTTTATTTTGCAGTTGGCTGTTTTATTTGTAACTCCAACTTGTTTAATTGCCTATTAGATCTCTAATTTGCGATTCCTCTATTCTTATTTCTCCATTACTTATTTTACTCAATCAATATAAAGAGACCTTTCACATATTCTTACTATTTTGTATTTAAGTAGTACACGTTTTGGTGGAGTAGTCTTATTAATAATTACTCTTTTTATGCTAATTGGATTAATTATCTATAGTTAAAACAAAATCATTTTTAAGTAAATAAAAAACAGCGACCATCATTAAGACAGTCGCTGTTTTTTATTTTTCTCTAAACTACGGTGAACGAAAGGAGTTCATTGGAAATTTAAATCCCGACTCCCAATATTCCGCCCGCACACCGATTGTTCCATAGCAGATAATATATTCCCTAAAGTGATATTCTCTTTTATTTCTTATCTAAATCAATCTTAGTTCCAGCGCGGACAGTCCAGGAAGGATTTTTACCTATTTTATCCCCTTCCTTTACTCCTTTAAGGATAGCAACATATTTCCCTTGTTTTTGGCCAATCTTGACATTTTGTTTAACTATTTTACCTTTTTTAAGCAGATACACGTATTTTGATTTCCCTGATCCCTTAACACTTGTTGCAGGTACTGATAATAAATCTTTTGACTCTACTACAACGTTAAGATTTGTTTCGTAGCCAGGATATAGTTTTTCTTGTGAATCTAAAGTTGCTCTAAAAGTGTAGTATGCATTTGATTCTTTCTTTGAGTCCTTTTCTTGATCAGTGGATGTATTGTTCATAGGATAGTTACTAACCTCTGAAATACTTCCTTTCCAGTTAGTATTTCCAACAATCTTTGAAGTAACTTTAATCGGTTGACCTGGTTCAATTTTTGATTTTTCTTCTTCTGTTAGTTTTCCTTCAATTTGGAAAGGTTCATTTGAAGCAATTTGCATAATTGAAATTTGTTGTTTATCTGTTGCTTTAAAGCCTTGACCAATGTCTTTGTTCAAGTTAAGTACAACACCTTCATTATTGCTATTAACAGTTAATGATCCTTGTTGTGCCTTTAATTTTTCAGCTTCAAGTGTGTATTGTTCTACTTTTAATTCTGCTGCATTCAATTCTTCTTTCGCAGTATTTAATTCAGCTTGAAGTGTTTGAATTATTACTGCATTAGTTGTAGTCTCAGTTTTATCTGTTGATTTATCTGTTGTTTTATTTTCATCAGTTGTATTAGACTCAGTCTCCGTGCTTGCGCTTTGAATGTCTTGTTCTAGCGAAGAAACTTGTTCTTTTTTCTGAGTAACGCTAGTTTCTGCTAGTTTCTTATTAACTTCAGCTTGTCCAAGTTCAGCTGCTAGAGTAGTATTTTCATAAGAAAAAAGTTTTTGTCCTTTAGTGACTGTATCTCCCTCTTTTACGAAAATTTCATTTATAGATCCTTTAGTTGGATTTACATAAATTGTATCAGTATGACTTTGAACTACGCGACCGGACACAGTTTCAGTCTTTGTAAAACTTTTAACTGCTGGACTGATAAACTGTAATGTTTCTGATTTACTTTTTCTAACTTCAACTACTGTTACGCTAAGAATCACGGAAACGATTAAAAGAACAATGACTCCTATTAAAATATACTTCTTCTGGTTTGGTGTAATTATTTTTACTTGTTCTTTTTCCTCGTCAATTCTTTTCGCCGATTCCATAACTATACCCCTTCCTCATTACAAAAAAACTACTTCTCCATAGTCTATTGTCTATTTTTTTAAATGGTGTTTCAAGGAGATTTTTTAGAAAATGACAAATATTTAATATGTTTTTTAAAATAATCACTTTTTATTGACATTTTGTTCATTTTAATAGGTATATTCGCTCAGTTTACTTATTTTTTTATATTTCAGAATATTTAAATTAATATAACTAAAAAATTTTTTAGATTTTTTTATCTCAAATTTTAGAAGAAAAATAAGTTTAGAGACATCTAATTAAAAAGTCGCATTCTCCCTTGTTACACCTATGTATTTCAGCATACATTTTAATCGGAATAGTAAGAAATAATATACAGTCAAACAAAAATACAATATTTAAAAGATTCATACTATTATTGCGTAGTATTATTGAACTATGTTACAATACGAAATAAATCCTCAGGTAATAGGATAATTTTTCCAATATAATTATAATGTTTTCAACAAGAAATAGATTACTAGTATGCTAAAGTATTTATCTCCATCAATGAATTTGGGAATTAGTCAAACTCTCCCGCTTCAAATTTATTAATTACTGCACAGAATTTTGTTTCACGCGCAGTTATTTACAAAAAATACAGATTATTCACAAAAAGGGGGAGTCATGAATGAATGCATTTTTTAGAAAAAAGTCTATTGAACAGCTTCAACTGGATGGAGCAAAAAACACTGGACTTAATCGTGTTTTAGGCTTATGGCAACTGACTGCCATTGGTTTAGGAGGTATTATAGGTGTTGGTATCTTCGTATTAACTGGTGTGGCAGCATCTAAACATGCTGGTCCAGCAGTACTTTTGTCTTTTATTATTGCAGGATTAGCTAGCGCTGCAGCAGCATTGTGTTATGCAGAATTTGCTGGTTTAATACCAGTGGCTGGAAGTGCCTATACTTATAGTTATGCTGTATTAGGAGAAGGAACTGCATGGCTAATTGGATGGGATTTGTTACTTGAGTATGCACTAGTTGTCGCTGTAGTCGCGATTGGTTGGTCAGGCTATATGCAGGAGTTTTTATTACAAATAGGTGTTCACATACCTGAATGGGCACAAGGTGCTCCTGGTTCTGGAGCAGGCCACAAAGTAGACTTAATAGCAGTTTTAGTTAGTTTTGGTATTGCAGGCTTACTTACATTAGGAACCGAAATGGGTTCTAAATTTAATTCATTAATGGTTATTATTAAATTAGGTATTATTCTTTTAGTTATTGGCGTAGGAAGCTTTCACATTAATACTGCTAACTGGCACCCATTCATGCCTTTTGGTTTCCATGGCGTAATGAGTGGAGCAGCTCTAGTATTCTTTGCTGTATTCGGTTATGACACGCTAACTACAGCAGCAGAGGAAGCAAAAAGACCGCAACGTGATTTACCATTAGCAGTCATCATATCGTTAGGTGTTGCTTTATGCTTGTATGTTGCAATGTCACTTATTATTACAGGAATGGCTCCATATGAAACACTTAATAACGCAGCACCTGTAGCAAAAGCATTTAGTAATATTGGCATGAAATGGATTACTCTAATTATCTCTGCCGCTGCAATTACAGGGATTCTATCAGTATTGTTCTCATTTATGCTTGCCGGATCACGAATTTGGTTCTCAATGAGCCGTGATGGTTTATTACCAAAATGGTTTACAAAATTACATCCAAAGTATAAAACACCTTATCGTCCTACTTTACTAATTGGGTTAATTACTGCATTCGTTGCAGGCTTTACTCCAATCAATGAAGTAGCTGAATTAGTTAATATCGGAACATTAACAGCATTTATCTTAATTTGTTCATCAATTATTGTATTACGTGTAAAACGTCCTGATTTAAAAAGAGGATTCAAAACACCATTAGTTCCAATTATCCCACTAATCGGTATCGGGTTCTCGGCTTATTTAATTGCTAGTCTTCCAAAGATTACATTTATTAGATTTATCGTCTGGATGGTGATCGGACTTGTTGTTTACGCGTTGTATGGTAAGAAGAGAAGTGTTTTAGGGAATGATCAACAAGATCATAAAACTAAAATAAGCTGAAGTTATTTCAAAAGCTAATAACGAATGAAAACCACGAGGAGATTAATTCCCTCGTGGTTTTTCTATGCTTCAAACGACTTATTTCTCTCTCTAATAAAAAAAGCATGCACCCGGTATTGTACCAGATACATGCTCTTGGATTATCTATTATTAGTAGAACTGCAAGTATTCAAAGGTCAAAGCTTATTTTCTAGCTCCGTCTTTTCCAACTTTATATTTACCAACTTTAGTATTTACAGCCATTACGCCTGATTTGTTGAAGTAATAATATTTACCACTTATTTTTTTCCAGCCATTGTTAAATCTTGATCCATCGCTGTTTAAGTAGTATTTTTTACCACTTACTGTTAACCAACCAGTTTTCACTACACCGTTTTTATCGAAGTAGTAGTATTTGCCACTAATTGATTTCCAGCCATTGCTGAATCTTGAACCATCGCTGTTTAAGTGATATTTCTTACCACTTACTGTTAACCAGCCTGTTTTCATTACGCCAGATTTATCGAAGTAGTAGTATTTGCCACTAATTGATTTCCAGCCATTGCTAAATCTTGAACCGTCACTGTTTAAGTAATACTTCTTGCCACTTACTGATAACCAACCAGCTTTTGCTTTCACACCAGTTGAATTGAAGTAGTAAGTTTTTCCTGAGATTACATTCCAGCCAGTAACTTTTTCACCTTTACTATTTAAATAGTAAGTGTCCTTACCATCGTTTAACCAACCAGTTTGCATGTAGCCATCTTTATTAAAATAGTACCACTTGCCACTGTTGTTTAACCAACCAATGTGTAAAGTACCATCTTTGTCTGCATAAACCATTTTAGAACCAACTTGTTTCCAAGCTTTGCGTAATAAACCTGATTTTGCATCAAAGTATGCTTTATCACCGTATAAGTTGAAGATACCAGATTGCGCTACACCTTTAGAATCAAAGTAGAAGTACGTGTTGTTTTCTGGAACAAACGTGATGTCTGTTGCCATTGAACCACCTTGGTCAAAGTAATAGCGTTTTCCATTTAAATCTAACCAACCTGTTTTCATTACACCAGTTGATGGGTCAAAGTAATAAGTAGACACCCAAGTGTAATCCTCTTCAGTTTGTTTTAGCTCTAAGAAGCCTTTGTGCATTTTACCATCTTCGTCGTAGTAGTAAACTTTATTATCGTCATTAACTACCCAACCAGTTGTTTTTGGAGCATCGGCACGATTAATTACTACTTCCTTCACTGTCTCATTACCAGAAAGGTCAGTCGCTCTTAACGTAATTTTGTTTTCTCCCTCTTTTAAAGGAACAGTTACTTTATAATCTTTGTTTAGTGGTTTAACAACATCCACTGGGCTAATTAATGGTATTTCAAATTCGTGGTTTTCACCAACGTAGAAGTTTAAGTAGCTATAGTTATCTTTTAAGTTTACATTGAATGACACTTGATCTACGTTTTTATCTACGCGAGCAGGCGCATCTGTAGTAATTTGTGCTGCGTGTGTATCAATATAAACGTGACGAGCAACTGAGAAGCTCTTATTCGCAAAGTCTGTTGCTTCAACTTGTACAGTGTAAGGACCATCTTGGTCAAACGTTACAGTTGTTGAATAGTTGTAGTGATCAGTCTTCGGATCATAAGTAACTGGTACTTCTTTTCCATTAACTTTAACTGCTTTAATACCAATTTCATCGGTTACGAAACCTTTAACTGGTACTTTATTGTCACTATATGCTCCCCATGGTTCTGGAGAATTTGGAACATAACCACCTGCACCATCTGATGTACCGTCAGTAATGTACACTAAAGGAAGATCTACGTCACCAATTGCCGCAGTATCTTCTGCTGCATTACCTGCGTAGTCCATAGCAACTACTTCAACTACTGCTTTATCAGGAGCTGTAGATAAGTCAAATGAAGATTTTGTACTGTCAGTTGTGCCAACTTTTGTACCATTTACCCAGATAGTGTAAGCTTGTACGCCAGTTCCATCATCTGAACCTTCCCAAGTTACAACTTTTTTATCTGGATCGTAAGTTGCTTTAATACTTGGTGCATGAGTATCAACGTAAACAGGAATTGTCTTAGATTGCCACTCTGCATCTTTATAACCAATTACAGATTTAATCTCATATTTGTATAAACCGTCAGGAACTACTTGACCGTTTACTTTACCGTCCCAAATTGTTGATGAACTATCCTTAAGAATTTGGCCTTTGCCATTATCATAAGCATTTTTAGTAACATCTGATTGAGCAGATAAACGACGAAGGAATTTGCCGCTATTGTCAAGGATGTTATATTGTACTTCTGAAGCATTTCTTAAGAATGATGGAAGTGCATTAATATCATCAGCGTAGCCATCTCCGTTTGGTGATACAGCATAGAAGTTCTTTCCAGGAACTGAAGCCCAGAAGTAGTTGTCTCCATCAATTGTCATATCATGTGCGCCTTTGCCATAAAGCTTTTGTAAATCGAAATAACGTGTTTCACCAAGATCTTTCGTTCCATCAACGATTGGCAGTTTATCCCACTTACCGTAGAAGCCTACGTATGGAGCCGTTAAGTTTGGATTTCCAACAGTACCGATAAGATTTACTGAACCTTCAACAAAAATATTCTCTTTAAGATCTTCAAAAGCTGGTTTTCCATCCTTATCGAATCCTGGAATTTTTGCATTTGTTAAATCAACTTTTACAGTGAAATCAACTGATTTCCCTGCAGGTACCATAACTGTATCAGGTGCATCGATTTTAGCACCATCCAATTTACCTGTTTGAAGTTTATTACGATCAACGCCAGTAACTTGATCGAATGCATCTGTTAGTGCAGTAGTATCTACTTTATAGAATGCATCTTTATCAGAAATATTTTTAGCAGTGAACGTCATTGAAACTTGTTTAGATTGGAAATCTTTCAATTCGTACTTAGCTTCACCTGTTGACTTATTATAGAAGTAAACTGGTGTTTTAACAGCATTTTCGATTTGCATCATACCAGCACCTTGACGGCGTGGAGAGAACGGTTGACCACCTAAATCATTAATAACTTTTGCAGTATTCATTAATAATACTTTTGCTAAATGAGTACGCTCGCTAACGCTTAAAGAGCTAAAGCGTTTATCATTTTTTAAGTACTCTTGTACTAATGCAGAACCACCAGCTACGTGTGGAGCTGCCATTGAAGTACCACTCATAACTTCATATTGGTTGTTATTAACAGTTGAGTAAATATTTCCACCTGGAGCAGTGATCTCAGGCTTTAACTCTAGGCTTGGCGTAACTCCCCATGAAGTAAAGCTTGTCATACGGCCCATTTCAGGACTTTCATTTTTAGCTGTTTGGTTAACATGGATTGTTCCTGAACCATTAATTGCGTTCGCTAATGCTACTCCATCTGCATAAGAGTTAACAAGCATGATTGGAACATCCCAACCGCCTTGGTCAGCGTATTGAACTCCGTTTGTCGCATTCCATACGATAATACCAGCAGCACCCGCTTGAGCAGCATACTTCGTCTTATCTGCAAAAGTATATGAACCACGCGCCACTAATACGATTTTCCCTTTAACATCTACACCTTTATAATCATCTGGTCCGCCTAATTTGTAGCTTCCATCACCGTTTTTACCTAGGTTTACAACTGGAATATTTCCACCAAATTTATCTGATAGATCTTTCCAACCATCAATACCTTTTCCTAAGACACTTAAACTATTATTTCCATCAACAGTGATCGCATTTTCATATAGATAAGCTTCATTTCCAGAAGCAGCTACTGAAATTGTATCTTTGTTAAGACCAGGCGCGCCTGTTACTCCGATATCAGGGTTTTGTGATAATGGATTATCCCATCCGTAACCAATATGATTTGAGTTACCAGAAGAAACAGCACATACAATACCGTTGTCAACTGCACGAGTAATCGCAAGATCTTCTGCACTATTTGGCTCATAAGAAGATGCTACTGAACCAAGACTCATGTTTAATACATCAGCACCTAGTTTAATAGAATCGTCAATTGCCGCAAGATAAATATCTGACCATGTAGATGGGTAACTTGGGTCATTACTGAATACCTTCATCGCAAGAACTTGCGCTTCCGGTGCAACCCCTTTAATACCACCGTTCGCTTCGTCACCGTTAGCAGCTGTAATACCTGCTACGTGCATACCGTGCATTGAAGCCCCTGGTCCAAGGTCTGTTACAATGCTGTTTTGGTCATAATAGTTATAACCATAAGGAACTTTGTCAGTGTAGAATTTACCTGGAAGTCCTTTATCTTTTACAAGCTGAGCTACTGAGTCACTCGTTAAGTCCTCTTTTGAAGGATCAGTTAATTTAAAATCGCGGTGAGTAGGGTCAATACCTGTATCGATAATTGAGATAACCATCCCTTTACCGTCATATCCAGTGTCTTTCCAAGTTTCCTTAGACTGGATAAATTGATGGCTCTTCGTCATATCTGGCGTAGAAGGCTCAGCAGTTGGACGATTGTATTCGTTCGCTAAATAAACATTTTTTACACCTGAAGTAGCTTCAATTTTTGCTACATCACCGTATTCAACTACACCACTGAAACCGTTAAATGCAGTTGAGAATTGTTTCTTATAGCTAATGCTAATTCCTTTTGATTGTAACTTTGATTTAACTGAGTTTTGTTGGCTTTCTACTGTAGCATAAAGACTAGATTTTTGACTTGCAGATAAGTCTTTAAATAATTTACCTTGTTGAGTTGCATATTCAACTGGAGATTGTCCATCAACTTCAACGATAACGCGCACTTTATCTGAAGCTTTTAAATTAGCACGATCAGCAGTTTCTGCTAAGTTACTATTATTCTTTGTATTAAGATTCTTTGAATCTAATTGTCTAAGTTGATCTAATTTTGACTGCAAATCACCCGGGCGGTAAGAAGCAGCTGATGTTGGTGCAACAAAAGCTAAATTAGAAAGAGCAAGAGCAGATGCCAGAGCATATGTAGTAACTTTACGATTCTTTTTGTTAGTCATTTCCCATTTCCTCTCAAAAAATATAATTTTTTAAATGAATAATAAAATAGATAAGTACAAAAACTTCCCCTGTTTAGTACGGTCATTCGAGGAATATCGACAGATTCATCAAATCGTTTCTCAATCAAGAACATGCCAAATTACCTCTAACATTTTTTCCAGATAACCCCTTAATATCTCCCTTCATCTATACTAATCCTATTAATACCTATACTTTTTTAATAATTATTTAATAAAGTTTTTAAGGAATAATAGCTAAATTAAATAATTCTTTTTTTGTGCCAAAATTCCTTTATATAATTCTTAATATTTTTAAAATTTTTAAAACATTTTTGTATTTTTAATAAAAAAATGTAAAATTTTGTATTATATTAGCGTTTTTAGTTTATTTTTTTAGATTTAAAGTTCTATATGTATTTGTTTTACTAGATATATATTCACGTATTTATTAAAAATAAAAAAGACCACTGTAAGACTTCTGTAGTAAATTAAAGTGTTAAAATCCCAAATAAAATAAGTATTAAGTAGGCTCTTGACTTACAAATATCTTTAAAATAAATAAAAAAGGCAGCACCACATGATGGTCGCCACCTTAAGAAAATTGTTTTATTTAAAGAACTTAGGTAAATATTGTTTATGTGCTTCAAGCATCTCATCTACTATTGCTACAGCAAGTTTATCATTCGCTACAAGTGGATTAATCGTTAAAGCAAGAATTGCTTTTTCACGATTACCTTCTATAGCAGCCTCAATTGACGTTTGTTCAAATGATTTAATCGTTTGAATTAAGCCTCGAACAGGAACTGGTAATTCTCCCATTGTTAATGGAACCGGTCCATCTTTCGTGATCACACAACTTACTTCTACAGCACTATCATATGGTAAGCCTGAAATTGCTCCTTTATTCACCGTATTCAATGGTTGAATATCTCTTGTATCATTATAAATCGATGAGATTAATCGGCATGCCGCATCAGAATAGTAAGCTCCACCACGTTCTTCTAACTCCGGTGGTTTTACATCTAGCGCTTCATCTTTGTACTTTTCAAAAAGAGATGCTTCAATTTTTTGCACGACTTCTGCGCGTGTTTCGTTCGACTCAAAGTCTTTTAATGCTCTTTCTAGCATCTCAGATGTTTTGTAGTAGTAGTGATGGTATGAACAAGGAATGACATTAATTGCTTTAAGGAATTCAGGTGCCCACTCTTCTGCATCTATATTTTTTACAAAGCTTGCATTAGCCGGGTCCATAATCATTTCAAGTACTTGCTCTTTTACACTAACTCCGTCTAAATAAACCTCTACTCCAAATACCATATGATTTAGACCTGCAAAATCAATTCGTACGCGTGAGTGATCTACGTTTAAAAGTTTTGCAATACCCATTTCCATTCCGATCGGTATATTACAAAGTCCTATAAATCTTTTAATATTTGAATATCTTAATGCCGCCTCAGTCACCATGCCTGCAGGGTTTGTAAAGTTTAGTATCCAAGCATTCGGGCATAGCTCTTCAACTTCATTACAAATATCTAAAATAACTGGAATTGTACGTAGTGCTTTAAACAATCCGCCTGCCCCATTTGTCTCTTGACCAATTACACCATGTTTAAGCGGAATTCTTTCATCGAGAGCACGAGCAGCTAGTTGTCCAACGCGAAGCTGTGTTGTAACAAAATCAGCATCTTTCAAAGCCTCACGACGATTATAAGAAAGATGAACTTCCATTGGAACTCCGGCCTTTTTGACCATGCGTTTTGCTAAAGCACCAACTGTTTCTAATTTTTCACGACCTTCCTCTACGTCAACAAGCCAAAGCTCTGATACTGGTATTTGTTCATAACGGTTAATAATGCCTTCAACCAATTCTGGCGTATAGCTTGAACCCCCACCTATTGTAACGATTTTAAGTTTCTTAGACATTACTTCCCCCCCCCTTCATACAAGTCAACGAATTCTTTTGCCATGTCTTTTACGGTCATTGCATTCATTAAGTGATCTTGTGCGTGAATCATTAAAAGTGAAATCTCCGTTGGAGTACCACCAATCTCAGATTGAATAAGGGTCGTTTGAATATGATGTGCTTCATTTAAAGCATCACCCGCTTCTTGCAATTTCTTACGTGCTAATACGAAGTCTTTTTTCTTTGCTGCTTTAATAGCTTCCATTGCTGCACTTCGACCGTTACCACCATGTAGGATCAGTGTGAAAATTTCCGTTTCATTTTTAATCATAAAAATGACCTCCTCTCTTTTTTATTAAAATTTTTTATTGTATACCTCTCGTTTAAGGCAATCATCGTAAATTGCTTGAATAAAGAGAAGAAGAGTCACTTCTCAATAATTAAGACTACTTGTTTTTAATTAATTCGATGGCTTGTTCTAAGATTGCTTCACCATCACACATGCCATAATTCATCATATTAATTACTTCAACCGGAATATTTTTCTCTCCGCAGATTTCTTCCATTTCTTCTAAAAGGAATCGTACTTGTGGTCCTAGTAATAACACATCAGCCTCATCGATTTCTGAACGAACAACTGATTCAGAAACTGCCCATATACGTGCTGTAATTCCGTTTGATTCAGCAACTTTTTCCATTTTTGAAACGATTAGACTAGTTGACATTCCAGCAGCACAGCAAAGTAAGATATTCATGATAATTTCCTCTTTCTTTTGTAAGTTTTTATAATTCGTTTTTATTGATAACGACAAAGCGTCCGATTCGATCGTGTACGGCTAAAGATTTTTTATTAGCAAACATGCTAATAACGGATAAAAAGAATGGGAAACCTTGAAAAATGAACATCGTCAAAAATTTAAAGAAACTTCTAACAATCACTAGTAATATATAAGGTAGTTTTCCTTTTTTGTTATTAATACGTGTTAACTTTAATCGGAAGATCAACTTTCCAATTGTTGATCCTCTTAATAATAAAGTTGTTATTACGTCATAACAAAAATAGATTATAAGTGATTGGAGAAATGCTTCATTAAAAAGAGCCATTACCTTTACAGCTGCATCTTGACTAGCTGCTGATTTCTGAAGTTCAATCATATTTCCTAGAACGCCTGGAAAGTTTGGCAGTCCTGTTATGCGATATACAATTGACAAGATAATTGAAACAATTATTGCATCAATGATAAAGGCACCGATTCTTTTTAATCGAAACGAAGTAATAATTTTTTGTCGATTTTCCATAATTGTAGTCCCTTCTAATCAATAATCCGTTTTTTAAAGACCTATCAAATCATCGAAATGATTTGGGTGCCATTCATGAACAGGATGACACCGACGCCCGAAAGGAGATCGGTTTAAAATTAATTTTTAGCTTTCTCCAATTCTAAATTTTTCTTATCCCACAATCGTATGAATGGGAACCAAATACATGATGCCACCGCAAAAGCGACTAATTGCATAACTACACCCATAATTTTTCCACCCGTCATAAGATATCCGCTTATGAAGTACGGGGTTGTCCAAGGAATAATTGTTCCTGTTGTATGAGGGAAAATCCCCATCACTGTACCAAAATACGTAACCGTTAACACTGCTACTGGTGCAAGAATATAAGGAACGATTAAAAATGGATTTAAAACGATTGGAACACCAAACATAATTGGTTCATTAACGTTAAATATCGAAGGTCCAATTGCTAGACGTCCTACCTTCTTAAGTAGTTTTGACTTCGCTAAAAACGTCATATAGATTGCTACCGGTAAAGTAGCACCTGATCCACCCATCCAGATTCCATTTTCATAGAATGTATACGTAATGATATGTGGTAGTGCTTTACCAGCTTTTACTGCTGCTAAGTTAGCGTCAGCATTTTGTATCCAAATTGGTTCCATAACCGATGTAATGATTGATGAACCGTGGATACCAAAGCTCCATAAAATATGTTCCATTAAACACGCAACAAGCGTACCAATATAAGTTGAACCTAAAATCGTAAATGGTCGTGTCACAACTTTATGAACAAAAGTTGCAAAATCTCCCCAACCTGTATGACTAAATCCATATCTAACTAGTAAGAAGAAAAGGATAATCACGAAACCAGGAATTAGGGCTGTAAATGAACGAGAAACCGATGGCGGTACCGTGTCTGGTAATGTAATAATGATCTTCTTTTGTAAGAAGTAGCGATAAATTTCAGCAGTAATAATTGCAATGATTAATCCAACGAACAAGTATTGTGCACCAAAAAGATCAGGTGACCAAGCCGATACGGTTTCCTTACCATCTTTAAAAGTGCTCATAATGTTAACAATTAAATAACTTGCTAACGCTAAAACCCCAGCTGGAACTCCGTCTATATTCTTTTTATCGACCTTATAGCTACTAGCTAACGAGTATGCAACACCAAATACTGCTACTAAGGCGATAATCCCCATTGAACCGTTATATACGATGTCTCCGAAAGCATTCCAATTTTCACCAAATACTTTTGCCATAAAGTTTTGATACCAATCTGCTTCTAGCCAAGCTACGATAATGAAAAACGAACCAATAATCATTAGTGGCATAGCAAACATAATACCGTCACGTAAAGCTAGTAAGTGTCTTTGATTGCCTATTTTAGAAGCAATCGGTAAGAATTTTCTTTCAAAAAAATTACTTTTCATTTTTCTCACCTCTCTGAGGATTAAGGATCTTAGCAAATTAGGAAATTCCTTTTCTACTAAGATCCTTGGAATTTATTCAATAATAATTAGCTTTTTACTTTCAATTTATAGCTTGTATTTAACAACTGTTGAGTAATTTCCGTAAACCTTCACTTTACCAACTAGAGTATAAGCACGAACTTTAAAGTAATAAGTTTTACCTTTAACTAGTCCTGTTGCAGTATATGTTCCTGAAGTAGTTGTTTTTGTCACTTTATCAGAGAAGTCACTCTTCGTTGCGCGAACAATTTCATATCCAGAAACACCGCTTACTGAAGCCCAGTTTACTTTAACTGAAGTTGTACTTGCTTTTGCTGCTTTTAAACCTGTCGGCGTAGCAACAGTCCATTTTGCGTAAAGTGTTGTATTTGCTGTTACTTGATCAGTCGTAAAGTTCCATGCTGTTTTAAGTGCAGCATCTTTGTACCATCCAGCGAAGACAAATCCTTTTCTTGTTGGATTAGCTGGTTTTGTTACAACAGAATTATAGTTTACTGTTTTAGCAGTAACTGCAGATCCACCATTACTATTAAATGAAGCTGTGTATTTGTTAATACTCCACTTAGCATAAAGGGTAGTAGATGCTGTTACTTGATCAGTTGCAAAGTTCCATGCTTGTGTACCTGCTAAATCTTTATACCAGCCAACGAATGTATAGCCTGTTTTTGTTGGTTTTGGAGATGTAATCGATTCATTGTAACTAACAATCTGTGAATCTACTGAAGATCCACCTTGAGAATCAAATGCAACTGTCTGTTTTGCATTTTTAGATACTGTGCGTTCGTAAGTCATCACATGGCTATCATTTGCAAAAGCAGGATCACCATCTAATGTCATACCAGAATATACTACTGTTGCAGTGATATTAGCTGGCTTGTCTGTTTTGTACGTAACTTTTCCATCTTTATCGATAGTAACGTCGTCTGGTGAAGATGACTCGTAACTAACTTCTACATATTTATTTCCTTCTTCATTTAATCCTGATTCAGCCATTGCATTTTTTAACCAAGTTGGATATGCGAAAGAATTTTTATCAAGTTCAGCTGGAGCAATTTTTTCTCCTGATGTCATTGGATCAACAACTTTAATTGTGTACGTTACTTTTTTAGGTGTTCTAAAGAACCCATCAATCGTATAGCCAGTAACAGTCACTGTACCTGGTTTTAAAGCAGTTGCGTATGCACCATAATGCTCTCCATCAACACTAATTCCAGTAGCATCTACATTTCCTACTTCATCGTAAGCCGCTAAATTTCTTAAGTCGATTACTGAAGAAACATTTGAATCAGCATTGATTTGCGATGGTGTTCCATTGCTATATCCTGCTAGATCCCAAGCATTCGTTAGCCATGCTACGTTTTTAGTATAGCCTGTCGCTTTAGCATCCAACTTAACAGATTCACCTACATTAATTGTGAATGTATGTGTATCCTCATTATATTTAGCGTTAGGATTCATAGCTGCTACGTTAGTTGGGTAGTCTAAGCTTTCTGTACCGTTATTTACAGGTGCTGTAACTTTTGAACCTAAATCGTCTACATAAGCAGCATCCTCAGGGTTTTGCGTTAACCAATAAGGCATAGATGTTACAGTTGAAGATTCCATTGATGTGCTGTTACCTGAATCAATTGTTCTTCGATCCATCGTTCCGAAAATGTTTGTATTGTATTTAGACATCATTACTTCATCACGTGGAATAAGTTGGTCAACCATTAAATCTGGCGTAACATGCGTTACGTCATTTCTATTGGCAGAAAGAACATCCCAGTTTACGAAGTTGTTTGGAATACGCGTCATTTGCCATGTTGAACCTGCAAGGTCAACAGTTGAGTTTGCGATACTAAATCCTTTATCTTTCATTGCACCTAAAGAAGCTGCGTAGAAAGTTGACATAAATGGATTTTTCTCTCTTTTTTCGTTAAACCACCATTGGTTCATGCCTTGTAAGATACCTTGAGAAGTTGATTTTTCAGCATGGTGAGATAACGTGTAGTATGATAACGCTGCTTCTTCTTCATCAGAATAGTTCATGTATGCTTCGTAAGAAACACCACTTACACCGATATCATCTCCGTTATGAGCCGAAATACCAAAGTATCTAGAGTGGTATTGCAATGACATATCCATTAGTGAAGTTGAGTTATATGACTTTGGATATCTTGTTTTGTAATCATTGTGTTCTGACTTTGTAGACGCTTTCACACCATTCATCACTTTGTATTCGTTTGCAAAATCAAGTGGAGCAATTACTGCAACGCCTTGGTTTTCAAGTGCAGCTTTTTCTTCAGGCGTATAGCTACCCATATCTCTTGCAGCTACAAGCATTTGTAATGCTAATGTTGCATTTAATGGACCATCTTCATAATCATTTCTACCCCAAGCATTTGATACACCATCAAGGAATTCCGGATTTAAATTTGCCCATTTAGTCGGAGCTGAAGGAGCATTTAATCCATTTCCAGGAGCAACTCCATTAAAACGAGATTCAATTGGGTTTTCTCCAGTCACACTTACTTGGTAATAGTTGTTTAAAACCATCGCATTTGTATGGTTAATTAAATCATTTTTCACAAGAGCCGCTAACTCAGGATCGCTATCTTTAAATGTGTTATAAGCAAGATCTAATGTGAAGTAATGACCTACTAATTCATCTGTAGACGTTGTTGCTTTGTAATAGACTTTATCTGAGTCTAATGCTTTTGTAGCATCATCTAGACCAGGGTTTTGATCTCTTACAATATTTGTTAAACGTGATGGTACTGCAACAGTGTCATATGCTTTAATGCCTGCAGTTCCCCCATTGATTTTACCTGGGACAGAATATTTAACTTCTTTTCCATCTACATCTGTAGTAGTTCCAGCGCTTTTTTGTAACCAAGCTTGATCCCATGACTTACTTTCTGTAGTTGTAGAACCATTATTACTACCTTCTACTTTGAATGATCTTGCAAAGAAACCAGCAGAAGCAGGTTTTCCTGTATCAGTTAATGTATAATTTCCATCTTGATCAACGAAAACAGGTTTTCCTTCATTTGTTGCAAGCCAAGCCTTGCCTTCATCAATCGTCGTTACTTTTCCACCAAGTGAGTTAACGATATATACAACGTCATTTACATTGTCTTTTGAAGGTACTTTTAACTGCATTCCAGAAACATAACCTAGTGTTACGATCGCTTCAACAGCACGAACAGCAGAAGCTTTTGCGTCGATTGTTCTAGCATCTTTTTCACCAAAGTTTTCTTTCATGTAGTTGTATCTCCAAATTTCACCTGAAGCGTACATTGTAGTCCATAATCCATCATTATCTGTATCAGAAACTGAAGTTATCGCATCTTTATCGGCAGTCATAAGTGCTTTAATCATATTATTTTGGTCAGAAAAGCTCATAGATCCAGATTGGAATCCAAATCGGTCTGCATAGTTTCTAGAAATTTCTTCCTGAACTAATGATTTACCCATTAGTGACATTTGCTTTCTTACAATATGAGTAGCATTTCCTTTTGCACCTAAAATCCAAAGTCCATTATTACCATCAGGCATAATGTTCGTAATGACCTCTTTAGCGTTAAATTGAGTTGGATTACCGTTTTTATCAATTCCAGATCCTGAATTTTCACCAGTTTGCGGAATATATCTTCCACCTTGCAAATATTGAATTTGATCAGCCGGTGCTAAGTTCGGGTCATATAATGTAATTGCATCTGATACAATACCAGTCGTTATTGGATGATCTTTTTCATCACCAAAGTTAACATTACCGTTAGACCTAATTAAAATATCTTTTGAAATTAACCATTTCACACCATTTTCCCCATTAACATAGCCAACATAGCTTTTAGAAGGGAATTTAGTTCCAGATGGTGCAGTTGGAATGTGACTTGTCTTCAAACTTGTAGAAGCAAGAGCAGCTGGAATATTTGCGTCGCCCGCTTTGTAGTAGTAAACAAGCTTTTCTAGATTAGTATGTGATTGTGTCTCAATTACCGAAACCGTAATGTTCACTGTTGCAGGATTACCACTTCCATCTACTCCAGTACCAGTGATAATTGCTGAACCACCAGATACTCCTAGAATTTTCCCGCTAAAATCTCCCTTTGCATTACCGATTGTATCGACATATGCAACATAAGGATCAGAAGTTGTCCATTTTACTGGTTTAGTTGTATCTAAACCACTTGGTTTCGCATGAGTGATTTGTGTAGTATTCATAAAAATCTTAGTGCCAGTTGAAGTTGGCGCTACTGATTGAGTTGCAATAGCCGGTGCAGCTTTTGCAATAACACCATTAATAGGTGATGTAAACATTGATGCTGCTAATACTGAAGCTGGAAGAGCTCTACCAAAAAGCCATTTATTTCTTTTCATTTATCTTCCTCCAAATAATTTATCTTTTTTTGATTACTATATTGTCTTCTAAAATCTTATCTCTCTATTTAAAAATACTGACAGACCGAACGTTCCCCCACTTATTTCAGTGCATTCCTTATCATTAGGAACCATACTGAAATAAAATTTTTGAAATTTCGTACTGAAAATCGTTGAAATTATTTGACTTTAATACTCTCTGCTTCGCCTCAGGATGATCCATCAAATGTAAAAATAATCGACTTAACTCTTTGTGTAAAAATAAGTCTCCAGCGCGTAGGTTTATTAAAAATAGAATTTGTACGACTTTTCCGACAATTGTCGGCGGATTTTTAAATATCACGACACTGATTGAGTCTTGAATCGCAACCATTTTTAAAGCGTGTGGTGCGGCAATTCCGTTTTGCAGGATCGTTGATATTTTTTCTTCTCGGTCGACTACTAAATCAGGGTAGTCAGGTGATGCATACCCTAGTTCAACAACTCTATTTGCCTTTTCTTTTATAAAAGCTTTGTAGTCGAATGACTCTTTACTTTCTTCAATCGAAAACAAATCTGTATGAAATAGTGATAAGAGTGTTGGTACATCTTCTTTAACTTTATTAGCTGGATACCTTGTAAGCTTGCGTCGGATTCTCTGGACATCCGTTTCTGTTAGGATTGGTGCTACTTGAATATACGGAATTGAAATATGATCAAAAGGTATTGCAGTCGATGATACTAATAAATCATAGTTTTCTAGATTCACTGATTGGAGCTCGCTATACACAACAACATCAATACTCGCTCCTTGAAATAGTGACTCTAGTTTCATTTTCATTAAGTCCGCTGAGCCTGCACCTAATCCGTACGAAAGTAAAATTTTCTTATAGGAACTTAATTGTTTTTGTTTCTCTCTTTCCACATGGGCTGCTAGATGCATTGTTATATAGCCCATTTCATCGCTGGAAAGTTCAAATCCCCATATTTCCTTTATCATTTCAGAAAAATTTAAAGCAATCATGAACACATCGGAATACCTGCTGTATACATCATTTATCAATGGATTTGTAAGCTTTAAATTGAAATATAACCTTCTTAACAACGGATACATATGCATGATAAGCGTATTCAAAAGCTGCTGATCACCTGAAAACTGCGTAAAGAATGTTTGATCCAATTTTTCCAAACAACTCATTAGTTTTTGTTTTAAGTCATTCTTTTCTTCTTCCTCAATTTCATCTACACTCGATTTACCACTTATGTGAGCAGCTAAGTAAATAATCTCACTCTGTGGTAGTACGACGTGGTAAAGCTCAGAAAGAATCTCACAAATTCTTTTAGCAATATTCATAAACGATGGCTTGATTAGAGATAAATCTAACTTCTTCTCTTGATTAGGCAAAATAAAGTTGTGTTGAGTTACTCGAAACGAAAGTACTTGGATATGAACTAAAATGTTTTCAAGTGCAAAATAACTTATTTTCAATTGGTTATTTTGAACTTCTTCATTCAAGACAGCCCGAATTTCCTCAAAAGGAAACGCCTTCTCAAAAGTTTGATAATTTGATTTCTTTAAAAGCCCTGTTTCCTTTTGACTTAAGAAGTAAGAAAATGCTCTTCTAAAATTTGTTTCGTCACCTAATAGACGAACACCATAGCGCGATTTTGTTTCTACTTTTAAATCAAAAATTCTGACTTGCTTTTCAACTTCAATCATGTCGCTAAAAACTGTGGATCTACTGATCATTAGACTATCAGCAAACAGATCAATCGTTTGAAATTCTGTCGTTTGAAGCAGAAGCATAATAATATTGTTCACACGAACACGAGGTAAGTCAGGAGCAAGTGCACCGTCGATTTCTTTCATATAGTTTTGTACCAGATCTTGGTTTTCTACATGAAGTAAATAGCCTTCACCGCGTTTTTTTTGAATCACAAATCCAGACTTTTCTCCGATTACATTTAATTCTTTCAACTCGTTTCGTAAAGTCCGATTTGAAATTGCAAATTCTGATTCAAGTTCCTGTGACGAAAGTGACTTTCCTTTTTGATACAAATATTGCAATATTAAATCTCTTCGCATACATTACCTCACCACCCTAGATCCTGCTAATCTAGTAATTTTAGTTTACGTTTCATCAAATCTATTTAACAGTTTGAATTTTTCCAAAATAGTTCGCAATTTAAATATAAATACGTCTAGTTCATATGTTCAAAGTGACATATGTACCGTCTTTGCTATAATACGACTATAGACCTACGGGTAAATAGAGGTACTTTTTACTAACGCCAATCAGTTTAATTAATTTTGTATACAAATAAAATGCATATTACTTATAAAAGCGCTTGGATAAAGGGATTCACTATTTAATTGTTTTAAGTATTACTTAACGACGTATTAGAAATTCCGTAATACGATACTCCTCCTTTAAACCTATGTGCATAAAAAAAAGCGCTCCATAAATCGGAAACGCAATAGATGATCGATATGATTTTAAACAAGCTAATCGAATTCATTTCATTTTATTTTTGGATACAAAATGTAAATTACATTAAGACTTAGCTCTTAACATTACACTCCATAGTACTTTGCAAACAGCTCTTTATTCCATTCATCTCCACCATCAACATTAGAGCTCTTAAATACTGGCGGTACAAGTCCAGCTTGATGATATTTTTTTGCAAGCATTATGGACATCGTCTGAGCTACAAATGCTCCTGCTATTGTTGAAGTTGCTCCCATTCCTGTTTTTGCTTCTTCTACATAAAAAGCAGCATCTCCAGGGCCAGTACAATTATTAACGACTATATCACTAAAGTCACAAAGGTACTTCCCACTACTATGTCTTGATTTTGAGTCTTTCGGATGATCAGGATTTGTAAACGAAATAACCTTTGCACCACATTCCTGTGCCATTTTTGCAAGTTCCACTGTCATTCCATTTCTTCCCGAGTTTGAAGCAATGACAAGTACGTCCTTTGAGGTAATTTTGTATAAATCAAAAATTACTTTTGCATAAGCTTCTACACGTTCAATCACAGTACTTTTTAAAGGATGATCATGTAAAAAGAATTCGTTTGGTAAAATAGGAGAAACTTTGGCAAATCCACCTGCTCTTACATAAAATTCTTCTGCAAACATATGTGAGTGACCCGAACCAGTAACAAGGAAACGCCCTCCGTTTTGAATCGCTTCAAAAATACATGTTGCAGCTTCATCCATTTTTTGAATTTGTGTCGTATATAGCTTTTCGAGATTTGCCGTCACATATTTATAATAATTTTCCATCATTCTATACCTTCTTCTATTAATTTTACCAGCCGTACTTCTTTTCATTCCACTTTTTGATGACCAGGTCTTGCTTTACAAAAACAAGACTGTTTTGTTCGATATCTTTATCGATAATTGCACCCGCACCAAGCACGCTATAAGCACCAATTTTACAGCCTGGCATAATAATCGTATTAACGCCAGTTCTGCAATAATCACCAAGATAAGCAGCATTTGAAAAATGTAAAGGTACTTCCTTCCGCCCACCCACAACATGCTCAGTTTCTCCGTCATCAAAGCGTAATGTTCCGCAAACCGTTGCAGCCCCGATATCCGTATGACTGCCAATTGCACCATAAAACTCTCCATAGTGATATAGATAAACTTTATCCATTACCATCCCACCGAGGAATTCTGCGCAATGATCGAAAATACAATATGATCCAATTGAAACACCATCATAAATGATACAGTAATTACGAATAACTGTTTGTTCACCAATTACCGCATTGCCATTAAAAATCGCTCCGTTATCAATGATTGTATTGTCACCTACAATTAAGTTACCGTGAATAACAACTCGATCACCAATCGATGAATTCTTACCCAACTTTACATAACCATGAATGGTTGCTTGTTTTGAAATCGTCGCACCTTCTGCTAGCTCGTTTTCTTGAAGTGCATTACATAAATAATTCACCATGAACTCATTTGCTTCTAACATATGCCACGGTTTATCAATATCAAAGAAATGGCCACTACATTCAATCGCCTGTAATTTTGTTTTCTCTATCCATTTCAGAAGAGCAGCTTCAATATAGCGTTCTTTTGGAGCACCTACGCCTACTTTTACATTTGGAAAATAGTCTGGCGTTCTTTTGATTTCATCTAAAATAACTTCGTCAAAACGAAATCCCGCGAATTGATGGGTAATGCTGTCGCCACGATAGTGAGCACCAATCGACTGAACAAATCCATTTTCCAGGCTTGCACCAATCCAATTTCTCGATGTCTCTTCTAATTTTTTCAACAAAACAGCAGGTTTTTTCGAACTAACTAGTCTCATTAAATCCTCTTGTTCAATGATTGTATCTCCGTATAGAACTAAAAATTCTTCGTTCGTAGAAAGTTTCTCAATTCCCTTTACTAAACTTTCCGCGCTTCCTAAATTTGTTTGGTCGACCACAAATTTAACATTCTTTATATCTGATAAAACATTTTCAATTTCTCTTTGATACTCTTCATTAACAACAACTACGATTTCTTCTATTCCCAAATCTAAAATAGATTCAATGTTATAACGTATTAATGGTTTTCCAGCGATTTTTATGACTGTTTTAGAGCGAACCGTGTTGAAGGGAAACATTTTACTCCCTTTTCCTGCTGCAAGAATAACTGCACTTTTTACCATTTTAATACCTCGACTATACTGATTTTTACTTATACTCTACTAATCGAAATTTATTTTTACCTGCCAACAGATAAGGTAATAGGTCATATGCAAAAGGATGAACAAAACCAATCACATTATGCTCAACAGATTGCCCCAAATCTTTTAGTGAAATTTGTACTTCTCCTTCATATTGCGCACTTCGATTATTTAAAACTGAAACCGAATACTTTCTTCTAGGAGCACAATAGCAATGAGGCACTTCGATTCCCCTTGTATCAGTCGCCCGAATGAGATTTGCAGGTTGATCGACTCTTGAAACAAGTACTTTTTCCAAAATTTTAACTTTCGTTTGCTCCAGAACATACGGATTAAATACGACTGGAATTTCTATATAATCTTGTTTATAGCATCTTGCCATTTCCATAAGCTCTGAAAGATCTGCAAACGAATCGCCAATCAACACATCATTAAACCCATTTGCGAATAGCTCTAACATAGCAATATGACTAGGTAAAAAACGGTGCTTTTCAATCGTACAAACCCCGTGACCTAAATGATGTAAATCTTTAGGTGAAAGCTGCGATGCAATAAACCCTCCAACAGGCACATCAAATAATGCAAATAAGTTGTTAATTGAACGAATGTCCTCAAGAGACAGCGCTGTGTCTGGCAAAGGAAAAAAGTTATGACAAGCCGTTAGTTGTCCAATGTTTCCTTCTCTTTCGATTATCTCTAAAAACTCGCGACACTCTCGCAAGGCGTTTCCATCATTATTATCAGAAGAAGACATTGAAGCATTAACTTCTATTTGAATTCCCTGCTGATTTTTTGAAAGAATTGCAACCTCTTCACTCTTAAACCCTCCATCAATACGAAGTCTCGTAATTCCCATCTTTTGTAGCGATGAAAGATCCGTTAAAGTGCAGCCTAGCTCATTGAAGACTTCATCATTCATATCAGCTGAAACAGTCATATTCAGCTCTTTGCAGTAATTCAGTAGTTCATTCCAAGTGTCTGCATTTACATTTTGCGCACCTTCAAACCCATGATTATTTAAAATCAATGAAACAAATACCTTTTTAAAGCCTAGCGAGCTAGCCTTCTTTAAATAATCTTTGATTTGCTCTAACGGATAAAAGTTGGGATAAACACTAATTCCTATTTCACGCATCATCATTCGCCATTCCTTATATTTTTATTTTTATCTTTACTTGTATTTCTCACCAATAATAATGGCACCCAAAACCGGATCATAAAGTGGTGCAGAAAGCTCTACTTGCGGTAAAGTGATACTTAACTTATTCTTCAACGTATCGAAATATTCAGACGACTTAGTTAGTAAACTACCCGCAACAGAAAGACGGAAATTCTCTGATTCCATTTGACGACTGATTCCTACAACTAATCGCACTAACTTATTAAGCTCCCCTTCAACAATCGTACAAGCTGCCTCGTCTCCATTTACCCATGCTTCTAAAATAATTGGTGTACACGAAGCTATCTTATCAACCGGTATTGTATCCTCCAAATATAATAAATCCATAAAATCTTCTGGAGAATTCAGCTGAAAATGACCAAGTAATTTATCAGTAAACGAAGTTGGGGAAATCACTTTGTCGTACTCTTGCATAACAGCTGAAATCGCATGTAAACCAATTTGAAAGCCTCCACCTTCATCACTAATTAAGCCACCCCAGCCACCTGAGCGAATCGTATTTCCTTTTGCGTCAACTCCCATAACAATCGAACCTGTACCAGCAATCATTAAAGCATCTTTTCGATCTCCATTACCACCAACAAGAGCAATCTCTGCATCATTTACAACTTCTAGCTGACATGTAAAACCACTTTCTTTTAACGCATTCAAGTAAATATCAATATCCTTCGGTCGGTCTACTCCTGCAGAACCTAGTACAAGAATGGCATTTTGTAAACGCTCTCCAAAACAAGCAAATAGTGCTTCGTATATTTCACTAAAAACTGGTTTAAGCCCTTCTACGCCAATGTTATTATAATTTGACATCCCAAAATTTTGGTCAAAAAGCGTTTCTCCATCTAGACTTTCTTTTACCATTACTCTCGTCTTCGTTCCTCCGCCGTCCATACCAACTATTAATCTATTATTCATTAGTTGTTGATCCATCCTTTCCTTTAATTTAATATATTGATTCCAGAAATCTTTTTATTAAGGCAATCTGCGAATACCTTCGACTTTGCAGATCATTTTTCAACCGTTCATTATTAATCTTCATACTGTTGTTAACGTATAGTTGTATTCATTGTAAATTATACTTACCTCTTTTTCTAGGACGATATTTTCTTTATAAAACGGAAAAAAACAACTTATTAAAAGTGAGTATTTCAATTTATTCCTCAACATGATCTTCTCTATTAAACTACTTAAAAATTACTCCGAATCTGTTACTGATACCTTCTTTTCACTAAAGGTTTCCTAAATAATTTAAGTCTAGTAAATCTACTAGATTTATAACAGATCCCCATCTACTCGTTGTTTTCTAAATCAGAGTAATAATATCTCGCATTAAAAATATATAAGAAAAATTAAAATTGACATAATTTTCAAAACATTAAAAATACATAAACTTCACCTATTATTAAAATTGTATTTTACTTTTTATTGAAAGAAAGGAGGAAAGAATAACGCAATTTTGGCTTTTAGCAAATCCATTTTTTCACTGGGGAGTGCTTGAAGTCTAGACAAATCTAAACATAATAAGGAGATTGAGTAGGATGAGGAGAAAGAAAAGTTTTAGAACTAGGTTGGCTATTGCATCACTTAGTATGACGCTATTTGTACCATCCAATTTTTCAGCTGTTTCTTACGCACAATCAAATTTGAATGTGTACAGTTCCAATGTTATAGGAACAGACAAGGTTAGTGAGAGACTTCTTAATCAATTTGACGATCAAAAATATGTAACGTTTCTAGTTAAGTTTAGAGATCAGGTTAATACTCCTACTATTGCAGCTGTTGCGGCTGAAAAAGCTGAAGATCAAAAGCTTTCTGAAACAAGGAGCGAGCTAGCAGTCCGCTCAACAGTCGTATCTTCATTAAAATCAAAATCATCAGAAACACAACATAATATACAAGAATTTTTAGGGAAAAAGAAAAAAGATGGAAGTGTTAAAGATTATGAATCTTTCTATATCGTAAACGCTATGGCTGTTACGGGAACGGAAGAGGTAATGAATGAGCTTGCTCAATTTGGTGAAGTAGAAAAGATTCTTCCGAATGAAATTAGACATCAAATTGAACCCGTACAGGAAACTACAAAGACATCTGCAAAAATTAATAATACAGAAGATGCTACCAATATTGAGTGGAATATTGATAAAATCGGTGCACCTCAAACTTGGGATAAGGGAATTGACGGTACTGGTGTTGTTGTTGCTAATATTGATACAGGTGTTCAGTGGGATCATCCTGCGCTAAAGGAAAAGTATCGTGGTTATGACCCTACACATCCGGATCAGCCGAATAATGAGTTTAACTGGTTTGATGCTACTGCTGGTCAAGATGTTCCTTACGACGACGGAGTTCATGGTACACATACAATGGGTACCATGGTTGGAGGTACTGCTGACAAAAAGGTTGGTGTTGCTCCAGGTGCTAAGTGGATTGCAGTTAAAGCCTTTACAGCATTAGGAGCTACAGATGCTGACTTACTTCAAGCTGGAGAATGGATTCTTGCTCCAAAAGATAAAGAAGGAAATCCACATCCAGAAAAGGCACCAGATATCGTTAATAATTCATGGGGCGGCGGACCTGGATTAAATGAGTGGTACCGTTTAATGGTTCAGAATTGGCGTGAAGCCGGTATTCTCCCAGTGTTCTCTGCAGGAAATTCCGGTCCAGGTACTGGAACTGCAGCTGCACCTGGAAACTACCCTGAATCATTTACAGTTGGAGCGTTAGATATTGATGAAAAATTAGCCGACTTTTCGTCAAGAGGCCCAGCTCCATATGATGAAATTAAGCCAAATATTTCTGCACCAGGTGTTAATGTTCTTTCTACGGTACCAGGGAGTACATACGGAGCAATGAGCGGAACCTCAATGGCTGCACCGGCAGTAGCTGGCGCTGCTGCATTACTTCTACAGGCAAACGCTTCTTTAACTGTAGATGACGTGGAACAAATTTTAATGAAAACTGCAAAGCCGCTTACAGATAGCAAGTATACTGAAGTGCCAAATAGCGGGTATGGTTATGGTCTACTAAACGTATTTAAAGCAGTATCCTCCATTACAAATGGTTTTGGAGCTGTCACAGGACAAGTACTTGGAGAAGAAAATGATGCTATTGCTCCAACATTCCAGCATACTGTCCCTACAGAAGCATACGAAGGTTTAGCTTTACCACTTGAAATCAATGCTAAAGATAATGTCAGCGTCAAAAAAGTGGAGCTACAATATCGTACTGGTCAAGATCAAGAATGGCAATCTATTGCTGCGACCCGTACTTCTGGTAATTACCTTGATGGGACTTACCGTGCAACTATTACTGGTGATCAGGTTGCACAACCTGGGATTTCTTATAGATGGAGAATAGTAGATTTTAGTGGTAATGAAACGACAAGTGACAACTATTCATTAAAAATCGTTTCAGGAGCTTCCGTAGGATACACACAAGACTTCGAATCGACTCCAATTGGCTGGTACAGCTATGGAAAAAATAACAGTTGGGAATATGGACTGTTTATGAAAAGCGCCCCAACAAAGCCAGGTGCTGATATATTTAAAAACAAAATGTATGGCACAAGCTTGTCAGGTGCCTATTCTCCAAACGCGGATATGTCATTGGCAATGCCTCCGATTAATGTTCCAGAAGGAGGTCAAACTTTTTTAAACTTCAAGCATTGGTACTCATTTGAGTATAAAACAGATTTTGGCTATATTTACGTATCGACTGATAAAAAGAATTGGGATCAAATCGCCCAGTTTGAAAATACACCTAGTACTTGGCAGGACGGAAAAATTGATTTATCAAAATATGCTGGTAAAAAAATCTACGTAATCTTTAATGTAAAATCTAATGATACCTACCAAAATCAAGGATGGCATATAGACGATGTTTCGATTACAAATACAGCTCTAAATGATTCGAATTCGCTTCAGAATATGTTGGTTGATTCGAACGATATCCAAACTGGAAATCAAACTAATACTGCTGGATCTGCTGGATCTGGATCATCAGTAATTCCAATTCAAGCACGAGTTAGTGTTCTTGAAACCGGACGCTCTGTCAATACGAATCCAGCGGATGGTAGCTACATGCTAAGCCAGGAAAATGGAACATTTACGTTAAAGGCTGAGGCATATGGATTCCAGTCAGCTAACCATACAGTTAATATTGCAGATAAAAATGTAACGAAAGAAGACTTTACTTTAAAACCAATTCCAAAGGGTACGGTTACTGGTAAGGTAGTTAACAACGTTACAGGTAAACCAATTCAAAATGCAAGGTTAATGTTAATGGAAGATGCAGCAATCAAACCAGTCTTAACAGACGAAAATGGACAATTTACGATTACTGCATATGAAGGAACTTACACAATGCATGTTTCAGCACCGAATAATTTTTACAATCAAGACATGACGATTACCATTTCAGGAGGAAAAACGACAGAACAAAATCCTAAACTAAAACCTTTCATTGGTCAGAAAGACGAAATTGGTTATGATGATGGATCTATCGAAAGTGGTACTGCACTAAATAATAGTGGGAACAAATTTGCAGTAAAAATGTCTCTTCCTAAAGGGAAAAAACGTGCGCTAGTAACTGAAGGCTTATTCGCCTTCTATGGTAGCAGCTGGCCGACTCCAGGAGGAACAGATTTCAAGGTTGAAGTTTATGATGCAAATGGTAATTATGGTGCTCCTGGCAAGAAACTAGCTGGACCAATCAATGCAACGGCTGTCCGAAATGGACAATATATGTCAGTAGATTTATCAGCTGAAGGTATTGTTGTTGAAGACGATTTCTATATTGTTTACGTACAGGAAGGTAGATATCCTTCTGTACCAGGTATTGGAAGAGATGATAATGGTGACAAATCATACCGAAGCTGGCAGAGTAAAGAAGGTATTTGGTCTCAAACGCCAACTACTGAAGGGAATTACATGATTAGAGCCCGTGTCAGCTATGAAGTTACTCAGCCATTAATCACACTGCCAGCTAACGAATCCTATACAAATGAAAAAACTGTATCTGTTGCAGGGGAAACGACTCCGCTAACAAAAGTACACATTTTTAGAGATGGAAGCGATATAGTAACCACTACATCTAATGAAGATGGTAAGTTTAAAGCAGATGTTTTAATGTCTAAAGGAAATAATGTGATTACAGCAACAGCCTCAACTGAAACGGGAATGACGGAACCTTCAAATCCTGTTAAAGTAGTTCTGGATGAGATCAAACCTCAACTCACAATTACAGCGCCAACAAACGGAAATGAGACAAATAAGGACGTTGTTATTGTGAAAGGAACTGCCACTGATGAAAACTTTGATTCAGTTATGATTAACGGTACGAAAGCAAAAGTTGATAGTGCTGGATCATTCACATTACCAATCTTATTAGTAAAAGGTGAAAATGCGATTGAAACAATCGCAACTGATAAAGCAGGTAATGTTACAACTTCGATTAAAAACGTTGGATTAGATCAAACAGCTCCAAGTGCACCAAAAATTAAGGCTGTTGATGACAATGATACTGTCATTGCAGGTACAGCAGAAGCGAATTCGAAAGTTATTGTGAGTATCAAAAACAAAGTCATCGCAACTGGAAAAGCGAACTCAAAAGGTTCATATAGTATCAAATTTAGCCGACAAAAAGCAGGTACAGTCCTATCAGTGTACGCTAGCGATGCAGCAGGAAATCAAAGTAAAGCATCGACTACTACTGTATTAGACCGAACAGCTCCAAACGCACCAAAAATTACGAGCTTTTTTGCTAAAGGAAAATTCGAAATTAAAGGTACGGCTGAAGCAGGAGCAACGATTATCGTAAAAAAAGGTACAAAAGAAGTGGCGAAGGTTAAAGTCTCAAGCAATGGAACATTTGTCGCAAAACTTCCGAAGCCATCAAAAGGAAAAAATGAATATGTACTCCATGCAATCGATCATGCAGGGAACAAAAGTAATTCTGTAAAGCGATCGATTACGTTTAAGTAACGATATAAATATTTAAATGTAATAAAGGGAGATACTCTTAATGGTATCTCCCTTTCTAATTCCCGTTCTAAAACCATACTCAAGGATTTGTTTTGGGAAAACATTTCTAACGCGTGTAGATAGAGAGTTATTGGTATTAGGAGTAGCTTACCTAAAGGGATAATTTTTATATTCGAATTAGTGGAGTATTAATATATAGTACAAGTTTGCAAACCCATTTATAGAAGTAAAAAGGCAACGTACCAAAATAGGAACGTTGCCTTTTTACTTCTATTAATTTGTTTTTAAAATAAGTTCAGCCACACACTCCACATGACTAGTATGCGGAAACATATCAACAGGTTGTATTTCTAACGTCTTATAACCACCATCTTCAAGCACACGTAAATCTCTTGCTAGAGTTGCTGGGTTACATGATACGTACACTACTTTGCTTGGTTTCATATCAATGATCGTATTCAGCAGAGCCTCGTCACAGCCCTTTCTTGGAGGGTCTACTACAAGTACTTCCGCTGAGATACCTTGCTTATACCAATTTGGTATCACTTCTTCTGCTTTACCAACTTCAAATTCAACATTTGTCATCTCATTAATCATTGCATTGCGCTTCGCATCTTCAATTGCTTCTGGTACAATTTCTACTCCATATACCTTTTTAGCTTTTTGAGCTAAGAATAAAGAGATTGATCCGATTCCGCAATATGCGTCGATAACAGTTTCATCTCCATTAAGATTTGCATACTCAAGCGTTTTATCATATAAGACTTTCGTTTGCGTCGGGTTTACTTGATAGAATGATCGAGCTGAAATTTCAAAAGTAATGTCGCCGATTTTATCTTTAATTGTTTCACTTCCATATAAAACAAACGTTTGATTTCCAAGAATCACATTTGTTTTTTCATTATTTACGCTTTGAATAATGCTTGTAATGGTTGGAAATTTCTCAACGATTCTAGCTACTATTTCATCTTTTTTAGGAAAGTTAGCTTTCTTTGTAACAAGAACAAGCATCGATTGATTTGTGTAGTATCCATAACGTGCCATTATGTGACGTAATTGACCTTTATGGTTGATTTCGTCGTAAGGCTCAATTTTTAATTCATCGCATATATCTTTAACGCCTTGAATCATTTCGTCATTTTCTTTACCTTGAATGTGGCATTCATTCATTGGAATGATTTCATGACTTCTTTTTTGATAGAAGCCTACTACTAGACCGCCTTCTAGTTCCCCTACCGGAACCTGTGCTTTATTTCGATAGCTCCATGGATTTTCCATTCCTAGAACTGGATGAATTACGACATCGTCAAGTTTACCAATTCGTTTTACTACTTCTACTACTTGTTTATGTTTCGCTGCAAGCTGGCCTTCATAGCTCATATGTTGAGTTTGACAGCCCCCGCATTGGTGATAGATTGAACAAATTGGTTCAACTCGAACATCACTTTCCAGTTGGAATTCGGTTACTTTACCGAATCCAAAGCCTTTACTTGTTTTTAGCACTTTAATTTGTGCTTTTTCTCCTGGTAGCGCGTTTGGTACAAATATTGGATATCCATCTACCTTTGCTACACCATGTCCTTCATGAGTTAAATCGATAAATTCAACATCTATAAATTGATTTTTTTCTACAGGTAACACTCTTTTCGACAAGTCCTTTACCTACCTTTCAAGCTTTTATAACCATTTATTTATTATACAAAATAAATAACCACGTTAACTACCGTGGTTACTTTTTACTAGTATTTACTACTATTTCACTTATTATGGTACATAGATTTCTAGATGATTGTAAAGCATATCTACTGTACATGGAGTTTCTCCACCATATTCACCATCAATATTTAATAGTAGCTTTTCATCAGACATAATCTTCAAATGACTTGCTCTAGTATAAAGAACGTGTTCATTTTGTACATGCTGACCCTTTAATAGCTGAGCACATACTCTTATAATTTCGGCTATATTTGATTTCTTTAAGACCAATAAATCAAATTGGCCATCATTAATACTTGCCTCTGGTGCAATTTTCTCAAATCCACCAACTGAATTTGTATTCGATAATAAGAACAAAAATGCTTCATCGTCGAAAACTTTTCCATCATACTCAATTTTTAAATGAGTGGGCTTAACTCTCGGTAACATTTCAATACCTTTTAAATAATATGCTAGTTGTCCTAACATTGTTTTTAGTTTGCTAGGTACTTCATATGTTAATTCTGTAATTTTACCGGCAGCTAAAATATTTACAAAATATTTTCCAGCAACTCTTCCAATATCTAGTGGAACAGTTTGCCCGTTTGTTATGACTTCAGCTGCTTCCATAATTGAAACATTGACGCCAATTGCTCTAGCAAAATCATTTGTTGTCCCAACTGGGATTAATCCTAACTTTGGTCGATACTCTTGTTCTGCTAAACCACTAATGACTTCATTTAGTGTTCCATCTCCACCGCAAGCTACAACTAAATCAAATTTACGTTCACATGCTTCTCTTGCTGCGATTGTCGCATCACCTGCACCAGTTGTTGCATGGCAAGAGGTTTCAAATCCAGCTTGCTCAAACAATTGCAAAACATCAGGAAGCTTTTTCTTAAAAACTTCACGACCTGAAGTAGGGTTATAGATAATTCTAGCACGCTTCATCGTTAACCATCCTACTTAATTTATTTAAGTTCTCTACTTTCTATCCTACCCTAAAAAGATTTTGTAGTAAACTTTTTCCATTTTACTTATCTATTTTTCCCTTTATAAAGCAGGTTCAAACACATATTGCACTTACGTTATTATATTAAATTTATATTACATTCAATTCTTTGCTATATTTTCCATTCTTTTTGAACAACTTAATCATTATAGTACATATTGATAATAAATACATTAAAGTAGAATTAAGGATTGATAATATGGAAAACAAACCATTACTGAACGTGGAGTATTTAGCACTAAAGAAGTTAAAGGTTTACCGTGAAAGCATTTTTCGTTTTTTATTTAGATCAACAATGGCTAGTATGTTCATAGGATTCGGCATTATCGTAGCATTTAAATCTGGCCATTTATTTAATGCCGACCACTCACCATTTGCATACCCTTTGGCTGCCATAACATTTGCTGTAGCCATTCTCCTCATTGCCTACGGTGGAGCTGACCTATTCTTAGGAAACATATTTTATTTTGCCTATACTGCCATTAAAGGAAAAATAAAATGGCCAGAAGTGATTCTTATATGGCTTACGACTTACATAGGAAATTTATTAGGTGCAGCTTGCTTTGCTTTATTAATCCATTTAACTGGATTATATAATGACCCAACAGTAAAGTGGATCTCCACTTGCATGCACCAACAAGCCAATCATTTAATCGAGTCATTTTAATGAACTACAAAAAAACTACGAGCTGCTTATAGCCCGTAGTTTTTTTATAGAGTCTTATCTTTTTTGAATTTCTTCCATTAAGATCTTATTTAATAATGGCGGGTTCGCTTGACCTTTAGTCGCTTTCATCATTTGACCAACAAGGAAGCCAATAGCTCGGTCCTTACCATTTTTAAAGTCTTCAATTGATTGTGGGTTCGCATCAAGTGTTTCAATAACGATTGTACGAAGAGCGCCTTCATCAGATAATTGTACTAAGCCTTTAGCTTTTACAATTTCATTTGCATCTCCACCGTTTTCGATTAACTCAGTGAATACCTTTTTCGCAATTTTAGACGAGATTGTGCCGTCTGTAATTAATTTAAGCATGCTAGCTAAGTTTTCAGGTGTTAAAGCTACTTCATGGAAATCTTTTTGAGATTTATTTAAATATGCTGAAACTTCACCCATTAACCAGTTTGATGCTAATTTTGCATCTGCACCATTCGTTACAGTTGCATCGAAGAAATCAGACATTTCTTTTGTTAAAGTTAATACCATCGCATCATATTCAGGTAAACCTAATTGTTCTACATAACGTTTTTTACGAGCATCTGGAAGCTCTGGAATGCTATTGCGAACACGTTCTTTCCACTCATCATCAATGTATAACTCAACTAAGTCAGGTTCTGGGAAGTAACGGTAATCGTCCGATCCTTCTTTTATACGCATTAGGATTGTCGTTTTTGTAGCTTCATCGTAACGACGAGTTTCTTGTTGGATTACACCACCAGATAATAACACTTTCTCTTGACGAACTTGCTCATGCTCTAATCCTTTTTGAACGAAAGCAAATGAGTTTAAGTTCTTTAATTCAGCTTTTGTACCGAATTCTTCTTGACCAAATGGACGTAATGAAATGTTCGCGTCACAACGTAATGAACCTTCTTCCATCTTTACATCAGAAACTCCAGAGAATTGAATTATTGCTTTTAATTTTTCAAGATAAGCATATGCCTCTTCTGGTGTACGCATGTCCGGCTCAGAAACGATTTCAATTAGTGGTGTACCTTGACGGTTAAAGTCTACTAAAGAGTAACCTTCATCCGTGTGATTTAATTTTCCAGCATCCTCTTCTAAATGAACACGAGTAATACCGATACGTTTCTTTTTACCATCTACTTCAATTTCAATCCATCCGTTCTCACCAATTGGTTTATCAAATTGAGAAATTTGATATGCCTTTGGGTTATCAGGATAGAAATAGTTTTTACGATCAAACTTTGTTTCTGTTGCAATTTCACAATTTAATGCCATTGCAGCTCTCATCCCAAAGTTAACTGCTTCTTCATTTAATACTGGTAACACACCAGGGTATCCTAAGTCGATTACACCAGTGTTTGTATTTGGATCTGCACCAAACGCATTAGGGCTTGGTGAGAAGATTTTTGATTTTGTTTTTAATTCTACGTGCACTTCTAAACCGATTATCGTTTCAAAATTCATCTTTCCCGCGCCTCCTTATAGTTGTGGTCTTTGTTTTGTAAAGTCTGTTGCTTGCTCATATGCATGAGCAACTTTGTAAATCGTAGACTCATCAAAATGTTTACCGATAATTTGTAATCCTAATGGTAAACCATTATGGAAACCACAAGGAACAGAAATAGCAGGAACACCAGCTAAGTTAATCGGAATTGTTAAAATATCATTTGCGTACATTGTCATTGGATCACTTACTTTTTCGCCTACTTTAAATGCAGGAGTTGGCGTAGTTGGGCCAATAATAACATCATAGTTTTCAAATACTTTCTCGAAATCTTCTTTGATTAATGTACGTACTTGTTGAGCTTTTTTATAATAAGCATCATAGTAACCAGAACTTAATGCATAAGTACCTAACATGATACGACGTTTCACTTCATCACCAAAGCCTTCAGCTCTTGTTTTCTTATAAAGATCAATTAAGTTCTCTACATCCGCTGCACGGTGACCGTAACGAATACCGTCAAAACGAGCTAAGTTAGCAGATGCTTCTGATGAAGAAATTAAGTAATATGTAGCTAATGCATATTTAGAATGTGGTAATGAAACCTCTTCCCAAGTTGCGCCTAAGCTTTCTAATAGGTTTAAAGCAGCCATTACAGATGCACGAGCTTCTTCTCCTACTCCTTCACCTAAATATTCTTTAGGTACAGCAATTCGAAGACCTTTTACATCACCTGTTAAGCTTTGAACAAATGAAGGAACCTCTACATTTGCTGAAGTTGAGTCACTTGCATCTAGTCCAGAAATAGCTTGTAATAATAAAGCATTATCTTCTACGTTTCTAGTGATTGGTCCAATTTGATCTAATGAAGAAGCAAATGCTACTAATCCAGAACGAGATACACGACCATATGTAGGTTTTAAACCAACAACACCACAGAATGAAGCTGGTTGACGAATTGAACCACCTGTATCAGAACCTAAAGAGAATAATACTTCTCCAGCAGCAACTGAAGCTGCAGAACCACCACTACTTCCTCCTGGAACATAATCCGTATTCCAAGGGTTACGAGTGCCACCGAATGCAGAATTTTCATTTGATGAACCCATTGCAAATTCATCCATATTTAATTTTCCGATTGTGATGCTTTCAGCTTTTGCTAATTTCGTTACAACTGCCGCATCATAAATTGGATTGAAGTTCTCAAGGATTTTACTCGCACAAGTAGTACGAAGACCTTTCGTAACAATATTATCTTTTACACCAATAGGCATACCAGCAAGAATTCCACGAGACTCATCCCAAGGTTTTTCATCATGAGCTTTCGCCTGAAGACGCGCTTGTTCTTCATTTAATGTTAAAAATGATTTTACTTCGCCATCTACTGCAGAGATTCGCTCATAAGATTCATTTACTAATTCTTCTACTTTAATCTCTTTTGTTTTTAATTTGCTATGTAATTCTGAAACTGTATATTCAAATAATGACATTCTAATTTCCCCCCTTAATCCAATATTGACGGAACTTTAACTTGTCCATCTTTGTGGTCTGGTGCATTTTTCAATACCTCTTCAATTGGTAAACCTGTACTTGGCTCATCTTTACGTAATACATTACGCATTTTTAGAACATGTGTAGTTGGTTTCACATTTGTTGTATCAAGTTCACCTAACTGCTCAGCAAAATCTAAAATTGCCCCAAGCTGTTTTGAAAACTTCTCTGCTTCTTCCTCTGTCACCGCTAAACGCGCTAAATGAGCAACGTGCTTAACTTGCTCCATTGTAATTTTTGACATTTATATGCACCTCCATATTATTCGCACAACATACAATATACTGATAATACCAAATTTCCCATGTGTCGGGCAACATTCCACTTAAATCCAACTAAAATAATTAAAAAAATTTCAGACTCGCAAAAAAACGCTCGCTTTCTCCTTAGTTTCGCCGGAATAAGCAATGTTCAATACCTCTAAAATCACTCTGCTCCCCGTCCGACACTCTATTTCGAAAGACAAACATCTTCAATCAGTCTGAAATCAAATATTTTTATACACTGAAACTATTAAATCATACTAACCATTTCAATATAAAATAAATCAAACGTTTGTTTAAAATTGAATCTTCTATTATTCAGTAGGAATTCTTGTTAATTCAACTCCATATTTTTTAAAATACTCAATCGAATAATCATCCGGATAACCTACATTATAAACAACCCTAGTAATACCCGCTCCATTGATCATTTTCGCGCAAGCCCTACACGGCGCAGTTGTACAATAAATCGTCCAATTGTCACCTTTCGTTTTTTGAATTCCCGATTGTACTAATTGATAAATTGCGTTTTCTTCAGCATGGAAAGCATCACATGGATAATCATCTGAGTATTTACCACTATCTAATATACCTTCTTGACGAGCAGCAAAGCGTGGGCATCCACCATCAATGCAATGCTTAGCTCCCTTTGGATATCCATTATACCCAGAAGCAATGATTCTATTATCACTTACAATAACTGCTCCGACTCTTCTACTTCCACAAGTTGAACGAAGAGAAGTTATAAATGCTTGTCCTAAAAAATAAGAGTCCCAATCATCTCGACTCCCTAAAGGAATTGAATCTACTAATTGAATAATTTTCTGTAAAATTTGCATGGTATCCCTTCTCTCTGTTCACTAAAAGTCTATTTAAAATTATAGCATAATAATAAGAAGAAGGGCTTAGTTGGAAATTAAGTTTTACGCCCTTCTCCCATTTTATAAAAAAACTTATATGTGAATCACTTCACATTTAATTATTAAAAAAATAATGATCGCGTAATTATAAGTCTAAAAAATTAAAATTAACATAATAAAGTCGTAGAATTTAAAGAATTCATTTTTAGGATTCCTATTCAAAGTCCTCTAATCTTACTTTTATTAAATTCCTTTCACCCATTATACTAATGGCTTGATTATATTTACTACTGAACAACAGAATGTTTTGAAAAATATTCCATATTTAAACATACTATGGACAAGAATTATTTAACCTAAGTTTTTTGATTAATGACTGATATAAAAAGAACATAAAGAAACCCACAAAGAAAATTAATTTCCTTGTGGGTTTCTTCTAATAAAGCATGTCTATAAAACAAGCTTAATCTTATCTATTAAAGCATTTCTGAAGTTGTTTTACCTTGCATGTGAAGAACTAAGTAGTCTGGTCCGCCTGCTTTAGAGTCAGTACCTGACATGTTGAATCCACCAAATGGTTGGTAACCAACGATCGCACCTGTACATCCACGGTTGAAGTATAAGTTACCAGCGTGGAAATCTTCGCGTGCTTTTTCGATGTTTGCACGGTTGTTAGAAATAACAGCACCTGTTAAACCGTATTCTGTGTTGTTAGCAATTTCTAAAGCGTGATCAAAGTCGTTAGCTTTACAGAATGCTACAACTGGTCCAAAGATTTCTTCTTTCATTAAACGTGCATCTTCAGCAACGTCAGCAACGATTGTTGGTTTGATGAACCAACCAGTAGAATCGTCTCCTTCTCCACCTGTTACTACACGGCCTTCTTCACGTCCGATTTGTACGTAGCTCATTACTTTGTTGAAAGCAGCTTGGTCATTAACTGGACCCATGTAATTTGTACGATCTTCTGGGTTTCCAAGTGTTAATTCGTTTGTTAATTCGATTGCACGAGCAAGAACTTGATCATACACATCTTGGTGAATTACTGCACGAGAACAAGCTGAACATTTTTGACCAGAGAAACCGAATGCAGATGAAACGATTGATTTAGCAGCTAATTCTAAATCAGCTTCTTTATCAACTACCATTGTATCTTTTCCGCCCATTTCAGCGATAACACGTTTTAACCAGATTTGACCTGGGTTAACTTTTGCAGCACGCTCATAAATACGGATACCAACTTCTTTAGAACCAGTGAAGCTGATGAAACGAGTACGTGGGTGATCTACTAAATAGTCACCAACTTCAGCACCACTTCCTGGTACGAAGTTTACAACGCCTGCTGGTAATCCAGCTTCTTCTAATACTTCTAAGAATTTGTAAGCAACTACTGGAGTTGTACTTGCTGGTTTTAATAGAACAGTGTTACCTGTTACTACAGCAGCTACAGTTGTTCCAGCCATGATTGCAAACGGGAAGTTCCAAGGAGAGATTACAACACCAACTCCTAATGGAATGTAGTTGAAACGGTTATATTCACCAGGACGGCTTTCAACAGGAATTCCGTCTTTTAATTGTAACATTTGACGAGCGTAGAATTCTAAGAAATCGATCGCTTCAGCTGTATCAGCATCTGCTTCGTTCCAAGGCTTACCAGCTTCTTTTGTTAATAAAGCTGAGAATTCGTGTTTACGACGGCGAATAATTGCAGCCGCACGGAATAAAATGTCAGCACGAACTTCAGGTTTAACTTTTTTCCATGTATTAAATGTTGTATCAGCAATTTGCATAGCTTTTTCAGCTAGGTCGCGGCTTGCTTTAGATACAGAACCGATTACTTCTTTATGATTTGAAGGATTTACAGATACGATTTGTTCTTCTGTAAAGATACGCTCTCCACCAATGATTAGCGGATATTTTTCACCTAAGTAAGATGAAACTGTTGCTAATCCTTGTTTGTATTGTTCTTGATTTTCCTCTAGGCCAAAATTAGTAAATGGCTCATGTTTGTAAGGTATAACCATTGAATAAATCCCCCTTTAAATTAAAAATAGCAATAACTGTAAACGTTTTTATATCAAATTTTTCAGTCAATTGCTAGTAGAATAACTACTGAATAAAAAACTCACAATTACATAATACATTATTCCTATATATTCTTCAAACATGAAACGCTTACAGATTCTTCCCATAAATAGAAAAAAAGGAAGAGTAGTTCTCTTCCTTTAATCATAAATATGCACACTAGGTTCCTTCGCATCTACATCTTTTACAATGAGAGCTTCCTGTCCATTAGATGAGAATATATTCGTCTCAACCTTTAAGTATGAAGGGAAATGGTCCATCATAAGTCCTGCTACATATTGTGTAAAAGCTATGACTTCTGCCTTACCATAGAATTGCATAGGTATATCAATTTTTAGTTGTATTAATTCATTATCCTTATAAAATCCAGTGCCTACTACACCCGTATAATTTGGAAAATAATTTTCTATATCTGATTTAAAGTTGACCATTTTCATTGCATCATCACGATAATCTGCAGTTGCAGCAGCTGATGGGAATAAATAATATTTTTCATTAATTTTATCCCAATTGCTAATCGAGAAGTCATTTCCTGAGACTGAAGTCATTGCAACGTAATTCCCTGGTACAACGGAAGATTGACTTTGCTGGCGGTAAATAGCAAATGTAATTGGAATATTTTTAAATGCATCCATTTTGCGAACTCGAGTTAAAATTTCTTGAGCGATTGCTTTTCCTTGCTTTAACATATCTTCTTGTGAAATTTTAAGTTCTCTTGGGTAGCCATGCTCTTCTTGATAGTAATAGACAGAGTTCATCGCTAAACCAATTGCTATTCCTTCAACTTTAACTTCTTTTCCATCTTTTTTTAGATAATCCTGCTCTAAAATATGATTTAAATAGATTGGAGATTGCTGAGCTTTTTGATCTGCACTTAAATTTTTAGAATCGTTTTGAATCGGATTCAATCCGTCATTCGTAATCGATTTTGGGTTTAAATTTGCAGCTTTAAGTGCATTTTGCTTTTCTTTAAATTGAGCAGGAGTATACTTCCTATTCAACCAAGATACCACTGTTTCTTTACTTAATAATTGACCTTCTTGATACAAGTAATCTTTTGTTGAATACTGCTCTTGTACAAGTCGCATTAAACCTAATTCAAATTCATTAATATCTAATCTATTATCGATATTTGCAACGACAGCACCTCTTGTTGTACTAGGTTTAAACGGAAGTATTGTCTTGTAGTAATCATTTGAAATTGAATATCGGGGTATAATCGCATCTTCCCCTTTTTTATTATTGTTTTCTTGTACAACCTTATCTTCATTCTTGATCGTTAATGAACAGCCAGATAAGATGAGCGTAAAACAACATAGGAGCATTCCTATACGTTTCTTCATCTAACTCACACCTTCTATTTAATAAGTGAACGAACTAATCTTAACTGTCCGCTCTCTAGTTGATTGAAAGGTTTATTGTGGTTGAAGCTCTTTAATCATTCTCTCTTCATCCCAAACCTCGATATTTAATTTACGAGCAGCATCTAATTTCGAACCAGCTGCCTCACCCGCAATAACTAAATCAGTGCTCTTACTAACACTTCCAGCAACTTTTGCACCAAGTGCTTCTAATTGCTTTTTAGCTTCACTTCTAGTCATCTGTTCTAGCTTACCAGTTAATACTACTGTTTTACCAGCAAAAAGAGAATCCATATTAATATTTTCTACTTGAATTCCTTTATATTCAGTATTTACGCCAACAGATTTAAATGTTGAAATTAGTTCTTTTACTTCGTCTTGTGAAAAATAATCACTAATTGACTGTGCCATCTTTGAACCAATTTCATTAATTCCTGTTAATTCTTCAACTGAGGCTTCCATAATATGATCGATTGTTTGGAAATGCTGAGCCAACGTTTTTGCTGCCTTAGCTCCAACATGGCGAATCCCTAATCCGAACAATAGTTTTTCAAGTGAATTGTCTTTTGAAGTTTGTATTGCAGATACTAATTTATCCGCTGACTTTTCTCCAAATCGTTCCAATGCCAATAACTGTTCTTTTGTAAGAAGATAAAGATCTGTAAAAGTTTTAATTAAGTTTGCATCGAATAATTGAGCGACTACTCGCTCTCCTAAACCTTCAATATTCATAGCATCTCGAGACGCAAAATGAATTAATCCTTCACGAATCTGAGACGGGCAAAACGGGTTTACACAACGCAGTGCAACTTCACCTGGCACCCTTATTAAGTCATGATCACATGAAGGACAGTGAGTTGGCATTTCAAAAGGCTGCTCATCACCAGTACGGCGATCTAATAACACATTTACTACTTCTGGAATAATGTCTCCCGCCTTACGAATAACAACTGTGTCGCCAATTCGAATGTCTTTTTCCTTAATTAAATCTTCATTATGGAGCGATGCGCGCTTAACGACCGTACCTGCAACTCGAACTGGCTCTAATATAGCAGTTGGTGTTACTACTCCTGTACGCCCTACACTTAATTCGATATCTACTAACTTTGTAACTACCTCTTCAGCTGGGAACTTGAATGCAATAGCCCATCTCGGCACTTTAGCCGTTGATCCTAATTTATTCTGGGTACTATATTCATCCACTTTTATAACGATTCCATCTATTTCATAAGGTAATGATGGACGTTTTTCTTTCCATTCCTCAACATATTCAATTACTTCATCAATTGTATGACAAGTTTTACGGAATGTATTAGTTTTAAATCCTAGCTTTTGTAAATAATCTAATGCTTCACTGTGTTTTTCAATTGAAAATTCTGCTGCCGTAGGAAATCCGTAAACAAAAAATGATAAATCCCTCTTTGCAACAATTTTAGGATCTAACTGGCGAAGTGAACCTGCCGCTGCATTTCTAGGATTAGCAAATAATTCTTCTCCATTTTTCTCACGTAATTCATTTACCTTTTCAAAGCTAGCTTTTGGCATGAATGCCTCACCACGAGCTTCGATTGTGATAGGTTCAGAAAGTCTTAATGGAATGGCTTTAATCGTCTTTAAGTTATGAGTAATATCTTCTCCTACTGTACCGTCTCCACGAGTTGCACCTTTAACAAACAATCCATTTTCATATTGTAATGAAACTGCTAAACCATCTATTTTCAATTCACAAACATAAGATACTATTTGTGTATCCTGTCTAATTCTTTGATCGAAATCCTTTAAATCACCTTCATTAAACGCATTACCTAAGCTTAACATTGGATGACTATGAACGACTTTTTCAAATAGATCAATTGCCTGTCCACCAACACGTTGAGAAGGAGAATCCGGCGTTAAAATTTCAGGATATTGTTCCTCTAATCCGATTAATTCATGTAATACTAAGTCATATTCGGCATCTGGCACTGAAGGCTGATCTAATACGTAATACTCATAGTTGTATTGATTTAATTTTGTTCTTAGTTCCTCAACTTTATCAATGATTTTTTGATCCATGAGCTACCATCCCTTCTATGCTTTCGTAATTGGAGCAAATTTTGCTAATAAACGCTTTATACCAACTGGGCTTGGGAAAGCAATATCCAATTCCATTGCTTCGCCTTCTCCTTTTACACTTACAACTGTACCAATTCCCCATTTACCATGAGAAGCTTTATCTCCAACTCTCCAACCTAGTGACTCGCCACCAGTTGTTTTCATTGCTACTGCAGGTCTTGAAACAGCTCGTCTTTCATTAACAACCTTCTTATTTGCACGATCTAATAATTCTTCAGGTATTTCATTAATAAAACGAGATTCTTGGTTTACACTAGTGCGACCATAAAGTGTACGTGTTTGTGCATTTGTAATATATAAATTCTTTTCCGCACGTGTTATACCTACGTACGCTAATCTTCTTTCTTCTTCCATCTCTTCTTCATCCATTAAAGAACGGCTATGTGGGAAAATCCCTTCTTCCAGACCTATTAAAAAGACTACTGGGAACTCTAATCCCTTAGCTGAATGAAGTGTCATTAGTATAACTTCGTCGGCTTGCGACTCATCCTTATCGGCTTGATCAATATCTGAAACAAGCGCTAAATCAGTTAAGAATGAAACAAGACTTTTATCTTCACTGCTTTCTTCAAAAGCATTTGTAACTGTTAAAAACTCTTCAATATTTTCAATTCTTGAAGCAGATTCTATTGTATTTTCATCTTTTAACATTTGGATATAGCCAGTTTTATCAAGAACTTCTTCAACTAGTTCTGTTACTGATAAATAATCTAGCATTTGTTGCCAGTTTTTCGTCATCGTGTGGAAATCTCCAGTAGCTTTCGTAATTTTACCACTTAAACCAACGAAATCGATTTGCTCTAAAGTATCAGATAAAGATAAGTCATTCATGATGCTATAGTTAATAATTTTATCAACAGATGCCGCACCTACACCGCGTTTTGGCACATTAATAACTCGGGAAAAACTAATCTCATCATTTGGATTTGCAATGAATCTTAAGTAAGCAAGTATATCCTTAATCTCTTTACGATCATAGAACTTAACTCCGCCGACCATTTTGTAAGGAATATTAGATTTAACTAAAACTTCCTCCATTGCACGTGATTGAGCATTCGTGCGATAAAGAATTGCACAATCACTATATTGTTGAATTCCTTCTTTTTTCCATTGTGCTAGTTTCCCGGCTACGAAATATCCTTCATCTTGTTCAGAGGCAGCTCTAAAATAATGAATTGGATTTCCTTGTCCATTTTCTGTCCAAAGTTTTTTCGCTTTACGATTTGAGTTATTCGTAATAACCGCGTTCGCTGCATCAAGAATCGTTTGAGTCGAACGATAATTTTGTTCTAAAAGAATGACTTGCGCTTTTTCGTAATCCTTTTCGAATGAAAGGATATTAGAAATATCCGCCCCACGCCAACGATAAATAGATTGGTCTGAATCACCAACTACACATATATTTTTAAATTGCTCAGCAAGCATTTTTACAATTTTATATTGAGCATGGTTTGTATCTTGATACTCATCCACATGGATATATTGAAACTTTCTTTGATAATATTGCAATACTTCAGGAACTCGTTCAAATAAATTAATTGTCATCATAATTAAGTCATCGAAGTCTAACGAATGATTTTTTCGTAGTCGATCTTGATAAGATGTATAAATTTCTCCAACGATTTTTTCAAAAGGAGTAAAAGCATTTTTTGAATACTCAGCAGCTGTTTGTAATTCATTTTTCGCACTGCTTATGGAGCCTAAAATGCTACGAGGTTCAAATTTCTTTGAATCTAAGTTCTTCTCTTTAAGAATGTTTTTTATTACTGTTAATTGGTCTGTTGTGTCTAAAATCGAAAAGCTTCTATTAAAACCGATTCGATCAATATCTCGACGTAGAATTCGTACACACATTGAGTGGAATGTTGAAATCCAAATGTCTTCTGCGTTTTTTCCAACTAGGTTAAATACACGCTCTTGCATCTCTCTTGCTGCTTTGTTCGTAAATGTAATTGCTAGTATATTCCAAGGAGCGACGCCTTTTTCACCTAGCAAATATGCAATACGATGCGTTAGTACTCGCGTTTTACCTGAGCCTGCACCGGCCATAATTAATAAAGGACCATCCACCGTCTTTACGGCCTCTTTTTGCATTGGATTTAAGCCTTGCAATAATTCTTCTGCTGTTTTCATTACTTTGTCGCTCCTTCTTTCGCAGCTTTTACAGTTAATAAAGCCTCTTGTAAGTTTTCATATATAATGTTCCCAACAACAATTGTATCTGCGTATTGTTTCATCTCTGTCGCTTGCTCGGTTGAAGAAATTCCTCCACCGTAGAATAGTTTCGTATTATTTAATACGTTTGATACTTCTTTTACAACCTCTACAGAACCGTAAGTCCCACTATATTCTAAATAAAATATTGGTAATTTTAATAATTGCTCAGAAACTTCTGCATATGCCACAACATCTTCTACCGATAAATCCGTCACTGCACTTGTAAGCTTAGCGGCCTTACAGTCTTCATTTAAAATACAATAACCTTCCATCACAAGTTCTTCGGCATGAACTAAATGAGCAAATTCTTTCATTGCTTGTTGATGCATCCCAACAATCCATTTCGGGTCATTACTATTCAAAACAGTCGGGATAAAGTAAAAATCATAACCTGGCGTGACTGCCTCAAGATTTGAAACTTCTAAAATACAAGGCACCGCATAACGTCTAATTCTGACTAATAATGATAATGTATCATCTAACGTTACGTCGTCAGTACCTCCAACTAATATTGCATCCGTTCCTGACTCACAAATCTTTTCTAAGTCGTCGTCTGAGATGCCTTTATTTGGATCTAATTTAAATATGTGATTCCATTGTGAATAATCGTACATTTTGTCCTCCGGAATTGTTTTTTAACCTAAGTTTAGCTCTATATATAAATTAATTTTTATCAAAAATATAAATGTATTGTATCTTATTAAAAAGGAAAAGTAACCCTTCATCCCCAACATAAGTCATTACTGCTAATTGTTTCCTATGATATTGCAACATTTTAAGGGAAAAATGGTAAAGAGTGATTTAGTCACTGATACTTATTATAAGGGGAGTTACTGTTGAGACCAAATATTAGCACTATAAACGCACTCATACGTATAACTGCTGGCCTAACAATTTTAGCTTATGGCACAGCAAAGCTCACACGCAGAAGATGTAGTAATTCTGTCATCATTTTGATAATAGTTGGTGCCATGAAAGTTGCTGAAGGAATTTTACGTTTTTGCCCAATGACTGCACTCGGCAAAAAATGTATGATTATGGCAGAAAAACACGACGAGGAAGATTCATTCGAAGACTGCATTCAACCTTCATAAAAGTAGTTTATCAAATCTATGGTTGATTGTATAGACAAAACAGAACATTAGTTCTTATTTTAGAAAAAAAATAGGTTATCTCAAAATTTGTAAAAATCCGCGAGGAAAGGTAACATTCCTAGCGGGTTTTTTGTTTTCTTGAATTGCTATTGTGTTTGTCCAAATTACTAGCAAAGTAAGCACTAGATTGATCAGATAAGAAAGTATTTGTAGTTATCGATATTGAATTTAGGATGTAGATTGTACAATAATCGGCTCCAACCAAACTTATGCACGAAAATCACTGCTTTATGAACCAAGTTCACAACTTTACAAACAAAAGACACAACTTGTTCGCATTTCCGCAAAAAAAGTGACCACTTGGTGGGCAGTCAAAAAGAGTCGTCAAAACTGACGACCCTTTCTAATTAACTATTAACTTTAATTGCTTTATGCCCAATATCATGGCGATAAAATAAACCAGTTGATTGAATCGTGTCAATTTGTTTATACACATTTTCGCAAGCTTCATTTATTGAGCTGCCTTTATGTGCAATAATTAGTACTCTTCCACCATTTGTTACGAATTCATTATTTTCAAGCTTTGTACCTGCGTGGAAAACCATTGTCTCATCAGTTACATTTTTTAATCCATTGATGACAGTGCCTTTTTCAGGAACTTCTGGATATCCATTTGCAGCAAGTACAACTCCAACAACAGCTTCTTTTGACCATTCTAATTGGATCTCTTCTTCGTTTAAAATTGCTAACATTACTTCAGCTAAATCACTCTCTAAACGAGGTAATACAACTTCAGTCTCTGGGTCACCAAATCGTGCATTAAATTCGATTACTTTAGGTCCTTGGCTTGTTAACATTAAACCTGCATACAGGATACCAGTAAAGTGTCTTCCTTCAGAAATCATTGCTTCTGCAACTGGTAACACTATTTCATTTAATGATTGCTCAACAATCGATTCAGGGATTTGAGGTACTGGTGAATAAGCCCCCATACCACCTGTGTTAGGACCTTTATCTCCGTCATAAGCACGTTTATGGTCCTGCGCGATTACCATAGGGTAAACCTTATTTCCATTTACGAAAGACATTAATGAGAACTCTTCGCCCTCTAAAAATTCTTCAATAACTACAGAAGCACTTGCATCGCCATACTTTTCATCAAGTAGCATATCGTGAAGACTTACAATCGCTTCTTCAATCGTCATTGCAACTACTACGCCTTTACCCGCTGCCAATCCATCAGCTTTTATAACGATTGGCGCACCAATCTTTTCAACATATGCTTTCGCTTCTTCATAGTTCGTAAACGTTTCATATGCCGCTGTTGGAATAGCGTATTTCTTCATTAAATCCTTTGTAAAGCTTTTACTTCCTTCAATAATTGCCGCTTCCTTAGTTGGACCAAATACTTTTAAGTTAGCAGCTCGAAATTCATTTACAATTCCGTTCATTAAAGGGACTTCCGGACCAACGATTGTTAAATCAATTTCTTCTTTTTTTGCAAATGCAATAAGTGCTTCATTGTCACTTTCATCAATATTGACAAGTGTTGCAACATCAATCATTCCATCGTTTCCTGGAGCAACAAATACATCCGTTACATTCTCCGATTGATTTACTTTCCAAGCAATTGTATGCTCACGGCCTCCGCGACCAATGACTAATACTTTCATCTTGTCATCTCCTTATTTCTTAATGTTTAAAGTGACGAACCCCTGTAAAGACCATTGCAATTCCATATTCATCAGCTTTTTTAATTGAATCTTCGTCCTTGATCGATCCACCTGGTTGAATAATTGCTGTAATTCCAGCTTTAGCCGCTGCTTCTACAGTATCATTCATTGGGAAAAATGCATCTGAAGCTAATGCAGCACCATTTGATTTTTCACCAGCTTGCTCAATTGCAATTTTAGCAGCCCCAACACGGTTCATTTGACCTGCGCCAACTCCAACTGTCATATGGTCTTTTGCTAAAACAATCGCATTTGATTTAACATGCTTTACAACTTTCCATCCTAATTTTAAATTCTCCCACTCTTCTTCAGTTGGTTGACGTTTTGTAGGGATTGTAATAGTTGCCTCATCTAAACCAAATGTATCCATATCTTGACGTAATAAACCACCATGTACTGTTGTTAATTTAGGTGCAAATGTTGGTTTAGTATCTAAGTCTACTGTTAATAAACGTAAATTCTTTTTGCTAGTTAGAATTTCAATCGCCTCTTCACTAAATGAAGGAGCAATAATAATTTCTAGGAATAGTTCATGCATTTTCTTAGCTGTAGCAGCATCAACTTCACGGTTTGTTGCGATAATTCCACCAAATATAGAAACTGGATCTGCAGTATAAGCACGATCATAAGCTTCTTCAACTGTAGTTCCTTCACCAACTCCGCAAGGGTTCATATGTTTAACAGCAACAACTGCAGGATTTGAAAACTCACGTACGATATTTAATGCTTCATTTGCATCGTTAATATTATTATAAGAAAGCTCTTTACCATGTAATTGTTCAGCATAAGCAATTGATGAAGCTGTTGGCATAGGTGAACGATAGAATGTAGCTTTTTGGTGAGGATTTTCACCATAGCGTAAAGATTGTTTTGATTCATAAGTAACTGTATAGCTTTCAGGATTTTCTTCCCCTACTTGCTCTGTTAAATAATTAGAAATTAATGAGTCATAAGCTGCAGTGTGACGGAAAACTTTAGCAGCTAATCTGCGATTCGTTTCAATAGAAACTGTATTATTATCAGCTAACTCAGCTAAAACTACTTCATAATCTGTCGGGTCTACTACTACAGATACAAACTCATGATTTTTAGCTGCTGAACGAAGCATTGTAGGACCACCGATATCGATATTTTCAATCGCATCTTCAAATGTAACATCAGGCTTCATGATTGTTTCTTTAAATGGGTATAAGTTTACACAAACTAAATCAATTGGTTGAATACCTAGTTCATTCATTTGACGCATATGTTCTTCGTTTGAACGAACACCAAGTAACCCACCATGAATTGAAGGATGTAATGTTTTTACACGACCATCCATAATTTCTGGAAAGTTAGTAACTTCTGAAATACCAATTACATTTAATCCAGCATCTTTTAATAAATTAAACGTTCCACCTGTTGAAATAACTTCAAAGTCATGTTTAATTAATCCACTTACAAATTCAATAATCCCTTGTTTATCTGAAACGCTAACTAAAGCTCGTTTTTTCATGATCTACATACCCCTATCTAATCGATTTCATGCTCTTTATCTTAATCTAGTTAACTAAATAATTTATTTAATGTTTTTACATATAAAACGTGCTCGACATTATGGACCTTCTGTTCAAGAGACTCTTTAGAGTCTCCCTTTTCAATAAGAATTTCCTCTTGCGCTATAATTGGCCCGGTATCCATACCTTCATCGACATAATGAACCGTTACACCAGTCGATTCGACACCAGCTAGGAGAGCTTGACCGATTGCGTCTTTTCCAGGAAATAATGGTAGAAATGAAGGATGAATATTTACGATTTTCCCAGGAAATGAGTCTAAAATTGTCGACCCAATCAGTCTCATATAGCCAGCTAACACGATAAATTCGACATTTAACTCTTTAAGATGGGCAATAATCTCACCTTCATATTGCTCCTTTGATTCATAATCTTTCGCTGTAAAGTTAAACGAAGGAATATTTGCTTGTTTTGCTCGTTCGATACAATATGCATTTTGACGATCGCAAACAAGTAATTTCACTTCAGCATTCAATTCCCCGCTTACAGTTGCATCAAGAATTGCTTGAAAATTACTGCCATTCCCTGAAGCAAATACGGCAATCTTCTTCATTACAGAGAACCTCCACCAAAGGTAACACCTTCACCTGACGTCGTTCTACCAATAATGAATACTTTTTCTCCGTCTTCTTCTAATAGATTAATAATCTCATGTAGGTTTTCTTCGCTAACAGCTAAAACCATACCGATACCCATATTGAAAATATTAAACATTTCTTCACGTTTCAATTCACCAATCTCTTCTAATAAATCAAAGATTGGTTGGATTGGCCATGAACCATAATCTATTTCAGCACCGATTCCTTCTGGTAACATTCTAGGGATATTTTCAATAAATCCGCCACCAGTAATATGTGCCATACCTTTTACTTCAGTCTTTTTAAGAACGTTTAAGATCGGTTTTACATAAATTTTTGTTGGGCGTAGCAATTCTTCGCCTAATGTATGACCTAATTGATCAATGTGTTGATCAAGTGCTAAGCCGCCTTTTTCTAATAAAACCTTACGTACTAGAGAATATCCATTACTATGAATACCATTTGATGAGATTCCTAATAAGAAATCTCCTTCTTTAATGCTTAATCCTGTTACAAGCTTTGACTTGTCAGCGATCCCTACTGCAAAACCAGCAATATCATATTCGTCTTCTGGATAGAAACCAGGCATTTCTGCTGTTTCTCCTCCAATTAAAGAGCAACCTGCTTGAATACAACCGTCTGATACACCTTTAACAATATGCTCAATTCGTTCAGGTACAGCTTTACCAACTGCTAAATAATCTAGGAAAAATAAAGGCTCCGCTCCTTGAACCACAATATCATTCACACACATCGCGACTGCATCAATGCCAATCGTATCGTGACGGTCCATTTGGAAAGCTAATTTTAATTTTGTTCCTACTCCATCTGTCCCTGATACAAGAACTGGTTCTTTATAGTTGAATTTAGAAAGATCAAACATTCCTCCAAATCCTCCTAATCCACCAAGAACTTCTTGACGCATTGTTTTTTGAACGTGTTTTTTCATTCTGTTCACTGCTTCATAGCCAGCTTCGATATCTACTCCAGCTTGTTTATATGCATTCGCCATGTGATGATTTCCCCTTCCGTTCCATATGAATAATTCAAATCAAAAGAGGCGGCGACTGTAATCACCCGCCTCTATTTTTGTATATTAATTCTGAGAATGTACTAATTCATTTTCATCATAGATTACTGTTGGATAACGCCCTGTAAAGCAAGCAGTACATTGTCCTCTATTTGGACCTTCATGATTTCTACCAATAGCATTTAGTAATCCTTCTAGACTAATAAATTCTAATGTATCTGCACCAATTTCTTGGCATATTTCTTCTATTGTATTAGTTGCAGCAATTAACTCTTCTCTAGTAGAAGTATCAATTCCGTAATAACAAGGGTTTTTCAATGGTGGTGCACCGATCCGAACGTGAACTTCAAGTGCTCCTGCATCACGCAACATTTGTACAATTCGTCGGCTTGTCGTACCACGAACAATTGAATCATCTACCATTACTACACGTTTTCCTTCAACAATTGAACGAACTGGTGAGAGTTTCATTTTAACTCCTTGTTCACGAAGCTCTTGAGAAGGTTGGATAAATGTACGAGCTACATAACGGTTTTTAATTAATCCAAGCTCATAAGGAATGCCAGACTCTTCAGCGTAACCAACCGCTGCTGAAATACTTGAATCAGGTACACCAATTACAACGTCTGCTTCTACTGGAGCTTCTTTTGCTAAAACGCGGCCCATGCTTTTACGTGCAGCATGAACATTGATATTATCAATATTGCTATCTGGACGAGAGAAGTAAATATACTCCATACTACAAATCGAATGATTAACTGATGAAGTAAACTGATCAGTCTCAATTCCATTATCAGAGATAATTAATAACTCTCCTGGATTAACGTCACGAATATATTTCGCTCCAACTACATCAAATGCACATGTCTCAGAAGCTACAACGTAAGCATCGCCTAGTTTAGCTAATGCTAATGGTCTAAAGCCGTTTGGATCTAGTGCAACATACATTGCATCCTGTGTTAAAACTAAGTAAGCAAATGCTCCCTTAATCATATTTAAAGATGCTTTAATGCTGTCTTTTAATGGAGCCGAACCATTACGTTTAATTAAATGAGCAAGTACTTCAGTATCAGATGTTGTTTGGAAAATGCTTCCTTGCATTTCTAAATCTTTACGTAATCTTGAAGCATTTACTAAGTTACCATTATGAGCAAGAGCTATGCTTCCAGTATGCGATTGGAATAATAGAGGCTGAACATTTTCGTAGCCCCCTCCACCTGCAGTTGCATAACGAACATGACCAATAGCAGCTTTTCCGTGTAAATCGTTTAATTGACCTTTACTGAAAACTTCTGTGATTAATCCAAGTCCTTTTGCACCTTCAAGCTTATTCCCATCAGTTACAACAATTCCTGCACCTTCTTGACCTCTATGTTGCAAGCTATGAAGACCATAGTAGGAGATTTGGGCAGCATCAATATGCCCCCAAATTCCAAATATTCCACACTCTTCGTTTAATCCTTTTATTTCAGCAAGCATGGGATCGCCTCTTTCCAAGCTTGTTTCAGTTCCTCAACTGAAGCATGAAGAACTGTTTCATTCTTTTCATTACGAACTGTTACTGATGTTTCTTCTGTAACTGTACCGATTAACTTAGCATCCACTAATGCTTCGAATTGTTCTTTGTGCTCAGGTTTAACTGAAAGTAAGAAACGTGATTGAGTTTCACTAAATAGTGATACAACTTCATTTCCTTCGATTGTAATCGTTGCACCAACTTCTGATTGACCAAATGTGCTTTCTGCAATCGCAACTGCTAAACCACCTTCAGATAAATCATGTGCTGAAGCAACTACACCAGCTTGAATTGCAGCAAGAATTTGCTCTTGACGACTAGATTCAATCGCTAAATCAATACTTGGTGCTTTACCAAAGATTTTGCCATTTAATAATTTTTGAAGCTCACTTCCACCAAACTCAGCTTCTGCCGCGCCGATTACATAAATTAAATCGCCAGCAGTTTTGAAGTTTTGAGTTGTGATATGCTCAACGTCTTCAATTAGACCTACCATACCAACTACAGGAGTTGGGTAAACAGCTTCACCATTTGTTTCGTTATATAATGATACGTTCCCACCGATTACAGGCGTACTTAGAACATTACATGCCTCACTCATACCGTCAGTTGCTTTTTCTAACTGCCAGAAAATCTCAGGTTTTTCAGGATTTCCGAAGTTTAAGCAATCTGTAATAGCAAGTGGTCTTGCACCAGAACAAATTACATTACGTGCAGCTTCAGCTACTGCAATTTTTCCGCCAACTTCTGGATCTAGATATAAGTAGCGTGCATTACAGTCAGTTGTCATCGCTAGAGCTTTCTTTGTATCGCGAATTCTAATAACTGCAGCATCCGAACCAGGAGCAACTACTGTGTTTGTACGAACCATATAATCATACTGACCGTAAACCCACTCTTTACTTGCAATTGTAGGTTGAGATAGTAATTGTTTTAACGTTTCTTTTGAGTCATTAATTTCAGGAATATAGTTTTCCATCGCTTGGAACTCGCCATAGTATGCAGGTTCAGTAGATGGTTTATGATATACCGGCGCTTCTTCAGCAAGAGCATCTACAGGTAAATTAGCTACAACTTCTCCTTTATGAAGTAAGCGAAGCATCTTATCATCTGTAACAACTCCTACAGATACAGCATGTAAATCATACTTTTCAAATAAGTCTACGATCTCTTGCTCTCTACCTTTTTCTACTACTAATAACATACGTTCTTGAGATTCTGATAACATCATTTCGTATGCTGTCATACCAGCTTCACGTTGTGGAACTAAGTCAAGATTCATCTCAATTCCCATTCCTGCTTTTGAAGCCATCTCAGCAGATGAAGATGTTAATCCAGCTGCACCCATATCTTGAATTCCAACAAGAGCGTCATTTTGAACAACTTCTAAACATGCTTCAAGTAATAACTTCTCCATAAATGGATCGCCAACTTGAACAGCTGGACGTTTCTCATCTGAAGCATCAGATAATTCTTCAGAAGCAAATGTTGCACCATGAATGCCATCGCGACCAGTTGAAGCACCTACGTACATAACTGTGTTTCCAGCACCGTGTGCTTGACCTTTTTTAATGTCTTTATGGTTGATTAATCCAACGCACATAGCATTTACTAAAGGATTGCCTTCATAACATGGATCGAAGTTTATTTCGCCACCTACTGTTGGAATACCAATACAGTTTCCATATCCAGCAATACCTGCAACAACTTCTTCAAATAAATATTTAACTCTAGGCGTTTCTAATTCACCGAATCGTAAAGAGTTTAGAAGAGCTACAGGGCGTGCTCCCATTGAAAATACATCACGAATGATTCCACCTACACCAGTTGCAGCACCTTGGTATGGTTCAATTGCAGAAGGGTGATTATGGCTCTCGATTTTAAAAACTACAGCTTGCTCATCGCCAATATCAACAATCCCCGCTCCTTCACCTGGTCCTTGTAAAACGTGCTCACCACTGATTGGGAATTTACGTAATAAAGGTTTTGAGTTTTTATAACTACAATGCTCTGACCACATTACTGAGAATAATCCAAGCTCTGTATAGTTCGGATTGCGACCAATAATTGATTTAACTAATTGAAACTCTTCATCAGTTAAGCCCATAGTAGTATAAATTCTATCATTTTCAATTTGAATTGGATTTGGCTCAAGAAGTAACGACATGATTTTCCCTCCAGTTTCTTACAATCGAACGAAATAGTTGAAGTCCGTCTGCTGATCCTAATAATGCATCAACTGCACGCTCAGGGTGTGGCATCATTCCTAATACATTTCCTTTTTCATTCACGATTCCAGCAATATCATCTAAGCTACCGTTCGGATTATTTTGATAACGGAAAATAATCTGATTATTAGCTTTAAGAGATTCATAAGTTTCTTGATCACAATAGTAATTTCCTTCACCATGTGCAATTGGCACTGTAATTACTTGACCTTTTTCATATCCAGTTGTAAACATTGATTCATTGTTTTCAACAACTAACTCAACTTGTTTACACATAAACTTTAATTTCTCATTACGTCTAAGAGTACCTGGTAGTAGTCCTGCTTCAGTTAGAATTTGGAATCCATTACATACGCCAAATACTGGTTTACCTTCAGCAGCAGCTTTCTTTACAGCATCCATCACGTTTGCAAATCCTGCAATTGCACCAGAGCGTAAGTAATCACCATATGAGAAACCACCTGGTAATAAAATACCATCAAATTCATCTAAATTCGTTAAATCATGCCATACGTATTCTACTTCTTCGCCTAACTCATCTTTGATTGCATGATACATATCAACATCACAATTTGAGCCCGGGAACACAATTACTGCAAACTTCACTGTGCGACTACCTCCTCTACCTCATAACGGTAATCTTCAATTACGATGTTTGCTAATAATTTTTCACACATTTCTTTAACAGTTGTATCTAAATCTGCAACATTTTTATCAATTAATAATTCCATATATTTACCGATACGAACATCTTCAACTTCGCTAAAATTCATGCTATGAAGTGCGTTTTTTACTGCAATTCCTTGTGGATCTAAAACACTTTCTCTTAATGTAACGAATACTCTTACTTTGAACATGATAATCCCCCTAAGCGTTTTAAAATTTCTTCGTATCCATCTGTTAAGTTACCTAAATCTCTACGGAATACATCTTTATCAAATTTTGCGTTTGTATCTTTATCCCATAATCGGCAAGTATCTGGTGAAATTTCATCTGCTAACAAAATTGTTCCATCATTTAATTTGCCAAATTCTAATTTAAAATCGACTAATCGAACATTGCATTCATTAAATAGTTCTACTAGTACATTGTTAACACGGAAAGCAATATCTCTAATTGTTTCAAGATCTTCAGTTGTTGCTAGTTTAAGTGCAGCAATATGATCTTCATTAATAATCGGATCACCTAAATCGTCACGTTTGTAGTAAAATTCGATGATTGGCTTTTCTAATTTAACACCTTCATCTAATCCCATACGCTTCGATAAGCTACCAGCAACAATATTTCTAACAACTACTTCAATTGGTACAATTGTTACTCGTTTTACAAGTTGTTCAAGTTCTGATGTTTTTTCAACGAAATGAGATGCAATCCCTGCTTCCAATAACTTTGAAAATAGTAAACTAGTAATCGCATTATTCAAACGGCCTTTACCGGCAATTTCTGCTTTCTTTTCACCGTTAAATGCAGTTGCTGAATTTTTGTACTCAACTCTTACAATTTCAGGATTCTCAGTAGAGAAAATCCTTTTTGCTTTTCCCTCATACAACATTACTTGCTCCACCATGCTAACAATGCCTCCCATATCCTCATTTAAACACCCAATAGAATTTTTGCTTTATCTTTTATTTGAATTGTTTGGCTAAGAATCTTTTTCTCTAAACTTAGCCAAACAATTTATTTATTAATTTAATCCTAAGCGTTCAAAAATTGTATCAACTTGACTTAAGTGGTAATTATAGTCGAAGCAATCATCAATCTCTTCTTGAGATAATAATGAAGTAATTTTCCCTTCAGATTCTACAAGCTCTTTAAACTGTACTTGAGTTTCCCATGCTTCCATCGTTTTTGGTTGAACTGTATCATATGCCTCTTCACGTGACATACCTTTTTCAATTAAAGCTAGTAGTACACGTTGAGAATAAATTAATCCGTAAGTACGATCCATATTACGTTTCATATTCTCAGGGAATACTGTAAGGTTTTTAACGATATTTCCAAAACGATTTAACATGTAATTTAAAAGTATTGTTGCATCTGGTAAAATGATTCTTTCTGCAGATGAATGTGAGATATCTCTTTCATGCCAAAGTGATACATTTTCATAAGCTGTAACCATATGACCTCTAATTACACGAGCTAAACCTGTCATATTTTCAGATCCAATTGGATTACGTTTATGTGGCATTGCAGAAGAACCTTTTTGACCTTTTGCAAAGAATTCTTCAACTTCACGCGTTTCACTTTTTTGTAATCCACGAACTTCAGTTGCAAACTTTTCAATTGATGTTGCAATTAAAGATAATGTTGCCATGTAATGTGCGTGACGATCACGTTGTAATGTTTGAGTTGAAATTGGTGCCGCTTGAATTCCTAATTTTTCACAAACATATTCTTCAACAAAAGGAGGAGTATTTGCAAATGTTCCAACAGCGCCTGAGATTTTACCAACTCGAACTGTTTCGATTGCGTTCTTAAAGCGCTCTAAGTTGCGTTTCATTTCTTCAGTCCATAATGCAAGCTTTAATCCAAAAGTAGTTGGTTCTGCATGTACACCGTGAGTACGGCCCATCATAACTGTGTATTTATGTTCTTTTGCTTTTGTTTCAAGGATTCCAATAAAATTCTCTAAATCATTTAATAGGATAGCATTTGCTTGGCGTAGTAAGTAAGAAAGTGCTGTATCTACTACGTCAGTCGATGTTAAACCATAATGTACCCATTTACGTTCGTCGCCTAATGTTTCAGAAACTGCACGAGTAAATGCAACTACGTCGTGGCGTGTTTCTTGTTCAATTTCATAAATTCTGTTTATATCGAAAGAAGCTTTTTCACGTAACACTTTTACGTCTTCTTTAGGAATATCTCCTAATTCAGCCCATGCTTCACATGCTAAGATTTCAACTTCTAACCAAGCTTTAAATTTGTTTTCTTCTGTCCAAATTGTTGCCATTTCTGGGCGTGAATAACGTTCAATCATATTTTTACCTCCATCGGGCTTTGTTGCCAAATCCCTAACTCATTTACTTTTTGCATCGCTGCTTCTGTTGATGCTGCCATTATATTAATATGTCCCATTTTACGGCCTTTTTTGCTTTCTTCTTTACCATAAAGATGGACATTTAATGTACTATCATTTTGCATTACATTCAAGACTTCTTCAACATGTTCACCTAATATATTTACCATTACGACTGGTTTCAGTAATACTGTATTGCCCAATGGTAAATTACATACTGCTCGAATATGCTGCTTAAACTGTGAAGTTTCTACTGCTTCCATCGTATAATGTCCTGTATTATGTGGACGTGGAGCTAATTCATTAATGTAAACCTGCTCATCTTTCGTTACAAATAGCTCAATTGCTAAAACACCTACAAGATGAAATGAACTCGCAATCTTTTCAGCATAGTTTTCAGCTGTTTTGATTACTAATTTTGAAGTATTTGCTGGTACAGATGAAGTATGGAGGATTTGATTAATGTGTACATTCTCTGCTATTGGGAACGTACTTACCTCTCCATTACTATTTCTTGCGACAATAATTGACAATTCTTTTTCAAAAGGAATCCAACCTTCAAGAATACATTGTTGTTTTTTAACAAGTTCTAACCCATCAACAAAGTCTTCTTCAGATCTTAAAACAACCTGCCCTTTTCCATCATAACCGCCAGTTGTTGTTTTCAAAACTGCTGGTAATCCGATTGCATTGACTGCTTCAGTAAATTGCTCCTCGTTTTCTACTAGACGAAATGGTGCAACCTTTATGCCTAAATTTTGAATCGCCGTTTTTTCTGTTAATCGATTTCTTGTAAGCTTTAATAACTCACTACCTTGAGGTAAATATGAGTGTTCATCTAAATACTCAAGTGCTTTTACATCAATATTTTCAAATTCATATGTTATAACATCACTTACATTCGCAAGCTGTTTTATTGCTTCTATATTAGAATACTCAGCTGTAATCTCTATATCAGATACTTGCCCACAAGGCGAGTTTGGAGTCGGGTCTAAAACTGCAATTTTATAACCCATTTCTTTTGCTGAAAGCGCCATCATTCTTCCAAGTTGGCCTCCACCAATAATGCCGATTGTTTGCCCTGGTAAGATAACTTTGCTATTCATAATGATTCACTACTTTCTAAAACTTGTTTTGTAGTGTTTTCGCGACGCGTTTCTAACGCTTTATAAACTTCTTGATCTTGGATGCTTAATATTTGTGCTGCAAGTAAGCCTGCATTTGTTGCTCCAGCTTTACCAATTGCTACAGTGGCAACAGGTACTCCACCTGGCATTTGTACAATTGATAATAATGAATCTAATCCATTTAAAGCTTTTGATTGTACTGGTACACCAATTACTGGAAGTGTTGTCTTTGCTGCTACCATTCCTGGTAAGTGAGCAGCTCCACCAGCTCCTGCTATGATTACCTTAATACCACGTTCTCTAGCTGATTCTGCATACTCAAACATTAAATCTGGTGTACGATGTGCTGAAACAACTCGTTTCTCATAGCTAACATTTAACTCTTCTAACACATCACAAGCATGTTGCATTGTTTCCCAATCACTTGTACTCCCCATAATGACACCAATTACCGGTTTCATCTGCTTTTCCCCCAAGTTTATTCGCTATTTTTATTTTTTATATAAATTTCTAACAAAAAACGCCTAAATAGAATTATCCCCTCTATGGTGAGAAAGATAATCTACTTAGGCGTATACTAGTCTAACGTACACGTGTGATTAACTTCCCCTCATAGTCCAGTAATTTAAGGTTACTAGGTAGAAACTTTTGGGCCATATTCCCAAACTTATATGAGGTTTGCTAAATTTCCTATCTCTATAGTATCAATTTATAACTCTTTTTTCAATAAAATATGAATGTTTTTATTAAAAAATATTTTAATGTTCGTGTTTTACACTGTTTTTTCTATTCTATGAAGACTATTTGGATTAAATTACAAATGTCTGTATATTTCTTATTTGTACTACTAAATCGGATGAATTGATAAAAATAGCGCGCTTCAACTGCTTTATTTCACTAAAGAATTAATGCTATCTATCCCTATAATAGAATGGAAAAATCACTATTTCAATTATTGACTTTTCGTGAAGAACCAATTATTTTGTCGAAAAAGCCGATCTTTTGTTAAAACTTCAGAGATTTTATATGAAATACCGCACTTTAGCTAGCCGTGTAGTGCGGAATTAATGAATCACAAAAAGGCGTACCAAAATGGCCACACCTTTATTAGTATTATTTTATTTATTAATGATACTTTCAATTTCTTCTAGTATTTCAGATTGAATCTTATCAACTATAGAAAAATCCATAGCCCCTATATAAATCGCCTCTAATTCATCTCTTAGCACTTTAACTTCCGCCAAATAAGAAATGGCTTCCTTCATTTTGTCTTTATATGACTTTGTCGTTCTTTCAATTTCTTGAGCGTATTTCTCATCTGTTCCTGGTGTAATACATCTTTCATACATATCAATAATTTCATCTGATTCACGATCTGGAAAATATTCATGTGGTGCTGTACTATCAAAAATCGCAATGCCTTTTTCCGGGATTATTACCATATCAAGACTATTTGGATCAAATCCACAATGATAAATCTCTACATCAAAGCCTCTTTTTTCACCTGCAGCTGCTATTTTTTTTAACATCGTCGATTTTCCTGAACCAGCTCTTCCTTTTATAAAATAACGTTTTTCAATTTCTTCCGTTAAATTTTGAACATAATCAACTGCACCACTTGGTGTTGCTGCACCTAAAAATCTATGTTTTACTTTTGAATCTTTTTCAGTGTTGCTGTCATTACCATAGAAAAGCGCAATTAGTTCATCAGTTAGTTTATTCGCTTCTTTAAAGTCCATATTTGCAATATATACTTCTTCAATCCCATCATGCGCCTTTAAAGACGCAGCAAACGTATCATACGCCGTTTGAAACTTTTTAGAAATCTCACTATTTAATGAAAGTATCGCTTCCTTGTGTAAAGATAATTTCTTAGAATCCCAAGCGACACCTAAGTTCACATATTCCTCAATAACCCCTGGAGCTTTAGGCTCAATTACATGGGGTGCTGTTCCATCCACTATACCTACTTGAAATTTCGGGATAATTAAACCATCAATTGAATTTGTATCTGAAGAACAATGTAAATATTCAATATCGATCCCCTTATTTACAATCTTTTCACCAATGGTTTTCATTAATGTTGATTTCCCAGTTCCAGGACCACCTTTTAAAATAAACAGTCTATCTAAATCCTCTAAAGCTGAGTCATAGAGATTATAAAACCCTTTTGCAGTATTACCCCCTGCATAATAATTGAGTATTTTTCCTCTCATCTTATTCCCTCCATTCAATCTAAATTATGTAGATTTACTCATAAGGGTGTTTGCCCAGAATTAATATTATTGTTTACTTTTTGAATTTTTAACAGATAAAATAGAAACTTTCCTTGTACATGGAAAAAAAGCATGCTTAAAATGGTTCTAAACTTTTTGTTTTGGAAGGTACAACATAATTTGATGGTTGAGGAACAAATGGAGTTATTTGATCAAGTATGGAGAAAATTCATCGTTAGCAAGATTTTCATCGTAAGAAATTGACCAGACGATGATTAATTCTACTAGAGGGTGATAACAGTTTCATAATTCCCAACTTGTCTCTTTGTTTACTGCATATCTCCCTTTCTGACCCTATCGATATATGCTCGTCGGTTGTACGCCAAGTCGTTCTCTCGCAATTTCAAATGGAAAATAGACTGAGGTATGCACGTATGTTTGTATTTCTCTTCATTTTATTGTCTGTCAACCTTATGTAATAACATCCATTTGATGTAAAACTAGCCGTTAGTTACATAATTTCTTCCACTCGTTAGATAGAAGTCCATAAATAACATGGTCTACATAATGATCATACAACCACTCTGCTTGTCTAATTTCCCCTTCTACAACGAATCCAAATCGTTCAGGAAGTGCTCTACTTTTTTTATTTCCAACAGCGACACTAACTTCTATTTTATTTAGAGCAAGATCTTTAAATCCATAGTCAATTAATGATTTAAATGCCTTTGACATAATACCTTTACCTTGGAAGTTTTCACCTAACCAATAACCAATTGTACCAATTTTATTAGTCTTATTTATGTCATTAAAACCGATTGTGCCAGCTATATGATCTTTATAAATAATAGCGAATGATCTTGGATAACCACCATTTTCAGCAAATGCTTTAAGTCTTGCAGTAATGTTTTGAGCAGTATCTTCTATACACTCAACATAGTCTAACCAACCAAGCCATTCTTTTAAATAAGGCTTTGAATTAATTGTTAAATTGAAAAATTCTTCTGCATCATCAATATTCAACATTCTTAACGAAATTTCTTGATCTATTTTATGTATTAACATTTCTTTTCCCTCGCTTATTGAAAGTTCATTATATATTTTATCAAATATAAACAATCCCTAGATAAACATTATCACACTAAACTTTTGTCTTATTGCATAAGGAGTATATTGTAAAAGAACCTAAATAAAAAAAGCACCAGCTAAATAGCTGATGCTTTGGTTACCAGGCGACGTTCTACTCTCACAGGGGGAAACCCCCAACTACCATCGACGCAAAAGAGCTTAACTGCCGTGTTCGGTATGGGAACGGGTGTGACCTCTTTGCCATAATCACCTGATTTATAGAGTTGTACTTCGTACCCTCAAAACTAGATAATGTCATTATCAAACTTGTTAGTTAAGTCCTCGACCGATTAGTATCAGTCAGCTCCACATGTCACCATGCTTCCACCTCTGACCTATCAACCTGATCGTCTCTCAGGGGTCTTACTAGCTTAACGCTATGGGAAATCTCATCTTGAGGGGGGCTTCATGCTTAGATGCTTTCAGCACTTATCCCTTCCACACATAGCTACCCAGCCATGCTCTTGGCAGAACAACTGGTACACCAGCGGTGTGTCCATCCCGGTCCTCTCGTACTAAGGACAGCTCCTCTCAAATTTCCTGCGCCCACGACGGATAGGGACCGAACTGTCTCACGACGTTCTGAACCCAGCTCGCGTACCGCTTTAATGGGCGAACAGCCCAACCCTTGGGACCGACTACAGCCCCAGGATGCGATGAGCCGACATCGAGGTGCCAAACCTCCCCGTCGATGTGGACTCTTGGGGGAGATAAGCCTGTTATCCCCGGGGTAGCTTTTATCCGTTGAGCGATGGCCCTTCCATGCGGAACCACCGGATCACTAAGCCCGACTTTCGTCCCTGCTCGACTTGTAGGTCTCGCAGTCAAGCTCCCTTATGCCTTTACACTCTTCGAATGATTTCCAACCATTCTGAGGGAACCTTTGGGCGCCTCCGTTACTCTTTAGGAGGCGACCGCCCCAGTCAAACTGCCCACCTGACACTGTCTCCGAGCCGGATAACGGCTCTAGGTTAGAATTTCAATACAGCCAGGGTAGTATCCCACCGACGCCTCCACCGAAGCTAGCGCTCCGGCTTCACAGGCTCCTACCTATCCTGTACAAGCTGTACCAAAATTCAATATCAAGCTGCAGTAAAGCTCCACGGGGTCTTTCCGTCCTGTCGCGGGTAACCTGCATCTTCACAGGTACTATAATTTCACCGAGTCTATGGTTGAGACAGTGCCCAAATCGTTACGCCTTTCGTGCGGGTCGGAACTTACCCGACAAGGAATTTCGCTACCTTAGGACCGTTATAGTTACGGCCGCCGTTTACTGGGGCTTCAATTCAGAGCTTCTCCCGTAAGGGATAACCCCTCCTCTTAACCTTCCAGCACCGGGCAGGCGTCAGCCCCTATACTTCGCCTTGCGGCTTCGCAGAGACCTGTGTTTTTGCTAAACAGTCGCTTGGGCCTTTTCACTGCGGCTCTCCCGGGCATACACCCAAAAGAGCACCCCTTCTCCCGAAGTTACGGGGTCATTTTGCCGAGTTCCTTAACCATAGTTCTCTCGCTCACCTTAGGATTCTCTCCTCGCCTACCTGTGTCGGTTTGCGGTACAGGCACCTATTTCCTCGCTAGAAGCTTTTCTTGGCAGCGTAGAATCAGGAACTTCGGTACTATATTTCCCTCGCCATCACAACTCAGCCTTATGATGTGCGGATTTGCCTACACATCAGCCTAATTGCTTGGACGCGCATATCCAGCAGCGCGCTTACCCTATCTTTCTGCGTCCCTCCATCGCTCAAACGGAAATGAGGTGGTACAGGAATATCAACCTGTTGTCCATCGCCTACGCCTTTCGGCCTCGGCTTAGGTCCTGACTAACCCTGGGAGGACGAGCCTTCCCCAGGAAACCTTAGGCATACGGTGGACGGGATTCTCACCCGTCTTTCGCTACTCATACCGGCATTCTCACTTCTAAGCGCTCCACCAGTCCTTACGATCTAGCTTCAACGCCCTTAGAACGCTCCCCTACCACTGATACCATACGGTATCAATCCGCAGCTTCGGTGATACGTTTAGCCCCGTTACATTTTCGGCGCAGAGTCACTCGACCAGTGAGCTATTACGCACTCTTTAAATGGTGGCTGCTTCTAAGCCAACATCCTGGTTGTCTAAGCAACTCCACATCCTTTTCCACTTAACGTATACTTTGGGACCTTAGCTGGCGGTCTGGGCTGTTTCCCTCTTGACCACGGATCTTATCACTCGTAGTCTGACTCCTATGGATAAGTCATTGGCATTCGGAGTTTGACTGAATTCGGTAACCCGTTGGGGGCCCCTAGTCCAATCAGTGCTCTACCTCCAAGACTCTAACACATAAGGCTAGCCCTAAAGCTATTTCGGGGAGAACCAGCTATCTCCGAGTTCGATTGGAATTTCTCCGCTACCCACACCTCATCCCCGCACTTTTCAACGTGCGTGGGTTCGGACCTCCATTCAGTGTTACCTGAACTTCATCCTGGACATGGGTAGATCACTCGGTTTCGGGTCTACGACCACGTACTATATCGCCCTATTCAGACTCGCTTTCGCTGCGGCTCCGTCTCTTCAACTTAACCTTGCACGGGATCGTAACTCGCCGGTTCATTCTACAAAAGGCACGCCATCACTCGTTAACGAGCTCTGACTATTTGTAAGCACACGGTTTCAGGTTCTCTTTCACTCCCCTTCCGGGGTGCTTTTCACCTTTCCCTCACGGTACTGGTTCACTATCGGTCACTAGGTAGTATTTAGCCTTGGGAGATGGTCCTCCCAGATTCCGACGGAATTTCACGTGTTCCGCCGTACTCAGGATCCACTCAAGAGGGAACGAGATTTCAACTACAGGGTTTTTACCTTCTTTGACGGACCTTTCCAGGTCGCTTCATTTACCCCGTTCCTTTGTAACTCCGTATAGAGTGTCCTACAACCCCAAGAGGCAAGCCTCTTGGTTTGGGCTATCTTCCGTTTCGCTCGCCGCTACTCAGGAAATCGCATTTTGCTTTCTATTCCTCCAGGTACTTAGATGTTTCAGTTCCCTGGGTCTGTCCTCAGTACCCTATGTATTCAGGTAAAGATACTACTCCATTACGAGTAGTGGGTTTCCCCATTCGGAAATCTCCGGATCAAAGCTTACTTACAGCTCCCCGAAGCATATCGGTGTTAGTCCCGTCCTTCATCGACTCCTAGTGCCAAGGCATCCACCGTGCGCCCTTTCTAACTTAACTAATTTTAAAACTAATTATATTAAACTTACGCAGTTTAATGAATGACATTATCTAGTTTTCAAGGTACAAAGTTGAGAGTGAACTCTCAAAACTAAACAAAACAATGAAGAAACATTTTCATACATGAACCAACGGTTCATGATGTCTCCATAGAAAGGAGGTGATCCAGCCGCACCTTCCGATACGGCTACCTTGTTACGACTTCACCCCAATCATCTGTCCCACCTTAGGCGGCTGGCCCCTAAAAGGTTACCCCACCGACTTCGGGTGTTACAAACTCTCGTGGTGTGACGGGCGGTGTGTACAAGGCCCGGGAACGTATTCACCGCGGCATGCTGATCCGCGATTACTAGTGATTCCGGCTTCATGTAGGCGAGTTGCAGCCTACAATCCGAACTGAGAATAGTTTTATGGGATTAGCTCCACCTCGCGGTCTTGCAACCCTTTGTACTATCCATTGTAGCACGTGTGTAGCCCAGGTCATAAGGGGCATGATGATTTGACGTCATCCCCACCTTCCTCCGGTTTGTCACCGGCAGTCACCTTAGAGTGCCCAACTAAATGCTGGCAACTAAGATCAAGGGTTGCGCTCGTTGCGGGACTTAACCCAACATCTCACGACACGAGCTGACGACAACCATGCACCACCTGTCACTCTGTCCCCGAAGGGAACGCCCTATCTCTAGGGTTGTCAGAGGATGTCAAGACCTGGTAAGGTTCTTCGCGTTGCTTCGAATTAAACCACATGCTCCACCACTTGTGCGGGCCCCCGTCAATTCCTTTGAGTTTCAGTCTTGCGACCGTACTCCCCAGGCGGAGTGCTTAATGCGTTAACTTCAGCACTAAAGGGCGGAAACCCTCTAACACTTAGCACTCATCGTTTACAGCGTGGACTACCAGGGTATCTAATCCTGTTTGCTCCCCACGCTTTCGCGCCTCAGCGTCAGTTACAGACCAGAAAGTCGCCTTCGCCACTGGTGTTCCTCCAAATCTCTACGCATTTCACCGCTACACTTGGAATTCCACTTTCCTCTTCTGCACTCAAGTTTCCCAGTTTCCAATGACCCTCCCCGGTTGAGCCGGGGGCTTTCACATCAGACTTAAGAAACCGCCTGCGCGCGCTTTACGCCCAATAATTCCGGACAACGCTTGCCACCTACGTATTACCGCGGCTGCTGGCACGTAGTTAGCCGTGGCTTTCTGGTTAGGTACCGTCAAGGTGCCAGCTTATTTAACTAGCACTTGTTCTTCCCTAACAACAGAGCTTTACGACCCGAAGGCCTTCATCGCTCACGCGGCGTTGCTCCGTCAGACTTTCGTCCATTGCGGAAGATTCCCTACTGCTGCCTCCCGTAGGAGTCTGGGCCGTGTCTCAGTCCCAGTGTGGCCGATCACCCTCTCAGGTCGGCTACGCATCGTCGCCTTGGTGAGCCGTTACCTCACCAACTAGCTAATGCGCCGCGGGCCCATCTGTAAGTGATAGCCGAAGCCATCTTTCAACTAAGGAACAGGAGTTCCTCAGTGTCATCCGGTATTAGCTCCGGTTTCCCGAAGTTATCCCAGTCTTATAGGTAGGTTGCCCACGTGTTACTCACCCGTCCGCCGCTAATTAACGGGAGCAAGCTCCCATTAATCCGCTCGACTTGCATGTATTAGGCACGCCGCCAGCGTTCGTCCTGAGCCAGGATCAAACTCTCCATAAAAGTTAAGTTTAAATCTTGTATTGCTCAAAAAACTAATAATTGACGTTTACTTCATGTTTTGTTTAGTTTTCAAAGTTCACTTTGCCGCTCAGAAGCGACTTTAATATCATAACATTTTGTCGAATCATCTGTCAACAATTTATTATATTATTTTTGTTATCCGAACTCGTTTTGTCGTGACAACTTACTAAATATACCATCTCGTCCAATCGATTGCAAGCATTTCTTTACAAAAAATTAATAAAATAATTAACTTAGTAATTAGATACACTTTTATATTGTTAATTTTAATAGCAATTACTCTGCAGTATAAAGACAGCAGTTATATTCAGTTGGCTTCTTGTTCTACCTTTGACATATCAAACTGTTAATTTGATGCTTCAGTAGAAGAACTTAAGTGTATTTTTAAACTGGTCTACTTATGGGCAGAATAAGTTTAATCTATCTTGTAAACTATTCATAATTTTTTCTGGTACTTCTTTTAACTTTATATCTTCACCTAGGAAAAGGAGCCAATTTGTTATATCGTTCAATTCTCCAAAGTTATCAACATTAATAAATGTTTTTAGAATGGCTGTGGTTTGGTAAGGACTTGTATAAGAAATAGAAAGCATTAAAGGATGGTACTTTTTGAACTGAGCAATTGCCTTTGGACCAAGTTCAATTACAAGGTTAATTATTTCATCTTGCTTACTTAGTTTTTCTAAAATCTTTTTTCTGCTTAATCTTTTTTTCGGAGGATATGTTACGACATCTATAAGATTGTCGACCGAGAAAATCTTCTTTATTTCATCCAACAAGTCAAATCCTTCAATCAACCAAAGACCTTTGTCATGATAAAGGTGCAAAAGATAAATAGGATAAGATAGTAATTCCTGTTCTTCTTCGATAGTAATCAATAAAAAGCGATCCAAAAGTAGTGTTTCAATGAGTCTTTCTAACATTGGCTGAGGTAAGTCTGATAAATCAAGTAAGTCGGGATTATTGGGATTAGTACCTTCAAAAAGAAGCATCTGATTTAAAAGGACAAGATCATCCTGCTGGTTTTCTGAGATTAAGCCAAGTAATTTTTCTGCTAAAGATTGTCGACTCTTTAGATAAGGAAGTTGTTTATTTCTTGTCGCCATAAAAGCTATAAATAGAGCCTTTATCTCATTATCTGTAAAACGAACAGTTGGCAGGACAGAGTTGTTCATGACAAAATATCCCCCATCCCTACCAACTTCAGCAACAAGCGGCATCCCCATCTCTTCAATTTCCCTTACATCTCTCAGAGCAGTTGAACGAGAGATGTTAAATTCTTGCATGACTTCTGAAATTGTAAATTTGGCGCGGTTGTTAATATATCGCATGATCGTATTAATTCGTTCAACTTTTTTCATCAGTACCTCCTAAACAGTATCATTTTTTGACACTATTTAAGACTATTATAAACTCATCAGATGAAAAGACAAATCGTTTGATAAACTTAAAAAAGGAAGGTTTTGAATATGACAAATTATACATTAGAAGAAAAAGATAGCTTTACCGTTTTAGGTATTGGAATTGAACTTAAAAGCCATTACACAGATTATGCAGGGTTAAATAAAGAAAAGGAAGATTTTTGGGATTCAATCAAACAAGATGGTAAACTTGAAACTTTAAAAAATATAGCTACAAATGAATACATTTTTACAGTGAACGAAGCAGTAAATAACAAGATGATGCATTATGCTGGCGTAATGACAGAGGCATCTGTAGCAGAAGAATCTAGAGTTATCCAATTTCCTAAAGGAGAATATCTAGTAGTAAAAGGTGAAGGTGCTACAGCTGAAGAATTAAGTAATAAACTTACTGGTATTGCCTTTGGTCAAGTTTTACCCGAAGCAAAGGATTTTGCCTATGTTGGTGGACCAAATACATCGGTTGAAATGGGTCATCGAAACGGCTTAGTTTTTGGTGAAATGTGGATTCCTGTTGTAAGAAAATAATTTGTATAAATTGAAATTACTTTAATAAGTATATGAAATTAATTATTTAAAAATTTTCCAAAAATCAACAATAGTACTCAATAGAAATATGGGAGCTGATTGATATTCAGCTCCTTATTTATTATCTAATCAATGTAATACGATAGTAGTGGAGGGATTCATTACAATTCAACAATGTAAACAATCCGATTATTATATTAATAGAGGAAACTTCAATAGAAGATACCCCTAATAGCTAACCACCGTATCCATTTTTTATCTCTCCAGTTTTAATTGTGTGCTGTTTTTTATATTTCATTTCTTAATTATGAACAGTAGACATGTAATTAGCCCAAAGTAAACGTAAAAGGGAGACAGGTTTTCAACATTATTATTAAAATGCAAACATAAAAAAACATCAGCCTAATAGCTGATGTTTTTGTTTAACCAGGCGACGTTCTACTCTCACAGGGGGAAACCCCCAACTACCATCGACGCAAAAGAGCTTAACTGCCGTGTTCGGTATGGGAACGGGTGTGACCTCTTTGCCATAATCACCTGATTTACCTGAGTTGTACTTCGTACCCTCAAAACTAGATAATGTCATTATCAAACTTGTTAGTTAAGTCCTCGACCGATTAGTATCAGTCAGCTCCACATGTCACCATGCTTCCACCTCTGACCTATCAACCTGATCGTCTCTCAGGGGTCTTACTAGCTTAACGCTATGGGAAATCTCATCTTGAGGGGGGCTTCATGCTTAGATGCTTTCAGCACTTATCCCTTCCACACATAGCTACCCAGCCATGCTCTTGGCAGAACAACTGGTACACCAGCGGTGTGTCCATCCCGGTCCTCTCGTACTAAGGACAGCTCCTCTCAAATTTCCTGCGCCCACGACGGATAGGGACCGAACTGTCTCACGACGTTCTGAACCCAGCTCGCGTACCGCTTTAATGGGCGAACAGCCCAACCCTTGGGACCGACTACAGCCCCAGGATGCGATGAGCCGACATCGAGGTGCCAAACCTCCCCGTCGATGTGGACTCTTGGGGGAGATAAGCCTGTTATCCCCGGGGTAGCTTTTATCCGTTGAGCGATGGCCCTTCCATGCGGAACCACCGGATCACTAAGCCCGACTTTCGTCCCTGCTCGACTTGTAGGTCTCGCAGTCAAGCTCCCTTATGCCTTTACACTCTTCGAATGATTTCCAACCATTCTGAGGGAACCTTTGGGCGCCTCCGTTACTCTTTAGGAGGCGACCGCCCCAGTCAAACTGCCCACCTGACACTGTCTCCGAGCCGGATAACGGCTCTAGGTTAGAATTTCAATACAGCCAGGGTAGTATCCCACCGACGCCTCCACCGAAGCTAGCGCTCCGGCTTCACAGGCTCCTACCTATCCTGTACAAGCTGTACCAAAATTCAATATCAAGCTGCAGTAAAGCTCCACGGGGTCTTTCCGTCCTGTCGCGGGTAACCTGCATCTTCACAGGTACTATAATTTCACCGAGTCTATGGTTGAGACAGTGCCCAAATCGTTACGCCTTTCGTGCGGGTCGGAACTTACCCGACAAGGAATTTCGCTACCTTAGGACCGTTATAGTTACGGCCGCCGTTTACTGGGGCTTCAATTCAGAGCTTCTCCCGTAAGGGATAACCCCTCCTCTTAACCTTCCAGCACCGGGCAGGCGTCAGCCCCTATACTTCGCCTTGCGGCTTCGCAGAGACCTGTGTTTTTGCTAAACAGTCGCTTGGGCCTTTTCACTGCGGCTCTCCCGGGCATACACCCAAAAGAGCACCCCTTCTCCCGAAGTTACGGGGTCATTTTGCCGAGTTCCTTAACCATAGTTCTCTCGCTCACCTTAGGATTCTCTCCTCGCCTACCTGTGTCGGTTTGCGGTACAGGCACCTATTTCCTCGCTAGAAGCTTTTCTTGGCAGCGTAGAATCAGGAACTTCGGTACTATATTTCCCTCGCCATCACAACTCAGCCTTATGATGTGCGGATTTGCCTACACATCAGCCTAATTGCTTGGACGCGCATATCCAGCAGCGCGCTTACCCTATCTTTCTGCGTCCCTCCATCGCTCAAACGGAAATGAGGTGGTACAGGAATATCAACCTGTTGTCCATCGCCTACGCCTTTCGGCCTCGGCTTAGGTCCTGACTAACCCTGGGAGGACGAGCCTTCCCCAGGAAACCTTAGGCATACGGTGGACGGGATTCTCACCCGTCTTTCGCTACTCATACCGGCATTCTCACTTCTAAGCGCTCCACCAGTCCTTACGATCTAGCTTCAACGCCCTTAGAACGCTCCCCTACCACTGATACCATACGGTATCAATCCGCAGCTTCGGTGATACGTTTAGCCCCGTTACATTTTCGGCGCAGAGTCACTCGACCAGTGAGCTATTACGCACTCTTTAAATGGTGGCTGCTTCTAAGCCAACATCCTGGTTGTCTAAGCAACTCCACATCCTTTTCCACTTAACGTATACTTTGGGACCTTAGCTGGCGGTCTGGGCTGTTTCCCTCTTGACCACGGATCTTATCACTCGTAGTCTGACTCCTATGGATAAGTCATTGGCATTCGGAGTTTGACTGAATTCGGTAACCCGTTGGGGGCCCCTAGTCCAATCAGTGCTCTACCTCCAAGACTCTAACACATAAGGCTAGCCCTAAAGCTATTTCGGGGAGAACCAGCTATCTCCGAGTTCGATTGGAATTTCTCCGCTACCCACACCTCATCCCCGCACTTTTCAACGTGCGTGGGTTCGGACCTCCATTCAGTGTTACCTGAACTTCATCCTGGACATGGGTAGATCACTCGGTTTCGGGTCTACGACCACGTACTATATCGCCCTATTCAGACTCGCTTTCGCTGCGGCTCCGTCTCTTCAACTTAACCTTGCACGGGATCGTAACTCGCCGGTTCATTCTACAAAAGGCACGCCATCACTCGTTAACGAGCTCTGACTATTTGTAAGCACACGGTTTCAGGTTCTCTTTCACTCCCCTTCCGGGGTGCTTTTCACCTTTCCCTCACGGTACTGGTTCACTATCGGTCACTAGGTAGTATTTAGCCTTGGGAGATGGTCCTCCCAGATTCCGACGGAATTTCACGTGTTCCGCCGTACTCAGGATCCACTCAAGAGGGAACGAGATTTCAACTACAGGGTTTTTACCTTCTTTGACGGACCTTTCCAGGTCGCTTCATTTACCCCGTTCCTTTGTAACTCCGTATAGAGTGTCCTACAACCCCAAGAGGCAAGCCTCTTGGTTTGGGCTATCTTCCGTTTCGCTCGCCGCTACTCAGGAAATCGCATTTTGCTTTCTATTCCTCCAGGTACTTAGATGTTTCAGTTCCCTGGGTCTGTCCTCAGTACCCTATGTATTCAGGTAAAGATACTACTCCATTACGAGTAGTGGGTTTCCCCATTCGGAAATCTCCGGATCAAAGCTTACTTACAGCTCCCCGAAGCATATCGGTGTTAGTCCCGTCCTTCATCGACTCCTAGTGCCAAGGCATCCACCGTGCGCCCTTTCTAACTTAACTAATTTTAAAACTAATTGAATTAAACTTACGCAGTTTAATGAATGACATTATCTAGTTTTCAAGGTACAAAGTTGAGAGTGAACTCTCAAAACTAAACAAAACAATGAAGAAACATTTTCATACATGAACCAACGGTTCATGATGTCTCCATAGAAAGGAGGTGATCCAGCCGCACCTTCCGATACGGCTACCTTGTTACGACTTCACCCCAATCATCTGTCCCACCTTAGGCGGCTGGCCCCTAAAAGGTTACCCCACCGACTTCGGGTGTTACAAACTCTCGTGGTGTGACGGGCGGTGTGTACAAGGCCCGGGAACGTATTCACCGCGGCATGCTGATCCGCGATTACTAGTGATTCCGGCTTCATGTAGGCGAGTTGCAGCCTACAATCCGAACTGAGAATAGTTTTATGGGATTAGCTCCACCTCACGGTCTTGCAACCCTTTGTACTATCCATTGTAGCACGTGTGTAGCCCAGGTCATAAGGGGCATGATGATTTGACGTCATCCCCACCTTCCTCCGGTTTGTCACCGGCAGTCACCTTAGAGTGCCCAACTAAATGCTGGCAACTAAGATCAAGGGTTGCGCTCGTTGCGGGACTTAACCCAACATCTCACGACACGAGCTGACGACAACCATGCACCACCTGTCACTCTGTCCCCGAAGGGAACGCCCTATCTCTAGGGTTGTCAGAGGATGTCAAGACCTGGTAAGGTTCTTCGCGTTGCTTCGAATTAAACCACATGCTCCACCACTTGTGCGGGCCCCCGTCAATTCCTTTGAGTTTCAGTCTTGCGACCGTACTCCCCAGGCGGAGTGCTTAATGCGTTAACTTCAGCACTAAAGGGCGGAAACCCTCTAACACTTAGCACTCATCGTTTACAGCGTGGACTACCAGGGTATCTAATCCTGTTTGCTCCCCACGCTTTCGCGCCTCAGCGTCAGTTACAGACCAGAAAGTCGCCTTCGCCACTGGTGTTCCTCCAAATCTCTACGCATTTCACCGCTACACTTGGAATTCCACTTTCCTCTTCTGCACTCAAGTTTCCCAGTTTCCAATGACCCTCCCCGGTTGAGCCGGGGGCTTTCACATCAGACTTAAGAAACCGCCTGCGCGCGCTTTACGCCCAATAATTCCGGACAACGCTTGCCACCTACGTATTACCGCGGCTGCTGGCACGTAGTTAGCCGTGGCTTTCTGGTTAGGTACCGTCAAGGTGCCAGCTTATTTAACTAGCACTTGTTCTTCCCTAACAACAGAGCTTTACGACCCGAAGGCCTTCATCGCTCACGCGGCGTTGCTCCGTCAGACTTTCGTCCATTGCGGAAGATTCCCTACTGCTGCCTCCCGTAGGAGTCTGGGCCGTGTCTCAGTCCCAGTGTGGCCGATCACCCTCTCAGGTCGGCTACGCATCGTCGCCTTGGTGAGCCGTTACCTCACCAACTAGCTAATGCGCCGCGGGCCCATCTGTAAGTGATAGCCGAAGCCATCTTTCAAGTTAGGAACAGGAGTTCCTAAGTATCATCCGGTATTAGCTCCGGTTTCCCGAAGTTATCCCAGTCTTACAGGTAGGTTGCCCACGTGTTACTCACCCGTCCGCCGCTAATTAACGGGAGCAAGCTCCCATTAATCCGCTCGACTTGCATGTATTAGGCACGCCGCCAGCGTTCGTCCTGAGCCAGGATCAAACTCTCCATAAAAGTTAAGTTTAAATCTTGTATTGCTCAAAAAACTAATAATTGACGTTTACTTCATGTTTTGTTTAGTTTTCAAAGTTCACTTTATCACTCGGAAGCGACTTTAATATAATAACATTTTGTTGTTTTATTTGTCAACAACTTTTTCACTTTTTTCTTTCGTTGTCGACTTGTTTTCGTGACAACATAAATAACTATACCATCTCGTCCAATCGATCGCAAGTATTTCTTTACAAAAAATTAATAAAAATAACTGAGAAGTTTCTTTTATAAGTATTTTCCTTACAAAGAAGTTTGTTCGTATTTCAATTTAATCTGATACTAATCTTTACTTGTTTCTTTAAATGCATCATCTCCTTTTTGCTAATTCCGTACCTTTAATCTATTTGATAAGTAAAATTCAGAAAAGATCTGGCGTATTTCAATTACAACATACAAAAAAGCACCAGCTGAATAGCTGATGCTTTGGTTACCAGGCGACGTTCTACTCTCACAGGGGGAAACCCCCAACTACCATCGACGCAAAAGAGCTTAACTGCCGTGTTCGGTATGGGAACGGGTGTGACCTCTTTGCCATAATCACCTGATTTATAGAGTTGTACTTCGTACCCTCAAAACTAGATAATGTCATTATCAAACTTGTTAGTTAAGTCCTCGACCGATTAGTATCAGTCAGCTCCACGTGTCACCACGCTTCCACCTCTGACCTATCAACCTGATCGTCTCTCAGGGGTCTTACTAGCTTAACGCTATGGGAAATCTCATCTTGAGGGGGGCTTCATGCTTAGATGCTTTCAGCACTTATCCCTTCCACACATAGCTACCCAGCCATGCTCTTGGCAGAACAACTGGTACACCAGCGGTGTGTCCATCCCGGTCCTCTCGTACTAAGGACAGCTCCTCTCAAATTTCCTGCGCCCACGACGGATAGGGACCGAACTGTCTCACGACGTTCTGAACCCAGCTCGCGTACCGCTTTAATGGGCGAACAGCCCAACCCTTGGGACCGACTACAGCCCCAGGATGCGATGAGCCGACATCGAGGTGCCAAACCTCCCCGTCGATGTGGACTCTTGGGGGAGATAAGCCTGTTATCCCCGGGGTAGCTTTTATCCGTTGAGCGATGGCCCTTCCATGCGGAACCACCGGATCACTAAGCCCGACTTTCGTCCCTGCTCGACTTGTAGGTCTCGCAGTCAAGCTCCCTTATGCCTTTACACTCTTCGAATGATTTCCAACCATTCTGAGGGAACCTTTGGGCGCCTCCGTTACTCTTTAGGAGGCGACCGCCCCAGTCAAACTGCCCACCTGACACTGTCTCCGAGCCGGATAACGGCTCTAGGTTAGAATTTCAATACAGCCAGGGTAGTATCCCACCGACGCCTCCACCGAAGCTAGCGCTCCGGCTTCACAGGCTCCTACCTATCCTGTACAAGCTGTACCAAAATTCAATATCAAGCTGCAGTAAAGCTCCACGGGGTCTTTCCGTCCTGTCGCGGGTAACCTGCATCTTCACAGGTACTATAATTTCACCGAGTCTATGGTTGAGACAGTGCCCAAATCGTTACGCCTTTCGTGCGGGTCGGAACTTACCCGACAAGGAATTTCGCTACCTTAGGACCGTTATAGTTACGGCCGCCGTTTACTGGGGCTTCAATTCAGAGCTTCTCCCGTAAGGGATAACCCCTCCTCTTAACCTTCCAGCACCGGGCAGGCGTCAGCCCCTATACTTCGCCTTGCGGCTTCGCAGAGACCTGTGTTTTTGCTAAACAGTCGCTTGGGCCTTTTCACTGCGGCTCTCCCGGGCATACACCCAAAAGAGCACCCCTTCTCCCGAAGTTACGGGGTCATTTTGCCGAGTTCCTTAACCATAGTTCTCTCGCTCACCTTAGGATTCTCTCCTCGCCTACCTGTGTCGGTTTGCGGTACAGGCACCTATTTCCTCGCTAGAAGCTTTTCTTGGCAGCGTAGAATCAGGAACTTCGGTACTATATTTCCCTCGCCATCACAACTCAGCCTTATGATGTGCGGATTTGCCTACACATCAGCCTAATTGCTTGGACGCGCATATCCAGCAGCGCGCTTACCCTATCTTTCTGCGTCCCTCCATCGCTCAAACGGAAATGAGGTGGTACAGGAATATCAACCTGTTGTCCATCGCCTACGCCTTTCGGCCTCGGCTTAGGTCCTGACTAACCCTGGGAGGACGAGCCTTCCCCAGGAAACCTTAGGCATACGGTGGACGGGATTCTCACCCGTCTTTCGCTACTCATACCGGCATTCTCACTTCTAAGCGCTCCACCAGTCCTTACGATCTAGCTTCAACGCCCTTAGAACGCTCCCCTACCACTGATACCATACGGTATCAATCCGCAGCTTCGGTGATACGTTTAGCCCCGTTACATTTTCGGCGCAGAGTCACTCGACCAGTGAGCTATTACGCACTCTTTAAATGGTGGCTGCTTCTAAGCCAACATCCTGGTTGTCTAAGCAACTCCACATCCTTTTCCACTTAACGTATACTTTGGGACCTTAGCTGGCGGTCTGGGCTGTTTCCCTCTTGACCACGGATCTTATCACTCGTAGTCTGACTCCTATGGATAAGTCATTGGCATTCGGAGTTTGACTGAATTCGGTAACCCGTTGGGGGCCCCTAGTCCAATCAGTGCTCTACCTCCAAGACTCTAACACATAAGGCTAGCCCTAAAGCTATTTCGGGGAGAACCAGCTATCTCCGAGTTCGATTGGAATTTCTCCGCTACCCACACCTCATCCCCGCACTTTTCAACGTGCGTGGGTTCGGACCTCCATTCAGTGTTACCTGAACTTCATCCTGGACATGGGTAGATCACTCGGTTTCGGGTCTACGACCACGTACTATATCGCCCTATTCAGACTCGCTTTCGCTGCGGCTCCGTCTCTTCAACTTAACCTTGCACGGGATCGTAACTCGCCGGTTCATTCTACAAAAGGCACGCCATCACTCGTTAACGAGCTCTGACTATTTGTAAGCACACGGTTTCAGGTTCTCTTTCACTCCCCTTCCGGGGTGCTTTTCACCTTTCCCTCACGGTACTGGTTCACTATCGGTCACTAGGTAGTATTTAGCCTTGGGAGATGGTCCTCCCAGATTCCGACGGAATTTCACGTGTTCCGCCGTACTCAGGATCCACTCAAGAGGGAACGAGATTTCAACTACAGGGTTTTTACCTTCTTTGACGGACCTTTCCAGGTCGCTTCATTTACCCCGTTCCTTTGTAACTCCGTATAGAGTGTCCTACAACCCCAAGAGGCAAGCCTCTTGGTTTGGGCTATCTTCCGTTTCGCTCGCCGCTACTCAGGAAATCGCATTTTGCTTTCTATTCCTCCAGGTACTTAGATGTTTCAGTTCCCTGGGTCTGTCCTCAGTACCCTATGTATTCAGGTAAAGATACTACTCCATTACGAGTAGTGGGTTTCCCCATTCGGAAATCTCCGGATCAAAGCTTACTTACAGCTCCCCGAAGCATATCGGTGTTAGTCCCGTCCTTCATCGACTCCTAGTGCCAAGGCATCCACCGTGCGCCCTTTCTAACTTAACTAATTTTAAAACTAATTGAATTAAACTTACGCAGTTTAATGAATGACATTATCTAGTTTTCAAGGTACAAAGTTGAGAGTGAACTCTCAAAACTAAACAAAACAATGAAGAAACATTTTCATACATGAACCAACGGTTCATGATGTCTCCATAGAAAGGAGGTGATCCAGCCGCACCTTCCGATACGGCTACCTTGTTACGACTTCACCCCAATCATCTGTCCCACCTTAGGCGGCTGGCCCCTAAAAGGTTACCCCACCGACTTCGGGTGTTACAAACTCTCGTGGTGTGACGGGCGGTGTGTACAAGGCCCGGGAACGTATTCACCGCGGCATGCTGATCCGCGATTACTAGTGATTCCGGCTTCATGTAGGCGAGTTGCAGCCTACAATCCGAACTGAGAATAGTTTTATGGGATTAGCTCCACCTCACGGTCTTGCAACCCTTTGTACTATCCATTGTAGCACGTGTGTAGCCCAGGTCATAAGGGGCATGATGATTTGACGTCATCCCCACCTTCCTCCGGTTTGTCACCGGCAGTCACCTTAGAGTGCCCAACTAAATGCTGGCAACTAAGATCAAGGGTTGCGCTCGTTGCGGGACTTAACCCAACATCTCACGACACGAGCTGACGACAACCATGCACCACCTGTCACTCTGTCCCCGAAGGGAACGCCCTATCTCTAGGGTTGTCAGAGGATGTCAAGACCTGGTAAGGTTCTTCGCGTTGCTTCGAATTAAACCACATGCTCCACCACTTGTGCGGGCCCCCGTCAATTCCTTTGAGTTTCAGTCTTGCGACCGTACTCCCCAGGCGGAGTGCTTAATGCGTTAACTTCAGCACTAAAGGGCGGAAACCCTCTAACACTTAGCACTCATCGTTTACAGCGTGGACTACCAGGGTATCTAATCCTGTTTGCTCCCCACGCTTTCGCGCCTCAGCGTCAGTTACAGACCAGAAAGTCGCCTTCGCCACTGGTGTTCCTCCAAATCTCTACGCATTTCACCGCTACACTTGGAATTCCACTTTCCTCTTCTGCACTCAAGTTTCCCAGTTTCCAATGACCCTCCCCGGTTGAGCCGGGGGCTTTCACATCAGACTTAAGAAACCGCCTGCGCGCGCTTTACGCCCAATAATTCCGGACAACGCTTGCCACCTACGTATTACCGCGGCTGCTGGCACGTAGTTAGCCGTGGCTTTCTGGTTAGGTACCGTCAAGGTGCCAGCTTATTTAACTAGCACTTGTTCTTCCCTAACAACAGAGCTTTACGACCCGAAGGCCTTCATCGCTCACGCGGCGTTGCTCCGTCAGACTTTCGTCCATTGCGGAAGATTCCCTACTGCTGCCTCCCGTAGGAGTCTGGGCCGTGTCTCAGTCCCAGTGTGGCCGATCACCCTCTCAGGTCGGCTACGCATCGTCGCCTTGGTGAGCCGTTACCTCACCAACTAGCTAATGCGCCGCGGGCCCATCTGTAAGTGATAGCCGAAGCCATCTTTCAAGTTAGGAACAGGAGTTCCTAAGTATCATCCGGTATTAGCTCCGGTTTCCCGAAGTTATCCCAGTCTTACAGGTAGGTTGCCCACGTGTTACTCACCCGTCCGCCGCTAATTAACGGGAGCAAGCTCCCATTAATCCGCTCGACTTGCATGTATTAGGCACGCCGCCAGCGTTCGTCCTGAGCCAGGATCAAACTCTCCATAAAAGTTAAGTTTAAATCTTGTATTGCTCAAAAAACTAATAATTGACGTTTACTTCATGTTTTGTTTAGTTTTCAAAGTTCACTTTATCGCTCGGAAGCGACTTTAATATAGTAACATTTCGTTGTTCTTTTTGTCAACAACTTTTTTACTATTTCATTTCGTTGTCGACTTGTTTTTCGTGACAACATAAATAAATATACCATCTCGTCCAATTGAATGCAAGCACTTTTTTAAAAAAATCCATTAAAATAATTCACGTAATTCTCAACCAAATTAATTAGTTAATTGTACAACTAGGTATAAGTACAAGCGCAAAATATTCCACTTCATAGATTAGTACAAGAAAGGGAGGAATTGTTATGCAATGTAATGAAGCCCATCAATTATGTAATAATTTTAGAGGGCAGGTTGTACGCATTTTCGATAAAGAAGGCAATGAGCATGTTGGTCGTATAACTAGAGTAACTGAAGATCGAGTATTTATTGAACCAGTAAATCAACATCGTCAAAGCTCTAATTCATCTAATAGATCATCAAATCGCAATAGAAGTAATATGAACAGAAACCAATCTAATAGAGATTTCTCAGATAGAAATGTTTCAAATAGAAGTTTCCGTAATGAAAACCGTTTTGATAATATGTTTGGTAATCGTTCAGACGATAGATTTGATGATAGATTCGACAGACGATTTGACAGACGATTCGATAGAAGGTTTGACAGAAGAGATGACAGAAGAGATGACCGAGATTTCGATCGAGATGGATTTAGATGTGGCTTCTTCGGTTGTGGATTCGGTGTTTCAATTGCACTTGGTTTTGTAGCTGGAGTCGCATTAGCTGCGTTATTCTTCTTTTAATAGACCAGTAAACTTTAATATTCAATTATGTGGGTATGTCTCTTAAGTCAGTTACTGACTTTTGGGACACCCTTTTTAAATGAAATAACTTATAGAAGTCTTTAAGAAATTCCCACTACTTAGCACAAATTATTAACACAAAATAACTTCATCCCCCTAGGGACAGAATAATAGTATTAGAACAATAGAACTAGGAGCTAGATGTCATTATGAAAAGAATCCTTATCATTTTATTCATAATTTCCTTATGTACCTACACACTTAGTATGACTAAGTCATTTTTCAACATGAACGCGAGGAAGATTAATAAACATTTTCCTATCTACCCTCATGGTGACCGCTGAATTAGAAGAGTATACTTAAATAAATAAACGATTATACACGAGGGTGAGGAGACTATGTATATAGAAGCAATAATAAATGATTTATCAGGGATGAGTTTATTTCATAAAAGTGATCTTAAGTACACCCAACTAGCTGGTGGAACAACAAGCAATATCTATCTACTAAGCAATAGTAATAACGATGCCAAATATATCGTTAAATTAAATGATCCTCAAGTATTAGAGTCAGAATCTTTTTTTCTGAATTTCTATTATAAGGTGAATTTATTACCAAATTTACTTTTTGTTGAAAAATCATTTAGCTATTTAGTTTATCCTTTCATTCAAGGAAACACGAACTATGATAGAGATAACAAAAAAAACTTATTAAAATCACTTGTTGAACAGCTGATAAATCATTATGAACCTTATCCTAATGCTCCCGGTTGGGGCTGGGCAGATGATTTAACGGATTCTTGGACAAATTTTCTTATGAGTAGAACTACAGAAGCTAATAAAATTTTAGATTCTCATTTACTTAAAAAAGATCATAATCTTATCCTTTCAATAGTTAACAATACAAATCGAATGATAATTCAAGGGGATCCATTTTTAATCCATGGTGATTGTGGTGTACATAATTTTATTTTTAATAAGGGCGAGTTAAATGGAGTAATTGATCCTACTCCCGTTTTCGGGGATCCGCTTTATGATCTAATCTATGCATTTTGTTCTTCACCAGATAATCTAACAAAAGATACATTTTATTATGCAGCGAGTCATTTAAAATTTTTACAAAACACTGATGCGAGATATCTATTTGAAGAAGTATTAGTCGGATTATATCTTAGGCTAGCTACATGCATAAAGTTTCATCCAGAGGATTTAAACGAATATCTAGTAGCTTGGAATTATTGGAAAGATCTAGTCGAATCTACATAAACTTTAGGTCAGTACTCTAGAAAAAATAATCATATGAAACAGATTAAAAGGTGATGTATAATAGGCAATTCTGCTTTAGTCGTAAAGCCGATATTTTGTAAAATTAATAAAACAGATACTCTTTATAGAGTTATTGATAAAATGGGAATGCGAATTAATTCCTTTTCCATTTTATCTTTTAGGTAACCGATTCCCATCCTCTAATATTTTTACCATTCTTTTTTGAAAAGAAGCATTGTTCATGATTTTTTTGAATGCCCCTCTTTTACGTTCTATATCCTATTCCTTCCGCTCACTGAATACGTCTTTGTTTTTGAATCAAGTTATCTTCTGTTTCGATAACTTGATTACCAGAAAGACATAAACGCTTCCCCTCATACATATCCATAACTCTCTATATCTATATCTAAATAACAAATTGATTTCGATTTCTCTAAATGAAAGATTTTTTTTAGTCTAGTCAATCCCCCTTCCGTCTCACCCACTCTATAAAACTACAGGAAATATTGTTCCATATTTACCCTTAAATAAACATTATAACGTTATATAGACTTACTTAATATTCTATGCTATCGTTTATATGTAAAAAAGAAACAACAATTTATTAAGCCTATTCAGTTCAAAAGTTTGAAAACGCTTACCACACAATCTAAATGTAGATACGTATCTTTAATGGTGATCTAACCATTATTTAGTCATTTTTAACAGTGGCTCTTGAAAAGCACTTTTTCCTGATGTCTTAAAGCCACTTGCCTTCTTGTAACATGTTTGTACCAAAACCTATTAAAGAGGAGCAAGATAATAAAGGAGGGACGATAATTGATTCAATTGCATCCTCGGTCAATTTTTATACTGGAGGAATTTCTTAAAACAAAGTCGGTCATTAATGGAAATTACCTTTCAAAATTTGCAAATGTATCCTCTCGTACGATTCGAGCCGATATAAAAATGTTAAATTTGCTCATTCGTGAACACGGTGCGGTTATTCAATCCTACAGAGGAAATGGATATCTGTTAGAAGTCCTAGATGATCATTCATTTTATTCGTTTATTCAAACACACCATCAAAAAAATATCGGGAACCATTCTGATGTTCCCATCGACCAGAATGGCCGTGTTTTATATATCTTAAGAAGGTTGCTCGGTTCGCCAGATTATATAAAGTTAGAAGACTTGGCAGATGAGCTTTACGTTAGCAAATCTACTGTGAATAATTTAATAAAAGATGTAAAGAAGTTATTGGCAAAATATAAATTAATTCTGGAGAAACGACCAAACTACGGAGTAAGCGTAAAAGGTGATGAATTTGATATCCGCTCTTGCATGTCCGAGTATTACTTCAATCGCGATATCCACACTCCGCTTATGCAAAATGTAAAATATATGCGGAAGCTGTTCAAATCCTTTGAAATAGAAACGGTCAAAGAAATTATGCTACGTTCCCTAAAGGAAAAAGACATGGGACTATCTGACCAGGAGTTTGAAAATTTATTAGTGCACATTATCATATCCATTGAAAGAATCCGAAGTGGCAGTGTAATAACAGAAATAAATATCGACACGAAATCTATTAAACATTCAAAGGAATATCCAATTTCTTGCAAAATGTTATCTGAACTGGAAAAAGTATTTTCTATTCACTTTCCATATGAAGAAAGTATTTATATAACCATCCACTTAATGGGAACAAAGGTGGCGAGCTATCCATCATTCGAGGTAGCTTCAAAAGAGGAAACAGTGCATCATATGATACAAGAAATTCTTCAAGCCGTTTTTGAAGAAATGAATATAGATTTACAGCATGATGAAGAACTGAAGCTTAATATGGCGGAACATTTATATGTAGCATTAAATCGGATCAAATATGGGCTGAATGTGAGAAATCCAATCATTCAGGATATCAAAACACAATATCCCTTAGCCTTCGAAGCCGGCTTAATTGCATCTAAAGTCATTAGCGACAAGATAAACAAAGAAATTGAAGAAGGCGAAACCGGATATTTAGCCATTCATTTAGGTGCGTCCATCGAGAGGCAGAAAAAGAACAGAAAACAAAAGCGTTGTTTAATCGTTTGTGCAACAGGAAAAGGAAGTGCCCAGCTGCTTAAATACAAATTAATTGAGCATTTTGGGGGAACTTTGGATATTGTCGACATCGTAAGCTATTATAACTTGAAAGATTCTATATTAGAGGGGCAGATTGATTTTATTATTAGTACTGTGACAATCGATCAGGATATAACTGTGCCTGTTATAAAAGTAAACACAATTCTAGGAAAAGATGATGTTAGTAAAATCAAAAATAAAATATTTCAACAACACAGCGGGGACATCAGTGTCCATGTAAAGAGTGAACTAGTCTTTTTACAACAGCAAATGGATTCAAGAGAGGAAGTCATCCGTTTTTTAAGTGATAAGATTGTTGATTTACAGCTGGGTGACGCTCCCTTCTGTGCTTCCGTCATGGAGCGTGAAGCATGCTCTTCTACAGCCTTCGGTAACCTTGTAGCAATACCTCACCCTATCAAAAATATGAGCCATGAGACGTTTATAGCGTTTTGTACTTTAGCCAAGCCAGTAGATTGGGGTGGAACTCCTGTACAATTGATTTGCTTATTTAGCGTACAGAAAGACAATAAGAGTGATCTGCAATATTTATATGATTTCCTATACAACATTCTCGATAATAAAAGTACTGTCGATAAAATAATCGGCTGCACCAGTCATAAAGAGTTTAATAAATTGATGCATGTTAGATAGGCTTATTTTTATATAAAAATTTTCGGCATCCTATTTCAAAACTTCCGTCTATAACGGAAGTTTTTTAGGTTGTTGAAAAAAGTAGTGTTATGTTTGTTTCTACACGCATTTTATGAGTTACCACTTTTCATATTTTTGCTCTTTTCCTTACTCATAGCCCCCCTCCCAAGTTACCAATTTCTATATTTCTCCATGTTCATTTACTTATAGCTCCGCCCCCCCTTTGAGTAAAAAGCTAAAAACTTCCGTTTCTAACGGAAGTTTTTTATATTTAGCGGAATTGGATTACGAATTACAATACAAATATCAAAGAAAACGCTTTTATAAATATAAGGAGGTAAACATGGAAACTAACTTACCAATCAGTTTTCAAATTATTTTACATGGCGGAAATGCACGCAGTTTATCATTAGAAGCAATCAGATTCGCCAAGAACGGAAAAATTGAAGAAGCGCTGGAAAATCTGAAACAGGCGAAAGAGGAATTAGGGCTTGCCCATCAAATTCAAACTACCCTAATACAAGATGAAGCCGGTGAAAATAAAACTGAAATCAGCTTACTCTTAATCCATGCTCAAGATCATCTGATGAATGCGATCACGGTAAGGGAGCTCGCTGAAGAAATCATTTCATTACACGAAAAAATAGATACAAATCAAGTTCCTTTATAAGGTCATTGTAAACACCAGTTTCGTTAGCTAAAAAAGAAATTACATTATGTAAAAGGAGAAATATATTATGAAAATTTTATTATGTTGTGCAGCAGGAATGTCCACTAGTATCATCGTTAAAAAAATGCAGGCTTCAGCAGAAAGCCAAGGAAAACAGTATATGATTAAAGCTGTTGACCAAGGCAAGGCAGAAGATGACATAAAAGACTGTGATGTCGTGCTTTTAGGGCCACAAATCCGCTTTTCACTACCAAGATTTCAAGAATTAGGCAAGCAATATAATGTACCGGTCGAAGTCATCAATCAAATGCACTACGGAATGTGTAACGGTGAAGCTATTCTACAGCATGCTGAGTCAATGGTTTCTAAAGCATAAGACAATCGTTTTATGCTGACTTGATATAACGCTGAAAGATGGACAGAACACATTATAGATAATCAGCATCGAAAAACACACCATGAGGTTATATGGTATTGAAAAAACATATCAAATAAAGGAGATTACAAGGAGATGAATAAATTATTCGGCTTTTTGGAGAATAAAATAGCTCCATTCACTTATAAGATCGGATCGCAAAGGCATTTACTAGCAGTACGTAATGGCGTGATGTCCACGCTTCCGTTGACAATTGTTGGTTCGTTTTTTGTTCTTTTTCTAAACTTCCCAGTCGATGCGTTCACTCAATGGATCGCACCGCATAAAGCTGCTCTCGATATTCCATTTCGTTTTACTGTAGGCGCAATGTCATTATATGCGGCATTTGGCGTAGGTTCAGCATTGGCCGAGTCATATAAATTGGATCAATTGAATGCTGGTTTTTTATCAATGCTGGCATTTCTAATATCCTGTGTTGTGCCTGTACAGGTAACTCAACCAGTAGAAGGAGTTATCGATGCTGGCCGTTGGTTACCAATTAGTAGTTTAAGTGCTGGATCATTATTCGGAGCAATAGTTACATCTTTAATTACTGTTGAAATTTACCGGTTTTTAATAAAACACAATATTACTGTGAAGATGCCAGACAGTGTTCCCCCAGCAGTTGCAAAATCGTTTTCCGCTCTTATCCCTACTTTTGCAGTTGTAATTGTCTTTTGGGGTATTCGTTACGGATTAAATTTCAATATTAACTCGTTTATTACAACCTTGATTTCTCCGCTTAAAAATATATTAGTAGGTAATAGTTTACTTGGCGGATTACTAACAGTTTTCTTAATCGTATTTTTCTGGTCACTTGGTATTCATGGTCCAGCAATTTTGGATCCGCTCATTCGTCCTATGTGGGATACGGCAATCCTTGAGAATGCAGATAAATTTGCACAGACTGGTAATGCGCACCACTTACCATATTTATTCACAGAACAATTTCTTCAATGGTTTGTATGGATTGGCGGAGCTGGATCAACCTTGGCTCTTGTTGTTCTGTTTATGTTCTCGAAAGTAAAATATTTAAAGGATTTAGGCAGGTTGGCCTTTGTTCCAGGATTATTTAATATCAATGAGCCTATTATCTTTGGTGCTCCGATCGTGATGAACCCTATACTTTGCATTCCATTCATTGTTGCACCATTAGTGACAACGACGATTTCTTATTTCGCAGTAGTTTCTGGCTTCATTCCAATGATGATGGCAAAATTGCCATTCACGATGCTTGCGCCAATTGGGGCTGTAATTAGTACAAACTGGACATTCTCAGCAGGTGCCCTTACTATTCTAAACTTCTGTATCGCATTAGTTATTTACTATCCGTTCTTTAAAGTCTTTGAAAAAAAACAACTGAAAGTCGAAGAAGAAGGGAGACAAGCAGCCTAAGATGTTTGAAATGATAAGTGCTCTTTTCGCCTTTATAGCAGCTCATATTTTATTCGACCGCTCAAACTTTGGGAGAAAAATCACTCCTTGGGCATCGATTGGTATTTCTATTTTAGCTATCGGTTTATCCATCATCGTATTTGTACTCATAGGTAGTAAGTTTGTTTCTTTAATAATTATCACAACTGTATTTTGCGGTGTATTCGTTTCAACAAGATACAGAGCCTACGTTACAAACCTGACTGCTGCCAGAAAATTATAGTCCATTAGGAGGAAGAACGGTAATGCCAAGAAAACTAGGGGTTTCTATATACCCGGAACATTCAAAACCCGAAAAAGACAAGGAATATTTAGCACTAGCTTCTAAGTACGGATTCGAACGAGTTTTTACCTGTCTTCTTTCTGTGAATAAACCAAAAGAAGTTATTATGGAAGAATTTATAGATATAATCGCGTATGCAAAATCCCTGGGGATGGAAGTCATTTTGGATGTTGCGCCAGCTGTTTTTGGAAAGCTAGATATCAGCTATGATGACTTAAGCTTCTTTGCTCAACTGGGTGCGGACGGAATCCGACTAGATCTTGGTTTTGACGGTTTAAAAGAATCAAAGATGACATATAACTCATATGGGCTCAAGATTGAACTGAACATGAGTAATGATGTCGACTATCTAGAGAACATATTAACTCACCAAGCCAATAAGAATCTTCTGCTGGGTTGTCATAATTTTTATCCGCAAAAGTATACAGGTTTGCCATATGACTTCTTTATAAAATGCAGTGAACGATTTAAAAAGCATGGAATCCGTACAGCAGCATTTGTTACTTCTCATCACGGTAATATTGGTCCTTGGGACATTAATGATGGCTTATGTACATTAGAACAGCATCGTTCATTGCCAATCGATGTACAAGCAAAGCATTTATGGGCGACAAAGTTAATCGATGATATCATAATCGGAAATGCGTATGCGTCCGTTGATGAACTGAAGCTACTTGGATCCCTTAACCGTGATTTAGTGGAACTAAAAGTAAAGCTTCTGCCGGAGACATCTGATACTGAGAAGACGATAGCCTTGAGTGAACTTCACGTAAGACGTGGCGACATTAGTGAATACATGATTCGTTCTGTAGAGGTTAGGAAAAAATATGCCGCAGAAGATTTCCCAATTCGCAACAGCATTAATCAGCAAAAAGGGAAAATTTTCATTGGAAACAATAGCTTTGGTAAGTATAAGGGCGAGCTCCAAGTTGTGCTGCAAGACATGCCGCTAGATAGTAGGAAGAACTATATTGGGGATGTTGTGGAAGAAGAGCATTTCTTAATTGATTATATTCAGCCTTGGGGTACCTTTGCTTTAAAGGGTGAGGAATAATTATAAAAGTCACGTACAGACTTATGGCATAAAAGATAACAAATAAAAGACTGCACTTTAAGAAGATGATCCAACTAGAACATCTCTTGAAAAGCAGTCTTTTTCATTCCAACATTTTAAGCAGCCTTTTATCTCTATCTTTTTCTACATAAAAAAACCCTATAGCCTAACACATCTTTAAATCGCAATAGCAACTCTTGAAACCTATGAAGTAATTCTACTCCTTCAGGTGGTAACTTTTGAAAAGGGAGTGAATCCGTTGACTTTGCTGAAGTATTCATAACCGTATTGCCTTTTAGGATCTTATAATCTCGAAATCCCCCTTTAATTAGACTCTGTTCCCACTCTCTTACCGTTTTTACTTTTGGAATTCCATATACTTCATTTATTTCACTTTCTTCGTTTGTAGTTAATTGTCTTTCTGATGTCATTTCGATCGCGAGAAAATATCCACCTTTTTTTAATACTCTTACATATTCAGGTAATGATTTATCTACATTCGTGAAACTCGTTACTGATTCAGAAATAATAAAATCAAATGAGTCATCTTTAAAAGGAAGGTTCTCTGCATTTGCTTGATGCAATGCAATCGGGATTCTCATTTTATTAAAACGTTTCCTAGCATTAGCTAGCATCCGGCTGTTTAGATCGATTGAAGTAATAGAGCAATTGTAATTTTCATATAAATAACAGGCTGTTTTACCTGAGCCACATCCTACTTCTAAAACTGAACTCTCCGATGTTATTGGAAGAAATTTTATTATTTTTTTCGTTAAATCAAAACCACCAGGATGTGCGTCTTCTATATTTAATATAGCGATTAAATCTATATAAGAAAATTTCTTCATATTTAAGACCCCAATCATATAGTTTCGTATAGTCTATTCATTGAAGGTCTGATTTGCTTTGTAATCTTCGTAATTTTAACCATTTCTAATAAAAATTCGGATTTTCCGCTAATCGAATATTCTTATTTATCTATGCTCGAACATTACTCCCTGTTATTTCTTATTCCTTTTTGAATTTTACGGAGAGCTTTTTTCGAACCTCGTTCAATATCGCGTTCCAATTTCCTCGTCGCGTATTCAACGAATAAAGAATCTAAATCATATCCATCCGGATAAAGTTCAGCTGCTTTTAATTCTAAAGTAATTCGTTTTTCATTTACCTCGATTAATTCTCCATTATAAAATACAACAAGATTGAAGTATTGATCGATTTCTTTATAGACAATTCCAACGCGATCTAAGTCTAATAATTTTACTCGATCACCTTTTTGATAGTTAACCCTTTCTTCAGCTTTCACTTTAACAACCTTTGGCTTCCTTATTGCACTTTCATTCACTTTTTCCAATCGGTACTCTTTATTTTCCATATATTCTTTTGCTCTTTGAAGAATATTTTCGTGAATATTCATTTTCTTAGAAATCCAAAGCGCATTACTTTCTCCTGATTTCCCGATTATTAACTTATACATTGGCTCTAGTGTTTCACTATTAAATCGCATTGCTGCGTTCATAAAGTCACTATGCATTTCTGAGAACCGCTTGATTTCCCCATAATGAGTAGTTGCAACTGTAATGCATCCCATAAGGTAAAATTCTTCTAAAATGGATATTGCTAATGCAGCTCCTTCATTCGGTTCAGTACCACTTCCTATTTCATCAAATAGTAAAAGTGTATTATTATTAGAAACCCTCATAATATCCGAAAGGTTTTTCATATGTGATGAAAATGTACTAAGAGCATTTTCGATACTTTGATTATCACCAATATCAACAAAGATTTTTTCAAAGACTGCAATTTCAGTCTCCTTGTCTCCAATAATATGAAAACCTGACATTGTAGCTAAAGTTAGTAATCCAATTGTTTTTAAAACGATTGTTTTCCCACCTGCATTCGGTCCAGTAATGATTAAACTACGATAACCTTCCCCTATCTCGAAATTAAGTGGAACTACCTCACCTATTAATAGCGGATGCTTACATTGAATTAACTTGATATAGCCAAAGTCATTTAATCTCGGTTCAACTCCACCAATTTGTTTACTAAACTTTGCTTTTGCAAATACCATATCATATTGACTAATTAACTCCATGTTAATGTTTATTTCATAAATGTTCTCTAAAATCATACCTGAAAGGGTGGCTAATATTTGGTATTCTTCCATTGCCTCTTCAGCCTTTAAGCTTGCAAGCTCACTGTTTAATTTCGTAACAGTATTTGGTTCAATAAAAACAGTCGACCCTTTAGATGAAACTTCAATGATTGCTCCAGGAACTTGCTTCTTAAAGGAAGCTTTAATCGGAATTGTATATCGATCATCCTTCTTACTAATAAAGAAGTCTTGAATATATGTTTTATTAGCACTATTATTCAAAAATTTATTTAAGCGGTCTTTAATTTTTCCTTCTACAGCTTCAACATTATTTCTTATTCTTTTCAGTTCTTTACTAGCCGCAGAATCCACACTGTTTCCTTTAATTGAAAAATTAATTTCATCTTCAACCTTTACAAATTCACTCATTGAATTTGCGTAAGATGCAAGAATTGGTGCAAAAAACACTTTTTCTTGCATAAACTTTTTAATTCTTCTACACCCTCTTAAAAAATCTGAAATACTGATTAAATCACTCGGATCTAATATCAAGCCCTTTTCAAGCTTTTGAATAATACTTTCAATATTAGAAACTCCTAAAAACGGTACATGGCCTTCTGCATCTAAAATTGCCCGAGCCTCTGTTGTTTCATTTAATCTATTTTTAACTACTTTCATAATAGAGCTAGGTTCTAACTGATCGATCAATTTTTTACCTAAGCCACTCACACAATAAGTTTTTACTATTTCCTTTAACTCGTTATATTGTAATTTTTCAAATGTACTATTGTTCAATTTAAATTCTCCTCTTTAATATGATTTAAGTGATCATAAATGGAGATACCTACACGTTAGATTTCAATGAGGGATATAATATATTTTCTTTTTTACCCGAAAAAATATAAAAAAGCTGCGGAGAGATACCGCAGCTTTAATCACATTACAAGGCAATCATAATTGAAATATAGTTAAATAAGCTATCAAAGTATAGCCTTACTAATTTCATTACACGCATTATAAAGTATTGTAGGTATCTTCATAGGTTTTGAAATAAATACATGACAAAATTAAGGGTATGAATTCTTTAAATTCCCCTTTTTTCCATCCGATTTATTTCATTTAATTTTTTCCTATTTAGAACCTACTGCACTCACAAAATGCACCTCATTTATTATTATGTTCATTGAAATCTAACTTATTGAAATCATCATACTATGTGGAAATTGAAAAGTAAAGATGATCTACTATGTATTTATTATATGCTTTAACTAAAAAATTTCTATTATTTTTAATTATATTCTTTTCCGCCTAGCATTCCATAAGATACTCCAGCGAAACAAAGGTTATTTACTTGTTACTAATAACTTTCGTGTCTTAGCATCATATATTTTATAACTAATTTCAAACTTATGGTCTTTTGTTACTGTCACCCCACAAAAATAGGGAAATGATTTTCCATAAGCATCAAGCGTAGGAACATCTCTAAAAGTAAACACTTCTTTTGTATCAAGCATTTCTATGTCAACTTCAGAATGACTACCTGACGAATCAACCTTGACAACGCAATTCCCACTTACGACAACATATTCCTTAAATATCATATATTTTAGACTTGGGAGAGTTGCGAATAAAAATATACCACCAATTGCTAAGAATCCAAAGCAACCACCTACTATTAGTGTGGAAAAACTATTATCAACATACATAGTAATAAAAGTATATATTGCAGCAATTACAAGCAAGACTCCGCATAAAAGAAATATATAATAAATGAGCATTTTCACACTTCCTATAACAATTAATGAATATAATATTAACTCTTTCAATTTTATCAAATTTTTTTCTAAATGAATTAATATACCTTTAATTCTATTAATTCATAAAAAAATCTCTAAATTTATCCACTAATTAGTATGTTGCTATATTACTGTACTACGTTAGTTGAACAATTTCTCATAAAGATACCATAATAAAAAAGCTGAAACTCCTAATAGAAACACTCCTAAAACAAATGCAATAGTTTTAAATAAAACTATATGATATCGTTTTGGTAACCACTTTTCTGAAATCAATAATAATACTGCTACAAAGAATTCAAAAAATGGATCTGTATCCCATCCTGAAAATTCACCTTGTTCAAATCTTTTTATACCATCTAATAATGTTTCCCCAGCAGCTAATAAGAGCCCTATTGAAAATAGTAAGACGAATGAAAATAGTATAAAATTCATTTAGAATCCCCTTAAAAAATAAGCTAATTAAGCATCTCGGTACGCTTTCTTCAACTAAACATTTTTTATTAGATAAATAGATGTTATTTTTATAAGTGGCTATAGCTTAGAAAATAGGAAGAACTCCACTCTTATTTGTTTTTAAGCCATTGTATGTTTTAGTAAAATAGTAATAATGGTTAAATATTAATAAGCAAAGTACCATCAGAATGAGCTGTTACTAATGGGTGATCTGGATCGCTTTCTAACGTAAGAATACTTTCCTTTCCAAGCGTATTAGCTATTTTTTTCATAAACTCGAAAACTATATCTAATTCAGACTCACTTTTAACTTCTTTTGGATCAATATCAAACTCAATTTCAGTATAGTAAAAGAAATAACAATTTATCAAAATGTCTTTAATATTAATTGTCATCATAATACTGTGGTTCTCTTTTTGTTTAAATAATTTATAAACATTTGTGTCTTCTTCATCATATTTCTGTCCATCTTTATATAATATAATCTTCCAGTTAGTATTATGGATATATTCATATAATTTTTGCCAATCATCTAAATCTACGTTAAACGCATAAAAATCTCTTAGACTTCCATCTACGAAAAACAAATTATTTATAACATCATTGTTGATATTTTTATCCATATGTCTGTTCTCCATAACAAGTTTAAAATCCTATTCACGATAAAGCAATCGGTTAGTTGAATTAGAAGAACTATACAATTTATTCGAATCCACCTAAAGTTATTTATTGTAATCGCTAAATCTATTTAAATTTCCCTTACATACTTGTGATTGATAATAATTCATCATCACCAATAAGGTAATCTTCATTTGATTCTTCGTGAAAAACAAAAAAGCACGTTTCTCCATTTGCACCTTCAAATGCTATATTCATCATTTTAACTTTTGAAAATGGATTATTTGAATTCCCTAATTCATAACCAGATTTAAATTCAAAGATGTACTCTTTATCTTCTTCAAGGATATATTCTTTATTTTCAATTACCAAATTTATTTTTTTGCCTTTAGATTTTATTTTATTCCAACTTTCTTTTCCTTTATCAAATTTGCTTAATTGACTACCCATGATATAATCCTCCAATTTGAGTATTATTACAATCTTAATAAATTATATCTATTAAATCGTTATGTGTATCTTGGGGGAATCTAGCCATTTTTCGCATAAAATTTCAGAGGATCCTTTGGAAATAAGTTCATACTAATTACATAAAGAAGTTCACAATCTAATTAAACAAGGAATTAAATACAAAAAAACATCAGCCAAATAGCTGATGTTTTCGATTAACCAGGCGACGTTCTACTCTCACAGGGGGAAACCCCCAACTACCATCGACGCAAAAGAGCTTAACTGCCGTGTTCGGTATGGGAACGGGTGTGACCTCTTTGCCATAATCACCTGATTTATAGAGTTGTACTTCGTACCCTCAAAACTAGATAATGTCATTATCAAACTTGTTAGTTAAGTCCTCGACCGATTAGTATCAGTCAGCTCCACGTGTCACCACGCTTCCACCTCTGACCTATCAACCTGATCGTCTCTCAGGGGTCTTACTAGCTTAACGCTATGGGAAATCTCATCTTGAGGGGGGCTTCATGCTTAGATGCTTTCAGCACTTATCCCTTCCACACATAGCTACCCAGCCATGCTCTTGGCAGAACAACTGGTACACCAGCGGTGTGTCCATCCCGGTCCTCTCGTACTAAGGACAGCTCCTCTCAAATTTCCTGCGCCCACGACGGATAGGGACCGAACTGTCTCACGACGTTCTGAACCCAGCTCGCGTACCGCTTTAATGGGCGAACAGCCCAACCCTTGGGACCGACTACAGCCCCAGGATGCGATGAGCCGACATCGAGGTGCCAAACCTCCCCGTCGATGTGGACTCTTGGGGGAGATAAGCCTGTTATCCCCGGGGTAGCTTTTATCCGTTGAGCGATGGCCCTTCCATGCGGAACCACCGGATCACTAAGCCCGACTTTCGTCCCTGCTCGACTTGTAGGTCTCGCAGTCAAGCTCCCTTATGCCTTTACACTCTTCGAATGATTTCCAACCATTCTGAGGGAACCTTTGGGCGCCTCCGTTACTCTTTAGGAGGCGACCGCCCCAGTCAAACTGCCCACCTGACACTGTCTCCGAGCCGGATAACGGCTCTAGGTTAGAATTTCAATACAGCCAGGGTAGTATCCCACCGACGCCTCCACCGAAGCTAGCGCTCCGGCTTCACAGGCTCCTACCTATCCTGTACAAGCTGTACCAAAATTCAATATCAAGCTGCAGTAAAGCTCCACGGGGTCTTTCCGTCCTGTCGCGGGTAACCTGCATCTTCACAGGTACTATAATTTCACCGAGTCTATGGTTGAGACAGTGCCCAAATCGTTACGCCTTTCGTGCGGGTCGGAACTTACCCGACAAGGAATTTCGCTACCTTAGGACCGTTATAGTTACGGCCGCCGTTTACTGGGGCTTCAATTCAGAGCTTCTCCCGTAAGGGATAACCCCTCCTCTTAACCTTCCAGCACCGGGCAGGCGTCAGCCCCTATACTTCGCCTTGCGGCTTCGCAGAGACCTGTGTTTTTGCTAAACAGTCGCTTGGGCCTTTTCACTGCGGCTCTCCCGGGCATACACCCAAAAGAGCACCCCTTCTCCCGAAGTTACGGGGTCATTTTGCCGAGTTCCTTAACCATAGTTCTCTCGCTCACCTTAGGATTCTCTCCTCGCCTACCTGTGTCGGTTTGCGGTACAGGCACCTATTTCCTCGCTAGAAGCTTTTCTTGGCAGCGTAGAATCAGGAACTTCGGTACTATATTTCCCTCGCCATCACAACTCAGCCTTATGATGTGCGGATTTGCCTACACATCAGCCTAATTGCTTGGACGCGCATATCCAGCAGCGCGCTTACCCTATCTTTCTGCGTCCCTCCATCGCTCAAACGGAAATGAGGTGGTACAGGAATATCAACCTGTTGTCCATCGCCTACGCCTTTCGGCCTCGGCTTAGGTCCTGACTAACCCTGGGAGGACGAGCCTTCCCCAGGAAACCTTAGGCATACGGTGGACGGGATTCTCACCCGTCTTTCGCTACTCATACCGGCATTCTCACTTCTAAGCGCTCCACCAGTCCTTACGATCTAGCTTCAACGCCCTTAGAACGCTCCCCTACCACTGATACCATACGGTATCAATCCGCAGCTTCGGTGATACGTTTAGCCCCGTTACATTTTCGGCGCAGAGTCACTCGACCAGTGAGCTATTACGCACTCTTTAAATGGTGGCTGCTTCTAAGCCAACATCCTGGTTGTCTAAGCAACTCCACATCCTTTTCCACTTAACGTATACTTTGGGACCTTAGCTGGCGGTCTGGGCTGTTTCCCTCTTGACCACGGATCTTATCACTCGTAGTCTGACTCCTATGGATAAGTCATTGGCATTCGGAGTTTGACTGAATTCGGTAACCCGTTGGGGGCCCCTAGTCCAATCAGTGCTCTACCTCCAAGACTCTAACACATAAGGCTAGCCCTAAAGCTATTTCGGGGAGAACCAGCTATCTCCGAGTTCGATTGGAATTTCTCCGCTACCCACACCTCATCCCCGCACTTTTCAACGTGCGTGGGTTCGGACCTCCATTCAGTGTTACCTGAACTTCATCCTGGACATGGGTAGATCACTCGGTTTCGGGTCTACGACCACGTACTATATCGCCCTATTCAGACTCGCTTTCGCTGCGGCTCCGTCTCTTCAACTTAACCTTGCACGGGATCGTAACTCGCCGGTTCATTCTACAAAAGGCACGCCATCACTCGTTAACGAGCTCTGACTATTTGTAAGCACACGGTTTCAGGTTCTCTTTCACTCCCCTTCCGGGGTGCTTTTCACCTTTCCCTCACGGTACTGGTTCACTATCGGTCACTAGGTAGTATTTAGCCTTGGGAGATGGTCCTCCCAGATTCCGACGGAATTTCACGTGTTCCGCCGTACTCAGGATCCACTCAAGAGGGAACGAGATTTCAACTACAGGGTTTTTACCTTCTTTGACGGACCTTTCCAGGTCGCTTCATTTACCCCGTTCCTTTGTAACTCCGTATAGAGTGTCCTACAACCCCAAGAGGCAAGCCTCTTGGTTTGGGCTATCTTCCGTTTCGCTCGCCGCTACTCAGGAAATCGCATTTTGCTTTCTATTCCTCCAGGTACTTAGATGTTTCAGTTCCCTGGGTCTGTCCTCAGTACCCTATGTATTCAGGTAAAGATACTACTCCATTACGAGTAGTGGGTTTCCCCATTCGGAAATCTCCGGATCAAAGCTTACTTACAGCTCCCCGAAGCATATCGGTGTTAGTCCCGTCCTTCATCGACTCCTAGTGCCAAGGCATCCACCGTGCGCCCTTTCTAACTTAACTAATTTTAAAACTAATTGAATTAAACTTACGCAGTTTAATGAATGACATTATCTAGTTTTCAAGGTACAAAGTTGAGAGTGAACTCTCAAAACTAAACAAAACAATGAAGAAACATTTTCATACATGAACCAACGGTTCATGATGTCTCCATAGAAAGGAGGTGATCCAGCCGCACCTTCCGATACGGCTACCTTGTTACGACTTCACCCCAATCATCTGTCCCACCTTAGGCGGCTGGCCCCTAAAAGGTTACCCCACCGACTTCGGGTGTTACAAACTCTCGTGGTGTGACGGGCGGTGTGTACAAGGCCCGGGAACGTATTCACCGCGGCATGCTGATCCGCGATTACTAGTGATTCCGGCTTCATGTAGGCGAGTTGCAGCCTACAATCCGAACTGAGAATAGTTTTATGGGATTAGCTCCACCTCGCGGTCTTGCGACCCTTTGTACTATCCATTGTAGCACGTGTGTAGCCCAGGTCATAAGGGGCATGATGATTTGACGTCATCCCCACCTTCCTCCGGTTTGTCACCGGCAGTCACCTTAGAGTGCCCAACTAAATGCTGGCAACTAAGATCAAGGGTTGCGCTCGTTGCGGGACTTAACCCAACATCTCACGACACGAGCTGACGACAACCATGCACCACCTGTCACTCTGTCCCCGAAGGGAACGCCCTATCTCTAGGGTTGTCAGAGGATGTCAAGACCTGGTAAGGTTCTTCGCGTTGCTTCGAATTAAACCACATGCTCCACCACTTGTGCGGGCCCCCGTCAATTCCTTTGAGTTTCAGTCTTGCGACCGTACTCCCCAGGCGGAGTGCTTAATGCGTTAACTTCAGCACTAAAGGGCGGAAACCCTCTAACACTTAGCACTCATCGTTTACAGCGTGGACTACCAGGGTATCTAATCCTGTTTGCTCCCCACGCTTTCGCGCCTCAGCGTCAGTTACAGACCAGAAAGTCGCCTTCGCCACTGGTGTTCCTCCAAATCTCTACGCATTTCACCGCTACACTTGGAATTCCACTTTCCTCTTCTGCACTCAAGTTTCCCAGTTTCCAATGACCCTCCCCGGTTGAGCCGGGGGCTTTCACATCAGACTTAAGAAACCGCCTGCGCGCGCTTTACGCCCAATAATTCCGGACAACGCTTGCCACCTACGTATTACCGCGGCTGCTGGCACGTAGTTAGCCGTGGCTTTCTGGTTAGGTACCGTCAAGGTGCCAGCTTATTTAACTAGCACTTATTCTTCCCTAACAACAGAGCTTTACGACCCGAAGGCCTTCATCGCTCACGCGGCGTTGCTCCGTCAGACTTTCGTCCATTGCGGAAGATTCCCTACTGCTGCCTCCCGTAGGAGTCTGGGCCGTGTCTCAGTCCCAGTGTGGCCGATCACCCTCTCAGGTCGGCTACGCATCGTCGCCTTGGTGAGCCGTTACCTCACCAACTAGCTAATGCGCCGCGGGCCCATCTGTAAGTGATAGCCGAAGCCATCTTTCAACTAAGGAACAGGAGTTCCTCAGTGTCATCCGGTATTAGCTCCGGTTTCCCGAAGTTATCCCAGTCTTACAGGTAGGTTGCCCACGTGTTACTCACCCGTCCGCCGCTAATTAACGGGAGCAAGCTCCCATTAATCCGCTCGACTTGCATGTATTAGGCACGCCGCCAGCGTTCGTCCTGAGCCAGGATCAAACTCTCCATAAAAGTTAAGTTTAAATCTTGTATTGCTCAAAAAACTAATAATTGACGTTTACTTCATGTTTTGTTTAGTTTTCAAAGTTCATTTTCCGCCGCTCAGAAGCGACTTTTAAATCTTAACATTTAAAGCTTGTTTTAGTCAACAACTTTTTAAATGTTTTTGATTTTTATTTCGTTTTGTTTTCCCTTGTTTGGGACAACATAGAATAATATATCAGTTATTTAGATTAATTACAACACTAAATTAAAAGAACTATTATTCTGAATTATTAGGATGGAATATATTTATCTCAATACTACCTTCTATATGAGATAACAAAAAAACCAGCCTTCTAATTTGAAGGCTGGTTTTTTATAACCGTTCTATTTATTAACCTATTCTCTAAAGAATGCTAAGAATAGCAGGAACACTACAAACAATACGTACATTACTGGATGAACTTTTTTAATTTTTCCAGCAGCGATCATTGAAATCGGATAGAAAATGAAACCAACTGCAATCCCCGTTGCAATACTATAAGTTAAAGGCATTGCAATGATTGTAAAGAATGCCGGCACCGCAATTTCGAATTTCTTCCAATCTATTTGACCAATTGAAGAAACCATTAATACTCCGACTACTATTAATGCAGGTGAAGTTACCGCTGCAGTTACTACTCCTAAAAGTGGTGCGAAGAATAATGCTAATAAGAATAAGATACCTGTTACTACAGCAGAGAAACCTGTACGACCACCAGCAGCTACACCAGCAGTTGACTCAATATAAGAAGTCGTTGTACTTGTACCTAAAGTTGAACCAACTACTACAGCTGTTGCATCAACCATTAATGCTTTACCTGCTCTTTCAAGCTTGTTCTCTTTTAATAAACCAGCTTGGTTAGCTACTGCTACTAATGTTCCAGTTGCATCGAAGAAATCTACAATAAAGAAAGTTAATACTACAGCAAACATTTTACCTGAAGAGAATACATCTGGAATATGTTTAATTGCTTGACCAAAAGTCGGAGCAATACTTGGAACCGGACCAACAACTGAAGACGGTAAATCGATAATTCCAAAAACCATTCCTGCAATAGCAGTGATGATCATCCCTAAAAATACACCAGCTTTAATTTTTCTAGCCATTAATACTACTGTAATTACTAATCCGAAAATCGTTAATAAAACACCAGGTTCATTAAATTTACCTAACGCAACAAATGTTGCAGGGTTACTGACGATGATACCTGAATTTTTCAAACCAACAAAAGTAATAAAGAATCCAATACCGCTACCGATTGCTAATTTTAATTCAATTGGAATTGCATTTATAATTTGTTCACGAAGACCTGTTAATGAAAGAATGATGAAAATAATACCTGAAACAAATACACCAGCTAATGCAGTTTGCCAAGGAACACCCATTCCAAGAACTACGTTAAAAGCAAAGAAAGCATTTAATCCCATACCAGGTGCTAAAGCAATTGGATATTTTGCATATATACCCATTAAAATCGATCCGTATGCTGCCGCTAATGATGTAGCAACGAAAATCGCTTCTTTATTCATTCTTAATGCTTCAGGAAAATCCTTTATATCTGATAATGATAAAACTGATGGATTTACGAATAATATATAAGCCATCGCTAAGAATGTAGTTAATCCAGCAATTGTTTCTTGACGATATGATGTACCTAACTTGTTGAACTCAAAATAATTACTGATACGTTCTTTCATGTGATCCTCCTAAGTTTTAGTCTTAAAAGTCGGTCTCTATTTAGAAAATAGAAAAGGCACTTTTACACATTGGTAAAAGCGCCTATCACGAGTAGTTTCATTTTGAACTTATTAACCCTAGAATAGTAGAATAATAGCTAAATAGCGGGTTAGTAACATTCAAAAATCATCACTTCGTAGTCCGCCGTTTACGGTGGCGGGTAGAGACGCTAGTCCATATTCACTAGCATATACGACAAGTTATGACAAATTCTTTATTTATTTTACATCCTTATATTACAATCAGATTTAATTAGTGTCAACAGAAAAAACGAACATTTTTAATAAAATATTCGTTTTCGTTCGTTTTTACCATATTTTAGTTATTCTTTCGTACTTACTCATTTGGAAATTCATATTTCGGTCATAAAAACCAATTAATTCACAGTAAATTCTTATAATTATTGTACTATAAACTGGTAAATAATAAAAATTTATCGTACAAAAAAGCAATTTCCACTTATTTTAAAAGAGATTATAACTTTTTAAATTTTTTTAATTGTACCTATACTATTTCTTCTCCCAAAGTTCAATCCATCTACCATCAGGATCTGAAATCCATGCAAATGCTCCATATTCCCCAATTTCAGGATCTTTTAGTAGTTTTACACCAATTTCATTAAAATGATGTACCCATTCGTTAAGATCATCTACCTGCAAATTTAACATGACAGATTGTTCTTTCGGAAAATACTCACTGTCGTGTTTAAATAGAGAAAAAATCGTTTCGTTATCTGAATCTGGTTTAATAATTGTTCCGTTCCACTCTTCTAGAGAAATTAGCAAAGTTTCATTGTACCATTTCTTTAATGCTTCGATATCATTAGTTCTCCAAAAAATGCCGCCAAACCCTTTAATCTTCATTCATCAAACCTCCAATTCTTTTACTTAGTTAAAATATGTATTGAAATCTTTTCTAAAAAAACTCATCTACATCTCTAAAATGCACATTTCTCCAAGCAAAGATACCAATAATTTGATGCGTCTGCTAGTGCTCACAATCTTCTATTAGACATTTTTTCTTCTAAGTCCTTTTTTGTAGATTCAACATATTAATAAAAAAAGGCTATAACCCCTTATTAAAAAGAGATTATAGCCTTTTGTATTATTCTCACTCAATATTCATTTAAATATTTTAAATAAAATTTTCATATTCCTAAAGGTTCTTGGAATACTGCAAATCAATTAAAACATTAGATATTAATGTTAATTGGAGTCAAATTGGAGGATGAAAAAATAGCACCTATCATTTTGTCATTTTTCTCACTAAATTTAAAAGTGAAATAGCCTATTTAATAATATGCTATTTTACTTTTTATTTGTATTCATTTCGTCTTTTAACATCCAATACAATAGAGTTGCAATTATTAAACTCAAAATGAATATAATTATTTTTAGTAAATTTATATTATTAAATAAATGAATTAATTCCTTACTTCCTAATACTCCCCAATAAATTACAAATATGAGTACAATACTAGATAAAAAAGTTTGTTTTACTAATCTAGGGATACGAATCCATATTTTCAATAATTTATGCATTTTCCATCCCTCCCAAGTAAAGGTACCTTTTTATAATCCAAATAGTATAACTATATATTTAGCAGTTGCAATTGCTACATCAGCTGGTACACCACCATTAATTAATATACTTGCAATACCAGTTTCTTGAATCTTTTGTACTTTTTCAATATAGCTTGCAATTTTATAGAAACTTTTAGAAACTTTTTCAGCTTGTGTTTTACCAATTTTTTTTGCAAGTTTACCTTCTAACCATGTACCTGAATATCTTAATGCATTTACTGCAACTTTCTTAGCTATAGAGGTAATTATATTCCGTTGCTCTGGATCATTTGCATTTATAGGAACATTATTCATAATCATTCCTATTTCTTCCTGGGTTAATACCATTTCATCATTCTTATTAACGATTTCAAATTCATTTATTGTTTCCTCTGCTTGAGCAAATGCTGGTAATGTACTTGTTGCGATGATTGTTGAAGATAAAACAATTAATATTCCATGTTTAAACATCTTATTTAATACCACAATATACCTCTATTTGAAATTTTTGGTACTATAAAATTAACATAGAAGATGGTACTATGTTCCAGCTAAATGTTACAAAATGGAGTCAAATTGGTGTCAATCTAAAATAAAAAAGCCATAAACCTTTTATCATAAAGGTTCATGGCTTTTTCTTATTATTCCCACTCAATCGTTGCAGGTGGCTTACTAGTTATATCATAAACGATACGGTTTACATGTTTAACTTCATTTACAATACGAGTTGAGATTTTTTGAAGTACATCCCAATCAACACGTGCCCAGTCAGCAGTCATTCCATCAATAGATGTTACTGCACGAATACCTACAGTGTAGTCATACGTACGCTCGTCACCCATTACTCCAACACTACGGATGTCAGGTAATACAGTGAAATATTGCCAAATTTCTTTATCTAAACCAGCTAATGCAATTTCTTCGCGTAAAATTGCATCTGATTCACGTACGATTTCCAGTTTTTGATCAGTAATTTCGCCTAATACTCGAATTCCTAAACCTGGTCCTGGGAATGGTTGTCTCCAAACGATTGAATCTGGAATACCTAATTCAGTACCAACTGCACGTACTTCATCTTTAAATAATGCGTTTAAAGGTTCGATTAAAGTGAATTGCATGTCTTCAGGTAATCCACCTACATTATGATGTGATTTAATTGTTTGAGCTGTAGCAGTACCGCTCTCAATGATATCTGTATAAAGTGTTCCTTGAGCTAAGAAATCCATACCTTCTAATCTAGCCGCTTCATCATCGAATACATAAATGAATTCATTACCGATAATTTTACGTTTTTGTTCTGGGTCAGATACGCCAGCAAGTTTGCTTAAGAAACGCTCTTTTGCATCTACTTTAATTACGTTCATGTGGAAGCCTTCGCTAAACGTCTTCATAACGCCTTCTGCTTCATCTTTACGTAATAAACCATGGTCAACGAAGATACATGTTAATTGATCACCGATTGCTTTATGAATTAATACAGCAACAACTGATGAATCTACACCACCACTAAGTGCACAAAGTACCTTTTTGTCACCAACTGTATTACGAATATTTTCTAGTTCAACTTCAATATAGTTTTTCATTGACCAGTTTGCTTCACATTCGCAAATATTGAATACGAAGTTCTTTAATAGATCATTACCGTATTCAGAGTGACGAACTTCTGGATGGAATTGTACACCGTACATTTTTCTAGCTTCATTACTCATTGCTGCGATTGGACATGAAGCACTAGTAGCATCTACAACGAATCCTTCTGGTTGTTGAGTTACTTTATCACCATGGCTCATCCAAACTACGTGATCTGTCGGCAAGTCTTTTAATAATGCAGACGGATTTTGAATATTTAATTCAGCTTTACCGTATTCACGGTTGTCAGCTTTAGCAACTGTTCCACCAAAATGTTGTGTCATTAATTGCATACCGTAGCAAATACCTAAAATAGGGATTTCTAAATCGAAAATAGCTTCGTCACAGAAAAAAGCATTTTCACCATATACGCTATTTGGTCCACCAGAGAATACAATCCCTTTTGCACCCATTTGTTTAATTTCCTCTGCAGTAATTGTATGAGGACGTAATTCACTATAAACACCGAATTCACGGATACGGCGTGCTATAAGTTGGTTATATTGACTTCCAAAATCTAGTACTACAATTGTGTCATGTTGTTGCAAAACGGTCACCCCATCTATATATATTGAATTAACGTATCAGTTTAACTGATACTATTTTTCCCAAAAAAAATAAAAAAAGCCGATTTTCTCCTCTATTTACATACGAAAAAATACGTATAAGAAGGCAGAAAATCAGACTTAAGCTTAACATAGTCAGACTGCCTTCATAGTCAGGGCATGTTACGGTGCCCCGGTAGAGACTCTCGACCCGTATTGTCGAGGATATATGAAGAATAATGACGAATATTGTATTATTGTCTCATTCTAACACATGTAATTTTTCGGTCAAGGTATTTCATCTCATAAAAAATAAAATTTATTGGTAAATGGTACAACTTGTCATGAATATGATAATAGTGTACATTTTAACTAACGAACGGTAGGTAGTTCCATTGCACGTAGAGTGTCTTTTAGCTATAAAAGGGGGAATTTTTAATGAATTGGATTTACTTAGTTATAGCTGGTATGTCCGAGATCGCTTGGGCTTTTGGTCTTAAATACTCAGATGGATTTACGAATGTAATCCCAACGATCCTTACAATCGCTGGAATTGTATTTAGTTTTTATTTATTTTCAAAAGCAGTTAGAGAGATTCCAATCGGAACTGCTTATGCAGTGTTTACAGGAATTGGAGCTGCTGGAACGGTCATCATTGGAATGTTATTTTTAGATGAAGCGGCATCTACGTTAAAAATCATTCTAGTTATTACATTATTAAGTGGTATTGTTGGCTTAAAATTGACTTCAAATGATAAAAAAACGGAAAAAGGAGATGCAGCATAAATGGCTTGGTTATTTTTATTTATAGCAGGTTTAGGTGAAGTTGGATTTGTAATTTTTATGAAGCTATCAAATAACTTTAAAAAACTTAATTACTCCATTTTATGTATCTTATCTGGATGGACTAGTTTTTACTTATTATCAAAAGCTTTAAAAGTCATTCCCGTTGGAACCGGCTATACGATTTGGACAGGAATAGGTGCTGCCGGCTCTGTTTTGATTGGCATGTTATTTTTTAATGAATCACGTGAATGGAAGCGTCTCTTTTTTATTACATTAGTAATTGGATCTGTTGTCGGTTTAAAAATCATTTCTCCTCATTAAAAAAAAATCCCTTTTCGACATGCGAATTAGGGGTTTTTTCTTCCATTTTAAAGATTAAAATAGTTTGCTCCAAGTATTTTTCCCAACAATTCCATCAACAACTAGTCCATTACTTGCTTGAAATTTTTTAACTGCACTTTCTGTAACAGGACCAAATATTCCATCTGCAGTTATATTGAGTTTTTGTTGTACGTGTTTTACAGACTCACCTTTTGAGCCCATATTTAAAATACCAGGATACGGAATAGAGTCCGCTTGTTGTTTCGGAGGATTTAATACAGCGTTAACTTGTGCTTTAAACTCGTTAAAACGCTCAGGGTGGTCTATGAAGGTTTTTGGACATGGTTTATGTGTAATATCATAGTGCCTTACAATATCATTAGCATCTAATTTAAACATCTTACACAACTCAGCAACTACTCGAACCGCTCGTGTAATGGTATATTGTGAAACAGTACCGTCTTTTTCTAAACACATTTCAACACCGATTGAAAGTTTATTTGCGTTCGGTGCTAATTCAGGCACACCTCTATATACGCCACCACTACTATTTCTTTCGTAGTGATCATTCGCATGGTACGCGACTTCATCAAGCGGAATAATACAAATTGCCTCTTTAGAATCGACAAATATATGAGCTGATGCATACGTTTTATTCTTTATAGCGCTCCCGTTAAAATATCTTTGATGGCTTTGTGCACTTGCTCCAGGATTTGCAGTCCAATGTATTACAATTTTTTTAACGCCTTTTAACTTTATTGACGGCCTAGTATACTTGTTCATCGAAATAAAATCATTTCTCCAATATGCCAAATGTTAGCTCTCCTTTCTATTGTTTATGCATGTCCAATTAACACCGCTCGGATTACTTGGACATGTATATTAATACAGTATTCTAAAATAGGAAAATCGTTACAAAATTAAAGGAGAGCAATTAAGTGCTCTCCTTGTTTTAGAAAATTTATTTAGTCTTTAGTGTTTTCACATAAATAGCTTGAGAAGAGTTAATCGTTATACAACCGTCTAAATCTTTTTCATTTAATAGCCCTAAATTGATCGCGGACTTAATTTTATCTCCATCTGGTCTTTTTACAATTTGAATTAAATCAGAAAGGTTTAATTCTTCTAACTTATTAACTGTCATCTCCTCATCAAATTTTTCTCTTTTTCTTATAATTCGTTCTAGCTTTAAATTATTAACGATTATTTCACCTTTTTCATTCGTTCCAACTTGGTGATCAAAATAACCATGAAATACTTTTTGTAGTTCTTCTAACTGATTTTCAATATCCTTTTTCTTTTGACTTAAATCATAATACTCATTCAACATTGGTTCTGTTATTTTGAAATTATTTTTCCTCCCCATTTCATAACACCACTTTTCAAAAGAAGATATTTTATCTTATTGTGAAAATAGACGAGTTATGACTTGAAATACATTTGATTTAAAAGTAAATTAACAATTATAAGTCTAAAAATAACCCGACTAAATGGCTATATAGTGAATGAAATACGTATGTTATTTTATATATATCAAACTCTAAAAAGAAAGGAATCTTGATTATGTTGAAAAGCAACAATCATGATAGCGAACAGATAAATGTTTATTGAACCGATGCTATTACAAAATGCTGATAAACCATTTGACTCAAATAATCATTATTTTGAATTGAAATCAAATGGTGTTCGAGTAATGCTTGAAAGACAGGATGGAAAGAATAAACTTTTTAATCGAAATGGTACCGAGATCACAGAAAGAATTCCTGAACTCGAAAATATCGACTTAGATGATTGTTACTTAGACGGTGTATTAGTTTGTTATTGCGACGGAAAGGAAGATTTCGAAGCGGTAACAAATCGAGTAAGCTTTATTCAAGAGAATAAAATATTGCAAGGAAGTAAGCAATTTCCATTAACATATATTGCTTTTGATATTTTACGTCATAAAAATAAAAATTTAATAAAAGAACCATTATCCTATCGAAAGAATATCCTTTCAAAAACCCTAGTTGATCAGGATTCGATTAAAAAGAGTTTTTATATTGAATCTGAAGGAACAATGTTTTTTGAACAAATTAAAACACTTGGACTAGAAGGTATTGTAGCTAAATCTAAGGACTCTACTTATATACCAGCACACCGATCTCTAAGTTGGCTAAAAATTATTAACTGGCGATATGGTAATTACTATATAACAGGATATAAAAAACAAGGAATGGGATTATTAATCTCTGAAGCCATAAATGGTGAATTTGTAAACGTGGGTCTAGTAGAATTCGGAATGAATACTGGTCAGAAAACGGCCTTCTTTAGTATAACGAAGCATATAAAAACTGGAGAAGATAAAAATTATATTTATGTAGAACCTTTTGTTCGATGCGTGATAAAAAGTAGAGGGCAATTAAATAACGGAGAATTAATTGAACCTATTTTCCATGACTTTATTGTTTAAAATAAATCAAAATAAATACCTAGTGATCCCCTTTAAAGTAGAAAGTATTAGTCACTTTTACAACTTAAAGGGGCTTTTTTATATCAGTCTATTTAAATAAAAGCCAAAGTACAAATATCCAAAATGGTATAGAAAATAAAAGACCAAAAAGGCAACCTCTAAATAAACCAATATTCATCTAAATCATCCTTAAAATTATTTAATAGAGTGTACTCTATCAACAATATATTTCTACTTGTATTAAGTTTAAATATACATATTTGTACAATATTTAGTCAATAATACCTTAGTTTTATTTACATTACCTTTTTTTTCTATTTTGTTAGGCTTATTTCCGCTCATATCCGCCTAAAATTAAGACCATAGCATTATCTAAAAATAAAAAACCTATAAGTACCAGGTTTTTTACTTTATTTTAGTATGTCATCTATATAGTTAACCACGGAGTGTAGTCTATTATTCATTACATTTGCCAGAGGAGAATGTATAACGATGTTACTTTTAATATTAAATACCCGCCTTTAAGAATAATTCTGATTACTGCCATAATAATTGCTCCTATTATTAAACGTATAGTCCAACTAGTGTTACTTTCAATTCTCTCAATTTTTTGTTCAACTTTTCTAATCGTACTTTCTGCAACGGCTAAACGTTCCTTGATTTCTGCAACTTTTTCTTGTAGTTCTTTAATTTCGTCTATCTATATCCTCTCATTTCTATTAGCTTGTCCTCTACTTAATATATTCTGAATTTACTATATTGGTTAATGGAAAATAGTAGGAAGGTAATATAAATTAAAAGTATTTTTATCACTGAGGTTCTATATGGTATAAAGTAAGCTTTGAACTTTATTATCTTTTTTTTCTTTCAAATTAAAAAACCACTTCCATTTAGGAAGTGGTCATTTTAATTGATATTGTAACAGGATCACAAAAATGTGAGGCGACTTATTACATCATGCCGCCCATTCTAATTGGTGTTTATTTTATTTAATGAATACGAATTATGTGCGGTAAATACAGTGTTTTTTATTATAGTTTATTATAGTTTTTAATATCTTTTACTTAAATGTGTGGTCAAAGTGTGGTCAAAGTGTGGTCAAAAGTGGTCACTTTTTATCGAGTTTCTTCTATAGTATTTGTGTTATCGTTTTATACCTTCTTTTCGTTTAATTCGTTCTAGTTTCTTTACAATTGGTACATAGATACTTAAATAATCTTTTCCATAGTACCAACCTTCATCATAGAAAACCAACTCCAATCCATTGCTCAAAACTTTTAATTGAATTACACGACCGTTTGCAATCCCTTCTTTTATTGAATTATTTAATACTTTTGCTTTGTAAGTGTAAAGTCCATATGTGCCAGTAACAAATATTGGATGTTTAGGGTTACGACGATATGAAAATTTTTTATTAATGATTTCAGATTGATTTTTCATTAACTCACCCCATATTCGAAATAATCATTCCGTAAATTATTGTACTAATGAAGCTCGCTTTCGCCAGTTTCTTACTAAAGAGATTAACAAGGATGTACACACTACCACCCACAATGGCACAGAAAGGTAATGCACTAATGCAATTTTGCAAGACGTCAATCCAAGCACCTTCAATAAATTTAATGACTTGCTCATATACCCACCCCTTCGGATCTACAGCGATATTATATAAAACACCTTTTGCAGTTGTTAAAAAGTCATACCAATGATGAGTTTGAGCTTGATTTAAAATGCCGTTTATATGATAGCTAGGATCAATATAATGACCTTGTACATCTTTCATCCCAAAATGTAAATGTGGTCCTGTACTATGCCCCGTATTACCTGTTAATCCTATTTCATCACCTGCATAAATATGTTGACCTTCTTTTATATTGATTTCGCTTAAATGCCCATATATATCTTTGCTACCATCAGAATGTTTAATAATAACTCCTTTTCCGATGTTTTTATTTCCATAGTCCACAACATGAGCAACGCCACTTTTAATTGCTTGTATTGGTGATCCTTCTGGAAAACTGAAATCAATACCTGTATGACCATGAGGATGTGACTTACTTATCTCACCATACCGACAAGTTATATTAACTTTCATTGTTTATACAACTGCTTTCATTGCATCAACTAAGATATTTAATATAATTGGTGTCATTTGGACCAACACATAACCTAATCCTGCTCCTTGCATCATTGTAAATCCCTTTTCTTTGTTACCAATCATAATGAACAATGCTCCCCCAAGAACTACTACCATACATACTGGATACGCTAAGGCTTGAACTAATCCAATTAACGGATCAAACGCAACAATCATTTTGTGATACATATCTACCTTACCAGCTACTTCTACTGCACCTGCAGGATCTACATAAGTTGAAGCTGCCAATGCTTTTGATCCTTTAACTAATGGTGCTAATATAACCGGTAAAGTGAACCCTGTAATTAATCCCATTTCCTTTGCTTTTCTAATTTCCCAATTTGTTAATGGCATTTCTACACAAGTATCTTCGTAAACAACTTCTTTTCCTCTATTCATAAATTCTTTAATTGTATAAGTTTCTTTTTTTCTAAACATAAATAATCTCCCCTTTAGATAAAGTCATTAGCTGTAAAAACCTGTGATGAAATGCCACACTTACTGCATAAATCAGTTAATTGGTTTCGTCTTAATTCTGTAGTAGTAATCCAAATCATAACTGGTGGAACTTCACCAAATGCTTTTCTATTTATTAATTGATCGTACTTTTCAATCTTTTTTCGGTTGTTAGACATACTTTGTTCGTTATCCACTTCTACAACATGATAGGTGTCTTGATACTTAAATAAGGCATCAGCTACATTAACTACTGTGTCTTTTCTTGTTGCTCCTTTACTACTAATCTTTATTTCATTCTTCCAATTAGAGGGCATACCATAGGCAATGTATAATGCATTTCGCATAACAAAGTGTAAAAAGTTGCCTGTTGATTTTCTAACTTTCTTACAATCTACAATTTCTCTACCTTTTGCATTTAAGAAATAAATATATTGGCCTTGTTTAACAACATTCACATAATCACTCATTTGTTTTAAAACTCTTTGTGCATTACGTTCGCTTTTTAGATCGTGAAGTATTTGTATTTGGCTTGTTGTCAGATAATCCAACTTCTTCAAACTCTGTAATATAGCCTCCTCTCGATGGAGACGCTTGACTTTCGAATGGTGCATCAAATATAACCCCCTCTTTAGAAAACTTTCTCTTTGGTTGCTTAGATACAATCTCTTCAATAATATTGTTATCAATGAAATAAGACTGCATTGTTTCCTTTTTTGTTCGTTTATAAATTGATCTACCTTTGATTAATGGTAGGTCTTCTGCACCTGTTTCATCTAAAATAACTGTACTTGCTGTGCCAGTATCTACAACCAAACTAATTCGAGTTAATAAGTTTCGTTTGACTTGACTGCTTACAGTTTCAGCAGTTGGATATTGAGTAGCATAAATTAAACGAATTCCACTTGCTCTCCCTCGTCTTGCTATGTCTTTTATTAGATTTTCACATTCAATTTTCAAAGCTTTTTCTTCTTTATCTTGTTCACCAGCAGAAGAAAGTTCTGCTGCTTCATCAATAATTACAAAATGACGCTTTTTAGATCCTAATTCTTTAACATTCTTTTTCCCTTTTCTTCTTAGCTCCTGGAACGTTTCTTCCATATCCACCACCACATTATTTAAAGCAATATAAGCTTCCTCTGCATTTGTGGCAAAGTTCATTGTTTGCTTGATACATTCATAAGTCGAAAATTCCAATCCCCCTTTTAAATCGATTAATGTAAATTCAGCTTCATCTTCATGATTTAAAATTAATGTAGAAATAATTAGATTCAAAATATTACTTTTACCCATGTCAGTTGCTCCACCAACTAATATGTGTGGACTTTCTTCAAAATTATGCGTTATCTCTTTTCCCAGGCCTTTACCCAATTTAATAGTCCAAGGTTTACATTTTTTCATAATCGGCTGTGCAATTGGATACAACTCTTTTAACCCTTCATCAAACACTTTCATAATTAACATACCGTCATAGCTCATAGTAATTTCTTTATTTAACTGAATTCGCTTATTAAAAATCGCTTGTATTTGTTGGATTATTGTTTTATCAAATGTTAGATTCTTAAAATCATTTAAACTTACAACATTCATGCTCTTATTGTTTAATCCATCTTTGAACTTACCATACTTATCAGTAAAATCTTTCAATTCTAGTCCTAATGGAATTTTAAAAACATATTCGGTATATTTTTCTTTTTTGTTGTAAGTTCGTCTGAATAATCTCAAACAATCATCTTTTTTGTACAAACCACAATTCTCTGCAATCTTTAAAATCTTATCGCCATCTTTACTGAAATTTTTTTTATAATAAGTTGCTAAAGCACTTACACCTAAAGCACTAGTTGTGCTTAGCAATTCAAAGATCATTCGCCACCCCTCCTTTTATTACTGTAAGTAATAGTTGCACTTCAAACGAAGAGTAAAAAATTGCTACAAACCTTACAGCAATAACAACTTTAATGTACGGTGCAAGTGTGTTTCGATGTTTTCACTTACCGTATATTTAGAATGATATGTAGGTATTCGTCTAATATTGTCTGTCCATGAAGATATAAATTCATTTTTTGTAAGTGAAAAATTAAAAAAAGGAAATAATGAATAGTACTAGAATTAGATAATTGGTGATATAAATGAAATGTAATCTAGAAAAGATCATATTAAAAAAAGGCTTTAAGAAAGGCTTTATTGCAAAGGAAATTGGAGTAACACCACAGCATTTCAGTAAGTGGATCAAAGGAGAATTATACCCACCAGCTGATAAATTATTTAGGTTAGCTAAATTATTAAGTTGTACAGTTGATGAGATGTATACAGATGAAGAATAACTCACTTACGTGGGTTATTTTTTATTTGAGTAATTTTGTACTTAATAACGAATATACATTAAGTACAAATTAACAACCTTAAGGGAGACTAAAAAATGAAGAAATTTTTTAAAGTAATTTTATGGATTTTTTCAATTGGAGTTATCTTAGGAATTGGAGGCTGTGTTGCAAGTGTGTTCGTAGTAGGTAAAGCAGTTAAAGATACAGCTACCGAAATTAGTTCAAAAAATAAAGAAGAAAAGAAAGCATTAAAAGAAATACTTAAAAATGCACCCAAACCAGTTGTGAAAAGGAATGAATTTGAATATACAGTAACGTATACATTCAAAAACACTAGTAAAATTGATTTTGATTACATTGAATTAGATTTAAACGTCTACGATAAAAAAGGAACTAAAATAGATACCAACATGACCAACATCACTGATGTAAAAGCCGGGCAAACATTTAAAATGACAGTGAATCTATATCAAGATGGTGCAGATCACTACGATATAAATTCTTTCACCAACAGTCCATTAGATTAATGCCCCTATTTCTTTAGGGGTTATTTTTTATGTATACTGTTTGTGAGGTGTCATCATGTTCCCACTAAAAAACTACTACGAATCATTCATCAAGAAAGAAATAATTGGCATGAAAAAAGAAGCTGCATTAAAAAGACTTGGAAATATACTTGCTTGTCCAGTGATCAGTAAAGACACAAAGGAATCTGTTCATATTAGGTATTTTACTTGCAAATTAGAAGGTCCAGAAATGGTGCCGGATATGGATAGGTGGATTGGGACGATTGCATTGAGGATTGAGAATGGAATTGTGAGGGAAACGGCTTTAAGTATTCCTGAAGATAAAAAATAAAATAAACATAAATCAACTTCATTATACGACTCAAAAACACCATGAACAAAGTGTTCCGTTAATTCATACAAAAAGTGTTTTGATTTGTAATACAAAAAATGTATTAACAATGCGAAGTTAAACAATAATAAGGTTATAAATAAGATAAGCAAATATATTTTATTTATAACCTTTACAGAGAAGAATTTAGGAAAGATGCGTAATTAAGTGTAATTACCTCGGCAGGTATTAAATAAAACTTAAGAGCTAATTGACAAATATACTTACTAAGTTCAAGATGCAATCGATTAGATCGATAGTGTAATGAAATAAATTGAACCAGTTCATTTACTTATCACCTCTTTCCTTTGCATCTTTCCTATTTCTTACTATTAGTTAAGTTTCATATTTTCATACAAAAATGGAGTTGTTAATATATGTAAAAATAACCCTGTTACCGTTTGGTAGCAGGGTTATTTTTGTAAATATCTTGTAGTAAAAGGGAAAATGCAATAATTAGCGAAATAGAAAAAGAAGTTTGTATCTTTAAATTGAGAGGAATAAGGTGTATGAACATTGAGGATTACTTTATTAAAGAAGTATACTTTGAGAATGTTAAGGAGTTATTTCAAGAATTATCACCTTTTGGGAAATACGGAAGTTTATTAAGGGGCCATGTATTTAGAGGAGAATCCAGTAATTCATATCAGTTAATCCCAAGTGCACTTCGAGAAGATAAAAAGATTAAGTTAAACGCTTTAAGTAATTACACCCTTACAGAAGAGCAATTTGATATAGAATTTTTTCAACAACAATCTGAATTACATCTACTTAAAAAATTCTATACACTAGCTGATGAGAGAGGAATACCTACACCAGATATACCATTTATGCGAAATGATGTACTGAACAAATTTCCTTCTTTCTTAAATGGAAAAATAAGCAGTAAATGGATACCAGATGAGTTACTAGAATTAGCTACTTTAGCACAGCATTATGGTGTTCCAACACGACTTATCGACTGGAGCTTAAGTCACATGACATCATTATATTTTGCAGCATCTGGGGCATTAACTAAAAGTGAAGAAAATAAAAATGAGTACATGGTTTTATGGGCATTAAATTATGAGCATATAGAGTATCTGAAAGATACTACAATTAGAATACCATTGCGTTTAATAAAACCAACATATAGTAGAAATCCTAATATATTAGCCCAAAAGGGAGTGCTATCTTGTTGGGAGTATGAGAATATGCTGACTAGGCTTAATTATTTTCAAATGCCTGAAGTTATTAACACACGGATTAATAGAGCACCTTTAGACCAATTATTAGAAAATTATGTGTTGCAAAATAATATTAATATGGTCGATTCAAATTCAAACTATATAGTGTTACTTTATAAGTTTTATATACCAATTAAGGATGCTCACACATTGTATCATGCTTTAATCAAATTAAATTATGGTGCTGATTGTATCTACGCTGGACTAAATGGAGTGTATAGAAGGATGGACGATGATTCAAAATTTGATATTGAAAAGATTGATAGTTCTCAAATTCCTTTTATCTAATTAATGTAAATAAACAACCCTGCTACCAAACGGTAACAGGGTTTTTCATTTTAGATTAATATTTTTTGAAGAAATAAATGACTGGTATGTGGTTTTCAAAGTGTGAAGGAATCTGCTATTAGTGTTCCTGGAGATAAAAAATAAAATTAAAAAAGCCTCTTATACAAGTGGCTTTTTCTTTTGTTTATTTAATTAAAAGTAGCTTTCCCAAGTACTATCAAAACCCATTTTTAATAAAATGTCATTAATACTAGTTGATGAGAATTTATTAGAATATTCACTTATTAACTTTTTAAATTTGCGAACTAATTCTTTATGTTCCTTTTTTGGAAGTACTAACTTTAAGGAAGAAATAACTGTAAATAAATTCCCTTTATCTAGTAAATTGACAGGTATATTAAGCGCGTTTGCAATATCTGAACTCCTTGAGGGTTTATGAATCTTAAAACTGTATAATCTTTCCTCATGCGCACAAACATTTCTAAAAAAATTAAAAGTTTTTAAAATGTTTTCTAACATATCAGGCGTGAAGTGAATTTGCGTTCCATAGTCTCTATTAAAATGAATTGCATAATCACGAGATATTGTATTTTGAATTGAAAAATTTAGTGAAAGGTAAAAATATTGAATGTTGCCGAACGTTAGATAATTTACGAGTACCCACAGAGGAACACCGTCATGTTGATCTAAGTAGTGTTTTATAGGATTTTGATTTCTTGCTTTTCCATATTTAGAAATTGTATAAGATATAGACGACATTACACCTAATACGTCTTTTAGTTTTTTGGGATCGCGAGAATAGTTTTTTATATCTAGATATGAATTTTGACTCTGATAAGACTCAGTAAATCTATATGAAATTTCAGATTTTATACTTGTCTCAAATTTCAGTAAATATTCTAAGAATAGATTTCTAAAATCCCTATCCAAAGAGTATAATTCATAAATTTCTTCAAACTTGGCGCCGGGCTTATATATTTCAGGAGTAATACAGCGTCCGTTTGCATCAACTTGTAAAAAGAAGTTCTTATAGCCATTTATTAATCCATAATAATTCTCACGTTCTAATATACGCATTGCTTTAGAACCATTACTAATAATTAATCCTCTATCACGAAGAATGGTTAGCTGTTGTCTATGTGTTTTAAATGGTTTCAACTAATTCACCTCATAAAAACAGCCCAGTCCTCGTAAGGAACATGGGCCCGATCACTTAAGATCATTATATTGTATGCAAATTTCACCGTCAAGATGCTAGGTAATACTCGGAAAATTAGTTTTTTTAAAAAAAAACACTATATTTAGACAATACAAATGACATACACTTGTTAAAATACAATATGTGCTATTTTACTAGAGAATATACATATAAAAAATTTTTTTATTTTTTTAATTATTCGCTTCCATCCAAAAAAGAATAAAAGTGCTTATTTATTTTTATTCGAATTCTAATTTATTACTTTTTATATAATGTTTTAGTGAGCTTTCTGAGATGCTTAAATTTGTATGAATGTAACTCTCAGGATCTCCTGTTTCTACATTACCTTCTAAGTGTTGAATCATTACCATACTAAACATATTACAAGCTCTACATAGATGGTCAATAGTATCCAAAAGTTCTTTTTCATTTTCATTAGCACGGTTTTTTACAACCCACGTAGTCGCATTGTACTGGATTTTGTTTAGAGTTTTACAAAAATCTTTTAATTCTTCCTCTTTAAACTTGTGTTTAAGAGTTGTCATCGTTCATCGTTCCCTTCATTAAATAATCTCAATTATTAGTATGCAAAAATAACTTGTACTAGAATTATTGTTAATTTAAGAAAGTTAGACAAATTAGAGCAAAAATCCCCTACTCCATAAGGTCTAGGGGCTTTTCTTTTATAAAGCTTGTTTTACTTTAAATTGCTATTTTATTCGTTCCGCCAATTGGATTGTTGAATGTTAAATCTATTTTGACGTAATCCGTATTAATTACGGATGCCGTTGTCCCGTCACTTGCGTAATTCGCATATGTTAAATAGTAAAGACAACCATCGTTTTGCAACGTTGAATTAATAGACGAAACATCGGAACCGATTTGCAATTGCGTTATTGATCCGTTTGTATGGAATATATTTGCTAAATCGTAAGCTGAATAAACCCCGCTAATGGGCCATCTTGCAACGGTCGCTTTATTCCCACCCGGGCCGGATGCATAACCATGCCAACGAACTAATACGTTGGTTAAAATATTTTTTGCAACCACAATTTTTTGGGCCAACGTCGCCGCCCCTTGCCAAATTGCGGCCCCTTGTGAGCGTTCGATTATTTGAATTAAATCGAATTGAAATAATTGTTGTGCCATAGCGCCGTTAACGGTAGTTGATTGTTGACTTATAGAACCGTCTAAAACAAATAAATTAGAATACCCTTGTAAACCTGTTGCGTCCATTTCAACGGTAAAGGTACTAGGCGCTCTAAGACTCGTACCGGTCGCCGAACGCTTTGCAATATTCGGGTTGCCCGTAACATCCCCGACCGTTTTCCCCGTCATGTCGCTTGTAATCGTAACAATTGCGAGCGGTATACTAGCTGTTTTATTTCCGATTGCAGGCTTTAATGAACCACCTATTACTGGCTTATTACCTATGAAAAAGGCTCAAATGCAGCAGCACTTGAACCTTCTTCTAGTTGGATGTTGGTATAAGTTAAATCTGCGCTACCTAAAGGTGCTGATTTATATAAACAAAAATACATTTCAGTATCCGAACCACTAACGAACGTGAACGACTTATTAAAAACTCCACTCGTCGCCCCGGAACCATCTAATTTATACATATAAAATTGATAACTACCGTTCCCGAATGAACTACTAATCGTATATTGTGTAAATTGTTTGAGTGTTACTTTTTGGGCAACCATCGCGCTATTTGCGTTTTGTATCGTTACTGATTGATCGTTAATAATAACGTTACTAGGTATAAATTGAGTATCAAAGATGCGCCCTCCAACCCATTTTCTAACATCTAACAAATTCTTCCTACTAGTACCTATAGCAGCTTTAACCATTTACTCACCTACTTCTTCAGTCGGATCATAACTCAATAAATATTCGGCCGTATCTCCATTGATTTCATGTCCTACGTTTTTTTCGTTGTAGGTTGAAACGATGTAAAATGTATCTACAATTTCTTGATAATCGTTAGGAACAAAACCATCAATGATTTTCTGTAATCTTGCTTTGATTGTTGTAATTTCTTCATTTGTTAGTGTCGTAACTCCATCTGTTTTTGGTGGATTTAATATCATCGCTTCATTCCTCCTTTTATCGTAAATATGCCCTCCCTTAGTTAAATAATTTAGCCCAAGTTAAAGGACCTGCTTTTCCATCATCGCTAAGTTTATTTTTCTTTTGGAACGCTTTTAATGCTTTTTCTGTAATAGTACCAAAATCATTATCAACTTTGATTCCTAATGCTTCCTGAATTAAACCAACATATTTATTCTTGTCGCCTTTTTTTATTACTTTACCTGGATATGCAGGAGGCTTAGGTTTAACTACCGGCTTTGTTGTAGCTGCAGGTTTTGTTTCTACTGTTGGTGGATTAAGAATTAAGCCAACTTGTTTTTTGAAGTCTTCGAATTTAAAAGGATCATTAACAAATGGTGATGGGCAATCTTTTTTAGTTACATCAAAGTGTCTAACAATATCTTTTTCTATTAATTTATAAGTCTTGCAAAGTGCTGCAACGTCAGCAATTGCACGTTTAATTGTATCTGGGTGAATTGTTCCGTCTTCTTCCACGCACATTTCATAGCTTAAAGTGTGTAAGTTAGCATTAGGAGCAATCTCTTTTACACCTCGATAAGTAGAACCATCATCATTATGCTTTTGAACATCATTTGCATGATAAGCTACTTCATTTAAAGGAATGATACAAACTGATTCTTCTTTATCTCCGAAAATATGAGCAGAAGCAGCAGTATACTTTTTCCCTTGTTGCTCTAATAATTTACTTTGTGCTGGTAAAGTAACTCCAAAATACTTCACATGGTTTTTAGCTGGTGCACCAGGATTGCCAGTCCAATGTATTACAATTTTCAATACGTCTTTTATTAATGTGCCTGGTCTTGTATATTTGTTTTTAGGGATAAACTCATTTCTCCACGTCATTTTGAATCTCTCCTTTATCGAATGATTTTAATTTGTCTTCTACTTGAGCAGGAAGTACTACACCAATCGCTCTTAAATTCTCTACAATACTTCCACCTTCTTTATAGATAAAAAGGGCTAGTGTAAACCCTGTTAAATAAAAATTTAGCCCTAGAACTATATCTAGAGCCAGTACAAATACAATCCCAACAAGTTCACCAATCCATCGAATAATTCCGTCTCTCATGACTCTAGATTTGTATTGCGAAACACCTTTCCAAGTCTTCAATAGACCTGTGACGAAATCCAAGAATTTAACTAGAAAGTAAAATAGTAAACCTGTTTGAATTAACTTTGGTAATAACGAAATAACATCTATATTCATTGCTCCATCTCCTTTTACAGACATAAAAAATACACCTATTCTTTAGGTGTTGTTTCAACTCGCTCTATGGATTTAATGCAATGATCTTTTTGAAACAAATCTAAGAATCTACACATGAATCTACAAAAATTACAAGTATCAATTCTTTTCCCCATGCGTGATGACATTGTTTCGTCCGGATTCCCGCCTAAGATTGTGTTCATTAATTGATCAAGTGCTATTAATAGATTCCAGATATACATTACCATGTTATTAATTCCAGTTCTTCAACTGTTGCTGATTCGACTTGCGGTTGCAATATATCACGTAGCTTAACAATATTTTCTTGAATATGCGTTAAATGTGCTACAAATAGAGTTATCATAGTAGGCGGTGTAATTAATACCCGAACAACATTTCCTTCCATGTCATAAGCAGTCCATCTTATTTCGGTTAAAAAGCCTTTATCGAAAGCGAACATTAATTTATCAAAATTAGCTTGTGCGACTGAATCATTCGAAAATAGATATTCCACCCCGTCGATGGTAGCTTTAAACCGTCCTAGAATCGTATTATCACATTCAGTCCCTAGATCCGACATTTTCTTAGTTTTAGCGATTTCTAAAATTAAAGATTCGTCCTTTACCACTTGCCCGTCTATATAACGATAAGCGCTAGGATTTTCGAATATTTCCATCGTTTCAACTTCAACCGCGATCGGGTTATCCCCAATCGGGGACGTACTAACCGCAGTAATAACATTCTTTTCATCATGAATAATATAAATTTCCATTAACTATTCCCCCAGACCGCGACCCACCATAACGTCGTAGCATTTGTATTAGTTCTGTATATACACGCATTAAACCCTGTATTAGTCGGATTAGCGAACGAAACCATTTTAACCTCGGATTCTGGAACTCCCGTATTAGGTGTAACTTGAATTGACGGTGTGCTAGGGAACGCTTTCGGGAATGTAACTGCTACTAGCGTCGGACTATTCGCTACTGGTGTAATCGATACCGCTCCAGTTTGTACAATGATATTTCCTTCCTGGAATACCCTATTAGAATCGAATAATAATTGACTGTTAACCGTTCTAAGAGATTGATAATCGGTGAGTGTAACACTATCACTAGTAACACCGTTTTTAGGGAATAATATCCCTTCGCTTACGTTATCTGTTTCGTCATTAAAAACGATCGCATTTGCCCCGCGAATATCTTGATTTTTCATGTGTAAACCAAAATATCCGTTACCGAAGTTTGGCGAAGTAGTACCAGCGCTATTTGTATTAACCATCATACCGCCAGTAATAGATCCATTAACTAATTCTGGATTATTAACTGTTTCGCCTGTATTATCAATTATGTTCGTTTTATTGTCTAACTGACTTTCGCAAACTGTTTGAGAACTTGCCCCGAAATCGGGATATGTTAACATTGTATCAGTTACGATCGTATTCCATGCTGAAACCCCGAATTCATCGATCCGAATATTATCGCCAGATTCTAACGCTGGGTTTCCTTGCCATTCCATATTAAATGTAAAGAAAGGAATACCGATTAAACTAGCTGCTAATGAATCGACAAGCGCTTGCGTGAAAAACGGATTTTTAATTCGTAATTCTTTATTATTTGACACTGTACCGTTACTGAACGAATTACCATTAAAATCATAACCAGTTATTTTATCAATAATATAAGATTCGTTTCCTTCTTTGAAATCAAAGTAATTGTCCCCAGCGATTGTCATAACGGTTGAATTTCGTCGTCCGATGTTTTCAACCGATACTTGCGCTGGTGTACTATCCGTTTGTGTTACGTCCGCCCGTATCGTTACAACATAACCATTTATCCCAGTAATCGTACCTAATGACGGGTTGATTCCCGTTAAAACATTACCGTTTGTAATAAAGTCGTTTACTTTAACCCCTAAACCGTCCCATACTGTACGACTCGCAGTATTAACCGTTAAATCGTAAAATTGACCCTTTACATAGTTTGAGATATTCGAATCAAAAGTAACTTTCGAAGTAGATCCACCAACAAAAGAATTATTTTCCACTGGCGACGTTAATTTCTTGATCGTTATTCTACCGACACGATCCATAGCACCATTACCACCTAATAGACCAGCCATGAATCCCAGCATTTGACGACAAGTATATCCAGTAGATTGATTAACAACGGTTGCGGGATATGTACCTGCCAGAGGAACGCCTGAATAAGACGACAACTTACTCATAATATTAGAAATTGTATCAGTCGCCCCACCCGTCCATAAATATGGGACATCTAATTTGATCATATTATCTAAGCAAGTTAAATGTAATTGAGTAGAACCATAATTATTTATAATTTCTGTATCAATAACATTGAATTTTCCCAGTGATACATATTCGATTGTAGATCCGCCGATGTTAACCCCGATATACGGTTCGATTAACATTCCGTTTGTTATCCCGTTGGTATTCTGTAACGTTATTTCGAACGAGTTCGCGATCGTTGTCCCGATCTCAAATACTTCCGAAACAGAAATAGTATCGTGAAAAGACCAGTTAATAATTTGCGTAGAATCGTATTTTGTAGATAAATTAACCATGATATATGAATCAATGACTCTATTATTCCCCATCATGTTTTTCATAAAACTATTTGATACATTTAACACTTAATCACCCCTTACAGTTCGATGAAATCCATTGAAATTTCTTTCCATCGACCTAATGTAAAGTTATACATTGGCGCTACTCGATCACCCACATAAAACTGCTTTATTAGAACTCCATCTTTTGGATCAAGAAATTTACAATAAAAACTAGTCGAACCGTTATTATCTAAGGCTACTAAAAGTGATTGCATTTCTGAAGTTGTCATAGTTGGAAACGTAACAGAAATTTTTCTTTTAATCGCAATTCTTGTTCTAACTAATGTTCCTTGTGCATTTCTTGTTGATTTTTCAGAGTCTAAATCTAATATTGTTACTTGATATTCGCTAGGTGTTTTAATGGGGGACGTCGTACCTGAACTTGAACCAATTTCTAGAAAAGCCATATAATCACCCCGTTATAATTTTAATACTGGTTTTCCCGTTTGGCGTTGTAAACGGTTGATCTGATTAGAAGTAATACGTGCTAATGTTGATCCACCAATTTGAATGATGATATCTCCTCCACCAGAACCTCCACCGCCCATATGTTGAGATAATTGAGAAGCTAGATCTTTCATCCATCCAGTGTTATTTTCTAAAGGTAATACCGCTTCTCGGCCTGCTTCACCGATATTAGCGATAGTTGAACCTGTAGTAATACCACCTTTAGCTAACTTTGGTATATGAGAGACATGTTTTATTTGATTTCCGGGTAATACTTTATCAATTGAATCTCCCACTTTGTTAATAGCATCAATCATTTCGTTAATGAAGTCCACCGCTTTATTGTAAACGATCTTAAATCCACTTGTGATTGAACCACCTAAACCACTGGTGATTCCGCCAAAAGCTTTTTTAATTTTACTAGCCACACCAGAGAAAAACGTGTAAGCATCAGAGAATTTACCTTTAACTGCTGACCAAACCGAACCAGCTGACGACGAAATACTACTTTTATTGTTATCATAAGCGCTTTTTAACTTAGTAACGACATTATCACGATACCAGTTATAAACATTCGTAAACGCTTCTTTAACTTTACCCCATACCGCGCCTGCTGACGTTTTGATAGGAGTTTTCCAGTTATCAAAAGCAGTAATTAATTTTTTAACAACATTATCCCTAAACCAATCGTAAACATTAACGAAACCATCTTTAACCGCGCCCCAGATTAAGCCTGCGCCAGTTTTGACATTCTTAACCCCATCTTTCATAGTTGTATAGAACGTCCCGATTACATCGTCTTTAAAGAATGAAACAATATCATCCAGAACACCAGTTATAGCGTTATAGATTGTTTTTGCTCCATTTTCCGTATTTGTTTTAATATCCGTTAATGACCTAGCGAATGAATCACATACACTTGTCTTCCACCATGTCGCGATCACACCTAATACTTTTTGGATTGCAATTGGTATTTGTGACCAATCGAAATTAATAACATCTGTTACAAAATTTTCGATTGAAGTCATCATACCTAAGAATAAACCAACCCACCAACTAGTGAATTTTGTCATTACATCTTGAAGACCCGGAAATAAATCCGTTACCCAATCCATAACTAATTGACCGCAATCTATTAATAAAAGTTTCGTGTCAGTCCATGCTTTATGCCAATCTCCGTTAAGAAGATCCGCAATAATACGGAAAACATCGGCGATAATATGAAGGGAATTCGCTAATAAATCCCATTGGGTTTTTAGACTAGTAATATATACTTCTAACAATTTTTCTGTTATCCATTTCATACCGTCACTAGTCATTAAATCAGTTATAGCACCCCATAAATCTTTAACACCGAAAACTAAGTTATCCCACGCTGGTTTTAATGGTGATAAAAATTCTTTTACTGCGTTCGCGAACGCTTCAACTTTTGCTTTCATATCGGATAACCAACCGTCCGTTGGATTATTCGAACCATCATCACCACCATTTAGACCACCATCATCAATGCCACCGCCAGAACCTCCGCCACCACCATCATCACCTACACCTGTATCACCAGTTCCTGTGCTAGATGTTGCAGAGTTAAGGATGTTTAAAGCATCGAATCCTGCTAGTGTTTGCTTCATGGTATCAACTGCTTTTTTAACCTTTTTACCAGTTTTAGTAAACGTATCTCCTAATTTACCTACAGAAGCAGTTTGTTTATTAGTAGTTGCAGTCTGTGTTTGAAAAGTTTTTGTTGCATTTTTTATGTTCTTTTTATGACCAAATAAAGCTTCCATAAAAGCAGCTACAACTTGAAGCGCTCTTGTAACTCTATTCGCAAAAGCAGTTAAATAAGGTAAGACTGCTGCAAGAGCTGGAAGGAAAGCTTGACCTAAAGCAAGACGTGCATCTAATAAGGAAGCTTTAAAAATATTCATCCTCATTGCAGTATTATCCGCAACTTCAATGCCTAAGTTTTGACTCACTTGTTGTAAGATATGGTGGTACAAAATAGTCTTCTGCATGTTTGTACTTAGTTGTGCCCACGGTGTTCCATTGGCCATTTGTTTATAAGCATCACTTTGCATAATTGCGCTAGCGCGAACGTTAACACCTAATTCGTCTGCACCATCTGCTTCCTGGTTCATTGCTGAACGGATACGATCAGAAACTTCAGTCATGGCCATACCACGTTTAGAACTAATAATGGCCGCAACTCTCATCATCTCTGTTGTTTTCGATAACAGGTCCGCTTGGCTTGTAGCAATTGATTTAAAGTTTAATGAAAGTGTATTTGCTAGTTCTGCACTTTGTAATTTTGAATATCCAAGCGATCTACCCACTGTATCCTGCCATTTTACAAAATCATTCATACTTAAACCTAATGTTTCACTAAGTGTTCCCATAATAGCTTCAAATTTCATCGCATCTTGGACGGCTGGAGAAACTGCTGCTGCCGCTACAGCTATACCTGCTATTGCAGCTCCAACACCAGCAGCTGCAACACCAATTCCTTTAATTACGCCTGATATATTATTTCTGAAACCACCTAATGCACCATGAGCACTTTTCATTTCTGATTTCATTTGTGAAGCATCTGCACCAATACGGACCAATAAGTTTCTTAATCCACTAGCCATCGATTTACCTCCTTCCTTTAGTAAGTAGTTCCTTCGAATGCAGCATTCATTACTTTAACCATATTTAACATATGTTCTGAAGACATTTTTTTCTGTTTAATAAGTTGTTTGCCTATGACTTCTTCCAAACTTGGCATTTCTTTTGCTCGTTGCCAAGCTGCACCATACCAAGTTAATGTAAGTTTATCTTTATGTTCAATTTCCATTTTTTTATTAAATGCTTTTACATGGAGTCCAAGTTCATATGGAGTCATATAATCGTATTCCTGTACGCCAATTCCTATTTCAATAGCGACAGACAAGGTTTCATCGAAGTTATATTCTTTTACTTCTTCTTGACCTTCTCCATCGCCATCTCGTTTTTTAATTCATCACCTTCAGCACCAAAACTCCTAGAAATAGCCATTGCGATTTTTTCAATAATATATTTGTATGAAGTAGCCTTATCCAAGATATCCTCAACTTTTTCCAATGACAACACTTCACCCATACTTATTGCATCACTCATTAATCCGCAATACATATAAACTTCAATGTCATCTGGATCTAAATTTGTAATCGATTCATCAATTTGAACTAACGTTTTTCCAGTCATTGCTTTTAATTGTTTTAATGCTTTATGCCCAAATCGAAGAACACGAGGTCTATCCAAATTAATTACTACAGGTTCACTATTTTTACTCATATGATTTTTCCTCCTTAAAAATATAGCTCTTATAACATTAATTGTTGATTATAGACCAAATGAAAAAGACCACAAAACTGTGGTCTTGCCTTTTCTTTATACAACTAGCGCACACGGTAGTTGCACAACCTTTAAAAATAAAAAAAGAGAGAACTCTAGGAAATGAGTTTCTCTTAAAAAGGTGACATTGGGCAAAAAAGTTTACTTAGTACAATATATTCAAATAAAAGGTTAAAGTTTATCTCTTTGCCTACACTGTAAAACTTATACAGCTAATACATGTATTAGTTGCATAAGGATCAAAAATAATTTCGTAATTAACTATTCACTCTGACTTGTCATTTTTTTCATTAATTTTCTTCAATGTTGTATTGATATTATTAAGACTTAATAAAATAAAACCTAACATAACAAATGTTACAATCTCGCCAGTAAAAATTGAGACAACCCCTAATATCAGAGCATACAATCCATAAGTCCAATTAAAATTCATATATCTTCACCCCAATATTATATAGAGTATTTTCTTAGTCTCGTTTGTAACTAACGCACTGCGTTAGCCATCCATGAATCCTCAGATTCACAACAGTGAATGGAAGTTTATATCGTACTCCCATGGTAGTTGAATGAAATTATGTTTTTATGATTATCTATTTTATATGTAAATTATCCAAATGCTTTTCTTATAAACATATAGGCACCAAAAACAACCAATGCAATAATTGCTACAATTAAGATTAGACCTTTAAGATTAAAATTGATCATTTTTAACACTCCTTTAACTTGTATACACCGATTATAAGAGAAATTGATTGGAATTTTAAATTAAGAAATTCATTCAACACATAAAAATTAACCGACAAATTACAACAACTTTTTAGTCAATATGTTCAGATTAATATCTATTCCTTATGTGACTAAACAGTCGATCACGTTGTTCAACTATAGCATCAATTACCTATATAAGTTACAATCTTATTCTTTATTTACTATCTCAATTTTGCTCATAATTTGAATTATGACTCCTATTAATATGAATAGAAAACCAATGTAATCAAAAAAACGGGGACCATAAAAATTATCAAAACAAGTTAATGCAAAAAGTATTGTGCCACTTGAAATATAAATAGCTGAAACAATTTGTTTAATATTTTCCATCTCCTCGTATGGTGAATATTTTTTCAATAAACCAATAGTTATACACAACAATTAATTACACTTATTTCAATAAAGTTAACATCATTTCCTTCTTTTCTTATTGAACTATATTGCCGTTTAGTTCAATAAGAAAATAAAAGACTATGAATTTCATAGTCTTAAGAAGTTTTAACAACTGCAACTTCATAAACTTTTTGTGTTTTACCAGATTCAGTTGCTAAAATTGTCAACATCTTAGAACCAATCACTGACATCGGAATTGAAGCAGAAGGTGATCCACTTGTTAATACCTGTGAGAATACACCATCAATGAAAAGTGCTAATGTATGGTTTGCGGCATTTGCAGTAACTGTTACTGCAGTTGCTGTAACTCCACTAAATGCATATGTGTAAATACCATTATTAAATGTAGGCGTTAAGGTGCCACCTGTACCCGTTAATGATAAACCTGTTAATCCGCCAGATGGTGTCAGACCAAGTGAAGGCTGTCCACTCACTTTAATAGTTGCTTCAAATGGAATGAAATCTTCTTTTTGTGCATCTGTTTTCACATTAGTTACAATCCCACTGAATGACCAACTTGCGCCCAATGTAGCAGGGAATAGGATTGTAAATGGTGTCAATGCCCCTGTATTAAAAGCGTTATATATAGCAATCTGTCCTGTTGTATCTGCAGGATTAAATGTGCCCGCAATTTGTACCTCCCCACCGTCTTTTAAGCCTTGAATAAACGTTTTCCAACCATTACTATCAAGGTTTGTTGTCTCAAGTGTATCCGCAGAAAGTTCCATTCCACCAATTGAATTAAGTTCTGTAATATTATTTGCACCAATTTGTAATTTGGTACCCATTGCAGCTGTAGCCATCGTTATACCTCCTTGTATTTAACCTGAATATTAAAATTCAATCGATTATAATCTAGTTCGGTTTCGTATAGATCTCTAACGTTATTAATTGAAAGCATTTGAATTAAAGGTCCATTTTGACCAATTTGTCTGCCTAAAAAACTAATAATCTTATCTTTTACTAGTTTAAATAGCGTCTGAACTTCTTTGTATGAAGGATGTAAGATATCTAAAACATACGTTCCTTCTACAACGTTTGAAGGCCCATTTAAGTTGATTGGATAATTCACATCATCCTTGTAATAAGTCATAAATGGTCCTTCTCCACCTTCGATAGCGTGAATTGGAAAAATGTTTTTATTTAACTCTGGGATACTACTTAATTCAAAGTACAACGCTTCTTCAAATGTCATAAAATTTTATCCACCTCATCAAGCATAGTTCGAATAATAATTTGATTAGCTTCACCTTTTTTAGAAGCGTTGGATCCACGTAAATAGTTATCACCTGGAATATATCTTCCTCTTGACCCATTAGGACCACGACTAAAAAACCCATATTCTTGAGATGCTGGATAATATGCTCTTTTACCACTTTTACTCGCCTTTACAAAGATACGGTTAAACGCTCTATCCATTACCACTTGGAATACTTTCTTACCCTTAGTCCTAGTTCTTTCAGGCCTTAAGATAACTCCTTTTTTAAGGTTTCCAATTTCTACTGGAGCTTCTTTTTTCGCTTGTTTAAATACGACATTAGCACCCTTACGAGCTGCTTTAGTGACTATTTTTTGTGGTAATTTTTCCAGATGGCCTAGTTCTTGTTGTAATTGCCTATATCCTTCAATTTCGACCATTACTTCTTCACCTTCTTACAGTACCAAAGTAATTCTTTCTTCAAATCTTCTGGATCACTTACACTTATTACTTCGTAAGTATCAATTCCATGAACTATTCTCATGGTATTATTCATTCCTGAATAGAAATAGGTGCGAAATTTTACTTCGACACTATTTTGAGTCTGATTAGCAGCATAAAACTCTTTACCAATCAAAGAATCTTTAGATGCCCAAACTGTGCGAACATCATTCCATACAACATTTACGGTTCTTTGACCTGTAGAATCTCTTCCTATTGGAGGAGATTGGATTGTAATTTTATTGTTCATACGGCCAACCCTCATGGTGCCACCGTAGTATATTTCAACTGAAATAAGATTTCATTTAAAGAAAATGCAAGTTTATCGGCCTTTCCGACAACTTCCCGGTTTAAATACCAATGACTCACTAGTAATTTACAAGCTAATTTATAAAGTTCACTTTCTTTATTTACATTTTGGCTTGATGCTCCAACCACAAATAGATCAGCAGCCAGTACCAAACTATTAATATCTGTATCATCATCATCAAAATCAACTCTTAAGAAAGATTTTGCTTCATTCAGCGCTAGCATCTTTTTTCACCTTCACTTTAGGTGATACTTTAGGTTTAACTTCTTCATCGCTTGTTTTTTCTTCCACAGATTCGGTCTCAACCTCTTCCATTGGAGTTTCTTCTTTGTGAACAATAACTTTTTCTTCTGGTGGAACATAAATTTCTGCAATGTCATTAGATGCCCATGCTTCAGCAACATCTTCACGAACTTCAACCACATCTCCAGGTACATATGAAAATTCACTACCAGCCATACTAACTTTCATTCTTACTTTTGGCATAAATGACCCCTCCAAACTAAAATTAAAGAGCGTCACTAGGACGCTCTAAAATACTGATTAAGTAGCAGAGTTTGCATAATATTTTACAGCTGCAGTATCAGTTAAAACTGAGTCATGTCGGCTGAATGCTACAAATCCTACTTGTCCAGAATCGATAAACTTCTCACCCATACGGAAGATAGAAAGGTCCATAACATCACGAATAATGAATGTAGATAAGTCACCGAAAAGAAGAGACTTAGCATTCGCTGCCATTGTAGGCATGTCTTGGTTAATCGTGTAATTGTAGTTAAGAATTTTATCTGGTGCCCCTTGTACTAAGCCTGGTTGCCATAATGGATTGCCTTGAGAATCTTTTAATTTTCGAATCGCTTTTAAAGAGTTGTCATTCAGCATGAACTCGCAATCCCCTGCTTCTCGATAAGCTGGATCTACAGAATGAATTAAATCGATTAAATCATCATAAACGATTGAAGTCGTTTGTCCAGTTGTTCCTGTTTTACCTAACGTTGCATTTGTCAGTACACCTGTAGGTTGTCCAGTGCCAGTACCCACTGTGAAATGTGTGTTTGTGATTCGGCCGATACGAGTTGCAATAATTTTACGGATATACGCCTCGATGTCAAAAGCTGAATCTTGTAATAGTTCAATAGGAATTAAAAATACTTTTGAAGTATATTTGTAAGCTCCTAGATTTAATTGGCTGAATACTGCATCAGTCGCATTACCTGCAGCTGTATTCTCACCAACGATAGCACCCACGTTTGCAGTGTCATCTACTTTTGGAATCGGCAATGTATTACCTGTAGCTGTACGAAGAATTGTAGATTTTACTTTTCGCATGCCACCAAACGCTTTTAACGATTCAATTAATGAATTATAAAAGCCTTGTGGTACTGTGAATCCACCAGCTGAGCCCGTTACCGCAGAAAGTGCACGGCCTTCCATTTGAGCTCTTCCTTGACCAAGAATTGTACGTTCTTTATTATTTAATTCAGCCATACCAGAGACTAAAAACTTGTTAAACGCTGAACGATACTCTTCACGTTGGGTAAATGGTACGTTTTCTGGTGATTCATTACGTTGTTCACCACCTACTAAACCTGCGCCAGAAGCATCACGGTACTCATTATTTTCTTGCTCAAGTTGATATTGACGCTCATGACGCTCGATATCTTTCGTTAAAGTATCAATTTCTGTATTCATACGATCATAAGATACTTCATCTTCTGCGGTAAAACCGCCTCTTTTTTCTGCATCATCAATTAATTGTCTTGATTCAGCGACAACTTTTGCTCGTTTTTGTCTTAGCTCAATAATTTTCTTCATTTTGACTCTCCCTTATCTGTTTTTATAGTTTTTCTGATAAATCTAGCTTCTTACGCATTAAATCAAGCTTTTTTGAAAATTCCTTTTCATTTGGATTCCTAGACCGTTGAAATTCTTCAAAAACCTCTTCCATTGACCTAACGCCAGCTTCTGACTGAGGATATGCCGGGAAAATAACAGGACTTACTTCATAAAGTTTTGCTTTTTTAATGGTCCTTAAAGCAACTTCATTTGTTTCATCCCATTCTTCTACTTCTGGCACGAAAGTGAATGATGAACCAGATACATCGCCACGTTGAATAGTCTCAACATACTTGTCAGCCCATGAAGGCATTGTAATTTCATACCTTAACCCAATGTCATCCTCTTCTAATAAGAGTGTCCCGGAAGTAGAACGACCTAAAATTTCGTTCCAATCATGATTCCAGGCTGCGATCACATCACCGTTAATGGCATCAAAAAAAGCGCCTTTTTCAAAGCGCTCCTCAAATTTGTAGTAATATCCAATTGTATTGGAGCGTTGTCCCCATTTCACTGCATAGCCGACAATCTTACTTGATTCATCTTCACTATTCTTCGCCCGAATCTCCGGTACTAGTGTTAGACTTCGTTTTTCCTTGTTGTCCATCTTCTCCTTCACCTCCTTTCGGTGATTGGTCGATTGGATTGATTACCGCATTTACAGCAACCATGGCGCTATTCACCAATAATTTATCTGCAGCTTCATCATCGCTTGGATTATCCCCTTCGGCTTCTCTCCATTCGTTAGCAGTAATTACACCGTTTTGACGCTTAATTTGAAGTACTTCATTGCGCGTTTTAGAGTCACCCCGAAGAATGGAGTTTACATTGAATTCAACAATGATTTTGTCCATTTCGATGTCTGCTATACATTTAAAACGAATTGCTTGTTCAATCCTTTCGAGCCATGGTCTTATACAGTTTTGAACGAACTCTAAGGACTGTTGCTCCATACTTGCAAAAGAAGCTTTTTCTAAATCACCAATCATATGCGGTGGAACTCGATAAATCTGAGCTATTTCACGCTTTTGGAATGATCTACTCTCAAGGAATTGACTATCTTCTGGTGCAAGTCCTAGTTGATGGTACTTCATCCCTTCTTCAAGGATTGCAATTCTATGACTATTAGATAATCCTTCATGCATTTCATTCCAAGAACTTCTTAGATTATTTTGCGCTGGTTCGGATAAATTACCAGGATGTTCGATGACTCCACCAGGTTTTGCTCCGTTCCCAAAATATCTAGCACCATATTCTTCAAGTGAAAGAGTTAATCCTAATGTTTCTCGCATTAATTGAATTGGACTATAACCTTGACGGCCATCGTAACCTAAACCTGCAATATGCAGCACCTTTTCGAAGGGAAGTACTACTTGCTCGTTAGTTGTAGGAATAATCGTCCGATAACAAAGCATTAAAGTCTTTGGATTTCTCTCTAAAGTGGTTTGATCCGGTAAAAGTGGCCATAATTCAACGATTTTTCCATTTCCATCTCTTACAATCTCAGCATAAGCATTCCCATAAGATAATAAATGATGAACCATCGTTTCCCAAAAATTAAAAGCAGGTATTTCTGTATTAGGTTTATGATGTACGACTGACCACAAGGGATGTTTTACTGCTAATTCTTTACTACCATTAGAGCTTTTCTTATACACTCTGCACTCTAACGATGCGATCGTTTCACCTATAATTCTTTGACAAGCATAAACAGTTGCCTGTTGCATTGCCCTAAATTCATTAACCGATTGACCTGAAGCAGTTTTCCCACCAGTCCATAAATCATAAAGCCAGCTACCACTTGTTGCTTGTGATAAAGGTAAATCTCTTTTTTCGAATAAACTTGTAAGGAAGCCCATTATTTTTTATTCACCCCCTTCCTAGCTCCTACAACTGCTATTCCCATGCAGAGCAATCCACACAATAAAAACATTACTGCAGGACTTACTAAATAGGTACCAATTGCAAAACTCAAAAAGCCAAATATACCGATGTAGTCATTTTTATCCATGATTTCACCTACCTTATAGCGAAACAAATCCTCTTTCTTCATACACACTAGGTAATGGTAAACCTCTCATCGCTCGAGTGTATGCATTTAATAGTGAAGCAATCGGGTCAATTTTATCCGGACTTCGTTTTTTATCTAATTTAAAGTTAGCGTTTGGATCCATAATCGTAACTGCATTAGAAACTGCCCAAGTTAACAATCCATCACCTTGATGTGCTGCATTTCCTTTGTAAACTTGTATTCTCCAATCTGCAGTAGGTTCAGCTAAAACTTTTAAATATTGAGGAATAATTACGCATGTATAACCCTTTTTCTCCATATTTATCGCAAATTGGGAAGCATTCCATTCGTCATAACATAGCTCAATAACATCTAGACTGTATTCTTTTACTTTATCCTCGATGAACTTTTCAACATCTTCTTGATCAATAACTGCACCAGGTATAATTGTTAAGTGTCCACTTTCTACGAATAAATCAAAACGAATATCTTGAATTGCCATTCTCTGATTGTATTTATCTTCAGGAATAAAAGAATGATGTACTGCAGCAAACTTTCCGTCTAGTCTTCCCATAAAAGTAACACTGGTTAAGTCTTCCTTAGCAGATAAATCGACTCCAACAAAAACTTTAGTATTTCTAAAGCTTTCTAAATCGAATTTTGTTTCACATAGGTTCCACTTACTCATTTCCATGTAACCATTTTCTTTCTTGTCTACCCAGATATTCATGTTCTTTGTCATGAATCCACGCATTTTTTCTGGTTGTTCCAAAGCTACTTTTATATCAGAACGTAGTGAATCTAATCCTTCTTCATATGTAGCTACAATTGGATTTGCTTTTATCCAATTACGTTCATCCTTAATGTCGTCACCTTCATCAAGTTCACAAATTAGAGCAAAATAGTCATCATTTTCTACTGCAGTATTATCAGGATCTAATACTTTCGTTACATACTGATATTCTTTAAAGCATGGTCTAGATAAATCAAATCCCGCTGTCGTAATTACAACCATTAAAGGACTTTTACGGGCAACCATCCCTGATAGTATGACATCATAAATTTCAGATGTTTCATGAGCATGGTATTCATCGACAATACCTACAGATGGATTCTTTCCATCCCCCAACTTCCTAGTTTCTTTAGAAAGTGGTTGGATAATAGAGTTTGTTCTAATTCTGGTAACTTTCCCGTAAGAGTCTTTGTAGGTACCTTTAAGAATGTCAGTATTTCTTATTTGGTCTAAAACCGCATTGTATACCTCATCAGATTGTTCTTTAGACCAACCGGTTATATATACCCTGTGTTTCTCATCACTTAAGAATGTTTCATATGTTGCGATTAATGCTAGGAGCTGTGACTTTGCATTTTTACGCGCTAACTGAATATAGACCTTACGAAATCGTCTAGATCCATTTTTCTTATTTATAAAGCAAAATATATTAGCAACGATAAACAATTGAAAATCAGTTAAGATAATCGGTTGTCCTGCCAATACACCCTCAGAGTGTTTAAATTCTTTCGCCCACTCATTAAAATCTTCAAGTATATCTACATCAAAAGTAAAAGGGCAATCATCATCTTGTGTTCGATTAATATCATTAATAAATCGTTGCGCTGCCCAAATGTGCTTTTTGCAAGCGACTAATTTACCAACAACGATTTTATTGGCATATTCCCAAACTCTTTCAATCGGTGTCATATACGATCACCGAATCTCTTTTGCGAAGCAGTCTTTTCTTTATCTTCATCATTCTTAGGAATAACTAACTTACATCTAGAAGAAATAGTTAATCCTAAATCCATCGCTGATTGTCTAGATTGCTTGAAGAATTTATCCTGGTGAGCTATAAGTGTTTCAAACTTCTCACTTATTGGATCCAAATCGATTAACTGATTTGAGATTTTCACGTACATATTTTTAGCAATTAAAAAACGAGCTAATGCATCAACATCAAGATTTGTCATAATCCCGATTTGCATTAACTCGTCAGCTATTTTTTTAAATTCCCTTTTCAAGTTACTCGGAAGGTAAGCAGGTGGTTTGACCTTATCCGATGGAGCTTTAACTTCTGTTGCTTTCCGCTCCTCGATTTCTTTTTTAGTGAAATGCTTCTTCCCTTTGATAAGCAATAAATCAATTGGTTGTTTTTGTCCCGCCACAGCTACTCACCTCCTTCTGAAAAACCCCGTGGGGAATTTTTTTTGCGTTTGATTGGATACGCGGTATTACAGACACGCATCCTAGCTTTTTGGACACCCCTACCCCTTCTCTGAATACTATTTGACCTAGACAAGCTATCGTTCGGTACAACCCATTCTATTGCTCCTTATGGTCTACCTTGTTATGGCACGAATGGCACAACGCCTCAAGGTTATTCTTATCTAATCGTTTTGACCAGTCCACTTTAACCTCTACAATATGATGGACCACATCAGCCAAGATTACCTTATCTTCACGTTTACATTGCTGGCATAGGCCAAGGTCTCTTCTCATCACTGAGTCTCTTACCTTCTTCCATAAGGTAGAATCATAGAATGATTTGCTTCGTTGGTCACGCTTGTATTGATCGTATCGTTTAGCACGAAGCATGTCCTGTTGTTCTTTAATATATTGATGTTCATCGCAATATGAATTGCGTGTTAAATTAGGACATCCATGTTTGTTACATGGCCTTAATGGTTTTAATGGGATAACAATCACCCTTCTATTTTTATTCACTCTAAACTAGACCCATTAGAAGTAAGGAGAAGGGGGAACCTCTCTATCAGAACTAGTTTACAAAGAATAAAAAAGTTTTGGAGTACTCTTAACTCCTGCCTCGCCTTAACCTATGCAGACTAGCTGCTAAGGAATCAGGAATTCTTGGGGGTTAAATCCAAGCCATTCCTTAATCCATCGATTAATCGAGTTACATAATTGATACAGGAGCTCATGCTTCTCCCATCAACTAAATTAGCTGATAAGAAAAGTTTACTTTTTATGGTAATTCAAAACTTCCCCTGAAATATCCCTAAAATTGTCATCACTTTTATCTAGATTTTGTCGGTTTTCTTTCGAGATAAAATAAAAAAAGCTATTTCTTATTATTTTTTTTAAATTTTTTCTAATTTTTTCTATTCTTTTTCTAACAAAATAATTGATTATTTTATCTCTAATTCAAATATTACCAACACCTATATATTCTCTTTACTCATTCGTATTTTCACATGAATAAAATTGATTATTTTTACCTGTTATTCAAAAATGTCAACATTTTATTTTCACCCTTTTTTACCAATTTTTTTAATTTTTTTCCATATATTTGAAGGATTTTCTAATAAAATGACGAAATTTTTATCTTGTAGTAATTTATACTGCAAAATTCAAACCACAAGACGGAGGAACAAAAATGAAAAAAACATCTCGATTTACGAAGAAATTTGTAGGACCATTTGTGTTAACGTTAGCAATCGCTACACCAACTGTTAGTACACATGCATTTGCAGCAGAAGTGAATACTGATTACTCAACATTTGATAATACTTCTGCTCCAAATACAGCTATGACACCGTTTTACACTAATTCTACTGTCACTTATAATTCTGAGGGCACAGGGGAAATAATAAATGTTTATAATAGTTATCCAGATGGTACTTCTTCATCTTCTAGTTATTTCCAACCATTTACTGATGAAGCTGATGGAGAGGTAATCGAACCTATCGACCCTGAAGATGTAATTTATTTTGATAACTATAATTTAGGCAATGCACAGCAAGAACTACGTTACAATGAAATAAATGCTGTGTATGGTGTAGGGGAGACATTAGCACCAGAAGACGCTGAATTTATTCAAGCTTATGGTCAGAACTTTGATGATTTAAACGCGGCAGATATCCAAGAACAATCATTGGATTATTCAATACTTAATGATACTAGTGCTTCGTTTTCTGAAGGCAAAACTTTTCATGGTGTAACAGTTTCTTTTAAAGGAAAACTATATACATCCAATGGTTGGACAAACCAATCTTACAGAGGAGATGTTACGTCTAAAATCACAGCTGGTGGTTCAAAAGTAAATCGAATTAAAAATGTGATAACGCATGTTGGCTATGGCGCTACTGGTCTTAAGAGTGTAGGTAAGATATATTCAGGTTCAACATCGAATACTACTACATCTTCTACTACACTTTATACAGATAAAACAGTAAAATATACTGCAGTAGAAGTATACGGTTACACAAATGCTTATACCGAAGTTACAACTGATGATGGGGAGTTTAACTTATACGCTTTTTAAGGAGGGGATATAAATGATAAATTTTAATCCGGCAGGTTTAGTCTTAATGCTGGCAGGATTTGCATTATTTGGCTTAATTATATTTGGAATTTATAAATTAATAAGAAAAGCAGTTAAGTAATTAAAAAAAAAGATTCTTGCTAACTTTGTAAGAATCTTTTTTATTTTAATTAAAGTTAAAAATAAACGTACTACTCCATAAATAAAAACACTCAAACAATGTTGAGTGCTTCAGCAATTGCAAAGATTGCTTGTCTTTTATACTCATAGAATTGATCCTTATTTAATCCAAGTTCGGGATAAATATTAATATCCTTTATTCGATTTGGAGACAAGTATTTCTTTTCGATTATCTCACGTTCAATATCATCTAATGCATACTCCAAAGCTCTTTCCATTTGCTTTACTTTAAATCGTTTTTCCTTTTCTTTATCAACGATCTTAGGAAATGGATTCGTTACACCTTCAGCTAATTGTTCATCTCTATTTTGTACAGCAACTTTTAAAGCCTTGAATCGTTTTAGCTGTTTAATAACAGCTTTTCTAACCTTTTTCTCATCTACTTCATCAATAAATGAAAGTTGTTCAATATTCATGTTATGCCTCCTTCAACATAGGAGTTGTTAGGTATTTGGTAAAACCTTTTTACTACCAGTCTCCCGATGTGCAATATGTAACTCACCTGGTAAGTTTTTAACGATTAGCCAATTTTCATGTTTTAATCCATACGATCTGATTAAAACAGCTTGTCTCCTTGTGGAACGTTTACCTTGTTTCATCGTTCTCCTCCAATATCGCTTTTTTCTCGTACCGTTGCAATTAAATTCTCCGAAAAGCTTCCGGCTTTCATGGGTTATGCACAATATTAATGAGATTGAATATACTATATATTACTAACGGCGGAACCCTCTGGATCATCTCTAAAGGAGATGATAAAGCATGTTATTTTTTATTCCTTTTTTTAAAATTGAAATTAAAATCTATATCAATTTCTTGTTTAAATAAAAACTTTAAAAATTATATAAACTATTTTTAGTTCAGTTACTGTGCGGATTAAAAATGATGATCCACGGGGCCCAAACTTCATAAAGATGAAGTTTGGGCCCTCTTTAAATAAAATATACAAATATTAAATATCTTTATTTCAGTTGTTCATCTCCTGAAACATCTGAAACTTCTTTTCTTAAATCACAAAGAGAATGAAAAGTATTGTTTTTGATTACATCTAGCATTTCTAAAGCCTCATGAGGTGTAAAGCCATCATTTCCAACTAATCCAGCTAACCAGTAATTATTAATTGTTGATTAAAATAGTTTAAATCTACTTTAACTTTCTCCATTTATCCCATTCCCCTTAAATAAAATATCCAACAATATCAAACACTACATAAATCGCGAACCATATACTAACCGCAAGTAGTTGCTTATCCTTTAGAACTATTATATTTTCTAGATTTATAACTTCTTTTATCAATTCACTTTCATTTTTATTAAATCGAATCATTTGCTCTTCAATTCTCTTTTGATAGTGAAGAATTTCTTGTTTGGCATTACTCAACTCATCGTTTCGTTCAAAGTATTCGTTTCTTAACCCATGAAATTGGCTGTATAAGGCTTCATGTTCTTGATTTTTATCATTGAAACGTTCTTTCCAATGATTTGATTCTTCTTGAACATGAAAGTGTTTTTGTTCCCACCATTTACCGATTGCTAAACTTTTTTGAGCTATATTTTTAAAATGCCTTACTTCCCTCTTAGCCTTTTGAGCTGGTGAATGCTGCCTTTTCATTTCTTATCCCTCCATTTGTATCTAAAATCAGATTTTTTAGCACCGTTCTGACCAGCTTCATTAAACGAATGAAGAGGCGTAGTCATTGCTCTTTCAAGATCCCAACCTAATGCACCCCGATTTTTAAGATTCGATTCACTAACTCCATACTTTGCAGCATGTTTAATTTGTGCTTTTGTAGGTATCCATTTCAACAAACTCATTTTCGCGCGATTATTATTAACTCCAGTTTCTTTGCAGAATTCCTTTTCAATCTCCTCACGTTCCATACCGTGATTAACGCGACAATGGACCTTAGAAATAAAATCTGCTTTATATCCGCATCCTGGGTACTTGCAGGTTTCCAATTAGCTCACCTCTTGAAATAAATTACATTGCTCTCGTTACCTAACTGGGGATTACCTTCGAATATTTCTTCGTAATCCTTAGGAATTTCTACGTATATTGATTCGTTTTGGGTTTTAGGCTTTGCTATTACCTTATTAAAAAACTTCTCTACGAGACTTTTAAACACGAAATCAACTCCTAATGGTTTTTTTAAAGCAGGAGGAAAATCCCCCTGCCATATTCAATTAAAATTCTTCGCTATCAAACGAATCAAAATCTATATCAACGTCTTCTTCATCAGAAGTTTCCACTTCATTTTCTCCAACCGTTTCTGAAATCTGTTCTTCTGGAACAGCTTCTTCGTTGCTTTCAGCTTTATCCTTATCTGAAGAACTATTTGTCTCTTGGTTTTCTTTCCACTCATGCCACGCTACAGCAGATGCAGCTACACGTTTACGATACTCGTCCACTAACTCAACAATCTTCCCAGAAGAAATTCCTAATTCGTTAGCCAATTTATAGTATGATTCGCCTTCGATTTTTCGTTTTACGATGTTCGCAAAGTCATATGGTAAATCTGTATAATTTGGTGATAATCCACTCAAAATGAAGTTATCTACGATTTCACGATTCAATTGTTCTTCTTCAACACGAGTTTTTACTTTTTCTGGTGGTAGCTCTAAATCAGCTTCTAGTTGCTCATGTGTAGGCTGTACTTCTGAAACAACACCTTTATCATCAACTTTGTATTCAGTGACAGGTTTATTTGTTTTAGCATTTATAGTTACGTTGTAATTAACAACTAACGAATCTAAATTAACTTCAACTTTTTGGTCAATCATTTCTGAGAGCTGGTCTAACTTTCCATCCAAAGCAGTACCGTTTATTTCTAAAACAATTTCTTTTACACCTTTTGGTTTAAGATTTACCTTTTTAACTAATGCATTAAACTCAACGTATGCCATTAAAATGTTCCTCCTAGAATAATTGATTAATAGTTACTTCAATACGCGGTGAATTGCTATACCATTTACTAACTGTCAGCTCTACAACTTGGTTGTCATCTTTCCAAATGATTGATTTAAGAGCATCCTTAACCCCTTTAACGTAGTTGTCTACATCTGGCTTAGTTGTTGGCCTTAAAATGCCTTGTTCGGCTTCAATTGCTTTTTTCTTTGAAAAGCTTTTTAAAATGGATTTATAAACTTTAACTTCTAACTTTAATGGACCTTCTAAAAGCTGTTCTGGTCTATGATCAGCTGCAGCTAGTTTGCAGTATTCCTTGAATTCTTTTGATTTTTTAGGATCATAAGCTCGGACATTACCACCAAAAGTACTAAACTTTGGTCTCCCTTGCGCCACTGGTTCTCCGTATATTGTGAAATTAATTTGATTACTCATAACTTCAAATTCCTTACAACATCTTGAAGTGCAGCCATATTTATAATTTCGTAGCGCGTACCCTTGGTTCCTAAGCTACGAGTCTTAAGGATTCCCACTATCTCTAATTTTCTTATTGCAGCTACAGTTATTGAATTAGTAGTTGATAATGTTTTAATGCAAATTTTTCCTTTTTCTTCACCTTTTATAGTGGTGAAAAATTCTCTTACTGCAAAACCTTCCGAACGCGATAAACAATTTGCAATAATTTCAGTAGTTGTACTAATGATCATTGTTTTTCCCCTTTCTTAACCCAAACCAATTTTTCTTGGTTTGATTCTGCCTTTTATAACTTGGTCCATAATGAGTAAAGCTATTTCTGCTTGAGGTCTTTGGAAGGTTTTTGCCAAATCCCAAATACTTGCACCTTCTTTCCAAAGTCTCACAAATTCTTTTACCTCTGATTCGTCCCAAGTGAAATCTAGCTCTTCCAAGACTATAACAACTTTTTTACGTTTTCTTGTTGGTGCTATGAGGCTATCTTTTTTCATCGGAACGCTCTATCCCCTTCCTAAGTACCTTCATATTGTCAGGATCTATAACTTCACCGCACTTCTTACAACCTCTAAGTAATCGGTGTTTAACAATCTTTAATTTAAAAGAACCATGTCTACAATTTGTGCAGATGCCTGTACGAACAATTTCTTGCTCATCCGTTTCCAGGTCATCTTTTTTAAATAATTCATTCCAACCTTTCTTTTTCATGAATTCCTCCGAAAAGTTAGGTATATTTAATTTTTTATTGGTATATAATTAGACCAAGCCTTTGTCCAAGAGGCATTTACCGAGCAACTCCTAGCTCCTGAATGGTTGATTGGCTCTTTCAGGAGCCCCTTTATTTAGTTGAAACTGTTCGTATGCAGCATCGAATTTTTTATAAAACTCATTAGTTGCTTCTTTCTTCGCTAAGCAATCACTACACGAACATGATTGAAATTGAATTACGCCTGGATAAACTTCAATTATTTTTGAACATTCCATATTAACTTCCAAATCGATAATCATTCCCTTCGCAGGCTAGTAAAAACGATTTGCTCATTCCTATTAATCTACTTCCAGTTGCAAATCCGATTTTGTTACGCAAAGTATTCTCATCTTCATTACTAGAAAAAATGATAGGTTTTTTAGATTTATACCGTTCATTAATAATTTGGTAGTAGATTGCTTCTTTAGCTTCAGTAGTCTTGCTTTTCCCTATATCGTCCCAAACTAAGAAATCTACATTTATTGCTTTGTGCATCAACTTATTAAAAGATTCCCCTTGATCGTTCTGCATTTTTGACTTCGTTAAATCATCCATAAAGACTACATCACTAACCATCCATACCGTAAATCCTTTATTCATAAGCCATTTAGCTTGCGCAGCTTGTAGATGTGTTTTCCCTAATCCATAGGAATTATGTTTCCTTAATACTTCTGCTTTTTGTTGAGTAGGTAACTCCTTTATTAATTGCTCTCCATAGGTTGCAATAAACCCAAAACTACCTAATTTTTGTATGGCTGTATCTTTTTGCTTACGATCATCTATAGGAGCATCTTTTAGTGTTTTTAAATAATCACTTGCAGTTTCGTACATTTTATTTTGAATAGGATTATTCTTAACGTAATTACTAAACTTACAATCTATAAATTCATCAGGGATCGATGAGCTGACGATACGATTGTTTAATTTTATTTTTTCTGCACAGTTACACTCTTTTGCATATTCGTAGAATTCTTCATTAATTTTTTTTACATATAAAATCCAACCAGTACCTTTACATTCTGGACATTTATCGTTTGATGAATGGGAGTCTGTTTTCTTCGATGAATCGTTCTTGTTCTTCGATTGTTGATAAGCCTGTTGAGTTCGCTCTATTATTGTTTGAAGATCTTCCATTGATACGCTCCTCTCGTTTTCTTTTTTCTTGTTCTTGATATGTTTCAACTTCTGCTAAAGATCTACAACCAGCTTTATACCAATTCACTAAAATACCGTTTGTATAGTTCCAACTATGTTTTCCTGCATCAGCTGTTATTTGCATGGCTTTAATGATGATATCTTCCGAAAATCCATCATCTATCCAACCATTAATGTTTAGACCTAATTGAGGGGTAATATTTCCAAGCCTTAAATTTTCCCAAACTTGCTCAGGGCTATTACTACTACTTACCTTATTTACGTTATTAACATTATTAACATTATTGTTTGTGTCGGTCGGCGTACTGTTAGCGTAGTTTTTGTGTTCGTTCGGCGTATGTTTTGGTACTTCAGAAAGTTGATAAATGTCATAATTGACAATGGTTAAGACCGTTCTTTTGGTGTTGCTTTTTCGCTCTATCATTTGCTCCGATTCCAACAACTTCACAAACTTGTATGTTTTGTCCTTACTCCATCCCCAACGCAGTGCTAATTGCTCCATTGAAGTTACTTTTTGACCTCTTTTAACTTCAATTAATTCATTGCCTAATAGGACTTTATTGTCCTGGTGGTTAACCTCCATAAGAAGGTCAACCCAGGCTTCAAATTTAGAGAACGACCGTTTTTCTTCAAATAACCAATGATCCCTGACCTTCCTATGAAGTGAAATCCATCCAGTCATATGATCCTCCTTCTAAGCTGCTACTTATTAAAATTCTTCTAAATCATCAAATGTAATTTCTTCTGGTTCTACAGGTTTCTTTTTATTACTCTCTAAATCAATTAACTTAGACAGGCCAACAAGTTGTTGCAAAGTAAGTTCTTTTGCTACTTGGTTGAAATTAATCTTAATCATATTTTTCAGGTCATCTTCACTTAGACCATACTTAGTTTGTTTGCTTTTAATTTCATTCCAACGCTTCTTCATTTCATCTTCATAATCAATTACTTCACCTTCAGCAATTTCAATCGCATTTGGAGTAATATCAACACGAGAATTTGTTGTAACTTCATCGATCGCGCTAGATCCTATTTGCTCGTCTTCAGCAATTTCAATCCCATACTGAAGCTTGGCTGCACGTTTCATAATGTACTTTTTGAACATATCGTTAAAATAGTTGGTCCACATATTCTTGTTAGTACCTTTTGTCATATGCTCAACTTCATTTACTTCCATGATCGTTACAACATCTGTAAAACCTTCTTTTTTAGCTACAGCATATCCGCCAATTACTTTCCCTCTAGGAAATCCAACTGAATGAGTAATTTCTTTTGATGCTGGATTGTATTTGAATTCATCATTCTCATGAACTAACTCTACGTCTACCCCTTTATATCCTGGCTGTTTTCGAGCTAATGCAAGCACACCTTCAACTGCTACTTGAATGCTCATTTTCCCGCCATAAACAATGCAGTAAATCTGATTTAAGAAAGGATTTAGACCTGAATTGACACATGTTTGAACGAATAATGCGAACTGCTCATTTGAAGTACCTACCGCGATTGTGTGCTTTAGAGTATCAAGCTCATTTTGCGTAAAGTTACCTACTACTGCTTGTGTGTTTGAAACTGCTAATTGATTAGACATTTACAACTTCCTCCTCTAATTGAATTGTTTTTATATTAAAATCTGTATCTACTACTCTTGCTATAATCAGCTGACCAGTAGGTTTTGAGAATTTAAGAATTGACTCAGCATTATCTACAAAACAAGGCGCGATCAGTTCGGATTGCTTAGAAAGAACTTCACTAAGTTCTAGCCCACATTTAATGCGTTCTGCAGTAGACAACTTACTGAAAGGTCTACCATCCAACTCAATTTCAAAAGTTGCTCTTTCTTCACCATTCTTTAATTGCTCAAACAACTTGACTGATATATTCGTAAATAATGAGTCAATCCTCTTAACCATCAATTCAGAACGCTTTGTTCTAAATTCTTTAATTGCATTGATGATTGCTAATGACTTGTTTCGTTTGGTGCGAATCTCTTCTTTATTAGCTTCAGCATCAATTAATTCTGCTTTTAGTCCTTCCACCTGATTCAATTGATTTAATTGGGTTCTGATTTGGATAATTTCATTGTTGATTTGCTCTAATATATCTTGGTCAATTGGAATCTGATTAGTGTTTTCATGCTCTTCTAACTCAAGCTTCAATTGAGAGTATTCAGCTGAAAGTTCTTTTCCGTACTCAACTTCTTTAGAGAATAACTGTTGTTTATTCTTTTTAACTTTTTCAATTGATTCTTCATTTAACGATTGACCGCAAGTGCCACAATACATGCTGATTTCTTCGTTTTTAATGGACATAACTTTTTCTCTTTGTCTTTTTAACTGAGTATATAAAGTAGACATTTTTGCTCTAATTGTGGATATTTTGTTATTCACCTGTTGATTTTGAGCTTGTAATTTACCAATCTCACCTTTTTGAGCTTCTAATTGCTTTAATGTCTTTTCGTTTACTCGTTCTAAATTATCGAATTTGAATTTTTCTAATTGCTCTCGTAATGTAACTACTCTTTCACCAGCACGTTCGGATGACTTGTCCAACTTGTTGTATTGGTCACGATGTATTTTTTCTAAATCATCTATGTTATGTTTTTTAAATTCCGATTCTAATATGTTTACGAACATTTCATGAAGCTCCGCGAATACTTCTTTGTTTAATGGTTCTGGAACATACTGCAGCAACTGTTTTCTTTGGTCCTGCCAATTTTGGCTAGAAAAATAAGTAGGATTGAAAATTGATAGAAACAAGTCTTTATCAAACAACTCACTTACAAGTTCATTAAACTTAGTAGCCTTTTCAGGTACTTCATTAATAAAGAATTTAGCTGTTTTCTTTTGCGATTTAGCTAGTCGAAACTCTTTTCCATCTACATTTAGAACTAGTAAAACCGTAGTTTCTGAATCATCCTCACCAATTGGTTTAGGATCTAATTTGTTTCCATTGATATCAGTACCGAATAATAACCAAGTTGGCGCATCACCGATTGATGACTTGCCAGCTCCGTTACGACCTTCAATATTTGTAATGTCTTTAAAATGAATGTCCAATGAAGCGTGATTTTTAAAATTATTTAGACTTAAATACTCGAATGATATTTTCATCTGTCCCTCTCCTATTGCATAACCATGGAGGTAACTCATATAATAAAAGTGCGACGTTTTATTAATGGCTGACCTTTTGGTTAGCTATTTTTTTATGCATTTGTACTAAAACAAATTTCACGAATGTACTCTTCAAAACAATCATTATCATCATGAAATATCCCACCGCCTGGGTGCCTTAGAATTTCTTCACCTTTATAGATATCTCCCTTACAACCAATGCATTCACCAACGAATTCCATTGTCTTCACCTCCCTTCAATGTTATGACAATTTTCAGTCATCAAATTTTGCAAAGATGTTAAAAAATTAAACTAAGCTAGGTCTCCAAGCGTTTATGTAGTTGATCGCTTCCTCATATTCATGTTTACGAATGTCTCTAAAACTGTTTACAGCAAATGCATTTTTTAAGTCTCTACCAATAGCAGCATGAACTTTTTGGACTGTATCTAGAATGTCAGTGTTGATTTTCCCATTATTCCAAAGCTGATACACACGTTTATTCTTAGCATTTTGAACACATCTTTGTTGACCAAAATCTAAAGTTAATTGGTTGTTTACTTTGTCCTCTAATGAATTTAACCTTTCATCTTGCTTCATCATTTCAGTTGAAATGGTATTAATCATTTGTAATGGAGTCATTGGCGGTAATTGTTGAGTTATTGATTTTTCCATTTCATAAAACTTATCTACATAAGCTGCTGTGAATAAAATTCCCTTTTCACCTGTCATTTTGTTAGCTACCATATCGCAACCTTTTTTACTAAGTAAGAAACATGGTTGTTTTTGATTTCTTGAATTTTGGTATTCACTAGCTAAAAAGAAATTTTCACTAGGAAGATTTGCCGAGTGAAGAGTTTCAATATACTTACGAACTGATTTCATTAAATCGCTGTGATCTTTACCAACCATTTCAGCAATTTCTACTGAACTAATAACATTTAATCCGTTATGACTAACAACTTGTATAGTACTCATTACATTTCATCCTCCTCTGGATTCCATAAAAGTGAATTGAATTTATCTTTAACTGATTGCGGACCACATGCTACAACGATTAAAATACCAGTAAAGCCACCAGCTATTAAAAGACCCATGGCATATAGAGATAACATAAAATTCCTCCCTTATTTAACATCAATGTGATTTTGCTCATCTAACCAGTCCAAAAACTTTTCCCTTTCAACTCGTTTAGATCTCCCAATTAGCATTTTTGGAAAGCCTACAACATCAAAAATTTCATAAGCACGTCGTGAAGAAATTCTTAAATATTTAGCTATATCTTCTGCTCTTAAAACTTGAGGTAAATCTGCTTTTTCTAACATCAATTCATACCTCCTCTCCTCAGGTTCATTTATGAACCATTTTGTATAAAAAAATTTAATTCTGTCTATAATACTCATATCGTTTCATATATGAACCATTTCCTTTAAATAAAAAGTGATTCATATATGAACCATACACTAATATTATTACTATTATTTTGCATTGTCAACATACATTTTTACATTTTTTATTTATCTTCATTGTTTTGTATATTAAAATTAATAAAGTGAATACTCACCTGGGAGGTGATTTAAATTAATATTGGCGAAAAAATTAAATTGCATAGAATAAATAACGGGCTTTCAGTAAGAGAATTAGCCAAAAGAGTAGGTATTAGTCATGGTTACTTATCCAAATTAGAACGTCTAGATCATGCTCCTTCTGCGGAATTAGTTAGTAAGATTGCAGGTGCTTTAAATATTAATATAGAAGAATTACTTTTCTCCGAAGATGAAATTGATTTCCTAAATCATACTGACCTTTCACTTGAAGAACTAAAAGATAAATTCGAAGTAACATTGGATGGTAAACCTTTAACTGATAAAGAATTAGAATTGGCTATTAAATCAATTCGTGAATTACGCTCTTCAAGTATTTGATTATAAATTTTAAGTTTTAAGTTTAATTCATTTAAATTAATTTTAATTTTATTATTCATCGTAGATTAACCCCTTTGTATATAGTTAGGAGGGTTTATGGCTTACTCAGTCGGTAAGTGTCTCCTTCTTGATTTACTCAAACAGAAAAAAATGACACAGAAAGATTTGGCTGATCGTTTAGGTGTAACTAAACAGCAAATTCAGAAGTACACTTCTAACGAACGAAAAATGTCCTTAGCTGTAGCTAAAAACGTTTCCAAAATTCTTGATTGTTATATAGAAGACCTCTATGAATGGGTAAATGAATAGAAGAGAAATTTTTAAGAGTAGACATCTTAGTCTACTCACGACTAAAAGTAAGTCGAATGACTTACTCCCTATTTCATTAATAATATTATAAAATTTATCACAAAATTGAAATAAGTTTATATCTTTGTAATAAATTAACAATTAATAATGATTATTATACCAAACAGAGAACAATTGTTCTATAATATTTTTATAAAACACGAACAGGTATTCTTAAATTTGAAAGGGTGTATTTTTTTGGCTTCGTTTCAAAAATACAAAACAAAAGATGGATATAAATGGTTATTTAAAGCACGAACTACTATAGATCCTAAAACCGGGAAAAAGAAACAAACTACCAAGAGAGGTTTTAATACTAAGAAGGAAGCGCAAATGGCTGCAGCTGAGCTTGAAAAGAAATTATATACAGGTACTTTTGTTGAAGAAACTAATATTACTTTTGAAAGTTTCATCCCTGTTTTTTTAAAAGAGTATTCAATAAGGGCCAAAGTGAGCAGCGTTCGGATTCGAGAAAAGGAATCAAAAATCCTTAATAAGTATTTGGCTAATATAAAGCTAAAAGATGTAACAAGATTAAAATACCAAACAATTCTCAATAACCTCACTGAAGAAGGATATGCATATAATACAATGGATGGAGTTCACTCTACTGGGAGGATGCTCTTTAAAAAGGCAATTGAACTTAATTTAATAACACATAATCCTACAGAGCATACAAGTTTAATTAAAAAAATTGAAACAGTTGAAGAATTAGAAAAAAAGAAAAAAGATATAAAGTATTTAGAAAAAGAAGAATTAGCTGATTTTTTATTGACTACTAAAACAAAAGGTCTAGACAATGATTATGTATTTTTTACTTTATTAGCTTACACCGGAATGAGAAGTGGTGAATTATTAGCTTTAAAATGGTCAGATATCGATTTTAGAAAATTAACAATAAGCATAACCAAAACTATGTACAACCCTTCAAATAATGAAAACTATATGCTTTTAACTCCTAAAACAAAAGGTTCAATACGTGAAATAAAGATAGATAACTTTGTTGTAAATTTGCTTAAGGATCATTTATTACAACAAAGAAAAATTGGTGATTTTGAGTTTGTAATCAGTAAAGAGGATGGTTACCCTGAAGTTCCACATACTCCTGGAAGAAGGATGAGAAGATTACTAAAATTAAGCTTTATTGAAAAGAATGTAACCCCACATTCTTTAAGACACACTCACACTAGTTTATTAATTGAAGCAGGAGTCGGAATAAAAGAGATCCAACAAAGATTAGGTCACACTGACATCGAAACTACAATGAACATATATGCTCACATGACTAAAGACATGGAAGAAATAGCATCACAAAAGTTCAGTGACCTCATGAGTAGCTTTATGAAATAAATTTAATTTACTCTTTAAAAATGAAGAAACCTCAGTTGTAAAAAAAGACTGATGTTTCTTCATTTTTTAATACTACTTATACAAATAATGGATTCAATTACAAGATTCCCAAACAACTTGAATTGCAGGATGTAATTCCTTTTTAGGAATTCTATCATATAGATATCTATAATCCTCCCATGCGTCCCTTAATCCATCCGCTACCGCGTAAGCATCTTTATCATCTCTGATATTTTTTAATAACTCATCAAAAGCATCCATAGCGGCATATCTATTTAATCTGTTTGCAGCCATAAGGGTTGTTATTATCCCATACTTTTTAAGTTCTGGTGAGTCCGTATTTCGTACTACAATTTTCATTTTTCTTGAAACCGCTTCTGCAAAAAGAAAAGCATACTCACCTATTCTTTCATCTATGCCTTTATTATATTTAATTAGAATTGGTTCAAATTCTGTAGGCATGTTTGATGCACAAACTCGAAGAATTTGCTCAGGAATCTTACCGAATAATTCTATGTACTCTTCCATATCATCAAAACTATAAATTGTTTGAAGAATCTTATTTACGTTCACAGAAGAATATTGATCTTCTTTAAGATTCTCCTCCGCAACTTCTATTAGTTGCATAAAAACTCCTTCAGGATTCATTGATGGATCGGTTGATCTTCTTGCATCATTTAGTGCATCGAGCAATTGACCAACTGTTTGATAACGTTCATCAGGATTTTGACGAGTTGCTTTTTGAATTACATACCATAATCCAGTAGGAACAGCTGTAGAATCCATTACTGCTGGGCGTAAACCTGTTAGTAATTGGTATAGCGTTTTTCCAAGTTGAAATATATCCCCTCTATGGTCTAAATCCCTTGTTCCTCCATATAGAAATTGTTCTGGTGGCATATAGTCAAAGGTTCCTACATTCACACTTGCTCTAGTAAGCACAGTCGTATCTCGAATATCAAACTTTGCAAGTCCCAAATCGGAAACCACAATTTTACCATCTTCAAAAACTAAAGCATTATCAGGCTTAATATCTCTATGTGTTAATCCGCTAATATGAATCGCACTGATACCTTTACAAATAGCTTCAAAAATCTCAAAAACCCTATTAAGATCATTTTTTACTTTCGGGATAATATTAGTAACTGAAGTTAATGCGAGTGGCATTACAAAATAAGGAGGACTATTTTCAATATTGGTATGTAATATGTTAATTACATTTTCTTGATTTATGTTCTCCATTATTCTCACTTCTCTTTTAAATCGGGCAATATCTTCTGGATTTGATTTAGAACAATATTTAAGAGCAACAATTTCAGAGGTGTGAATATCCTGAACTTTAAGAACCTGTCCAAATCCTCCTTCTCCAACTTCTTCTAAAGCTTCATATCTACCATCAATAACATCACCTATAATATAATACAAATACAATCCCCCTAAAAGTAGCTTAAACTACTTGATAGTTAATGAAAAGTGGTCAAAATGTGGTCATTAACTTTTGTATTTTAAAAAAACCCTTGATTTCTCAAGGGTTTTTAACTTTATTACATCATGCCGCCCATTCCACCCATACCCATGTCAGGCATTGCTGGAGCGTTTTTCTCAGGGATGTCAGCTACTACTGCTTCAGTTGTTAAGAACATAGCTGAAACAGATGCTGCGTTTTGAAGTGCAGAACGTGTAACTTTAGTTGGGTCAACGATTCCTTCTTCAATCATGTTTACCCATTGTCCGTTAGCAGCATTGAAACCAACGCCAACTTCCGCACCTTTTAATTTTTCAATGATTACTGATCCTTCTAGACCAGCGTTTGTAGCGATTTGACGAACTGGAGATTCAAGTGCACGTAATACGATGTTGATACCAGTCGCAATGTCACCTTCTGCTTCAATTGCAGCTACTTTATTGTATACGCTCATTAATGCAGTACCACCACCAGCTACAATACCTTCTTCAACTGCAGCACGTGTAGAGTTTAATGCATCTTCAATACGTAATTTGCGTTCTTTTAATTCAGTTTCAGTTGCAGCACCAACTTTGATTACTGCTACACCGCCAGCTAATTTAGCTAAACGCTCTTGTAATTTTTCGCGATCAAATTCAGAAGTTGTTTCTTCTAATTGAGCACGGATTACACCGATACGTTGTTGGATCGATGCTGTTTCACCAGCACCTTCAACGATTGTAGTGTTTTCTTTTGTTACTACAACTTTTGAAGCGCGACCTAATTGAGTGATGTTAGTAGTTTTAAGATCTAATCCTAATTCTTCTGTAATCACTTCACCGCCAGTTAAGATTGCGATGTCTTCTAACATTGCTTTACGACGGTCACCAAAGCCAGGAGCTTTAACAGTAACTGCGTTGAATGTACCACGTAATTTGTTTACGATGATTGTTGCTTGTGCTTCACCTTCAACATCTTCAGCAATGATTAATAGTGGCTTACCTTGTTGAACAACTTGTTCAAGTACCGGTAAGATTTCTTGAATATTTGTTACTTTTTTATCTGTAATTAAGATATATGGGTTTTCTAATTCAGCAACCATTTTCTCTGAATTTGTAACCATGTATGGTGAAGAGTATCCGCGGTCAAATTGCATACCTTCTACTACTTCTAATTCAGTTGTGAAGCCTTTAGATTCTTCAAGTGTAATAACACCGTCGTTACCAACGCGCTCCATTGCTTCAGCGATTAATTGTCCAACTTCTGGATCTGCTGAAGAAATCGCAGCAACTTGAGCGATTGACTCTTTACCTTCAATTGGTTTAGAGATTGTTTTTAATTCTTCAATTGCTACAGCAACTGCTTTTTCGATACCTTTACGGATACCCATTGGGTTTGCACCAGCAGTTACGTTTTTAAGACCTTCACGAATCATAGCTTGCGCTAAAACTGTCGCAGTAGTTGTACCGTCCCCAGCAATCTCGTTCGTTTTGCTAGCAACTTCTGCAACTAATTTTGCACCCATGTTTTCGAATGCATCTTCTAATTCGATTTCTTTTGCGATAGTAACACCATCATTTGTAATTAATGGAGAACCGAATTTTTTCTCAAGAACTACGTTACGTCCTTTTGGTCCTAATGTTACTTTTACAGCATCAGCTAAAGCGTCTACACCACGTAACATTGCGCGACGAGCTTCTTCACCAAATCTAATGTCCTTAGCCATTGAAATGACCTCCTTATAATTTAAAAAATTTATTTTTTAATTTAAGTATTTTATTTTATTAACCTATGATTGCAAGAATATCGTTTTCACGAAGTACTAGGTATTCAGTACCACCGTACTTAACTTCTGTACCTGAGTATTTAGAGAAGATAATGCGGTCACCTACAGATACTTCTAAAGCAATGCGCTCACCATTTTCAAGTACACGTCCAGTACCTACTGCAACAATTTTGCCTTCTTGTGGCTTTTCTTGTGCACTACCTGGTAACACGATACCGCTAGCAGTTTTTTCTTCAGACTCAACAAGCTCAATTACAACACGATCACCTAATGGCTTTAACATGTGTAATACCTCCTCAATAATCAAATCATTATTTTTTAGCACTCATTAATATTGAGTGCTAACACAATTAATAGTTTAAATAATATTAAAAAATTTTGCAAGTCTGAAGCAGGCACTTTTCTTGTCGAAATATATTAAGTTTTATCTTTACAATTAAATGTAAAATAAAAAACGAAAATTTCTTTTAAGAAACTAAAGAAACGAGTAAAATAATGTACATGTTGTTATCAACCTTTGGGTTATGAAAAATATCAACACAAAGGAGCTATCTTATTGAAAACTAGAGATTTATTGATTATCTTAACTTATGCTGTTATTCAATATTCGGCGGCATTTGGGGTTCCCTATTTATTAAATAGTAATTTATACGCTGGAGTGGAAAAGAAAACTGCTTCTCTTGAAGCGGTGGCCTTATGGAGTTGTATTAGCTTCATAACTGGTTTAATTATTATACTGATTTTATTACATAAGCCCATTTTTGAAGGAATGAAGAATTTTAAGCATAACTATCGTACAATATTAAATTGGGTAATTTTAGGTTACTTCATTACGATGGCAACTCAAATTGTGTGTAATATCATTTTAATTTATGTATTCAATTTACATACAGGCTCCGAAAATACTCAAAATATCTTAAATATCGCTAAACTGAATCCTGCATTTATTATTATACCAAGTCTAGTAGCACCGATATTAGAAGAGATAATTTTCCGCCGAATCATTTTCAAAAGGCTTTATAATCGCTTACCATTTATTATTTCTGCTGGGATTAGTTCAGCAATATTTTCGTTTATGCATGGCGACTTACCATTCTTTTTATCTTACTTCCTAATTGGTTTCGTATTTTGTTATTTATACAAACGTACAAATTCAATTATCGTTCCAATTTTAACACATATGTTAATGAACACATTTGTAGTTTTTCAGCAGTTAAATTTACATTAAAGAAACCCCCAATAATTTGGGGGTTTTTAAATTAATCTAAATTTATTGTTGTAAAAAATATGCCAATGTTTGTAGTTCAACCGCTAGGTCTATATGATGAATACGAATATGTTCTGGTACACTAATTCGAGCAGGAGTAAAATTTAAGATTCCTCTTATATTTTTTCCATTTAATCGATCTGCAATTGATTGAGCTACAGGTGCAGGTACAGTTAAAATAACGATTTGAATATCATCATTCATTACGTCTTCTAAATTATCTAAATTATAAACAGGTACTCCACCAATTTCAGTTCCAATCTTATTTGGATCAATATCAAATGCCATTTCAATTTTAGTATTATTATTTTTTATAAAATTATAGTGTAAGAATGCAGTTCCTAAATTACCTACACCAATTAATGCAACTTTCATCACTTCATGTTGGTTAAGCGCTTTCGAGAAAAAAGTTAATAAGTAATTTACGTTATATCCATATCCTTTTTTTCCAAGTGCTCCAAAATAAGAAAAATCTCTTCTAATCGTAGCGAAATCTACCTTTACTGCTTCACTTAACTCTGCTGAAGAAACTCTTTGTTTACCTGATAAAGACAAATTCTTTATAAAACGGTAATATAAAGGTAGACGTTTAGCAGTAGCTTGTGGAATTTTAATTTGTTCCGAGTCCATTTTTTAATCCCCCACTTACTGTAATTCTTTTTACTATGGTGTGTAATTTAGCTTTACTTTAGTTATAAAGTACTTGTTCTAATGTAAAATATACACTATATTTAAGAATTTTGACAGTCTACAGTTACTCAGATAAAAAATTTTGCAATGAGGTGTTATCCATGATTCTTTTACAAGTAAATAATGTCTCAAAGTATTTTGGTAGTGACATTATTCTTTCAAATATAAAATTAGAAGTTCAAACGAATGATCGAGTTGCGATTGTTGGTCGTAATGGTGCTGGAAAATCTACATTACTCAAAATAATTGCTGGTGAATTGTCTTACGACGGAGGCGAGATAAATAAGCCTAAGGACGTTACTGTAGGCTACCTAGCCCAAAATACTGGATTACAAAGTGATCAAACGATTTGGGAAGAATATTATTCTGTTTTTAATCATTTAGTTGAGATGCAGGAAAATATGAGAAAATTAGAAGTAAAAATGACTCAAGAAGAAGTCTATTCTAATCAGTCTGTTTATGACAAGATTATGAATGAATATGATCATCTTCAATATACATTCAAAGAAAACGGCGGTTATCAGTTTGAAGCAGATATTCGTTCAATTATTAGTGGCTTAGGTTTCAGTAATGAAGATTACGAAACAAAAATTTCTTCGTTAAGCGGTGGGCAAAAGACAAGACTTGCTTTAGGTAAATTATTATTAACAAAGCCTGATTTATTAATACTGGATGAGCCTACAAATCACTTGGATATTGATACACTTAGTTGGTTAGAGCGTTATTTACAATCTTATCCTGGTGCGGTATTAATTGTATCACACGATCGATATTTCCTTGATCAAGTTGTAAATATTGTTTATGAAATATCTAATCGTAGGCATCAACGTTTTGTTGGTAACTATAGTAAATATCTTGATTTAAAAGCTGCTCAATATGAACAAGAGCTTAAGCAGTTCGAAAAACAACAAGAAGAAATCTCTAAGCTTGAAGATTTTGTACAACGTAATATTGCACGTGCCTCAACTACAAAAAGAGCACAAAGTCGTAGAAAACAACTTGACAGAATGGTTCGATTAGACAAGCCACTTGGAGAAGATTCTTCAGCTAATTTTTCATTTGCAATTGAAAAACAAAGTGGAAATGACGTCCTTTCTGTACAAGATTTATTTATTGGATATAACCGCATCCCTACAATTGATCACACAATGAAGTTTGTATTGAACCGAGGAGATAGTGTTGCATTAGTCGGGCCAAATGGTGTTGGAAAGTCGACATTACTTAAGACGATTATTGGTGATTTAAATAAATTACAAGGAACAATTGATTTTGGTGCAAATGTTTCGGTCGGTTACTATGACCAGGAGCAAGCTAAGCTTACATCTAATAAAAGAGTATTAGATGAACTTTGGGATGATTATCCATTAAAGCCTGAACAAGAAATTCGAACAATATTAGGGAATTTTTTATTTTCTGGCGATGATGTGACTAAAATCGTTACCTCTTTAAGCGGTGGAGAAAAAGCAAGATTAGCATTAGCAAAACTTATGATGAAAAAAGCTAATTTTCTAATTCTTGATGAGCCTACCAACCATTTGGATTTAGATAGTAAAGAAGTTTTAGAAAATGCTTTATTAGATTATCCTGGGACTATTTTGTTTGTATCACATGATCGTTATTTTATGAACAGATTATCCACAAAAACTTTCGAACTAGCAAAAGAAGGATTATCAATTTATCTAGGTGATTATGACTATTACCAATTTAAGAAAAACGAAGCATATGAGAAAGAACAAGCTGAAAAAGAAGTTATGTTAACACAAGTTAAACAATCATCTCAACCAGTTTCCGATTATCAACAAGACAAAGAATTAAAGAAAAAACTTCGTCAAACTCAGCGTCGTATTGAGGAGATTGAAAGCAATATCTCGCAATTTGAGCTTGATATAGAAACAATCGAACTAGAACTATGCAAACCAGAAGTTTACGGTGACTTTCAATTAGTACAGGAATTAACAAGTAAGAAAAATGATTTAGAAGCTAAGTTAATAGACCTAATGGAAGAATGGGAAAACTTACAAGAGTAATGATTAAACGGATATGCTGATCGCTATCCGTTTTTTCTTATCTACATTTTTATCCACATATCATTTGCTACAATTTAGCTTTTACACAGGTTTATACACATTATCCACAGAAAACCAGCAATGTTATACACATTTTTGTGCACATAGTTTAATAAGTTTTTAACAAAGAAAAAGTACTTATCCACATTTTATTAAAAAAATTGTGAATAAGTACTTTTTACATATTCTCTAAATCTAAGCCAGGGTTCCCGTTTAGTGCCAAATTACCTAGTTTCCCTTGCTTTAATCTGATAAAAGCAGCTGCGCCGATCATCGCTGCATTATCCGTACAAAGTGATAATGGTGGTATAATTAATTCTATATCATTTAAGTCATTCATCTCATTTTGTAATGAAGCTCTTAATCCTTTATTAGCTGCTACTCCACCTGCTAATAAAACTTGTTTTACATCATATTCTTTTGCAGCTTTAATCGTTTTTGAAACAATTACTTCAATTACACTTGCTTGGAAGCTGGCCGCTACATCAGCTGGCGATACTTCCTCACCTCTTTGTTCAGCATTGTGCATATAATTAATAACTGCTGACTTTAAACCACTAAAGCTAAAATCATAACTACCTTCTTCTAACCAAGCTCTAGGAAATGGAATATTTGCAGTTCCTTCTTGTGCTAGACGGTCGATATGTGGACCACCTGGATAAGGCAATTTAAGCGTTCTAGCAACCTTATCATAGGCCTCTCCTGCCGCATCGTCCCGTGTTTCTCCTATTACTTCAAAAACGCCATCTTCCTTCATATAAACAAGCTCTGTATGCCCACCAGAAACTACTAAAGCTAATAGTGGATATAGTAAAGGCTGTACTAATTGATTGGCATATATATGACCTGCAATGTGGTGAACACCTATTAGAGGTAATCCATGAGCAAAGGCAATTGCTTTTGCAGCATTTACTCCAATTAGTAATGCACCTACTAGTCCTGGACCTTCTGTAACTGCAATGGCAGCTAAATCCTCATAGTTAATCTGTGCTTGCTCCATTGCTTCTTCAATTACCACAGTTATTTGCTCAACATGTAAACGTGAAGCAACTTCAGGTACTACTCCACCAAAACGTTTGTGTATATCGATCTGTGTTGCTACTACATTACTTAGAATTTCATTTCCATTTTTAATAATAGCTGCTGAGGTTTCATCACAACTTGTCTCTATAGCCAGTATTAAACAATTTTCATTCATCATTTCAAATTCACCCACATCACTAATGCATCCTCAAAATTATCTGTATAATAGCTTTTTCGAATCCCACCGTCTTGGAATCCTAGCTTACGATACAGTCCCATTGCTACATGATTCGATACCCTTACTTCTAATGTTAATGTTTCTGCTCCAAGGTTTTTAGCAGTTTCCATTACTGCTCGAAGTAACTTTTCACCTAGACTCTTCCCTCTATAGTCCGGTAAAATAGCTATATTTGTAATATGTCCCTCATCAATAACTACCCATAATCCACAATATCCAATTATCTTCTCATCAACTTGAGCAACTAAATAGTTCGCAAATTGATTTGAATATAATTCATTATAAAATGCATCATATGTCCATGGTGTTGGGAACGATTTTTTTTCAATTTCCACTATTTGCTCTAAATCTTCTTCTTTCATTTTCCGAAAAGCAACCGATGAGATCATAATATCCTCCTACTTTTCTTGGCTAGCTAGCCAATTAGCTTCTGCTTCTGATAATCTTAAATATTCTGGTGAAAAATTGTGTACTGATTCTTCACTTTCTTCTAAACTACATGTAAACAGTTCACTTGGTCTCTGATTATTCATACTAGCATTCACAAAAACAGCCTGATCTTTTAAGTGCTCTATAATAAATTCTTTATGTAATGATACATCATTACCAATAAATAAAATTTGTTCATTATATGATTTAAGTTTTTCAACCCATAAACTGCGATCAATATTACAGTCCTCTAAAACACTATTAGTAGGTTCCCCTCTGAAATCATAAAGACCAGTAAATAATAAATTACGCCTTGCATCAAAAATAGGACAAACTAACCCATTAAAAAATCGCCCATTCGCAGCTAGTACTTTCAGACTTGAAACGCCTATAATCGGAATATTTAAGGTGAAGGCCAATGTTTTTGCTACTGTTACACCAATGCGCACTCCAGTGTAAGAGCCTGGTCCTTTTGCGACAACTATTTTAGATAGTTCCTTAGGTTTTATATTGCATTCTTCCATTAATGTATTAATAGCTGGCATTAATCGGACAGAATGATTTTTATTTATAAATGTTATCGTTTCTCCAATAACAGATTGGTCCTTAATTAGACTAATCCCCATAACATTTGTAGAAGTATCAATTGCTAAAACGGTCATTATTAATTAGCTCCTTACAAATAAATTCATACTTTGCTCCATTTGGAATAAAAGTAATCATTCTACCATTTTCTTCATGAGTTATTATGATTTTTAAGAATTCATTTGGTAAGTAATCTTCAATTAAATGAGCCCATTCCACAACACAAACACCTTCACCCATAAAATACTCATCAAAACCTAAATCTTCATTACTACCTTCTAAGCGGTACACATCCATATGATATAAAGGGATTCTTCCTTTATATTCTTTTATAATATTAAAAGTTGGGCTATTAACAGTTCTTTTTACTTCAAGACCTTTCGCAAATCCTTTTGTAAAAGTTGTCTTACCTGCACCAAGATCTCCTTCTAATAATATTACATCTTTTTGTTGTACTAGTTGTCCGAGAAAAAATGCAATTGCTTGAGTTTCTTCCTCAGTATTTGTATGTAAAACAATTTCCAATTACTTCACCACCAAAATTCTAACTCGTCTATTTCTAACTTTGCCATATTATATCATTTCAAAACATTAAGCGGATGTCAAACAGTAATATCCTTTTAGAATAGTTTAAATTAATCTACTGTTTTTATATTACCTAGAAGTAGAAATTCTTCAAACTAATCAATGTATGGTTCATTCAATAATCTTCATTAACTCTCATATAATAAAAAAAACGAAACAATTGTTTGTTTCGTTTAAGAATCGTATGTATGGCGGTCCCGACCGGGATCGAACCGGCGATCTCCTGCGTGACAGGCAGGCATGTTAACCGCTACACCACGGGACCATTTTGGTTGCGGGGACAGGATTTGAACCTGCGACCTTCGGGTTATGAGCCCGACGAGCTACCAGACTGCTCCACCCCGCGATAATGTGGATACTATTTTAACTAGATCCATGAAGTTTATTTCGTTAAGACCATCCCAATCTCAGGATGTTTATGCAAGTAGTAACTCGATTGGTATGCTGAAGTAATTCCTTCGAAGCATATTCGATCGTGCTCCACCCCGCGATAATGTAAAAATTTAAAACCAGGCGACGTTCTACTCTCACAGGGGGAAACCCCCAACTACCATCGACGCAAAAGAGCTTAACTGCCGTGTTCGGTATGGGAACGGGTGTGACCTCTTTGCCATAATCACCTGATTTATAGAGTTGTACTTCGTACCCTCAAAACTAGATAATGTCATTATCAAACTTGTTAGTTAAGTCCTCGACCGATTAGTATCAGTCAGCTCCACATGTCACCATGCTTCCACCTCTGACCTATCAACCTGATCGTCTCTCAGGGGTCTTACTAGCTTAACGCTATGGGAAATCTCATCTTGAGGGGGGCTTCATGCTTAGATGCTTTCAGCACTTATCCCTTCCACACATAGCTACCCAGCCATGCTCTTGGCAGAACAACTGGTACACCAGCGGTGTGTCCATCCCGGTCCTCTCGTACTAAGGACAGCTCCTCTCAAATTTCCTGCGCCCACGACGGATAGGGACCGAACTGTCTCACGACGTTCTGAACCCAGCTCGCGTACCGCTTTAATGGGCGAACAGCCCAACCCTTGGGACCGACTACAGCCCCAGGATGCGATGAGCCGACATCGAGGTGCCAAACCTCCCCGTCGATGTGGACTCTTGGGGGAGATAAGCCTGTTATCCCCGGGGTAGCTTTTATCCGTTGAGCGATGGCCCTTCCATGCGGAACCACCGGATCACTAAGCCCGACTTTCGTCCCTGCTCGACTTGTAGGTCTCGCAGTCAAGCTCCCTTATGCCTTTACACTCTTCGAATGATTTCCAACCATTCTGAGGGAACCTTTGGGCGCCTCCGTTACTCTTTAGGAGGCGACCGCCCCAGTCAAACTGCCCACCTGACACTGTCTCCGAGCCGGATAACGGCTCTAGGTTAGAATTTCAATACAGCCAGGGTAGTATCCCACCGACGCCTCCACCGAAGCTAGCGCTCCGGTTTCACAGGCTCCTACCTATCCTGTACAAGCTGTACCAAAATTCAATATCAAGCTGCAGTAAAGCTCCACGGGGTCTTTCCGTCCTGTCGCGGGTAACCTGCATCTTCACAGGTACTATAATTTCACCGAGTCTATGGTTGAGACAGTGCCCAAATCGTTACGCCTTTCGTGCGGGTCGGAACTTACCCGACAAGGAATTTCGCTACCTTAGGACCGTTATAGTTACGGCCGCCGTTTACTGGGGCTTCAATTCAGAGCTTCTCCCGTAAGGGATAACCCCTCCTCTTAACCTTCCAGCACCGGGCAGGCGTCAGCCCCTATACTTCGCCTTGCGGCTTCGCAGAGACCTGTGTTTTTGCTAAACAGTCGCTTGGGCCTTTTCACTGCGGCTCTCCCGGGCATACACCCAAAAGAGCACCCCTTCTCCCGAAGTTACGGGGTCATTTTGCCGAGTTCCTTAACCATAGTTCTCTCGCTCACCTTAGGATTCTCTCCTCGCCTACCTGTGTCGGTTTGCGGTACAGGCACCTATTTCCTCGCTAGAAGCTTTTCTTGGCAGCGTAGAATCAGGAACTTCGGTACTATATTTCCCTCGCCATCACAACTCAGCCTTATGATGTGCGGATTTGCCTACACATCAGCCTAATTGCTTGGACGCGCATATCCAGCAGCGCGCTTACCCTATCTTTCTGCGTCCCTCCATCGCTCAAACGGAAATGAGGTGGTACAGGAATATCAACCTGTTGTCCATCGCCTACGCCTTTCGGCCTCGGCTTAGGTCCTGACTAACCCTGGGAGGACGAGCCTTCCCCAGGAAACCTTAGGCATACGGTGGACGGGATTCTCACCCGTCTTTCGCTACTCATACCGGCATTCTCACTTCTAAGCGCTCCACCAGTCCTTACGATCTAGCTTCAACGCCCTTAGAACGCTCCCCTACCACTGATACCATACGGTATCAATCCGCAGCTTCGGTGATACGTTTAGCCCCGTTACATTTTCGGCGCAGAGTCACTCGACCAGTGAGCTATTACGCACTCTTTAAATGGTGGCTGCTTCTAAGCCAACATCCTGGTTGTCTAAGCAACTCCACATCCTTTTCCACTTAACGTATACTTTGGGACCTTAGCTGGCGGTCTGGGCTGTTTCCCTCTTGACCACGGATCTTATCACTCGTAGTCTGACTCCTATGGATAAGTCATTGGCATTCGGAGTTTGACTGAATTCGGTAACCCGTTGGGGGCCCCTAGTCCAATCAGTGCTCTACCTCCAAGACTCTAACACATAAGGCTAGCCCTAAAGCTATTTCGGGGAGAACCAGCTATCTCCGAGTTCGATTGGAATTTCTCCGCTACCCACACCTCATCCCCGCACTTTTCAACGTGCGTGGGTTCGGACCTCCATTCAGTGTTACCTGAACTTCATCCTGGACATGGGTAGATCACTCGGTTTCGGGTCTACGACCACGTACTATATCGCCCTATTCAGACTCGCTTTCGCTGCGGCTCCGTCTCTTCAACTTAACCTTGCACGGGATCGTAACTCGCCGGTTCATTCTACAAAAGGCACGCCATCACTCATTAACGAGCTCTGACTATTTGTAAGCACACGGTTTCAGGTTCTCTTTCACTCCCCTTCCGGGGTGCTTTTCACCTTTCCCTCACGGTACTGGTTCACTATCGGTCACTAGGTAGTATTTAGCCTTGGGAGATGGTCCTCCCAGATTCCGACGGAATTTCACGTGTTCCGCCGTACTCAGGATCCACTCAAGAGGGAACGAGATTTCAACTACAGGGTTTTTACCTTCTTTGACGGACCTTTCCAGGTCGCTTCATTTACCCCGTTCCTTTGTAACTCCGTATAGAGTGTCCTACAACCCCAAGAGGCAAGCCTCTTGGTTTGGGCTATCTTCCGTTTCGCTCGCCGCTACTCAGGAAATCGCATTTTGCTTTCTATTCCTCCAGGTACTTAGATGTTTCAGTTCCCTGGGTCTGTCCTCAGTACCCTATGTATTCAGGTAAAGATACTACTCCATTACGAGTAGTGGGTTCCCCCATTCGGAAATCTCCGGATCAAAGCTTACTTACAGCTCCCCGAAGCATATCGGTGTTAGTCCCGTCCTTCATCGACTCCTAGTGCCAAGGCATCCACCGTGCGCCCTTTCTAACTTAACTAATTTTAAAACTAATTATATTAAACTTACGCAGTTTAATGAATGACATTATCTAGTTTTCAAGGTACAAAGTTGAGAGTGAACTCTCAAAACTAAACAAAACAATGAAGAAACATTTTCATACATGAACCATCGGTTCATGATGTCTCCATAGAAAGGAGGTGATCCAGCCGCACCTTCCGATACGGCTACCTTGTTACGACTTCACCCCAATCATCTGTCCCACCTTAGGCGGCTGGCCCCTAAAAGGTTACCCCACCGACTTCGGGTGTTACAAACTCTCGTGGTGTGACGGGCGGTGTGTACAAGGCCCGGGAACGTATTCACCGCGGCATGCTGATCCGCGATTACTAGTGATTCCGGCTTCATGTAGGCGAGTTGCAGCCTACAATCCGAACTGAGAATAGTTTTATGGGATTAGCTCCACCTCGCGGTCTTGCAACCCTTTGTACTATCCATTGTAGCACGTGTGTAGCCCAGGTCATAAGGGGCATGATGATTTGACGTCATCCCCACCTTCCTCCGGTTTGTCACCGGCAGTCACCTTAGAGTGCCCAACTAAATGCTGGCAACTAAGATCAAGGGTTGCGCTCGTTGCGGGACTTAACCCAACATCTCACGACACGAGCTGACGACAACCATGCACCACCTGTCACTCTGTCCCCGAAGGGAACGCCCTATCTCTAGGGTTGTCAGAGGATGTCAAGACCTGGTAAGGTTCTTCGCGTTGCTTCGAATTAAACCACATGCTCCACCACTTGTGCGGGCCCCCGTCAATTCCTTTGAGTTTCAGTCTTGCGACCGTACTCCCCAGGCGGAGTGCTTAATGCGTTAACTTCAGCACTAAAGGGCGGAAACCCTCTAACACTTAGCACTCATCGTTTACAGCGTGGACTACCAGGGTATCTAATCCTGTTTGCTCCCCACGCTTTCGCGCCTCAGCGTCAGTTACAGACCAGAAAGTCGCCTTCGCCACTGGTGTTCCTCCAAATCTCTACGCATTTCACCGCTACACTTGGAATTCCACTTTCCTCTTCTGCACTCAAGTTTCCCAGTTTCCAATGACCCTCCCCGGTTGAGCCGGGGGCTTTCACATCAGACTTAAGAAACCGCCTGCGCGCGCTTTACGCCCAATAATTCCGGACAACGCTTGCCACCTACGTATTACCGCGGCTGCTGGCACGTAGTTAGCCGTGGCTTTCTGGTTAGGTACCGTCAAGGTGCCAGCTTATTTAACTAGCACTTGTTCTTCCCTAACAACAGAGCTTTACGACCCGAAGGCCTTCATCGCTCACGCGGCGTTGCTCCGTCAGACTTTCGTCCATTGCGGAAGATTCCCTACTGCTGCCTCCCGTAGGAGTCTGGGCCGTGTCTCAGTCCCAGTGTGGCCGATCACCCTCTCAGGTCGGCTACGCATCGTCGCCTTGGTGAGCCGTTACCTCACCAACTAGCTAATGCGCCGCGGGCCCATCTGTAAGTGATAGCCGAAGCCATCTTTCAACTAAGAAACAGGAGTTCCTCAGTGTCATCCGGTATTAGCTCCGGTTTCCCGAAGTTATCCCAGTCTTATAGGTAGGTTGCCCACGTGTTACTCACCCGTCCGCCGCTAATTAACGGGAGCAAGCTCCCATTAATCCGCTCGACTTGCATGTATTAGGCACGCCGCCAGCGTTCGTCCTGAGCCAGGATCAAACTCTCCATAAAAGTTAAGTTTAAATCTTGTATTGCTCAAAAAACTAATAATTGACGTTTACTTCATGTTTTGTTTAGTTTTCAAAGTTCATAATAATGGAGCGGGTGATGGGAATCGAACCCACGACCGAAGCTTGGAAGGCTTCTATTTTACCATTAAACTACACCCGCGAAAATGGTCGGGAAGACAGGATTTGAACCTGCGACCCCCTGGTCCCAAACCAGGTGCTCTACCAAGCTGAGCCACTTCCCGAAATATGGCGCGCCCGAAAGGACTCGAACCCATAACCTTTTGATCCGTAGTCAAACGCTCTATCCAATTGAGCTACGGGCGCATATTTTAAAGTGTGTCGTCTTCGTTAGCGACTTTTACAGTTTATAACATCTAACCGTTTATGTCAACACTTTTTTTTAAAAAGTTTTTCTAAAACTTTCAATACTTACTACGATAAGCTTTCGTTGACTTCGTTAACTTCTGACGTGACTTTAACTATATTAAAGTATAGGACACTTATTGTCAACATTATTTAAGAAAAAAGTTGTGATTAATTTGATTATCAATAATATATCGGATCTTAATCCTACTACTACAATACTTTCATACCTTAAATTACTGCATAAATAGTAACTTTCATCAGTTTAGTTTTCTTTTAATAGACATAAAGCAAATCAACAATAGTGCAATTGATATAGTACTATTTAAACACAACCTCTGTTAAAATGATTTGATTTTTGAAGAATTTTCTCTTCATATACTCCCACAAGCTCTTAAATACTCGGTTTTGGTACCGTACCGTGAAAAATTACAGAGTAAATGATAAAATACTTTTATTTTAGAAAAGTATACAATATGTTTGTATACTTTGATTCATTAAATAAAACATATTAAAAGCAATCTAATTATATAGGATGTGAGTTCAATGGATATAAATTTTATTACAATCCTCCTTATTGTTAATATACTGCTAGCTGGTATTTTAATCTTTATTGAAAAGAGAGATGTTGCAGCTACGTGGGCATGGCTTATGATCCTACTTTTTATACCAATAGTCGGTTTCTTACTATACCTTTTTTTAGGCAGACAGCTAAAACAAAAGAACTTCTATCATCTTTCAAATAAAGAAAGAAGTTATCTTCAATTAGCAGTTACTAATCAAGCAAATCAAATACATAATGATCAACGCTTTATCCAAGATGAATTACTATCGAAGCATTCACATTTAATTATGATGAATTTAAAATCCGCTAATGCTTTATTAACAACTGAAAACGAGATCCAAACATTTAGTGACGGTTACGAAAAATTTAATTCGCTTTTCGAAGACATACAAAATGCCGAAAAAGAGATAAATATTCAATATTACATCATTCAACGTGACTCGTTAGGAAAAAAGCTTAGAGACGAACTTACAAAGAAGGCAGAAAAAGGCGTTAAAGTACGAGTGCTGTACGATGACATTGGTTCGAAAAAAATCACTCCCTCTTTTTTCAAAGATCTTATTAAACACGGAGGTGAGGTAAAAGCTTTCTTTCCTTCCTTCTTAAGACTCATCAATTTTCGATTAAACAATAGAAATCACAGAAAACTTTGTATTATTGATGGGAGAGTTGCTTATATAGGCGGTTTTAATGTCGGGGACGAGTATCTTGGAATTGATAAGAAATTTGGATACTGGAGAGACACTCATTTTCGAATAAAAGGTGATTCAGTAAATCAAATTCAAGGGCGATTTATATTAGACTGGCAACAAGCTACTAAACAACATGGACATATTATAGAGGAATTTACTTTTAATAATGTGGAAAGTATCGGAAATACTCCCATACAAATTGTTGCTAGTGGGCCAAATTCGGAAACAGAGCACTTAAAAAATATGTACGTTAAACTAATTACGTCTGCTAAACAGAGCGTTTATATTCAAACCCCTTACTTCGTTCCTGATGCAAGCATTATGGACGCTTGTAAAATTGCTGCATTATCTGGAATTGATGTTAGAATAATGATTCCAAGTAAACCTGACCACCCATTCGTACATTGGGCATCACTATCATACGCAGGCGAACTATTATCTTACGGAGCAAAAATATTGCTATATGAAAATGGATTTTTGCATGCTAAAACAATCGTAATAGACCAAGAAGTTGCTTCAGTTGGAACTACTAACATTGATACACGTAGTTTTAAATTGAATTTTGAAATAAACGCGGTCGTTTATTCAGAAAAAGAATCATCCAATCTACAAAACCTTTTTTTATCTGATTGTAAATATTCTAGTGAACTTACACTTGAAAAGTATCAAGCGAGAACAATCTTTATAAAAATAAAAGAAGCTATTTCTCGACTTCTATCTCCTATATTATAAACTACTAAAAACATTACTAAATTGTAATGTTTTTTTATATTGCCAAATAAGTTTTAAATTGAAAGAACACGTATTCTATTGAATAATTAAAGAAGTTAACAGATTATTAATAAATTAATTAGAAGGTGAACTATGAGAAGAATCAAGAAGATTTTAGTAAGTTGTTTAGCTCTTTTATCTTTGTGGGTCAGTTTTTTTACAAACCCAACCTCTACTTATGCAGCGAATAAGGTTTACACCGTAACTGCAAGTAAACTAAATGTCCGTAGCGGCCCTAGTACAACAGCTAAGTTAATCGGTACTGTGAAAAAAGGTCAATTTTTAACGGTTGTTAATAAACATGCCAACGGATGGTATAAAATTAAATTTAAAAGTAAAACAGGATTTATTAGCGGGAAGTATGTAATTGCAGAGTTCACTAATGTTAAATCATTAGATAAAAGTATAATCGTTGATTTACGCTATAATACAACGAATAACTTTACCGGCAAACGTATTTATAATTTTAGCCAAGCCATCCTTAGGACTAGCACAGCCAAAAAATTAGCTAAAGCAAATTCCATCCTAAAAAAACAAGGATATACGATTAAAGTTTGGGATGCTTACCGTCCTTTATCAGCTCAACAAACACTTTGGAATGCATATCCTAATTCAGATTTTGTTGCTAAGCCTAGTCCAAAAAATATACGAGGCCACCAACTAGGTGCAACACTAGATATAACATTGTGTACATTAGATGGAAAAGAAGTGCAAATGCAATCCAAATTCGATGATTTTTCATCACGTGCTTCTCGAAGCTATAAGCGAAATAGTGTACAAGAAAAGAATTATCAAATCATGGATAAAGCGATGAGACAAGCCGGTTTCGTGGGCTACTCAAAAGAATGGTGGCATTACTCTGATAAAAATCAGAAATTTAAACCACTTCAAGTAAATCCTGCTAATTATTAATGTTAGACTCACTTTTGGAATATATCAAAAGTGAGTTTTTTAGTATAGTCGATGTCTACAAATCAGTAGTTATATAAAAACACGCATCAATGTGTAACAAGTGGTTATCACGAATATTCTTTTTCACTAATTTAGTGAAAAAAAAAGTAATTTCTTAAGTACTAAAAATTTACAATTATTTCTTTATTGATGTCAATCAACACAAAAAAGACACCCTACAATTGTAAGATGTCTTGGAAAGTCATAATTAAGATGCGGCCGAGAGGACTTGAACCTCCACGGAGAAACCTCCACTAGGCCCTCAACCTAGCGCGTCTGCCATTCCGCCACGACCGCGAATAAACAAAAGTGAGCCATGAAGGATTCGAACCTTCGACCCTCTGATTAAAAGTCAGATGCTCTACCAACTGAGCTAATGGCTCGTAATAACAAGTTTATAAAATAAGCAAGTTCTAAAGACGTCCTTGTCTCAGATAGAATTTCAAGTAGTTGCTCGACAAGTACGCTGAAGTAATCGCTTCGAAGATTACTCGTTCGTGCTCTACCAACTGAGCTAATGGCTCGTAATAACAAGTTTATAAATACACGATAGTACAAGTACACTAAAAACAGACTATTTTTAAACTTACTTACTGTTTACACGATCGCATTTAAGATAAAAGAAAATCCCTCTACCTTAAACATTACTATTCAAAATAAAAATGGCTGGGCTACCTGGATTCGAACCAGGGCATGACGGAATCAAAATCCGTTGCCTTACCGCTTGGCTATAGCCCATTGATATAACATCATGAATCTACTTCTTCGAATAATCTCCATGAACCCGCACCGCAGGATTTTTTTTATGTTGTATTGCCTTACCCTCTTGAATTAACCTCTCAAGATAAAAAACAATCCGACATTTCACTATACTTCTTTTCCTAATGTGCGAATATGCTACATGAAGTAACACCGCAGGATTTTCTTATGTAGTATTGTATTTACCCCTCGAATCTACTCCTAAAGATAAAAAAAATTCATCCATCTCACTACTATTTTTCTCCAAATAAAGAAAAAAATACTACAAACTGTAGTAAAAAATGGCGGTCCCGACCGGGATCGAACCGGCGATCTCCTGCGTGACAGGCAGGCATGTTAACCGCTACACCACGGGACCATTTTGGTTGCGGGGACAGGATTTGAACCTGCGACCTTCGGGTTATGAGCCCGACGAGCTACCAGACTGCTCCACCCCGCGATAATGTGGATACTATTTTAACTAGATCCATGAAGTTTATTTCGTTAAGACCATCCCAATCTCAGGATGTTTATGCAAGTAGCGACTCGATTGGTATGCTGAAGTTATTACTTCGAAGCATATTCGTTCGTGCTCCACCCCGCGATAATGTGGATACTATTTTATTAGATCCATGAAGTTTATTTCGTTAAGACCATCCCAATCTCAGGATGTTTATGCAAGTAGCAGCTCGATTGGTATGCTGAAGTTATTACTTCGAAGCATATTCGTTCGTGCTCCACGCCGCGATAATGTGGATACTATTTTAACTAGATCCATGAAGTTTATTTCGTTAAGACCATCCCAATCTCAGGATGTTTATGCAAGTAGCAGCTCGATTGGTATGCTGAAGTTATTACTTCGAAGCATATTCGTTCGTGCTCCACGCCGCGATAATAAGAGTTTATATCATTTTAAAGAAATGGTGGAGGATGACGGGCTCGAACCGCCGACCCCCTGCTTGTAAGGCAGGTGCTCTCCCAGCTGAGCTAATCCTCCGGGATAAAATATTGGTGACCCGTACGGGACTCGAACCCGTGTTACCGCCGTGAAAGGGCGGTGTCTTAACCGCTTGACCAACGGGCCAAAAAAAAAAATATGGCAGAGAAGAAGGGATTCGAACCCTCGCACCGCGTTAACGATCTACACCCTTAGCAGGGGCGCCCCTTGAGCCACTTGGGTACTTCTCTAATATAATGGCTCCGCAGGTAGGATTCGAACCTACGACCACTCGGTTAACAGCCGAGTGCTCTACCACTGAGCTACTGCGGAAAAATTTCAAACAATTCGTCATGCGCTGTAACATGATGACAAGTATTAATATAAACTATACATATATTACCTGTCAACACTATTTATAATTGTTTTAATGGACTTTTGCATATTCCACATACAAAGCGCTTTGTGTCAACTTTTCTTTTTCTTAAGAAGTCTTGTCCACACCCAACACATCTATATTTATATTTATAAGAATGTGTTATTTTCTTTATAGAATTTAGTGGTTTACAGTATCTAGGCGCACCTACTTTTTTTAGTAGGTCTTTAAAATCTTTATCTTCGTGTTTATATCCTTTCTTCATAATATGAAGATGATAGTGACACAGCTCGTGTAATATAATTCCCTTTAGCTCTTCGATTCCGTGTTCTTGATAGTATAATTTATTTAATTCGATATTACTATTTTTTAATAAATACCTTCCACCAGTAGTTCTCAATCTAGTATTGAAGGAAGCTTGATGGAGAAATGGCCGTCCGAAATAGGTAATCGATAGATCTTCTACTAATTTTTGTATCTCCTCATTGTCCATTTATAGATCGCCACCTCTTTTTCTACTTTATTCTAACTAAACAACTCACATTTTTCTGGGTATGTGCATACATTAAACATACAAATGAGAATTTCAAAAGATCTTATTAGTACGATTTATGCTAAATGGGCTGCTCTTAGTAAATCTCTCTACAACGGCGTAATTTTTACTATCCAAAATGAACAATACAGTTATCCTTTTTATACAGTGTATCGGAAGGTTACCCCTCACTCATTTATTTCATCGCCCATCTCAATAGTTAAGATGGGCGAAGATTTTTAAGTTGGAGGTTTTCATCATGGTAATGCCTAGTTGGCTTAAGACTCAAATGCAGAAAGCATTTTATGAAAAAAACCGTTATCAAATAAAGTTATTAAATCAATGTTGGTTTTATTATCAAAAAATTAAGCTTTGACTTTTTCTTTTGCTTCAATTGGCAGCATAGATAAGCCTACTCTTTGTTTCTTTTGATCAACTTCAGCAATCCATATTTTTACTACTTGGCCAACTGAAACAACATCTAATGGATGTTTTATAAATTTACTACTCATTCTTGAAATATGAACAAGACCGTCATTCTTTAATCCTATATCAACAAATGCACCAAAATCGACTACATTTCTTACTGTTCCTTCAAGCTCCATGCCTATTTTTAAGTCTTCAATTTGAAGAACATCTTGGCGAAGGATTGGTGCTGCTAATTCGTCTCGTAAATCTCTTTCAGGTTGTGTTAATGAAGCTAAAATATCATTCAGTGTAATTAAACCAATATCAAGTTGTTCTGATATTTCTTCTAAGTTTAGCGTCTTTAACTTTTCTTTTAGTTCTTTTGAACCAATTTGATTTGTTGAGAAATTTAATTGCTTTAATAGTTTTTTTACTTGCACATAATTCTCCGGATGAATACTTGTACGATCTAAAGGTTCATCCCCTTCGACAACGCGTAAGAATCCAATACATTGTTCGTATGTTTTTGCACCTAGTCTCGGTATCGTTTTAAGCTCTTTTCGATTTGTAATTTTCCCTTTTTCATCACGATAATTAACGATATTTTTCGCTACCGTTTTGGACAAGCCCGATACATGTTGTAGTAGCGAAACTGATGCTGTATTTACATTTACACCTACTTGGTTTACTGATGTTTCAACAACAAACGTTAGTGACTCATTCAGACTTTTTTGAGAAACATCATGTTGGTATAATCCTACGCCAACAGATTTAGGGTCAATTTTAACCAATTCAGCTAACGGATCTTGTAATCGTCTTGCGATTGAAACCGCACTTCTTTCCTCAACTTGGAAATTTGGAAACTCTTCTCGCGCTAGTTCTGAAGCAGAATACACGCTCGCTCCAGCTTCATTTACGATTACATAGTAAATACTATTTTTCATTTCTTTTAGAATTTCAGATATAAATAGCTCAGTTTCACGAGACGCTGTTCCGTTTCCAATTGCAATCATCTCTATTTTATATTTGATAAGAATATCTTTAATTTTTGCAATTGCTTGCTCTCTTTTATTTCTTTGAACTTCTTCTCTTTCACCTTTGAAAGGATGCGGATAAATAACATCAATTTTAAGTACTTTACCCGTTTCATCTACAACGGCTAATTTACAACCTGTACGGAATGCAGGGTCAACTCCAAGAACGATTTTTCCTTTTAATGGTGGCTGTAGCAATAGTGAGCGTAAGTTTTCTGAGAAAATATTAATTGCATGAGAATCAGCTTTTTCGGATAATTCCTTACGAATCTCTCTTTCAATTGAAGGTTGAATTAATCGTTTATAAGCATCCTCAACAACTTCTTTTAAAATTGGTCGCACAAAAGTTTCCTTTATCATAACTTTTCTTTCTAAATATGAAATGATTTCATCAAAAGGCGATTGAACTGCAACCCTTAAAATATCTTCTTTCTCTGCACGATTCATCGCTAATATTCTATGTGGAACAATCCTTGCAATTGGCTCAGAGTATTCATAATACATTTCATAAACTTTTTTTTCGTCTTTATCAGCATCTTTTACAGTACTATCAATTGTTCCTTTTTTAAATGTAACTTCACGAATCCACTTTCGATATGTAGCATCGTCTGCAATCCATTCCGCAATAATATCTTTTCCACCTTGAATAACTTCATCAGCTGTACTAACTTCAAGTTCAATATTTATGTATTTTAATGCCTCTTCTGCTAACATGCCTTCTTTTGGCATCGAGAATAACCACTCTGCAAATGGTTCTAACCCTTTATCTTTTGCGACCGTAGCACGAGTCCTTCTTTTTTCTTTATATGGTCGGTATAAATCCTCTACTTCTTGTAGCTTTGTTGCTAACGTAATACTTTTACGTAATTCATCATTCAACTTTCCTTTTTCATCAATTAAACGGATTACTTCATCTTTTCGTGTTTGAAGATTTACAGCATACTCATATTTCTCCAAAATCGAATGAATTTGAACTTCATCAAGAGAACCCGTCTTTTCTTTTCGGTACCTAGCAATAAAGGGAATTGTATTTCCTTCTTCCTTTAATTCAATGACAGTAGCTACTTGTTTCAAAGTAATAGATAAATCAGATGCTATTTTATTAATCAATTGCTGTGACATAACTTAACGCCTCCAATTTTCGGGAATTATATAAGACCTAAAATAACCCTTTCAAGTCGAAAGGGTTACAAAACATTAATTATAATTTATGTAGATAAAGCTGCTAAAAAAAGCAACTTTAAAAATCAACAAGTCCTAAACTGATTTGCAACGCTTCATCAACCTGATCCATCATCTCATCGTCAAGATGTGTTATCTTATCGGTTAATCGCTGTTTGTCAATCGTTCGAATTTGCTCTAGTAGTATAACCGAATCACGTTCAAATCCATATTTTTTAGCATCGATTTCAACATGTGTTGGAAGCTTTGCTTTTTGGATTTGTGCTGTAATCGCAGCGACTATAACGGTAGGACTAAAACGATTACCGATATCATTTTGTATTATGAGAACCGGACGAACTCCACCTTGTTCCGAGCCAACTACAGGGGAAAGGTCTGCAAAATATACGTCGCCACGTTTTACTATCAAGTGATTACCCCCCGCTAACTAAGCGCTCCACTTTAGAATCCGCTTCAGACTCAGCATAGAATGACTCAGAAGATATTAATAAGTTGATTTTAGCCATTTCCATGTATCCGCGTCGCATATGTTCACGACTTTGGCGTCTTTTACGATCTTTTAAAAACATCTTAGTCGCTTGATAAATATACTCATTTCGATTACCGTTTTCTTGCTTTACTAATCCATCTAGTTCGCTTACTACGTGTTTTGGTAAACGTACTGTTATTTCAGTTGTCGCATTTAGTTCGGACAAGTTTCAGCACCTCCAGAATCAACTATTACCCATATATCTCCCTATACTACATCATACCATTATTTTCAGTGATTGGAAAGACACATATCTTCGTTTATCTTAACCAAATAACGGTGTTTCATACTTTAATACATCAAATTACAATTAATCTGATACTAGATAATTACTGACTGACTTAATATTTCCATTCTTTTTATACACTCTTGGTACCCGATAATTTAGAAGACAAGTTACTTCATAATTGATTGTATTCATGTGTGTAGCCACGTCCTCAGCCGTAACAGCTCCGTCTTTATTTTCTCCTATTAACGTCACTTTTGTACCAACAGGATAATGCTTTGAAAGCTTGATCATACACTGATCCATACAAACTCTACCAACGATTTCTGCCTTTTCACCTTCTACTAGTACAGAAAAGCCTTGCATATCTCTTAGCCATCCATCTGCATAACCAACTGGTAATGTAGCAATCCACTCTGAGTCAGAAGTAAAATACGTTGCTCCATAACTTACACCACTATTCGATGGTAACTGTTTAATATGTGAGATTTTCGTATAAAGCGATAGTGCGGGCTTTAATGTAAATGGCAGCAATGGCTTTATCTCTAAAGATGGAGTTAAACCATACATAATAATTCCAACTCGAACTGTGTTAAATAGGTTAGTTTCTAATGCAGCCGCTGCGCTGTTCGCACAATGAATTAACTCAGGCGAAAATCCACTGCTCTTAACCCATTCGATACATTCATAAAATGTCTTTAATTGCTGATTAAAATAGGATTTATTTAACTCATCGGCAGTAGCAAAATGCGTAAACAATCCTTCTAATTTAATCGATGGATTATCTCGTAAGATTGATGCTGCTCGTTCCCACTCCGATTTTGTCTTTAAGCCTAACCTACCCATCCCGGTATCAAATTTAATATGAATCATTGTACCATCAGTATTTTTTAAATTTTGAGAAATACCTTCTAACCAATCAACATTATATGCCGTTAAAGTTAATTTATGCTCAATTGCGACGTTTATATCCTCTGGTCTAGTTGCACCTAAAACTAAAATTGGTGCTTCTATTCCTGCATTACGCAGAAATATCCCTTCATCAATAAAAGCGACTAATAATCTTGTTGCTCCAGACTTTAATGCTTGTTTAGCTACTTCAACATAACCGTGTCCATATGCATTCGCCTTTAAAGCTACATAAATTTCTTGATGATTTGGGTAAAGCGATACAATATTTTTGATGTTTTCTTCAATTGCATCTAAATCCACTTCTACCCAAGTGTCGCGATAAAATGGTGTTTCTGTCATGATTTACACTTCCTTATCGATTTACCCATTACTCTTTTTATATGTGTTAAATTATTTGCTTATTTTACTATAAATGTCAACCAATATACTACTCATTCATAGTTTATTTGAAATTTAAAAAGGCGTGATAAAGCATCATCACGCCCTTTTAAGTTTGGAAAAAATATTATTTTGTGCCTGTATCTCCGACTGATTGAGCAACTTGAATTAATTCGCTTTGAGTTAAGTTTTTAGAAACAATCGTAAAGTCTGTTCCGCCATATGACCATGTGATCATCTTATCTGATAGTGCCCCTACGGTTTTTCCTAAATCAACTGGTTCACCAGTGATTTCCATTGTTGTACCAGACTCTGTAATCTTCGCTTTTTGCTCAATTAAAGTAAACGATTTTTTATCACCTTTATATGAAAGGATAACTTGAACACCAGTATTAGTATTTACTTCTTGTTGGTCATCAAGCACTACACCATTCATCAAATAATTCGGGTAAAGTGTAACTAATAAATTAGGATCATTTTCTGGATTAGTTGATGTAGGTACACTTAAACGAGCGCTTGTCATATTTTTCTTCACATCAAATGCGTCGCTATCAAACTTAGCATTGTATTCTACTTTATCAAATTTAACGTCCAACACTACATTTTTATCTGTATCTAATAATTTTACCGATTCAGGTGTTAAACCTTTTTTATTAAATGTAATTTCTTGTGTTGGGAGCAATTGTCTATTTGTATAATTTGTTTTCGTTTCAAAAACATAGCCTTCTTTAGTTGTTTTAAATGTTGCATTTTTATCCTGTACTAGGTCATTAACCAATGATTCCGGTAAGTATGGCTGACTGCTGTTTGATGGCCAATCACTTTGGAAGCGATAGCTTTTATTTAATGCTGGTGTTAAAACGAATACACCTTCTTTGTTTCTTAAAATAATTTGATTTTGATCACTCTTAGCATTTTTTAATTGTACACGATAGTAAGAAGGCTTTTTGTGCCAAATGACAACTTCATACTTTTGTGGATCGTTGCCATTATTAATTGTCAATGTTGCATCCGCCTTATAACCATTCATTTTTTCAATCTGATTGCTAAGAGAACCTACTACATCATCTTTCGATTTCGTTCCACATGCAGCTAATGATAGTACTAACATGACAGTCAAAAGCATCGCTACAAGCTTTTTCTTCATTTCCCCAGCTCCTTTGTTCCTCTATTGTAAAAAAAGAGAATCTCATGCAAAGGCAATTGAATAAATGTGCGCGAGTAGCTTAGAAGTTTAATCTTGATTTATTCATGCACGTTGCAACCTTGCTTCTCATATCCTCATAAAACTATATGAGGTCAAGCTTTAAAATATGCAGACTAGCATGACAAGCTAAATTAAAATATTTTTAAAGAAAACGAGCCAAATAGCGAAAAAAGTGCTGTAGTTATTGGGATTTTTCTTCTTCGGTGCATAAAAAGAACAGTCACTCCATAGAAGAGTGACTGCTTGAAAACTGATTAGATTTGCTGTAAAACCACTTGAGCAGCAGCATAATGTTCAGTATGCGTAATCGATAAAAACGGTATAAATGGTAAATCAACAGTTAATACAGGCTTACCTTTCTCATCGTTTAAAATTTCAATATCTTGAAACCCTAGCTCTTTTCCAATGCCAGTTCCAAATGCTTTTGAGCAAGCCTCTTTTGCTGCGAATCTGCCTGACAAAAATTCTAATTTTCTACGCTCTGATAAGTTTTCGTATATTCCATATTCTGCTTCAGTCAGAATCCTTTTAGAAAAACGTGGCTGCGAAATAATAATTTCTTTCATTCTTTCGATTTCTACTAAATCCAACCCAATACCTACAATCATATTTCCCCTACTTTCTAAGTACTACGGTTTAAAATAAAAGCTTGCACCATTAATAACCTCAACTGAAGGATGTTCTTTCATATCATCCATTAATTGAAAGAGTGCATTATCTTTTTGTTTTGCTTCAATCATACAATCAATTTGATCAACTGAGCCATATATTTCATTTAAAAACGTAATAAACAGATTTGCATCTACAAAATCGGCATGAGCGCGGATATCTCTCTCATCTCTAGGGCTTGATATATGCATTTTCATTGGTAAACTGGAATCTCTCCACGTATTAACAGCATTACCCCAATTTTTTACCCAGTCTTCATTTTCATGATTGACTAAGTGATGATGATAGTCAAACACAAGGGGCACACCTAATTTTTCACAAGCGTATAACGTTTCTTCAAATGTAAAAGTAGTATCATCATTCTCAAACATTAACATTTTCTGAATGGACGCTGGAACTAAGCTGAAGTTTTCGATTAGTTGTTCGAGTGATTTTTCTTTATCTTCATATCCTCCACCAATATGTAATACACATCTTTGTTCAGGGTTAATTCTCATCCCTTTTAATAACTGATAGTGCATTTTCAAGGTTTTAAGAGATGGTTTTAATATGTCTTCATCTGTAGAGTTTAAAATAACAAAATGATCTGGATGAAAATCAATTCTCATCTCATTAGCAATCGCAAATTTACCTAACTCAAGCAAACCTTCCTTTAATGGCTTTATGTAATTCCAATCCGCTACTTCTTCATGATTCGCTAAAGGAATCAATTTACTACTCAGGCGAAAGAATGATATATCATGCCCCTTATTATGCTTTAGCAATCTTAAGCAGTTGTTAATATTTGTATTAGCAATTTGTTCTAACTTACGAATAGCTGCTTCTTTATCCTTTTGCTTTAAAAACTGTGTAACTGTCATAGTTTTTGAAGGTGAAGCATTTTGTAAGTTCATACTCATTGCAACATACCCAAGTCTTACAAGCATTTTCATTCCAACTCTCATATGTTTTTTAATTAGTGTATGGAATCTGTCCAAATTCACACATACAGAAGAGAATAAAATTACAAACAAAAAGGTACATGGATTTTACCATGTACCTTAACTAATTACTTATTTACTGCTGTCTTGTGGTTTACGTTGTCCACCACGGTTGTTATCACGAGGACCTTCGCTACGTTTGTTACGGAAACTTCCGCCACGGTTATCTCGGTCTCCACGACGTCCATCTCCACGACGATTATCGCTACGACGTCCATCTCCACCGCCACGTCTATTTTCTCCACGACGGTATCCGCCGCCACCGTTTCCGCCGTTTCCACCGCGTCCGCCACGGTCACGTTTGACCATTGGTGGCTCATCAGTTAAACGAATTGGTGTTTCATTTGGCTCTTTTGTTAACATTTTTAAAGCTGCAGCTACAACACTTACAGAATCATGCTCTTCAAGTAATTCTTCTGCAATACGTTTGTAGAACGCTAAATTATCACTTTCCATAGTCGAAGTTAATTTCTCTGCAATGATACGTTGTTGGCTTTCAATTGCTTCGTCTAATGTAGGTGCAGTCATACGTTCCATACGACGCTTAGTTGTACGTTCGATATTTTTTAATTGATTAAACTCACGAGGAGTAATAAATAACATCGCTATACCTGATTTTCCAGCACGACCAGTACGTCCAATTCGGTGAACATAGCTCTCAGGATCTTGTGGAATATCAAAGTTGTATACATGTGTAACGCCAGAAATATCTAATCCACGAGCCGCTACATCAGTTGCAACTAAAACATCAATTGAACCAGATTTAAATTTACGAAGTACTTGCTCACGTTTTGCTTGTGATAAATCACCATGAATACCTTCTGCAGCATAACCACGTAAGTTTAATGCTTCTGATAATTCATCAACACGACGTTTTGTACGACCAAAAATAATTGCTAATTCTGGTGTTTGAATATCTAATAAACGTGTAAGAACGTCAAATTTTTTCTTTTCTTGAACTTCAATAAAATGTTGTTCAATGTTAGGCATTGTAACTTCTTTTGCTTTTACTTTTACAATTTGTGGATTCGTCATGAAAGTTTCTGCAATGCGACGAATTGGATCTGGCATTGTAGCAGAGAAAAGAAGTGTTTGTTTGTTTTCTGGAACTTCTTTTAAGATCGCTTCAATATCTTCAATGAATCCCATGTTTAACATTTCATCCGCTTCATCTAAAACAACTGTATTTACATTGTTTAGGCGAATTGTACGACGGTTAATATGGTCTTGAATACGACCAGGAGTTCCTACAATAATATGTGGGAATTTTTTTAATGAACGCATTTGACGATTAATATCTTGTCCACCGTAAATCGGAAGGATTTTAACACCTTTATTCATACCGATTTTGTGTAATTCTTCGCCAACTTGAATAGCTAGCTCTCGCGTAGGAGCGATAACAAGTCCTTGGACATTGCTACTATCTACATCAATTTTTTCTAGTAATGGAATACCGAAAGCGGCTGTTTTACCAGTACCAGTTTGCGCTTGACCAATTACATCATGGCCTTGTTTTGCTAATGGAATAGTCTGCGCTTGAATTGGTGTAGCTTCCTCGAAGCCTAATTTTTCAATCGCAAACAGGATTTTACTACTTAATCCTAATTCTTGAAATGTTGTCAATTTGGTTAATCTCCTTTGTATCTCAATTGATCTATAAAAATTTAAAATATTATATGTTTCGTGACTGTTCATATGGAAGGTTCGTTTTTAGTGGAAAACAATAGTCCGAAGTATCATGAAAAGGAAACAATATCTACCCATTATACGGACAATCCATCCAAAAAGCAAATGAAGTTATATTCTAACAATTTGACCTTCGAAACTTCTTCTTTACCCCCAAAAACGTTAAATCCTCACTAAAACCCATGGTTTTCAGCCTTTTTACTTGCTATATTACGAATAGTTTTCATATGTTAAATTATGCAAATAAAGATTTCATTTAGAAATTGGACATGGTTAAGCGTATAGGAAAAGACTTTAAAGAATTAACTTCTGTACTTCCTAGCTCATACTTCCATTCATAATATTACTCCTGCAGTAACACATTTACAACTTCCTCTAACTTCATACCTCTAGAAGCTTTTACTAACACTAGGTCATTTGGTTGGACTTGTTGTTTTAAGTCTTCAATTAATTCGTTTTTGTCATCAAAGCTTTTTACTTTCGAAGAATCCATTTGTTCGAATGCTGAAGTTGCTGCAAACTTACTTAATGGCCCAAAAGTGTATAAAAAGTCAAAATGAAGATTTACAACTTCTTCACCAATTTCCTCATGGAAGGCAATTTCTTGATCACCTAATTCCAACATGTCGCCAAATACTACAAACTTACGGTTAAATCCTTTTAATTCTGATGCAAATAAAAGAGCAGCTTTCATTGATGTAACACTAGCATTATAAGCATCATTAATAACTGTTAGCCCATTTTCACTTTTTAAAAGCTCCATACGCATTTTTGTCATTTCTAAATTCTGCATACCAGCGTTAATTTCATTCCAAGTTAATGAAAGTTTTCTAGCAACTGCAATGGCTGCCAATGTATTACTAATATTATGTTTGCCTAGTACAGCCAATTTGAAACGAACTTCTTGAGCTTTATTTATTTCGAATTCACTTCCAGCTTCGTTCATTTCAATAAACGTTGGATATACATCATTACTTTCACTAAAACCGAATGTTTCAATAGTATAGATTGAACTTTTGTCTTTTGTACCTTCGATTAATAACGGTTCATCACCATTAATTACAAGTAATCCACTTTTTGATAATCCACTAGCGATTTCAAGCTTCGCCTTTGCAATACCAGATCTTGAGCCTAGCTCTTGCATATGAGACTCACCGATATTTGTAATAATTGCCGCATCTGGCTCAGCTAAATTAGATAAAAACTCAATTTCACCAAAATTACTCATACCCATTTCCAACACAGCAACTTCTGTATCCTCAGCCATCGCTAATACAGTTAACGGAAGTCCAATATGATTATTAAAGTTTCCTTGTGTTTTATGTACTTTGTATTTTGCTGAAAGAATGCTCGTTAAAATATCTTTTGTGGAAGTCTTCCCATTACTACCAGTAATTCCCACTACTTTACCATTCCACTCTTTTAAATAAGATTTAGCAAGTTTTTGTAGGGCTTCTAATGTGTCATCGACTAAAATAACAGAAGCGTTTGACGGTACATCAGAAAATGTTCTTGAGCAAAGTACTGCGCTAGCACCATTTTCAATCGCTTGAGGTAAAAATTGATGCGCATCGAATTTTTCACCAATAATTGGGATGAATAATTTTCCAGTTAAATCTACACGTGAATCTGTAGAAACTCCATCAATCGTTAAATCTTCTCCTTTTAATTCACTTCCAGGAATCATATTAACGATTTGAGATAAAGTACGTATGATTGACATTGTCACCGACTCCTCTTCTATATAGCATCCATATGAAAACAGTCTGAAAATCAGATTTTTAGACTACCAACAAACTGAAACACTATTCAACCATGAATAGTGTTTTCAATTGTTAAATATTATATTTAATTTGTTGTTTTTGCTCGTAACGTTCGATTGCTAGGTCAATTAATTTTTCAATTAATTTTGGGTAAGTTACACCTGTAGCCTGCCATAATTGCGGGTACATACTAAATGGTGTAAAACCAGGCATTGTATTAACTTCATTCATTAATACGCCACCATCTTCTGTTACAAAGAAATCAGCACGAGTTAAACCAGAACCATCAATTGCTTTGAATGCAACTTCTGCAAAATGTTTAATTTTTTCATATGTCTCAGTCTCAACTGGTGCTGGAATAATTAGACCCGTATCACTACTCTCATACTTTGCAGCGTAGTCATAAAACTCTACCGACGGTTTGATTTCACCGACAACTGAACATTCAACTTGATCATTACCTAATACGGCAATTTCAATTTCACGCCCAACAATGTTTTCTTCAATAATTATTTTACGGTCAAACTGGAATGCTTCTTCAAATGAAGCGATTAATGCTTCACGGTTCTTAGCCTTTGTAATACCAACACTAGAACCTAAGTTAGCTGGTTTAACAAATACAGGATAACCTAATTCTTTCTCTACTTCTTCGTAGCAAGTTTCTGCATTTGCTTTCCACTCTGTTTTTAAGAAATGAACATATTTAGCTTGAGGAATTCCAGCTTGAGCAAATAAGTTTTTCATTATTACTTTGTCCATACCAGCCGCTGAAGCTAATACACCGTTACCAACGTAAGGAATATTTAATAGTTCAAGTAATCCTTGAACTGTTCCATCTTCACCATTTGGTCCATGTAATAATGGGAAAATAACGTCAACTGGTCCAGTTGAATCTTGATTTGAAGCTGCAGGAATAATTGATGAAGTTAACGCGACAGGAGCGATTTCACTTACTTGTTGATCTTCATTTGAGAATTTTAAAGCTGCAACGCTTTCTACTTTTCCTTCAATTTGTTTACCTTGTAACCATTCACCTTGTTCTGTTATATAAATTGGATACACATCAAATTTTGTGTGATCTAAAGCAGAAATAACGGCAAAAGCTGTTTGTAATGATACTTTGTGTTCAGCAGATTTACCGCCATATAATAATCCTAACTTAATCTTCATGATGTTCCCCCTACTATTTTTTGCTCTCCCTATTGTACCACTTTATACAAAAGTGTATAAGCTTTTATGGGTAGAAACCTATTTTTCTTTACAACATATGCAACGATAGTCTTTTTGTGATTTTTTAACACTAAAAAAGTATAGCGTATTGCGCTATACCAGTGGCAAAATCTAAAAACCTTAACTAGAGACGATTCGAAGTCACATGTATTTCGAAACATATAACACTTTATTGAGCTATGCCTTGTTGATTATCTCTTATTGCTACCTTTTCATCTAGTGAACGATACATTACTCCCGAAATTACTACTCCTGTTCCAAGAATGATAAAAAGCCAAATCCCTAACTTTAAATCAAACAAATAGCCTCCTAATAAAGGTCCAAGAAACCCACCAATCGTATATTTCATACTACCAACAGCCATATAAGTTGCCCTTAATTCTTCAGGTGCTATATTCGCCACAAATGTCATTTGAACTGGCGACATGACCATTTCTCCAAATGTGTAGTAAATGAAGATTATTGCCAATAGAACTAGAATCATCCATTTACCTAATCCAACGAAAAGAAATAATGGCGGTGCAAAACCAATCGATAAAATTCCTAATCCAAATAAGATCGTACCATAGAACATCGTTTTTCCAATTGAACGATTCGATAAATAACTTGAAATAGGAAATTGAAAAAGGACAACTAGCAATCCATTAAGTGACATTAAAAAAGGATAAGGATTCCATTCACCGAAATGAGGCTTAAAGCTTTGTTTAAAATAAAGTGGTAGCATTCCTTCAATTTGCGAAAATCCCATTGATATTATGACACCTGTTGCTACATAAAAAAGCAATAATTTATCAGAACTAATAATGTTCATAACCTTTTTAAACGGAATTGTTGTTTTGTCTTGATTTTCTTTAACACTCTTCTTTTCTGCAGGGAGTGTCTCTTTTAATAGAATTAATTGAGCAATACTATACAGTCCTAAAGCTGTTGCCGCAATAAAAAATAAACTATCTTTTGAAAAATATACAACTGAACTTCCTAATAATGGACCTATGACAGTACCTACATTACTCCCAACTCTTAATAGTCCATAGGCTTCAGTTCTTTTTTCTGGTTCAGTTACATCGGCTACCATTGCAGAAGCTGCCGGACTAAAAAAAGAGTTACTAATACCTAGTAAAATTGATAAAATTAAAAATGACGTATAGCTTTCTACTAAAGCAAACGAAACTAAAATGAGAGATGTTCCAAACGTTGAAAAGACCATCATCCGTTTCCGGCCATATAAATCTGCCAGCCTACCTCCAGCCATCGAACCGAATAAAGAGGCTATAGGTGAAATCGACATGATAAATCCTACCTTTAGCATTGAATCGACTTTACCTTCTAAATAAAGTGCAAAAAATGGCATAAGCATCATCATCGCACTACTCGTAATCGTTTCTCCAATAACTCGAATCCATACATTACGATCCATACCTTTTAACTTTTTAAAAAATGTCATCCTTTTAAAAACACCTCCTAGTGCATCGAAACTACAATATTTAAACATATAGGATGAATGTTAAATTATGTTAAGTTTCTTTATAGATCGATTAGCCAAACTCAAAACAAAAGGGTGCTCAAAATGACTTTTGTCATTGAACACCCACTCTTTTTTATTATCCTAAGCTTGTTCTTTTGAAGAAATTGAGAACATCAATCCCAAAAAAGTACCTAATAAAAATAAGGTTGAACAAGATCCCATCAATACTATGCTCACTGTTAGGCTCACGCCTGTATGTAAGAAACCGCTTCCAGTGAAATATAATAAAAATAGAATAAGACCTATAAAAAAGGCAATACCTGAATATTGAGTATATGTTTCAACGATTTCATGATCAGTTTGCTTCATTATGATTGACCTCCTGTTTCTACTTTTTTGCGAATTGCAATACCTAATTTGTGACAACTTTGTGACACTTTTATATTAACACATTTATTTCGCAATTGTAAATATTTTCAGAAAACTTTTTAGGTAATATTTGAGACGAGATTAAGAAAGTAATAATTAGGTTATAAATTAAGCTTCACATTTTTAATAAAGAAAAAACCGAGATGATTTACATCCCGGTTCATAGCTCATTTCTTATTGATTTATTTCAGAAAGATACTCTTGTAATTACCAAAACCTTCTTCGTCCATTTTTTCATATGGAACAAATCTTAATGCAGCTGAGTTTATGCAGTAACGAAGTCCCTCAGGTCCAGGTCCATCATCGAAAACATGACCTAAATGTGAATCAGATTCAGCACTTCTTACTTCAATACGCATCATTCCATGGCTGTAGTCCTTCTTCTCTTCAACTTCACCTTTTAATATAGGTCTTGTAAAACTTGGCCATCCACAACCAGAATCAAATTTGTCTAAAGAACTAAACAAAGGAATTCCAGATACGATATCAACATAGATCCCCTTCTCTTTATGATTCCAGAACTCGTTTCTAAACGGAGGTTCAGTTGCATCTTCTTGTGTAACAGCATACTGAATTGGTGTGAGCTTTTGCTTTAACTCTTCTTGACCAGTTTTCCATTGCTCCTTTAAAAACTTTTGGCGGCCAGACCCTTTAAAGTATAGTTGGTAACGAATCGGATGCTTCTTATAATAATGCTGATGGTATTCTTCTGCTTCATAAAATGGTTTTGCAGGTAATATTTCTGTCACAATTGAATTTTTGAAAACACCGCTTTTTTCAAGTTTTTCTTTTGAAGCAATCGCTTGTTCTTTTTGAGTTTCATTATGATAAAAGATTGCCGTTTTATATGAACTACCTCGATCACCGAATTGCCCACCTACATCAGTCGGATCAATTTGTTGCCAAAATAAGTCTAATAGTTTTTCATACGGATATACATCAGGATCAAATGTAATTTGAACTGCTTCGTAATGACCTGTTAAATGAGTGCATACTTCTTCATATGTTGGATTTTCTTTTTCCCCACCTGTATATCCTGATACAACCTTTATAATTCCGTCCTGTTGGTCAAACGGTTTAACCATACACCAAAAACATCCACCAGCAAATGTAGCCAATTCTGTCCCCATACCTTAACTCCTCCTAATAATTGTCATTAATTAGTATTTACCATATATATAAGTCGATATAAATATTTTTGCTTAAAAAGGCTAGTTCCTAACTTGAAAGAATGAATATTTGTATGTAAACTTATACGATAATTACACAGGAGGAAAGTAATATGTTTGAAGAATTTAAGAAGTTTGCTTTAAAAGGGAATGTACTTGATTTAGCGGTTGGGGTAATTATTGGTGGAGCTTTTGGTAAAATTGTGTCATCTTTGGTTGGAGATATTATGATGCCAATAATTGGATTAGCCTCAGGTGGAATTGATTTTTCAACACTTATGTATACGTATGGTAAAACTCAAATTAAATACGGTTCCTTTATCCAAACTGTCGTTGATTTCCTAATCATTTCGATTTCGGTATTTTTCTTCGTTCGATTAATTAATAGACTATCATTTAGAAAGAAAGAAATAGAGGAAGCTAAACCTGTCGTTCCTACTAAAGAAGAAGCCTTACTTATTGAAATACGTGATTTATTAAAAGTACAAGTTAAAAACCAAAAAGATATAAGCTAAAGCTTATATCTTTTTTATATTTTAAGAGAAAATAAAAAACCTCGTACCATACTAAATATAATACGAGGTTAATAAACTATTAGAATTTTCCGTAGCCTAAGAAGTGAGAGCGAACCCAGCTATTACTTAAGCTGATAATGCCGATTCCGCTGCTTCCAGCATGAACCATTTTATTTCCACCAATGTAAATACCCATATGTGAAGGACCATTAATATAAGTATTTTGTAAGAATACTAGGTCACCAGGTTGTGGAGAGCTTACTTTTGTCGCTCTACTCCAATATGTTTTTACATTACCACGAGAGATGCCATATCCATTATGTGAATATACGTACCAGATGAATCCACTGCAATCGAATCCACTCGGAGAAGTTCCACCAAATACATAAGGAACACCTTGATATTGAAGAGCAAAATCTACAATTCCATTGCCTGTTGCAACTGATCCACCATCATTTGATGGTCCAGCATTTGATCCAGAATTAGAATCAGATTTTGAATGTGAGCTTGAGTCTGATTTTGAGTCTGAGCTAGAAGAGTTTGAACTAGTGTTAGTCGCTTGACTATTGTCACTATCATCCTCATCATCACTTGATAATGCTGCTAGTTCTAGAGATTGTTGCTCAAGACGTTGAACTCTTTCATCTTCTTTTGCATTTTCTAGTTCTTTAACAGCCAACTTCAAGTTAGCTTCTGCAGTATCTAATGATTTTTGTTTTTCAGCTTGCGCTTTAGAAAGATCGCTTTGTTGTGCAACTAAATCTTCTTTTGCTGCTACAAGCGTTGCTTTTTTCTCATCAACAAGTTGTTTTTCTTTTTTAACTTCGTCTTGTTCTGATTGTTGTTCTTTAATGATGTTTTCGTCAGCATTAAACAATGTTGAAATTGAATTTACTCTGTTAAAGAAATCTACAATTCCATCAGAGTTAAATAAGACGTCGGTCACAAGATTTACTTTTGGTTGCTTTTGCATAGCAACTAAACGTTGTTCTAATACCTCATTACGTTTTTCAATTCGATCTTGCAAATATGTAATTCTAGCTTTTTTATCATTGATAAGTTTCTCTGTCTCAGTGATTTCTGCTTTTTTTGCATCTATATTATTCTTAGTTGTTTTAATTTGAGCATCTATCTTCTTTACTTCGCTGCTTAATTTTTTAAATTGTGATTGGAACTTATCTACTTCAGCTTGCTTTGTTTCTACTTTGCTATCAGCTAACACTGAAGCATTTGGCGCTAATGATAATACTATTGTACTTGCAATTGCTAGCACTGCCAGTTTTTTTCTTAACATTACAGCGTCTCTCCTCTCGCTAATCTACCTAAGTATTTATACCATAGATTCACGAAGAGAGTCGCAATTGTTACAATATTGTAATATAAATGATAAATATGTCTTTATATGTCGATAAATTATCACAATTTATTGAGGAAAACGAAATAAAACACTTCCATTTATAATGAAAGTGTTTTATCAATCTGTTATTTATCTAATAGAAGAGTTTTCAACATAAACTCTGTCATTTCTCACTAAATCTTCATATGTTTCACGGCGTACTACTTCTCTTGACATACCATCTTTTACGAAAACTACTGCTGGGCGACGGATACGGTTGTAGTTATTAGCCATAGAGTAACCATAAGCACCAGTACATGACATAGCTAATAGATCATTGTTTTCTACAACTGGTAATTTGCAATCCCAAATAAGCATGTCGCCACTTTCGCAACATTTGCCTGCAATAGAGACAACTTCTTTATTTTCATCATTTGCTCGATTTGCAAGCATTGCTTCGTATTTTGATCCGTAAAGAGCTGGACGGATATTATCAGTCATCCCTCCGTCAACAGATACATATTTACGAATTGAAGGTAATGTTTTTGTTGAGCCAATCGTATAAAGCGTTGTTCCTGCTTCACCAACTATACTACGTCCTGGCTCTAACCATAGCTCTGGTAGTTTATAATCTAGCTCTTCACATTGTTGTTTAATAATCGTGGTAATTGTATCAATATGTTTTGCAACAGCTAAAGGCTCATCTTCGGAAGTATAACGAATTCCAAATCCCCCACCTACATTTAATATTTCAGCTGTAAAGCCTAAATCATTTTTAAGGCCATTTAAAAAGCTCATTAATACATTGATTGCATGAACAAATCCATCTGGCTCAAAAATTTGTGACCCTATATGTGAATGTATTCCTAATAATTTAAGATTACTTGAATTTAATGAAACTTCAACTGCTTCGTTAGCTTGCCCAGACATGATGTCGAATCCAAATTTAGAATCCTCTTGTCCTGTCATAACATATTCATGTGTGTGTGCTTCTACACCTGGGGTAACACGTAATAAAATTGAAACCTCTTCACCACGTTGCTCAGCTAACGCTTGTAGTACTTCTAATTCAAAGAAGTTATCAACAACGAAACAACCGATTTTTGCATTTAATGCTTCTTCGATTTCTTCAATTGTCTTGTTGTTTCCATGAAAATGAATTTTCTCCGCTGGATAGCCTGCTTGCAACGCTGTATAAAGTTCTCCACCAGATACAACGTCTAAACATAATCCTTCTCTTTCAATTAAACGGGCTTGTTCAACACATAGAAATGCTTTACTCGCGTATGCAACTTGATATTTCATTCCTGTATCTTTTAGAGCTTCAAGGAATTCCCTACATTTTGATTCAATTAATGCTTCATCATAAATATATAGAGGTGTACCGTAATTTTTAGCTAATTCTACAGTATCACAACCTCCAATTTCTAGATGTCCTTCATTATTAATTCGACTATTACCATGTAAATACATTCATATTCTCCCTTCAAATCCAAATGTAAGATTATTCTAAGAAGCTTCCTTCAATGTATTAGTGTATTAAAAAAGACACATGAAGGATATGTTCATGTGCCTATCGCTTTAAAAAAAGGACTTAGCCAATCACATCTCTTCAATAGCTCTTCACAAACACATGTGACAGTACCACATTTATTCAATGTAGTCCCAGAAATAAAATGTGTGGCAATTTATTTCTTCGGCATTGGATCCTTTCTCATTTTGTCATCGAACCCACAGTTCTCTAAAATGATACTTATATACAATGCAACCTCTACGAATAGACTGTTATTTTTTATATTAGTCTATGTATAACACAGTCTAAAAATAGATGTCAAACCATTTTTGAAAAATCTTGTCGATTTATATTTCAATTGCACACGCAGCTTTTTCTTTTCAAAATAGTATCTGTATTATAGAATATGTTTTATGCGAGTGAAAAGGTGAATTAAAATGAAAAATCATTTCAATAAAAACAAATTAAATATAAAAAAAACAAACCACTAACAAATTGTTAGTGGTTTTTCTTTTTTGTTGCCTTATTACAAAACTCTTAACTTAAGTAGAAAAAATTGGACAGGGGTGAATAGATTGCGTTCAAGCAAAATAGCAGCACTTTCAATATGCAGTAACACAATCATCGTTTTATTAAAATTAATAGTAGGAATTTTTACTGGTTCTGTAGCAATCATCTCGGAAGCAATCCACTCATTATTGGATTTAGTTGCTTCAGTAATTGCATTTTTCTCTGTAAAAATTTCAAACAGGCCTCCTGATGAGGATCATCCTTATGGGCATGGTAAATTTGAAAATATTTCGGGTACGGTTGAAACAATCTTAATATTTGTAGCAGGTATTTGGATTATCATTGAATCTGTCGAAAAACTTCTACATCCTTCTCCTATTAAGTTACCTATGATCGGTGTAGTCGTCATGTTAATTGGAGCATTAATCAATTGGAGAGTCGGAAAAATTGTTCAAAAAGTAGGAAATGAAACTCATTCTGTAGCTATGCAATCTAACGCTTTGCATTTATTAACAGATGTCTATTCATCTCTAGGGGTTGCAGTCAGTTTAATATTGGTTAGTCTTACTGGATGGGAATTTCTTGATGCTTTAATTGGTATTGGAATAGCCATTTATATAATGAAGGAATCGATTGAACTTGGACGTAAATCGTTTACTCCATTGCTTGATACTGGCCTTTCTTCTGATGAATTAGATCAAATCGTAAAAGTATTAAATACATTTAAATCACAGTTTATTGAGTACCATGACTTACGCACGAGACGCTCTGGTGCCGAGGAACATATTGACTTCCACCTAGTATTACCATCAGACATGAGCATTGAAGAAGCACATATATTATGTGACAAAATTGAAGATGAAATAAAAAATGTGCTAGTCAATCCAAAAATATTAATTCACGTTGAGCCTGAAAATGAAAGAATACAAAAACTTGATATCTTAAATGCAGGAGAAATGCAGAAATTGTAATGAATTCGGAAATTAATTGAAGGGCAAGGATAAAACGAATAAAACCACAAGGAAAATTCCTTGTGGTTTTTCTTCATATCATTAAATAATAATTTCATCAGAAGTTTGCTCAGGGTCATCCCCTTTTAGTTTTTGAGCTCTCATTGTTACAATTGCATAACCAATTGCCATAATGATGCCAAAAACATATCCTCCAACTGTAAAGATAATCGTGCGTGAGTAATATGCTTTTAATCCGTACGTATCGACCATCCACCATTGTCCAAAAGCAAAGGCTATATCTTTAATAATCCATGCTATAAACAAATATTGAAACACCTTAAATAGTGATGGATTTTTAAACAATTTCTTACTTTCTTCACGATCTTGTCCCTGAATTGCTGCAATATCAATCATAAAGTAATATGGTAATGGCTTTTTCAAAGCCAATAAAACCAAAAATACTCCAACAAGTGCAAAGTGATAATACACATTATACAGAATTAAGTTTTTGGCAGAACCTAAAGCCATTAAATCAACAGCAGTGCTAGCAGTTAAAGTTGAAATAATAAAAATACCAGTTACATTAAACTGTTTTGTATACCAAAAACGAAATAATGTATATAAAATCCCTGGAACTGTCGGTAAAAGCATTGCCCAATAATCGCTAAAATAATGTTGTAAAACCTTATATAAAACAAGTGGAAATACTAAATACAAAATTAGATCATAAATAATTAAATTACTTTCTTTTTTCATTTAAATAACCTCGTTTTAAAATGACTTAATTTTCAGACCACCATTTTTATAATAGTTACACATGATTATAACAAAAAAATCTAAGAGCACAACCTCTTAGATTTTTATAGAAACAAAATTAACGAATTTACTTACTGTCCAAGTGTTCTCTTTAAACCATTTACTAAGCCCGCATGTAAACCTTCATGAAAGATATTAAAGCTTAGCATATCTCGAATAGTTTTAATTTCAAAATTACCAAGTTTTATCTCTTTTTCAATCACTTCATCTAAACGGCCTTCGTATGTAGAAATCAATTGCTCAGTTTGCTCTTCTAACAATCGAATAATTTCCTCATATGATGGAGGGGTCTCCTGCCAGTCACTTGGTTTAGTTCCACCCTTAAAAGAATCGATGAATTCTCTTGAAAGTTTGATGGTATCACCAGTATTTCCATAAAGTAATTGCTCATATGCCCCTAATATATGACCAGCATTCCAATGAATATTATTATTAAATCCAGTTGGCACTACACCAACAACATCATTTGAAACTGATTTAAGAATTTTTAAAGTATAAAATCTTGTAAACTTAAGCTGTTCAAAAATAGAATCTGCCATCTTAATCCCTCCGTATGGTTATCATTATTAAACTTATCGTATCACGAATGAGGGAATTTAAAAATTGTTAGTCACATATTTGGTCTGGTCATTTCACGATTGTAACTTGTTTTGGCGATAATAAGACGCATTCCAACAATATTTAAGCCGTGTTCACAAAGTGTTCGTCCATTTCGATAATTTTTTCTACTCACACAAGTCCTCTTATATTGATCAATCCTCTTTATGAACAAAAGACTCCTGTTTATGCACAAAATTAACAGCTTTATAAACAAAGCACATAATTTGTTCGTATATACAAACAAAAAAAGGAGCCTCAATAAATGAGACATCCCATAAGTTTCCGAATCTAAAATAATACTAGTGATCCTGGACCTGTCAGTAGTAACCCAACAGCTGCTGCTATAATTAGCAGATTAAATTCAAAACCGTTCGAACTATTCCAAAATCCATTCTTTAAATGTACTTTCAATACTGCTACTGCCATAACTACAATAATTAACCATGCTCCAACTTCTGTATATACACCAGCCGCTACAAAGAATCCTCCTACGATTTCTGCAACTCCAGTAATAAAAGCAAAGAATGCTCCAGGTTTAATTCCAATTGACTCTAGCCACTGTCCAGTACCTTTTATACCGTAACCGCCAAACCAGCCAAATACTTTCTGAACGCCATGACCTAATAAAATAATTCCTAAAACAAGTCGAATAATTAATAGACCATCATCAAGCATATCTCTACCTCATTTCTCTTTAAATTGAGATATTTATTGCTTATTAAATTTTTATTCAATTTTTGACACTTTTATGCCCTTTATTATTAATTTTTTAAAATGAATCAGTTTTCTAGTAATTGGCGAATAGAATAATATAACTGAAGATTTTCTACTATAAAGGAGAGCATAAATCATGAAAAAAGTCGTTCCACTCATCGTTATCGGCTTTTGGATTTTAATGCTACTACTTGCCTTTCGATATCATTTATTTCATCTCTCATTGGACGATATAAAACATTTTATTACGAATTCCTCCATCAATCCGATGCTATTATTTGTTGCTATTTTCTGCGCCAGAATTTTCCTATTTATTCCTAGCTCAGTATTAATAGTAGTAGGCAGTTTATTTTTTCATCCGTATGAGACCATACTCTTATCATTAGTTGGTATGGCGATTACTGAATCTATTATTTACTTATTAAGTAGAACTATTTTAAGTGACACGATTCAGCAGTTCATGGAGAATAAATATCCTTCTCTATTTAACGAAATTATTTCTAATCGAAAGAAATACTTATTTTTAACAGTTGCAACTCCTCTAGCTCCAACAGACGGTGCATGCTTTATTGCAGCTTCTACTAATATGAAATATTTGTCTTATATCGCAATTGTGTTTGCCGGTAATATTCCAATCGCAGTTCTTTATACTTTATATGGGAACTTCTTGTTAGGCTCGCCATGGACTACAATCTGTATTACTGCTACAATCCTATTGTTGTTTTACATTTATATTTCCTTTAAAAAGAGACAGAAAAAGGATACTCATTTTTCTGCCTAATCAATTAAAGCAAATTTATATATAAAAATTGTTAATAAATTAATCGATTTTTATATATAAATTAAACTATAATAAGGTTAATTAAAATTCTTTAAGAAATTGAGGTAAATAAATGGAAACAAATAAGATTTTGTCCTCATTATGTTATTTTAGTATTTTTTTCGCGCCTTTTTTATTGCCAATCATCGTTTATTTTGTAGCCAAAGATCAACAAATAAAGTCCCATTCTAAACGAGCACTTTTTTCACATATACTCCCCTTTCTAACAATTATCATTTTAGGGGCGATCTCCATTTTTACGTTTAATACAATGGGCGATGGAGTAAGCTATACTATTATTGGCGGATTTATATTAGTATGCATTGTTAATTTAGTCGTATTTATATGGAATATTGTTCAAGGTATTAAAGTTTTAATTGGATGATTAAAATGTAATTCGTCATATTTTCTACATTATTTCTCAGGAAATTTTCAATTTCGACAATAGTCATAAAAAAAGGCAATGTATCGTTTACCGTTACATTGCCTTTTTATTATTCACCTTGCGAAGCAACATAAGCTTCTTTTGAATTTGCTCGCTTAATTAATCTCTTAATAATGAATGATAAAGATAAGATACAAGCTAATAAAATGGAGCCCATTAAAGCTATTTGCGAAGTTGTTAGCGAGAAAACTTTCGCTAAATAAACTGAGTAGGATAATAGTGAAGACGTTATTAATTTTGAAATCGCAGCAATTACAATGAACTTTTTCAAGGATACTTTGCTAATGCCGGCCCCTACGCAAATAATTTCATCTGGCAAAATCGGAACGATAAACATTAGCGTTAAAATAATTGTTTCATTTTTTAATACATATTCTTGATATTTTTTTAGGTGTTTTTCTTTTACCAATTTTGAGACTAGTTTATATCCACCTATTCTTGCTAAAAAGTACATAATGACAATACCTAAAGTTGAACCTAAGAACCCAATAGCCGCTCCAGAAAAAGCACCTATTACAGCACTACCTGCCGGAATCGTAATCGCTTCTGGTAATGGCAAAATGATTGGTTGAAATAAACAAATTAAGAAAAATAATAATTTTGCAGTTGTAATATGATCGGTTAATATTCGCTCAATCCCATATGAATTTACGATTACTAAAAATTTGCTGATATAGAATATGATTCCTACAGCGGATATACCTAAAAGTAAGCAAATCAGTACGATTTTCGTGAATTTTAAAGGGTTTTTATGATTCGATACAACAAGATAAAAATCCAATAATAAAGTTCCCATTATTGCAAAAACAAATGATACTTTATAGACCATGACAACAGTAGGTAAACAGATAATCAATATTAAGATTGATATTGTAGCAATCACTATGTGTAATGAAAGTTCCTTCATAGTGTTGAACTTTTTTGCTTCTTTCCTCACCGTAATCAACTCCTCTACTGCTCGACCGTTTTCCAGTAATTTTTATTAACTATCTTAATAGTAATTAATTGGTTTACAGTTTAAAACGCACTTTAGCATTAGTCTATATCAGTCTTAAGTCTTACAACATGAGGCTGTTTCTATTTATTAAATATTGTTATTATCGAATATTCGACCTTTCATCTAGAATGTCCTTTAAGGTCTGGCGTTAGGTAAATAATTGTTTATTTCTTTATTCTTCTGCGAGCTAATTACGAAAAAATGGTACAGAAAAAGACTGTAAAAATGATATTATCCCTTTATAGTAGACACGGGAAAAAGCCTATCCCTTATAATGGATAGGTAATCTACTATAGGGGGATTTATTATGCCTTTAAAAGGGACTAAATTTAAGAAATATTCGATTGAATTCAAGCTTAAGGCAGTAAAACGTTATGAAGATGGATTTGGCAGTTATGTTTCGATTTCGGAAGAACTAGGTCTACGAAGTTCTACCCAGCTTAAAGAGTGGGTAAAAAAGTATAGAAATGGTGAGTTATTTGATGATCAAAGAGGAAAATCTAAAGCTAATAATCCATTTGCAGATTTTACTAAAACTGAATTTAGCTCAATTGAGGAAGAAAATAAATATTTAAAAGCGCAGATAGAATACTTAAAAAAGCTCTATCCAAATATACTCGAGGAGGGATAATTCCAAAGGGAGTTCGATTTGAAATAATTAATGAGATGAAAGCACGTTACCCAATAACGATGCTTATTCGAATCGCAAAAGTTTCAAGAGCTGGTTTCTATAAATGGAAAAAATTGATTGTTTATAAATTAAGGAGAACTAATCTTGAGGACGCGGTTAAATCCCATATTCAAGCCATTCATACAATTCGACCATATTACGGATATCCTAGAATTACTGACCGTTTAAGAGATGAAGGGTTAATTATTAACCACAAAAAGGTGTATCGAATAATGAAGGAATTAGACATTAAATCGGTCATACGTAAGAAAAGAAAATATTTTGGTGTAGAACCATCTAATATTTATCCTAATCTATTAAATCGCCAATTTAAACAAGACTTACCAAACGTTGCATTTGCGACAGATATCACGTATATCAAAGTAGGGAATAAATTCTATTATCTATCAGTTGTACAAGATCTTTATAATAATGAAATCCTGTCTTGGAAGTGTTCAGAGCGAAATGATCTTAAACTAGTCCTAGAAACAATTAAAGACTTATGTAAAAAAAGAAACGTGCATGGAAGTATCCTGCATTCAGATCAGGGATTCCAGTACACGACTCCAAAATACAACCAGTTCCTAGAAAAGAATAATTTATTAGGCAGCCACTCTCGCAAAGGAAACTGCCTAGACAACGCATGCGTTGAATCGTTCTTCTCACACTTCAAATGTGAATTGGTGTATCTATCTAATTTTAATTCAGAACAGGCACTTATTCAAGCAATTGAAGAGTATATTCATTTCTATAATAATGAACGTACACAAAAACGATTAAACCGTTGTTCCCCTGTAAAATACAGGTTAACAACGGCTGCTTAGAAAGTCTTTTTTATGTGTGTCTACTTGACAGGGTTAAGACCAAAATTACAGTCTTTTTCCTGGTACCTCGTTATTACATTTAAATAATATTTATAGGTTTTGCTTAAAAATCAAAATTATCAGGGTCTGGACCAACTCGGTGGTTTTGGTTTAGTGAGTTGATTTGTTCCATATCCTCTTGTGTTAATTCAAAATCGAATAGATTTGCATTTTCTTGAATGCGATGTTCTTTAATTGATTTCGGTATGATGACGATACCGTTTTGTAAATGCCAACGTAACACAACTTGAGCAATTGATTTATTATATTTGTTTGCGATTTCTAATAAAGTTTCGTTTTCAAATAGTCCTCCTTGCATTAACGGAGCCCACGCTTCTATTTGAATTGAATTTTCGTTTAAGAATTCTCTTAGTTCAACTTGGCTTAGCATCGGATGTAATTCGACTTGATTGACCATAGGCATAATTTCAGCAGTAGCCATTACTTCTTTTAAGTGATGAATTTGGAAGTTACTCATTCCAATTGCTTTAACTTTTCCATCTTTATATAGTGTTTCAAGTGCTTTCCAAGATTCAACGTATTTACCTTCTACAGGCCAGTGGATTAAATATAAATCTAAATAATCAAGACCTAGTTTTTTCAAACTTAATTCGAAAGCATCAATAGTTGATTGGTAGCCAAGATCAGCATTCCAAACTTTAGATGTAATAAATAAGTCTTCACGTTTCAGGCCGTTCTCTTCAAGTGCTTCTTTAATTCCTTTTCCAACGCCTTCTTCATTTTGATAAATTGCTGCAGTATCAATACTACGATATCCATTTCTGATAGCAGCCTTTACTGAATCAATTACGACTTGTCCGTCTTCCACTTGGAAAACTCCTAACCCTATAATAGGCATTTCTAAACCATTGTTTAATTTAACTAAGTTATTCATTTTTAAAATCTCCTTTTTTCTATTTAGTATTTTTTTTCTTTTCTAAAGATGAACTCCAAATGCTTAAAAGTACTGCTCCAAAGACCATGATTCCACCAATCCACGGTGTATTAATCAAGCCAATCGTATCTACAACTAAACCACCAATAAATGCTCCAATTGCTATACCTACGTTAAACGCTGCTATATTTAGTGCTGATGCAATATCTACAGCAGATGGGACATACTTCTCTGCTAATTTCACGACATAAATTTGTAAACCAGGTACATTCATGAAAGCAAGTAATCCTAAGAAGAAAATCGTAACAATTCCAACCAATTTAAATGGTGCAGTAAACGAAAGAATGACAAGTATAATTGCTTGAACTGCAAACATCCAAGTCAATGCCTTTAAAGGATTTTTATTAGCCGCTTTTCCTCCGACTGTATTTCCAAGTGCAACTGCAACTCCGTAAACAAGTAAGATAATACTTACAGAATTAGGAGCAAAGCCAGTAATTTTTTCAAGGATTGGTGACAAGTAAGTGAATGCAACAAACGTTCCACCGTATCCTAAAGCTGTAATAGCAAAAGCCAAAAGTAATGGACCATTTGTTAAAACCTTCAAGTTATCACTAATTTTTGAAGCTGGCGGCTGTTTAATTGATTTTGGAACTAAGATCGCAATTGCAATGATTGCAATGATTCCTAATAACGCTACAGCTCCAAAAGTTGATCTCCATCCAAAATGTTGACCTATAAATGTACCTAATGGAACACCCGTTACAGTCGCCACTGTTAAACCTGTGAACATAAACGCAATTGCACTTGCACGTTTATTTTCAGGAACTACATCAGCTGCAATTGTTGATCCGATTGAAAAGAAAACCCCATGTGAAAATGATGTAATAATTCGGGCAACTAGCAGAAGGCCAAAGCTAGTGGAAAAAGCAGCAACACTGTTTCCTACTATAAAGATAACCATTAATAGCATTAATAAAGATTTTCTACCTATTTTATTCGTTAATGCCGTTAAAATTGGTGCTCCAAATGCAACACCCATCGCATAACCAGAAATTAATAAACCTGCTAATGTAATTGAAATTTTCAAATCACCAGCTAGAGTTGATAATAAACCAACAGGAACAAATTCAGTTGTTCCAATACCAAATGCACTAATAGCGAGCGCCATTAACGCGGGAGTGCCACTTTTTTTCTCTTGCACTTTAATCGAAGCAGCAGTTGAATTCATTAAAAATCCTCCTTGTAATTGTTATTTTTATTGTAGTTTGAATACAAAGAGACATGGCGCCTGAATAAAGTCTTATTGTCATTCAAAACATAAATGAAATGAAATAAGGTAAAAGAATAACGACTTCCATATATACATTTAAGTGACAATGGAAAAAATACTTTTTAATAAATGTTCGTTAATCTATTAACTATTTGTAATTATGAGCGATAGGAATAATTTAGAGAAGTATGCACTTTGAAGTGATATAGTTACTTTTTAGTAACATTTATGTGAATAGAGGTTTAAATCGCAGAAAAATTTTCAAATAAAATTTTTAACGAGACTAGAAACTACACAGTTTATGTAGAGAGTGTTATGATATTCTAATCATTAAAAATAAGCCTACGTAGATAAATGAAGGAGAGGAGAACATGAAAAAATACAATATTCCAGTTGAAGCTTCATTAGACGTAATCGGTGGTAAATGGAAGGTTGTGATTCTTTGTCATTTGACAAAAGGAACGAGACGAACTTCTGAATTAAAAAAATTAATGCCTAATATTACGCAAAAAATGTTAACTCAGCAATTGAAGGAATTACAGGAAGATAATATCGTTCACCGAAAGGTATTTAATCAAGTTCCACCTAAAGTGGAATATTCCTTAACTGAGTATGGATGGTCTTTAAAGGAAGTTTTAGATTTACTATGCTCTTGGGGAGAAAATCATATTGAACAAATGTATCCTGACAAAAATGAAGTGCTTCTTCCAGAAGTAACACTATAATAAAAACTCCTTTTTCTATTTTGAGAAAGGAGTTTTTTTGTGTAAATCAACCCTATATCATTTAGTCTTTCATTCCAATAAAAAAAGATTGTACTATATCGTTACAATCTTTTTTAGCTACTATTGTTATTTGTTTATTTACATATTCATTAGGAGTAAATAAAAGAAATCAACCAATCTTGACTTATCGGCCGTGTCTCCACTTAGTCGGCTTTCCTGATGAAGGGCAATTCGGAAACTTTTGTCCCGCTTCTAATTCAATATGTTCCCCGTCTGCATCAGTGTAAGAGCCAGAGATCATAACTGTTTCACCTGAATTATGTGTATGTCCATATCCTTGATTATCCATCGTAATCCTCCTTTTCAATTGAACTAGAATTACTATTTCCTTCATCAAAGTTATTTATTCGGCTTCTTTATCATTTTTAAAATTTTCTTATACGTAGAATTCAGATTTCACTTGTCTTCATCAATTTTCTTTCCGTGTATGATGTTTCTCCATTTTAAGTCCCCACGTTCCAATCCATGAATTAATATTTCCGCTGTACCCATGTTTGTTGCTAATGGAATTGCGTAAACATCACATAAGCGAATTAAAGCCAAAATATCTGGTTCATGTGGTTGCGCTGTTAGTGGGTCACGAAAGAAGATAACCATATCCATTAAATTCTTTGCGATTAGCGCACCTATTTCTTGATCTCCCCCAAGAGGACCCGAATTAAATCGGTGAATTTTTAAATTTGTACTTTCCATTATTTTTGTTCCGGTTGTTCCAGTAGAATATAACTCATGTTTAGTTAAAATAGACTCATACGCCATTGCAAAGTTTACTAATTCTTTTTTCTTTTGATCGTGTGCAATGAAAGCAATTTTCAAAGTCAACATTCCTTTCTTATCGGGAAAATGGAAATCAGATTTCGTGCAAATTGATAAACCTATGTTCTTTTATTAGTAATATTAGAAATTGGAATTTGTATAGTAAACGTACTTCCCTTTCCAATTTCACTATTTACTTGAATAGTTCCATTATGAATTTCTACAATCCATTTTGCAATCGCCAAGCCTAATCCGTGACTTCCAATTTTTCTGGACCTTGATTTATCAGATCGATAAAAGCGATCGAATATACGTGTATGATCTTCTTTTTTAATGCCGATACCCGAATCTGCAACTTGTATCCTTAACTCATTTTCTTTGTTCGAAAGAATTAGCTGAACCTCTCCTCCATCCGGAGTATACTTAATCCCGTTATCAATTAGTATATATAAAAGTTGGGATAGTTTTTCAGGATCACCTTTAGCTTTTACAATTTCCGGAGCAGTTAAGGTTAGATTAATCTTTTTTGATGCTGCTAACGGTTGTAATGAAATAATCGCCTTTTCTGCAATTGCACGAAACTCAATTTTCTCTAATTTTAGTTCAATTTGGTCCGTGTCTGAACGAGCTAAAGTTAATAAACCGCCGACTAAACTTGTCATTCGTTTAACTTCATCTTTCATACTAAATAAAAGCTTTCTTGAAAAATCGTCTTCCTCTGTATCAATCGTCATTTCCATTGCATCAATTGATGAGAGTAAAACGCTTAATGGTGTTCGTAGCTCATGTGAAGCATCTGCTACGAATTCTCGTTGTCGATTAAAAGATTTAAAAATAGGTATCATCGCCTTTTTTGACATTAAGTTACTTATATATAGTGCAACACCAAAAAATATAATTGTTAAGGCAATAAGGATGACAATAACCCATTTAAATAAATGATACACATCTGAAATATCTTTACCAACGTATATTGTACCGATGAAATTTCCTTTATAAAATAATGGCTCACCAGCAATCATTAGACTGATGTCTTTTCGGTTTAATGGAACACGCAACTCATCATGATCATGAAACTTTCTAATATCTTTTTCAAACTCTTCGTGCTCTATTTTGATTTTCACCTTTCGGGTCTCACTCTTTTTAGGGAACCAATCCTTAATTTGAAGTAACAGTTTTGACCTTAATTGAGGTATGTCCTCTTGTCCCATTATTAATTCGCCACTTGGTTTAACTACATAATAAAAAAACTGATCTACTCCTGCCAACACGATTTCTTGATTTTGGTCTTGCAGGTTCCCTTGTTGATTTTGAATCATATAATTTTCAATTATTTTTGCTTCTTGACTAGCCAACGATTCAACTGTGCGCCTTTGATCATTCATTATGACAACGTATAACACCGCAAAGACTACAATAATGAATATACTTAGAAAAAGCATGACTAATCCACTGTATAACACGGTTAAGCGATTTTGGGTTGTCTTAAAAACATCCCTTCCTTTTTGGTCTCGTATGGACCGCAAAAAGGAAATAAAATTAGTAATCACATTTATATCCTACCCCTCTAATACTTTGTAGCAATTCTTGTTTACCAAGCAAATCTAATTTCTTTCGAAGTAGTTTAACAGTTGCATCAATCGTCTTCATCGCAACATCTGAATCATATCCCCAAACGCGCTCCAAAATGATTTCTCGAGGTAATACTTGCCCTTTATTTTGTAACATAAAGTCAAATAATTGAAATTCACGTGGACTTAATTGAATATCCATCTGTCCACCTCTAATAGATTGGCTTGTCCGATTTAAAATCATATCACTAATTAGAATTTCTTCCTCTAATATTGGGGCATAGTTTCGTCTAGAAAGTGCTCGTAACCTAGCTAAAAGTTCATCGATTTCAAAAGGCTTTACTAAATAGTCATCGGCTCCTGAGTCCAATCCAACAATCCGGTCTTCTAATGCATCTTTAGCTGTAAGGATTAAAATCGCACCTGAATAACCATCCTTACGTAAACGACGACATATTTCTATTCCGGTTCCACCTGGCATCATCCAGTCTAATATTAATACATCATAGTGTGTGTTCGTTGCATAATAGAAGGCCTCTTCACCTTCAGTTACCCAATCAACTTTATATCCCGCTTTTTTCTTTAACATATAACTGATTAGCTCACCAAGTTTTAAATCATCCTCAGCCACTAGTATATTCATAATAAAAATACTCCTCGTTCTAAATTTACTTCTTAGACTTATCATGTGCTATCTGAAATGATAATTTCAAATTTCTTCTTAATTATAAAATAAAAGGAAGCACCTATTAATCATTACGGTGCTCCCTTGCATTTATTTTAGTTAATTCGTTTCCTTACACAGTTTCTACAGTATATTGCTTTAGCTTTCGTAGCTCAGCTTCAATTTCTTCACTCAAAGCGCCGTCTGATTGAACATTCGTTAAAGTACTTTTATTATAGGCAAATTTATTCTGAGCCTGTACTTCTGCTTCCATCATTAGTATTCGATCTTCTGCACGAGATATGCCATTGGCAATCGTTTCTGAATTAAAAGAAACTGAAGTTTGTTGAATCTGTTTAATCGACTTTGCTATATTTGCTCTAGAAACTAGCAATAGTCTTTTATGAAGATATTCATCATATTTCCCTTTCAGTTCATCTAATTTTTCATAAAGTGACTGAGTTTGGTTTTGAATTGTATTTAGCTGCTCCTTATATAAGCTTAGCTGTTTTTCATGTACAAGTTTTTCCTGTATAGCCAGCTTTGCAATAGATTCTTCACCGTTCTCTACCGCTAACTTAGCTTGTCCACCTCTTTTATTTACTAATCCTTCTGTTTCCAAGATTAATGCCTTTTGTTTATTCTCTAGAAAGATCTGACGAGAAAGTGCTTCTTGACCTTTTAAAAGATCCTCTTCCATTTCTCTAATATATTGGTTCAACATTGAAATTGGATCTTCTAAACCATCTAGTGCACCATTCATTTTTGCTAACGATATTGATTTCATTCTTTTAAAAATACCCATTTTATTTATTCTCCTTTTTTGTTAATAGATTTTTTTCCCATTTATCTAATAGATCTGCATTTGTTCTGTTTACTGGTGTATTGAAATTCGATGTATCAAATGAAAATTGATTAGTTGAACTAGCTTGTCCTTTTTTAATAAACTTTTTAAAGATAAAAGTCACAATCGCAAGCGCGATTAAAAGGAATAGTACTAATCCAAACCAAGAAAAGTCATGAAAATGGTGTGGACCATGCATCATTCCAGGGGATCCATAATCATAACGCCCCCCTCTATCCATGATCATTGCATGTCGATCGACAAAACGTCTTTCATGTAAACCACCTAGTAATCTAAGAAAAAAATGTACCGCTACAACAAAAACTAACGTTAAAGAGGTCCATGTAAATATTCTCTTTACTCTCTTATTCATGTTATTTCCCTCCTCTCATTTCTTAATAAATTGAATTCTAATAGAGGATGGTGAAATTATGGTGAAAATAAAACTTGCAAAAAAAAAGATAGTTAACAGAGTTTCCATCTGCTTTTCTATCTTTTCTTAAACCTCATATTTTCAATTAATTAACCCCGTCCCTTTAATTTTAACTTCTGACTTTATCTTAAAGGCCAGGTTGGAGTACTTTTTGTTCCAAAACGATAGGCTTCTGTTTTCACTATTCCTAGATAAATATCGTAAACCAAAACCTATTGGATCAATATCTTTATCTTTTATTTTATTAAGTAAAGCACTAGTCTCTGCATTAATTTTCTCTTCCATTTGTTTATTTAGTGCTATTATATCCCCTTCTCTGATCATTTCTAAACCATCAACTTTTTCTTCTATAACAGCTCTCACCTTGATCGTATAATTGACAATTATATTTTTATGTTGATCATTTAATTTGTATTTTGCCTTACCCTTTTCTAAATTCATTACAAACATAGTATTCTTATTTTTGACTTTTAAGCTTTCATTATAGATTCCGGTCGTTAAAAGTCGATAGGTTTCTGATTCATTTGGGTTAAGTTCCATAATCAGTTTATTCTTATCAAATAATGCGATTTTGTCTACTAATAATTCTTTTTTATTTGATTCAATGACTGGCATGACGATATCAACGCCATCCTCAGTTTCTCTCCTATATGCGTCAAATAGACAAATTTGATCTATGTATGGTGACTCGGTTCTACTAAAATCAAAATACGATTTCAAAACTCCACCAGATACTTGCTCTTGAATCGGTTTAAAATTAAGCACTTCATATGCATTTGGTTTAGCAACGCTTAAATAAGACGTCATCTGAATATCTGGTCTTCTTACAAAAAACTCTAACAATGGTTGTATATTTTTTTTTGCTAATTTTTCTCCAATTACAATCGTGCTGCTATATCCATATACTAATTCCTTATCAATCTGAGACTTCATTAAGTTTAGACCTTCTGAAATCGAATCAGAATTTGCCGAGAGAATAATAAATTCTGATTTAGGTGTTTTTGGATCCCCATTTGGAATTGCTACTTTAACCATTACTTTATATGTTTTGTCAGGCATCTCAGATTGATCAACTCCAATTGAAGTAATAAATGCCCTCTTATCAATATCTTTAAAGGTACAACCAGATAATAGTAGCATTGCACCAAATGCAAGAAAAACCAGACTCAAGTAACGCGCTTCTTTTTTACTGATGCATACAACAACGAAATAATTAATAAGAAGTTTGAAATGGCATTTAAATTGAAATACATCGTAAAATATTTTACTAGGTCTATTTCTCTTATGAGAATTTGAATGACTGTTGTAGCACAAATAAAGAAGGAAATTAATATCCATTTATAAGTTCCTCCATATTTCAAATTGAGTGTTTTTAATAGCTCTAATGAGGTATGCCAACTAAGAATGATGTATATTAAGGAAATGACGATTTGTCCAAAAAGTAGAATGTAAATAACTCTTTCCACAATTAAATAGTCAAAATGCATACTATCAACCGTAGTTAACCAAACGAACACTTCCTTGTTGACCCCTTTTAACCCCAAGTATCCAATTGGTATGAAATAATTACTAGAGACAATAAATATCCCAAATAGAAAGATCCAAAGCAGATATTTTTTGGTAATGGAATTTAAATTTATTTTCTCATTAAAAATAATTAAGTTTGAAAAGCCTGTGAAGATAAAAAGAGCAGCAGTGAATGCGCTGACAGTTGGTAGATGTTTAAAATAGTTAACAGATTGATATAGAGAATCCACTAGAACAAAGCGATCAGTTAAAAATCTAATGAACACAAATAAAACAATTGGAATGTGCAACATTACTAGTATTTCAGTAACGTATAATAATGAATCGGTTTTTAGTAAAATCGCAAAAATTATTACTAAAAGAAATACAATATAGGTTATTAATATAGGGGTAGTCGGATTGATAAAAATATTAACTACATGAATTAACGCGATAATAAATAGAGCACCAGTCAAATACCAAAAAATTAAGCTATAAATTATGTAACACTTACGATACCAGTCGGGAACAACATTTTTTATGATTTGATTAATATTTTGTTCAGGAAATCTACTAAATAACTTTTGTAAAATAAAAATAAAAAGGCCACCAACTATAATAGCCAAACAAATACTTAAAATACTCCCGTTTAGACTACTTTTATACATTATTTGAGGTCCAAACGCGGTTATACTAATCACCGTATTTAAATAAAACAGGTATGAAATATATCTTTTTCCTAGCAAAAAATACACCCCGATAGTTAATTTTTATTAAAAAGTGTCAAATATGGCTTTCCTAAACTTCTAAGATTGCATAAATAACAAAGAATAGCTAATGTTCCCACTAATACACCAATCATCCCAAATAGTGATGCACATATAATAATCGGATATCGAATAACCCGAATTGCTTGATGCATTGCATTTATCGGAATACTAAATAAAGAGATTGCAACTAACGATACGACGATAATCATAATGTCTGCTACTAATCCCGCTTGCGAAGCAGTTTGACCTAATATTAATCCTCCTACCGTTGTAGCTGTAGAACTAATTGATTTAGGTAGTCTTATGCTTGCCTCGATTAAAAACTCTGCCATTAGCATTAGAAAAAGAATTTCAATATAAGAAGGAAACGGAACTGACATCCTGCTTCCAGCAACAAGTAAAGCGAATTGGACCTGTAGCACTTCTGGAGAATAAGAAATAACTGCAACGTAGATGGCAGGTAAAAACACAGTGATCATCAAAGCGATATATCGTATTGAAATCATAAACTTTGAAACAATCGTTAGTTCAACTGTATCATCCATCGATTTAAAAAAGTCGGAAAATGTTGCAGGACCAATTAATGCCCAAGGCGTTCCTTCAACGAGTACAATTATTTTTCCAGTTGAGATACTATTTACAACTCGATCGGGCCGCTCAGTCGTTAAAAAAAGTGGAAATAAGCTCAACTTGTTATTGATTAACAGTTTCTGAAGCTGACCACAAGATTGTAATACATCAATTTTCAAAGCATTAATTTTTGCCAAGAGATTATGGTAGACATTTATATCAATTAAGTTTTTATCATATAAAACTAGTACCTTCGTCTTTGATAAGCTACCTACAATATGATCTTCCACCTTCAATGTACTCTTTCTATATCGATTACGAATCAAATTTAAAGAGATCTCAATGCTCTCATTTAATCCGTCTTTTGGTCCCTGCAATACGTTTTCTTCAGTTGAAACTCCTACAGAACTTGCACTAAACTCACTAATCGAGACAGAGTAGTTTTTTTCATCTAAATTAACAATAATATTTCCGCCTAAAATCTTTTCAATCATCTCTGTCTCTTCGGAAATAATCTCCCAACCATTTAATGTAGCAAGGTAATCTTTATATAAAGTAAATGACTCATATTCATAAAAAGGTGTGATTAGAAGTTCAGTAATTTTATTTTCATCACAAACTGAAATTAAATAGTAAAAAGTGATTGTTTTATTATATTTTTTCAAACTACGTTTTTGAAAATCACTATTGCTACGAATTGATTTAAACTTCATCTTCTTCACCTCTTTACTAATTTGTACGAATATCATACGGATATTCGTAAATATATGGTAATAAGTGAAACTATGTATAGAAGTCTAATTTTTAGGTCTATTAATTCGGTTCAGTATTGGCTTTGTGAATCATAAAAATGTTTCTTTGTGATTCATTTTAAATGCAAAAAAAAGAGACTGCTGTAATATAATTTTACAGCGTAGCCTCTTTTGCTTTACAGTTCAACTTGATCTGGTTTTCTGATTACAACGCGCTCATAAACTTCACTAACATAAAAATCATCTTTTGTTGGAATGAAGTTTTCATCACAAATCTTTATCATAATCTGACAACTCCTTTGTTTAAAATCGATCCCTAGTTTTAGGATGGAATGATTAATGCGAATTCATTCTTATTTTTCCAAATTCAGAAGTATTTCAGCAATTTGATTAGAAAAGTGGAAAATAGTAGCGTTCTGTACTTCAAACAAAAAGGACTAGTAGCTACAGCCACTAGTCCTAAATTGATTTATTTATTTAATTGGTTTTCTAACAACAACACGTTCATCAACTTCACTAACATGAAAATCGTCTTTTGTAGGAATGATATTTTCATCGTTAAATTTGACCATCTTTTTACACTCCCTGTTCAGTTTTTATTTTCAAATCTGTTGTTCATTTGCAGTAAAATCACTAATTTGATTATTCAACTGTAACTGATTTTGCTAAATTACGTGGTTTATCAACATCACAACCACGATGTAATGCAGCAAAGTAAGAAATTAATTGTAATGGTACTACTGAAAGGATCGGTGATAATTCTTCTTGTACTCTTGGTAAAATGAAACGGTCACCTTCCATATTTAAACCTTCCATTGAAATGATACAAGGGTTAGCTCCACGAGCGACAACCTCTTTTACATTACCACGAATGTTTAAATTTACTGATTCCTGTGTTGCTAGTGCGAAGATTGGAGTACCTTCTTCGATTAAAGCGATTGTTCCGTGTTTTAATTCTCCACCAGCAAATCCTTCTGCTTGGATGTAAGAAATTTCTTTTAATTTTAATGCGCCTTCTAAACATACGAAGTAATCTACATTACGTCCGATGAAGAATGCATTACGAGTTGTAGCTAAATATTCTGAAGCAATTTTTTCAAACTCTTCTTTTTGGTTTGTAATTGATTCCATTGCATTTGCTACAATTCCAAGTTCTTTAACTAAGTTAAAGTTAACTGTTTTTCCTTTTTCTTTTGCAAGAGCATTTGCAACAATAGAAAGTACTGCTAATTGTGCAGTATATGCTTTAGTTGATGCAACAGCGATTTCAGGGCCCGCGTGTAAAGCTAAAGTATAGTCAGCTTCACGTGATAATGTTGATCCTGGAACGTTTGTAATTGTAATTGCTTTGTGGCCTAATTTATTTGTTTGTACTAGACATGCTCTACTATCAGCTGTTTCACCACTTTGAGAAATATAAATAAATAATGGTTTTTCTGATAATAATGGCATATTGTAAGAGAATTCACTTGCAACATGAACTTCTACAGGAATACCAGCTAATTTTTCAATAAATTGTTTTCCAACAAGACCAGCATGATAACTAGTTCCGCAAGCTACGATATATAATCGATCAGCTGCTGCTAAAGCCGCATTAATTTCTGAGTCAATTACAAGCTCGCCACTTTCATTTTGGTACTTTTGGATAATATTGCGGATTACTAAAGGCTGCTCATCTGTTTCTTTTAACATGAAATGAGGGTAAGTTCCTTTTTCGATATCGCTTGCGTCAATTTCCGCTGTATATGGAGCACGTTCTATCATATTTCCGTTAAGATCCATTAATTGAACTTTGTCTTTAGTAACTAAAATAACTTCTTTATCCATTAATTCAATAAATTGATCAGTAATTTGTAACATTGCCATCGCATCAGATGCAATAACATTAAACTCTTCACCAACACCAACAAGTAATGGGCTTTTGTTTTTTGCTACATAAATTACATCATCATTTTGTTTATCTAATAACGCAATTGCATATGAACCTTTAAGAAGCTTAAGTGTTTCTCTAAATGCATCAAGCACTGTTAAACCTTTTTTAATATATAGCTCAACTAACTGAACAATTACTTCAGTATCTGTATCACTTGTAAATTCAATATTATTTAAATAATCGTTTTTTAATTGTACATCGTTCTCGATAACGCCGTTATGAACTAGTGTAAAACGTTCAGTAGAGCTTTGATGAGGATGCGCATTACGTTTACTTGGAGCACCATGTGTTGCCCATCTTGTATGACCAATACCAACATTTCCGTCCGTTTTAGTAGGGATTGATTTGCGTAATACAGCAATTCTACCTTTTTCTTTATAAACTTCTACACCATTGTCAGTTAAAAGAGAAATCCCAGCAGAATCGTAACCACGATACTCTAATTTCTCTAAACCTTTTAATAAAATTTCTTTCGCATTATCATTTCCAATATATCCAACGATTCCACACATAATTAACTATTGCTTAGTAAGTCCTAAAACAAGACATACAAAAAGTATAGGAATGGAACGCTGTTTTCCTAACCGTTTAATTATTAAATTTTCTATTCCCTCGTCATGTTTAATAATGGTAGAGGACTTACAAGCAATATCCACCTACCTTTCATATTCCGCTCATAAAGCGAGTTCATTTGTATTTGTTAAACGGTGTATCAGATTATTTACGTTTGTGCACACAGTCACCTATGTGTTTTACATAAATAATTTCGGTTGTGATACATCAACCGGGAGTCATCCGCCGAAAATTCGATAAAACTCCACCTCGTCAACTACACTTTCTCGTCCTGTGTAGTTCTGGCGCTTTTTTTAACTTTTTTTGTTTCTATACTCCTTCCTTGTTAGGAAAACAATAAAACAACTATACTATACGCTATTTAAAATGGTCAACAAAAATATTGGAAGAAAATGATAGAACAGTTGTTTATATAATAAAAATATGCATAGACTTACACAAAAGTGCTCATCTATGCATATTTTTATTTTTTATTCTCCAACTTCTTCTTTTACAACTGCAACAATGCGTTCTACGTACTGTTTGCACTCTGCTTCAGAAGGCGCTTCAGCCATTACACGAATTAGTGGTTCTGTACCAGAAGGACGAACTAAAATACGACCGTTGCCATTCATCTCTTCTTCTACTTCAGCAATGATCCCCTTGATACGCTCATTACTTAGCGCTTCGTTTTTATCTGTAACACGTACATTAATTAATAATTGTGGATATTTCTTCATTTCTCCAGCTAATTGAGATAAAGTTTTTCCTGTTTCTTTAACAATATTTACGAGTTGAATTGCACTTAACATACCATCACCAGTCGTAATATGATCTAAAAAGATGATATGTCCTGATTGCTCACCACCAAGATTGAAGCCATTTTTTCTCATCTCTTCCATCACGTAGCGGTCACCAACACCCGTTACAGCGCTTTTCATTCCATTTGTTTCTACTGCTTTGTAGAAACCTAAGTTACTCATAACTGTTGAAACAATTGTATTTTGTTTTAAACGACCTTTCTCGTTTAAATATTTTGCACAAATATACATGATTTGGTCACCGTCAACGATTTCACCTTTTTCGTCAATTGCAATTAGACGATCACCATCTCCGTCAAATGATAAACCGATATCCGCTCCTTTTTCTTTCACAAGTGCTGCTAACGCCTCTGGATGTGTTGAACCCACACCGTCATTTATATTAAAGCCACTCGGATTTGTTCCCATCGTAACGATATCTGCTTCTAAATCTGCAAATAAATACGGAGCTAGTGAAGAAGTAGCACCATGTGCACAATCAAGAGCAACTAATAGACCTGAGAAATCCTCATCAATTGTATTTTTAAGGAATTGTAGGTATTTTTGACCACCTTCAAAATAATCACTAACTTGGCATAAATCATTACCTGTTGGTCTTGGTAGCTTATCTACTTCTGCATCCATTAATTCTTCAATTTCTTCTTCTTGCTCATCCAATAATTTAAATCCATCTGGACCAAAAAACTTAATGCCATTATCTGCAACAGGATTATGCGAAGCTGAAATCATAACACCAGCTTGTGCTCCTAGCGCTTTAGTTAAATAAGCAACACCTGGCGTAGAAATAACGCCTAGTCTCATTACTTCAGCACCAATTGATAATAAACCTGCAACTAGTGCACCTTCAAGCATGTGTCCAGATACACGAGTATCACGCCCAACAATAATTTTAGGTTTGACATTATTTTTTGTTAAAACATAACCGCCGCAGCGTCCAATTTTATATGCTAATTCAGGAGTTAACTCTTTATTCGCAACTCCTCGTACACCATCAGTACCAAAATATTTACCCATTTTAACTCTCCTTCTAATTCGATGACTGTCCTACATCGCCTTCGTCTGAATTCTCGTCAGGTTCAGTTTGTGCCGATTTTTTATCAGCAATTTCAGTCGATATTTTATCAAACTCTAAGCTATACATAACACCTTTCGGACCTGTAATAGAAAGCGCAACATCTCTAGTTCCTGGATCTAGTCCATTAACTTTTGCTGTGATTTGTAAATCGCTTGCTTTTATTGCGTCCAGATCTTCTTTAAATCCCTTTGCTGTAACTACTAATTTTCCTGTAGAAGGTTTAAGAAACTTATATGTAAGTTGATCATCCTCGCCTACTAAATTAATCGGGATATTACTAAAGCTCTTTTCTATTTCTTCATCAAAACTAACGTCAATGTTAATAGTGCTTGGGTCTACTCTAAATGCACCATCTGGAGTAGGTATATTTACTTCGTATGTGCCACTTTGATTAATTGATGATAGGTCTACTGGTACCTCAATAGGACCCTTAAACTTGTCCAACCAGTCCTTAGAGGCATAAATTTTTACTGCATTAACTTTACTCGTAAGACTGCTTAATTTTAACCCTTCCATAAGTGTACCTGTTTGAACTAATGTGATTGGATAATTAGCACTTTCGGAAACAATTGGGACAGTTACTTCAACTTTTTTCGGTTGCGTATAAACTGAAAGCAGTGTACCTCTATTATTATATAATTTAACAGGTAAGACCTGGCTAAATGTTTGATTAGCATCAGTAACATCTACATAAACTCTCGCATATGCCACCTGTGAAACTTCATTTGACGAACCAATAATTGTGACTGAACCCGGTTTTACAAGTGCATTCTCTGCTTTATAGCCATGTTTAATATTTTTTTCATTTAGATAAACAACCTTAACTGAAACGGCTTTTTCAATCTTTTCATTAATCGTGACCCTAACAGTTCTAGGTTTAATGGTTGCTTTAATTTTATCTGAAATATTTCTAATTTTTAAAGGCACGTCATATGTACCTAAAGCATAAGAAGTTAAATCCAAATACACCTCGAAATCTTTCTTCATTTCTGCAGTTTTAACAATACTATTAGGTCCATCTAATTGCACTGAGACGCTCTTCGGAATTCCAGTAACGATTAGATTACGCTGATCGTAAATTGGCGTAACCGGAACATCCCGAACTAATTCCTTGTTATTTACAAACGGTATGTCACCTAATCCAGATGAACTTGATTGGGGAACTAAATTGACAGACATAAATAGTAATAACGTTACTAATAATGCGATTCCTCTTAATATCCAACGATTATCCATAAAATTATCCATTACGTTTTACCTTCCAATTCCATTTAGATGTATTGGACTCTTCTGGCGACTTTAGTTCCAAATTTAATAAGTTTACAAGTTCGTCTTTTGACAACTCTCTGTATAAATTTCCATTCTTAGCTACTGATACTGCACCTGTTTCTTCTGAAACCACAATCGTAATACTATCAGTAACTTCACTGATCCCAACTGCAGCACGATGTCTTGTTCCCAATTCCTTTGAAATAAATGCACTCTCAGATAAAGGTAAGTAACATGCAGCTGCTGTAATTTTTTCACCTTGAATAATCACCGCTCCGTCATGAAGAGGTGTATTTGGTATGAAAATATTGATCAGTAATTCAGAAGATAAATTTGCATTCATTCGAATACCCGATTCTATATAGTCACCCATGCCGGTTTGTCTCTCAAATGAAATAAGTGCACCTATTCTTCGTTTTGCCATGTATTCAGTAGCCTTAGCAATATTCTCAACAATATCATTTCGATCATTAATGCCATTACCAGCAGCCCTTGAGAAGAAACGACCACGTCCAAGTTGCTCTAACGCTCTTCTTAGCTCTGGCTGGAAAATAATAATAACCGCTAAGAACCCCCAGGTTAATGCTTGATCCATTAAGAACTGTAAAGTATGTAACCCAAATAAACTACTTAACACTTTCACCACGATAATAATCGTGACACCTTTTAATAATTGGACAGCCTTTGTCCCCTGAATGATGATAATTAATCTATAAATAACAAACCAAACTATTAGTATATCTAATCCATTTTGTAAATATTGTAAAAAATTTATATGTAAAGAAGGCACCTTTAACCCTCCCAATTCTATAGAATAAAACTGTATCTTGAGTATTATACCATATTTTTGTATTACACAAAATTTGTGAGTTATTTAATAATTTAACAATCCTTTTACTACTATTTAAGCAATATTAAATACAATTACAAAATCCATATCTGTCGGCCTACTTACTTAATAGAAGAAACACTCTCATTTCACTTATATTATTTTGATTATTACCCTTTTATACAGGAAGTTTTACCTGATTTTTTTCTAGTGAAATTGATACAAAGAAAAGCTAGCAGAGGCTAGCTTTTTTTATTGCGTTGAAAATGAGTTTGTCAGGTGTCCGACATGGTTAGGGTTAACTAAATTGGTTTTAGTGGATTTGTATTATTGCTTGTTACGCGTATGGGGTTTTCATATTTTTACTTATTATCTTACTCGTGAGGCCATTATTAGTAAGATATTTTCAGCTTTCTTCTCTTTTTTTTACTCATGAACCCTTTATGAGTTTCATATGTTCATTTTTTTACTCTTTTCCTTACTCAAGGTCCGTATACGCGTTTGTTCTTACTAGCTACATACTATTTTTGTACTCATACCCTTCTTGAGTAAGTAATTTTCATGTTCACGGTATTGTACAATCACGTGAACTTTTCATCAGTATCTTCAATTTATGTCTCAATAATGACAAGGTTAAACGGCAGTATGCTAATGTTTTCCACTACAGTATGCTATCTTTTTATGGAGCTGACCTAAGGGACCTAAGCCTCCTTTAGCACGCCCACGGGGTCTTTAGCAGCCTCGCTATTCCCTATAGGAGTCAAACAGCCTTTCTTCCAATCAGACACTTTTAAAAAAGGATTTATACACTATACTTAGAACAGAATATCATTTAATTACTCAGTAAGATTACTAATCTCGATCTTATAAACTAATAACTGGAACGTAGCTTCTAACATTTTTAACAATCTACTGGCTTTATATTTCAATACAAAAAAAAGCTAGCAAATGCTAGCTTTTTTGTAGAGCATATTCCTAATTATATTTTACAGTAGTTTTTCACCAAGTAATGAGCCTATTAAAGCAACAGCTACGATTGCTGTTCTATTTTTTTCGTCTAATATTGGGTTAACTTCTACAAATTCAATAGAAGTAATAATATCAGCTTCTGATAGCATTTCCATTGCTAAATGACCTTCTCTATAAGTGATTCCTCCAGGTACAGGTGTACCAACTCCAGGAACATGAATTGGATCTAGTCCATCAAGGTCTAATGATAAGTGTACACCATCGCAAGCTTTTAAATGGTCAATGCTTTCTTCCATTACTTTCGTCATTCCTAATTTATCAATTTCATGCATTGTATACACTTTAATACCTAATTCTTTGATAATTGCTCTTTCACCTTCATCAAGATCACGAGCACCAATGATAATTACATTCTCTGGTTTTACTTTAGGGAAGTAACCACCTATTTTCGTTAATAAATCATGTCCATGACCTAAAGAAACAGCCAATGACATTCCATGTATATTTCCAGAAGGTGAAGTTTCAGCTGTATTTAAGTCTCCGTGTGCATCAAACCAAATTAGTCCAAGATTATTATAATGTTTTGATACACCAGCTAATGTACCGATTGCAATACTGTGATCTCCACCAAGAACTAAAGGCATTCTATTTCTTTTAATTACATCATCTACTTCAGCAGCAAGTTTTTCGCATGTTTCTTTTACAGATTTTAAGTTCTTTAAATTGTGTTCTGAATTATCTTCTTTAACAGGTGTACGTTCTACTAAAATATCTCCTAAGTCCTCAACATTATAAGACATTCTTTCAACGCGTTCGTGTAATTGTGCATATCTAATTGCACTTGGCCCCATATCTACTCCGCGTCTTGTTTGTCCTAAATCTAATGGTACCCCAATAATTGAAATATCTTTTAACATTTTAATTTCCCCCATGGTCTGAATTCCTATTTAGAAAACGCTTACTTAGCTTAGAAAAAAATAATTTTTGACTAATAAAGTTTCTAATTATATTAATAGTTTAAATCTTTTGAAACAAATGGGTCAACTCGACATTTTTTTGTATACATATGCATTTTCATCAAGTATAGTATATGAATTTAAACAACAAAAAACCTTAGTCATTTGACTAAGGTTAAACTTTATGTATATTGGTGGAGCCTAGCGGGATCGAACCGCTGACCTCCTGCGTGCAAGGCAGGCGCTCTCCCAGCTGAGCTAAGGCCCCATTATATTGTAGGAAATAAGCGGAAGACGGGGCTCGAACCCGCGACCCCAACCTTGGCAAGGTTGTATTCTACCACTGAACTACTTCCGCACATAAAAAAAAAGAGTGAGCCATGAAGGATTCGAACCTTCGACCCTCTGATTAAAAGTCAGATGCTCTACCAACTGAGCTAATGGCTCGTAATAAATTACGATTAAATAAAAAAAATGGCTGGGCTACCTGGATTCGAACCAGGGCATGACGGAATCAAAATCCGTTGCCTTACCGCTTGGCTATAGCCCAACAATAAATGGTGGAGGGGGACGGATTCGAACCGCCGAACCCACAGGGAGCGGATTTACAGTCCGCCGCGTTTAGCCACTTCGCTACCCCTCCGGTATTTATTAAATTAGATGGTGGAGGATGACGGGCTCGAACCGCCGACCCCCTGCTTGTAAGGCAGGTGCTCTCCCAGCTGAGCTAATCCTCCGTAATATAAATGGTGACCCGTACGGGACTCGAACCCGTGTTACCGCCGTGAAAGGGCGGTGTCTTAACCGCTTGACCAACGGGCCAGTACAACTTTTTCCAAGCTTCCAACCGGGCTCGAACCGGTGACCTCTTCCTTACCATGGAAGTACTCTGCCTGCTGAGCTATGGAAGCGTTAAAAATGGCTCCGCAGGTAGGGTTCGAACCTACGACCACTCGGTTAACAGCCGAGTGCTCTACCACTGAGCTACTGCGGAATAATCAAAACCAAGCGACGTTCTACTCTCACAGGGGGAAACCCCCAACTACCATCGACGCTGAAGAGCTTAACTGCCGTGTTCGGTATGGGAACGGGTGTGACCTCTTCGCTATCATCACTTGATTCATTTTATTTGGGACATTAATTATTATATCAAATTTCATTTAAAAGTCAATAACTTTTTGAAGTTTTTTATAATAATTTTTTGTACCTTCAAAACTAGATAATGTCATTATCAAACTTGTTAGTTAAGTCCTCGACCGATTAGTATCAGTCAGCTCCACGTGTCACCACGCTTCCACCTCTGACCTATCAACCTGATCGTCTCTCAGGGGTCTTACTAGCTTAACGCTATGGGAAATCTCATCTTGAGGGGGGCTTCATGCTTAGATGCTTTCAGCACTTATCCCTTCCACACATAGCTACCCAGCCATGCTCTTGGCAGAACAACTGGTACACCAGCGGTGTGTCCATCCCGGTCCTCTCGTACTAAGGACAGCTCCTCTCAAATTTCCTGCGCCCACGACGGATAGGGACCGAACTGTCTCACGACGTTCTGAACCCAGCTCGCGTACCGCTTTAATGGGCGAACAGCCCAACCCTTGGGACCGACTACAGCCCCAGGATGCGATGAGCCGACATCGAGGTGCCAAACCTCCCCGTCGATGTGGACTCTTGGGGGAGATAAGCCTGTTATCCCCGGGGTAGCTTTTATCCGTTGAGCGATGGCCCTTCCATGCGGAACCACCGGATCACTAAGCCCGACTTTCGTCCCTGCTCGACTTGTAGGTCTCGCAGTCAAGCTCCCTTATGCCTTTACACTCTTCGAATGATTTCCAACCATTCTGAGGGAACCTTTGGGCGCCTCCGTTACTCTTTAGGAGGCGACCGCCCCAGTCAAACTGCCCACCTGACACTGTCTCCGAGCCGGATAACGGCTCTAGGTTAGAATTTCAATACAGCCAGGGTAGTATCCCACCGACGCCTCCACCGAAGCTAGCGCTCCGGCTTCACAGGCTCCTACCTATCCTGTACAAGCTGTACCAAAATTCAATATCAAGCTGCAGTAAAGCTCCACGGGGTCTTTCCGTCCTGTCGCGGGTAACCTGCATCTTCACAGGTACTATAATTTCACCGAGTCTATGGTTGAGACAGTGCCCAAATCGTTACGCCTTTCGTGCGGGTCGGAACTTACCCGACAAGGAATTTCGCTACCTTAGGACCGTTATAGTTACGGCCGCCGTTTACTGGGGCTTCAATTCAGAGCTTCTCCCGTAAGGGATAACCCCTCCTCTTAACCTTCCAGCACCGGGCAGGCGTCAGCCCCTATACTTCGCCTTGCGGCTTCGCAGAGACCTGTGTTTTTGCTAAACAGTCGCTTGGGCCTTTTCACTGCGGCTCTCCCGGGCATACACCCAAAAGAGCACCCCTTCTCCCGAAGTTACGGGGTCATTTTGCCGAGTTCCTTAACCATAGTTCTCTCGCTCACCTTAGGATTCTCTCCTCGCCTACCTGTGTCGGTTTGCGGTACAGGCACCTATTTCCTCGCTAGAAGCTTTTCTTGGCAGCGTAGAATCAGGAACTTCGGTACTATATTTCCCTCGCCATCACAACTCAGCCTTATGATGTGCGGATTTGCCTACACATCAGCCTAATTGCTTGGACGCGCATATCCAGCAGCGCGCTTACCCTATCTTTCTGCGTCCCTCCATCGCTCAAACGGAAATGAGGTGGTACAGGAATATCAACCTGTTGTCCATCGCCTACGCCTTTCGGCCTCGGCTTAGGTCCTGACTAACCCTGGGAGGACGAGCCTTCCCCAGGAAACCTTAGGCATACGGTGGACGGGATTCTCACCCGTCTTTCGCTACTCATACCGGCATTCTCACTTCTAAGCGCTCCACCAGTCCTTACGATCTAGCTTCAACGCCCTTAGAACGCTCCCCTACCACTGATACCATACGGTATCAATCCGCAGCTTCGGTGATACGTTTAGCCCCGTTACATTTTCGGCGCAGAGTCACTCGACCAGTGAGCTATTACGCACTCTTTAAATGGTGGCTGCTTCTAAGCCAACATCCTGGTTGTCTAAGCAACTCCACATCCTTTTCCACTTAACGTATACTTTGGGACCTTAGCTGGCGGTCTGGGCTGTTTCCCTCTTGACCACGGATCTTATCACTCGTAGTCTGACTCCTATGGATAAGTCATTGGCATTCGGAGTTTGACTGAATTCGGTAACCCGTTGGGGGCCCCTAGTCCAATCAGTGCTCTACCTCCAAGACTCTAACACATAAGGCTAGCCCTAAAGCTATTTCGGGGAGAACCAGCTATCTCCGAGTTCGATTGGAATTTCTCCGCTACCCACACCTCATCCCCGCACTTTTCAACGTGCGTGGGTTCGGACCTCCATTCAGTGTTACCTGAACTTCATCCTGGACATGGGTAGATCACTCGGTTTCGGGTCTACGACCACGTACTATATCGCCCTATTCAGACTCGCTTTCGCTGCGGCTCCGTCTCTTCAACTTAACCTTGCACGGGATCGTAACTCGCCGGTTCATTCTACAAAAGGCACGCCATCACTCGTTAACGAGCTCTGACTATTTGTAAGCACACGGTTTCAGGTTCTCTTTCACTCCCCTTCCGGGGTGCTTTTCACCTTTCCCTCACGGTACTGGTTCACTATCGGTCACTAGGTAGTATTTAGCCTTGGGAGATGGTCCTCCCAGATTCCGACGGAATTTCACGTGTTCCGCCGTACTCAGGATCCACTCAAGAGGGAACGAGATTTCAACTACAGGGTTTTTACCTTCTTTGACGGACCTTTCCAGGTCGCTTCATTTACCCCGTTCCTTTGTAACTCCGTATAGAGTGTCCTACAACCCCAAGAGGCAAGCCTCTTGGTTTGGGCTATCTTCCGTTTCGCTCGCCGCTACTCAGGAAATCGCATTTTGCTTTCTATTCCTCCAGGTACTTAGATGTTTCAGTTCCCTGGGTCTGTCCTCAGTACCCTATGTATTCAGGTAAAGATACTACTCCATTACGAGTAGTGGGTTTCCCCATTCGGAAATCTCCGGATCAAAGCTTACTTACAGCTCCCCGAAGCATATCGGTGTTAGTCCCGTCCTTCATCGACTCCTAGTGCCAAGGCATCCACCGTGCGCCCTTTCTAACTTAACTAATTTTAAAACTAATTATATTAAACTTACGCAGTTTAATGAATGACATTATCTAGTTTTCAAGGTACAAAGTTGAGAGTGAACTCTCAAAACTAAACAAAACAATGAAGAAACATTTTCATACATGAACCAACGGTTCATGATGTCTCCATAGAAAGGAGGTGATCCAGCCGCACCTTCCGATACGGCTACCTTGTTACGACTTCACCCCAATCATCTGTCCCACCTTAGGCGGCTGGCCCCTAAAAGGTTACCCCACCGACTTCGGGTGTTACAAACTCTCGTGGTGTGACGGGCGGTGTGTACAAGGCCCGGGAACGTATTCACCGCGGCATGCTGATCCGCGATTACTAGTGATTCCGGCTTCATGTAGGCGAGTTGCAGCCTACAATCCGAACTGAGAATAGTTTTATGGGATTAGCTCCACCTCGCGGTCTTGCAACCCTTTGTACTATCCATTGTAGCACGTGTGTAGCCCAGGTCATAAGGGGCATGATGATTTGACGTCATCCCCACCTTCCTCCGGTTTGTCACCGGCAGTCACCTTAGAGTGCCCAACTAAATGCTGGCAACTAAGATCAAGGGTTGCGCTCGTTGCGGGACTTAACCCAACATCTCACGACACGAGCTGACGACAACCATGCACCACCTGTCACTCTGTCCCCGAAGGGAACGCCCTATCTCTAGGGTTGTCAGAGGATGTCAAGACCTGGTAAGGTTCTTCGCGTTGCTTCGAATTAAACCACATGCTCCACCACTTGTGCGGGCCCCCGTCAATTCCTTTGAGTTTCAGTCTTGCGACCGTACTCCCCAGGCGGAGTGCTTAATGCGTTAACTTCAGCACTAAAGGGCGGAAACCCTCTAACACTTAGCACTCATCGTTTACAGCGTGGACTACCAGGGTATCTAATCCTGTTTGCTCCCCACGCTTTCGCGCCTCAGCGTCAGTTACAGACCAGAAAGTCGCCTTCGCCACTGGTGTTCCTCCAAATCTCTACGCATTTCACCGCTACACTTGGAATTCCACTTTCCTCTTCTGCACTCAAGTTTCCCAGTTTCCAATGACCCTCCCCGGTTGAGCCGGGGGCTTTCACATCAGACTTAAGAAACCGCCTGCGCGCGCTTTACGCCCAATAATTCCGGACAACGCTTGCCACCTACGTATTACCGCGGCTGCTGGCACGTAGTTAGCCGTGGCTTTCTGGTTAGGTACCGTCAAGGTGCCAGCTTATTTAACTAGCACTTGTTCTTCCCTAACAACAGAGCTTTACGACCCGAAGGCCTTCATCGCTCACGCGGCGTTGCTCCGTCAGACTTTCGTCCATTGCGGAAGATTCCCTACTGCTGCCTCCCGTAGGAGTCTGGGCCGTGTCTCAGTCCCAGTGTGGCCGATCACCCTCTCAGGTCGGCTACGCATCGTCGCCTTGGTGAGCCGTTACCTCACCAACTAGCTAATGCGCCGCGGGCCCATCTGTAAGTGATAGCCGAAGCCATCTTTCAAGTTAGGAACAGGAGTTCCTAAGTATCATCCGGTATTAGCTCCGGTTTCCCGAAGTTATCCCAGTCTTACAGGTAGGTTGCCCACGTGTTACTCACCCGTCCGCCGCTAATTAACGGGAGCAAGCTCCCATTAATCCGCTCGACTTGCATGTATTAGGCACGCCGCCAGCGTTCGTCCTGAGCCAGGATCAAACTCTCCATAAAAGTTAAGTTTAAATCTTGTATTGCTCAAAAAACTAATAATTGACGTTTACTTCATGTTTTGTTTAGTTTTCAAAGTTCATTTTCTATCGCTCAGAAGCGACTTTTTAATATTACCATCTGGCAATAATGCCTGTCAACACTTTTTAAAAATTATTTTTTAAATTAAGTTAACCAAGTCGTTGTCGCTGAGGACAAGAAATAATATAACACGTATCCGATTAAACCGTCAATACAAATTATGATATTTTTTATATTTTTTATCTCTACCATTAAATACTCTCTATAGTATACATAAAAAAACATGCCCTATCATCCTTTAAGTATCCTCTCATAACGGAAGTCTACAATAAATTTCATATAAGATTTTCTTCTTCTTGAGCATTTCACTTTTAACCCAATCATTTACTTCATTTGACGATAACTCTTTATCTAACTCATAAAGCGAACGTATGATAAGCGATTCGATTTCTAACACATGTTCCTTATTAAGTAGCATCCCAAACATAAGATCACTCCGAGAAAACTTCTATTCATTAACAAGTTTGTTAATCCAGCAGAAATTTTTATTGTTCTAATACTTTAAACATTTAATAATTTTGTTTTAAAGCATACAAGCCTACTAAATCTCATATCCTTAATATAAGAACTTGGACAAGAAAGAAGGCGATTTTATGCTTTTTTACTTTTACATCACCTCAAAAAGGAAATTAAAGCAACTATCCTTAATTACTATTATTGCATTTTTCACAGCTTGCTTAGTTTATATACAAGCACCTAAAACATTTTCAACATTTTCAACTAATAAAGGTCCAATGGCAATTTATAAAGGTGATACCTCCAAAAAAAATGTTGCTCTTACGTTCGATATTAGCTGGGGAGATGAGAACGTACTGAAAGTGTTAGACGTTTTACGAAATCAAAGAATCACGAATGCTACCTTTTTCTTATCCGCATCTTGGGCAGAGAGACATCCGGACATTGTGCAAACAATTGTAAAACAAGGCCATGAAATTGGAACACTTGGATACCGGTATAAAAGCTATACTCAATTAAACCCAGTAGAAATGCAGAGGGACTTAAATTACTCAGCAGAAGTATTTACTCGATTAGGCATAAAAGACGTTAAATTATTTAGACCACCTAATGGCGAATATAATAAAGAAGTGATTAAAATTGCTAATCGGAATAATCTTTCTGTCATTCATTGGAGTGTTAATACTGATGATTGGAGAAACCCGGGAACAAATAAAATTGTTCAAAGCGTAGAAAAAAATGCTGATTCTGGAGACATCATTCTCCTTCATGCAAGTGATTCTGCACTGCAAACACCGAAAGCACTACCATTAATTTGGTCTTATTTAAAAGATGAAGGGTATAAAAGCGTAACTGTTTCTCAAATGATATCCAATACTAAAACAAGTATCAAAATTGTAAAATAAAAAGATGATGTCCCAAAAATGTATCATTTTAGGGACATCATCTTTTTTTATTTGAAATAAGAATCGTCTGTGAGTCAGTTAAACTGACTTTTAGGACGGCCTCTGTTAGTTTGCTTTAGTTTTCAGATTGATTGTAAACTTTTATCTTTAAAGCATGCGAAGTAATGTAATAAGCTCAGTCCTAAATTATTTTTTTACTATTTTGTGTAAAGATAATAACTGATACGTGTTACATACAAATAAAGGTACTAGCATTAATATTAACCAAGAAAGTTCATTCTGCCTTAATGCAGGGAACCATTCAACAATTGTTACAACGATCATAAAAAATAGGGCAGGTATAAATGCTCCATTGTTTGTTTCTTTGATTTTTTTATAGGCAACAAACAGGCTAGCTATTAAAAGAACTATTGGGAATATTAAATATCCTGTAAGAGCTTCTCCGTGTGCATATTCTTTATATCGAAAATATGCCAGATCAAATAAGGCTAGTACAATCAAAATAATTTGAACTGGATTCCATAATGACTTAAATAAACCTAACCCGAAACGATGAATTGTTAAGTAGGCAAAGAATCCCATCTGACTTACAGCGCTGAATACTAATCCTAATATAAATAAAAAAGATACTTCAACTAATAATTTTCCAATTCTAACATCTTGAACGTAACTTAAATACTCTTTATACCCATAAAGAATACCTGTAATAATTGTTGCAATTCCTCCAACTAGTAACGTTGTTAAAAATAATCGAACCCATTTCCGACTCGTCATTCTATTCCTAATCCCCCATGTCCACAAAGTAATTCCGATTTTTTCTAAATAAATCATTCATATAAAACTTTATTAACTTTTTAAACCACATAAATACCCTAATAATTCATTTCTATATCAGTCAAGGCTAAAAATACAGCCATTACTAATAAAACAAGCAATAAATTAAAAGGGTATTGTCTATTATTTAGTTAATATGATTTTTTCGACTACTTGTTCTGCAATCGTAGTATAGATTTTTCCAGTCGGGTGGTCTTTATCATAAATTGAAGGTGCAAAGTCCGCTTCATCCCAATCCGGTTGTAGTAAAGGTAATTGTCCTAATAAGGTTGTTTGAAGCTCTTTTGCAAGTCTTTCTCCTCCACCTTTACCAAAAACATACTCTTTTTCTCCAGTTTTTTTACTTTCAAAATAACTCATATTTTCTACAACACCAATAATTTCATGGTTTGTTTTTAATGCCATAACTCCCGCTCTTGCTGCAACAATTGACGCTGTAGGGTGTGGAGTTGTAACAATAATTTCCTTACAAGATGGTAACATACTATGCACGTCTAGTGCTACGTCACCAGTACCTGGTGGTAGATCTAGTAATAAATAGTCTAAATCTCCCCATTCAACTTCCGTGAAGAACTGCTGTAGCATTTTACCAAGCATTGGACCTCTCCAAATAATCGGCGAATTATCTTCAACAAAAAATCCCATTGAAATTACTTTTACTCCAAATCGATCAACTGGTATAATGCGCTCCCCTCTGATCACTGGTCTTGTCGTAATTCCCATCATATCAGGTACACTAAAGCCATAAATATCAGCATCAATGATTCCTACTTTTTTGCCTAATCTTGCTAAAGCAACTGCTAAGTTCACAGAAACAGTAGATTTTCCTACCCCACCTTTTCCACTAGCAATTGCTAAAAATTGTACTTTTTTATTATCTAATAATGAAAGCGTTGAGTGTGCATCGTCATCACTTGTTTCTACAAACTGACTTTTTTCTTCTTCTGTAAATTCAGTAAAACGAATTCCTACTGTATCTGCACCATTTTGCTTTAATAATTGAACAATTTGCGTTTGAATTTGCATCTGTTCTGCACTACCTGTTTTTAATAAAGCAATTTTAACGCTTACATGTTTCTTTTCATCTTTTATCGAAATTTCTTTAACTGCATCTAATTCTACTAATGATTTATTTAAAAATGGCTCATTAATTGTACCTAAAAGTGATAATACTTGTTCATTGGTAAGCATATTTACACCTCGTTATCTTAATATACTAAATAGTATAACACATGTATCTTAGTTAGTCTTAAGTAACATTCTTAGATAAAGAAAACTCGCTCATTGGTGAACATTTTAAGCGAAGGCAGCTCGATCCTTAAAGTGAATACTACATCGATATTTCTTCACCACTGCCCCCATTTATCCTTAATGTAAAAAATGAAAACCACCGAATAATTCGGCGGTTCTAATCTTAGACAAGTCCAAAAAATATAATCTTTTCAATTCTTTTTTAGAACTGATCTTGAAAACCATGAAGTCTGAGGGATTTTATCATACACCACTCGTTAATTCGGCGGGTCATTTTTATCAGTGTAATATCGTATGACTCCTCTATAGATTGCTGCAGCAAGTTTATCTTGATATGCTTCATCTCTTAATTGCTGGCTCTCTTCATAGTTCGATAAAAAGCCTACTTCAACAAGCGCACCTGGAACTTTGGCATATTTCATTAAGTAAACATGATTAATAATTTTAGCTAATCGATGCGTATTATTTAAACTATCCCTTAGTTCTGCTTGAACGTATTTTGCAAACCGCTCATTTTCGATTAATGAACCATAGTAAAATGTTTGAGCACCTTTAGATGATGTTCTTGGTAAGGAATTTAAATGAATTGATATGTATAGGTCTGCGTTCGATCCATTAATTATATCTACTCTTTTTCTTAAATCAACGCTTTTTCTTCTACTGTATCCTTTCATTCCTTCCTCTGCTAGATCATAATCACCATCCCTTGTCATAATAACTGTAGCTCCTTGGCCTTGTAAATAATCCCTTAGTTTATTTGTTATGGATAATGCAACAACTTTTTCAATAACATCTCCACCTGAGGCTCCTCCGTCTGGTCCACCGTGCCCGGCATCTAAAACGATAACTTTTCCATCTAATGGTAGTCCTCTAAAATTCCAGGTTTTTGAAGTCCTCTGTAATAAAGGTATACATAATATCAAAAAAACAAAGGTTACAATGATTATGATTAAATGCCATCTTTTCATTTCTTCCCCCCTGATTGTCCTATAAAAAATATATGGGACAACTAGGAAGAATATGACTTACTTTGATAAACGAAGTTTGTGTCTTCTTTCCCCTTTTACATAACCATCTAACCACCAGTTATTTAAAAAGGATTTGCATTGATTAAATGGTTCAGTTTGGATATCATCCTTACGGCCAAATACTGAAGAATAAAATAAATAAGCTAACCATTCGGATTCCTTTGCTGATCTTTTTTTTACGTTTTCTATTGGTTCACCATAAAAACCAAAGCGACTATATCTTGCACCAAGTAAGTATGTCTCTACTGCTAATTCTAAACAGTAGTCCTCTCGTGCTTTTCTTTGGTTACTATCTGCATCTATAAAGTATGAAAATGAATCCTTTAATTGGGATTTTAACTGCATTATTCTTAATTCTTTTAATAAGCATTTTTCAAATTTAATTTGCTTATCTCTTCTTTTTTCTCGGAAATTTGTTATAAGATTCATGTTGAAACCTCCCCGTAGCCATAGTCTAAGACGAAAGGGGTTTGTTCATTCAAAAACTACATACTTAATTTCTTCCATAAAAAAATAATAATTTTCATAAAAAACACCGTTTTTATAAAATAGAAAAATTTTGTTGTAAACAATATAAAAAAGAGGGATCCATTATTCCCCTCTTTCAACTTTTAATTATTATATGACTTCATTCTTTGTAAAAGTAAGCCATCACTGTTTTTATTTTCTCCATATACGAACTGAGGCATATGGTATTTTAGATATTTTCCATATTGGCTACTCGTATTTAATAATAATTCGTCTACAAAGTAAGCACCATTTTCGACAGTATCCAAAAATAAACTTGCAACTCCTGCATATACTCCACAAGCTACTTGAAGATAAGTTGCATTTGTACCATACCCCGCGAAGGAATCTTTGTTATTCATTACATTATAGATGTAACGCTCTTTATTTTCATACACAAGTAAAACTCCAACTAGGTCTTCTCCTACTAACGGAGCTGTTGAAGGATCTAGAAGCTTTTTATCAAAACCCATGATTTCATCAGTATTTTTTAAATTATTTCTAATTAAATTTGTTGTATGCTCATTAACGCGATAAACAAAACCACTTTCTAAATTAAATAGTTTTCCGATTATAAATACTTCTTCATGTGGCATAAGACAACCGTAGAAAACTTTTTCTCCTAATTTAACTTTAAACTCAACTGAATAAACATCATCGTAAAGGAAGATTGGGATATTTTGTTTAACAAACATAGGAAAGCTTGTAACTGCTTCTTCTAGGAAGCAATCTGGGGACCAAGTGGTATAAATTGTTTCTTTTTGAGCTAACGAAGGGTTTTCATAAAAAGAATTATCATGTTCAACAATATAACATGCAAGAGGCTTTTCAGAAGGAAATTGGTTCATTAAATCAATTGCCATCCATTGGACAATCCCTGGATTCATGCCTGAACCAATAATTGCTGTAGTATTTTTAAACTTTCTTTTATTTTCCTCGAAAATGCGTATACGTTCCTTAAGGGGGAAACCGGAACTAATACTTTCATCTTCATCTACTATGTCACTTTCTAAAGCGGTATTTACATACTTAACGCCAAAGTCATTACAACAACGCAACATTTCAACGGAATCCGCTCTAGAAACATCTACTACAAGTACTGTTTTACTTTCTATAAGATGTTTTTTCATTAATTCAATATTATTAACATTCATCTCATGAAATGTAACCTTTTTAATTAGGTTGGGGATAATCCTCTCAAAGTATGGTAAGTCTCTTTGCTTTAAATCAATCAAATGAAACCTGGCATTTCTCATCGTCTCGTGAATAGGATCATTTGGATCCTCCACTGCCTTATTAAATATAGAAAGTACTGCTTTTGCTACTCCCCCAGAACTACCTAAAAGGGTAATAATCGCATCTTTTTCCAACATATAAACAACTCCATGAATTATTGGTTTAATTTTAGCTATTACTTTACTATATGAATCAATAGGAAAAGTGTTCGGACAAGTATCCTTACCGTATAGCTATGTCAGATATGTGTTGAAAAAAAAAAGCCTAACTAATTATTAGTTAAAAGCTCTATTTTTGATTATTAATTGTTTTTATCGTCGGTTTCTGTTTTTTCTAAAAGTTTTTTCTGTTGTTCCATACAAAATTCTCTAAACTGTTTGCATTCTTCTCTACATTCTTCTCTACATCTTTCAATTTCTTCTTCACGTTTCTTTTCTCGTTCAACACGCAATTCGAACTCCCTGTCTCTTTCTTTTTGATCAATTGGAGCAATAGTTGTATTAAGAAGTGGTACCTCTCCTCTCTGGATTGGTCCGATTCCCATTGTAGAACGCCACTCATCAGGAGTTAAAGATGCTCGATCAACCATAACAGAAAACGCTAATTTCGTTGTTAGTGATGCAAATTCTAAGTTAGACGCTTCAAATACTATACGATTACCATTTGCTCGTTCAACAGGAGTAAAGAATTTACGTGTAAATTCATTATTTAGCTGGATGACTAACGGATTAATTACGGCTTGATTATACGTATTCCACTGATTTTCATCAAACGTACTCCGAACTATATTTTCGTTCGTATTAAAAAAACTATAAATTCGACTGATCGCATCGTTTGTTCTTTGTGCCTCTGGAGCATAATTATTTAGGGGTACTTGTTGTAAAGTATAGGTTGGCTCTGAGAAACTTGCTTTTACACCATCACCTGTAAATTTCATATAATTATTTACAAATTCATTCGTATTCTTACTCATATCTTCTTGATCTAGCACTTCTTTAAAGTTTAATAACCAATTTATAAAACGATTGTTACTTACATTTTGAACGATACTATCATCTACAGAATCAATCACTTCTAATAATGGCAGTAAAGGATCATATGGTGGTGTTCCAAACAGATCATTGCTGTTAAAATCTTGTCTTAAATGAATGATATCGCTATATGGTAAAATTAGTACATTTTTGTTTTTGAAAGTGAATTTTAATAAGATTAACCCTTGATTATTTCCTAGCACTTCAACAGTAGTACAAGGAATGGGAAAGAGAGCAATAGGATAGCCAAAGTCATTTCTTTTTATAAAAGCAAAAGCATTACTATTCAAATCAAGCTGGGTTACCATTTTCTCTAAAAGTAATTGCAAAGACATAAATGGATTCGGTTCTTGAAGTACATTAAAAACCCACGGGTCTGGATTAATCTTGCACTCTTTATTATTTTCTCTGACATGAGTTACTTTTAGTTTTCCTATTGCATTAGCTTTCGGTCTAATACACGCCCGGATCACATCATTTTTAAACAATGTATTTCCTAAAGTTAATTGGCCTTCCCCATCATCATTTAATAACTCAAAAGTACTAGTACTTGATTGAAAATTCATTTTCCCCATTATCCAATCGACTAAGCCCAATTTAAATCACCCCTAACATAGAAGGCCGCATACAGAAATGATTAAGGTATAATATTTTATTCTTATAAAAATCTTCTATGCTACAAATAGGGGATGAATTATTAGATTTTTTTAATTTAATTTGTTCTTAATAAAAAAACCCTCATCAAAATGATTAAGGGGTAAATGTAGACTCATTTTTTAATATCTTTCAATTAAAAGTTGTTTTGATTCAAAGTATAATACCTGTATAAATTTCTTGGCATTAATTCGTGTGTGTGTTGTAGAAGAAGTAACCGATACTTGTTTTAATTCACTCATTCTTTGTCGTACCGTTTCAAAATCAAAATATTTTGAGGCGTAATTCTCAAATTTAGGATTCGCATAATCAGTAAGGCCAATGGACGCCATATGGTTTAATGATTGATAAATCGCCCTACGAACTCGCTGTTCTGACGATTTCCTTTCTCGCTCTACCTCTTCTTGTGAATTCATAATTCCAAGCTTTTTTAAACTGACGTGAGTATATATATCTTTTAAGGTTGGAAATCCAGCATCTAATCCAAAACTCGTCTCATACTCATATAAATAATTGACGATATCAAGTAAATCCTTGCTTCCATTTTCCCCAGCGATCCCAAGCTCGGATAATAAGACTTGTACCCAATCAGTGATTTTCTTTTTATCGGAGTTCGGTCTATAATTCGTCATCGAATGAACATCAAAAACATTACTTAGTGATCTTTGAATATCATGGATTGACCGCTCTAATCGAATTCGCTCCATGACTTTTCTGACCACTGAAATCACTTCAACCTTGTTCAGTGGCTTAGTAATGTAATATTCGATACCAAGTGAGTATGCTTCGCCAATTAATTCTTTAGACTCCACTTGAGAAATCATTATTATTTTTCCTTTAAATGAAGGACCTAATCTCCTAATCGTTTCGATACCATCCTGTATGGGCATTAATAAATCGATAAATAATATATCAACTTGGTTTATTTCCAATGTATTTGTATCTAAAAAAGAACCATCTTCTGCCTCTGCAACAACTTCTCCTAATTCTTCGTCTTCTATAATTTGGGATAACATAGATCGAAAGACTTCATCATCATCTGTGATATAAAAATTCACCAAGCTCACCCTTTCTCGACAAGACTTCCAATAGGCAATCGAATCGTGAAAATGCATTCACTCTCTTTTTGATGGAGAGTTACTTCTCCTCCTAATTCTTCTGCCATTTCTTTAATATAAGATAACCCAATTCCCGTAGATGGGGTTCCATCCTCTTTATATTTTGAAGTGAATCCTGGTTTAAAAATAAGTTTCGTATTTTTTGATGGTATTCCTGGGCCATTATCAATCACGCTACATTTAATCCAATGATCTTCTTTTTCGATTGATATGAGAATGATCCCTTCAAATTCTATTGCTTCGACTGCATTCGCAACTAAATTATTTATAAATGATAGCATTAGATAAATATGATATTTTGGATGTTCTCCTGTAATTTGCGACACAAACTCAATTTTTTTACCTAACATACCAGCATATTTTTGATTGATTCTAATAATCATTGTTGCTAAATCATTTACCCCCATATATTCAGGCAAACTTTCACTCGTAATTAATTTAGAGAGTCCAGCAAAAATTCTTTGATTATCCTTCTTAATTTCATGTACTTCTCCAGCAATTCTTAAAGCCTTGCTCCCCCACTCCTCAATAGGGACTTCTAACTCATGTTTATACTTATTCATGTTTCTATATAAATTGTAAGATTCTTTCGTTATTGTTTCTGCATTTTGAAGCGTCTTTCTTAAGTAAGCAGACTCTACATACAAATTAGATAAATGCATAAGCATATTCTCATTTTCTTTTCGAGTTTGTGACTCCTTTAGCCTTAATTCGTAAAGCTTCATCATATTGATAAAAGCCAATACAAAAAAACTTCTAAACACAGCAATAATTATAATTTTGTTTAATTCTTCTACGTTAAGTGTAGCTCCCATTCCATACAATTGAAGGATTAGTTCAATTAAACTTGAAGTAATCTCAATAGTAATACCAAAAATTCCTATGAGCATTGGGTGTTGGTACCGATTCACCTTTAATAAATAAAATAAAACAGAATAGGAGAAATAATATAGAAAAGTAGGGAATCTAACTGAAAAGGATGAAGTTAAACTAAAATCCGTCAATACGAACCAATCAAGTCCGAAGCGAAATACAAAAACGGATACTCCAATTAACACACCAAATATTACAGAGTGTATATTCCGAAAGTACAATAATGAAAAGAAGAAAATAGGTGTTCCAAAACTAACTCGAAATATATTATCAAATGGATGAAAATTAAGCTCCCCTGCTATTGGAATAATAACCATCAGTGCAACAACTATCCAGAAATCCTTACTCTCTAGTTCATTAGATTTCAAATCTGTCACTTCCTGATTTTTGCTACTAGTATATCGCCTTGTAGATGCTAACACAATGTTCCTCCGTACTACTAAATGTCATAAGAAAATACAGCTTGATTTCCAAGCTGTATTTAGGTCTTTTATACAGTAACTAATTCTTTGGCTGCTTTAATAGGTCTGTAAGCAGGCTCCCACATTGCGCTTCGTACAGCTTGCTCAATATCATCATGTACTACTCGTGCGACACCATCCGCAACTGCTGCTTTTGCTACTTCAATTGCAACCACTTCTGAAATAGTACGTAGATTCTCGATTTGTGGTAGTAAAGGTGCACCTAACTTACTAACATCGATCATTTGAGCTACCGCTTCTGCCGCCGCTGCAAACATGCCATCTGTTATTACACTTGCTCGTGAAACATTTGTTCCAAGTCCTAAACCAGGGAAAATAAGAGCATTGTTTGATTGCCCAATGACATAAACAGTTTTGTTATATGTTACAGGAGCGAAAGGACTACCTGTCGCGACTAACGCTCTTCCTTCAGTCCATTTGATTAGATCAGAAGGTTTTGCTTCCGCAAGTGGTGTAGGGTTTGACATTGGTAAAATTACAGGTCTTTCAACATGTGCAGCCATTTCTTTAACAATTTCTTCTGTGAAAGCACCAGCAACAGTTGAAGTACCAATTAATATTGTAGGGTGAACTTGACTAACAACCTCAGCTAAGCTTGCACCTGAATTATTTTCTTTAGCTGGGCGTGCATAAGGTTGTTGGAAGTCGAACAAACCGTCCATATCATCAGCAAGCAAACCATTGCGATCAATACACCAGAAACGACGGTTTGCTGATTCTAACGAAAGACCTTCACGTACCATTGCATCACGTACTTGATCTGCGATTCCAATACCAGCCGCTCCTGAACCGAATACAACTACTCTGTGTTCACTTAATGGGATACCAGATGCGTTTACTGCTGCTAGTACAGCGGCAAGTGATACTGCTCCAGTACCTTGAATATCATCATTGAAAGTACAAACTTGATGACGATACTTATCTAAAATATTTCTTGCATTTTTAGAGCTAAAATCTTCCCAATGTAATAATGCATTTGGATATTTTTCCACAGCCGCATTTACAAACTTATCGATGAATTCATCATAGCGACTATCGCGAATACGAGGATGACGGTTTCCAACATAAAATGGGTTATTTAGTAGCTCTTCACGATCTGTACCAACATCTAATATAACTGGCATTACACGTGCAGGATCGATACCTGCTGCAGCTGTATAAACCGCTAATTTACCAATTGCGATATTAATACCTCCAACTCCCCAGTCACCAATTCCTAATATTCCCTCACCGTCAGTAATAACGATTAAATCAATTTCGTCAGCATTTGCTCCGTAATTATCAAAAACTTGTTCAATACTATCTGCTTCATTGATCGATAGATACAATCCACGAGGTCTTCTATATTCATGACTATAACGCTGAATTGCTAGACCAACTGTCGGTGTATAGACAATCGGAAGCATTTCAGGTAAGTGATCAGTTAATATACGATAAAATAATGTTTCATTACGATCATGTAAAGCTGATAATGTTACATTCTTATGCAAATCAGTAGGCTGTGACGAGAATTGCGCATAAGCTCGTTTAGCTTGCTCCTCCAGTGTTAGTACAGCTGGCGGTAATAATCCTGTTAAACCTAACTCTTTTCGTTCCTCTTGAGTAAATGCAACTCCTTTATTAAGCATTGGCACACCTAATAATTCGGCACCACGCAAGGTAGTCTCTACCTCACCATTCGAACCTACCTTGAATTTATGCATACAATCCCATCCCTTATCTTTTTCTGTTTATATTTATATTTATCTATTTAAGTTAAGCAAAAAAGGGCTTTTCGCCCTTCCCTTTTAAAAATTGTCATTCTGATTGAAAAACACTTGTCTTTCAATAAGCTAAGCCTGTAGAAGCGCAGAGTTACCGTTGAATGGTAACAAGCGCCTCAAACAGGCTAACCAACATTGAATGCTGTCTGAGTGATTTATTGACGCTCTAAAAGAACTGCACCAGCAATACCTGGGTGAGTCATTTCAAATGGGTCTAAAATTAAATCAAGCTCTTCTTCTGATAACACATCATATTTTAAGCAAAGTTCACGAATTGGCTTTCCTGTTAGAATTGCTTCCCTCGCAATTCTTGCAGCAACTTCATAGCCGATATGTGGATTAACAGCTGTGATTAGTCCAACGCTCTTCTCTACATATTCTTTCATTCTGTCTTCATTTGCTTCAATTCCTTTTAAACAGTTATCAGTAAATGCACGGAATGCATTATTCATAATGTTAATTGATTGAAGTAAATTGAAAACTAGTACAGGCTCCATAACATTTAATTCTAATTGTCCTGCTTCTGATGCTAAACAAATTGTATGATCATTACCGATTACTTGGAATGCAACTTGGTTAATTACTTCAGCCATTACAGGATTTACTTTTCCTGGCATAATAGATGAACCTGGTTGACGTGCTGGTAATGAAATTTCACCAAGGCCTGCACGTGGACCAGAAGCCATTAAACGTAAATCATTCGCAATTTTAGACATATTCATCATACATACTTTAAGAGCAGCCGATACTTCTGTGTAAGCGTCAGTGTTTTGAGTAGCATCAACAAGATGCTCAGCTCCAACAAGTGATAAGCCACTAATTTCAGCAAGTTGCTTAACAACAAGTTCAATATAGCGAGGATCAGCATTTAAGCCTGTCCCAACCGCTGTAGCTCCCATATTTACCTCATATAAGTGCTGACGTGATTGTTCGATACGTTTTATATCACGTGCAAGAACTCGAGAATAAGCTTCGAACTCTTGTCCTAAACGAATCGGTACAGCATCTTGTAAGTGAGTACGCCCCATTTTAATAACATGATCAAATTCTTTTGCCTTTAACTCAAATACATCGTTCATATATTTCATCGTATTTAATAATTTATCTAACATATTTAAAGTCGCGATGTGAATTGCAGTTGGAAATGCATCATTTGTAGACTGCGACATATTTACATGGGTGTTTGGACTAATACAGAAATAGTCACCTTTTTCTTTGCCTAAAATTTCAAGCGCACGATTAGCAATAACCTCATTTGCATTCATATTCATTGATGTACCTGCTCCACCTTGAATAGGATCTACAATGAACTGATCATGCCATTTGCCATCAATAATTTCTTGAGCAGCTTCTGCAATTGCATTACCATTTCCCTCATAAAGACGTTTTGTTTCCACATTAGCAAGTGCAGCTGCCTTCTTTACAATTGCTAAAGCCTTAATAAGCTCTTCGTGAATTTTATATCCAGTAATCGGAAAATTTTCAACTGCACGTAATGTTTGGACACCATAGTAGGCATCTGCTGGAATTTCTTTTTCCCCTAAGAAATCTTTTTCAATACGTTTGCTTGGTTTAATTTCAGTAGCCGCCATTTGTTTTTCTCCCATCTTTACGCAACTTTTGATTCCTTATATGAATCAATAAATGCTTGCGCTTTATCTTTATCGTATTCGCCTTCCCATTTAGCCATTGTGATTGCCGCTAATGAGTTTCCTAATACATTTACTGCAGAACGAACCATGTCTAAAATACGGTCAATCCCTGCAATTAATGCGATTCCTTCTAAAGGTAATCCCATTGAACCTAGTGTTGCCAGTACAACTACGAACGATGCACCAGGGACACCGGCCATCCCTTTTGATGTAAGCATTAATACAAATAATAATGTAACCTGCTCCATAAATGTCATGTGTATATTATACATCTGAGCGACAAATAACGCAGCAAGAGCTTGGTAGATAGCCGACCCCGTTAAATTAAACGAATATCCAGTCGGAATAACGAAAGATACGATTGCCTTTGGACAACCCATTTGCTCCATTTTTTTCATAATGTTTGGAAGAACTGCTTCCGAACTTGCAGTTGTAAACGAAAGAATCAGCTCGTCCTTTAAAATCTTAATTAGCGTAAAAATATTCGTCCCTGTCATTTTAGCATTAATACCTAAAATAACAATAGCAAAAAATGCTACAGTTATATAAACAGCTAAAACAAGCTTACCAAGTGGTAATAAGGTACTTACACCGAACTTTGCAACTGTTACTGCAATTAACGCGAATACTCCGATTGGAGCAGTTTTCATAACTTGATTTGTCACCCAAAACATTGCTTCTAATACGCCTTCAAAAAATCCTAAAACAGGCTTTCCTTTTTCTCCGATTGCTGCTACTCCTAAACCGAAAAGAACAGAGAAGAAAATAATCGGTAAAAGATCACCTTGTGCCATCGACTCAAACACATTTTTTGGGAAGATATGAACGATTGTTTCTGCAAAGCCACTTTGTTGTGTTGCAGTTGCTGTTTGTTCATATGCTGAAATGTCACCTTTTTGTAGATGGCTCATGTCTACACCTTTACCAGGATGGAATAAGTTTGCCGCTAACAACCCAACTCCAAGTGCGATAGTCGTAATAATTTCAAAATAAAGAAGTGTCTTTCCCCCAAGTTTTCCTAACTTCTTAATATCCCCTACTCCAGCCACAGCAACTATTAATGCTGAAATAACTATTGGCATAACGATCATTTTAATTAAGTGAATGAAAATATCACCGATCGGCTGAATATACGAAGTGGCCGTTTCATTTCCATATACTAGTGCCCCAACAATAATACCTAATATCAACGCTATAAAAATTTGAGTAGCTAAACCAAATTTTTTCATATATAAATCCCCCTTGTTAACGCTTTCAAACTTTTGGATGAAATACTTACCTAATTCTATATGTAAACCTACAAAACAATACAAAAACCTACAAGGACTTTTGAAATTATTTGAAAAAGTTTCATAAAATGCTTCGGCGATGTATGAATAGGAGGGACAATAAATTGACGAACGTTAGAAAGGACAGTAATCAAGAAAGTCCTAATACTAGTGAAAAGTATTAAAAAATAAAAAAACTCCTGTCCACATTGTGGAAAGGAGTTTTGAACGTATATAAAAATTAACGTTTTGAGAACTGAGGAGCTCTACGTGCACCTTTAAGACCGTATTTTTTACGCTCTTTCATACGTGCATCACGAGTTAATAATCCAGCGCGTTTTAAAGTTCCGCGGTATTCAGGATCAACTTGTAATAAAGCTCTTGAGATACCGTGACGAATTGCACCAGCTTGACCAGTGTATCCACCACCGTTAACGTTTACTAAAATATCATAGCTACCTAAAGTTTCAGTTGCAACAAGTGGTTGTTTAACAACTTCTCTTAATGCAGCGAATGGGATGTAATCTTCAAAATCACGACCGTTAATGATAACGCGTCCTTCGCCAGGAACTAAACGTACACGAGCTACTGAGCTTTTACGACGTCCTGTGCCATAGTATTGTACTTGTGCCATGTGAATGCCCTCCTTTTATAATTATCCGCGAAGTTCGTAAACTTCTGGTTTTTGTGCTTGGTGTGGATGCTCGTTACCAGCATACACGTGTAATTTTTTAACTTGAGCACGTCCAAGACGTCCTTTTGGAAGCATACCTTTAACAGCTAATTCAAGCATTTTAACTGGGTAGTTAGTACGCATTTCTAAAGCTGTACGCTCTTTTAAACCACCAGCATACATTGTGTGACGGTAGTAAATTTTATTGTTTAATTTGTTTCCTGTTAATTCAACTTTCTCAGCATTGATGATGATTACGTTATCACCTGTATCAACGTGTGGTGTGAAAGTTGGTTTGTGCTTACCGCGAAGTAAAGTAGCTACTTCAGTTGCAAGACGACCTAAAGTTTTTCCTTCAGCGTCTACAACGAACCACTTACGTTCAACTTCGCTAGCTTTTGCCATATAAGTTGTGCGCATTCTAATTTCCTCCTAATACAATATACATAAAGTAAAATTGTTTTTATTGTTTATCTATAACACGACTGGTTCCGGGGCTAATCGTGGTTCTTAAAACAATACCGTATTTAATATTAAACTTTCTACCTTCTAATGTCAAGCAAATGTTACACCAGGATTAGTTGTTATAATCAACTTTCCATAAAAATAATCCATTAGGCGGTGAAGTCTTGCCAGCCTTGGCTCGATCGCATGCTAATAATGCGTTTTTCACACTAATTACCTCGCGTTTTCCTTGACCAACTTCAATTAGTGTTCCAACAATTATTCTTACCATATTATATAGAAATCCATTTCCTTCAAGAGCAATGACAATTCCTTGCTCTGATTTATTAATGGTCCCTTTGTATATAGTGCGTACTTTTTCCTTTATATCGGTATTCGCTGCACAAAATGAACTAAAATCATGAGTACCTAATAAAGAATTAAGTGCCTCTTGCATTTTAACAATATCTAGCTCAAATGGGAAAAAATAATGCTGATTTCTTGAAAAAACATTTTCGTCCTTATCATTCCAAATAAAGTATCGATATTCTTTCCGAACAACATCAAATCTAGAATGAAATTTGTCATCAACAATTTCTACCGATTTAATATAAATATCTTTAGGTAGTTGTGCATTTAAGGCTCTCTTCCATGCTTCAGGTAAAAGATTAAATTCACTATCAAAATGAATAACTTGGCCCACTGCGTGTACGCCAGTATCTGTTCTACCTGAGGCATGGATTCTTATAGGGTTCCCTTTATGCATTTTAGTTAGAACTGTTTCAATATCAGTTTGAATGGTTCTCTGGTTTGGTTGAACTTGGTATCCACTAAATAAAGTGCCATCATATGAAATTATACATTTAATTCGATTCATAACTTATCAATCCCCATCACTTACGTAAAAACAATAATAATAAAAATAAAACCAGTAATGCAAGTAAGCATGCTGTATCACGAAAATGCCACTTCATTACCCGAAACTTTGATCGTCCTTCTCCGCCTTGGTAACCTCTAGCTTCCATCGCAACTGCTAAGTCTTCAGCTCGTTTAAATGAATGGATAAATAACGGGACAAGTAATGAGACTAACGCTTTTAATCTGTCTTTTATTGGACCCGATGAGAAATCCACTCCTCTTGATGACTGTGCCTTCATAATCTTTTCGGTCTCTTCCATAAGCGTTGGTATAAATCGCAATGAAATAGACATCATTAAAGCCATTTCATGCACTGGTAGACCAAATCTCTTAAAAGGGTTAAATAATGACTCTAGTCCATCAGTAATTTCGATTGGATTTGTTGTTAATGTCAGTAATGTTGTAATTGAAACTAAAAGAAAAAATCTCGCCGATATATAAATCCCTTGGATAATACCTTCTTTATGGATTTCAATCCAACCGAAATGATAAATTAAAGGTCCTTCTTTATTTGTAAACACATGCAATAAAAACGTAAATGCTGCTAACAACCAAATTGCTCTTAATCCTTTTAAATAATAATTAAGCGGTACTCTCGAAAGTGATACTGTGATAATCGAGAATAGTAATAAAACACCGTAAGTAACAAAATTATTTGCAAAGAAAACAATAAATATAAATAAAAACATTGTTAGAAGTTTTGCTCTAGCATCTAGACGATGAATGAGTGAATCGATTGGTATATATTTTCCGATTATTAGACTATTCATGTTGTTTCCCCATTATAAAGACTCGCTATATAATCAGCGAGTTGTTCTATTGTTAAGCTTGTTGCTTTTTCGTTAATACCTAATTTTTGATTTAACTCTTGATGGAATTTTAAAGAAAGTGGTATTTGTAAGCCAATTTCCTCTAATTCACTTTCGAATGAAAATACTTCTAAAGGACTTCCCTTTAAGTATGTAGTACCTTTTTGAAGCACATGGATCGTATCAGCATACCTTGCTGCATCTTCCATGCTATGGGTCACTAAAATGATCGTAAGCCCCTTTTCTTTGTGTAACTCATAAAACATATCCATTAAAGCCTTTTGGCCACTAGGATCAAGTCCAGCAGTCGGTTCATCTAATACAAGTACATCCGGTTCCATTGCTAATACTCCAGCTATGGCAATCCTTCTCATTTGACCACCACTCAGCTCAAATGGTGACTTCATTAAAAAATCTTCACTTAACCCTACTTTTTCAATTAAATACTTTGCTCTTTTTTTGGCTTCGTCTTCAGAAACACCAAAATTCATCGGACCAAAGCAAATATCTTTTTCAACGGTTTCTTCAAACAATTGCTGTTCTGGAAATTGAAATACTAATCCTACTTTTTTTCTTAATGATTTTAAATTTTTGTTTTTCTTATTTGATACAAGGGTTATATCGTCTATTTTGGCGATTCCCTCAGTTGGTTGTAAGAGGCCATTTAAATGTTGCAGAAAGGTAGATTTACCTGAGCCTGTGTGACCAATTACAGCGTAGTAAGCCCCATCAGGTATCGTTACATCTATATCGTAAAGAGCACGATGCTCAAAAGGTGTCTTCGGCTGATAAGTATATCCTACTTTTTCAAAAGTAATTTGCATAATTCGCTCACCAAGCTTTCTTGCTCTAGATGGTCTTGTCTCAAAGGTAAACCTTTTTCTATCAATAAATTAGAAAGGTTATTTGTAAAAGGAGATGCTAATCCAAGCGACTCTAGTGAAAACTCTGTCTTTAAAAGCTCTTCTGGAGTGACGCTTTGAACTAAATGACCATCATGCATAATTAAAATACGGTCTGCATGTATAGCTTCTTCTATATCATGTGTAATCGAAATAACTGTCATATTAATTTCCTTATGTAAATTACGAATAGTTTCGATTACTTCTTTTCTTCCAAAGGGATCTAACATTGAAGTAGCTTCATCCAATATTAATATACTAGGCTGAATCGCTAATGACCCTGCTATCGCTACTCTTTGCTTTTGGCCTCCAGAAAGTGAATGTGGTTCATGAAGTTTAAAATCATTCATTTTGACGATATTAAGAACCTCTTCGATGCGACGATCCATTTCTGCTTTATCGACACCATGGTTCTCTAATCCAAATGCTATATCATCAATTACTGTTGTCCCAACAAATTGGTTATCAGGATTTTGAAATACCATCGTTATTTTCTTTCGAACATCCCATATTGTTTGCTCTGATAAGGTAATCTCCTCATCAATCACTATTTGGCCATCTTCGGGTAAAATTAATCCATTTAAAAGTTTTGCTAATGTTGACTTTCCCGACCCATTTCTACCAACGATTGCAATCCATTCATTTTCCTTTATGTTAAATGATACAGAATGAACTGCATTCGATTGTGCCTGTGGGTATTTAAAAGATATGTTATCTACTTTAATACTATCTTTTCTCATTATTTCACCTATAATTTCTCATTGTTTATAGATATATAATAGTCTAAAAGTAAACAGAAAAAAAGGGCAACGACATGTTTACAAGAAACGTCGAGCCCTTTTGTATACGAATATTATACTAATTCGATAACAACCATTGGTGCTGCGTCTCCGCGACGAGGACCAATTTTTGCGATACGAGTGTATCCACCTTGACGCTCAGTGTAACGAGGAGCGATGTCAGCAAATAACTTTTGTAAAGCGTCTTGATTAGTTTCAGCGTTAGCAACTTCATTACGGATGTAAGCAGCAGCTAGACGACGAGCATGTAAATCTCCACGTTTACCTAAAGTAATCATTTTTTCAACAACTGAACGTAATTCTTTCGCACGTGTTTCAGTTGTTTGAATACGTTCGTTAATGATTAAGTCAGTAGCTAAGTCACGTAACATAGCTTTACGTTGTGAGCTAGTACGTCCTAATTTTCTGTATCCCATTTCTAGTTCCCTCCTTTGTAAGTAGTATCAAAATTGGGTCATATAGACATGAAGAGAACGCCTCTCCCTTTATCGAAGCTACAATCAGTCTTCTTTACGTAGGCCTAGACCTAACTCTTCTAACTTATGTTTTACTTCTTCTAAAGACTTACGACCTAAGTTACGTACTTTCATCATGTCTTCTTCTGTCTTATTAGCAAGCTCTTGTACTGTATTAATACCTGCTCGCTTTAAGCAGTTATATGAACGAACAGAAAGATCAAGTTCTTCAATCGTCATTTCAAGGACTTTATCTTTTTGATCTTCTTCTTTTTCGACCATGATTTCTGCATTTTTAGCTTCGTCAGTTAAACCTACAAAAATGTTTAAGTGTTCAGTAAGAATTTTTGAACCAAGTGCGATTGCATCTTTAGGTCCAATGCTTCCGTCAGTCCAAACATCAAGTGTTAACTTATCGAAATTTGAAACCTGTCCCACACGTGTATTTTCAACTTGGTATGTGACACGAGACACTGGAGTGTAAATCGAGTCGATAGGAATAACACCTATTGCTTGATCCTCTCTTTTGTTACCATCTGCAGGGATGTATCCACGTCCACGTCTAGCAGTTAGACGCATACGTAAATGAGCATCTTTAGCAAGAGTTGCAATATGAAGATCTGGATTTAGAACTTCAACATCGCTATCATGCGTAATATCGGCCGCAGTAATTGGTCCTTCTCCGCGTACATCAATTTCTAATGTTTTTTCTTCATCTGAATAAATTTTCAGAGCAAGTTTTTTCACATTAAGAATAATTGTTGTAACGTCTTCTACAACACCTTCAACTGTAGAGAACTCATGTAACACGCCATCAATTTGAATAGCAGTTACAGCGGCACCAGGAAGTGAGGATAAAAGGATACGACGTAAGGAGTTACCCAGCGTTGTACCATATCCACGCTCAAGTGGTTCAATAACGAATTTACCATATTTGGAATCGTCACTGATCTCAACCGTTTCGATTTTCGGCTTTTCGATTTCAATCATTTTTTAAACCCTCCTTCAAAACGTCGAAACCCTCGGTTAGACGATGCTAACCGAAAGTCCCTATTAGGCAGTTCCTAATTGTGCACAACAAGAGATGTCTGTTAATATTTGCCAAACATATATCATAATCCATTATAGACAATTTTTGAAAATTTATACAGACAAATTATACACGACGACGTTTTGGTGGACGGCATCCGTTATGTGGAACTGGAGTAACGTCTCTAATAGCAGTTACTTCAAGACCAGCAGCTTGAAGAGCACGGATAGCAGCCTCACGACCAGCACCCGGACCTTTAACCGTTACGTCAAGAGTTTTTAAACCATGTTCCATAGAAGTTTTAGCAGCAGTTTCAGCAGCCATTTGTGCAGCGAAAGGAGTAGATTTACGAGAACCTCTGAAACCTAATGCTCCAGCACTTGACCAAGAAATTGCGTTACCATGAACATCAGTGATTGTTACGATTGTGTTATTGAAAGTTGAACGAATATGAGCTGTACCAGCTTCAATATTCTTTTTCACACGACGTTTACGTACATTTGTTTTACGTGCCATGTTGAATACCCTCCTTTACTTAAAAAATATTATTTCTTCTTGTTCGCTACCGTACGGCGTGGGCCTTTACGAGTACGAGCATTGTTTTTAGTGTTTTGACCACGAACAGGTAAGTTACGACGGTGGCGAATACCACGATATGAACCGATTTCGATTAAACGTTTAATGTTTAAAGAAACTTCACGACGAAGATCCCCTTCAACTTTTAACTTGTCGACTAATTCACGAATTTTACCTAATTCTTCTTCTGTTAAATCACGTACACGTGTGTCTTCTGAAATACCAGCTTCAGCTAAGATTTTTTCAGAAGTTGCACGACCGATTCCGTATACATAAGTTAAAGAAACAACCACGCGTTTGTCGCGAGGAATATCTACACCAGCAATACGAGCCATTCTAGTGCACCTCCTTCTTTATTAACCTTGTTTTTGTTTATGTTTTGGATTTTCACAAATTACCATTACTTTACCACGTCTGCGGATAACTTTACATTTTTCACAGATTGGTTTTACTGATGGTCTCACTTTCATGATTTCAACCTCCTTGTAGATTACGGAGTGCATATTTATTATTTAAAACGGTACGTAATACGGCCACGAGTTAAATCATATGGAGATAGTTCAACAGTTACCTTGTCACCTGGAAGAATACGAATGAAGTTCATACGAATTTTACCAGAAACGTGTGCAAGAACTACATGACCATTTTCTAATTCAACTTTGAACATCGCATTCGGAAGTGTTTCCGTAACGGTACCTTCAATTTCAATTACATCATCTTTCGCCATTAGGGCATTCTCCTTTCTTCAAATCAGTAGCTTGCTTGTAGGCAAACATACGCTTAGGAACATTAAGCCAAAGTGCTCTGATAAGTTGGAGATTTTTTGGCCTACAAAAGACCTATGTTATATCAATCGTTCCAAGCAAAGCTAAGTTTAAGCTTTTAAATAATAGTATCAGTTTTGACGAAATGACAAAACGTCATACGCATGGAACGACGATCCTATCGTTCAATTATTAAACTAACTCTTTTAAAAGATTATCAATGTCCGTAAAAACTTTGTTAATCTCTTGTTCACCTTCAATTGTTTTTACATAACCAAGGTTATTATAAAAATCAAGTAAAGGCTGAGTTTGTTTGATATTTACTTCAAGACGGTTCGCAACTGTTTCTTCATTATCATCCGCACGTTGATAAAGTTCTCCACCACATTTTGGGCAAATACCTTCTTCAACAGGAGGATTGAAAATTAAGTGATAAGTAGCTCCACAGTCTTTGCAAATACGACGACCTGTTAAACGTTCAATTAAAAGTTGTTGGTCTACATGAATGTTTAACACGAAGTCAATTTTACGATTCATTACTTTCAGAGTCTCTTCTAGTGCTTCAGCCTGCGCAACTGTTCTAGGAAAGCCATCCAATAAGAAACCGTTTTGGCAATCATCTTTAGCTAATCGTTCACGTACAATACCAATTGTTACCTCATCGGGAACAAGATGACCTTGATCCATAAACGATTTTGCTTGAAGACCTAGTTCTGTGCCGTCTTTAATCGCTGCACGGAACATATCGCCAGTAGATATATGAGGAATGCCGTATTTTTCGACAATTTTCTCAGCTTGTGTGCCTTTGCCTGCACCAGGAAGTCCCATTAGAATTAAATTCATGGTTAATCCTCCTCTAAATTAGGAGAGCAATAGGGAAAATTATCAATTCCCTACGCTCGATCTTTAATAAAGCCTTTGTAGTTTCTCTTAACAAGCTGACTTTCTAATTGTTTCATTGTTTCAAGTGCAACTCCGACTACGATTAGTAAACTTGTTCCTCCAATTTGAGCTGAAGGTGGTAAGTTCGCAATTTTACCAAATACAATTGGTAATAAAGCGATGACAGCTAAGAAAATAGCTCCTACGAAAGTTAAGCGATATAAGACTTTAATGATATATTCTTGAGTGCTTTTACCTGGGCGAATGCCTGGGATATAGCCACCTTGCTTCTGTAAATTTTCAGCCATTTGTTCTGGGTTAGCCTGAACAAATGTATAAAAATAAGTGAATGCAATGATCAAGATTAAATAAAATGCCATTCCCCATGGATTGTTATACGTAAAATGCGTTTTAATCCAATCAGTTACGTTGTTACTAGGTAAAAACGAAGCGATTGTTGATGGAGTGATTAAAAATGAAACAGCGAAGATTACCGGAATAACCCCAGCACCATTTACTTTTAATGGCAAGTGAGTTGATTGTCCTCCGACATAACTATTATTACCATTGTTACGTTTAGCATATTGAATTGGAATTTTACGATTAGCTTGTTGGATGTAAATTACAGCTACGATTACTAATAGTAAAACTAAAAACACTAAGCCAACTTTAACAATATTTAAGAATAGCGCGTCTCCAGCACCTTTAAATTGTTGCTGATAGACTTGGTTCATTGTATTAGGTATAGCAGCAACTATACCACCAAAGATGATAACTGATATACCGTTCCCAACACCTTTAGCAGTAATCTGCTCACCTAACCACAATAAGAAAGATGTTCCAGCTGTTAGTACAATTGCTATATAAAGATAGGTTGACCAACCTGGATTTTCTATTAACATTCCGCCAGTAACATTATTCATACTTATTGATAACCCAATTGCTTCTACAAAACCGAGAATAATTGTGATGTATCTAGTCAGTTGAGTAAGTTTACGTCGACCAATCTCACCTTGCTTCGACCATTCAGTTAATTTAGGAACTACGTCCATTTGAAGTAACTGGATAATGATTGAAGCAGTAATGTAAGGCATTATACCCATTGCAAAAATCGAGAACTGTTTAAGAGCTCCTCCACCGAAAGTATTTAGAACTCCAAATACGCTCAATGAGCTATCTTGAGAAGCTAAAACCTCAGCGTTGACGTTTGGAACAGGTATAAACGTCCCAATACGAAATACAATTAACATTAATAACGTAAAGAATATTTTTTTTCTAATATCTGCAATGCGCATAAAGTTGGAGATTGTCCGGAACATTTTAGATCACCTCAGCATTTCCACCAGCTGCTTCGATTGCCTCTACTGCAGAAGATGAGAACTTGTGAGCTTTAACAGTAAGTTTAACTTCTAACTTACCATTACCTAAAATTTTAATACCAGATAATTCTTTACGAACAATACCAGTTTCAATCAGTAACTCAGGAGTTACTTCAGTTCCGTTTTCGAAGCGGTTTAACGTTTCAACATTAACGATTGCGTAATCTTTACGGTTGATGTTAGTGAAACCACGTTTTGGTAAACGACGGAATAAAGGAGTTTGACCACCTTCAAATCCAAGACGAACACCGCCACCTGAACGAGCGTTTTGTCCTTTATGACCTTTACCAGCAGTTTTACCAGTACCAGAACCAATACCACGACCGATACGTTTAGATACTTTACGAGAACCTTCTGTAGGTTTTAATTCATGAAGTTTCATTAGGGCACCTCCTTACTTATTCATGTTTCATTAAATTTCTTTTACAGATACAAGGTGAGAAACTTTGTTAATCATCCCACGCATTGCAGCGTTATCTTCTTTAACAACAGTTTGGTTTGTTTTAGTAATTCCTAAAGCACGAACTGTTGCTATTTGATCTTGTTTACGACCAATAACACTACGAGTAAGGGTAATTTCTAACTGTTTAGCCATCGTTATCCCTCCTTATTAACCTAGTAATTCTTCTACAGATTTACCACGTAATTTAGCAACTTCATCCGCACGTTTCAAGTTACTTAAACCTTCGATAGTAGCACGTACAATGTTTACCGGTGTGTTTGAACCAAGAGATTTAGATAAAATATCATGTACTCCAGCAAGTTCTAATACCGCACGTACAGGACCTCCTGCGATAACTCCAGTACCTTCAGAAGCAGGTTTTAAGAATACTTCACCAGCTCCAAAACGACCAGTAATTACGTGAGGAATTGTAGTTCCAACGATTGGTACATTAATTAGATTTTTCTTAGCATCTTCAACAGCTTTACGGATTGCATCAGGTACTTCTTGAGCTTTACCAGTACCAAAACCAACATGACCGTTTTTGTCACCAACAACTACTAATGCTGCAAAGCGGAAACGACGTCCACCTTTTACAACTTTAGCAACACGGTTGATCGTAACTAAGCGTTCTTCAAGCTCTAATTTATTAGGATCAATGCGACGCATGTATGTCCCTCCTTCTTTTATTAAAATTGTAAACCAGCTTCACGAGCAGCTTCAGCTAAAGCTTTTACGCGACCATGATATAAGTAACCACCGCGGTCGAATACAACTTCAGTAACACCTTTTTCAGTAGCGCGTTTTGCAACTAATCCACCTACTAAAGATGCTGCATCGATATTACCAGTACCATTTAAAGTTAATTCTTTATCTAAAGTTGATGCACTTGCTAATGTAACACCATTAACATCATCAATGATTTGAGCATAGATATGGTTGTTTGAACGATAAACGTTTAAACGTGGACGTTCTTGAGTACCAGATAATTTAGTACGAACACGAGCATGTCTTTTTTTACGTACTGCATTTTTATCAGCCTTAAAGATCATCTTGGTCACTCCTTTCTCTTATCTAGTTATAGATTACTTCGCAGTTTTACCTTCTTTACGACGAACCATTTCGCCTTCGTAACGAATACCTTTACCTTTGTAAGGCTCTGGTGGACGTACTTGACGGATGTAAGCAGCAAGTGCGCCTACACGTTCTTTGTCGATACCTTTAATACTGATTTTAGTATTTGAAGGTACTTCGATTTCAACACCATTCTCAGGAGTGATCTCAACTGGGTGAGAGAAACCAACAGCTAAAACAAGTTTGTCACCTGTTTTTGTTGCACGGTAACCTACCCCAACTAGTTCAAGGTTACGAGTATAACCATTAGTTACACCTTCAACCATGTTTCCTAAGATAGCACGAGTTGTACCATGAAGAGCACGGTGCTCTTTATTATCAGTTGGACGTGCAACTGTTAATACATTCTCGTTTAATTCGATTGTCATATCAGGACTAAAAGTACGAGTTAACTCACCTTTAGGTCCTTTTACTGTAATAGTATTGTTGTTATTAGTAAGAGTAACTCCAGCAGGAATTACAAGTTCTTTTTTACCAACACGAGACATTCACTACACCTCCATTCTCTCTGTGTTTTATTACCAAACGTATGCTAAGATTTCGCCACCAGTTTTAGCTTGACGAGCTTCTTTATCTGTCATTACACCTTTAGATGTTGAAATAATTGCAACACCTAAACCGTTAAGTACGCGAGGTACTTCGTCAGCTTTCGCGTAAACGCGTAAGCCAGGCTTAGAGATTCTTTTTAATCCAGTGATAACACGTTCGTTGTTCACACCATATTTTAAGAAAATACGGATGATACCTTGTTTATCATCTTCAATGTACTCAACGTCACGGATGAAACCTTCACGTTTTAGAATTTCAGCAACTTCTTTCTTTAGGTTAGAACCTGGGAATTCTAATTTCTCGTGACGTACCATGTTCGCATTACGAATGCGAGTAAGCATATCTGCAATAGGATCTGTCATGACCATGTTCAGATAACCTCCTTCCTAATATCTATTGAATTACCAACTAGCTTTTTTAACGCCAGGGATTTGTCCTTTATAAGCAAGTTCACGGAAACAAATACGGCAAAGTTTAAATTTACGTAATACTGAGTGTGGACGTCCGCAACGTTCGCAACGTGTATACTCTTGTACTTTAAATTTCTGAGCACGTTTTTGTTTCGCAATCATTGATTTTTTAGCCACGTTTTCGCCTCCTCTTCTTTAGCGCTGGCTTTCATTATTTTTGAAAAGGCATTCCAAATAATGTTAGCATTTCACGAGCTTCTTCATCAGTATTTGCAGTAGTTACAATAACGATGTCCATACCACGTACTTTGTTTACTTTATCATAATCAATCTCTGGGAAGATTAATTGCTCTTTAACACCTAATGTGTAGTTTCCACGGCCATCGAATGACTTTTTAGAGATCCCACGGAAGTCACGTACACGAGGTAAAGTTACAGCAACTAATTTTTCAAAGAATTCGTACATACGCTCACCGCGTAATGTAACTTTCGCACCGATAGGCATTCCTTCACGAAGACGGAATTGAGCGATTGATTTTTTAGCTCTAGTTACAACAGGCTTTTGACCTGCGATTAAAGTTAATTCCTCAACAGCAGTATCTAATGCTTTTGAATTTGAAACAGCCTCACCAACACCCATGTTGATGACGATCTTTTCAATTTTTGGCACTTGCATAACTGATTTATAGTTAAACTTGCTCACAAGAGCAGGAGTGATTTCATTTTGATATTTCTCGACTAGGCGGTTCATTCAGTTGACCTCCTTTCATAAATTTCTATTATTTATCAAGTAATTCGCCTGATTTTTTTGCAATACGTACTTTTTTACCATCCACTAATTGGTAACCTACGCGTGTAGGTACTCCAGTTTTTGGATCTAATGCCATAACATTAGAAACATGGATTGGTGCTTCTTTCTCGATGATGCCACCTTGTGGGTTAGCTTGAGTAGGTTTTGAGTGTTTTTTAATGATGTTAACACCCTCAACAAGTACGCGGTTTTTCTTTGGAAAAGCAGCAAGGATCACACCTTGTTTTCCTTTGTCTTTACCAGAGATAACTTGAACTTTATCACCTTTTTTTACATGCATCTTCTTCGTGCACCTCCTTAATAAGGCTTTCTGAAGTATTTATTAAAGTACATTAATTAAAGTACTTCTGGAGCTAATGATACGATTTTCATGAAGTTGCTATCACGTAATTCACGTGCAACTGGTCCGAAAATACGAGTACCACGTGGGCTCTTATCATCTTTAATGATAACAGCTGCGTTTTCATCAAAACGGATGTAAGTACCATCTGGACGACGAACACCACGTTTCGTACGAACGATAACAGCTTTGACTACATCACCTTTTTTAACAACGCCACCTGGTGTTGCTTGTTTTACTGTACAAACGATGATATCACCAATGTTTGCAGTTTTACGGCCTGAACCACCTAATACTTTAATAGTAAGTAATTCACGAGCACCTGAATTGTCAGCAACTTTTAAACGAGTTTCTTGTTGGATCATGTCAAATTGACCTCCTTTCGGATTAAGAATGATATCCGATCATCTATTAGATAATAACAGCTTCTTGTACGATTTCAACTAAACGGAAACGTTTTGTAGCTGATAATGGACGAGTCTCCATGATTTTTACGATATCGCCAACTTTTGCAGCGTTTAGCTCATCGTGCGCTTTATATTTCTTAGAATATTTAACGCGTTTTCCGTATAGTTTATGTGTTTTATAAGTTTCAACTACAACAGTAATTGTCTTATCCATCTTGTCAGAAACTACACGTCCTGTGTAAACTTTACGTTGGTTACGTTCGCTCACTGTGCAAACCTCCCCTCATTATTAATTATTAGAGTTAATTTCTCTTTCACGTACTACAGTTTTCATACGAGCAATACCTTTACGAACCTCACGAATACGCGCAGTGTTCTCTAATTGACCTGTAGCTAATTGGAAACGAAGGTTGAATAACTCTTCTTTAAGAGATTTCACTTTTAATTCAATTTCAGCAGTAGTAAGATCGCGAATCTCATTAGTTTTCATTAGAATCACCACCATTGTCTTCGCGTTTTACGAATTTACATTTAACTGGTAATTTGTGAGCAGCTAAGCGAAGTGCTTCACGAGCTATCTCTTCAGATACACCAGCGATTTCGAACATAATTTTGCCAGGTTTAACAACTGCAACCCAACCTTCTGGAGCACCTTTACCACTACCCATACGAACCTCAAGAGGTTTTGCAGTGTAAGGTTTAGAAGGGAAGATCTTAATCCATACTTTACCGCCACGTTTCATGTAACGAGTCATTGCACGACGCGCTGCTTCAATTTGACGGTTAGTAATCCAAGAAGCTTCAGTTGATTGTAAACCGAATTCACCGAATGCAATTTCAGTACCACCTTTGGCACGTCCACGCATTTTTCCACGATGTTCTCTTCTATATTTAACACGTTTAGGCATTAACATAATTAATTTCCTCCTTCCTCAGAAGCTTTCTTTTTTGTAGGAAGAACTTCACCTTTGTAGATCCATACTTTTACGCCTAGTTTACCGTATGTTGTATCTGCTTCTGCAGTTGCATAATCGATATCCGCACGTAATGTATGAAGTGGCACTGTACCTTCACTATATGATTCTGAACGAGCAATATCTGCTCCGCCAAGACGACCAGAAACTTGTGTTTTAATACCTAATGCACCAGCACGCATAGCACGTTGAAGTACTTGCTTTTGAGCACGACGGAATGAAACACGGTTTTCTAATTGACGAGCGATGTTTTCAGCTACTAATTTAGCATCAAGATCTGCTCTTTTAATTTCGATGATGTTAATATGAACACGTTTGCCAGTAAGTTTGTTTAAAGCTTTACGAAGAGCTTCAACTTCTGAACCACCTTTACCGATTACCATACCTGGTTTTGCAGTGTGTACAGTGATGTTTACACGGTTAGCAGCTCTTTCGATTTCTACTTTAGATACAGCAGAATCTTTTAAACGAGTGCTAATGTACTCACGAATTTTGATATCTTCATGTAAAAGATCAGCGTAGTCTTTTTCAGCGTACCATTTAGATTCCCAATCTTTAATAATACCAACTCGAAGTCCGACTGGATTTACCTTTTGTCCCATCGATTATCCCTCCTTCTTCTCTGATACCACGATTGTAATGTGGCTTGTACGTTTGTTGATTGCGCTAGCACGTCCTTGTGCACGAGGGCGGAAACGTTTTAAAGTAGCACCTTCATCAACGAATACTTTTTCGATGTATAAGTTATTAACATCCATATCATAGTTATGCTCTGCGTTAGCAATAGCAGATTTTAATAATTTTTCTACAACAGGAGAAGCAGTTTTCGGTGTGTGTCGAAGGATTGCGATCGCTTCGCCCACTTGTTTACCTCGGATTAAATCGACTACTAGACGAACTTTACGAGGAGCGATACGAACTGTTCTCAGTACAGCTTTAGCTTGCATTGGAGTGCCTCCTCTCATTATCTTCTAGTTTTCTTGTCATCCGCATCGTGACCTTTGTAAGTACGAGTTGGAGCAAATTCACCAAGTTTGTGACCTACCATATCTTCCGATACATATACAGGTACGTGTTTACGACCATCGTATACTGCAATAGTATGTCCGATAAATTGTGGGAAAATAGTCGAACGACGTGACCAAGTTTTTACAACTTGCTTAGAGTCAGTTTCGTTTAATTTCTCAACTTTAGTTAATAAGTGATCATCAATAAATGGACCTTTTTTCAGGCTGCGTCCCATTGTGGTACCTCCCTTCGTGATTGACCTACGGTTCTGGTGAACCGTAGCACAACCGCGTTATTTTTTACGGCGACGAACGATAAATTTGTCTGACGCTTTGTTTTTCTTACGAGTTTTGTAACCAAGAGTTGGTTTACCCCATGGAGACATTGGTGATTTACGTCCGATTGGAGAGCGTCCTTCACCACCACCGTGTGGGTGATCAACTGGGTTCATTACAGATCCACGTACAGTTGGGCGTTTACCCATCCAACGAGAACGACCTGCTTTACCGATGTTAATAAGTTCGTGATGTTCGTTACCTACTTGACCTACTGTCGCGCGGCAAGTAGCTAAGATCATACGTACTTCACCAGAGTTTAAACGAACTAGTACATAACGGTCTTCTTTACCTAATACTTGTGCAGAAGTACCAGCTGAACGTACTAATTGTCCTCCACGACCTGGTTTTAACTCGATGTTGTGAATTGTAGTACCTACTGGAATGTTTACAAGTGGTAAAGCGTTACCTACTTTAATATCAGCTTCAGGTCCTGAAA